>NZ_JAGGNU010000049.1 GCF_018614915.1 Variovorax paradoxus | reverse complement strand
CGGGATAGTGGCGCAGCGTGTGGATGCCGCCGACCTTGGCGATGCCCGCAGCGTTGCGCGCGGCGTAGAAGTAGCGCCCGGCGCTACGGGTGTCCAAGTGCTGGGAGGGGTTCAGCCGCGCAGGGAACAACCAGTCCTCGGCCCGTGCAGTGCGTCTGCATCGCCGCCAGTACAGCCGCAACTGCTCGAGCAACTCCGGGCTGAGCAGGCTGTAGCGGTCGTGTCCTCCCTTGCCGGCGATGACATGAATGCACATGCGGTCGGGCGAGGAGTCGATGTCGCAGCCGCGCAGTTGACACAGCTCGCTCACGCGCAGCCCGCTGGCGTAGGCCGTCATCAGAAGCGTGCGCGCCTTCATGGACATCGGCGCAGCGAGCACCGCTGCCACTTCGGCGCGAGACAACACGTCGGGCAGCCGCTGCGGAGTGTGACCCATGGGGATGCGCTGGCGTCGCTCGTTCTGGCCGAGCACCTCGCACACCAGAAACCGCACTGCGCTCGAAGCCTGATTGACGCTGCTTCGCGCCAGATGCCGCTCGCGCACCAAGTGCAGCAGATAGGCCTGGACCTCCTGGTCGGTGATCAGCTCCGGGGTTCGGCGGTAGTGACGGGCCATCTGCGCGATAGCCCTCAGGTAGGACTCTTGCGTGCGTGGCCTGAAGCCACGCAGCACCATCGCATCGATCATGCGTTGACGTAGTGGTGTCATCGTCGTCTCCGAGTTCCGGGGAACATTCCCCGCAACCAAGGTACAACTCACCTCCGCGCTACGCGATCTGCCCTCGTCGCACACATCCACCGCGTCAGCGGTTTAGTCCATCGGCCACAAGCGGACCTTCCTCCACACCTTTCAATCAAGCCAATCGTGCCGACTCTGACGTTCCGCTTCACGTTCTAGAAGGACTGGCGCTTGGCGCCGACGGCGTTCTGGGTTCACATCCCTGACGCCGAGGTAGCCGGCACCTGGACTCCGGCGGCACCTTCTACAGCAATACAAATTCGGGACGCGAGATTGGTGGCTTGACAGTATGTTGTATATGCAACATACTACGGCCATGAAAGCAAACAGGGGTTCTTTAGCAGTGGGCGCAGATGTGATCCTCGAGATGGCCAACACCTGTGTGCTCATGCGTACACGGCTGGTCTCGCGGGTCGTCACCGGCATCTACGACCAGGAGCTTCGACCGTTTGGCATCAACTCCCCCCAATTCGCCTTGCTGGTTGTGATCCATACGATCGGCCCGGCAACCCGCGCAGAGATAGGCCGATTCCACCAACAAGAACGATCGACGCTGACGCGCAACCTCCAGATCATGCTTTCCGAGGGCTGGATTGAAGAAGTTCACAGCACGGCTGGAGGCCGGGGCCGGCCGATCTGTTTGTCGAAGTCTGGTATCGAACTGCTGCATCGCCTAGCGCCGGCCTGGCGAGCGGGCCAAGCCCAGGCCAAGGCTGTGCTCGGAGAAGCTGGTGCAACCGCCATTTCGAACATTGCAAACGACCTGGTGAGTTTCCAGGCAGCAGCATGAGTTTTCGTCGATGTTGTGACTTGCGTTCTATGTTGCATATGCAACATGACTGCGAGGCGCGACAGATCTTTTTTGACAGAACAGGAATGGATAAGACATGAATGCCAAGCCAACCTTCACCGAACATCTTGTCCCGCGTGAGCAGGGGAAGGTCTATGCACGCGACTACGCAGGTACGGACCCCGCCTTCGTGCTCATGCACGGCTTCCCTGACAACCTGCACATCTACGACGACCTGATCCCCCATCTCGTCGCTGCCGGCCGGCGCGTGGTGACATTCGACTTCCAGGGGTTTGGTCGGTCCGACAAGCCCGACGGCGCGACTTACAGCTTCAAGCAACAGCTCGGGGATCTCGAGGCGGTCGTCGACCACCTAGGACTGGGAAAGATCGTTCCTGTGATGCACGACGCGTCGGGCGCGGCGGGAATGAACTTCGCGATCGACCATCCCGAGAGCACCGCGTCACTCGTCATCCTCAACGCGGCCTTCGCCCACTCGCCCACCGTAAAGTGGCCAGAGTTGATTGAACTATTCGCGACTGCGAACCTGAAAGCGCTTTCGAGCGCGATCATTCAAAGCCCGGAGCAGTTCGGCTGGATAGTGAACTTCCAGCGAGAGAGCTTCAAAAAAAGCCTCGCAGACAAGCACAAGGCGCGATACGACGAGTTCCTCGGTCCCGTCATCGACGGAAACTTCCGGAACAAGCCCGGCGCCGGCCCGGCGTTCGTGCAGATGACGGCTCAGTTCTTCGAGGAACTCACTCGCAACACTGCGCGGCTTCCGATGATGGAAGCCCTCGATACCCCAGCCAAGATCATCTGGGGTGAAAACGATCCTTATATCAACGCGGGCGGCGCGAACGACTTCCAGTCTCACTTGAAGCACGCCTCCCTTCGGCTGATCCCGGCGGGTCACTGGCTGCAAATCGATGAGCCGGCCCTCGTTGCCAAGGAAATGCTGTCATAACAAGCCGGGCTGATGGGACCCCATCCGTCTATTCGGCCCATTCATCCCCCGCTTCACCTGCTGCCATCTGAGCCGGCGAGGCACCCACGTGGGTTAACCCACAACCTTCGCAACCTGGAGTTATCAAAATGTCTCAAGTCAAGAATCCGCGTGTCCATGCAGAGATCCTTCCGGCGCTCGCCGCCGTTGCCGCTCCGACGACCAAGGTCTTGGCGATCGGTTCGGTGACCGCCAAGGGAACGCCCGAAGCGATCGCCCCCGTCCTGCCCTTCGAGGTGCGCGCGACCGTTCGCAACCACCTGGCCGGAAAGATCGATCAGTGGTTCTTCCAGACCGAGGGCTACGGCGTCGTCTTCATCATGAACGTCACCAGCACCGCCGAGGCCCACGAGATCCTGGAGAAGCTTCCTCTGGGCGTGGCCGGCATGATGGAGTTCGAGCTGATTGCTCTCGGGCCGCTGAAGCCTCTGGCGATGCTGATCGGCGAGCCTCCCCGCGCCTGATACGAAAGAACAGGTTGCGCCGAGGTCGAACTCTTGGGAATGAGGTCGCGAACCTTGATCGCAATTCGCGTAAGGCGCAACAAATGGTCGGCCGAAGATGAGGTGGCATTAGTCAACTGCGATGAACGTCTGCTATCGAGAAAACCGAAAGACGGCTTCGGCGCGCAGACCTGCCAGCCACTCGCTGTCACCGGAAAATTCAAACTGAGCTGCAAAACTGAGCCGAAAATTCAAACTATGTTGCCCAGCGGGTTCAAGGTAGCCTGGCGCTGCCGCGCGCAAGTCGTTGACCGGTATGGGGCGGGTGTTCCGCCACCCGTGAACATCGACAGTTCTCAACATACTTGGAATGTTTTGCAGCTTAGTTGGAACTCGTCGCGGCGGCCAAGTGTGGGCGGCTGTCGGCGCGCGGCAGCGCCGCGTGGCAGGCGCTCTCGTGCGCCCCTTGGGACGCCTTGGCCCGCCAGCGCGGGAAGAGAGATCGGCGAGGGGCGGCGCCAAACCGCTGCGGCTCTGTCATGGGAAGGCGGAGCGGAGCAGGGCAGAATGCGGCCGACAGCCGGAACCGGCCATCTGCAGTCGTTCGACCTGGCCCAGCGAATGTCGGAGGTGCAGCGGGAGCGGTCGTTCGCAGCGCTCCGAGCTATTTCTCAGTTCGGCCACGAACGGTCAGTTCGCTCGCGCGGACAACGACCGCAATGCGCCCAAAAAGCGGCTCCCTACTGCGATCTTCTAACTGACGCGGAAGAAGCGCAGGACGAGGAAGCCAAGGCCAACTGCGACCGCCAACGAGGAGACGGTGCCCACAACAATAACAACGGCGTCCCTGGGAGAACCTTTGTTGTCTCTCTGCGGCGGCGCGGAAGCCTTCGAGCTTGACTCGGTTTTTGAAGCGGCGAACGGGCTGTACAACGCGCCGCCCAGCTCGCCCCGGTCCGGGAACGCAGATGCCTCCGCCACAGCCGTGGATTCAGACCGGAGCGCGGCTGGCTTGTTGCCGGGGCTGTACGCCCGATGGTTGCCCAGGATCAGCGGGAGCTCCGACTTGCACTCAAGCACGGTCGCTCCGCTTGACGCGAGCTTGACTTCGAACTCCGCCGTGTCCTCGGTCCCCGGCTCCACAGCGTCGGTGAAGGCAAAGGTGATAGACGCACCCAAGCCGTTAAAGCTCCCGAATCCTTCGCCGTGGAAAGTCTCTCGGAGAGCGGCAGGACGATTCTGATCATCGGGCTTGTCTGTGCTGCACACGCCTTTTTTCAAACGGGTCAGATGAAAATCCGCACCGCCGGATAAACCGATCTCCAATTTGTTGGGCCCAGCGGGCGCGGCCCCTTCAAAGTCAGACCCCGTTCCGCAGTCAAGTTCAAACTCGTGGGTCACTCTTTGTAGGGTGAGATAGGGGCAGAAGAAGGCGCCCCCGCCTGTCATGCGGCCGGCTTCGTAGGCCCATGCAGAACCCAGCATCATCCACGCAGCTGCTAACGCCGTGCAAAGGATCCGGGGAAACCGCATTGGCTTGCGCCGCTCAGCGTTCACGGAGTCGGAATTCGCACCGTCGTGGCGACAGGCAGTTCAAGACGCGAAGCGTGGTGCCGGTCGTGCAGAACAGCCTGCAGCGCTGAAATACTGAGGACGCTTTCCGAGTCGTCGAGGCCGGTGTTCAGGTTGCGGGCGAACTGGGGAAAGTTCGATGAGGAGATTTCGACCCGGATGCGATGTCCCTTCTTGAATACGGTGCCGGCGTTGCCGAGCTCGATGGTGTACTCGTAGGGAGTGAAAGGACGAATCAGGCTCGGCGGCGACTTCGACCCTTCACGGAACCGCGCCTTCACGACACGGTCGAGCACGTTGTGCGCGAAGCCATCCAGGTGCACATCCACCAGCTTGGCGGTGAAATCCGTGTCGCGCGCCGAAGAAGCAGCCCACAGCACCACCTTGACAGGTCCGATGACTGCCATATCCTCCGCCAGCGATTCGCTCGTGTAGACGAGGACGTCGTTGCGCGCTTCGACTCGCATCTGATCGTGGGCGCCAGCGGCCAGCAACAGCGGCTGGCAACACAGATTTCCGCCGACGGTCGGTACCGGGTCGTTCGGGTGGTAGACGAACTGGTCAGGAATGCTGGAGCGCAGTTCCTCAAGGAGGCGGCGCTTGCGCTTGCCGCTCTCCTTAGCAGCATCCTCCCAGGGCGGGGTGGGATCCAGCTTGCCGTCGCCAGCGCTGCTGTTGGCTCGGCCGGCGCTGGTGAAAAAGTAGGTGGTGTTGCGTGTGCCGGGAAGCGGATATTGGTCTCCATGGACCCAGAAGCCGCTGCCTTGGGTGCCGGTGTCCGGCGGGTTGAGAACGTACAGCTGGACGGCCGGGTCCCTCTCCACGCCGTTGCTGATGCCCTTGAGATAGCGGTCGAAGAAGCGCAACTCGGTCGTGATCGGCGGGCTCGCGGTGCCCCAGCTTACTTGTCCGCTGGTGCCGGCGTGCCCACAGCAGGTCATGATCAGCTTGCTTCCTTGACGGGCCTCGGCGGTGCCACCATTGGCCCTCATGCCCTGGAAGTTCCTGACGGTGCCCACCTGGAAGATGTCGTACCAGGCGCCGCTGTTGAGCGTCGGCACGCGCACGTTCTGATAGCGCGGTTCGACATCGAGAGCCTGCCAGTAGGCATCGTAGTTGGGGTGGTCAAGCCACTCGTAGTAGTACGGTGCGATCGACCTGAACTCAGGGAATGCCTTCAGGGGAAGTTGCCACACCCAACTCGTGGTTAGTTCCCGATTGCTGCGTTCGGTAAAGGCCGCCACCTGCGCATTGGCCTGCTCGCGCGACATGCCCGAGGCGAGGAGCTGGCGGAGCATGGTTTCTTTTCCCAAGGTGAGAGGAATCCAGCTTTGAGCAAACCACAGGGCGAACGCGCCGTTCACATAAGTCCAGTGATCGTGATAATCGGATGCCGTGATGTTGGGTGAGATCGCCGCCAGGCTCGGAGGAGTCTGGATCGCTGGCTGCCATTGCGTCAGGCCCACATAGGAGCCGCTGAACGTGCCCACTTTCCCGGTGGACCAAGGCTGGAGCGCTGCCCACTCGATGGCGTCGTAGCCGTCGTTCGCCTCTTGTCGCATCGCGTCGAAAATGCCATCAGAGCGATACAGCCCTCGAACGTCCTGGTTCAGCGCCGCGTAGCCGTTGCGTGCATAAGTCTGAAGTGTCGCGTTGGCGCAGTTGACGTCCTCAGGTGCACCATTGCGGTTATAGGGGGTCCGCTGCATGACCACCGGATACCGGCCCGGCGCCACCGGAAGGTAGACCTCAGTTGCGAGCCGAACACCATCGCGAGTCGTGGCGTATTCGATGTGGCAAGTGACGTCTGGCGCAGATTGGGCGCGCGCCAGACCGGCGGTGCTCAATACCGAGCCCGCTAATGCCAGCAGAAGAACCGCTCTACATGAAGGGTTGTCCCGGGATAGCGCGGCGGTGCATTCAAGCTCTGAATGTCCATTGCACGTGTTGGACGGGAGGTTCATCAGGCTCTCCTTGTGCATGTCCGGTCAAGCACGACGCATCGCCGAGACCCGAGAAATATAGCCACCACGCCTGATACTTCAAGCGGGACTTGTGTGTGAAAAGACATGCGGTCCGGCGTTGCCGGCCGCCCTGACGGAACATCAACGACCTGCGGACGACATCCTCAATGTTGGGCCGCCCGCGTTATCAAAATTGGACCGCTTCGGCTGGAATGACCGGTTGGGCAACTTGGACGTCTGCTCAGCGGCTGGTATGCAGTCTGTTGCTGTCACCCGCTGTGGCGAGCCGAAGTACAGCTACGGCGCGCATACCAGCCTCTCATCACGAATCCCGGAAAGCGGTCGCTGCCGACGCCGCCAGCGCGACCCACGCGGACATCGGAGGCCACAGCACGCTCGCCTCCGTCGAGTTCGGCAAGCGCTTCAAGCTGATCGAGAACTGGGACATCGAGCCGCAGGCGCAGCTGATCGTCGGCAAGCAGCACCTCGATGAGGTGGTGATTCCGGCGGCGGTCTTCGCCCAGGATCCGCGCACCAACCTGACCGCGCGTCTGGGCGTGCGCCTGGTCGGCGACTACGCGACGGGCGCGGGGCGACTGAAGCCCTACGCGCGCTTGAACCTGTGGCACGGCTTGGGCGACACGGACCGCATGCTCGTGGCGGGTCCGGGAGGCAGCACGGGGATCGACACGAAGCGCGGCTACGCGTCGGCGGAGATCGCGGCCGGCGGCACCTGGACACTGAGCCGGCAGGTCAACGTCTACGGGGGAGCTCGGGTACTCGTCGCCGGTGGGTGGCGACCAGCGAGTGAGCCTGCGTCCCTCGGCTTCGGTGGGCATGCGGGTGAGCTGGTAACGCTTGCGACGGACAAGCCGATCGCAGCGGGCGAGGCGCCAGTTCCAAGGAAGATGCGCACCACGATGGATCTCCTGGAGCTGGCGCTGGAGAACGGCAATCTGCACGCCCTGTCGCTCGAGCCTTGAGGCGGGATTTCGATGCCTTCGCAGCCCCCGCCAGAGTTCCGCGGCCCAGGATCTGGGCGGCGCTAATCCGAAAGCAATTTAGGCGATCAAGCCGCGCGTGAAGAAGTAGCGGTTGAGGGGCCACCGCTGAGTGCCCGCTGCTCGGGTCTTATGCCGCTGCCTCCACGCCGGGGCCCGCGAGCGGCGCATTTCACTTGGCTCGCCGCGCGAGGACCTTCGACACGGCCGAGTGGCTACTCCGAGCGACGCCGTGCCGCACCTGCGAGGCCCGGTTGCGCGACGACCTCAACTGCCGGTCACGGCGTCTGACCCTCGCGAGAAGAGGGATTCGCATGGACGGGGACTGAGGCTTACTCATATGCTTTCAGCAGCATATGTAGGATGTCTAACGCAATTTCTGCGCTTGGGCACCATAATCCGCGCTTATCGACCCCAATCGGAGGCCGTCGATGAATTCAGGCACCACGGGCGTCTCGGCGTTCATTGCTCCAGTCCCGGTCCGGCGGCGAGGGCCGCGCGGTGTGCAACTGGAAGAGGTGGTCGAGGCCGCCGACGTTCTGCTCGCCCGGGGCCTCAAGCCGACCATCGAGCGCGTGCGACAACAGCTCGGAGGGGGTTCGCCCAACACCATCAGTCCGCTGCTCGACGTTTGGTATGAAAGGCTTTCTGCCCGCGTGGCCGGAGTCGCCGTGCCGGTCGAGGACGACCTGCCGCCCAACCTGCGTAGCGCCTGGAACCACGCCAAGAACGAAGCGCGCACCATCGCGAACCAAGCATTGCTGGAAGAGCGCGCGGCGCTGGAGCAGGGCAGGGCGCAGCTTTGCGCGGATCAGGCGGAGTTGGCGAAGCGGGAAGAACAGTGGGTCGCAACGACTGCCGCCATCGAGAAAGCGCTCACTGAGACGCGCGACGCGTCAGAGGCGTTGCGGGGAGAACTGGCGTCGGCGCACGGCGAACTCGGCAGACTGCACGGCCGCTACAGCACCGATGTCGACAAACTGCAAGAGTCGCTCGCGTCGGAGCGGCGCTTGAACGAAACGTTGCGCGTCGAGCACGCGCGGGCGCTGGAAGCACGCAAGGATACATGGCAACGAGAGCGGGAGCGTCTGGAGGCGCGGGAGATTGCGCATGAGCGGCGCTTCTTGGCCGAGGTCGACCAAGCTCGACAAAGTGCGAAGCTGCTGGAGACCGAACTGGCCAAGGAAAGAAAGCGTCAACTGCAGATTGGGGAAGAAGCGGCGGTCGAACGCAAGACCCATTGAGCAGTGGATCTCCAACGCGACGGTGTGCGACGTGATGAACGTGACCTGCCGCATTCCCGAGGGCGCCGGCTACCGCATGGCGCGCGTCCTCGTCGACCGCGACGAGTCGCCCTTCGAGGCCAAGGAGGTCGACATGATGGGCCTGCGCCAGGCCCCCCTGGGCGAGGTCTTGTTCGAGGACTGCAGGGTGCCGCAGGCCAACGTGTGTCCCGACAGCGGCGACACGGCCAAGCTGCTGACCATCACCTGGCTGGCCAACCGGCCCACCGTCGGCCTCATGGCCGTGCACCTGGCCCAGCGCGCGTTCGACCTCGCGCGTGAGTACGCCGGCGTGCGCAAGCAATTCGGCAAGGCGATCGGCGCCTTCCAGCTCATCCAGCATGACCTGGCCGAGATCGAGACCGCCGTGGTGACGAGCCGCCTCGCCTGCTACAACGCCCTGGCCGCGCTGGACCGTGGCGAGCGGGCGAACGGGCTGTCGGCGATGGCCAAGCGCTATGCGGTGGATGCCTGCGATCGCGCCATCCAGCTCGCGATGCGCATCCATGGCGGCATGGGCCTGAGCCGTGAGCTCGGGCTCGAGCAGATGGCGCGCGACGTGCGCACGCTGGCCATTCCCGATGGCACGCCGGGCATCCTCACCCTCATCCAGGGCCGCGAGATCACGGGCTTCGATGGATTCCGTCCTGCCTGATCCGCTGCGCGTGCTGCTGCCTTCGGCGTTCCTCGTCGAGGAGCCGGTGCGGGTGCATTTCGATATCGTGGACCTGCGGCTGTTCGTCCATATCGCGGAGCTGGGCAATCTCACGCGCGGTGCGCAGCGTGCGGCGCTCTCGCCCGCGGCGGCGAGCTCGCGCCTCAAGTCGCTGGAAAGCCAGCTGCGCAGCCGCCTGTTCTACCGGGACCCGCGCGGCCTGACGCTCACCTCGGCGGGCGAGATGCTGCTGCGCCATGCGCGCGTGATCCTTCGCCAGATCGAGCACGTGAAGAGCGATTTCTCGGTCCATTCGGACGGTGCCACCGGCCACATCCGCATGTTCGCGAACACCACCTCCATCACCGAGGTACTGCCGGAAGTGCTGGCCCGGTTCATGAGCGAGCGGCCGGGCGTCACGGTCGACCTGCAGGAGCGCAACACGCGCGAGGTGGTGCGCGGCATTCTCGATGGCTCCGCCGACCTGGGCCTCATCGCCGGTCCCGCGCCGGCGTCGACGCTGCAATCGCTATGCTTCAGCACGGACCGGCTGGTGCTGGCGACACCTTTCGTTCATCCGACCAACGGACGCAGCGAGATGCGCTTCGAGGAGACGCTGGAGTTCCCGCACATCGGGCTGCAGGGCAGCACGCTCGACCTGTTCCTGACGCAGACGGTGAACCAGCTCAACCAGACGCTGAACGTGCGCGTCATGATGAGCAGCTTCGAAGCGATGTGCCGGATGATCGAAGCCGGCGTCGGCGTCGGCATCGTTCCTGAATCCGCGGCGCGCAGGCTGGCGCGAAGCATGCGCCTGAACCTGATCCCCTTGTCGGACGCGTGGGCCTTCCGCGAACGCCAGGTGCTGTTCCGCGACATCGACGCACTCCCGGGCTGCGCCCGGGTCTTCCTGAATCTGCTGGTCCATAGGCAAGAGCCGGCCGGCACGCCGGAGGGCAGGACATGACGGCCGTACTTTCCGACCTGCGCATTCTCGAATTCGCCGCCATCGGCCCGGTGCCCTGGTGCGGCATGGTGCTGGCGGACCTCGGCGCCAGCGTGATCCGCATCGAGCGCCCCGCCAGCGGCGCGGAGCGCGACACCCTGGGTGCGGTGCGGCGCGGCCGCACCCTCGTCGAGTTGGACCTGAAGTCCGCCGAAGGCCGCGAGGCCGCGCTGCAACTCGTCGGGCGCGCCGACATCCTGCTGGAAGGACTTCGCCCGGGCGTGATGGAACGGCTGGGCCTGGGGCCGCAGGACTGCATGGCGCGCAACCCGCGCCTGGTCTATGGCCGGATGACGGGCTGGGGCCAAACGGGCCCGCTGGCGCAGCAGGCCGGCCATGACATCAACTACATCGCGCTCTCGGGCGCGCTGCACGCCATCGGGACCGCCGACAAGCCGGTGCCCCCGCTGAACCTCGTCGGCGACTTCGGCGGCGGCGGCGCCTTCCTGGCCATCGGCGTGCTCGCCGCCGCCTGGCAGGCACGGGCCTGTGGGCGCGGCCAGGTGGTCGACGCTGCCATGGTCGACGGCAGCGCCGTGCTCATGGCCATGGTCTTCAGCCGGATGGTGATGGGCCAGTGGGCCGACCGCCGCGCCAGCAATGCGCTCGACGGCGGCGTGCCCTGGTACGACACCTACCGCACACGTGACGGCCAGTTCGTCGCCGTGGGCGCGCTCGAGCCGCAGTTTTACGACGAGCTGCTGCAGCGCCTCGGCCTGGCCGGGCAGCTGCCGGACCGGCAGGATCCGGCACATTGGCCCGAGATACGCCGCCGCTTCGAGGAAGCGTTCGGCAGCCGCACCCGGCAGGCGTGGGCGCAGCACTTCGCGGCGAGCGATGCCTGCGTGACGCCGGTGCTGTCGCTGGCCGAGGCGATGGCGCATCCCCACATGCAGGCGCGGGGCGTATTCATGCCATGGCAGGCCGGCCAGGTGCCGGCGGCTGCGCCGGTGTTCGACGGCGTGCGGCCGCCCGCCACCGCGCCCGCACGCCAGTCCTCCATGGCCGATGCGCTGGAGCGCTGGTCCCTTGGGGGGGTGAGGCCGACCTGCGCGCCGGCCGTCAACTCACCCATCGTTCCGGAAACATAAACTAGCGCATACCCCGCCTTCTGCAGGGGTCCGCAATCTCCTTCGTCTGCATCGCAGTCCCGGTCTGCGCGCGCTTGGCCTCATTCAGGCTACTGGGGGCGCGCGCTGCGGGGATAAATACCAAGGTGACACTCGCAACTGTGAACAAGGCGCTTGAGCGGCTGAAATTCCATCGGCGCGACCCGTCGAATTCCGCGGGAACAAAGAACTGCTCCAGCGGCACCACGTCGCCGCGGGTGTCTAACTGCACTAGGGCACTTGCACGCGCCGCGAGCCCGGGATGCGCATCAAGGAAGCCCTCGATCTGCCGTGCGCCCGGGCGCGAGGACTGCGATGCCAGCCCAGCCAGGAGACGATGGGAAATGCGCGAGAAGCCGAACACCAGGAAGGAGTAGTGCGTGTAGCGCACCACGCCCGCCAGCTTCGCTCCAATAGGCGGTTCAGAACATCAACGCCCTGGTCCTTGTCGAGCTGGGGCATGGCGTGCCCGCCTGGCGTGATGGGCGCCGACTCGGCGGCGCCCCGCAAGCCTTGCACGATCCCTCGACTTGCGCAAGCCGGTCCGCGCCTGCGTCCACGCCGGGCCTGGTTGCGCCAGCGGGCCGGCGGTGCTTCAATGGTTGGCTCCCGCCCATACAAAGGAGGCTGTCATGGCCTACGAAGCCCGCTATGTCTTCAAGCCGAATCCCGGCGCTGACCTGGCTGCCGTCATGAAGTCGATGGCGCAGGGCGCCGCCCTCTGGAGCAAGCACGGCGCGACCAGCCCGCGGCTCTGGACCATCACCGCCGGCGAGCTCGGCAACTACGTGCTCAGCGTGCAGTTCGAGGACGCGGCCGCCTTCGCCAAGGTCGTCGACCCCTTGTCCGCCGACCCGGAGTTCCGCGCCTGGCAGGCCCGCAACGCGGAGGCGGGCCAGATCAGTTGGGTGCGCAGCAACCATGCGCGTGAGCTGGCCCTGGATGGCTGATCAGCCCGCCGTTTGGGTGCCTGGGCGGTAGGTCGTGCTTTCTGAGGTCGGCGGTTTCGTCAGGGGCGCCGGGAAGGCTGGCGTGCGGCGAGGCCGCGCAGTTGGTGGTAAGTTCACTTTTAGTGACCCTACCAGCCGCCATGCCCCCTACCCGGTGAAGCCCGTCCCCGCCGCAGCAGACCTTCAGGCAACCCGTCGTGGTCGAAAACCGCGGTGGTGCTTTCACCAACATCGAAACCGAATACGTGTCGCGAGCCGCGCCAGACGGCTACACGGTGCTCATCCAGGTGCCCAATATCGTCACGAACGAGTTCGTCTTCAGCAGCATCCACTGGAAGCGGGACGATGTCTCGCCGGTAGGCACCTTGGTGCGTTGGTCGAACGTCGTCGCGGATCGCCGGGCCCCGGATCGCTGTCCAACCTGGCCGTCGAAATGCTCAAGGGCAAGACCGGCCTCGCCATGCAGCACGTGACCTACCGGGCCAAGGGCCGCACACGCCGCAAGACGATGACGCTCGATGCCGAGGAATTCATGCGTCGCTTCCTGCTGCATGTTCTGCCGGGCGGCTTCCATCGCATCCGCCACTACGGGCTGTTGGCCAACGGCTGTCGCCGGGCCAACCTGACACGAGTTCGCGAGCTGCTGCAAGCAATCGATGCCACTGCACAGACTTCGAGCGTCGATACCGAGTCCACGCAACCGAGCTTCTTCTGCCCGCACTGCGGCGGCCCGATGATCATCCTGGAGACCTTCGCCCGCGGGCAGCTGATTCGCGCGTCGCCTCAACAGCCTCGGCCACCATGACTGCCAACTTGCGCCGACCTCCACACCAAGCTTCGGCTCCTCGTCTTCCAGAGCCGATGCGGGGCGCTCTTGCCATCGCGCTCGCCAGGCACCGTTGCTGCGCGCCACGTCCCCATTCAACTCAACGCCTTGGCTCCGATTCGCGCTGTCTCATGGGCATTCAAGGCCGTCTCATCGATCGCATCGACGTCGACAGCTCGACCGCCATCGTTCGGCCAACGACCGCTCGTACGCCTGCCTTGATCTGGTTGAGCAGCACGTTGCGGCTCCAGCCGAAGCGCGCGGTGGCTTCAAGTAGAAGAGCCGCTGCCCAGCGTCGTTGAGCTTGGACAGCAGGTTGACATGGGGCCCAGGGCACCACCTCCACCGTTTCTCGCACAAGCTGTGCGAGAAACTCCGGCGCGTCGTAGGTCTCGCGAAACTGACGCATGCGCCAGAGGCTCCCCGCAGGCAAGGTAGTAGCCCTCGGCGGCGCCTTGGCCGCCACGTAAGCCGTCGCGGCGAGGCACAGGGCACACGCGAGGATCAGCGGCCACAGCAAGCCGCCGAATGAGGCGAGTCCTCCCAGTGCGGGGCCCAGCACGAGTCCGGCACCGTTCTGGATACGAGCCGCCGCATCACGAAGCGGCTGGAGAGCTTCCTGGCCGAGCGCAACGACGAACTGCGCGTGGCCTCGATCCCGCAGTTGCTGCGTGGTGACCCTGATCTTCACGAGCTCTCGAAGCGGCTTTTCGAGCCGGCTCGCCGTCAAAGTGTTTTCAAGAAAGCGCGGAGGCCCGCAAGTGCGCTTCGTCCTCGACCGCGAGAACGGCAAAGTCGCCGGGGCGCGGCTCGATCTTCATTGCACCGCCTATCCGGCACTTCGGGCGATCCTCGTGATGTTCAAGCGCTCGTTCGAGAGTCACCTCGAAGTCTTCGACCCCGTCGTCATCATTCGCATAGTCTCCGCGGTCCGCCCGAAAGTCCACGCGAATCCAATTCGAGAAGATGTTCGCAAGGCTGCTCGGCCGGTCGTCTGGGTCCATTCGATCGCGCTGAGCAATGAGTGATATTTGCCGAGCCAGGCGAATAGCGATCGCTCAAAGCTCTGGATCACCGACTCTTGTTGGAGCGCTTGCGTTCCTCGCGGGTCGATTGCAACTCTCTGCGCTGCAGTGTGAACGTGATGAAGACCAGGAACACCGTCGCCAAGCCGACGATAGGGTTGATCACGCCACCGAAGTAGTCCCCGAACTCGCCCCAAGTCCCAGTTTTGTCGGCAAAGGGCCAACCTGCGAATCATCACATGTAGGCGCTGAGGGCAAGGAGCGCGAAGCCGAGGGCCGAATGCAGGTCGTCGTCTGAATATGAGTCTTCTTTTTTAGCCATCGGCGCAGTGCGTCTACCAGCGCCAGATGTGACCGCCGACAAGACCGCCCTGCGCAAGCCCAGCGGGTTTTCTGTTTGCATTGCGGAAAGGGTGAAAGCCTGACGAGCCGACCGAGATGGTTGCGCACGCCCACACAGATTGCGAACTCTAGCACCGCACTGACTCCCGCAGCGCGGCCATCCAAAGGCCGCCGTCGTGCGTAGTCGGACACCTTCCGATGATGCCGCCATCTGATCTGGCCAAGTGATCGCAGCAACTTTGCCCTACCAACTGGGGGCTCTCGCCGCCCACTTCGCAACGAAGGTACAGGAGAATTCTGTGCTCTGCCGTCCTAGGAGTTAACCGTCCCCCGGTCGCTGGGATGCCATCCAACGAGCAGATCCTGTCCTTGAGCTTTAAAACGATGGCCGGATACGCGACCTGCCCCGAACTCGAGGACGGCATCGCTAGCGTGGAAACGAAGATCACGAACCCAATTGAGAGGGCTGAAACTTTCATGCTCATGCTCCTTGAGAGAGAGTTGGATGCTCCGCACAATTTCGCTATATCGACCGTGACCGGCTATTAGGGCAATGCTGAACAAGCCATCGATTCCAGCAACGCCAACAACGTTGCCTATTTGTGCGCATGCGTTGCCGGGTTCTCGGTCCAGTTTGAGCCATCTCGGCTCTCCCAGCACCTCATCGGCGCATGCCGCGCG
>NZ_JAGGNU010000004.1 GCF_018614915.1 Variovorax paradoxus | reverse complement strand
ATGCGCAGTCGGGCCTCGTGCACACGGTGGTGGGAACGGCGGCTAATGTCAACGACGTGACGCAGGCCGGCGCGCTGCTGCACGGCGAGGAGACAGTAGCCTTCGGCGATGCAGGCTACCGGGGTGCCGACAAGCGCGAGGAGGCGCAGGGCCCGAAGTGGCACGTGGCGATGCAGCCGGGCAAGCGCCGGCAACTGGACCCGACACGCAAGTGGGCTCGGCTGCTCGAGAAGGCCGAGCAACTGAAGGCGAGCATCCGGGCCAAGGTTGAGCACCCGTTCCACGTGATCAAGAACCTGTTCCGTCACAAGAAGACCCGCTACAAGGGATTGGCGAAGAACGAAGCGCAGCTGTTCAGCCTGTTCGGGCTGGCCAACCTGGTCATCGCCAAGAGGTCGTTGCTGGTCGCTCATGCCCGAGGTGCGTCTTGAACGCCGAAAGTGGCCTCGCAAGAGGCAGGAAACGCCCGGCGGGCAGGCCTCTCGGCGCGACGTCGAGCGCAATCGCGACCGCATTGCGTCGTGATGTCCTCAGATCCGACGGCGTCGTTCATTGATCAGTTTCCCTAACGCCACTTAAGCCACCATGGTGACAGCGCATGCGGGCCACAAGCTGACGGTCGCCTGCGCCATCTGTTCAAGACCTGGCTGCTGTAAGCTGCGTTCCGGCATCCTCAAAGTTGATGACAGCTCTCGCGCCAGCTGGCTGAAGACACGAACTGCTCTTGTCGACCCATCAGCGACTTCCGTAGTCTTGAGCTCGTCGCCACAAGTCCGCCGCTCGCTCAGCCGCTCTGACCCATGCGCAGCCACCCGAAGAAGGCCCGCAGCGCGGAACCAACCTATTCGGGCAGCCCAGCCTTCTCCAGCCCCGCGTAGTAACGCTCGCGCTGGGCGCGGCAGAGGTCGTTCGCGCACAGCCGCTCGTCGCGGAACGACGAAATCGTGTAGGAGGGCAGCCGCCGTCTGAACTCCGCCAGCGCCGCGCGCGCGGTTTCCGTCTCGCCCAAGTTCGCTGCCGCCGCGGCGACCCACGAATGAGCCACCGCGTGCTGCGGCCGCTCGAGGACCGAGCGCCGCGCCCATTCGAGCGCCTCGCGGTCGCGGCCCAGGTACAGATGCGCCGCCGCGGTGACGACGAAGATGCCGTTGAGATTCGGATCGCGCGGGCTGAGCCGCCGCGCCTGCTCGAGGGCGGCGATCGCTTCATCCTGCCGGCCGAGCGTGCAACGGGCATAACCGAGCCAGAACCAGCCGCTTGCATCGTTGCGATTGAGCCCGATCTGGCGCCCGAGCAACTCCACCGCCTGCTCGGAGCGGCCGGCCAGCGCGAGCGTCGTACCGCGCACGCCGACGACGCGTGCATCGGCGGGATCCAGTTGGAAGGCCTGCGCCGAGAGTCTGTCGGCCTGTTGAAGCCACTGCTCGCGCGTCGCGCCGCGCAGGCTCAGCCAGCGCTGCGACACGTCGTAGTTATAGGTCTGTGCTAGCAGCGCAAAGGCGAGCCCCGACCCCGGGTCGCGCGCGCTCACCTGCTCGAGCAGCCGGCGCGCCTGCTGCAGGGAGTCCGGCGTCGTCCGGTTGAACTGCAGCAGCCACCGCGCCTGCAGCAACAGCTCCTGCGAGTCGGCACCGGGCCGCGCTCGAGCACGTGCGGTTTCCACCTCCTGCAGCGTCAGGTCCAGCGACCTCGCCACCGTCCCGGTGACTCGGCGGTACAGCGCAGGAAGGTCGGGTAGCTCGCCATCGATACGGTCTGCCCACAGGGCGCGCCCGCTCTCGCCGTCGACGAGCTGCAGGGTCAGTCGGACCGTGTCGCCCAGGCGCACCAGGCCGCCGTCGAGTACATAGCGCACGCCGAGCTCGCGGCCCACGCGACGCGCGTCGACGTTGCGGCCGCGGTAGCTGTCCGCGGTCGCCCGTGCGATCACGAAGCTCTCGGGGATGCGCGACAGGTCGACCGTGATCTCGTCGGTGAGCACGGCGGCCAGCCGGTCCTGCGCCGGGTCGCCGCCATCACTTGCAAGGGGTAGCACGACAATCGACAGGCGAGGTGGTGCGGGTGGCACCACCGGTGCGCTGCGCTGCTGCCACCACCAAGCCAACGCTGCCACAGCGACGATGGCAGCCGCGAGGCCGCTCCAGAGCGCGACGGCAGCAGCGCCTCGCCTCACCGGCGCGGCGGCCTCACCCGCGACCGTGCCGATCGTCGCCCGAGCTGACGAGGACGGCACTGCCGCTTCGCCAGCGGGTGTGGCCGGCCCCGCATCGGCGGCGCGTGAGGCCGGCACAGGCTCGACCGGAGCCGCGAAGAGATACCCGCGCCGTGGCAGTGTCTTAATGATGTGCTGCCCGTGCTCGCCGAGAACCTGCCGGATGTCGGAGACACAGCGCGTCAGCGACTCCTCGCCGACAACGACATCGGGCCAGACGGCGGCCAGGATCTCGTCCTTGCCTACCGGCCGGCCTGCGGCCTCGGCCAGGTAGACCAGCACGTCGAAGCTGCGCGGTCGAAGGTCGAGCCTCCGACCGGCCCGGCGCAGCGTGCGGCAGCCGACGTCGAGATCGAACTCTTCGAAGCGCAACCGGTTGGCGGCTCGAACCTGCATCTGGTCTCCCCGGCCTGTGGGGAGGAATTTTCAGCCTTTTTCACCACGCGCGCCGGTTCCTTCATGACGGCGCGCGAGCTATGGAGGCGCAATGGCAGCGGCACCCTCACCCGCCATCGGAGGCCCCATGACCCACCATCGCACTCTGTCCATCGCAGCCACCATCGCTGCCTCGCTTCTGCTCGCGACCCTTGCTTCGAACCCGCGCGCGCAGCCGCCCAACGGCACCCACGCGGCCGTCGACCGCGAAGTGCGCAGCCTGAAGGAGGCCTACCTGCGCTGCGACCGGGCCGCGACCGAGCGCCTGCTCGGCATGGGCGAAGCGGCGAACTGCTCGGTCATCTACGAAGAGCTGCTCAGGGTCGGCTTCGGCGGCGACTTCAAGCGTCTGCTCGCCTGGTGGCACGCCGAACGCGTCGCCGAGGCGCGCGGCGAACGCATCGCCACGCCTTGAAGCAGCAGGGCCGGCCTATCGGAACGGTCTTCGGCGCTCATCATGGGCGGCGCTTTCGCGCGACGCACACGGGCGCCCGACTACCCCTGGGGGCCGACGGCCGAGCAGCACCTGGCATTTGCCGACCAGATCGAACGAGACTGGGGCGGACCGATAGGCATCGATGCCGGTGCCCTAGTCTGGCCCAAGACGAGCGCTACCGATGGTGGTGGGCCCGCTGGTTGCGCGCCAGCGCCAGCCCGGCGGCCGCGGCAACGCTGGTGCGCATGAACATGGAGATCGATATCCGGCATGTCCTGCCGGCGTGCGCGCGCCCACGCTGCTGCTGCACAGCAGCAACGACCGCACGATCGAATTCGGCGCAAGCCGCTACATGGCCGATCACATCCCCGGAGCCAAGCTGGTCGAACTGCACGGCATCGATCACGTTCCCTGGGGCTGCGACTGCGACGCTATCGTCGACGAGATCGAAGAATTCCTCACCGGCGCTCGGCACGACGCGGAACCTGACCGGCTCCTGGCCACCGTCCTATTCACCGACATCGTCGGCGCCACCGAGCGCGCCGCCAGCCTCGGCGACCGCCGCTGGCACGATTTGCTCGACAGCCACCACGCATTGATTCGCCACGAGCTGGAGCACTTTCGCGGCCGAGAGATCGACACCGCCGGCGACGGCTTCCTCGCCGCCTTCGATGGGCCGGCGCGCGCCGTGCGTTGCGCCTGTGCGATCTCCGAGGAGGTGCGTACGCTCGGACTCGAGATCCGCGCCGGGCTACACACCGGCGAGTGCGAATGGATGGGAGGCAAGGTCGGCGGCATCGCTGTGCACACCGGCGCACGCGTTGCTGCACAGGCGCGCGCCGGCGAAGTGCTTGTCTCCGGCACGGTCAAGGGTTCGGGGCCTGCGCGACACCGAAGCAGGGCGATTCGTACTCCGCCTGTACTCGGAAGAGCGCGTCCGCGCTCCGCGCGGTGCCTGAGAGCCTTCTCAGGTCTTCGCCGACTTCTTCGGCGCTCTACTCGCGGCCTGCAGGGCCGCCGCCTGCGCGGCGTGCTTCTCGGCACGCGAGGGCCTGTGGGCCTTGCCAGCCTTGGCCTCCTTGGGCTCCTTTTTTTCCTTGGGCTTCTCCTTGGCCTGCGGGTGGTGCGTCCTCACCAGCTTGTCGATGGCCTTCGCCCTCGGCTGCAGCGCCTGCGTTTGGCGCTTCGCACGCTCCTCCTTGAGCAGGCGGCGCTCCTCGGCCAGCGCCTGTTCGGCTTCGGACGGCTCATGGTCCGCCCCCAGCGAGTGGACGCGGTCCATCTTCGCCTGGTGAAGCATCGCGCCGTTCTTCGCGATGCGGTGAGTCAGCGATGCGATGCGAATGGGCATGTTGCGATCCTCATGGTGGGTGGAGGACCAATGTAGGCCAGCCCGCCGCGTCCTGCCAATCGATTTGTGTGGCTTCGCCCTTGCGGCAGTGAATTTCTGCTGCCGGAGAACGGACTGTCGCCAATACCTGCTTCTGGCCGGCAGCCGAAGTCCGCGACGGTCCGCTTCGTCAGAAGCGGGCCGACAGCAACGGGCGCAAAGCCGGTGCTCATTCATGTTCGCGGAAGGACTCAGTTCGGCCAGGAGCCGACGCTGCTGGGTTCGATGTCCTTGCTCACAGATGGTAGGCCCGCGGACCCCGCCATTACGCAAGAATGGCGGGCGGCATTGGAAATCGCTCTCTCACAAGGATGACCGTTCGCGGCCAGTGGCCGTCTCTGACCAAGGGCTGCTTTGCTGCCGCCCAGCCGTTACGTGGGCTTGCGACTGTGAGAAATTGCTATTTCATGATCAGTAGCATATGCTACGTTCATGTGGGCAATTCTCCTCGTCACACTTCCGACTCAACCAAACGCTGTTCGGCTGCGCATCTGGCGTGCGCTGAAAGGCCTGGGTTGCGTTGCGCTGCGCGATGGCGCATTTGTTCTACCGAGTGAACGGGCGGCGCTTCTCGAGCCGTTGGCGTCAGAGGTCCGTGAGCACGGCGGATCTGCCTCGGTCCTGACCCTGGCCCCACGCGATGACGCCCAGCGCCAGGAGGTGCTCGCGCAGTTCGACAGGACAGAGGCATACGGGCAATGGCGCGAGACCGCGACCGCGCTGCAGGTCGACCTCGAGCGCC
Source organism: Variovorax paradoxus (assembly GCF_018614915.1). Taxonomy (GTDB): domain Bacteria; phylum Pseudomonadota; class Gammaproteobacteria; order Burkholderiales; family Burkholderiaceae_C; genus Variovorax; species Variovorax paradoxus_K. The sequence continues at coordinate 28,806 of NZ_JAGGNU010000004.1, read as the reverse complement.
TCGGCGAAACCGAGGCACGGCGCCGCATGCGCGGAGTGGCCGAGGCGCTGGAGAACCTGCATCGCATCGACTACTACCCCGGTCCTGCGGCCGAGCAGGCCGAGGCGGACCTCGCGGCTTTGCGCCGCGCGCTCGATGTCCGTTTCTCGAAGGGCGAGCCGCATGCCCTCGCCGAAGACGATCTGCCTCGGCTCGATCGCGCCAAGTTCCAGGGCAAGCGCTGGGCCACGCGGGCACGCCCATGGGTCGATCGGCTGGCCTGCGCCTGGCTGATTCGCCGCTTCATCGATCCGGACGCCGAATTCGTATGGCTCGAAGACGCTGCGCGTGCACCGCGAGGCGTGCTCGGCTTCGACTACGACGGCGCACGCTTCACGCACATCGGCGCGCGCGTGACCTTCGAGGTGATGGCAGCGAGCTTCGATCTCGAGCGCGAGCCGAAGCTCCAGCGCATCGCGAAGGCCGTTCACTACCTCGACGTGGGCGGCATTCCGGTGCCGGAGGCGGCCGGTCTCGAAACCATCCTCGGCGGCCTGCGCGAGGTGCACAGCGACGACGACAAACTGATTGCCGCCACCGCGGCCGTGTTCGATGCGCTCTATGCAGCGCCTGGAGCTGCGTCATGACCGCTTCCGCACAACAAGCGATCAGGCCCGAGGCCACCGCAGCGCCGGCAGGCGTCAGCTTCTACGAGGCCTTTCTGTTTTGGCTCAAGCTCGGCTTCATCAGCTTCGGCGGGCCGGCGGGGCAGATCGCGATCATGCACGCCGAGTTGGTCGAGCGAAGGCGCTGGATCAGCGAGAAGCGCTTCCTGCACGCGCTGAACTACTGCATGCTGCTGCCGGGACCCGAGGCCCAGCAACTGGCGACCTACATCGGTTGGCTGATGCACCGGACCCGGGGCGGCATCGTCGCGGGCGCCTTGTTCGTGCTGCCCTCGCTCTTCATCCTGATCGCGCTGTCGTGGATCTACATGGCCTACGGCAATGTGCCCGTGGTCGCCGGCATCTTCTACGGCATCAAGCCGGCCGTCACGGCGCTGGTGCTGCATGCGGCACACCGCATCGGTACGCGCGCCTTGAAGAATCCCTGGATGTGGGGCATCGCCGCTGCTGCGTTCATCGCGATCTTTGCGTTCAACACGCCCTTCCCGGCCATCGTCTTCGCAGCCGGCTTGATCGGCCATTTCGGCGCTCGCCTCGCGCCGGGCGTCTTTGCGTTGAACGGAGGACACGGCAGCGCAAAGCAGGGTTACGGACCCGCGCTGATCGACGACGACACGCCGACGCCGGGGCACGCACGGTTCTCGCGCAGCCACTTGGCCAAGGTGCTGGTCGCAGGGCTCAGCCTCTGGGCACTGGCCATGGGTGTGCTCGTCGCAACGCAAGGTCTGCAAGGCACCTTGACCCAGATGGGCTGGTTCTTCACCAAGGCCGCGATGCTGACCTTCGGTGGCGCCTACGCTGTGCTGCCCTACGTGTACCAGGGCGCCGTCGAACAGCACGGATGGCTCAGCGGCGTTCAGATGATCGATGGCCTGGCGCTTGGCGAGACCACACCCGGGCCCTTGATCATGGTGGTGGCCTTCGTCGGGTTCGTCGGCGGCTGGCTCAAGCAGGTGCTCGGTCCCGATGCCCTGTTCCTTGGTGCCGCCGTCGCTGCAATCGTGGTGACCTTCTTCACTTTCCTGCCGTCATTCATCTTCATCCTGGCAGGCGGACCCTTGATCGAGGCCACGCACGGCAAGCTCGGATTCACCGCGCCGCTGTCCGCGATCACCGCGGCGGTCGTGGGCGTGATCCTGAACCTCGCATTGTTCTTTGCGTATCACGTGCTGTGGCCGCAGGGCTTCGGCGGGCGCTTCGACGTGCCCTCTGCTGTCATTGCCATTGCGGCTGCTGTCGCGCTCTTTCGCTTCAAGGTCGGCGTGATGCCGTTGCTCGGCGCCTGCGCGGCCGCCGGACTGCTGCTGACCTTGATTCCAGGCCTGCGCTGAGGAGAAATCATGGATTCATTCGTCCTGCCCTTGCCCTTCGACCCCGCGGCGCTCAGCGGCCTGTCGGAGAAGCTCCTGCGCAGTCATCACGAGAACAACTACGGCGGCGCGGTGAAGCGGCTGAATGCCATTCGCGCGCAGCTCGATCACGCGTCTTTCGCAACCCTTCCAGGCTTCCAGCTCAACGGACTCAAGCGCGAGGAGCTGATCGCCACCAACTCGATGCTGTTGCACGAGTTGTATTTCTCGAGTCTCGGCGGCGATGGCAAGGCGATGGAGCCGCCCATGGCCTTGGCTTTGGCGGCGAACTTCGGCAGCGTCGAGCGCTGGAGAGAGGAATTTGTCGCCTTGGGCAAGGCGCTGGGTGGCGGCTCCGGCTGGGTGCTGCTGGTGTTTCAGCCGCGCGAAGGCACGCTGGTCAACCAGTGGGCGGCCGACCATACGCACGCCGTTGCCGGCGGCGTGCCGATCCTTGCGCTAGACATGTACGAGCATGCCTATCACCTGGACCACGGCGCGGCTGCCGGTGCGTACGTGGATGCATTCATGCAGAACATCGACTGGGCGCCAGTCTATGAGCGCTACCAACATGCGGTCCAAGCGGCCAGCGAACCTTTCGGCGCCGCGCAGCAGGAAGTTGCGGGTGCCGAGCTGGTGGACGTGCGTCGCGCGGGCGTGTTCGAGCAAGCCGCAAGCCTGATCCCTGGCGCGCGCTGGCGTGATCCGGCGGCCGTAGCCGACTGGTCCCGCGAGCTGCCCAGGGATCGTGAGGTCATCGTCTACTGCGTCTACGGGCACGAGGTCGGCCGGTCCACGGCTTTGCGCTTGCGCGCCGCCGGCGTGAACGCGCGCTACCTGCGTGGTGGAATCAATGACTGGCAGGCGGCAGGCAGGCCGCTTGCCGGCAAGGGAGACGCAATATGAAGTGGGTCACTCGCGAACGTCCGAAGATCGACCGCATCGCCTGCCCATGGCTGATCGCGCGCTTCATCGACAAGGAGCCGGAGTTTCTCTACGTGGAGGCTTCACAGGTGCTGCAAGTCGCTGTCGAGACCGGCGCCGTGCCCTATGACGTTCCGGGTGTCGAGATATCGCACGAACGAGTCCTGTGCAGCTTCGATGCGCTCCCGCGCCTAAGTGGTTGACCAGTATGGGACGGGTGTTCGGCCATGAGCGGCTATCGACAGCTTGCGCTCAGCGCCAGCACGAGAGCGGGTAGCGCTGGCCGTTCCAGGTCGTCCAGCCGACGGTCCTGTTGCCCGCGGGCTTGGGCAGGTACCACCGGTTGCCGTCGGCGTGGCGGAAGTACAGGCCGCCGCGGTCGCCCTCGCGGGGGTTGCTGAGCGACACCCAGCGCGAGCCGTTGTCGGAGAAGCTTCCCTTCCAGCGCGCGCCGGAGCTGCTGCTGCAGGTGTCGCCGTCGCAACTGCCTTGCGTATCGCTGACGGGGATCCATTTCATGCGGGCCGGCCGGCCGTCGATGCTGCAGTTCCAGGCGCCGCCCCACCAGCCGACGGCCATGCTGGCGGCGGCCTGCCCGCAGAAGCAAAGGGCCAAGCCGCAGAAGAGCGGCGTCAGCGTCCGCCGCGTGGTCTCGATCATCATGTTGCTGCTCCTTGTCGCCTCGATGAGGCTGGAAGCAGCGTACCGGGCAGGTAGCGGGCGAGAAATACCGTGAAGGCGCTAGGCGCCGGCAGCCTCGGCTACGTAATTCCCCTCAGAGGCTGGTCAGATTCCGATCAGCGAAGGGGCAGGACCATCGGGCCGCCCAGGAGACAACACTCATCCCGTCCATATGAACAACAGAAATCTTGCCAGGGGCCTGTTCCTCATGGCGATCGCGCTGGCCTTCGGCCTGCAAGCTCTGCGTTACCCGATCGGCGACTTCAGCCGCGCGGGGCCCGGGCTGTTTCCCGCCCTGGTGAGTTCGTTGCTGTTCCTGATCGGACTGGCGACCTTGATTCGTTCGCGCTTCGTCGAACGCGTGCACCTCGACCTCAACCTGAAGAACATCGCCATCATCCTGGCAAGCCTCTGCGGGTTCGCGGTGATCTCGATGTACCTGAACATGATCGCAGGCATCGTCTTCATGGTGTTCTGCTCCACCTTGGCCGGCAGCTCATATTCATGGATGCGCAACGTCAAGATTGCCGCCGGCCTGGTCATCATGGCCCTGGCCTTCCAGAAACTGCTTGGCCTCAACCTGCCGCTCTACTGATGGACATTCTGCACAACCTGGCGTTTGGGTTCTCGCACGCCCTGACCCTCCAGAACCTGATGTACTGCGCCATCGGCTGCGTGGTGGGCACGCTGGTCGGGCTGCTGCCCGGCCTGGGCCCCCTGGCCACCATCAGCCTGCTGCTGCCGCTGACCTATTCCATTCCCACGACCGGCGCGCTGATCATGCTGGCCGGCATCTACTACGGCGCGCAGTACGGGGACAGCGTGAGCGCCATCACGATGAAGATACCGCACGCCAGCAGCATCGTGGCCTGCATCGACGGCTACCAGATGACGCTGAAGGGCAAGACCGGCCTGGCCCTGTTCACCGCCGGCGTCTCCAGCTTCATCGGCGGCACGATCGCCATCGTGGTGCTCTCGTGCTTCGCTCCCATGCTGGGCGAAGTGGCCTTCCTGTTCGGCCCGGCGGACTACTGCGCCATGATGCTGGTGGGCTTCGTGTGCGTGAGCTTCGTCACCACGGGCAGCCTGCTCAACGGCCTTGCCATGTGCATGATCGGCGTGCTGCTGGGCCAGATCGGCACCGACGTGAACAGCGGCGCCCAGCGCTTCACCATGGACCTGCCTTTCCTGGTGGACGGCGTCGGCATCGTGAGCATCGCACTGGGCTGCTTCGGCATCGCCGAAATCACGAAGAACCTCGACTCGCGCGAGGAGCGCTCGCCCTTCAACGGCAAGATCGACCTGATGCCGACGTGGGCCGAGTTCAAGCGCATCATCCCCAGCGCCCTGCGCGGCGGCGTGATCGGCTCCTTCCTGGGCATCCTGCCCGGCGGCGGCCCCACCATCGCCCAGTTCGCCGCGTATGCGATCGACAAGAAGGTCAGCAAGTACAAGCACGAGATCGGCACCGGCTGCATCGAGGGTGTGGCCGGTCAGGCCGCGGCAGACGAAGCGGCGGCGCGTACCAGCTTCATTCCGCTGATGAGCATCGGCATCCCCGAGAACGCCGTGATGGCGCTGATGCTTGCCGCCTTCATCATCAAGGGCATCCAGCCGGGACCGAACATGATCGCCAGCCATCCCGAGCTGTTCTGGGGCCTGGTGGCCAGCATGTGGGTAGGCAACTGCTTCCTGATCACCCTGAACGTGCCGCTGGTGCGCTACTGGCTGTCGGTGTTCAAGATCCCATACAGCGTGCTGTTCCCGTCGATCCTGTTCTTCTGCTGCATCGGCACCTACAGCGTGAACAACAGCCTCGAGGACATCTTCATCACGGCCGGGTTCGGCTTCATCGGCTACCTGTTCATGCGGCTGGAACTGGATGCGGCTCCGCTCATGCTGGGCTTCATCCTCGGCCCCATGCTGGAAGAGAACTTCCGTCGCTCGCTGCTCCTGAGCCGCGGGAGTTTCACCATGTTCTTCACGCGGCCCATCAGCGGCTCCCTGCTTGCCTTGATCGGTGTCTTCATCACGTGGCAGGCGGTCGCATTCGTCTTCCAGGCCCGAAAAAGGAACCCGCTTCAGCGGCAAGCGGCATAGCGCTTGCGGGTGCACGCCGGCTGAGGCAAGGCAGCGACCACGAACTCGAGCACGCCCCCGCGCACGAGGAGCACGCTCCGGCCGCCGAGCACCATGGCGAACTCCTTTAGTACGACTCGCTGTCATCCTAGGCGCGAGCGCCGGCGATGGACATGGCTAAGAGGCAACGACATTGCGCACTCGCCAACGGATTCGTGGAGTGCTTCACCCTTTTCCGGTGCGATGGGCTGCAATGACGATGCGCGCGCTGTCGACGAAGCCCTGGATCCAACGCAGTCGCGCCGAGGCGCGCAGCCACAGGATTCCGAAGCGTCGCGGCTCCGAAGGCAGCGGCAGTGCAATCTTCGCGACGCGTTGGCCTTCCAGCAGCGGCGATGCGATGTCGGGCACCAGGGAGACGCCGAGGCCGCGGTCGACCATCATGGCGATCGCCAGCAGCGAACTCAGCTCGAAGCGCTCCTGCGGCACGATGCCTGCGGCGCGCAGGTAGCGGTCGGCCTGCTTGCCGCCGCCGAGGTTGCGGTCGTAGCGGATCAGGGGCGAGCTGCGCAGCAGTTCATGCGGGTCGCGCCGCGCCAGGCGACTCGGTGCCAGGAGGACCAGCGGCTCCTCGCGCAGCAGGGACCAGTCGAAGGTCTTCGCGAGCGCGAAGGAAGGGTAGAGGCAGACGGCGGCGTCCAGCTCGCCCTGCTGCACCGCCTTGTAGAGCGTGGCGGTGGTGCCCGACTGCAGGAACACCTTGACGCCGGGATGCGTCTTCACGAAGCGCGCCAGGATGTCCGGAAGCAGGCTGTGCAGTGCCGTGTTGATCGTGCCGACGAGCAGCTCGCCGCCGGCCGCGTCGCTGCCCAGCAGCGCCTTCATGTCGCCCACCTCCCTGAGCAGGCTCCTGGCGCGCTGCACCAGCTGGTGCCCTGCCTCGGTGGGCTGCACGGTGCGGCCGGCGCGCGCCAGCAGCGAGGCGTTGAGCTCCCGCTCCAGCGTGCGGATCTGCTGCGCCACGGCCGCGGGCGTCAGGTCGAGCCGGCGCGCGGCCTCCGACATCGAGCCGGACTCCACCACCAGGAGAAAGCTGTGCAGGTAGGCGGTTTCCATGAAGATACATTTTCTATGATCTGATCATAGAAGACATGTGTTTTTCTAAGCTCATGAACGGCCGACACTGCGCTCATGAGAAGCAAGCTGTTCGTTCCGGGGACGCGCCCCGAGCTGTTCGCCAAGGCGCTGGCCAGCGCAGCGGATGGCATCTGTCTGGACCTGGAAGACGCCGTCTCCGAATCGCGCAAGGACGAAGCCCGCCATGCCGTGCGGCAACTGCTGCAAGGCGGTGAAGCGGCCGCGTCGGGCAAGACGGTGATCGTTCGCGTCAACGCGATGGACACGCCGCACTTCGAGCAGGACGTGATGGCCGTCGTCCAGCCCGGCGTGCATCTGGTCAACCTGCCGAAACCGGAGAGCCCCGCGCATGTGCGCAGCGCCGCCGCGGCCGTCGAACGCGCAGAACGCGCCAATGGCGTCGAGACACCGGTCGGCCTTCTGCTGAACATCGAAGCACCGGCGGCGCTGCGGATGGCTTCCGAGCTCGCGCTGGCCGACCCGCGCGTGGCCGGGCTGCAACTGGGGCTGGGCGATCTGTTCGAGCCGCTCGGCATCGCGCGGCGCGAGCCGGCCGCGATTCAGCAGGCGATGTTCGCCGTGCGCATCGCCGCCGGCGAGGCCGGGGTCTACGCCTATGACAGTGCATTCGCCGACATCCGTGATGCCGAAGGCTTCCGCGCCGAGGCGATGCTGTCGCGCCGCCTGGGCTTCCTCGGCAAGACCTGCATCCATCCGAGCCAGGTGGCGATCGCCAACGAAGTCTTTCGCCCGAGCGACGAAGAAATCGCGCATGCGTGCAAGGTGGTCGAGGCAGCTGCCGAAGCGGACGCGAAGGGCGTCGGCGCCTATGTCGTTGACGGAAAAATGATCGACATCCCGTTCGTGATCCGCGCGCGCGCCATCGTCGCGAGTGCCCGCAACCTCGGCCTTCTGCCCGACTGATCCGTTCAAAACTCCAGGAGACAAGCATGCAATTCCCATCGACCTTTGGCCTTCGCGCCTTGGCAACGGCCGCGCTTGCTGCCGGCAGCTGCCTGCTGCCGGCCGGCGCCTTCGCGCAGGCGGCCTATCCGTCCAAGGCGATCACGATCGTCGTGCCCTATCCGGCGGGCGGCTCGAACGACATCTTTGCGCGCCAGATCGCCAAGGAGCTGGGCGAAGAACTCAGGCAGCCGGTGATCATCGACAACCGGCCCGGCGCCAGCGGCAACACCGGCACCGGCCAGGTCGCCAAGGCTGCGCCGGATGGCTACACGCTGGTGGCGGTGTCTTCCAGCATGACCACCAACGCGGCAGTGCAGTCCAAGCTGCCCTTCGACCCCACCAAGAGCTTCGCGCCCGTGGCGATGTTCGCCAAGGGGCCCTTCATCGTCGCCGTCAACAACGAGTTCCCGGCGAAGACGCCGGCCGAGCTGATCGCCGCCATCAAGGCCAAGCCGGGCCAGTACAACTATGCGTCCTCCGGCTCGGGCAGCGTGAACCAGTTCGGCACCGAATTGCTCAAGTCCAAGGTCAACGATCTGCAGATCGCACACATCCCGTACAAGGGCATGGGCCCGGCCGTGACCGACCTGATCGGCGGCCAGACGCAGCTGCTGATCTCCAGCGGGCCGTCGCTGCTGCCGATGGTGCGCGCCGGCAAGCTGCGCGCGATCGGCATCACCAGCCTGAAGCCCAGCCCGATCGCGCCCGACCTCACGCCGATGGCCAGCGCCGTGCCCGGCTACGAATTCGAACTCTGGTGGGGCCTGCTGGCGCCCGCCGGCACGCCGGCCGATGTCGTTGCCAAGCTCAACAGCGCCGTCAACAAGACGCTGGTTAAACCGGAGATCGCGGCCAACTTCCTCAAGGAAGGCGCCATCGCCACGCCGCTCGCGCCGGCGCAGTTCGGCAAGGTGATTGCCGATGACGTGGAGCGCTGGAAGAAGCTGGCCAGACAGCAGAACATCACCGCGGACTGAACTCGCCCCCACGCTCGCGCACTTCGTGTCGCTCCGCCGGCCCCCTGACCGGGGGCAACACCAGCAGCCCGGCGAAGCCGGTTCTGCGGTGTTCCACGAAAGGGCCTGGCTGCGCCGGCCGCGCGATAGGCGGTGCAACAACAAGGAGGTATTCATGATCCCCACGACCGAAACCGAAGACAAGTCGCTGCCCGGACGCACTGGCCCGACGGGCCCTTTGAGCGGCCTGCGCGTGCTCGACCTCAGCGCCTACATCGCGGGGCCCTACGGTTGCTCGCTCTTGGCCGACCAGGGCGCGGAAGTCATCAAGATCGAACCGCCGGCCGGCGACAACCTGCGCAAGTACCCGTCGACGCTGGAAGCAGAGAGCCGGGCCTTCGTCGGCGTCAACCGCAGCAAGCTCGGCGTGGCGCTGGATCTCAAGCAGCCGGACGACCATGCCGCGCTGATGGCGCTGGTGCGCAGCGCCGATGTGCTGGTGCACAACTTCCGCCCCAACGTGCCGCCGCGGCTGGGCATCGGCTACGAGCAGCTGAAGGCCGTCAACCCGCGGCTGATCTATTGCAGCGTCACAGGCTACGGCGAGACCGGGCCGCTGAAGGACAAGGCCGGCTACGACCAGGTGCTGCAGACCATGACCGGCATGTGCGCATTGCAAGGCAGGCGCGGCGGGCCGCCCGAGATCCTCTACGGCTCGGTGGTCGACTACTACGCCGCGGCGCTGGTGGCCGCCGGCGTCGCCTCGGCGCTGTACGAGCGCGAGAAGAGCGGCCAGGGCCAGTTCGTCGGCGTGTCGCTGCTGCGCTCCGCGCTCACCATGCAGTCGGCCCGCATGGTGTGGGCCGAGGGCGAGCCGAAAGAGGTGGGGCGCGACATGCGATCGGGCGGCATCACCGGCATCCACCCGACCCGGGAAGGCCACATCTACATCTCGGCGAATACGCCGCATTTCTGGCAGGCGCTCTGCGAGCGGGTGGGCCTGCCCGAACTGGCGGCCGACGAGCGCTACGACACGGTGCGCAAGCGCGCGCAGCACCACGCCGAGATCGTGCCGAAGCTGCATGCCGCGCTGGCTGCGCGCTCCGCGCTCGAATGGGAAGAACTGTTCGGCGAAGCCGTCCCCTGCGCCGCGGCCCGCACGGTCGAAGACATGTTCGACAACGAGCAGGTGCTGGCCGAAGACATGGTGGCCCGCTTCGCGCATCCGACCCTCGGCTCGTACCGCGGCTTCACTCGTCCGATCTGCTTCGGCCGCACGCCGGGCCCCGAGCCTTTCGCGGCGCCGACCCTGGGGCAGCACACGGCGCTGGTGCTGGCGTTGCAGGAGCCCGAAGGTAACCCGGCCGGCTGATGCGACTTCACTTCGCGAAGACGCCGTCAGAGCACGATGACCCACACATGGCCGCAGCGCTTGCAGCGAACGCGCATGCGCTCGGCCGCAGGCTGAACTTCGTCGTCCTGGATCTCCCATCTGGCGTAGGTATCGCAAGCGCGGCACACCGCCTGGTCGGCGACGAACTCCGCATGGCCGAGCAGGTGGAGGTAGCGTCGCAGCGCCCAGAGGCCAATGGCCGCGCTGGCGATCGCACAAGCCAGCACCAGCAATTGCGAGGACACCGGCAGACGCAGGCTGTAGGCCTCTGCACTTCCCAGCAAGCCGATGCCGCTCAGCAGCACCAGGACCAGGTGCACATGACTCTGCAGCAGCTCGCGCTCGTACCACTTGCGAAAGCCGACCCGCCGGATCGTCCGTGCTGCATTCATCGATGCTCACCTCGCAGGAGATCTTCGCACGCGGTATCTGCGGTGCGGGGTGCTGCGGCGCAGCAGAGGGTAAGCCCCGAGCTGGATTGCAGGCCAACACCGGTCGACGTAAGAAATCCGTAAGCTACCCTCCAACAATGGGCTTATTGCGCCGAACCCGGGGGTTACGTGCTGCTACTCGCGTCGTCCGTCAAGCTGATTGCCGAGATTGCCCTGCTGGCACTGGCCGGCCAATGGCTGCTCGGGCTGCTGGCCGGAAGCAGGCGCGAGCAGAACCTCTTCTACCGCCTGCTGCATATCTTGACGAACCCTTTCGTCAAGACTGTTCGTCTCATCACGCCGCGCTTCGTGCTCGACCGCCACATCCCGCTGGCGGCCTTCGTGCTGCTGGCATCGGTATGGCTGGTCGCCACGATCGCCAAGATCAACCTCTGTCTGCAGATCGGGGTGCAGGCATGCAGGTGAAGTACCGGGCCTTCAAGCTGCGTGCCATGGTCCTGCTGTTGCTGGGCCGATCCGAATCGGCCGAAGCGCTGTTCGGCCGGATGCTGGTGCTGTGTCCCGACGACGCCTATGCGCTTTCGAGCCGCAGCTTCGTCCGCATGCAGCTCGGCAGGCGCGAGGCGGCCATTGCGGACGCGCGGCGCCTGACGCTGGTCCATCCCGAGCGCAGCGCCGGCGATTGGTTCAACCTCGCCTTCCTGCTCGAGGCCGGCGACCGCGTCGAAGAGGCGGAGGCGGCATTCCGCCGAGCCGTGGCGCTCGATGCCAAGCTCGACCGGGCCTGGTACGGCCTGGGTCTCGCACTGATTCGCCAGGGCCGCCATGCCGAGGCGGTCGAAGCGCTCCAGCGCAACACCGAATTGCAGCCCATGAGCCCCTACGGCTGGTACCAGCTGGCGCGCGTGCACATGGACCGTCACGAGCCGGACGAGGCTCGCAGGATTATTCGCCATCTGCGGGGCTTCGAGCCCAGGATCGCCGCTCAATTGGAACGCGAGACCGGTCTCGCTTCCTGATGGCGGCGGCTGCCGGGGGCAGCCGCTGCAAAGGCCGCAGGGCCGAATGCCTTGCACGTGAAAGCAAGCTAGGAGGCAAGCGATGGAATTGACGGAAACACAGCGCCACTACTGGCGAAAGAACCTCAGGATCACCGCCGTGCTGCTGGCGGTCTGGTTCTTCGTGACCTTCGTGATCGGGTACTTCGCCCGAGACCTGAACTTCACCTTCTTCGGCTGGCCGTTCAGCTTCTGGGTTGCGGCCCAGGGCGCGCTGATCGTCTATGTGCTCATCATCTGGTTCTACGCGCGGTACATGAACCGCCTGGACCAGGAACACGGCGTTGCCGAGGAGACCTGACATGGCCGACATCAGCTTCGATCACGGCGCCGGCAGCGCCCGCGCAGACAAGCACGCGTTCAAGAGGCAGCTCAACAAGGTGTACGGCTGGTACACCGGCGGCTTCATCGCCTTCATCATCGTCCTGGCGATCCTCGAGCAGGCCGGACTGCCGAGAAACTGGATCGGCTTCATCTTCCTGTTCGCCACCGTGGGGTTGTACGCGGGCATCGGCATCATGAGCCGCACCACCGACGCGGCGGAGTACTACGTCGCGGGCCGGCGCGTACCGGCGGTCTACAACGGCATGGCCACCGGCGCCGACTGGATGAGCGCAGCCTCCTTCATCGGCATGGCCGGCACGCTCTACCTCACGGGCTTCAGCGGGCTCGCCTTCATCCTGGGCTGGACCGGCGGCTACTGCCTGGTGGCGCTGCTGCTGGCGCCTTACCTGCGCAAGTTCGGGCAGTTCACGATCCCCGACTTCCTCGGCGCACGCTACGAAGGCAACCTGCCGCGCTTCATCGGCATCGTGGCGGCCATCCTGTGCTCCTTCACCTACGTGGTGGCGCAGATCTACGGCGTCGGCCTGATCACCACCCGCCTGTCGGGCCTGGCCTTCGAGGTCGGGATCTTCGTCGGCCTGGGCGGCATCCTGGTGTGCTCCTTCCTCGGCGGCATGCGCGCGGTGACGTGGACGCAGGTGGCGCAGTACATCATCCTGATCATTGCCTACCTGGTTCCGGTGATCTGGCTCTCGGTGAAGCAGACCGGCGTGCCGGTCCCGCAGGCGATCTACGGTTATCAGCTCGAGAAGGTGTCCAAGCGCGGCGACGAACTGCGTGCCGATCCCAAGGAGCTCGAGGTCGCCGGCATCTTCAAGGCCCGGGCTGCCGAGTTCGACGCCAAGCTGAAGGGCCTGCCCGGCTCGCTGGCGACCGAAAAGGCGGCGGCCGGGAAGAGGGTGGCCGACCTGAGGGCCGCGAACGCGGCACCGGCCGAGATCGACGCGGCCGAGAAGGCGCTGGCTGCCGTGCCCAGGGACGAGGCGGCGGCCCGAAAAGCCTGGGCCGCGGCCAAGGCATCCAACGAGACACAGGCGAAGCCGCTGGCAGGCATGCCGAACCATGCGCAGATCTATGCCGGCGATCCGAACGGCGACGCGGAAGCGAAGAAGACCTTCGACGAGTCGAGGCGCAATTTCCTCGCGCTGGTCTTCTGCCTGATGGTCGGGACGGCCGCGCTGCCGCACATCCTGATGCGCTACTACACCACGCCCTCGGTCAGGGAAGCCCGCGAGTCGGTGACCTGGTCGCTGTTCTTCATCTTCCTGCTGTACTTCACGGCGCCTGCGCTCGCCGTGCTGGTGAAGTTCGAGGTCTTCAACGTACTGGTGGGAACGCCGTTCAACGAGTTGCCGGCCTGGATCGCCAATTGGTCCAAGGTCGATGCCTCGCTGCTTTCCGTTTCGGATGTCAACAAGGACGGCATCTTCCAGCTCAGCGAGATGAAGATCGGCGGCGACATCATTGTGCTGGCCACGCCCGAGATCGGCGGCCTGCCCTACGTGATCTCCGGCATGGTGGCGGCCGGCGGTCTGGCGGCGGCGCTCTCCACGGCAGACGGCCTGCTACTGACCATCGCCAACGCGCTGTCGCACGACCTGTACTACAAGATGATCGACCCGAACGCGCCGACCTCGCGCCGCGTGGCGCTGTCCAAGGCGCTGCTGCTGGTGGTGGCGCTGTGCGCTGCGGCGGTCGCGTCGCAGAAACCGGCGGACATCCTGTTCCTGGTGTCGGCGGCCTTCTCGTTCGCGGCGGCGGCCTTCTTTCCGGCCCTGGTGCTCGGCATCTTCTGGAAGCGCGCCAACAAGTGGGGCGCGTCGCTGGGCATGATGGCCGGCCTCGGGACGACCTTCTACTACATGGCGGTCACCCAGCCCTGGATGCGCAGCGTCTTCGGCGTGACCAGCCCGATCGAGCTGTGGTGGGGCATCCAGCCGATCTCGGCCGGCCTGTTCGGCGTGCCGGTCGGCTTCGCGGTGATTGCCATCGTGAGCCTGCTGACCGGCGAGCCGAAGAAGGAGACGCAAGAGCTCGTGGAGCACGTGCGCTATCCCGACCTCAAGCGCGCCTGAGCCCGTGCGTGGCGCCATGCAGGGCACGGCGCCACGCGCATCGTCTCGTTCTCAGAGCTGGGGCTTGCCCATCGCCGGATCGCTCACCGAATGCCGGCCGGTCTCGACGCGGCCTGCGATGCGGCGGTAGTACGCCGGGTCGGCATCGCAAGTCACTTCGAAGTCGTACCACCAGCCGCTGTCCTCGATGTCCCATTGCTTCTCGACATCGTCGCCGCCGTTGACGCGCACGGTCCACGGGCCATCGTTGCGGTAGGCCAGGGGCTTGACGGTGAAGACACACGCGCGTTCACCCTCGTTGCGCAGCTTCAAGTGGAGATCGCCGCGGCGCACGTTGTAGCCCACGCGGATCTCCGGGTCGGGTGCATTGCGCGCGCGCAGGCGATTCAGGTCGCCCTTGAAATGGCGGTGGAAGCCGTTCGGCCCCAGCACCCACAGGTCGTAGAGGCCGGCGTTGTCGGTCGCGGCGGCCCAGTCGTCGTCGAGCCGCTCGTTGGGCTCCACCATGTAGCGCCGCGGCAGCCGGTCGAGGTTGAGCTTGTCGTAGACGTGGAGCACCGCGGCGGCCTCGCCGCTGTTCGCGAAGATGAGCTTGACCGTGCCGCGCAGCGAATTGCTGCGTGCGCTCACCTGCAATTCGTAGGGCAGCGCGCGCGAGGGCCGCGTGCCGGTGGCCTGCACCGGCAGCAGCGGGTAGGCCGGCGGCGCGATCTGCGGCAGCTGCTGCTGTGCGGCGCGCAGCGCGTCGGCCTGGTCGAGTGTCTTGCGTCCAGCCAGCGCAGGCAGCGGCTCGTTGTTGGGATGCTTGAAGTTGAAGGCGCTTGTCAGATCGCCGCACACCGCGCGGCGGTAGCGGCTGATGTTGGGCTCCTTGACGCCGAAGCGCTGCTCGAGGAAGCGAATGATCGAGGTGTGGTCGAACACCTGCGAGTCGACCCAGCCGCCGCGGCTCCAGGGCGAGATCACGTACAGGGGCACGCGCACGCCGGGCCCGTAGACGCGGCCGTCGGGCTGCGGCTGGCCGGTGGTGCCGGGCGGGTTGGGGTGGGTGAAGCGCTCGAAGGCCAGGTCGGACTCGCGCAGCGTGGTCTTGCCGGCCGGCGTGCCGTCGGGGTTGAGCGAGGGCGCCGAGGGCGAGGGCATGTGGTCGAAGTAGCCGTCGTTCTCGTCGAAGTTGATCAGCAGCACGGTCTTGCTCCACACCTCGGGCACGGCCGTGAGCGCGTCCAGCGTCTCCTGGATGTACCAGGCGCCCTGCACCGGGCTCGACGGCCCCGGGTGCTCGGAATAGGTGGCCGGCGCGATGACGAAAGACACCTGCGGCAGCTTGCCGTTCTTGATGTCCTGGCGGAAGCGCTCGAAATACGCGTTCACGTCGTCGATCGGTCCCGGCATGGTGTTGGCGATGCCCTTGTAGAGCGGATTGCCGGCATCGTCGCTGGCCGGGTCGTAGGCGGGCGAGATCGCGTCGTTGCTCACCGGCTTGCCCGAGGCCTCGTTGGCCTTGCGGTACTGCTTGAAGCCCGCGAGCGGGTTGTCGCCGAAGTTGTCGGGCATGTTCTGGTAGACGATCCAGCTCACCTTGGCTTCCTGCAGCCGCTCGGGGTAGGTCTTCCACTCGTAGCCGAGCGCCGAGCCGTCGATGGAGTCCCACTCGTTGTTCAGCGAGGCCACGCCGGCGCCCGTCGGGCCGTTGGTGCCGGTCCACATGAACATGCGGTTGGAATTGGTGCCGGTGTGCATCGAGCAGTGGTAGGCATCGCACAGCGTGAAGGCATTGGCCAGCGCGAACTGGAAGGGGAGCTCGGCTTCCTTGTAGTAGCCCATCGACGCCGGCGTCTTGTAGCGCACCCATTGCTCGATGCGGCCGCCGTCCCAGGCGTTCTGGCCGTCGTTCCAGCTGTGCGGCGTGCCGCTCACGCGCTGCGCGTTGCCCTTGCTGCCGTCCAGGTGGTAGGGCAGCACCGGCTGGCCGGCGGCGTTCTTCTGCTGCCAGACGTTGCGCGCTTGGGGCAGTGGAATGGTGAAGCGGTCGCCGAAGCCGCGCACGCCGCGCAGCGTGCCGAAGTACTGGTCGAAGGAGCGGTTCTCCTGCATCAGGATCACGACGTGCTTGACGTCCTTGATGGTGCCGGTCTCGTTGTGGGCGGGAATCGCGAGCGCCTTTCGGATGCTGGGCGGAAAGGCGGCGAGGGTGGCGGCGGCGATGCCGGTGGTGGCGGTGCCCTGGAGGAATTTGCGGCGGGAGTTCATGGAGAAGCCTCTGGCGTCTTTTGGGAGGCGTTCAGGGCGCGTAGCGCACGTCGGACTTGTCGCTCGCCGCGGGCTGTGCCGGGTTCTCGCTTTTCTCGCTGCCGGTGGCCGCGCTGCCTGCGGAGGCGCCGCTGAGGCCGCCGCCGCCGCTGCTGCCGCCGCCGCAGGCGGCGAGCGCGCAAGTCAAGGTCAGTGCGCTCGTGAGGCGCAGCACAAAAACAACCATGTGCATGGGGGTTCCTTTGAAGTTGTCGGGGGTGGGGGCGCGGGATGCGTCGCCGCCAAGACTAGGCAGCGGCCGTGTCATCGGCGTGAACCGCCCGTGACGCTGGTGCTACGCGCGCGTGACGCGGCGCGGTCCGGCCGCGCCAGCGGTATCCGACACGGGGATGCGGCACCGGCCTGCCGGATTCCGGCGCCGGGCTCCCATAACTGGGCCCATGAACACCCCGCCCATATTCACCACGGAGCCCGCCGTCCCCTCGGTCTGGCGCAGATTCTGGTTCCCCGAAGCGTGCGTCGAAGCGCCGCCGGCGAACGCCACGCCTGCAGAGATCTCGGAGGTGCAACTACGCAACGACCACTGGCTGCGCACGCACATGCCGACCTATCTGATGCGTTGGGCTTTCTTGTTTGCGGCCGCGATCTGCCTGCTGGGATTCGCAAGCAACTACCAGGAAGTGCCGCTGATCTTCAGCGTGATCGCAGGCGGTCTGGTCGGCTTCACCCTGACGGTCCTGCTGAAGCAGGCCTTCGTCTACCGGCATGCGGCGGCGGCGCTGCGCCACCACCACCACGTCGGCTAGGTCACACGAAACTGAGCCGCGCCTCGTGTGCGAACCCATCGCGAACGATGTCCCGGGCATCGTCGTCCGCGAATTCCAAGAGTGCGTCGGGAATCTCGTCTTCCTCGAGCGCGAAAAGCAGTTCGATGGCCACTTGCTGGGCTTCGGAAAAAGTCCCGGCCTGGACCAAGCGGTTGAACTTCGCGGCAGTCTCCTTCGGCGCGAGCACGCGCAGCTCGAGCAGTTCGAGCACGAGCTTTATCTGCGACGAGCCAAGGGGCTGGGGGGCGGTGGAAGGCTTCATGGCGCTTGATCCTTTGGGAGGCGTGGAGACTGGACCCAGTCTGTTCATCGATTCTTAAGCGTCGCTGAAAAGTGCCCCGGAGATGAGCGCCAGCCCATCGAAACCCGGCCGGCGTGTGACGAAAGTCTCGCACCGCCCCCTGGGCCGTTGTCGTTCATACGACACCGGCTGCGCCGTGGCCCCAGCCGAATTCAGTGCCCTTCGCCGCGCAGCACCCAGGGCGTGGCCAGCACCGCCAGCAGCTGCACCAGCGCCAGCTCGTGCGCTTGCCAGGCCGGCCGCCCGACGAGCAGGTTGAAGGTCGCGCGGCAGCGGCCGTCCGCATCGAGCAGCGGCACGTTGGCCACCGCGCGCAGGCCGAGCGATGCAATGCGTTCATGATCGTCGAACACCTCGCGCAAGGCTGCATCGCCCTCGCCGACGAACAGCTCGCCGCCGCGCAGCAGCTGGCGCGTCCACGGCGTCATGGTCTTGCGCTTGCGGCCGCCCACCGGATAGGCCTCGGGATCGGAGCTCCACACCCGCTGCAGTTCGATGGTGTCGTCATCGCGGCGCCCGGGCGTGGCATCGATGTTCACCGTCAGCAGGCCGTCGCCGAGCGTGCGCCTGCGCACGCCGTCGATGCAGCGCAGCGCCGCGTCCATGCCGCGCGAGCGCGGCAGGTCGTACGCCAGCGCGCGGCAAAGGTCGAGCGGCAGGCACAGCGGCCCGGAGGCCGCGCGCGTCTCACTCATTCTTGATGCCCAATTCGCGGATCACCTTGCCGTAGCGCTCGGCGTCGCTGCGCAGCACGGTTGCGAACTGCGCCGGCGTGCCCTTCACGATTTCCACCCCGATCGCCTCCATGCGCGTGCGCACCTCGGGCTGGGCCAGCGCCTTGTTGATCTCGTCGTTGAGCCGGGCCACCAGCTCCTTGGGCATGTTGGCCGGACCGAAGGCGCCGTACCACACCCCGAGCTCGTAGCCGGGCAGGGTCTCGGCCACGGTCGGCGCATCGGGCAGCAGCGGCGAGCGCCTGGCCTCGGTCACGCCCAGGAGGCGCAGCTTGCCGGCCTTGACGTGCGGCAGCGTCTGGGTGCCGGCCGAGAACAGCACCTGCGTCTGGTTAGCCACCGTGTCGACCACCGCCGGCGCGCCGCCCTTGTAGGGCACGTGCAGCATCTGGATGCCGGCCGCGCGCTCGAACAGCACGGCGCTCAGGTGGTTGGTGGAGCCCGGCCCGGCCGAGGCGTAGGCCAGCTTGCCGGGGTTGGCCTTGGCGTAGGCGATGAACTCCTTCACGTCCTTCACCGGCACCGCGGGGTTGATGACCATGGTGTTGATCACGTTGGCCATCTGCGCGATGGGCGTGAAGTCCTCGACACCGCGGAAGGGCATGGACGGCATCAGCGCCGGGTTCATCGCGTGCGTGCTCATCGAGCCGATCAAGAGCGTGTAGCCGTCGGGCCTGGCCTTGGCGACGAAGTTCGAGCCGATGTTGCCCGAGGCACCCGCGCGGTTGTCGACGATGACGGTCTGGCCCAGCGACTTCGTGAGCTGCTCGGCCAGCGAGCGCGCCAGGATGTCGGTGGAGCCGCCGGGCGCCCAGGGCACCACCAGCGTGATGGGCCGATTGGGCCAGTCGGCGGCGGCGAACTGGGCGAAGCCGAAGAGGACGAGCAGGGTGATGCCGCGTCGGATGCGTGAAAACATGGGAATGCTCCTGGTCAAGAAATGAAGAAGTCCTGAGGCCTAGCGGCCGACCGCGTAGCCCTGCATGCCGCGCGGGTTGGCCGCGGCGCGCAGCACCAGCCGGCCGTCTGCGTCGCGCTCGCGGCTGCAGGCCGACATGCGGCTTTCGGACCACGGCTCGCCGAGCTTCACCTCGTGTCCTTTCGCGCGCAGCGCCTCGATGACTTCGGGCGAGAAGCGCGACTCCGCGGTGATGCGGTTCAGCGTGGTCTGGCGCGGCCAGAACGACGAGGGGAAATGGTCGACGTGCCAGGCCGGCGCATCGATCGCTTCCTGCAGGTTCATGCCGTGCACCGCATGACGCAGGAAGAAGGCCGGCGACCACTGGTCCTGCTGGTCGCCGCCGGGCGTGCCGAACACCATGTAGGGCTCGCCGTCGCGCAGCGCGAGGGAGGGCGACAGCGTGGTGCACGGCGGCACGCCGGGCGTCACGGTGTTGGGCAGGCCCTCGTCGAGCCAGCTCATCTGCAGCCGCGTGTTGATGGCGAAGCCGAGCGCCGGGACCGCGGGGCTGGACGACAGCCAGCCGCCAGAAGGCGTGGCCGCGACCATGTTGCCGTGGCGGTCGATCACGTCGATGTGGCAGGTGTCGCCGACGAAGATCTCGCGCTCCAGCCATTCGGCCACCGGCGGCAGTGCGGCGAAGGTCGGCTCGCCAATGCCGAAGCGCGTGTCGGCCGAAAGCAGCGTGCGGCGCGCCGCGTCGAGGTCGGGCAGGCGCGGCGCCAGGCCGAGCGGCGAGCCCGGCTGCAGCTCTCGCGAGGCGGTCTCGCCCACGGTCTGCCAGCGCTGGCGCAGATAGTCGTCGGAGAGCAGCGCCATCTGCGCTTCGCGCGAGGCACCGGGCGCGCAGCCGTACCAGGCCAGGCGGTCGGCCAGCGCGAGCTTGGCCGCCTCGGCGATGCGGTGCACGAAGCCGGCCGTGTGCGGCGCGTGCTGTTCGAGCCCGGCGTGCCGCAGCATGCCGATCTGTTCGAGAAAGGCCGGGCCCTGGCTCCAGAAGCCGCACTTGGCGAGCGTGTAGCGGCCGAAGTCGACGGCGAGCGGCACTTCGACGCTCGGCTTCCATTGCGCCATGTCCTCGTAGCGCAGCAGGCCGGCGTGCTTCTCGCCGGTCGTGTCCTGCACTTTTTCCGTGCGATAGAAGTGGTCGATCTCGCGCGCGACGAAGCCCTGGTACCAGCAGCGCATCGCGGCGTCGATGGTGCCGGTGCGGGTACCGCCGCCTTCGCTCTCGGCGGTGCGCAGGATGCGCTCGCAAGTCGCGGCCAGCCGCGGCAGGCGGAACAGCGCGCCGGGCATCGGCACCTTGCCGCCGGGCAGCCAGATGTCGGCCGACGACGGCCATTGCTCGCGCAACAGCGACTGGACCGCGATGATGGCCTGCACCGCGCGAGGCACCAGCGGAAAGCCGTTGCGCGCATAGCCGATCGCGGGCGCCAGCACGTCGGCCAGCGGCCAGGAGCCGTGGTCGCGCAGCATCGTCAGCCACGCGCCGAAGGCGCCGGGCACGGTGGCCGGCAACAGGCCGATGCCGGGCACCTGCTCGAGTCCCATGCGGCGGAAGGCGGCAGCCGAGGCCTCGGCCGGCGCAGCGCCCTGGCCGCAGACCGATTGCATGCGCCGCTCGCGCTCGCTCCACAAGAGGATCGGCACTTCGCCGCCCGGCCCGTTCAGGTGCGGCTCGACCACCTGCAGCACGAAGCCGCCGGCGACCGCCGCGTCGAAGGCATTGCCGCCGCGTTCGAGCACGCCCATGGCGGTCTGTGCGGCGAGCCAATGCGTGGCCGCGGCAACGCCGTGGGTGCCGACAATTTCAGGACGTGTGGTGAAGCTGCTCATGGTTCAAGCGGTGCGAGAGGGAAGGCTCGGATTTTGAACGCTTGAAATAGACGGATGCACATGGATTTCTATGGATGCATGCATCGATTGCTATGCTCCGAGGCACCATGCCAGCTTCGTCCATCGCCCCCGATGCCCTCGCCCGGCGCCTCGAGAGTCGCCTGAAGATGCGCCACTACGTGCTGCTGATGGCGGTCGACCGGCACCGCTCGATCACCCGCGTGGCGCAGCAGCTGTCGCTCGCGCAGCCGACCGTGACGCGCGCGCTCGCCGACATCGAGGACATCTTCATGACGCCGCTGTTCGTGCGCAGCCGGCGCGGCCTCGAGCCCACGGTGGCGGGCGAGGTGGTCCTGGCGCGGGCCCGGCTCGCGGTGGCCGACAACGAGGCGCTGCAGCAGGAACTGCGTGCGGTGAGCGGGGCCGGGCTGCAGGGGCGGCTACGCATCGGCGTGATTCCCTACGCCGCCACGCAGACGCTCGACGCGACCTGGCGGCACCTGTTCGCGCAGCGCCCGCGCATCGCGCTGCTGGCGCACGAGGACACCACGCACAAGCTGGTGCAGGCTGTGCGGGAGCGCACGCTCGACTGCGCGATCTGCCGCTTCTCGCACGACAGCACCGACAACGACCTGGTGCAGGAACTGCTGTACCGGCAGGAGGCCTGCGTGGTGGTGTCGAAGGCGAGCGCGGCGCGGGTGGCGCGGCAATCCGCGCTCGACATCTCGCGGCTGGCGGAGATGGACTGGATCTTCCCGCCGTCGGACACGCCAATCCGCCAGATGATCGATGCCGTCTTCGCGGGAGCCGGCCGCACCGTGCCGCATCCCTTGCTCGAAGCCTATGCGGTGCGCACGGTCGCGTCGGCCATGCAGCAACTGCCGCGCGCCGTGACGGTGCTGCCGCGCGACGTGGCGCAGGCGGTGGCCGCCACCGGCGCGGCGGAAGTCATGCCGCGGCCGCTGCCGTGGAGCCTGCCGCCGGTCGGCCTGGCATGGCTGCGGGATTCGCCGAAGGGGGCGGTGATCCAGGCACTGGCGGCGGCGCTGCGATCTGCCGCGGCGTCGGATTGAACGCGACGGCATGCGGGCCATGCGGCACGCAGCGCCGGCACTAAAAAAAGCGGCTGCGTCACATCCGCAGCCGCCAGGCACGAGCCGGGAATCGCCAGTTATTTCTTCTTGCCGGCGAGCTTCTGCGCCGCGGCCAGGTGCTCCTTCAGCGTCGGCAGGGTCTGGGTGGCCCAAGCCTTCACCTCCGCATCCTTGGCCGAGCGCGAGGCCATCAGGAAGAGCTTGATATCCGCCTGGTGGTCGCTCACGCCGACCTGCTGGATGAAGGCGCGGTCGAAGGAGGCGCCGCTGTTCTTCTCCAGCGCCGCCATCTTGTTCTTCTTGTCGGCCGGCGCGTCCTTCGGCAGCTCGACCGACTTGGTGGCGGCGAGCGCCTTGAGCTCCTCGTTGGCGGCCGAGTGATGCTGCACCAGCATGTCCGCGAACTGCTTGACCTCCGCGGACTGCGCCTTCTGCGACGCCATCTTCGCGGCCTCCACCTCGTAGAGGCCGCCGCCCGCCGCCTTGGTCATTAAGGCACGGTCGCTGTCGCTGACGGCGCTCGAAGCGGCCGAGCCGCGGGAGGCCGGCGGATCGGCGGCGCGTACCGGCTGGACGCCCGCCAGCAGCGCGGCGATCAGCCCCGCGGCAAGCGTCAGTGTGGTCCGATTCATTTCTTCGGCTCCTTCGCCAGCTGGTCGCCCACGGCGTTCAACACGTCGGTGTCCGCCATGCCGAGCTCGGCGCCCGTCTGCGGATCGCCGGCCGGGTCGGAGGCGGTGCGCTGCGCCATCTGCTGCAGTACGGTCTGCTCGTTCGCGCGCAGACTCGGCGTCGCCTCGCCGCCGCCGCCATCCACCCCCATCTGCTGCTCGGGCGCATCCACGTATTGCCAGCCCGGGCCCTGGTTCCAGGGACCGCGCACCTCGCCGCCCTTGGACATGTCGAAGTACACGTCGGTGAACTGCGGCATGCCGGGTTGCTTGCCCGGCGGGAAGTTCGGGGAAATGGCGTACAGCGCCTTCTCGAAGGACTTCTGGTGCGCGATCTCGCGCGTCATCAGAAAGCCGAGCGCCTCCTTCACGCCCGGGTCCTCGGTCAGCGCGATCAGCCGCTCGTAGATGATCTTGGCGCGCGCCTCCGCCGCGATGTTGGAGCGCAGGTCGGCCGTGGGCTCGCCGATGCTGTCGATGTAGGCCGCGGTCCAGGGCACGCCGGCGGAATTGGTCAGCGCCGGACCGCCGCCGTAGAGCACTTGCGTGAGGTGGCTGTCGTTGCCCGCGCCGGTGATCGACTTGTAGATCTCCGCCTCGGAATCCACCGCCTCGGCCAGCTGCCCCTTGGCGCCCTTGTTGAGCATGGCCACCATGGTGCCGATGACCTCCAGGTGGCTGAGTTCCTCGGTGGCGATGTCGAAGAGCAGGTCCTTGCGGCCGGGATCGTCCTCGGCAATGGCCTGGGTGAAGTAGCGGCAGGCCGCGGCAAGCTCGCCCTGCGGGCCGCCGAATTGCTCGAGCATGAGGTTGGCGAGACCGGGATTGGTCTCGCCCACGCGCAGGGTGTACTGCAGGCGCTTGTTGTGAGAGAACATGGGGAGGTCCTTGAACTGAGGTTGAAGAAGAAGGCACGGTGGCCGCGGAAGAGCCAATGTGGATGGCCCCGTGATGCACGCTCCTCGGGATGCGCCGGCTCTTCTTGTAGGCCGGCGCTACGCGCGCGCGTCGCTGCGTATTGATGAGCAGCGCGGCACGCGCGCCGCGCTCAGGCGAGCGCGGTGTCCAGCAGCATCATGACCACGAAGCCCAGCACGAGCCCGATGGTCGCCGCGGCCTCATGGCCCTCGCGGTGCGACTCCGGAATGATCTCGTGGCTGATGACGAAGAGCATCGCGCCGGCCGCCAGGGCCAAGCCCCACGGCAACAGCGCGGCCGACAGCGCGATGACGGCGGCGCCGAACACCGACATCGCCGGCTCGACCAGTCCCGACAGAACGCCCAGTCCCGCGCACAGCAGGCGGCCGTAGCCGACGCTGCGCAAGGCCAGTGCGACCACCAGGCCCTCGGGCACGTCCTGGATCGCGATGCCGGTCGCCAGCGCGGTCGCACCCACCGGATCGGCGCCGGCGAAGGCGACGCCGATCGCCAGCCCTTCCGGCAGGTTGTGCAAGGCAATGGCCAGCACGAAGAGCCAGACGCGCCGGAGGCTGCGCGCCCGCGGCCCTTCGAGCCCCTTGACGAAGTGCTCGTGCGGCACCCACCGGTCGATGGCCAGCAGCATGCCGGCGCCCAGCAGGATGCCGAGGCCGACGATGCCGCCCGCGCCCCAGCCGCCCGCGCCCTGAGCCTTGGCCGCGGCCAGGGCAGGAATGACCAGCGAGAACGCGCTGGCCGCCAGCATCACGCCGGCGCCGAAGCCCAGCATGCTGTCGTAGCTGCGCTGCGAGAACTGCTGCGACAACAGCACCGGCAGCGTGCCCAGCGCCGTGGCCAGGGCGGCGAACAGGCCGCCGATCAGCGCGCCGCGCAGGCGCGGATCGTTCCCGCCGACCGCCTCGAAGGCCTGCCAGGCCAGCAGCGCCGCGCCGGCAACGACGATGGCGATGCCGATGCCGATGCCGCGCCGCCACGCCCGCAGAGGCGCAGCAGCCACTGGGCGCCGCACATCGGCGCCGGAATCCGGCAGCCAGGCCATGGGGTGCTCAGGTGCGCAGCGACTTGGCCTTGCGCGAGCTGCGGGATACGCGCGCGATCAACAGGCCGGCCGCGGCGAGCGCGGCGATCGACAGCGCGGCGCCGTTGCCCGAGGCGGCGCGCCCCATGTTCAGCGCGATCTCGCCGCTGCGCGGCGCCACCAGCTGCATGCGGCGCTTGGTCATCCGGGTGCCGAGTTCGCCGAGGCGGTCGCCGAGCAGGCGCTCCGCTTCCGGCAGCACCACCGTCTCTTCGTCGGCGACGTGGTGCATCACCGTGCGCATGAGCGACATCAGCGTGCTGTCGTAGTCGATCGCCTCGGGCCGCATGCGGCGCAGCAGGTCGATGAGCCGCCGCATCTCCTGGTGCTCGGTCTCGCTGTCGCCCAGCAGCTCGGGCGGCGCGACTTCGCGCACCGCCGGATAGAAGATCTCTTCCTCCAGCTGCGCGTGGATCTCGAGCGCGGTGCAGATGGTGTTCGCCAGCCCCGACTTCACGCGCGACGAGGCGCTCGCCTTGTACTGGTGGAAGGTGGACATCACGTGGGTATGGTCGAGCCGGATCATGTTGGTCACGGTCGGCATCAGGTGAGAGACGAGGCTGGTCATCGCGATCTCCGAATGCGAATGGAAGGTGGCGGCGGCCCGGACGGGCCGCCGCCGGAACGCTTGGCGCCTCAGGCGGTCTCGCCCATGAGCTCGCTCATCAGCTCTTCCTTGCGTGCCTCGAGCTGCTCGCGCATCGCCATCAGGTCCAGGCCATGGGCCGCGCGCGCCTTGACGAAGATCTCGTTGCGCTCTTCCTTGACGTGGTGGTCGATGTACTCGCCCAGCACCGTCACCTTGGCATCGAACATCTCGTCCGGCTCGGCGGCGGCTTGGATCTGCGCGATCAGCTCCTTGGCGCTGGCATGCTCGACCGCGGCTTCGTCGAGCAGGTCGGTTTCCTTGATCGCCTCGCGCAGGCCGGGATAGAAGATCTCTTCCTCGATCTGCGCATGCACGGTGAGCTCCATGCAGATCTGGTTGGCGAGCTCGCGTTTCTTCTCCGGGGCGCCGGCCGCCTTGGAATGGGCGAGGGCCTCGTAGTCCTTGAACATCTTCTTCACCTTGCGGTGGTCGGTGTCGAGCAGGCTGCAGGCATCCTGTTCGGAGCGCTTGGTCGTGGGCATCGTGGTCTCCATGGAAGGTTGTGGATCGGGGATGCGAAGGATCGCCGTTCGGCAACGGGCTCGCGTAGGAAAGCGTCGCATGCGCCTAGCGGCAGGCAGCCCGCCTTCGCGTCGCACGGCGGTCGTCAGTGATCGGCTGCCGCTCGCGAGCGGCAGCCGCCTACAGCCGTCTCCTCCTGCGCGCACACCGAAGGATGCGAGGGCTGTCACGCTGTGCCTGCACGCCAGGAGGATCGAAACGCATGAGGCGCGACATCGAGACAGCACAGACCCATGTTCCAGCCCGCCCCTGCCGGGCCGCGCTGCGCACCGGGCTCGTCGCCGGCACGCTGGCCAGCCTGGCCTCGACGCTCGCGCTCATGCTGGTGGGCCGGCGCGAGACCGGCAGCTACTCCGCGTCGACCAACGCGACCAGCCACTGGGTGTGGGACCGCGCTGCCTTCCGCGTGTACTCGCCCACGATGCGCCACACGGCGCTGGGCTACCTCATCCACCATGGGATGTCCACCTTCTGGGCCGTGCTCTATGCCGGGGTCCACGGCAACCGCGCCGGCGCTCGCTCGCTCCCGGCCCTGCTCGCAGGTGCCGGCGCGGCGGCGGCCACGGCCTGCGCGGTCGACTACACGATCACGCCGCGGCGGCTCACGCCCGGCTTCGAGCAGCACCTGTCGAAGAGCGCGATGGCCCTGGTCTACGCAGCCTTCGCGCTGGGATTGGCCGCTGGCTGCAGGCATGCCAACCGGCGGCGCTGAGCGGCGTCGAGGAAACCCGCGATGAAGATCGTGATCGTCGGCGCCTCTGGCTTCCTCGGCGGTGCACTGGCAGCGGCGCTGGCGGCGGAAGGCGCGCAGCTGCTGTGCACCGCGCGCGACCCCGATGCGGCGCGCGAGCGTGCGCCTTGGCCGCAGGAGCGCACGCGCTGGCTGGCGGCCGACTTCGCCGCCGTTCCCGATGCGGCCTTCTGGCTGCCGCACCTCGCGCGCGGCGACATCGTGATCAACGCGGCCGGCATCCTGCGCGAAGCGCGGCCCGGCGACTTCGACGCGCTGCACGCGCAGGGCCCGTCGCGCCTGTTCGACGCCTGCGGCGCGGCCGGGGTCGCACTGGTGATCCAGATCTCCGCCCTCGGCGCCGCGCCGGATGCGCGAAGCGGCTACCACCGCAGCAAGGCGGCGGCCGATGCCCATCTGCAAGGCCGCAAGGAGCTCGCCTCGGTGGTCGTCCAGCCTTCGCTGGTGTGGGGCCGCGACGGCGCCAGCGCAAAGCTGTTCGCCGGCCTGGCCGTGCTGCCCCTGCTCGCGCTGCCCGGCGGCGGGCGCCAGCCGCTGCAACCCATCCACCTCGACGATCTGGTGAGCGGCGTCGTGGCCCTGGTGCGCACGCCTCCGGCCGGCAGGCGGCGCATCGCCTTCGTGGGGCCGCAGCCGCTGTCGCTGCGCGACTACCTCGCGGTGCTGCGCCGGCAACTCGGCCACGGGCGCGAAGCCTGGGTGCTGCCGATGCCCGAAGCCCTGTTCCTGCGCGCGGCTTCGCTCGCGGGGCACTGGCGGTCCAGCTTTCTCGATGCGGACTCCGCCCGCATGCTGCTGCAGGGCAATGCGGCACCGGCCGACGACATCGGTGCCCTGCTTGGCCGCCCGCCCCGTGCAGCCGCGCGCTTCGTCGCGCCTGCCGAAGCCGCCGCCTTGCGCCAGCTCGCATGGCTGGGCTGGATGGCGCCCCTGCTGCGCTGGAGCATCGCGCTGGTGTGGATCTGGACCTTCGTGGTTTCCATCGGCCTCTATCCGCGCAGCCAGAGCCTGGCGCTCCTGGCGCAGGTCGGCGCACACGGCGCCTGGGCCGAGCTGCTGCTGACCGGCGCGGCGCTGTTCGATCTGGCGCTGGGCATCGGCACCGTCGCGCTGTCCGCCGCGGCGCGCGCGCGCTTCCTGTGGCCGCTGCAGCTGGTGCTGATCGGCTTCTACAGCGCGGCCATCACGATCGCGATGCCGGAGTTCTGGCTGCATCCCTTCGGGCCCTTGTCGAAGAACCTCCCGATGTGCGCCGCCATCGTCCTGCTGTGGGCCCTGGATGCGCGCCCGCGCCGCCGCGCGCACTGAAGCACAAGGATGGCAAGGCCATGGACTACCTCATCGTCAAGTGGCTGCACGTGATCTCGTCAACCGTTCTGTTCGGCACCGGCGTCGGCTCGGCCTTCTACCTGCTGGCCACGACCTTGTCGCGCGACGTGCGCGCGACCGCAGTCGTGGCGCGCATGGTGGTGCGCGCCGACTGGATGTTCACCGCCACCACCGCCGTGCTGCAGCCGCTGACCGGCTTCTGGATGGCGCACCGCATCGGCCTGCCGCTGGCCACGCCGTGGCTGTGGACCTCGATCGTGCTGTACGTGCTTGCCATCCTGTGCTGGCTGCCGGTGGTGGTGCTGCAGATCCGGCTGCGCGACCTCGCCGCGGCCGCGGCGCGCGAGGGCACGGCGCTGCCGCCGCGCTACTGGACCTTCTTCAAGTGGTGGATCGGGCTGGGCGTGCCGGCCTTCCTCCTCTTCCTCGCGCTGTTCTGGCTGATGATCGCCAAGCCGAGCCTGGGAGGCTGAAGGATTCGGCGGCCCGTCAGAACGCCCAGTTCAGATTGACCTTGAACCCGTGGTCCTCCAGCCCGTTGCCGAACTGGCCCGAGTAGGAGGCGCCCAAGCTCAGGTTCGGCCGCAGCTGCGTCTCCACACCTGCTTCCACCACCGCCACGTTCTTCGCCAGCGGCACGCCTTCGAGCGTGAACGGAATGCTGCCCGCGAACGCATGCGTGCTGGTCGGCGTCGTGTCGCCGAAGGCATGGCGCCAGCCCAGCATGCCGCGCAGCCGGGTGCGGTGGCCCAGCTGGGTACTGGCGCGCAGGCCCAGCGTCGCTAAAGTGGCATCGATGATGCCGCCTGCGCTGTAGCGCGCCGCTAGCCCGCTGCCC
>NZ_JAGGNU010000048.1 GCF_018614915.1 Variovorax paradoxus | reverse complement strand
GTCCGCAGTTCTACTTCCGCACCACGGACGTGACCGGCGCGATCGAGCTGCCCAAGGACAAGGAAATGGTCATGCCCGGCGACAACGTCAGCATCACCGTGAAGCTGATCAACCCGATCGCCATGGAAGAAGGCCTGCGCTTCGCGATCCGCGAAGGCGGCCGCACCGTGGGTTCGGGCGTGGTGGCGAAGATCCTCGACGTATAAGGACTCCACAGGGGTATAGCTCAATTGGCAGAGCGTCGGTCTCCAAAACCGAAGGTTGTAGGTTCGATTCCTACTGCCCCTGCCACCTAGGGGTGGCCTCTCAGAAAAGCCCGTCATAGCCTGACGGGCTTCGGCGTCTCAAGAAGGCGCGTTGGAATTGAAGGCCGAAAGGCCACAGGAAATTTGCCCAAGATGGCTACTTCTCAAATCGAAACCGTGAGTACCGGCGCCGACAAAGCCAAGCTGGCTTTGGCGGTCGTTCTCGCGGTGGGCGCCATCGTGGCGTTCTATCTGCTCGCGCGCCAAGGTGCGATCGTGCAGTGGGTCGCCTTGCTGGTGGGCCTCGCTGCTGCGATCGGTGCGTTCGCGAGCTCGGAGAACGGCCGTCAGCTGTGGGCCTTCGGCCGCGACTCGTGGCGTGAGGTCAAGAAGGTCGTCTGGCCTTCGCGCAAGGAAACGATCCAGATGACGGCCTATGTGTTCGGCTTCGTCCTGGTCATGTCCGTTTTCCTTTGGCTCACCGACAAGACACTTGAATGGGTGTTTTTTGACCTCATTTTGGGCTGGAGAAAATAATGACTGACGACGCTGTCGAAGCCACGCCGGAAAGCACTTCCCTGCTGGCGCCTCCCACCAACCCCGACTTCCGCTGGTACGTGGTTCATGCCTACTCGGGCATGGAAAAGGCCGTGGAGCGCAACATCCTCGAGCGCATCAACCGCGCCGGCATGCAGAGCAAGTTCGGCCGCATCCTGGTGCCGACCGAAGAGGTGGTCGAGATCAAGAACGGCCAGAAGCGCACCACCGAGCGCCGCTTTTTCCCGGGCTACGTGCTGGTCGAGATGATCATGGACGACGAGAGCTGGCATCTGGTGAAGCACACCAACAAGGTGACCGGTTTCGTCGGCGGCGCGAAGAATCGCCCGGCCCCGATCTCCCAGAAAGAGGTCGAGGACATCGTCAGCCAGATGCAGCAGGGCACCGAGAAGCCGCGCCACAAGGTCGAGTTCATCGTGGGCGAATTCGTGCGCGTCAAGGAAGGCCCGTTCACCGACTTCAACGGCACCGTCGAGGAAGTCAACTACGAAAAGAGCAAGGTGCGCGTGTCGGTCATGATTTTCGGCCGTGCCACGCCGGTCGAGCTCGAGTTCTCGCAAGTCGAGAAAACGTAGACAAGGATGAAAACAAGGCCAGGTGCCCTGGCCTTGTGCTTTTTTTGGGTTTCTTGCTCCTCCGACTCGGCGGGGAACCTTCAGCAGAGAGTCGTCAACCCCGGGGAGCTGCGGCTGAGCAAGCCAAGGCGTCATCACCCGCAAGGAGAAAAGCATGGCGAAAAAAATCGTCGGCTTCATCAAGCTGCAAGTGCCAGCTGGTAAAGCCAATCCGTCGCCGCCGATCGGTCCCGCATTGGGCCAGCGCGGTTTGAACATCATGGAATTCTGCAAGGCGTTCAACGCGCAGACCCAGGGCGTCGAGCCGGGTCTGCCGCTGCCGGTGGTCATCACCGCGTTCGCCGACAAGAGCTTCACCTTCATCATCAAGACGCCGCCGGCGATCACCTTGATCAAGAAGGCCATCAAGCTCGAGAAGGGTTCTGCCCGTCCGCACACCGACAAGGTCGGCAAGATCACGCGCGCCCAGCTCGAAGAGATCGCCAAGGCCAAGATGAAGGACCTGACGGCAGCCGACCTGGACGCCGCGGTTCGCACCATCGCCGGCTCTGCCCGTTCGATGGGCGTGAATGTGGAGGGCGTGTAAATGGCCAAGATCACCAAGAAGCAAAAGGCGCTGGTCGGCAAGGTCGACAGCAACAAGCTGTACCCGCTGGCTGATGCCATCGGCCTCATCAAGGAAGCCGCTACGGCCAAGTTCGATGAGTCGATCGACGTGGCCGTGCAGCTCGGCATCGACGCGAAGAAGTCGGACCAGGTCGTGCGTGGCGCCGTCGTGCTGCCCAACGGCACCGGCAAGACCAAGCGCGTCGCCGTGTTCGCCCAAGGCGCCAAGGCTGAAGAAGCCAAGGCTGCCGGCGCCGACATCGTCGGCATGGACGACCTCGCCGCGATGGTGAAGGCTGGCGACATGCCCTTCGACGTCGTGATCGCCGCACCGGACGCCATGCGCGTCGTCGGTACGCTGGGTCAGATCCTCGGCCCGCGCGGCCTGATGCCGAACCCGAAGGTTGGCACCGTGACGCCCGACGTGGCGACCGCGGTCAAGAACGCCAAGGCCGGCCAGGTTCAGTTCCGCGTCGACAAGGCTGGCATCGTGCACGGCACGATCGGCCGTCGTTCGTTCGACACCGACAAGCTGCAAGGCAATCTGGCTGCGCTGATCGAGGCGTTGGTCAAGGCAAAGCCGGCCACCAGCAAGGGTGTGTACCTGCGCAAGGTCGCCGTGTCGTCGACGATGGGTCTGGGTGTCCGCGTGGACACGCAAACCATTTCGGCGAGCTGAGAAGAGTGAAATTTGCTCCGCCCTTACCCGGGTGGAGCGATGTGGTGGGTCGGGGTGGCGTCTTTCGCTGTCTCGGGCCATCCAAGACCGCTGGTGTGCGGGGCGACCCGCACTTAATCGCCGCCCTCGGGTGGCAACCAGCGCAGATGGCGACCCCACTGCAAAGGAATCCGTTTCCTGAACAGTTGGTCGCTGCATGAAGCGCGTTCCGAGGCCCCGGCCGAAGGACGCATTGAAAAGGAGTAGACCTTGAGTCTGAATCGCAGTGAGAAAGAAGCGGTCATCAGTGATGTGACCAGCCTCGCCGCAAAAGCTCAAACGCTCGTGCTGGCGGAATACCGTGGCATCACGGTTGCCGATATGACCAAACTGCGCAACGACGCGCGCAGCAAGGGTGTGAACCTCAGCGTGTTGAAGAACACGCTGGCACGCCGTGCTGTCGCTGGTAGCGCATTCGAAGTCATCGGCGACCAGATGACCGGCCCGCTGATCTACGGCTTCTCCGAAGACGCTGTGGCTGCCGCGAAAGTGGTGGCCGATTTCGCGAAGACCAACGACAAGTTGGTGATTCGCGGCGGCGCATTCGGTGGCAAGGCCCTGGACGTGGACGGCGTGAAGCAACTGGCCAACATCCCTTCCAAGGAAGTGCTGCTGGCGCAATTGCTGGGCTTGATGCAATCCCCGATCTCGCGCACGGCCCGTGTTCTGGCCGCGCTGGCAGAGAAGCGTGGTGGTGGCGAAGCACCGGCCGAAGCTCCGGCAGAAGAAGTCGCCGCCTAAGTGCGCGACTTTTCAAACCAACATATTTAGGAAACCAAAATGGCATTCGATAAAGACGCATTTTTGACCGCGCTGGACAGCATGACGGTCCTGGAACTCAACGACCTGGTGAAGGCCATCGAAGAGAAGTTCGGCGTGAGCGCCGCAGCCATGTCGGCTCCGGCCGCCGGTGGTGGCGCTGCCGCCGCTGTGGTCGAAGAGAAGACCGAGTTCAACGTCATGCTGATGGATGCAGGCGCGAACAAGGTGTCGGCGATCAAGGCCGTGCGCGAAATCACCGGCCTGGGCCTCAAGGAAGCCAAGGACCTGGTGGAAGCCGCTCCCAAGGCCGTCAAGGAAGGCCTGCCGAAGGCAGACGCCGAAGCCGCCAAGAAGAAGCTGGAAGACGCTGGCGCCAAGGTGGAACTGAAGTAATTCAGTCCCTTCAAGGGCTGGAGGTGCCTGAAAAGGCCCTCCAGCCTTTCGCGCTTTCAGAGCGCACCTGAAAGTCGTCTTTTTTTTGGTTTCCCGCCGACCCTTCGGTCGGCGGGAAACCGGCAAAAAGCCGATTTTCAAGTGTCTTCTGACCCCGACTGCAGAAGACCCCTTGGTTCGGGTGATGTGCAACGCATCACCGTCCGCCAGGGCTGGTAGTGGCCAGCCGCCAAGGAGAGTGGTGCAAAGCACCTGAACAAGTCGCTGAAGATCTCAAGCCCCGGAGCTCTCATGGCCCAAACGTCCACGTACAGTTACACCGAACGCAAGCGCATCCGAAAGAATTTCGGTAATCGCGACAGCGTCGTCGAAATTCCCTACCTGCTGCAGATGCAGAAGGACGCCTACACCGCGTTCCTGCAAGCAGGCATTGCGCCCCAGAAACGCACCGTGGAAGGCCTGCAGGCCGCGTTCGACGCCGCCTTCCCCATCGTCTCGCACAACGGTTTCGTCGAGATGAAGTTCCTCGAGTACAACCTCGCGAAGCCCGCCTTCGATGTGCGCGAGTGCCAGACCCGCGGCCTGACCTTCGCCTCGGCCGTGCGTGCCAAGGTGCAGCTGATCATCTATGACCGCGAATCGTCGACTTCGCAGTCCAAGGTCGTCAAGGAAGTGAAGGAGCAAGAGGTCTACATGGGCGAAGTGCCCCTCATGACCGAAAAGGGCTCCTTCATCATCAACGGCACCGAGCGCGTGATCGTGTCGCAGCTGCACCGTTCGCCCGGCGTGTTCTTCGAGCACGACAAGGGCAAGACGCACAGCTCCGGCAAGCTCTTGTTCTCGGCGCGCG
This sequence comes from Variovorax paradoxus, assembly GCF_018614915.1. Taxonomy (GTDB): domain Bacteria; phylum Pseudomonadota; class Gammaproteobacteria; order Burkholderiales; family Burkholderiaceae_C; genus Variovorax; species Variovorax paradoxus_K. The sequence continues at coordinate 81,408 of NZ_JAGGNU010000048.1, read as the reverse complement.
TGATCCCCTACCGCGGCTCATGGCTCGACTTCGAGTTCGACCCGAAGGACATGCTGTACTTCCGGGTCGACCGTCGCCGCAAGATGCCGGTCACGATCCTATTGAAGGCCATCGGCCTGAATCCGGAATCGATCCTCGCCAACTTCTTCGTCAACGACAATTTCCGCCTGATGGACAGCGGCGCGCAGATGGAATTCGTTTCCGAGCGCCTGCGCGGCGAAGTCGCGCGATTCGACATCACCGACAAGTCGGGCAAGGTCGTGATCGCCAAGGACAAGCGCGTCACCGCGCGCCACACGCGCGAACTCGAGCAGACGGGCACCACGCACATCAGCGTGCCGGAAGACTTCCTGGTCGGCCGCGTGATCGCGCGCAACATCGTCGATCCCGATTCGGGCGAGATCCTGGCGAAGGCCAACGACGAGCTGACCGAAGCGCTGCTGAAAAAGCTGCGCGCCGCCGGTGTGCAGGACGTGCAGGCGATCTACACCAACGAACTCGACCAGGGCGCGTACATCTCGCAGACCCTGCGCATCGACGAAACGGTGGACGAGTTCGCCGCCCGCGTGGCCATCTACCGCATGATGCGCCCCGGCGAGCCGCCGACGGAAGACGCCGTGCAGGCCCTGTTCCAGCGCCTGTTCTACAACCCCGACACCTACGACTTGTCGCGCGTCGGGCGCATGAAGTTCAACGCCAAGGTCGGCCGTGACGAATCGACCGGCCCGATGGTGCTGACCAACGAGGACATCCTGGCCGTGGTCAAGATCCTGGTCGATCTGCGCAACGGCCGCGGCGAAGTGGACGACATCGACCACCTCGGCAATCGCCGCGTGCGCTGCGTCGGCGAGCTGGCCGAGAACCAGTACCGCACCGGCCTGGCCCGCATCGAGAAGGCCGTCAAGGAGCGTCTGGGCCAGGCCGAGCAAGAGCCGCTGATGCCGCACGACCTGATCAACAGCAAGCCGATCTCGGCCGCGCTGAAGGAGTTCTTCGGCGCCTCGCAGCTGTCGCAGTTCATGGACCAGACCAACCCGCTGTCCGAGATCACGCACAAGCGTCGCGTCTCGGCCCTGGGCCCGGGCGGTCTGACGCGCGAGCGCGCCGGCTTCGAAGTGCGCGACGTGCACGTCACGCACTACGGCCGCGTGTGCCCGATCGAGACGCCTGAAGGTCCGAACATCGGCCTGATCAACTCGCTGGCGCTCTATGCCCGCCTCAACGAATACGGCTTCATCGAAACGCCGTACCGTCGCGTGGTGGACAGCAAGGTCACGATGGAGATCGACTACCTGTCGGCCATCGAAGAAGGCAAGTACGTCATTGCGCAGGCAAACGCCGCACTCGACAAGGACGGCAAGCTGACCGGCGACCTGGTGTCGGCGCGCGAAACCGGCGAGTCGATCCTCGTGGGCGCCGAGCGCGTGCAGTACATGGACGTGTCGCCGGCGCAGATCGTTTCGGTGGCCGCCTCGCTGGTCCCGTTCCTCGAGCACGACGACGCGAACCGCGCGCTGATGGGCGCCAACATGCAGCGCCAGGCCGTGCCGGTGCTGCGCCCCGAGAAGGCCTTCGTCGGTACCGGCATCGAGCGCGTCTCCGCGGTCGACTCGGGCACCGTGGTCACGGCCACCCGCGGCGGCATCGTCGACTATGTCGACGCCACCCGCATCGTGGTGCGCGTGAACGACGCCGAAGCGGCGGCCGGTGAAGTCGGTGTGGACATCTACAACCTGATCAAGTATCAGCGCTCGAACCAGAACACCAACATCCACCAGCGTCCGATCGTCAAGCGCGGCGACAAGATCGCCAAGGGCGACGTGGTGGCCGACGGTGCATCCACCGACCTCGGCGAACTGGCCCTGGGCCAGAACATGCTGGTCGCGTTCATGCCCTGGAACGGCTACAACTTCGAAGACTCGATCCTGATCAGCGAACGCGTGGTCGCCGAAGACCGCTACACCTCGATCCACATCGAGGAACTGGTGGTGATGGCGCGCGACACCAAGCTGGGCGCGGAAGAAATCACCCGCGACATCCCGAACCTGGCCGAGCAGCAGCTCAACCGCCTGGACGAATCCGGGATCATCTACGTCGGCGCCGAAGTGCAGCCGGGCGACACGCTGGTCGGCAAGGTCACGCCCAAGGGCGAGACCACGCTGACGCCTGAAGAGAAGCTGCTGCGCGCGATCTTCGGCGAGAAGGCTTCCGACGTGAAGGACACCTCGCTGCGTGTCGACCAGGGCTCGCAAGGCACCGTGATCGACGTGCAGGTGTTCACCCGCGAAGGCATCACGCGCGACAAGCGCGCCCAGCAGATCATCGACGACGAGCTGAAGCGCTTCCGCCTCGACCTGAACGACCAGCTTCGCATCGTCGAAGCCGACGCCTTCGACCGGATCGAGAAGCTGCTGACGGGCAAGGCGGCCAACGGCGGCCCGAACAAGCTGGCCAAGGGCACCAAGCTCGACAAGGCCTATCTCTCGTCGATCGAGAAGTTCCACTGGTTCGACATCCGCCCGGCGGACGACGAAGTGGCCTCGCAGCTCGAGTCGATCAAGAACTCGCTCGAGCAGACGCGCCACAGCTTCGACCTGGCCTTCGAAGAGAAGCGCAAGAAGCTCACGCAAGGCGATGAGCTGCCCGCGGGCGTGCTCAAGATGGTCAAGGTCTACCTGGCCGTCAAGCGCCGCCTGCAGCCCGGCGACAAGATGGCCGGCCGCCACGGCAACAAGGGTGTGGTGTCGAAGATCGTTCCGGTCGAAGACATGCCCCACATGGCCGACGGCACGCCGTGCGACATCTGCCTGAACCCGCTGGGCGTGCCTTCGCGCATGAACGTGGGCCAGGTGCTCGAAGTGCACCTGGGCTGGGCCGGCAAGGGCATCGGCCAGCGCATCGGCGACATGCTGCAGCAGGAGGCCAAGGTGGCCGAGCTGCGCAAGTTCATGGACCAGCTCTACAACGGCTCGGGCCGTAAGGAAGATCTGAGCAAGCTCAGCGATGTCGACGTGCTCGAGATGGCGGGCAACCTGTCGACCGGCGTGCCCTTCGCGACGCCGGTGTTCGACGGCGCTTCGGAAGAAGAGATCCGCGGCATGCTCAAGCTGGCCTATCCTGAAGAGATCGCCAAGGCCAAGGGCCTGACCGACACCCGCACGCAGGCCTACCTGTTCGACGGCCGCACCGGCGACCAGTTCGAGCGTCCGGTCACGGTCGGCTACATGCACGTGCTCAAGCTGCACCACCTGGTGGACGACAAGATGCACGCCCGCTCGACGGGCCCGTACAGCCTGGTCACCCAGCAGCCGCTGGGCGGCAAGGCGCAGTTCGGCGGCCAGCGCTTCGGCGAAATGGAAGTGTGGGCGCTCGAGGCCTACGGCGCCGCCTACGTGCTGCAGGAAATGCTGACGGTGAAGTCCGATGACGTGCAAGGCCGTACCAAGGTGTACGAGAGCATCGTCAAGGGCGAACACTCCATCGAAGCCGGCATGCCGGAATCGTTCAATGTGCTGGTCAAGGAAATCCGTTCCCTGGGCCTGGACATCGAACTCGAACGCTCATAAGCAGACAAGGAAAGAGTCACATGAAGTCATTACTCGACCTGTTCAAGCAATTCACGCCCGACGAGCATTTCGATGCCATCCGCATCGGCATGGCCTCGCCCGAGAAGATCCGTTCGTGGTCCTTCGGCGAAGTGAAGAAGCCGGAAACCATCAACTACCGGACCTTCAAGCCCGAGCGCGACGGTCTTTTCTGCGCCAAGATCTTTGGCCCGATCAAGGACTACGAGTGCCTGTGCGGCAAGTACAAGCGCCTGAAGCACCGCGGCGTGATCTGCGAGAAGTGCGGCGTCGAAGTCACGCAGACCAAGGTGCGCCGCGAGCGCATGGGTCACATCGACCTGGCCGCGCCCTGCGCCCACATCTGGTTCCTCAAGTCGCTGCCGTCGCGCCTGGGCCTCGTGCTCGACATGACGCTGCGCGACATCGAGCGCGTGCTGTACTTCGAAGCCTACGTGATCACCGACCCCGGCATGACCCCGCTGAAGAAGTTCGGCATCATGTCCGAGGACGACTACGACGCGAAGCGCAAGGAATACGGCGACGAGTTCATCGCCAAGATGGGCGCCGAAGGCATCAAGGACCTGCTGATGGGCATCGAGCTCGACAGCGAGATCGAGAAGCTGCGCGGCGACCTGACCGGCTCCGAAGTCAAGGTCAAGAAGAACTCCAAGCGCCTCAAGGTGCTCGAGGCCTTCCGCAAGTCGGGCATCAAGCCCGAGTGGATGGTGCTCGACGTGCTGCCCGTGCTGCCGCCGGACCTGCGTCCGCTGGTGCCGCTGGACGGCGGCCGCTTCGCGACCTCCGACCTGAACGACCTGTACCGCCGCGTCATCAACCGCAATTCCCGCCTGCGCCGCCTGCTCGAGCTGAAGGCGCCCGAGATCATCGCGCGCAACGAGAAGCGGATGCTCCAGGAAGCGGTCGATTCGCTGCTGGACAACGGCCGTCGCGGCAAGGCCATGACGGGCGCCAACAAGCGCGCGCTCAAGTCGCTGGCCGACATGATCAAGGGCAAGAGCGGGCGCTTCCGCCAGAACCTGCTGGGCAAGCGCGTCGACTACTCGGGCCGCTCGGTCATCGTGGTCGGGCCGACGCTCAAGCTGCACCAGTGCGGCCTGCCGAAGCTGATGGCGCTCGAGCTGTTCAAGCCCTTCATCTTCTCGCGCCTCGAAGCCATGGGCATCGCGACCACCATCAAGGCGGCGAAGAAGGAAGTCGAATCCGGCACGCCGGTGGTGTGGGACATCCTGGAAGAGGTGATCAAGGAGCATCCGGTGATGCTGAACCGCGCACCGACCCTGCACCGCCTCGGCATCCAGGCTTTCGAGCCGATCCTGATCGAAGGCAAGGCGATCCAGCTGCACCCGCTCGTTTGCGCGGCCTTCAACGCCGACTTCGACGGCGACCAGATGGCCGTCCACGTGCCGCTGTCGGTGGAAGCGCAGATGGAAGCCCGCACGCTGATGCTGGCCTCCAACAACGTGCTGTTCCCGGCCAACGGCGAACCGTCGATCGTGCCGTCGCAGGACGTGGTGCTGGGCCTGTACTACACGACCCGCGAGCGCATCAACGGCAAGGGCGAGGGCCTGATCTTCTCCGACATCGGTGAAGTGCAGCGCGCGCTCGACGCCAACGTGGTCGAGCTCACCGCCAAGGTCAGCGTGCGCATCACCGAGTACACGAAGGACAAGGAATCGGGCGAATTCACGCCCAACACCGAGCTCGTCGATACGACCGTGGGCCGCGCGCTGCTGTCCGAGATCCTGCCCAAGGGCCTGCCGTTCTCGAACATCAACAAGGCGCTGAAGAAGAAGGAAATCTCCAAGCTCATCAACGTCTCGTTCCGCAAGTGCGGCCTGAAGGAGACCGTGGTCTTCGCCGACAAGCTGCTGCAGAACGGCTTCCGCCTGGCGACCAAGGCCGGCATCTCGATCGCCATCGACGACATGCTGGTGCCCGCCGAGAAGCACGGCATCATCGAGCGCTCGGCCAAGGAAGTGAAGGAGATCGAGCAGCAGTACGTCTCGGGCCTGGTGACCTCCGGCGAGCGCTACAACAAGGTGGTGGACATCTGGGGCAAGGCCGGCGACGAAGTGTCGAAGGTCATGATGGCCAAGCTCTCGAAGGAGAAGGTCACCGACCGCCACGGCAAGGAAGTCGAGCAGGAGTCCTTCAACTCGATCTACATGATGGCCGACTCGGGCGCCCGCGGTTCCGCCGCGCAGATCCGTCAGGTCGCCGGCATGCGGGGCCTGATGGCCAAGCCCGACGGCTCGATCATCGAGACGCCGATCACCGCGAACTTCCGCGAAGGCCTGAACGTGCTGGAGTACTTCATCTCCACCCACGGTGCCCGAAAGGGTCTGGCCGATACCGCGCTGAAGACCGCGAACTCCGGCTACCTGACGCGTCGACTGGTCGACGTGACGCAGGACCTGGTGGTGATCGAACAGGACTGCGGCACGATGGACGGCGCGGTCATGCGCGCAATCGTCGAGGGTGGTGAAGTCATCGAATCGCTGCGCGACCGCATTCTCGGCCGCACCGCGGCCGAAGACATCGTGCATCCGGAAACGCGCGCAGTGCTGGCCCAGGCCGGCGACATGCTCGACGAGGACGTGATCGAAGCGCTCGAACTCGAGGGCGTGGACGAAGTCAAGGTGCGCACGGCGCTGACCTGCTCGACCCGCTTCGGCCTGTGCGCCAAGTGCTACGGCCGCGACCTCGGCCGCGGCGGCCTGGTCAACAACGGCGAAGCGGTCGGTGTGATCGCGGCGCAGTCGATCGGCGAACCCGGCACGCAGCTCACGATGCGCACCTTCCACATCGGTGGTGCGGCTTCGCGTGCGGCGGTGGCCTCGAGCGTCGAAGCCAAGTCCAACGGCGTGATCGGCTTCAACGCCACGATGCGCTACGTGACCAACAGCAAGAACGAGCTGGTCGTGATCGCGCGTTCGGGCGAGATCGTCATCCATGACGAGCACGGCCGCGAGCGCGAGCGCCACAAGGTGCCGTATGGCGCCACGCTGGCGGTCAAGGCCGACCAGCAGGTCAAGGCCGGCCAGGTGCTGGCCAACTGGGATCCGCTGACGCGCCCGATCATCACGGAGTTCGCCGGCAAGACCAAGTTCGAGAACGTCGAGGAAGGCCTCACGGTCGCCAAGCAGGTCGACGAGGTCACGGGCCTGTCGACGCTGGTGGTGATCGATCCGAAGCGCCGCGGCGCGGCCAAGGTCGTGCGCCCGCAGGTGAAGCTGATCGACGCCACGGGCAACGAGGTCAAGATCCCCGGTACCGACCACTCGGTGACCATCGGCTTCCCGATCGGCTCGCTGGTGCAGATCCGCGACGGTCAGGACGTGGGCCCCGGCGAAGTGCTGGCGCGCATTCCGGTCGAAGGCCAGAAGACCCGCGACATCACCGGCGGTCTTCCGCGCGTGGCCGAGCTGTTCGAGGCGCGTTCGCCGAAGGACAAGGGCATGCTGGCCGAGATGACCGGTACCGTGTCGTTCGGCAAGGAGACCAAGGGCAAGATTCGCCTGCAGATCACCGACCCCGAAGGCAAGGTCTGGGAAGACCTGGTGCCGAAGGAGAAGAACATCCTGGTGCACGAAGGCCAGGTGGTGAACAAGGGCGAAAGCGTGGTCGACGGCCCGGCGGATCCGCAGGACATCCTGCGCCTGCTGGGTTCGGAAGAACTCGCGCGCTACATCGTGGACGAAGTGCAGGACGTGTACCGCTTGCAGGGCGTGAAGATCAACGACAAGCACATCGAGGTGATCGTTCGCCAGATGCTGCGCCGCGTCGTGGTCGAGAACCCGGGCGACACCAACTACATCGCCGGCGAACAGGTCGAACGCAGCGAAATGCTCAACACCAACGACGCCCTGCGCGCCGCTGACAAGCTGCCCGCCACCTTCACCAACCTGCTGCTCGGCATCACGAAGGCATCGCTCTCGACCGACAGCTTCATCAGCGCCGCATCGTTCCAGGAAACGACGCGCGTGCTGACCGAAGCCGCGATCATGGGCAAGCGCGACGAACTGCGCGGCCTGAAGGAGAACGTCATCGTCGGCCGCCTGATCCCCGCGGGCACCGGCATGGCGTACCACCAGGCGCGCAAGGTCAAGGACGCGATGGACGAAGCCGAGCGCCGCGCGATCGCCGAGGCGGAAGCCGCCGACCTGGCCGGCAGCCCCTCGACCGACGATGCGACCACGGCCGACGCCAGCGAAGGCGCCGCGACCGAGTAAATAACTGGTTAGCATCGCCGGCATGACCGGTACCCCATGCCCCCCTTCCGTCCGCGGTCGGGGGGCTTTTTCGTGATCGACATGCCCGATTCGCTGCTCTTCTGGATCCTCGGCGCGCTGGCGCTGTTCTGGTTCGTCGGTGCCTACAACCGCATCGTGCGCTTGCGCTCCGCGGCGTTGCAGGGCTATGCGGCGCTCGATGCGGCACTGCTGCGGCAACTCGATTTCGTGCAGGCGCGCGTGGCCGAGGCCCCGCCGGCGCCGGCGGTGCCCAACGGTGCTGCGGCCGAAGCTTCGCTGCAGGCGGCGGCCAGCCAGCTGGTGACGCTCCTGGGCGCCACGCGGCTGAAGCCGCTCGATCCGGCCGGCATCGCCGCGCTGGCGACCGCCTTGCACGTGATGCTCGGCGCCTGGCAGCGGCTGTATCCCGATTCGGTGGTCAGCTTCGAGGCCGACGGCACGCTGTCGCGACCGGCGCCGCTCGCCGCCCGGGAGGATGCGGCGGCCGGCTCGGCGCCGATCGCCTGGCCCGAACCCTCGGCTGCCGCCGAAATCGCCCGCAGCCAGTTCAATCTGGCCGTGGCGCAGTACAACGCGGCGATCGCGCAATTCCCGGCGCTGCTGGTGGCGTGGATCATGCAGCTGCGACCTGCAGCGGCCTTGCGCTGATCCCGCGTCCTCTTACATCGAAACCAAGTTGCCAGACCTTTCAGACTCCATCCACGCTCCGTCGCCTCTTTCGCCGCCGCTGTGGCGCCAGTTGCAACTCACTGCCGCCGCGCTCGCCTCGATCCGCGGCGGCGTCTCGGGCGCCGTGGCCTTCGAGGCCGTCGAGCCCGCTCTGCGGCCGGGCGTGCAGGCGCTGGGCTTCCAGGTGCTGCGCTGGCTCGGCCGCGCCGAAGCCTTGCGTCGCCAGCTGGCCAAGCGCACGCCGCCGCCCGCGGCCGATGCCTTGCTCTGCACCGCGCTCGCGCTGGCCTGGGATTCCGCGCTGTCGCCTTACGAACCATTCACGCTGGTCGACCAGGCGGTCGAGGCTGCCAAGCGCAATCCCGGCACGCGCGCCCAGGCCAGCTTCGTCAACGCCTGCCTGCGCCGCTTCCTGCGCGAACGCGAAGAACTGGTGGCGGCCACCGAGCGCGAGCCGGTGGCCCAATGGAACCATCCGCGCTGGTGGATCGAACGCCTGCGGCGCGACCATCCGCGCGACTGGCAGCGCGTGCTGTCGGCCGACAACATCCAGGCGCCGATGACACTGCGCGTCAACACGCGCAGGAGCAACGTGGCTTCCTACCAGGCCGCACTGGCTGCCGCGGAGATGCAGGCGATCCCGGTCGCCGCCAGCGGTCTGCAGCTGCTGCGCGCGCGTCCGGTCCAGGAGCTGCCGGGCTTCGTCGAAGGCGAATGTTCGGTGCAGGATGCTGCCGCCCAGCTCGCCGCGCCCCTGCTGCTCGACGGGCTGCGCAGCGCCGCGACGGACGGTGCGCCGCTGCGGGTGCTCGACGCCTGCGCCGCGCCGGGCGGCAAGACCGCCCACCTCCTGGAAGTGGCGGGGCCGGATGCGATCGAGCTCATGGCACTCGAAATCGATGCCGTGCGCAGCCGCCGCATCGATGAAACGCTGGCCCGGCTCGGCATGAAGGCCAAGGTCCTGGTGGCCGATGCTGCGCGGCCCGAGCAGTGGTGGGACGGCCAACTTTTCGATGCCATCCTGCTTGATGCGCCTTGCACTGCCTCGGGCATCGTGCGGCGCCACCCCGACGTGCGCTGGCTGCGACGCGAGAGCGACACCGAGCAGCTGGCGCTCCAGCAGGCGATGCTGCTGGCGGCCCTGTGGCCCCTGGTGCGGCCGGGCGGACGTTTGTTGTACTGCACCTGTTCCGTCTTCCGCGAAGAGGGCGCGCACCAGATCGATGCGTTCCTTGCACACAACACCGACGCCGGTTTGCTGCCCTCGCCGGGCCATTTGCTGCCGCAAAGCGGGGGGATTGCCCGTGGCGTCCCGGACAATGCCTTGGGTGACCACGACGGATTTTTCTACGCCTTGCTCGAAAAGCAGCCGCGCTGACCGGCCCGGCACGGCCTGGCTTGCCGTGCTGGCGGTGCTCGCCTTCCTCCTTGCATGGACGCCGGCGGTGGCCCAGCCGCGCAATGCGTCTGTCAGCCAGCTTCGGCTCGAACAGGCCGATGACGGCATCTATCTCACTGCGCAGGTCCAGTTCGAGTTGCCGGCGCTGGTCGGGGAAGTGCTCGACAAGGGCATCGCGATCTATTTCGTGGCCGAGGCCGAGCTCTACCGCGAGCGTTGGTACTGGACCGACCTCAAGGTGGCGCAGGCCACGCGCCACATGCGCCTCGCCTATCAGCCGCTCACGCGCCGCTGGCGGCTCAATGTCTCGCCGGTGCCGATCACCAATGCAGGCTTCGGCGTGTCGCTGAACCAGAATTTCGACACCCTCGAAGAGGCGCTCGAGAGCGTTCGGCGCGTCGGCCGGCTGCGCCTCGGCGACCTGGCCGAGATCGGAGATGATGGCGTCCATGCGGTGAGCTTCCGCTTCCGGCTCGACACCTCGCAGCTGCCGCGGCCCTTCCAGATCGGCGTGGTCGGCCAGGCCGACTGGAACATCTCGGTCGAGCGCAGCGCACGTTTGCCGCTGGAGAAGGCCAAGTGAGCACCGACCCTCGCGGCGGCGCACCAGGGGCGCCGCCACCGCACCGCCGTTCCCGCGCCATGCGCTGGGCGATCGGGGTCGGCGCCTTTTTGGTCACGGCCATCGGGCTGGTGCTCATGTTCCTGCTGGCGCAGGCCACCAACAACCGCGCCTTCTACGAACAGAACTACGCGCGCCTGTTCGGCATCAACGTGGTCGTCGCAGTGGTGCTGGTGCTGGTGATCGGGTGGGTCGCCTTTCGCCTGCTGCGGCGCCTGCGCCAGGGCAAGTTCGGCAGCCGCCTCTTGATCAAGCTGGCCGCGATCTTCGCGCTCGTGGGCGTGGTTCCCGGCGCGCTGGTGTACCTGGTCTCCTACCAGTTCGTAGCGCGCTCGATCGAGAGCTGGTTCGACGTCAAGGTCGAAGGCGCGCTCGACGCCGGCCTGAACCTGGGCCGCGCCACGCTCGACTCGGTGTCAGACGACCTGGTGAGCAAGGTCCGCAGCGCGAGCAACCAGCTGGCCGAGGTGCCCGATGCGAGCGCCGGCCTCGTGCTGGAGCGTATTCGCGACCAGCTCGGCGCCACCGACGTGGTGCTCTGGACCGGCAGCGGCCAACTGGTGGCCGGCGCCGGCGCCTCGCGCTTCCAGCTCAACCCCGAGCGGCCCACGCCGCAGCAGTTCCGCCAGGTGCGCGCCGACCGTGCGATCGCACACATCGAAGGCCTCGACGAGACGCCCGCACCCGGCGCCGCGCCGCCGCCGCCCGCCAGCGTGCGGGCGCTCGCGTTGGTGCAAAGACCGGGCTTCGAGTTCAACACCGAGCCGCGTTTCCTGCAGGTCACGCAGCCGCTGCCGCCGGCGGTGGTAGCCAACGCGCTGGCCGTGCAGGAAGCCAACCGCGAGTACCAGGAAAGAGCGTTGGCGCGCGAAGGGCTGCGCCGCATGTACATCGGCACCCTCACGCTGACGTTGTTCCTCGCGGTGTTCGGTGCGGTGCTGCTCGCGGTGCTGTTCGGCACCCAACTCGCCCGGCCGCTGCTGGTGCTGGCCGACGGCGTGCGCCAGGTGGCGGGCGGCGACCTGCGCCCCACCGCGGTGCTGCCGGGCAAGGACGAACTGGGCGGCCTCACGCGTTCCTTCGCCGTCATGACCCAGCAGCTGGCCGATGCCCGCGGCGCGGTCGAAAAGACCATGGGCGAGCTCGACGCGGCGCGTGCCAACCTGCAGACCATCCTCGATAACCTGACCTCGGGCGTGATCGTGCTCGACCCGCAGGGCACCGTGCTGTCGACCAACCCGGGTGCCACGCGCGTGCTGCGCGCGCCGCTCGCGGCCTACGAAGGCCAGCTCCTGGCCGACGTGCCCGGACTGGCCGAGTTCGGACAGAGCGTGCAGCAGCAGTTCGACGAGTTCCAGGTCGAGCGCCTGCAGCACGGCCTCGACCACTGGCAGCATGCCTTCGAGCTGCATGCGAGCGGCGAGGGCATGTCGCAGGACGCCATCAACATCGTCGCGCGCGGCGCGGAGCTGCCGGGCGAGGCGAGGCTCCTGGTGTTCGACGACATTTCCGAGATCGTGTCGGCCCAGCGCGCCCAGGCCTGGGGCGAGGTGGCGCGGCGCCTGGCGCACGAGATCAAGAACCCGTTGACGCCGATCCAGCTCTCGGCCGAGCGCCTCGAAATGAAGCTCACCGGCAAGGTCGCGCCGCCCGAGGAGGCGATCCTCGTCAAGTCGGTCAAGACCATCGTCGACCAGGTCGATGCGATGAAGCGGCTGGTCAACGAGTTCCGCGACTATGCGCGCCTGCCTGCCGCCGACCTGAAGCCGGTCGATCTCAACGCGCTGGTGGCGGACGTGCTGCAGCTCTACGCCGCCGAGAACGCCCCGATCACGCTGCGCTCCGAGCTGGACGAGCGCTGCCCGCCGATCCGCGGCGACGGGCAGCAGATTCGGCAGGTCATTCACAACCTGTTGCAGAACGCGCAGGACGCGGCCGAGGCTGCCGCCAGCGGCAGCGGGCGCGCCGGCGAGATCGTCATCCGTACGCGGCTCGGCGATTCGGGCCAGCGCGTGCGGCTCACGGTGCAGGACAACGGGCCCGGCTTCGCCGAGAACATCCTCAAGCGGGCTTTCGAGCCCTACGTCACGACCAAGACCAAGGGCACCGGGCTGGGCCTGGCGGTCGTCAAGAAGATCGCCGACGAGCACGGCGCCCGCATCGAACTTTCGAATCGCATCGCCGATGGGGCTGTGGCTGGCGCGCAAGTCTCGTTATCATTCGCGCTGGCAGGCGAGACGCAGGGAGCGCTCGCACACACCGAAGATTCGAAGCCGCCTACCGCCTGAGCGTTTTCAGTGCGGCGGGCCGGCCAGCGAGCACTTCCTACACAGGCGCACAACACAAGCATTCATGGCAAACATCCTCGTGGTCGACGACGAGCTGGGCATTCGGGACCTGCTCTTCGAAATTCTCAATGACGAAGGCCACAACGTGGAACTCGCCGAGAACGCGGCCGAAGCGCGCGCAGCACGGCAGCGTGCGCGCCCGGACCTCGTCCTGCTCGACATCTGGATGCCCGACACCGACGGCGTCACGCTGCTCAAGGAATGGTCCACCGCCGGCTTGCTGAGCATGCCGGTCGTCATGATGAGCGGCCATGCCACCATCGACACCGCGGTCGACGCCACGCGCATCGGCGCTTTCGCCTTCCTCGAAAAGCCCATCACCTTGCAGAAGCTGTTGAAAGCGGTCGAGCAAGGACTCGCGCGCGAGAACGCGCGCCGCGCCGCCGCCAGCGTGGTGCCCGCGGCGAGCAGTTTTTCTCCGACCGTGACGACGGGCGGCGACAGCGCGCTGGTGCCGGCGGCGCCGCTGGCGCCGGTGATCGACACCGGTCCGCAATCCACGCAGAGCTTCGATCTCGACCGCCCCTTGCGCGACGCGCGCGATGGTTTCGAGAAGGCGTATTTCGAGTTCCATCTCGCGATGGAGAACGGCTCGATGACGCGCGTGGCCGAGAAGACCGGCCTCGAGCGCACGCATCTTTATCGCAAGCTCAAGCAACTTGGCGTCGACCTGTCGAGGGGCCGGCGAGGCACTGTATAATCGCGGGCTGCACACCAAGGCCCGGTAGCCCAGTGGAGTCACACAAGACCCACTGATCAGCCGCAAGTCGAGGCGTACATGGCCCGGTAGCTCAGTTGGTAGAGCAGCGGATTGAAAATCCGCGTGTCGGTGGTTCGATTCCGCCCCAGGCCACCATCTTTCTTTCTCGTACGATCCCAAGACAGCTCAAGAGTCCTTCAAATCGAGGACTTGGCCTGAAAAGGCGGCTCAAGCGGTATCGTCAAGTCCCGCCGCACCTGCGCGCAGAGCGCCTGCTTCGACAGCTTGCTCGGGCGGCCGGTGGACAGGGTCTCCCCACTCTTCGCGCGCGAACTCCGTCGGATTTCGAGTGCCGTACCGTGCATACAGCTCCCCAGCGGCCTCGGTCGTTTGCGCCACGTCGGCGCAACCTTCCGACAGCCGTGCCCACTCGGACACAAAGGCGCATCGCCACTGTTCCTGTGGGTAGGGATGCGTGCCGAGCACGTCGAAAGGCGACTTCTGTTGCCGGATCATGGTTCCTCCTCGTTCGTCTTGCATAGGCAGCGGCTTGATGACGTTTTGCCGCTGACACGTAAGGCAATAGTAAGGGAACTGCCGCGGCGAATGTGAACTTTTCGCATACTCACGCCGGCGTGCATTTATTCGGCAGTAATGATTTCGACTAAGGCTCTACTCCTTGAGGCCTGCGCCTTCGGCGTTGCCCTGTCGGGGGCGGGCCAATGTTTCGGCCAGCTCCCACAGCGACCCCATCTGTCCCGAATGGAAGAGCAAGGGCGGCGTTTCGGTCCGCGAGAAGCGATCCACCCGACCGAGCAGGATCGTGTGATCTCCCTCCTGGTGAAGCGAGTAGATGGTGCACTCGAATGTCGCGACGCTCTCGACGAGCCGCGGACATCCGTTGCCTGCTGTCTCGAATGCTTCGGAGAAGCGCTCGAACTTGTCCGGTGCGGGCTTGGCGAAATGCCAGGCCAGCTCGCGCTGCTCGGCGGTCAGCACGCTCAGGTTGAAGGAGCGTGCCGCAAGGAATGCATCGGCGCTGCGCGTGTCGTCGCGGATGCTCCACAGGATCAGCGGCGGATCCAGGGATACCGACGCGAATGAATTGATGGTCATGCCCTCGCGCTTGCCATCGGGCGTCGCCGTCGTCACGAGGCATACGCCCGTCGGAAAGGCGCCGAGGGCCTGGCGCAACTGGCGAGCATCGATCGTGTCGGCGGCGTCGCCCGTGATGAGAGCCCAGGAGTACATCGCGCACCTCTCGATCAGTACTGGCCCTTGGGCTCGAGGCCGAGCAGGTATTGCCCCACCATCGAAGAGACCGCGTCCCAGTTGAGGCTGATGTGGCGCGAGATGGCGTTCGTGTCGCGCCACATGCGCTGAATGGGCTGGTTCAGCGACAGGCCTGCGCCGCCGACGCTCGCGAACACCGCCTCGACGGCGTCGCGAGACAGACGTGCGGCGAAGGCATGGTCCCGACGATTGCGAATCCGTTGCTCCACGCTGATGGCGCGGCCATCGACCGCCATCTGCTCTACCTGCGCGGTGTCGCGATAGAGCAGCAGCCGCGCCGCATCGACGCTTGCCGATGCTTCGGCCAGACGAGACTGCACCGGGAAGAACTCGCTCAGCCGGTTGCCTCCGCCAGCCACTGCGCCTCGCGTGACGCGCGAGCCCGCCAGCGCGATGAGTTCGTCGACGGCGCCCTGCGCGGTGCCGATGATGGGCGATACCAGGCAGACCGGCACCGCGGAAAGGAAGGGGATTCGATAGATGGGATTCGTGTTGACCTTCGCCCCCGGCGGGCAGTTGGAGGAGGCGTCGGCGAAGCTCAGCTTGCGGTGAGCCGGAATGAAGGTCGGCTTCTCGATGACGACCGCCTTGGACCCGGTGCCTGCCTGCCCGGCGACGTGCCAGTTGTCCTCGATCGACCAGTCCGATCGCGGTGCGAGCAGAAAGCCGGCCGTCGGCACGGCGCCCTTCTCCTCCGGCGGAAACTGGACGCCCAGCAGCGCCCACTGCGAGTTGTCCACGTTGGATGCAAAGAGCCACTTGCCGTGGACGAGGTAGCCACCGTCCACCTTCTCGGCCATGGTCGCCGGCGCGTACGAACCGCAGACGATCGCGCTGGGGTCCTTGCGCCAGACGTCGTCTTGCGCTTCTTCGGGGAAAGTCGCAACCAGCCACTGATGGATCGCGCCCAGCGAGCAGCCCCAGGCCGACGAAGTGCAGCCGCGTGCCAATTCGCTCACCACGTCGATGAAGGCGGTAAAGCCGTACTCGAAACCGCCGTAGCGGGCGGGCTGCATCAGCTTGAAAAAACCTGCGTCATGGAAGGCGCGCGTCGTCTCCTCCGAGACGCGGCGATCCTGTTCAGTGCGTTGCGCCCGCGCGCGCAGCACCGGCATCAACTCGCTTGCGGATGCAACTATTCTTTCGATCGGCGGGGCGTTCCTCACCGGTGACTTCCGACCCGGCGCGGGAAGGTCGATGTGATTGAGCTGGGCGAGCGGGTTTGCAGCGTCGGTCATGCGGAGTCTCCAGAAAGGTGGTTGATCTTGATCGAGGTGCAATGATTGAAGCCGATAACACTTGCAAACGCAAATAAATTGGCCTCGGGGTTTACGCTATGTTCGCGATCTCATTCGTTTGTAAGATCCAGCATGGTCAAGAGAAAATCAGCCGCGGTGGTGCCTTTGAAGCGAGGCAAGACACGCTCAGAAGCACCCAGTCAATCGGCCACGGTTGCAGACAAAACTGCCAATCACGACCTCGAAAGGGCAATCCCCTATTTGCTTGCGCGTGCAGGGATGAGGATGGGCCAGTCCTTCAGCAAGGAACTCAAGCAGTTCAAGCTCTCGCTCACCGAGTGGCGGGTCTGCGTCGCCTTGCATCACCAGGCGCATCAGCGCCTTTCGGATCTGGCGCTGCACACATCGACGGAGCCTTCGACGCTCTCGCGGGTTGTGGAAGGTCTTCTGCAGCGTGGCGTGCTGGTGCGTGATCGATCGGACGAAGACGCCCGTGCGCTCGCACTCAGCCTGACGGAGGCAGGGCGCGACCTCACCTTGCGAATCATTCCCTTGGCTCAGCTGTACGAGCGTGTGTCCTTGTCCGGACTCACGTTTGCGCAGGCCGAGTCCCTGCGGGACATGCTTCGGATGGTCTACGACAACCTGGCAGTGCTGGACAACGAGTGACGGCTCGGCCGGAACGGAGACGTCGCGATGAACATCAACTCCATCGATCTCAATCTCTTCCTGGTGTTCCAGGCCATCCATGCCACCCGCAGCGTCTCACTCGCGGGTGAGCGCCTCGGAATGACGCAGTCGGCGGTGAGCAACGCCCTCAAGCGCATGCGCGAACGCTTCAACGACGCGCTGTTCGTGCGTTCGGCCGATGGGATGATGCCCACGCCTGTCGCCGAGCGCCTGATTGCTCCCATCGAGGAAGGGCTCGCCTGCCTGCTGCAGGCGGTGGATCAGGGCAGAACATTCGACGCGCAGACCTCCGGCCGCACGTTTCGAATCGCGATCAACGACATCGGGCAACTGGTCATGATGCCCGAGCTGCTCTCGGTCGCGCGCGGCATTGCGCCTGGCCTTCGCTTCGAAACTGTGGACGTCTCCATGGCCGAGGCCCGGCAACGCATGCTTCACGGGCAGATCGACATCGCGGTCGGCAGCTGGGAACCGATGGGACCGTCGTTCTATCAGCAGCGATTGTTCGAGGAGACCTTTGTCGTGTTGATGTCCAAGGCATCCGCTTTGGGCAGCCGCGGGAGCATCCAGCTCGAGGACTATCTCGCGGCGGAACACATTGCGTATCGGCCACACGGAACGACCGACTCCCAGCTTCAGCAGACCTTGCATCGAGCGGGTGCGCTGGATCGACGCCAGGTCGTGCTCACCGCCGCTCACTCGCTGGGCTTGTCGTCGATCGTTGCCGCGTCCGGATTGCTGCTGACTGCGCCGGCTCGCCTGGCCAGGGCGATGGTGGCGTCGCGCACCGATCTGCACACCGTCGATGCGCCATTCGAGATCACTCCCTTCGAAATACGCCAGCAGTGGCATGAGCGATTCCATCAGGACAGCGGCAACCGCTGGCTGCGTGAACTGATCTTCGGCCTCTTCCATGAGCGATCGCACCGCGCGCCCGCCCAGGGCGATCAGGCCGTGGGCGCTGCACCTGCGAACGCATGATCCAGCAGGCTTCGCAGCGCCACTTTTTCGAGCGGCCGCGGATTCGGGTACTGGTTTGCCGCCGCCAGTTCGACCGCCTGATCGAGCCCGCCGGCCGGCATGCCGATCGCCTTCAGCGACATGGGCGCACCATGTGCTCGCGCAAGTTCGAAGATGCCCATGGGCGCATCCGCGACGCCGAGCGCCCTCGCGATCCGGGCCATGGCTTCCGGTGCGGCATCCGCGTTGTATCGAAGCGCGTGCGGCAGGACCACCGCGTGGACCTCTGCATGCGGCAAGTCGAATGTGCCGCCCAGGGTGTGGCACAGCTTGTGGTGCAGACCCATCGACACCGCACCCAGGACAGTCCCGCAAAGCCACGCGCCATAGAGCGCCGAACTGCGTGCGGCCAGGTCACGAGGATTCTCCTGAAGTGCTCGCAGTGCGGCTGCGCAAGCACGAATTCCCTCTTCGGCCATCAATGCGATCACCGGATTGCCGTCGTGCGCGTACAGCCCCTCGGCTGCGTGGGCGATCGCGTTGATCGCACTCGTGACGGTGAGGCCCATCGGCAGCGACAGCGTGAGCTTCGGGTCGTAGACGACGACCCGAGGAAGCACGCGTGGATCCCGCCCCGTCTTCTTCAGGCCTGCTTCGGTGATGCCATAGATCGGCGTCACCTCGCTGCCCGCGTAGGTCGTCGGCACGGCGATGATCGGCAGACCGGACTCCAGGGCGATGGCCTTGCCGAGGCCGACTGTCGATCCACCGCCGATGGCCAGTGCGCAGTCCGCCTTCGTCTCCGATGCCAGTGCACGGGCCTTGCGCGCGACCTCGATGGGCACGTGCATGGCCGCCTGGTCGAAGATCGAGGCCACGCAGCCGGGCAGCCGGTCGGCAATGGCTTGCGCGTGCTCACGCTGATGGGGCGTGCATAGGACAAGTGCGCGCTTGGCGCCGAGGCGCTCGATCTCTGCCGGAAGCTGGTCGATGCTGTCGGGGCCGAAAACGATGCGAGAAGGACTCGCGGTGTAGACAAAGTGGTGCATCAGCGAGACGGGGGCAAGAGGGTGTAGTCCTTTGCTGCCTTGTTCAGGACGAAGTCGTAGTCGAGTGTGTAGAAGGGTTCTTCCATGCACGTTCCGTCGGGTGCGAGGCCGGCCTCGTGGCGTTTCCAGTCGGCAATGAGCGAGGAGCGTACGCCGAATACGGCATCGGAATCCAGATAGGTGCCGCCCGAGCGAAACACGTGGGTGATCAGCGTCTCATAGCCTGGGGCACGAATCATGAAGTGCAGGTGTGCGGGCCGCCACGGATGGCGACCCAGCTTCTCCAGCAGCTGGCCCACCGGTCCATCGTGAGGGATCGGGTACGGCACTGCCACGATGGACCTGAAGCCGTAGCGCCCGTCCTCGAGGCTGCTCAGCCGGCCTCGCCCTTGCGCCTGCGCAAGCTCCGGGCGCTGGACGTCGTAGTTGCCTTCATCGTCCGACTGCCACACATCGATCTCGGCGTTGGCAATCGGCTCGCCGTCGATCCCCCGGATGGTTCCCGCGACGAAGCACGGCTCGCCGCTCGCACCGTTGGCGATGTCGTCGCCGTTGTCGTACTTCGGCGCGTTGGCCACGTAGAAGGGACCGAAGACGGTCGCCTCCGTGCACCCCGTGGGACGGCGGTTGCACTGTGCAGTGACCAGCGACGAAAGACCCAGCACATCGGACAGCAGGATGAACTCCTGCCGCTTGTCGTCGGTGATCTTTCCGGCGCGCGTAAGGAAATCGATGCCATGAGCCCACTCGGCCTCGGTCAACTGCACTTCGCGTGCGAACTCATGCAGGTGGCGCACCAGGCTGTCCATCACGGTCTTCAGGCGCGTGTTCGCCGTGCCGCCTTGGGCCTTCAGGGCCGCGCTGGTGATGGTCCATTCGTCGATGTCGATCATTCGGTTTGTCAACCCTGGTTCAACTTGAACAGCGACAACGCGTTGGTCCGGCCGATCTTCATCCGATCGGCTTCACTGATGCTCGTGTCGTCGAACCAGTTCGAGGCGTGATCGACGTTCTCGAAGGGCCAGTCGGTCGAGAACAGGATCCGGTCCGCCCCGACTTCCAGCATGGCATCGATCAGCGTCTGGGTGCGGAAATTGCCGGAGGTCGTGAGATAGAAGTTCTCGTGGAAGTAGTCGCACAGCTTGCGCTTGGCCGGATAGCCCTTGGGTGCCTTGACCCAGGCGTTGCGGTGATCGACTCGCCACATGTTGTAGGGCAGTCCTTCGCCCAGATGGCCCAGGATGATCTTGAGGCCGGGATGATGGTCGAAGAGCCCGCTGGCCATCAGGCGCAGCGCGTGCACCGCGGTTTCCTGCGCGAAGGCCCATGTCGGTCCCAGCAGCCACGGGTGGCCTTCATAGATCTGCGCCCAGCTCGCGAGCGGATTGCGCGGGTGCAGGTAGAAGGGCGCGTCCAGCCGTTCTGCCGCGGCCCAGAAAGGGGCGTACTGCGGCGCGTCGTAGTAGACGACATGGTCCGGGGTGCCCACCTGCGAGAAGCCGTTGACCAGCGCGCCGCGGAAGCCGAGCGTGGTCATGCAGCGTTCGAGTTCCTGGATTGCCTTCTCGGGGTCCTGCATCGGCAAGGCGGCGAAGGCCTGGAAGCGGTCCGGCCTCTTCGCCACCTGCTCGGCCAGAAAATCATTGGCGCGCACCGCGAGCTCGTAGGCCTTGCGTGGGTCGGGCACGGCCTGAACGGCGGGCGCGTTCAGCGACAGGATCATCATCTCCATGCCGTGCTCGTCCATCTGGCGCAAGCGCTGCTCATGGATATCGAGCAGACGGCTGCTGAGTTCCTTCCAGTACGCTCCCGGCACGAAGCCAGCCGAGTCCTGCAGCGTCTCGGGGAGTGCGAAGTGCTCCTCGAGGCCGATCTTTCCTTGCATGCCTATCTCCTTTGTGCGGCCGCGTGCCGCCGATACGGTTCATGGCAGCGCCACAGCGGCGTTTGCCCAGCCGCTCAATTTACGAGGGGCTTGAAGCCGGGTCGAACGAATATCCGTGATAGCGCGGATTCGCGAAGCGCATGGAGGGGGGCCGTCACCGCACCGCGATCCACCAGCGCCCGCCGACCTCTCAGGAACCCTTGGATTCATTTCCGAAACGCATAGTCGACATTGCGCGAAAGCGTTGGACCATGCGAAGGAGAGCGACCAACATTCGCGGGACCAAAGCGGTACAGCTTGGCCGTCGCGGCATGCGTGCCGCCAACAATGCGAGAACGGAGACCTTATGAATCAGCAGACCGACGTCGACGTCGCCCACGAGCTCTCGGAGGCGAAGCTCGGACGCCTGCACAAGTGGCTCGGGGTGATGATGGCGTCACTCACCCTCTTCGACGGATACGACACTTTCAATCCGGCCTACGTGATCCACTTCGTGGCGGGGCCATGGGGGCTGAGTCCGCAGCAGTCGGGGCTGCTGATTTCAAGCGGCCTGGTCGGCTTTCTCGTGGGCGCAGCACTTCACGGCCTGGTGGCAGACCGCCTGGGCCGGCGAGTGACCTTGCTCGGCGGGCTCTGGATCACCAGCATCTTCACCGCGCTCACGCCGCTCATGGGACAGTCCTTCGGCTCCTTCTGTGCCATTCGGGTTCTGACCGGCATCGGCCTGGGTGTTCTGCTGCCTCTTGCGACGACCTACATCAACGAACTGGCACCCCGACGCACGGCCAACAAGTTCTCGCTTTGGGGCGTTGCCCTGGGCTGGGCCCTCGGCGGCACCTTGGCGGGCGTGGTGGGTGTCTACCTCACGCCGATCTTCGGCTGGCCGGTGCTTTACTGGATCGGGTCCGCGTCCTTCGTGCTCACCATCGTGCTGCACAAGTACCTTCCCGAGTCCGTTCGCTTCCTGGCACTGAAGGGCCGTACCGAAGAGATCCGCGACGTGCTCTCTCGATTGATCCCCGAGCGGGCCGACGTCTATCGAAATGCCCGCCTGATCCTGCCTGCCGCGCCGACCACGCAAACACCGCTCGCCGCGCTGTTCCGGCCGGGCCTGCGTCGCAAGACCTTCACCATCTGGGCCGCAGCGTTCCTGAGCCTGTTTGCGATCTTCGGACTCACTGGCTGGATCCCCACGGTGATGATGCGGCGTGGAGAAACTTTCGCGGCGAGCTTCGGCTTCGGCGCACTGATGCAGGTGATGTCGTTCCTGGGCGGCCTGACCTGCGCTCACATTGCGGACAAGCGTGCCTCCAGCCGCGGCGTGCTTGCAGCCTGGTGGCTGATGGGCGGATTTGCGGTGACCATCCTCGTGCTCCTGAACAGCCATGCGGTCAACGTGATCTGCGTTGCGCTCGCCGGGTTCTTCGTGATCGGAGCCCAGTTCGTGCTGAACAACTTCACGGCCAGCTCGTACGGCACGGCCGAGCGCGCGACCGGCGTCGGCATGATGTTGAGCGTCGGCCGTGTGGGTGCGATCCTGGGGCCCTTCGTTGCAGGGGCACTCCAGTCTGCATCCGGTGACCCGACGCTCATGTTCGTCGTGATTGCAGGCGCATCGGCCGTGGCGGGCGCGGCAATCTTCTCCTTGGGGCGTGCCGATCTGGGCAAGCACGACCTCAGGGGTGTGCTGGCCCACTGAGCGAAGCGGCCGCTACGTGCCCGGCCTTTGAGAGGCTGCCAGGCGTGTGGCCAGCGCGGCGAGCACCAGGCCCATCGAGTAACGCTGCATGGCCAGCCAGCGCGGGTTGCCTTCGAACCATGCAGCGATGCGGGAGGCGAACATCGCCATGGCCAGCAGCACCGCAAAACTGATCATGATCTGCGTGCCGCCGAGGATCAGGCTCTGCACGAACACCGAACCGTGCTCCGGCGTGATGAACTGGGGGAACAGCGAGAGGTAGAAGAACGCGACCTTCGGATTCAGCAGGTTCGTCAGGAAGCCCATGGCGAACAGTTTTCGAGACGAGTCCTGCGGCAGGTTCTGCCCCTGGAACGGCGAGCGCGCACCGGGCCGAAGGGCTTGCCAGGCCAGGTACGCCAGATAGGCGGCACCGGCCCACTTCAGCAATGCGTACGCCAGCGGCACCGTGACGAACAGCGCCGACAAGCCCAGCGCGGCCGCCATCATGTGCGCGATGAATCCCGCGAGTACGCCAAAGAGGGAGACCAGGCCCGCCTGGCGGCCCTGGCAGATCGAGCGCGAGATCAGGTACACCATGTTCGGCCCGGGTGTCACCGCCAGGAGAACGACGGCACCGGCAAAGACGATCAGATCGGTCAAGGGGATCACGGCATCCTCCGCATCACGCGTTGGTACTTGCTGCAACGATGCGGAGCACCGCGCTGCTGCCACCGTCGCTCTGGATCACGATCGGCCCGTCGTGGCGCAGCAGCATCGATTCGCCGCCGGCGACGAAGTGGTCGTCGGGGTCGTTCGGCACAGTGAGCCACACGCGGCCGCCCGTCACTTCGATGCGAGCGCCGGCGCCGCGGCGCAGCGTGCGCGCCTCGCCGATCGGCAGCGTCATCGAGGGCGTGGCGACCGCGCTGTGGCGCGCGCCGGGCAGGGAGGTGAGGGTCAGCGTGTTCATGGGCTCAACGGTAGATGCCATGCGCTGCAGCGCACAGCCACAGCCAAGGCGAATCTGATGCCGCACAGTGCGGTGGCAGCCGCATCTGTGCCAGTCGCAGCGGCCGCCATCTGTACCGCTCGGCGCCCCATGGCGCGGTACAGAATGCGGGCATGCCGGAGCACGACCTCGCCCAGATGCTGTACCTGCAGATCGCCGAATCGATCGCGATGCCGATCCGCGCCGGCACGCTCGCACGCGGCGAGCGCATTCCCTCGGTGCGCGAGCTGGCGCGCCAGCGCAGCGTCTCCCTGGGCACCGTGCTGCAGGCTTACCGCATGCTCGAGGACTCGCGGCTGATCGAGGCGCGGCCGCGCTCGGGCTATTTCGTCGCGGCCCGGCCGCCGAGGCTGCCCGAGCCCGAGACCTCGAACCCGCCGCCGAGCTCCATGGCGGTGGACGTCAGTTCGCTCGCGGCGCGCGTGATGCACCTCGCGCACGATCCGGGCTGCGTGTCTTTCGGCGCCGCCTGTCCGAGCCCGGACCTGTTTGCCGAGGAGCGTGTGCGCCGCGCGGTCAGCCGCGCCGCGCAGCGCCATCGCGCGACGCTGACCCAGTACACGATCGGTTCCGGCGACGAGAGCCTGCGCCGCGCGATCGCACGCCATGCGCTGCGCATGGGCTGCCAGCTCGACGCGCGCGAGATCGTCGTGACGAACAGCTGCCTCGAGTCGATCACGCTGTGCCTGCGCGCGGTGACGCAGCCCGGCGACGTGGTGGCGCTCGAATCGCCGACGCTCTTCAGTTTTCTAGAGATCCTCGAGAACCTGCACCTGCGCGCGCTCGAGATCCCGACGCATCCGCGCACCGGGCTCTCGCTCGACGCGCTGCAGCTCGCCTTCGACACCCAGCCGGTGAAGGCCGTGCTCGCGGTGCCCACGCTCTCGAATCCGATGGGCGCGTGCATGCCGCTGACCGAGCGGCGCCGCCTCGCACAGATGGTCGCCAAGCGTGGCATCCCGCTGATCGAGGATGTCCTCTACAACGACCTCGCCGAGCAGAACGAGCAGCGCCGCGCAGTGCGCTCCTTCGACACGACGGGGCACGTGATGATGTGCGGCTCCTTCTCCAAGACGATCGCGCCGGGGCTGCGGCTCGGCTGGGTCGAAGCCGGCCGCTGGGGTACGAAGGTGGCGCGTCAGAAGCAGGCGACCAGCGGCAGCCAGTCGGCGATGCTCGAGCGCGCGATGGCCGACCTGCTGATGCAGCCGGGCATCGAGGCCAGCTACCGCCAGATGCGCACGACGATCGCCGCCCGCGTCGACGAGGCCCGCGGGTTGATCGCGCAGTATTTTCCCAAGGGCACGCGCATCACCGACCCGCCGGGCGGCTTCATTCTGTGGGTCGAGCTGCCGCAGGGCACCGATTCGCTCGCGCTGTTCCAGGCCTGCCTTGCCGAGAGCATCGTCATCGCGCCCGGCACGATGTTCAGCGCCACGAACCACTTCCGCCACTGCATCCGGCTGGGGCTCGCCGGCCGCTGGGACGATGCCCACCGCCTTGCGCTGCGACGCGTGGGGGCATTGGCCGCAACCATGGCGCAGCGGGGGCAGGGCGGCGGCGCGACGCATTGATGCGTCGCCGGGGGCGCCGCTGCGCGCGGCGCGCTATTCCGGCGCTTCGAAGCCAGGGGCCTGTTCCACTTCCGACGGCTTGTAGATCTTGTGCTGCGGCGCGGGGCCGAGTGCGTCCGCGACCACCAGCAATCGCCAGAGTGGCTCGCGCGTCGAGCACGCGCGTTCGTCGCTCGTGAGCTGGAAATTGGGCATCGCTGCGGAGCTGCCCTTCACCGCGACCTTGAGCAAGGTCGCGCCCTTCCGGTCCGACACTTCGATGTCGTAGCCAAGCTTCTGGCCGGTCAGGTCTTCGGCTTGGTAGCCGTAGCCCGTGAAGTGGCGCATCACGTAGCGCATCGCGGCGGCCTGGAGCTCTTCTCGCGAGGCCTGGCCGGCAAGCGCGGCAGCCGGCTCGCCCTCATCCGGAACGCTGCCTCGCGCTCGTGCGGCCTGGATTTCTGCCTCGGTCGGAACCCAGCCGCGCGAGCCGCGGACCAGAACCGCAAGCTGCCGCTCGGGCTCCCACGTGGCAACGTGCCATTCGCTGTCGTCGCGCACCCGCGTGGAAACCTTGGCGCTCTTGTTGCTCTCCAGTTCGGCGATGGGAACACGGTTGGTCTGCAGAACGGCCCGGAAGCCCTGGCCTGCGTCGAAGGTCCGCTTGAGCAATGCAAGGCGGTCCTTGACGCGCTGAACCTGGTTCGCGGTGCGTGTGCCGCCGCCTGCCCGACGCGCCGTATCGAGCGACTCGAGGCAGAACCAGCGTCCTCCAGTTCCGACGCTCACATACTCGGCCCAGACGGTGGCAATGACGTTGTCGCCGGTCGCCAGCCAGGCGTATTCATACGGCTTTTCACGCGCATCGAACACGCCCATCTTGGCGACGATCTCGACCGGCGTGCTCCGCGGGCCCGACAGGCGCTTCTCGTCGATGGCTGCGAGTACCTGGGGGTCGACTTCCTTGTCCATTCGGTGGGCTTCTGGCGAGTTGGGGGCTTGCGAGTATGCATCCGCGCGCATGCGCATGCGCCGTCTCAGCGCCGGCGAGCGAGCCCGCAACCTGCAGCCAGCCCGACCGCGAATGCCAGGTAAGCGATGTACAGCGCGGACTTGGGCAACCGATGCTCGAATCCGGGTCGCAGCCGTTCGGGGGTCACCGTGTAGTCCACGATGTATGACACTGCCGTCGCCCCGGTGGCCGCAGCCAACTCATTGGGAAGCGAGCGGGCGCCATGGCGATTCCCGAAAAGCCACGCGTACAGCGTCGCCCAGAAGATGGCTGCCAGGTGGTGGGTTGCATAGCCGAGAGCGGTATGCCGCCATGTGGGCCCGTCGACATCGAATGACTCGCGATCCCAAAGCCAGTGACTGGTTGCGTTGGTCGCAGCGTAGGCGCTTCCGGCATAACGGCGACCGAGCAGCATCAAGGCGGCTGTCGAAAACAGGCTCGCGCTGGTGCCGGCGATCAGGCCCGTGCGCACGGCCGACCGGAGCCCTGAGCCCCTGGCCGCGAGTTGTCGTTCAGCATGTTCCATTGGCAATGTGCGCAAAAGACGGTCGCCGGTGCGCGCCACGCGCTGTTGCTGGCGCCAGGCAGATGGGTATCCATCGATGAAAGCCCTGGAGAGATCGGGCTTCGTCTCGTCGGCGTGTAGTCCGGCGCCGGATCGAGGGATGCAGCGCACGGAGCGCGCAATTGCCGTTCGCGTGCCCGGCCGCCTGGGCCGGGCTTGCGTCGCGCGATCTATTTAAAGCGCTGCGTCCTTGAGCTTCTTCAGCGCCCGTGCCTTGATGCGCACGCTCGCCGGCTTGGCCGGGAACCAGCGCTCTTCGCCCGAGAACGGGTCCTTGCCGAAGCGCTTCTTCTTCGCCGGGATCTGCTGAACGCCGATCTTGAGCAGGCCGGGCAGCGCGAATTCGCCGTGGCCCTTCTTGTGAACGGCGCCAAGGATGGTCGCCTCCAGTGCCGCGAGCACGGCCTTGACGCTCTTGGGCTCGACGCCCGCTTGGGTCGCAAGGTGCGCGGCCAGCGCGCTCTTGGTGAAGCCTTCCTTCACCGGCTTGACCGCGGCGACGGTCTTTGCAGCCACGGCGGGCTTGGCCGCCTTTTTAGCGACGGGGGTCTTCTTGATTGCCTTCTTTGCAGTTGCCATGAGATTCCAGATGTTGTGAATGCGATGCCTGCACCGCTCGTCGGCGCAGGAGCCGGCGATTCTAGAGGCCTCGGCATCGCGTCTGCCTTGCCACGTCACGGCCATGACACGCCTGGAATCTAGACTTGCGCCCCATCTGCTCTCGACACCCACCACCTGACAACAGAACATGACCACGAGTTCACGCCGCAAATTCCTTCAGGGCACCGCCACCACGGGCATCGCCGCCGCCACGCTGGCCGCCTTTCCCCCCAGCATCCGCCGCGCGCTGGCCATCCCCGCCCACCACGAGACCGGCACCATCAAGGACGTCAAGCACGTGGTGCTGCTGATGCAGGAGAACCGCTCCTTCGACAGCTATTTCGGCACCTTCAAGGGCGTGCGCGGCTACGGCGACCGCATGGCCATTCCGACGCCCAATGGCAAGAACGTCTTCCATCAGACCTATACCAGGACGACGCCGCCGAGCACCTACGTTCCCTACCATCTCGACGAGAGCAAGGGCAATGCGCAACGCGCCGGCAGCACGCCCCACGCCTGGTCCGATTCGCAGGCAGCGTGGGATCACGGCCGCATGTACAAGTGGCCGGACGTGAAGAACCTGCTGTCGATGGGCTACTACGACTCCGCGGAAGTGCCGTTCCAGCGCGCGCTGGCCGACGCCTTCACGCTGTGCGACCACTACCACTGCGGGATGCACACGGGCACCATCGCGAACCGGCTGTTCTACTGGAGCGGCACCAACGGCCCGAACGGCATCAGCCCGGCCGACGGCAGCAAGGTGCAGCTGGCGGTCTTGAACAACCAGTTCAACGGCGGCAACGACATCGGTCCGTCGACTCAGGGTTGGACCTGGACCACCTATGCCGACCGGCTGGAGAAGGCCGGCGTGCGCTGGAAGGTCTATCAGAGCCTGGTCGACAACTTTGGCTGCAACGAGATGATGAGCTTCCGCCACTGGCGCGCTGCGATCGAGCAGATGCCGCCGGCTCGCCGTCCGGTCTATGTCGCGGCGACGGATATCACGCAGCCGGTCACCGCCGCCGGGCCGTTCTACGACGCGGTCGTCGACGACACACTCAGCCCGCTGGCCAAGGGCTTCGGCAACACCATGCCGTACGGCTTCCTGGAAACCTTCCGCGACGACGTCCGCAACGGCACCTTGCCCGCGGTGTCGTGGATCATTTCCCCGTCCGCTTACAGCGAGCACCCCGGACCATCGAGCCCGGCCAAGGGCGGCTGGTACGTGCAGGAAGTGCTGGACGCGCTGACCGCCAACCCCGAGGTCTGGAGCAAGACCGTTCTCTTGATCAACTTCGACGAGAACGACGGCTTCTTCGACCATCTGCCCTCGCCTTCGGTGCCCTCGCGCAATCCCGACGGCACGCTGGCCGGCGGCTACACGCTGGCGGATACCGATGTGGCCGTCGAGTATCACAACTACACGCCGGCGACCGCCAACCAGCCCGCGATGGACGGCCGGCCCTACGGCCCCGGCCCGCGCGTGCCGATGTGGGTGGTCTCGCCCTGGAGCCGTGGCGGCTGGGTCAACTCGCAAGTCTGCGACCACACCTCGACACTGCTGTTCCTGGAAAAGCGCTTCGGGGTGGCCGAGCCGCAGATCAGCGCGTATCGCCGCGCCGTCTGCAGCGACCTCACCAGCGCCTTCAACTTCGAGCGCCCCAACGACGAGCCGCTGCCCACCCTGGCCGGGCGCAAGACCAAGGCCGAGGCCGATGCGCTGACCGCCGCCCAGCAGGCGCTGCCGAAGCTCGTCCCGTCGACCGACCTCGATTTGCCGGTGCAGGCCGTCGGCGTGCGTCCCTCGCGTGCCCTGCCGTACGAGCTGCACACCAGCGCGCGCAGCGACTCGCTCAACGGCCGCGTCCAGTTGTTGTTCGCCAACAGCGGTCGCGCCGCCGCCGTGTTCCACGTCTACGACAAACTGCATCTGTCGGACCGCGTGCCGCGCCGCTACGTGGTCGAGCCCGGCAAGCAGCTCGACGACCACTGGGCCGCCATGACCGACAACGCCGGCTTGTACGACCTGTGGGTGCTCGGCCCCAACGGCTTTCACCGCCACTTCAAGGGCGACCTGAACCGGCTGCGTGCCGGCGGCGCAGCGGTACCCGAAATCCGCGTGGGCTATGACAGGCGTCGCGGCGACATCCATCTCCAGCTGCGCAACGACGGCCGGCGCGATTGCCGCTTCACCGTGCAGTCCAACCATGTCTATGCGCGACCCGAGGGCTACGGGGCGGGCGGCAAGGACGGTCACGAAGACAACGGCGGCGACCGCGACCACCACGGCATGCGCGTCAGCGATCCCGACGGCTCGTGGCGCATTCGGGTCAGGGGCGGCGGCGACACCGGCATGCGCTGGAGCCTGGACGCCAGCGGCCAGTGGTACGACTTCGTGGTGAGCTGCGATGCCGACGCCGGCTTCTACCGGCGCTTCGCCGGCCGGGTGGAGACCGGCCGGCACTCGGTGAGCGATCCGGCGATGGGGCTGGCAGACCGCTTCTGAACGCGCGTCGCAAATCAGAGACTTTGCCGAAGACGGCGGTCTCCGTTTTTGCGCGTCAGCGGACGATCAATGGAGCGGCACGTCCTTGTACGGGCTGCGCGGGTCGCTGAACAGCATCGCATTCGTGCGCACCAGCGCTTCCTGCCGTGCTTCCGAGTAGTTCCAGATCAGGCCGGCTGCCACGTAGGCGGCGCTGAACTGGGCCCAGTTGCCGTAGGCGGCGCGCACCGGCTTGGCCAGCCCGGAGGCAAAGCCGGCGAACTCGCTGCGGTCGAGATAGCCCAGATCCACCGCCCAGCGCGAGAGGCTGGCCAGCCGCACGGCGTCCCATGCGACCAGGTCGGTAATCTCCGCGGGCTGCACGCCCAGCGGCTTGCGCAGATCGTCCATCCAGTCGTTGTAGGACCCCATCAAGGTCGCGATGTCGGCGACGCTCTTGCCGGTCTGGCTTGCGAATGTCTCGTAGTTCAGCTCGTTGCGCAGCTTCAGCATGAACAGGCCGGGAAAGACCAGCGAGGCCACGCCGCGCAGGAGCAAGGGCGCCGCCTGGTGGGCAGTGTCGAGCTTGACCAGGCCGTGCCACACGCCGCGGTATTTCTCGCGATGCCCCTCGTCGACGATCCATCGGACCGTCTGCTCGAAGCTCTTGCGGTCCTGGACGCCCCACATGCTGGCGACACCTTCACGCAGCAGCTCCGGGCTCTGGCCGGTCTCGACCGCGTTGACGAAGTTGCCGTTGAAGGCGGACAGCGGCGCGCTCAGCGTCACCAGCCATCGCTCCTCGGGCGAGCACCGGCTCTCGGTGGCGAAGTGCAGTTCGTCGTTGTCCATCAGCGTATGGCCGATCTGATCCATCAAACCCATGGTTACTCCTGTTGCGAAGAAGTGATCGGCCGCGAGTCTATGCGCAAGGGCCGGTGCCTTGCCAGATCGAAAAAGGTTCACATGTCGGTGGCCGGCCCGGCGCTTCGTCTAGCATCGCCCCCCATGCCGAGATCTCCACTTTCGCCTGTTTCAGCTCTGGTCCTGTGCGCCGCAACGGTGTTCGGGCATGTCAACGCAATAGCTGGCGAAAGACCGCCATGGGCCAGCGAGCTGCGTACACAGGTTGCCCATTTCCCGGAACTGGTGAAGCAGGTCCGTCCCGCATATCCAAGGCTTGCGGCGAATGCGGGCCTCGAAGGGATGGTCACCGTAGCGATCCTGGTCGGCGCGGACGGGAAACCGGTCAAGACAGCAATTCGCCAGCGCAAGCCCCGATTCCTCGATCTATTCGACGAAGCTGCACGCGCTGCGGCGATGGCAAGCGAATTCAATCCCGCCCGTGATGCGCGAGGCGAAGCTGTGGCCGCGTGGGTTTTCCAACCCTTCAACTTTCAGATGCCCCAGAGCAAGTCCGCCCGCTGCAAGCTGGAGACGGCTTCGCACTATCCCGCCGAGGGCCGCCCGATGGGCATCGATGCTGTGATTGGCATATTCGTCCGTGTGGACGAGTGGGGCTGGCCTCAGAAAGACGGTCTGGCGATCGTCGGGCGCGATCCCGCCAACGTGCGCATCTTCGACGAGCCTGCCAAGGCCGCGGTGTTGAAGACGCGATGCACGCCCGCCAGCTACAGAGGCCGAGACGTTGACAGCCATGTCGTGCTCGACGTCGCCTTCACGGTTCCAGACTCGACGAATCACGTGCCGGCAACGCCCGAAGACATCGTGCCGGCGCGGACGCCGGAGATGCGCTGATCTGCCAAGGCTTCGACTGCCCTAAGGTCCCTCGGCATTCCGCTGGCCAGAGGCCCCCTTGCTCCGCTTCCCGGCCATCGCGGCGATCTTCGCGCTCAGCCAGGGCCTGCTGCCGCGCGAAGCGGGTCGCTGTTCATCCGGGTAGCTGAAGCTGCTGAGCTCTTCACGGCCCTTCCGGGTCACGGCCAGCACCTGCGCTGCGGTCGCCGTGCCACCGAAATTCAAGGGGTCCGATGGAGATGGAACCATCGCGATCACCAAACCCGCCGCGCGAAGCACGCGGATCTTGTCGATGTCCTCGGCACGATGGAAGGTGAGGGGCAGACGCGACGCTGCAATCTGCTGAAGCAGATCCATGGACATTCAAGACTCCTTTTCCTTGCTGCTACAGGCCGCGCCAGGCCTGAACCTGGAGGCGGCGCCGACGGCAAAATTGGGACGTGGATGCACGCCTTCAAGTCGGAGACCAGCGCGACTTTGGGTCATCTGCGCTGACGTGGCCGCTCCGCAGCCACGGCGCATTCGCATCGAGTGCGACAGCACCTACTCCTGCCGCCGAGCAGTACCGACAAGGGCCAGGGACCTGCGCAGTACGCTTTGCCGGCGGTAGCCCCTTATCGACGCCCTTCATGACAACTGCTGCCGCAGAAAGGCATTCGACATGACCCAGGTTCATGAACTGATGACACGCGGCGTCCGCTCCATGGCACCGGGCGACAGCATTGCCCTGGCCGCTCAGACGATGGAGGAGTTGGACGTCGGCGTGCTCCCGGTCTGCGATGGCAAGAAGCTCGTGGGCGTGGTCACCGACCGTGACATCGCAGTGCGCGGCGTCGCACGCGGGATCCCCCTGCAAGAGTCGCCGGTCAAACAGATCATGTCGGCGGATCTGTGCTGGTGCTATGCGGACGACAGCGTGGACGATGCGCTGGGCAAGATGAGCGAGGCGCAGATACGAAGACTGCCGGTCGTCGACCACGACAAGCGTCTGGTCGGCATGCTTTCGCTCGGCGACGTGGCCGCCAAGGGCCAGACCACCACCACCGGCCAGCCGCTTGGCAGCATTTCCGAGCCGGCGCGCCCGAATCGCTCCGGAATTTCCGCCGCGAGCGGAGCCGCTGGAGGGGGCGAGTCATCTTCAGACGCCAAGCGTTGATCAAAGATAGCCGCCGGTATCGAGGTGCGGTCCGCTCCGCTCACGCGAGGGCTTCCCGGGCGCGTCCCCAAAGCCGAATGCGCTGCTCGAGCCCCTTCGGCAGGCCTGTGTCCTTGCCGCGGCCGTTCACGCCTGCGCAGTAGTCGACGAAGGCCCCGCGGTCCGCATGGCGGTTGAGGTCGCGCCGCCCGACGGAGTCCGCGGCGCTGAGCGCGCCCCACTCCGGCAGCTCGAGCAGTTCCGGGGCGGCCTCGAGGTCCGGACAGTCGATGCCACGTGCGCGCAGCCGGTCCCGCAGCTTCGCGTAGTTGGCCCGCCCGATCGTGGGCAACCACCCGCGCCCCAGGTAGCGCTTGCCATCGCCGGGCTTGATGTTCCCTAGATCGGCGCGTCCGTCGTAGTGCAGTTGCTGCCGTGTCGGCACCCAGATCTCGCGCAGGAACTTCAGCCCCGTCGTTTCGTAGCCGACATTGGCCAGAAACATGCCGATGCGCGCCGGCGTGTTGATCTGGTAGGCGGCCATCGCGCCGATGGCGCCGCGCAGCGCGGGCTCCGCGCGCTCGCGCGATGCGCCGGTACACGCCATGAATTGCTCCAATGTGATCATGGTTTCTTTGGTCTCCTTGACCCGAGACTCTCGCGCTCGTGGCGCTGGCTGGGGATCATGCGCTCTTGCCTCGGGCGCGGCTGTAAGAAGACCGCGAATTGTCGGCAAGCGCTATCGACGATTCTGGTACGAGGGCGCGCTCGCATGAGCGACATGGGGGCTTCCGAGTTTTCCGGTTGCTGTCCTACAACCAGGGATCGCAGGCATTCGCAAAGTGAAATGGACGCGTTGGAAGAACGCGCGCCAAGACCTGTTCCGGCTGCGTTTTCCGCGGCCGGTTTTTCACTCATTCGACAAGGAGTCTTCAATGCACAAGATCAAGGATGTCATGAGCCGCGACGTGCAAGTCATCGGCCCGGACCAAACGATTGCCGAGGCTGCCCGCTACATGCGCGACGGCGACTTCGGAATGATGCCGGTGGGCGAGAACGACCGCATGGTCGGTGCCATCTCCGACCGCGATATCGCCATCCGCGGGGTGGCGGAAGGCCGCGATGGCAAGGCCAAGGTGCGCGACGTCATGTCGGACGGCGTTCGCTGGGCGTATGACGACGAGCCGGTCGAGCGCGCGGCAGAGATCATGGCCCAGTACCAGATCAGGCGTCTTCCCATCGTCAACCGCGACAAGCGGCTGGTCGGTATCGTGGCCTTGGGCGACGTCGCCGTGAGGGAGCGGAAGGTCAAGCCTGCGGCCGAGGCGCTGTGCGGGATTTCCGAGCCTGTGCCCGCCTGACACGCGCGTCTGCTGCGCGGCACGCGACGCGCAAGGCGACACGAAGGAGACCTATCGTGAAACATCTTCTGCACGTGGTTATCGGTGCGTCGGTCGGCGCAGCCGCCATGTACTACCTGGACGGCACCATGGGACGCCGGCGGCGCGCCCTGGCACGAGACAAGGTCGTGGGGACCGCCCATGACCTATCCGACTACGTCGAGGCGCAGGGCACCCGGGCTGCCGACCATCTCAAGGGTGTTCTGGCAACCGGCAGGTGGGACCGCACATCGGCCACCGAGCCGCAGAGCGACGCCCAGCTGCAGGGCCGCATCCGCGCACGCCTCGGCCGGCTGGTGAGCCATCCGAAATCCGTGGAGGTCGAAGTCCGGAACGGAACGGTATTGCTAGGCGGCCATGTGCTTGCCAGCGAAGTCGACGGATTGCTTTCACAGCTTCGAGACATGACGGGCGTGAAAGGAGTTCAGAACAAGCTCATGCCGCACGACAGTGCTGAGGGCATACCCGAGCTGCAAGGGCGCCAGGATCCGCCCGGCAAGGAGCAGGCCGGCCAGCCGGCCTGGTGAGCTGATGCCATGAGCGAGCCCCTGTTCCGAAACCGCAGGCAGGCCGGCCAAGCGTTGGCGGGGTTGCTCGGTGCCTACGTGGACCGGCACGATGTGCTGGTTCTGGCGTTGCCGCGCGGCGGCGTGCCGGTCGGCTTCGAGGTGGCCGAGACGCTGCACGCGCCGCTCGATGTCTTCATCGTGCGCAAGCTCGGCGTGCCAGGCCGCGAGGAATACGCCATGGGCGCCATCGCCAGCGGCGGTGTTCGCGTCCTGAACGAGGAGGTCACGCGCACGCTGCGTATTTCCGCGGCTGCCATCGAAGAGGTCGCCCGGTCCGAGCTGAGCGAGCTGCAGCGCCGCGAGCGCCTGTACCGCGATGCGCGGCCGCCGCCCGATGTGCGCGGCCGCGCGGTGCTGGTGGTGGATGACGGGCTTGCCACGGGGTCGACCATGCGGGCCGCGGTCCGGGCGCTGCGGGTGCAGCAGCCGGCGCGCATCGTGGTGGCCGTGCCGATCGCTTCGGCCGAGGCCTGCGAGGAATTGCACAGCGAGGCTGACGAAGTGGTGTGCCTCAGCACCCCGGAGCCCTTCATCGCCGTCGGCCTGTGGTACGAGGATTTCGGCCAAACGACGGACCAGGAGGTCCACGAACTCCTGGAGCGCGCGCGGCTGGATGCCGCGCACGGGACCTAGGGTGTAGGACGCTGCAGCGCTAGCAAGCGTCTCGCAGGCCCCCTCAGGCTTGCAGCAGCCACCCGGCAATTGCCGCCAGGGCCACCACTACCACCGGTGACAGGCGTGCATGGACGAGCAGCCCGAATGCCGCCAGCGCAAGACCGAAGTCGCTTCGGCTGTGGATCGCGCTGGTCCACACCGGGTCGTAGAGCGCCGACAGCAGGATGCCGACCACGCCTGCATTGATGCCCGCCATGGCGGACTGGATGGCGTCCCGCTGGCGCAGCGCGTCCCAGAATGGCAGGGCCCCCACGACCAGCAGGAAGGCCGGCACGAAGATCACGAGCAGGAACACCAGGCCGCCCAGCCATCCCGAGAGCGGGCCGTTCATCACCGCCCCCAGGTAGGCCGCGAAGGTGAACAGCGGGCCGGGAACGGCCTGCGCCATCCCGTAGCCGGCGAGGAAGTCCGCATTGCTCACCGCACCACCGGGCACCACGGTGGACTGCAGCAAGGGCAGCACCACATGGCCGCCGCCGAAGACCAGCGCGCCGGAGCGATAGAAGCCTTCGATCAGCGTCCACAAGGCGGAGCCGCTGGCCGCCGCGACCAGCGGCAGGCCCAGCAGCAGCACTGCGAACAGCGTCAGCGCGACAAGGCCGGCACGCCGCGACACGCCGTAGCCGATGTGGGCCGGCGCCTCTTGGCGCGGCAACTGCAACAGGCGCCAGCCGATCAGCCCGCACGCGAGGATCGCGCCGACCTGGCCGAGCGCCGAAGGCAGCACCAGCGTCAGCAGCGCGGCGAAGATCGCCAGGCCGGCCCGGGGCCGGTCCGGACACAGCGACTTGGCCATGCCCCAGACCGCCTGGGCGACCACCGCGACGGCCACCACCTTGAGCCCGTGAATGGCGCCGGAGGCGGCCAGGCCGCCATAGCGTGCGATGCCGTACGCAAAGACGATGAGCGCGAGCGCCGAAGGCAATGTGAAACCCACCCAGGCCATCAGCGCGCCCAGCCAGCCCGCCCTCGACAGGCCCAGCGCCATGCCCACCTGGCTGCTCGCCGGCCCCGGCAGAAACTGGCACAGCGCCACCAGGTCGGAGTAGCTGCGGTCGTCCAGCCAGCGGCGCCGTTCGACGAACTCGGTGCGAAAGTAGCCCAGGTGCGCAACGGGCCCGCCGAACGAGCTCAGTCCCAGGCGTAGAAAAGCGAGCAGGACCTCCAGCACCGTGCCGGGACGTCGAGATGGAGGCGATGTCATTCGGTGGGATTCTTCTTGCGAGTTGTTGGCTGGCGGCGCCACGGCGGCGAGGGCCTGAAGCGCTGTTGCAGGAAGGACAGGAACAGCTTCACCCTGGCCGACATGCCCAGGCGCTGCACCACCAGCGCCACCACATCGGCGGGCGGCAGGGTCCAGTCGTCCAGAACGCGCACCAGCTGCCCCGAGGCCAGGCTTTCGGCGACGTCCCACTCCGAGCGCATGATCAGGCCCTTGCCTTTCAGCGCCCACTGGCGTGCAACGTCGCCGTCGTTGCTGCTCAGGGTCGCCGCGACCCGCACCGCGACTTCGCTGCGTTTCTTCCTGAAGTGCCACAGCGTCACGTCTTCCTGGTTCTCGCGCAGCACGATGCAGTCGTGCGCGGCCAGGTCATCCGGCGTGCGCGGCGCTGGCCGGCGGCGGAGGTAGCCGGGCGCGGGGCAGACGAAGCGCGCATTGGGCGCGATGGGGTAGGCCACCATGCTGGAACTCGCGAGGCTTCCGATGTGCACGATCAGGTCGAAGCGATTCGCGTCGGCCGCCGACACCACGTCGCTGAGCGTCAGGGACACCTTCAGGCGCGGGTGCAGCGTATGGAAGTCGGCGATCGCGGCGGCCAGGTGATGCCGGCCGAAGCCCAGGGGACCGCACACGTTCAGCGTCCCCGCGACCTCGCCCGAACGCGCGCGCAGGTTGTCGATCAAGCCGTCGAGTTCGGCCAGAAGATTCACGGCGCCCGCGTGGAAGAGCTCGCCTTCGTCGGTCAGGCTGAAGCGGCGCGTGCTGCGGTGGACCAGGTGCAGCCCCAGGCGGCTTTCCAGCTGCCGCAGCCGTTGCGAGACGGAGGAGGCCGTCACGTCCATGCGCCTCGCGGCCTCCGCGAGAGAGCCGCTTTCGGTGATGGTGACGAAGAAGCGGAGGTCGGTGGTGTCGTGCGACATCCTCCGATCCTAATAGTCCACGCTGCTGCCCAGTCCTCGCTGCGCGGCCATGCGTACGGCGAGATCGGCCACCGCCAGGTCCTGCAGCGCCACGCCGGTTCCGTCGAAGAGCGTGATCTCGTCTGCCGTGCGGCGGCCGTCGCACAAGCCTTCGATGACCGCGCCGATGCTGCCGCGAAAGCTCTGCGCCGTGATCAGGCCCGCGTTGCAGGCATGCTGGCATTCGCCGATGCCGAGGGCCTGTGCGGCCTCGTCGACGAACAGCGCGGCGCCGGCCACCAGTGCCGGGTCCAGCTCCTGCTTGCCCCGGGTGTCGGCGCCCATCGCGTTGATGTGGGTGCCCGCGCGCACCCAGGATTTCTCGACCAATGCCTTCTGCGAGGGCGTCACGGTGATCAGGATGTCGGCGTGGGCGGCCACGCCCCGGCAGTCGGTTTCGGGGATGAACTCCAGGCCGAGCTGCGCCACGATGCGGCCGAAGGCCGCGAGCTTTTCCGCCGAGCGGTTCCATGCATGAACTCGACGGATGGCGCGCACGGCCAGGGTCGCGCGCAGCTGGTATTGGGCCTGCACGCCGGCGCCGATGATGCCGAGCACGCTGCAGTCGGGGCGCGAGAGGTACTTGGTCGCGATGGCGCTGGCCGCGCCGGTGCGCACGCCGGTCAGGTAGTTCGCGCTGACGAGCGCCGATGCGCGGCCCGTGTCCGGGTCGAAGAGCAAGGTCGAAGACTGGTGGTTGCTCAACTTCCTGTCCATGTTGTGCGGCCAGTAGCCGCCGGCCTTGAGGCCGAGGATCGGCGCGCTGCCGTCGCAGCCGGCCTTGACGCCGTAGACGGCATCCTGGCGGCCCACCGCCTCGCGAACCACCGGGTAGTTGCGCGCTTCCGCGCGCGCCATGGCGGCGAAGCATTGCTCGACCGCTGCGATGGCGTCTTCGACGCTTACCAGCGAGCGCGCCTCCTGCTCCGAGATGATCAGCATCGCTGCGCTCACCAGCCGCTGAAGCGTTGCCAGGTCGCAGCGATCTCGCGGCCTGTGCCGAGCACCTTGTAGTGCTCGTACTGCGCAGCGGTCGGGCAGGCGTGGTTGGGGATGATCCGCACCTGCGCGCCGACCGGCAGGTGCAGTGCGCCTTCGATCTTGCCGGAGCGGTGCGCCATGATGCCGTGCTCCTGGTTGGCGCCCACGAGGACGAGGTCGTCCAGCGGCTGCCCGTCGAGATCGCAGACCAGCCCGTAGCCCTGGTCCACCGGCTGCCCGGCCGTGCCGCGGTCGCGCGACATCGCCATCCAGCCGGCGTCGAGGATCGTCCAGCCCTTCTCGCGCTGGTGGCCGATCACCGTGGCCAGCACCGACAGCGCGATGTCGTCCACGCGGCAGACATTCAGGCCGGCCATCACCAGATCGAAGAACACGAACACGCCGGCGCGCACTTCGGTGACGCCTTTCAGCTGCTCGGCGAAGAGCGCGGTCGGCGTCGAGCCGACGCTGACCACCGGGCAGGCGATGCCCGCCGCGCGCAGGCGCTCGGCCGCATGCACGGCCGCGGCGCGCTCTTGCTCTGCCATGGCGCAAATCGCTTCGGTGGACCTGCAGTCGTAGGAGCTGCCGGCATGCGTGATGATGCCCTTCACCGGAAGGCCGGCAGCTTCCAGGAAGTGCGCGATGGTCAGAAGATCGCTGCTGTCCGGATTCACGCCCGAGCGGTGGCCGTCCGAGTCGATCTCGATCAGCAGGTCGAAATGCCGCCGCGCCAGGTGCGCGCGCTCGGCGAGCATGCGCGCGGCCTCGAGGCTGTCGAGGATCAGCGTGAGCTGCACGCCCTGGTCCTGCAGCGCCATCGCGTGGTCCAGCTTGTTCGGCGCGATGCAGACGGCGTAGAGGATGTCGGTGACGCCGTGCGCCGCGAAGTAGTCGGCCTCGCGCAGCGTGGACACCGTGATCGGCCCTTGCGGCGTTTCCATGATCCGGCGCGTGACCTCCATCGACTTGTTGGTCTTCACGTGCGGGCGGAAAGAGACGCCGAGGCGACGTACCTGGGCGCGCATGCGCTCGATGTTGCGGTTCATGCGCACCTCGTCGAGCAGCAGCGCGGGTGTCTCGAGTTGTTCCAGGAGCTGTTTCGTCATCTCAGTTCGCGCCCTTGCCGGTGTCGCGCGCCAGCACGCGGCCGGGCCGCGCGCCGGTCGGTCGGCCGCCTTGCCAGACCATCGCGCCGTTGACGATCACCGCGTCGATGCCGCGTGCCGGGGCGATCGGCGTTTCATAGCTCGCAGCCTCGTCCACCGTGTCGGCGTCGAACAGGGTCAGGTCGGCGTAGGCGCCTTCCTTCAGCACGCCGCGGTCCTTGAGGCCGAAGTTCTTCGCCGTGAGCCCGGTCATCTTGTGGACCGCCGTCTCCAGCGGGAACAGCCCGAGCAGCCGGCCGTAGTGGCCCAGCACGCGCGGGAAGCTTCCCCACAGGCGCGGATGCGGCGAGGCGTCGTGCGGCAGGCCGTCGGAGCCGATCATGGTCTGGTCGAACTTCAGGATGCGCTGCACGTCGCTCTCGTCGAGCCGGAAGTAGATGCCGCCGGCGGGGCTGAGCCGGCGGATCGCCTCTTCCTCGCTGACGCCCAGCTTCTTCGCGATCACGTCGAGGTCCTGGCCCGCATGTTCGGGCATGGGCTTCGACCAGCTCACGATCACGCGCGACGAGGTCGCCGCGCGGTCGGCCGACAAGATGGTGGAGCCCGCGGTGTACGGGTAGCAGTCCAGGCAGATCGGCTGCGTGGCCATGTTCTTCTCGATGAAGGACAGCGCCTCCCCCGAGCGGCCGTGGTTCGCAGGCCCGACCACCTTCATGTGCGAGATCACCACCTGCACGCCGACCTCGCGGCCGACGCGGAAGGTCTCTTCCAGCGAGTCGATCACCCGGTCGGCCTCGTTGCGCATGTGGGTGCAGTAGACGCCGTCGAAGTCCTTGAGCGGGCGGCAGGTCTCGATCACTTCCTCGGTCGGCGCGGCGACCGCGGGCTCGTAGAAGAGGCCGGTGGAGACGCCGATGGCGCCGGCTTCGAGCGCTTCCTGTACCAGCGCGCGCATGCCGGCGATCTGTTCGTCCGTGGCCGGCAGGCCCAGGTCGTCCAGCGTTGCGACGCGCAAGGTGGTGTGGCCCACCAGCAGCGCGCAGTTGGTCGCCGCAGGCTTGGCACGCAGCGCGTCGATGTACGACGCGAAAGTGGGAAAGGAGAACCAGCCGCCTTCCTCGTCGAGCAGGTTCAGGGGCGGCGTGACCGGCTGCGGGATCCCGCCCGGCATCGGCGCCAGCGAGATGCCGCAGTTGCCCGCGATCACGGTGGTGATGCCCTGGCTGACCTTGGGTGCCATGTCGGGGTCGGAGAGCATGAGGCGGTCGTCGTGCGTGTGGGCGTCGATGAAGCCGGGCGCCGCGATGCGGCCGCCCTGGTCGATCTCCACCTCGCCGCGCGCGGCCGACAGGTCGCCGATGCGGGCGATGCGGTCGCCCCGGATGCCGATGTCGCCGGCGAAGCGCGGCGCGCCGGTGCCGTCGACGATGCTGGCGTTGCGGATCAGGAGGTCGAATGTTTCCGGCATCGGATGTATCTCGAGTTGAAGAGAGTCACAACAAGGCGCCGCGCGCGGCGATCGGCCAGAGGGCCTCGACCCGTTCGCCACGCACGCAGACCAGTTCGTCGTAGAGATTGACGGTCGGGTCGCAATGGCCGGGCACCAGCATCAGCGCATCGCCCAACGAAAGGTCGGCGCCGTCGGCGACGGCCAGCACGCCGTGCTCGTCGGTGGCCTTCTCGTAGCGCAGGTCGGCCCGCTGCCATACCGTGGGCAGGCCCGAGTCCACGCTGGACGCCTTCAGGCCGGCATCGACCACTGCGCGCTCGGGCGCGGCGCGGCTCATGACGGTGCTGCGCACGAACAGCGCATGCTCGAAGGCGATGTCGTTCTCGCCGCGCTGGTTGTCGCCGTAGTCGCGGTCCATGAAGACATAGGAGCCGGCCTGGATCTCGTTGAACACGCCGGAGTCGCGCTCGTGCAGGAAGCTGCCGGTGCCCGCACCCGTCACGCGCTCGACGGCGATGCCGCAGGCCTCGATGCCGGCCCGCGTCGTGCGTGCGGCCTCCACGGCCCCGGCAATGGCTGCGGCCCGCTCCTGCGGCGTGCGCATGTGCTGGGCCGGGCCGTGGTAGCAGTGCAGGCCCATGAAGCGCAACCCCGCGTTGGCAACGATCTGCCGCGCCAGCCGCACCGCCTCTTCACCCGGCGCGACGCCGCAGCGGTTGGCGCCGACGTTGACCTCGACGTAGACGTCCAGCGTCACCGCATGCGCCTGCGCCACCGCGGCCAGCGCCTGCACCTGCTGCGGGTGGTCGACCAGCACGCCGATGCGCGCGCTGCGGGCCAGTGCGGCCAGGCGCTGCAGCTTGGCCTCGCCCACGACCTGGTTGGTGACCAGCACATCCTCGATGCCGGCGTCCACGAACACGGCCGCCTCGCTGACCTTCTGGCAGCAGATGCCGGCGGCCCCCAGCGCCACCTGGCGCCGTGCGATCTCCGGGGTCTTGTGGCACTTGGCGTGGGCGCGCAGGCGCACCTGGCTGCCGCGCAACGCCTCGGCCATGCGCGCCAGGTTGCGCTCGAAGGCATCGAGGTCGAGCACCAGCGCGGGCGTGTCGATGGCGTGGAGATGATCGCCGGGCTTGGCGGCTTTCCAGGGCGTCATGGTCGAGTGGAATTCATTGGGGGCAATCAGTCCGTCCATCAATCGATCTTCGCGCCCGAGTCCTTGATGATCCTGGCCCACTTGACGGTCTCGCGGCGCGAGAGTTCGAGAAACTGTTCCGGCGTGCTGGGGTCGGTCTCGGCGCCCAGCACCTTGAAGCGTTCGCGCACCGCCGGGTTGGCCAGCGCGCTGCGGATCTCGGCATTGAGGCGGGTCACGATGTCCTTGGGCATGTGGGCCGGCCCGACGATGCCGCCCCAGGCCACCACCTCGAAGCCCGGCACGCCGGACTCGGCAATGGTGGGAATGTCCGGGTAGGTGGACGAGCGCTGGCTCGACGAGATGCCCAGCGCCCTCACGCGGCCCGCCTGGGCCGGCGGACCGGACACCGGCGTGTTGATCATCATGAGCTGAACGCCGCCGCCGATCAGGTCGGTGAGGGCCGCCGTCCCCGCCTTGTAGGGCACGTGCAGCATGCTGGTGCCGGTCATGGCCTTGAAGAGCTCCACCCCCAGATGGGCCGTGGTGCCGTTGCCGTCGGAGGCAAAGGCCAGCTTGCCCGGATTCTTCTTCGCGTAGGCAATCAGCTCGGGCACGGTTTTGACCGGCAAGTCGTTGTTGACGATCATCAGGTTGGACAGGCGCAGCGTGTTGGCGACGAGCGTCAGGTCCTTCTCGACGTCGTAGGGCACGTTGTTCAGCAGCGAGCGGTTGGTGGCCAGCGAGACAACGTTGCCGTAGGCCAGCGTGTAGCCGTCGGCCGGCGAACGACCAGGTCCATGGTGCCGATCGTGTAGGAGCCGCCGGGCTTGTTGTCGATCACGATGGGCACGCCCATCTGCTGCGACAGCTGCGTGGCCAGTGCGCGCATCAGCGCGTCGGGTGCGCCGCCCGGTGCCGAGGGCACGATCAGCCGGATCGGCTTGTCCGGATAGGCCGCCAGGGCCGGCGCCGAAATGGCCGCCAGCGCGGCGAGAGCAAGAGCAGGCAGCAGCGAACGCAGACGCATGACAGGTAGCCTCCGGCAACGTGGAATGAACGGGCCGGAAAGCGCGGCCTGGGGACAAGTCTAGGCCGCGCATTCAAAAAATAAACTACCTGAAACTACATCTGTAGTTCAGTTTTTCTAACGAGCGAGATCAATGGTCGTGATGCAGGTAGGCCGCCTGCCGGGGCAGCCGCCAGCTGACGAAGAAGGCGATCGCCATCATCGCCGTCACATACCAGAAGAAGCTCGATTCGTGGCCCAGCGACTTGAGGCCCAGCGCCACGTACTCGGCCGAGCCGCCGAAGATCGCATTGGCCACCGCGTAGGCCAGGCCGACGCCGAGCGCGCGCACTTCGGGCGGGAACATCTCCGCCTTCACGATGCCGCTGATCGAGGTGTAGAAGCTCACGATCGCCAGCGCCACGATGATCAGCACGAAGGCGACCACCGGGTTGGTCGCGTGTTGCAGCGCGCTCAGGATCGGCACCGTCGCCAGCGCGCCGAGTCCGCCGAACAGCAGCATGTTGCTGCGTCGGCCGATGCCGTCCGACAGCGCGCCGAACACCGGCTGCATGCACATGTAGACGAAGAGGGCGCAGGTCATCACGTAGCTGGTGGTCTTGATCGGCAGGCCGACCGTGTTGACCAGGTACTTCTGCATGTAGGTGGTGAAGGTATAGAAGATCAGCGAGCCGCCCGCGGTGAAGCCCAGCACGGTGAAGAAGGCGGCCTTGTGGTGGCGGAACAGGGCTGCGAGCGTGCCGGCCTCGCGGTTGCTGCGGCTCTCGGTGCTCGAGGTCTCGTGCAGCTGCCGGCGCAGCTGCATCGCGACCACGGCAGTGAGCGCGCCGACCAGGAACGGGATGCGCCAGCCCCAGGCCTTGAGCTCGGCCTCGCTCAGCAGCTGTTCGAGCGCCACGATCACCAGCACCGCCAGCAATTGGCCGCCGATCAGCGTGACGTACTGGAAGGACGAGAAGAAGCCGCGCTGGCCGCGCAGCGCCACCTCGCTCATGTAGGTGGCGGTGGTGCCGTACTCGCCGCCGACCGAGAGCCCCTGGAACAGGCGCGCGACCAGCAGCAGGGCAGGCGCCCAGGCACCGATGCTGTCGTAGGTCGGCAGGCAGGCGATGGCCAGGGAGCCCGCGCACATCATCGTGACCGAGATCACCATCGAGGTCTTGCGGCCCTTGCGGTCGGCGATGCGGCCGAACAGCCAGCCGCCGATCGGCCGCATCAGGAAGCCGGCCGCGAACACGCCGGCGGTGTTGAGCAGCTGGACGGTGGGGTCGGACTTCGGGAAGAAGGACGCAGCGAAGTAGATCGACGAGAACGCGTAGACGTAGAAGTCGAACCACTCGACCAGGTTGCCTGAAGATGCGCCGACGATGGCGAAGATCCGGCGGC
Organism: Variovorax paradoxus; assembly: GCF_018614915.1. Classification (GTDB taxonomy): domain Bacteria; phylum Pseudomonadota; class Gammaproteobacteria; order Burkholderiales; family Burkholderiaceae_C; genus Variovorax; species Variovorax paradoxus_K. The sequence goes on along the minus strand of NZ_JAGGNU010000048.1, from coordinate 36,998 downwards.
GCTTTTCTTCGGCCGTGTAGTGCGGCACGGCGGCCGCCGAGGTGCCCGAAGCGGGCGTGACTGCGCTCATGCGAGCCTCCGTGTCTTGGTGTTTGTATGAAGAGGAGTGCGCCATGCTAGGCGCAATCCGCTCGCCACCTCGACCGAGGTTTCCGAAAGCCCTAGAAGTCGACCAGGCTCAGGCCGATGCTCAGCACCGTGCGCTTGCGGTTGTAGTCGACCAGCGTGTCGCCGTAGCCGTGGAACAGCTGCGTGTGGAAGTGCAGGTTGCTCCGGCTCGAGTCGCCGATGGGCTTGAGCCATTCGAGCCGCACCGAGCCGCGCCCACTGTTGCGCAGGTTGTTGCGCACCGTCACGCCGAGCGTGTTGTCGCGGTTGAGGTTCCAGCGGCCCGTGAGTTCGGCGCGGCCGATGTAGTTGGAGATGTCCGGGTTGTCGTCCTTCGCGGCATCTTCATGCAGGCGCTGCCACACGCGGCCGGTGAGCGTGAAGCGATCGTCCAGCTCCATGCCGCCCATCAGGTAGACGCGGTTCCAGCTGCGCGAATAGGGCAGGCTCTGGCCGTTCGACTGGTGCACCAGGCCGACACCCGCATAGCGCCAGCGCCAGCCGCCCGCCAGCTGCACGTCGGTGGGATAGACGTACATCAGCTCCGGCTCGTGGTCGGTGGTGCGGAAGGGCCGAGAGATCGCGCCGTTGAACAGCTGCCAGGTGGACTGCTGGCTGTAGCCGAACCACAGCGAATCCTTCTTGACCGGATCGTTCTGCGTCAGCATGCCCTGGGCCAGCTTGGTGCGCACCGAGAGGCCGATGCGCATCTCGTTGGCCTGGTAGGCGATGTCGTCGCCGCTGTGGCCGGCCGCAGGCGAGGTCGGCGTCTGCGGCTGGTTGGTGGCTGCCGAGGCTGACACGTTGAGCGGCCGGTAGGCGCGGAAGCTGAAGGCGCCGCAGTCGGTGCCGTTCTCGAGTTCCCAGAAGCGCGAGAGCACGGAGTACTGGCGGTCGCGGCAGCCTTCCTCGGTGGCGACCGAGACCACGCGCGTGGCCGGCATGGCGGCGTCCACCGGCGCCGGCGGCTGCGTGTTGGCGAGCACCGGCGGCGCCGCCGGTACCGAGGCGGCGGGCAAGGTCTGCTGCTGCGCCCAGCGATCGAAGCAGGCCAGGCGCGCTTCCTTGTTGTCGGCCAGGCGCTGGCATTGCTGCCAGGTCAACTGCGATTCGGCCAGCGGGCTCGGCGGCTTCTCTGCCGGTTGTGCGTGCGCGCCTGCGATGCCGAAGCCGGCAAGCAGCGCTGCAATAGTGGTGGTGATGCGTGTGTTCATTGCCAACTGCCCGTCTTGTTCAGCACAAAGGGACGCGTGCTGTCGTCGGCGGCGTTTCGCCAGCTTCCCCTGAATTCCTTGCCGCAGGATCCGGCCTGCAGCTCGCCGAGCCACACGCCGCTGATGGCGCGGCCGTCCATCGATTCGTCGATGTTGAGCAAGCCCTCGTCGTCGATGTCGCCCGCGAGCTGGGCCACCGTCGAGGGCGCCGTGCCGCCTTCGCGCGTGATGGTGCCGCGCACGCCGGCATAGTCGGGATGCCTGGCGAGCTGCAGCCGCGCGATGCCCGGCACGCCTTCGAAGCGCGCCTCCCACTGGCCGTAGAGCGCTTCGACCGGCAGCTCGCGGCCGCTGGCCGGGCATGCCGGCTGGGCCGCGGCGCTGCCGGCGGCGATGCACAGGGCGAGCAGCAGGTGCCGCTTCATGGCGCTGCCGCCGCTGCTGCTGCTGCCGCCGCGTTGTCCTGCACCTTGCGCGCGAACTCGGCGCGCAGGGCCTTGAGCTTCTCGCGCGGGTCTTCCCGGGTGGTCTTCTTGTCCAGCGCCATCTCGGCGATGAAGCGGCTCGGCTGCGCCGGCACCATCTCGCGGCCCTGCTTGCGCCGCTTGGTCCAGCTCACCGCCAGGCTGCGCTGCGCGCGTGTGATGCCCACGTACATCAGGCGGCGTTCTTCCTGCAGGCGCTGCAGCGTGTCGTCGCTGATCTTCTCCTGCCGGCCGCCGTCGTCGTCGAGCTTGAAGGGCAGCAGTCCCTCGGTCACGCCGACCAGCATGACGTGCGGCCACTCGAGTCCCTTGGATGCATGCAGCGTGGAGAGCGTGACGACGTTCTGGTCCTTCTCGCGCTCGCTGATGGTGGACAGCAGCGAGATGGTCTGCGCCACTTCGAGCAAGCTCTTGCGTTCGCTCTCGACCGTGGCTCCCGATGCGTCGTCGATCTGCCCGCCGCAGCGCTGCGACATCCAGTCGCAGAACTCGAGCACGTTGGTCCAGCGGCCGGCCGCGACCTGCTCGCTGTCCTCGCCGTCGTAGAGATGCTTCTCGTAGTCGATCTCCTTCAGCCAGTCGGCCAGGAAGGCGCGCGCGTCCTCGGCGCCCATAGTGCGGCGCGCGCGGTATTCCAGGTCGTTGATGTAGCGGCCGAATTCGTGCAGGCCTTCCAGCGCACGCTTGGGCATCACGCTCGGCAGCGAGGGCGAGAACAGGGCTTCGAACAGGCTCAGCTTGTACTGGCTCGCGAAGGTGCCCAGGCTGGCCAGCGTGGTGTGGCCGATGCCGCGCTTGGGCGTGGTCACGGCGCGCAGGAAGGCCGGGTCGTCGTCGTTGTTGACCCAGAGCCGGAACCAGCCGCACAGGTCCTTGATCTCGGCGCGGTCGAAGAAGCTCTGGCCGCCCGAGACCTTGTACGGGATCTGCGCCTTGCGCAGTGCCTGCTCGAAGACGCGCGCCTGGTGGTTGGCGCGGTAGAGGATCGCGAAGTCGCGGAACTCCTTGTGCTGCTGCCCTTGCGTGGTGGCATCGCCGCCGCGCAGGCTCTGGATGCGCGCCACCGTGCGCTCGGCCTCGTGCGCCTCGCTGTCGGCGTCGACCACGCGCACCGGCTCGCCCTCGCCGAGCTCGCTGAACAGCGTCTTCGGAAAGAGCTTGGGGTTCGGCCCGATCACGTTGTTGGCCGCGCGCAGGATCGCGCTGGTGCTGCGGTAGTTCTGCTCGAGCTTGATGACCTTGAGGCTCGGATAGTCGATCGGCAGCTTCTTCAGGTTGTCGAGCGTCGCGCCGCGCCAGCCGTAGATCGACTGGTCGTCGTCGCCCACCGCGGTGAAGCGCCCGCGCTCGCCGACCAGCGCCTTCAGCACCTCGTACTGCGTGGCGTTGGTGTCCTGGTATTCGTCGACCAGCACGTGGCCGAGCGCCGCCTGCCACTTGGCGCGCACCTCGTCATGCTGCTGCAGCAGCTTGAGCGGCATGCCGATCAGGTCGTCGAAGTCCACGCTCTGGTAGGCGGCGAGCCGCTCTTCGTAGCGGCCCATGATGCGCGCGGTGATGCGTTCGTTGTCGTCGGCGGCCTGGGCCTCGGCCTGCGCGGCGTTCAGGCCCATGTTCTTCCACTTGCTGATGGTCCACTGCCAGATGCGCGCGGTCGCCGCATCGGTGGTGCCGCCGGCGTCCTTGAGGATCTTCGTCACGTCGTCGCTGTCGAGGATGCTGAAGGCCGGCTTCAGGCCGAGCACCGCGCCGTCCTCGCGCATCATGCGCACGCCCAGCGCGTGGAAGGTGCAGACCACCACGTGCTTCGCGTCGCGCCCGATCAGCCCCTTGGCGCGTTCGCGCATCTCGGCCGCGGCCTTGTTGGTGAAGGTGATGGCTGCGATGCGCTTCGGCTCCAGGCCGGCCTGGATCAGCCGCGCGATCTTGTGCGTGATCACGCGCGTCTTGCCCGAACCCGCGCCCGCGAGCACGAGGCAGGGGCCATGCAGGAAGTTGACGGCTTCTTGTTGCGCGAGGTTGAGACCGGAGGACATGAAGACGGGGAGGGGGAAAGGCGCAAAGCGGGCAATGATACGGGGCGCCGTCGGACGGCCGCAGATGTAGCGCCGTGTTAGACCTGTTCGTCTTTGTGATCGCCCACGCCGCATGAAAAAAACAAGACATCCGCTCGCCATTGCCTTCTGGTCGGCGCTGGCGACGCTGCTGGCGACGTTGTTGGTGCTCAACCTCGTGCCCGGCGAGAAGAAGATCGAGCAGCACATCGAACGCGAGTACGGCCTGCACGATCCGCAGTTTCGCCGCGCGATGAGCGTATTGCTCGGCCCGCCGATCGCGCAGGGCAACCGTTTCGAAGCGCTGATCAACGGCGACCGGATCTTTCCGCCGATGCTCGCGGCCATCCGCGGCGCGAAGAGGAGCGTCACCTTCGAGACCTACATCTACTGGTCCGGCGACATCGGACGCGCCTTCGCCGAAGCGCTGTCGGAACGGGCGCGCGCCGGTGTCAAGGTGCATGTGCTGCTCGACTGGGTGGGCAGTCAGAAGATCGAAGAGCAGCTGCTGAGATCGATGGAAGAGGCGGGCGTCGAGATCCGCAGGTTCCACAAGCCGAGCTGGTACGACATCGCGCGCTTCAACAACCGCACGCACCGGAAGCTGTTGGTGGCCGACGGCGCGGTGGGCTTTACCGGCGGCGTGGGCATCGCGCCGGAGTGGACGGGCGACGCGCAGGATCCCGACCATTGGCGCGACTCGCACTACATGGTGGAAGGTCCAGTGGTCGCGCAGATGCAGGCCGTGTTCATGGACAACTGGATCAAGGCCTCGGGCGCAGTGCTGCACGGCGAACGCTATTTCCCGGCCATTCCGGCGCGCGGTGCAGGCGCTGCGCAGATGTTCAGCAGTTCGCCGTCCGGCGGCAGCGAAAGCATGCATCTGATGTACCTGTTGTCGATCGCCGCGGCCACTCGGACCATCGATCTCTCGAGCGCCTACTTCGTGCCCGACGATCTTGCGCGCGACGCCCTGATCGCGGCCGTGAAGCGCGGTGTGCGCGTGCGCATCATCACGCCGGGACCGATCACGGACGCGCAGACCGTGCGTGGCGCGTCGCGCGCCGGCTGGGGCCCGCTCCTCGAAGCCGGCGTGCAGATCAGCGAATTCCAACCGACCATGTACCACTGCAAGGTAATGGTGGTCGACGATCTTCTGGTGTCGGTCGGATCGACCAATTTCGACAATCGCTCCTTCCGACTCAACGACGAGGCCAACCTCAATATCTACGACGAGGCGTTCGCCAAGTCACAAGTGGCACAGTTCGAGGCGGACCTCGCCAAGAGCAGGACGCTGAGCTTCGCCCAGTGGCAGGATCGGCCTCGGCGCGAGAAGCTGATGGAACACCTGGCCGCGCTGCTGTCGCCCCAGCTCTGAGAGCCACGACGACGACAATCGCCCGCGTGCTGCAGATCCTCCTTGTCACCATTCCCTTCTTTGCGCTGATCGCGGCCGGCTACGCAGCAGCTCGCGCGGGTGCGCTGCCGCTCGCGGCCATTCCGGGCCTCAATGCCTTCGTGCTCTATTTCGCGCTGCCGTGCATGTTGTTCCGTTTCGGCGCCGGCGCGCCGATCGCGCAGCTGCTCGACGCCGGCGTGGCGCTGGTGTGGGGCGCCAGTGCGCTGATCGTGGTCGCAGCCACCATGGCCCTGGCGCGCAGGCAGCGCATCGGCTGGAACGACGCGGCCTTCGGCGCACTGGTGGCCGCGTTCCCGAACACCGGCTTCATGGGCGTGCCGCTCCTGGTCGCGATCCTCGGCACCCAGGCGGCTTCGCCGATGATCATCACGATCGCCTTCGACCTGCTCGTGACCTCCTCGCTGTGCATCGCGCTGTCGCGCCTGGACGGCGCGGACGAGCACGGCGCGGCCAAGGCGGCCCGGCAGGCCTTGCGCGGCATCGCGCAGAACCCGATGCCGTGGGCCATCGTGCTCGGAGGGCTGGCCTCGGCCGCCCGCTTCGCGCTGCCGGGACCGGTGGAACGCACGATCGCGATGCTGGCCGACGCCGCCTCGCCGGTCGCGCTGTTCACGATCGGCGCGGTGCTGGCGCGTTCGGCCCTGCTGGCGCGCGAGCACCGCGCGAGCGCACTCGTCGCCGCGGCCATGGGCAGCGCCGCGCCGCCGCCGCGGCAGGCGCCGCTTGCCGACGTGCTGTCGGTGGTGGCGGTCAAGCTGCTGATGCATCCGCTGCTGGTCTGGGGCGCTGCGCGGTGCGCGATCGCGCTCGGCGTGCCGCTCGGCGAACCGGCCGTGATGGCGATCGTGCTGGTGGCGGCGCTGCCGAGCGCCAGCAATGTCGCGATGCTGGCCGAACGCTTCGGCGCCGACGCCGGACGCATCGCGCGCATCATCTTCTGGACCACCGTGGCGGCCTTCTTCAGCTTCCCGCTGGCGGTGGGCTGGATTCGTTGATCAGGGTGTCAGCACGCCGAGCTTGTAGGGGTCTGCATCGGACAGCACCTCGCAGCGCGAGGTGTCGCGGCCCTGGGTGCCGTCGCAATAAAAGCTGTTGTAGATGTGGCCGAAGAGCGTGGGCGTGGAGGTGAAGAGCACGCCGTGGTCCGGCTGCCAGCGTTCCGCGCCGGCCTCGCTCGGCGCGGCGGTGAGTTCGGCCAGCGTCCTGTTCGCCTCCTCGCCACGCCAGCGGCTGGCCAGTTCTTCCGGCCGCGGTCGGGCCGCGACCGGGATCAGCAGCGCGTTGACCTGGAACCCGCGCCCGAAGCGGTGCTCCTTGCCGGCCAGGAAGGCATAGGCGCAGGCCGCATGGCACTGGCCCTTGGCCTCGGTGTTGACGCCGCTGGCGCGGATCGCACGCGCGAAATCGACCGCGGCTTCGGCGGTGCCGCCGAAGGAGTTCTCGAACACCACGGTGCGCACCTTGCCGCTGGCCAGATGCTCGGCAAAAGCTTTCATCGAGCGCCCGTCCAGCATGCCGTTCACCAGCAGCCGGTTGCCCTCCAGCTCGATTTCGGCAGCCTGCGTGCTCCAGGCTGCGCTAGCCAGGGCCAGCGCCCCCACCCATCCCGACGGCGTTTTCACGGCATCACCTTCCGCTCGAGCCCGGAAGCGAGCCCACTTTGCATAGCTTCGGCAGCGAATCCGGGCGGCGCAATCGTTGTTTCAGGATATTTCCTACAAAACGTGTCCACGAACCGGGGGATAGTGTTAACTATTGCTTTTGACTAATGCTTCTGTTTGCATTTCCACTGCTAAAGTGGCGCCAGGAACCGGGGGAATCGACATGACGACTTTGACGCGCTGGATGCTCTGGATGGCATGGCTTGCCATCGTCAGTTGGCTTTGGCTCGCCGATGCGCTGGGCATCGGCAGTGCGCTCGCGACGGGCGGGGCCAGCCTGTTGCTGCTCGCCTGGCCCGGCCATTCGCATCGACGTCGCCGTTCGGAGTTGCGCTACATCGAAATGGGCAAGCAGCCCGTGGGCTCGCCCTGAGCGGCGCTCAAATGCTGTGCGGGTCGACGTCGACCAGCCAGCGAATCACCCCCTTGCCTTCGGGCTGCCGCCGCAGCGCGTGCAATAGCGGCTGCCAGCCGGCCAGCAGGCGCTGAAGCGCTGCGCGCGACCCGCTTTCCACCAGCATCTGCGCTCTTTCCACGTTGGCCACGCGCTGGATCGCCAGCGGCACGGCCGGGTAGCGCGTCACCCGGTCGGCCCCTTCCAGCGCGGCGGCCGCCTCGCTGGCGGCATTCAGGAAGGCCTGGGCCGCTTCCTGGGTGCGGGCGTCGGCGCGCAGCAGCGCCTGGAAGGCGCAGGGCGGCATGCCCGCGGCGGCGCGTTCTTCGAGTTCGCGCTCGGCGAAAGCCGGATAGTCGTGCCGGCGCAGCGCCGCGAACAGCGCGTGCTGCGGATGGTGGGTCTGGATCCACATCTCGGCGGTCGCACCCTGTGCCGAGAGATAGGCGGCATCGCGCCCCGCGCGTCCCGCCGATTGCATCAGCAGGCTGAACAGCCGTTCGGGCGCACGAAAGTCGCTCGAGAACAGCGCGCCGTCCGGGTTGACCGCGGCCACCAGGGTGATGCGCCGGAAATCGTGGCCCTTGGCGATCATCTGCGTGCCCACCAGCACCTCGACCTCGCCCGCGTGCACGGCCGCCAACTGCGATTCGAGCGCGCCCTGCTTGCGCGTGCTGTCGGCGTCGATGCGCGCGATGCGCACCGCACTGCCGTCGGGCCGCTTCACGCTCGCGAACAGTTCGCCCAGGTGCTCCTCCAGCCGCTCGGTGCCCCGGCCGACCGGCGCGATGTCGGGGTTGCCGCAGGCTGGACAGGCGCGCGGCACGCGTTCGGTGAAGCCGCAGTGGTGGCAGCGCAGCGTGCGGTCGATCTTGTGGAAGACGCGGTAGGCGCTGCAGTGCGGGCATTCGCTCTTCCAGCCGCAGTCGCCGCAGGCCAGCACCGGCGCGTAGCCGCGCCGGTTGAGGAACACCATGCTCTGCTCGCCGCGCGCGATGCCCTGGCCGATGGCGTCGAGCAGCGCGCCCGAGAGCACGGTCCGGGGCGGCTGCAGGTTCATGTCGACCAGCCGCACCGCGGGCAGCGCCACGGCGCCGATACGCGAGGGCATGGCGAGCCGCAGGTAGCGCCCGCCGGTATCCTCGCCCGCGGCCGGCCGGCTCTGGTGCCAGCTCTCGAGCGAGGGCGTGGCCGAGCCGAGCAACACCTTCGCGCCTTCTCGTTGGCCGCGCCACACCGCCAGGTCGCGCGCCGAATAGCGCGCGCCTTCCTGCTGCTTGTAGCTGGGGTCGTGCTCTTCGTCGACCACGATCAGCTTCAGCGCCGGCATCGAGGCGAACACCGCCATGCGCGTGCCCAGCACGATGCGCGCCGCACCGCCGTGCGCCGCGAGCCAGCTGGCCAGGCGCTGGGGATTCGTCATGCCGCTGTGCAGCGAGACCACGGCGGCGCTGCCGAAGCGGTCCTTGAAGCGGGCTTCGAGCTGCGGCGTGAGGTTGATCTCGGGCACCATCACCAGCGCCTGCGCGGCCGGCTCGCGCGCCAGCAGCGCCGCCACGGCCTGCAGGTAGACCTCGGTCTTGCCGCTGCCGGTGCTGCCGAACAGCAGGAAGGGCCCGGTTTCCGCATCGAAACGGGACAGTGCCTCGGCCTGCTCGGGCGACAGCGCGGGCGCAGCTGCTGGCTGGCCGGCGGGGGGCTGCGCGGGCCCGGTTTGGCGCTTGAGCCGGCGCGCCAGCTGCACCGTGCCGAGCTCGCGCAACTGCGGGGGCAGGGCGGCCAGCGCGATCTCGCCGAGCGAGCGCTGGTAATAGCGGGCGGCAAAGGCCACCAGGTCGCGCCAGGCATCGTCCAGGGGCGGGAGCGCATCCAGCACGGCGGCAATGGGCTTGAGCGCGATGGAGGGCGTCGCTCCGCTTTCCGGCGGATGCACTGCCCAGGCCACGCCCAGCACCTCGCGACGACCCAGCGGCACCCGCACCAGCGACCCGATCGCCAGCGGCGCGGCGCTGGCGTAGCTCAGTACATCCCCTAATGCGCTGTGCGCAGGGGTCTGAACTGCAACGTCGATGCGCCAGTTCAAGGCAGCTTCCCGCTCTGGGCGTTCGTTAAAGCAAGTTGGAGCAATGTGACTTAAGTCGTTGATTTGCCTGCGCTTTGGACGCCATCCAGAGTTTGTGTGGATAACTTTGTTGATATCCAGCTCCGACACGCCGCGAGCCCTTGAGAATCAAGGCTCCGACTGGAATGCCCGCAAAAAAAGCAAAGTTCAAAATCCATATGAATCAACGACTTAGCTGCGCTATCGCTTTAGGAGCACCGGCTTGCGCCACTCAGATGTTTTTGCGCACCGCAACAGGTGTTTTGTGCATAAGTCAGTCTGCCCTCACCCTTTTTTGACTTGACAAACGCGAAGCAGGCGTTCTCGGATACTTACAACCTATAACAGTCGCTTCAGACGCGCAGGGCACGCGATTGCGCGTGCACCGCGGCGACCAGCGCCGCCACACGATCGGGTGGGGTGAACTGGCTGATGCCATGGCCCAGATTGAAGATGTGGGTCGGCCCGGTCGAGGCGCGGTCGGTGTGCGGCCGGCCGAAGCTCTGCAGCACCTTCGCCACCTCGGCTTCAATCTGCGCGGGCGCGGCGAACAGCACGTTGGGGTCGATGTTGCCTTGCAGCGCCTTGCCCTCGGCGCCTTCACCGACGAGGGCGCGCGCGCGGCCGAGGTTGACGGTCCAGTCGAGGCCGAGCACCTCGCAATCGAGCGCGCGCATGTCCTCGAGCCACAGCCCGCCGCCCTTGGTGAAGACGATGCGCGGCACCGGCTGGCCGTCGGCACCTTCGCGCTTCAGCTGCGACAGCACGCGCGCGGTGTAGGCCAGGCTGAAGCCCTGGAAGGCGCCGTCGGCCAGCACGCCGCCCCAGCTGTCGAACACCATCACGGCCTGCGCACCGGCATCGATCTGGGCGTTGAGATAGGCGGCCACGGCATCGGCGTTCACCGCGAGCAGGTGGTGCATGAGGTCGGGGCGGCTGTAGAGCAGGGTCTTGACCTGGCGGTAGTCGCTCGAGCCGGCACCTTCGACCATGTAGCAGGCCAGCGTCCAGGGGCTGCCCGAAAAGCCGATCAGCGGCACCCGGCCGGCAAGCGCGCGGCGGATGGATGCGACGGCATCGAACACGTAGCGCAGCTTGTCCATGTCGGGCACTTCGAGCGCCGCGATGGCCGCTTCGTCGCGCACCGGCCGGGCGAAACGCGGCCCTTCGCCGGCCTCGAAGGAGAGGCCCAGGCCCATGGCGTCGGGCACCGTGAGGATGTCGGAGAACAGGATCGCGGCATCGAGCGGATAGCGCTCGAGCGGCTGCAGAGTGACTTCGGTGGCATAGCCGACGTTGGTCGCCAGCCCCATGAAGCTGCCGGCGCGGGCCCGCGTGGCGACATATTCGGGCAGGTAGCGCCCGGCCTGGCGCATCAGCCAGACGGGGGTGTGGTCGGTGGCCTGGCGCCAGCAGGCGCGCAGGAAAGTGTCGTTCTGGAGAGGCGCGAAGGGCATCCTGCGATTGTCGCAGGGCTGCTCATTCGGCCAAGTTCGCGAAGCTGGTGAAAGAGGGCAAGCTCGCGATCGACCAGGTCTTCTTCTTCAAGCCTTGTACTTGATCGAGCAGCCGTAGGGCTTGGTCGCCGCCGCGCTGATCGGCTTGCCGCCGAAGGCTTCGCCGAGCGCCTGGTTCACGTAGTTGGTGGCGCTCTTGATGTCGTCGGCGCGCGCCGACGCAATGCTGTCGATGCCGCCCGCGTACACCAGCACGCCCTTGGGATCGATGATGAAGAGATGCGGCGTGGTGCGCGCGGCGTAGGCGCGGCCGATCACGCCGTCCTCGTCCATCAGCACGGCCGTCGGCGCGGCCGATTGCTCCTTCATCCAGGCATCGAGCGCGGCCGGCTTGAGGTAGTCGCTGGCGGCGCGCTCGGTCGAGTTGACCGAAAGCCAGACCACGCCCTTGCCGGTGGCTGCCTTCTGGGTGGCGGGCATGTTGCCGCTGCCGTAGTGCTTGCGCACGAAGGGGCAGCCCGGGTTGGTCCACTCGAGCACCACGAACTTGCCGGCGAAGTCCGACAGCCGGTGCTGCTTGCCGCTGGTGTCGACGGCCACGAAATCGGGCGCCTTCTGGCCCACGATCGGCGCCGCCATGGCGTGGGTGCCCATCAGGAAGGTGGCGCCGAGCGCCACGGCAGCGGCCACCACGGCGCGGCGCGAGGCACGGCTCAAGGCGGCGCGGGCATTGCGCGCGGCACGGTAGGAACGCGAGTCGGAGGATGACGATGAAGCCATGGTCAGCTTGAACTCCAATCAATATATTCAACAACCGCGACAGCTTAGAACTGTTTTCTCACCTGCTTGTGACAACCCGTAGAAGGCCAGGGTCAAAGCGCGGCCAAGGCCGAGCGCACCTCATCCTTGCTAAGGATTTCGGTCAGCACCACGGGCGCCTTGCCGGGTGCCTGCAGCACGTAGACCGGCACGCCGCTGCGACCCAAGGCGGTCAGCGCTTCGGTGATCGCGGGATCGCGGCGCGTCCAGTCGGCGCGCAGCATGGCGACCTGCCGGGCATCGAATTCGGCCAAGAGCGCCGCATCGGCCAGCGTGCTGCGCTTGTTGTACTGGCAGGTCACGCACCAGGCGGCCGTGAAGTCGATGAACACCGGCCGGCCGGCGGCCGTGAGCTCGCTCACGCGCGCCGCCGACCAGGGCTGCCAGCGCTCGCCGCTGGCTGCCGCCACGGTGGGCGCCGCGCTGCGCACCACGTTGCCGCCGATGGCACCCGCCAGCAGCGCGGTGGCCGCGATCAGCAGGCTGGCCACCACGATCCGCGTGCGCCCGCGCAAGGTGAAGGCCCAGACGATCGCCGCCAGGCACACCAGGAGCCCGAGCAGCGCGCCCGCGCCGTCGATGCCGCTCTGCTGGCCCAGCACCCAGACCAGCCAGGCCACCGTGGCGAACATCGGAAACGCGAGCAGGCGGCGCAGCGTGTGCATCCACGCGCCGGGCCGCGGCAACAGGCGCGCCACCGCCGGCACGAAGCCGGCCACCAGGTAGGGCAAGGCCAGGCCGAAGCCGAGCGCCGCGAACATCAGCAAGGCCTGCGTGGCCGGCAACCCGATCGCGAAGCCCAGCGAGGCCCCCATGAACGGCGCGGTGCAGGGCGAGGCGATCACCACCGCGAGCACGCCCGAGAGAAAGTCGTTGGCCACCGGGTGCCTGGCCTGGGCGCCGCACAGCGAGGTGGGGGCCAGCATGCGGAACTCGTACACGCCCGCGAGGTTGAGCCCGATCAGCGTGAACAGTGCCGCCAGCGCCGCCACCACCACCGGCGACTGGAGCTGGAAGCCCCAACCCAGTTCGGCGCCGGCCGCGCGCAGCGCCAGCATGGCGCCGCCCAATGCCAGAAAAGACAGCATCACGCCGGCCGTGTAGGCCACCGCCGCCGTCCGGTGGCCGCGCTGGTCCTCGGCCTGGCGCGTGAAGCCCAGGACCTTGATCGCCAGCACCGGGAACACGCAGGGCATCAGGTTGAGCAGCAGGCCGCCGAGCAGGGCGCCGAGCAGTGCGGCGACGAAGCTGCCCGCCGGTTGGGGCAGGGGGGCTGCGGTGTTGGCTTCGAGCGCGGCCTGGAGTGCCGGCGACACCTCGGCCCGCGGCGCGGCGGCGGGCCAGTTGCCGGCAACCGGCGCTTCGGCGCGCCAGGCGATGGGCTGTCCGGGCTGCCGGTCGGCTTCGGCCAGCGCGACCACCACCGGCATCGTCGTCGGGCTGGCGCTGCGCTGTTCGGCGAGCGGCACGGTGGCGGTCCAGCTGTCGCCCTGCCAGGCCTGCGTCCAGTCCTTGCCCAGCACGGCCGCTGTGTGGATCACCTCGGCGGTCTCCGGGAAGAACTCCAGCGTCTTGCCGCGTGCCGCGGCCGGCAGGCCCTCGAGCCGCACCTGCAGCTTGTCGCCGTCGACGGCAATGCTGCCCGGCTTCGCCAGCGCGGCCGGTTGGGCGGCCAGGGCGGCATCGAAGGCGTTCTTGTGCAGGGCGGTCGAGCCATGCAGCGGCAGCTTGAGCAGGAACTCGCCGTCTTCGGGAATGCACTCCTTGCGGCAGACCAGCCACGAGGCCTTCAGCTTGAGCTCGAGCGCGTCGGCGCCGGTCAAGCTGGCTTGCGGCTTGAAATCGGGCGCCACGGCGAGCGGCACCGGCAGCAGCACGGTGCCTTCGTAGCCATAGTTGGCCAGGGTGCCGATCGGGATTTTCTTCGGCACCGGCCAGGCGATGTCGCCGTGGGAGATGCCGGCCGGCAGCGACCAGGCCAGCTCGGTCGGCAGGCCGGAGTCGCCGGCGTTCTTCCAATAGGTGTGCCACTCGGGCTGGTGCGTGATCTGCAGGCCGACCCAGACTGGCGCGCCTGGGGTGACGCCTTGCGGCGCATGGGCGATCAGTTCCGCCCGCACGTGGGGCGTGGTGACGACCGGTCCGGTGCGGGAGGCCAGCTGGGCCGCAGCCGGCACGGAGGCTGCGAGAGCGGCGATCACGAAGGCCGCGAGACGAAGGGGGGAGAAAAGTGCCATGCCGGTCAGTCGGAGCGGACGCCGGTGCCGAAGTTCCTGGGCTGCCGGCTCACGCGGCCCACCCCAGCACCACCCGCCGGCTGTTGGCGCTCTTCGCTCATGGGGCCCAGCCCAGCACCACCCTGCGGGTGGTCGCGCTCTTCTTTTCGATCTTGGTCACGATGACGGCGCCGATCTCGCGGGTGTTGGCCACATGCGTGCCGCCGCAGGGCTGGAAGTCGATCTGTTCGCCTTCCGCGGGATGGCCGATGCGGATCGTGCGGACCGTGCCGGTGCCGCGCGGCGGTTGCACGCTCATGCTCTTGACCAGCGCGGGATTGGCGTCGAGCTCGGCGTCGCTGATCGCGCCCACGGCCAGCGGATGGCCGGCGGCGACCAGGTGCGCCAGGCCCGTCGTCAGCGCCTCCTTGTCCAGCGGATCGGTCATGTGGAAGTCCAGCCGTGCGTACTCGGGCGTGATCGAGCAGCCGTTGACCGGCTGCGGCACCAGGTGGCACAGCAGGTGGGTCGCGGTATGGAAGCGCATCAGCTTGTGGCGGCGCTCCCAGTCGATCCGCGCGGTCACGACATCGCCCGGCTTCAGTGCCGCCAGCAGCTCGGACTGATCGGGCGCCGGCAAGTGCACGATCTCGTCGGTCGCCCGGCCCTCGGCGTCCTTGGCCTTGCGCGTGTCGACGATCGCCAGCTCGCGCCCGTCGGCCAGCACCAGGTGGCCGCTGTCGCCTGCCTGGCCGCCGCCCTGCGGATAGAACACCGTACGGTCCAGCACGATGCCGGCGTCGTCGATGCGCAGGACGCGGGCCTGGCAATCGCGCAGGTAGGCGTCGGAGCGGAACAGGTCGTCGGTCATCGCCCGATGGTAGCGGCGCCGCCATGGCGGGGTGCGCTCACGCCGGAAAGCGCCCACAACCGACAGCGAGGGCTTGCGCGATGCGGATGATCCGTGGCTGCATGGCCTGAAGGACAAGGAAATCGATCCATGAAACATTTCCCCGCATTTCCGGATGCTGCGCTGCTGGCCGCCGCCGTGCTGCTCGCGGCCTGCGGCGAAACGGCCAAACTGCCGCCCGAGGCAGGCGTCGGCCCCACGCCGCAGCTGCCCGCACCCAACAAGACGCTGATCCCGACCGTCAACATCGCCCCCGCCACCGGCTGGACCGACACTGCCGGCCCGACAGTACCCAAGGGTTTCACCGTGACGGCGCTGGCCCGCGGCCTGGACCATCCGCGCTGGGTGGTCCCGCTGCCCAATGGCGACCTGCTGGTGGTCGAAAGCAACAAGCCGCCCAAGCCGGAGGACACGGGCGGCGGGCTGACCAAGAAGCTTCGCGGCATGGTGATGAGCCGCGTCATGAAGCGCGCCGGCGCCGAAGTGCCGAGCGCCAACCGCATCACCTTGCTGCGCGATGCCGACGGCGACGGCGCGGCCGAGCTGCGACAGGTGTTCATGCGCGGGCTGATGTCGCCCTTCGGCGTCGCGCTGGTCGGCAACGAACTCTTCATCGCCAATGCCGATGCGCTGGTCAAGGTGCCGTACACCGCGGGCCAGACCTCGATCAGCGCCGCGCCGACCAAGGTGACCGACCTGCCGGCCGGCATCAACCACCACTGGACCAAGAACGTGATCGCCAACCGCGAGGGCACCAAGCTCTACGTGACGGTGGGCTCCAACAGCAACATCGGCGAGAACGGCCTCGACGCCGAAGAGGGCCGGGCCGCGATCTGGGAGGTCGACGTGAAGAGCGGCGAGAAGCGGCTGTTCGCCAGCGGCTTGCGCAACCCGAACGGCATGGCCTGGGAGCCCGAGACCAACGCGCTATGGACGGTGGTGAACGAGCGCGACGAGATCGGCAGCGACCTCGTGCCCGACTACCTGAGCTCGGTGAAGGACGGCGCCTTCTACGGCTGGCCCTGGAGCTACTACGGCAAGCACGTCGATGCGCGCGTGACGCCGCAGCGGCCGGAGATGGTGGCCAAGGCGGTGGTGCCCGACTACGCGCTCGGCTCGCACGTGGCGGCGCTGGGGCTGACTTTTTCCCATCCGCGCGGCATGCCGGCCGAGTTCGCCAACGGCGTGTTCATCGGCCAGCACGGCTCGTGGAACCGCAAGCCGCTCTCGGGCTACAAGGTGGTGTTCGTGCCCTTCAGCGGCGGGCGGCCCAGCGGGCCGCCGGTCGATTTCGTGACCGGTTTCCTGAGCGCCGACGAGAAGGCGCAGGGCCGCCCGGTCGGCGTGGCGCTCGACAACAGCGGCGCGCTGCTGGTGGCTGACGACGTGGGCAACGCGGTCTGGCGCGTCGCGCGGGCGAAGTAGCTGTTTCTGGAGCCGTCTTGCCGCGATCTGGCGTAGTGCTGCTCTCGCTAAGATGGTCGGATGACTCCACTTGCCAGCCGCTTCTGGTCCCAGCTCACGACCCGCGATTTCGCCGCCCTCGATCCGGCGGCCACCGTGGCGGTGCTGCCCCTGGGCGCGACCGAGCAGCACGGCCCGCATCTGCCGCTGGGCGTCGATTCGACCCTGGTCGACGGCATCGTGGCCGCCGCGCTGCCGTTGATGCCGGCCGAGCTGCCGGCACTGTTCCTGCCCACCCAGCAGATCGGCCTGAGCCCTGAACACGCGCGCTTCGCGGGCACGCTGACGCTGTCGGCCGAGACGCTGATCCGGCTCTGGAACGAGATCGGTGCCGGCGTGGCGCGGGCAGGTGTCAGGAAGCTGGTGCTTTTCAATGCGCACGGCGGGCATACCGGCGCGATGGACATCGTGGCGCGCGAGCTGCGCGCGGCGCACGGGCTCATCGTCTACAGCGTGAGCTGGTTCAACCTGCCGCTGGGCGATGCCGGCGCGCAGTTCAGCGCCGACGAACATCGCTTCGGCGTGCACGCGGGCGAGATCGAGACCTCGATGATGCTGGCCTTGGCGCCGGCACAGGTCGCGATGCAGGCGGCGCGTAATTTCGGCTCCAGCTCGCGCCAGCGCGCGGCCGACTACCCGGTGCTCGGCAACGGCAAGAGCGCCAGGCTCGGCTGGGCCATGGAGGACTACAACCCCGCGGGCGCCGCCGGCAACGCTGCTGCGGCCACGGCAGAAAAGGGCCGCGCGGTGATCGACGCGGCAGCGCGCCAGCTGGCGGCCCTGCTGGCCGAGGTGTCGCGCCTGCCGCTGTCGACGGCGCACACCGGGCCGCTCGCCTGAGCCGCCTCAGCCGGCCGCCGCCGGCTTGGCCGGCGCGGTTTCCTTGATCTTGATCGAGCCGTCGGGTCGCTCGCAGGTGCCGATGAGCAGGCCGCTGGCGACCGCGTGCGCGCGCAGCGCGTCCAGCACCTCGTCCCTTCCCGGGCTGGCCGAGAACGCGGGTGCGCTGGCTAGCGCGAAGAGCTGGAACGCGTAGCGGTGCACGCCGTGCCCCGGCGGCGGATCGGGCGGCAGCCATGCGGCCTGCAGATAGGAGTTGCGGCCGGTGTGAAGGCCCGTGCCTTCGTTGTCGGCGCTGGGCAGCGCGGCCTCCGGCAGGTTGCCGTCCTCCGGCGGCAGGCCGACCACGATCGCATGCACCAGCGGATGGGGCGTCGGCGAATCGGCGTCCTCGACCAGTAGCACCAGCGAAGCGGCGCCGGCCGGCACGCCGGTCCATTGCAAGGGCGGCGACAAGCCTTCGCCGTCAGCCGTGTAGCGCGACGGCAGCGGCGCATGGTCGGCGAAGGCCAGGCTGGCGACCGTGATCGACGCCATGCCCTGGCGCAGGCCCAGGGTGTTGAAGGCGATCTCGTCGAGACCGGCGCGCACGCCGTGCAAGGCATGGCCGATGGCTTCGGGCAGTTTCTCGAGCATGCCGCCTGTATAGCGTGCGGCCGGCAGCCGGCGTGTAGGCTGGCTCCGCTATCATGAAACGGCGCTGCGCTTCCGCGCTCGCGTCTTCCCTCCACTCCCTACCAAGGAAGCGTATGAGCATCGTCTGGACCATTCTGATCGGCTTCGTCGCGGGCCTCGTGGCGCGCGCCATCAAACCCGGGGACGACTCGGCCGGCTTCATCGTGACCACCCTGATCGGCATCGCCGGCTCGCTGATCGCGACCTATCTGGGGCAGGCGATGGGCTGGTACACGGCGGGTCAGGGGGCCGGTTTCATTGCCTCGGTGGTCGGCGCGATCGTGCTGCTCTTCATCTGGGGTCTGGTCAAGCGCAGGTGAACCTTCCGGGCAGCGATGGCCCGCAAACCCAGGGCACACCACCACGTCTATGTCGTCGAGCTCGACGACCGGGTCTGGAACATCGCGCGCTTCCGGCGTGCCAATCCGGACTACCGGCTCGGCCAGCCCTTCGTCTACGTCGGCATGACGGGCCTGGATCCCGACGTACGCTTCGACAAGCACAAGGCCGGCATCCAGGCCAACGCCTTCGTGCGTGACTACGGGCTCAGGCTGCTGCCGGCCCTTTATGCAATCTACAACCCGATGCCCTACGAGGCCGCGCGCGAGATGGAGGTCGAGCTCGGGATCGCGCTGCGCGAGGCCGGCTACGGCGTCTGGCAGGCTTGAACGGACACAGGAGGCGTTATGGATAGCACGGCCTGCATCGTGATGACCACCGCCAGCACCGAGGACGAAGCTGAAGCGCTCGCCGCTGCGCTCGTCGAAGCCGGCCTCGCGGCCTGCGTGCAGGTGCAGCGCGTGCGCAGCTTCTACGTCTGGCAGGGCACGCTGCACCGCGAGCCCGAATGGCTGCTGCTGATCAAGACCCTGGCCGCGCGCTATGCGGTGCTGGAGGACTTCATCCGGGAACGTCACAGCTACGAAACACCGGAAATCTTGCAGCTGCCGGTCGCGGCCGGCTCGCCGGACTACCTGCGCTGGCTCGCTGCCGGGAGCGCCGGTCCCGCTCAGGCGTAGGTCACCCAGTCCTCGTAGGCCGGGCCGTCGAGGTGCGGCAGCGTGTTGTAGGTCACCAGCATGTGGCGCTTGGGCGTGAAGGCGAATTCGGTGACGGCGGTGTTGCGGATGCGCAGGTTCAGCTCGATGGTGGTCTCGGGGCTGGTGCCCAGCACGTGGCCGACCGCGGTGCTGATCGGGCCGCCGCTCGACACCACCAGCACCCGGGCGCCGTGGTGCCTGCCGCGCACGTGGTCAAGCGCGCCGGTCACGCCGCCCAGGAAATCGATGTAGCTCGGCATCCCGGCCGGGGCGGTCCGGCCCTGCATCCAGGCGCCGAGGCCGTCGCGCAACAGGCGGAAGTGGTGGCGGTACTGCTCGGGCGAGTCGGGCTTCTCCAGCTTCTCGGGGTGGATGGTCGCGATGACCGCCTCGGCGTCGTATTCGTTGAGTCCCGGCCAGGGCAGCACGTCGTCGCGCGCGAGGCCCAGCCCCTCGGCGATGCCTTCCCAGGTCTGGCGATGGCGCTTGAGCGTGCCGGTGATGACGGCATCGAACTGCATGCCGCGCTCGCGCCAGTACTCGCCCAGGCGCCGCGACTGCCGCTGGCCCAGTTCGCTCAGCTGGTCGTAGTCGGCCGCGCCGAAGCTGGCTTGTCCGTGGCGCACGAGGTAGAGGGTTCCCATGGCGGGGATTCTGCCGCCGAGGGCCGAAACGGCTGGTCACTGGGGCGACCTTTCTACCTCTTCCCGCTTGTTGCGTTGGGGTTGAAATGTGAACTTTTTCATACAATGCGCGTAATAAACTGAATCACAAGGTGTTCATTCTGTAAGAATGCGAACTTTCGTTAACGCCACTGAGCGCCGCCAATCCAGAGACGCCGCTTTCAGAACAAGAGGACAGCAGAGCATGAACAAGTCATATCGGAGCGTCTGGAATCCCGCGCTCGGCGCATGGGTCGCGGTGTCGGAGATCACGGCGGCGCGCGGCAAGCGTTCCAGCGGCCTGGCCAGTGTGCTGGTGGCCGCAGGCCTGAGCGTCCTGGCGGCGTCCGGCGCCGCGCAGACCGTCAACTACAACGATGGCGATACGCTGACGACGCCCATCGACACGAACCCGTCCGACGTGACTCTCAACAGCACCGGCTCGGGCACGGCGACGCAGAACGCCGCCATCGACGGCGCCAACGGCATCATCAAGACCGGTGCCGGCACCATCATCCTGGGCACTCCCAACACGTACCAGGGCACGACGACGATCAATGCGGGGGCGCTGCAGGTGACTTCCGATGCCAACCTGGGCACCGGCGGAGCCATCGCTCTCGGTGGCGGCACGCTGCGCCTGGGCGCCGGCAACTTTGCCAGCGGGCGCGCCATCGCGCTCGGCGCTGCGGGCGGTACCTTCGACGTGGCCGGCACAGAGAACAACCAGCTGACAGGCCAGATCACGGGCAGTGGCGCGCTCACGCTGCGCAACACCGGCACCAACGCGCTCGGCACCGAGACGCGGCGCCTGACCGTCGACAACACCGGCAACAACTACACCGGCGGCACCGTGCTGCAGGGCAACGGGACGGACGGGCGCCTCAACGTCTGGACGACCACGACGGGCTCCTTCGGCAGCGGCCCGATCACCATCCGCGAGAACGCCGAACTGCGCTTCGACGGCGCCGGCGCGAGCGCTGGCGCCCTCGTCATCACCACCGACGCCAGCGCCAACACCAATGTCAATGGCACCAACAGCGGCCTGCAGTTCCAGTTCGGGGCCAGCGCCGGTACCGCCACCCTCAACATCGGCAGCCCGGGCGCCTACGTGCTCTTCGGCGCAGGCGCCAGCGCTGAGCAGGCCACCATCAACAACAACGGCGGCCGTGTCATCTTCCAGGTCACCAGCGACGGCGGCAGCGCGACCATCAACAACAACGGCGGCGCCGTCTCGCTGCAGAACACGCCCGACCTGAGCGGCGCCACCCTCGTCAACAACAACGACATCGCCAACAGTCGTACCGGCCGCCTCTATATCAACGATGTCGCAAGCTCCGCGACCGTGGGCTCGCTTTCGGGAAGCGGCAATGTGGTGCTCGGCAGCAGGTCGCTGGCCATCGGCGCCCTGAACCGGAACGACACCATCAGCGGCGTGATCTCGGACATCGGGCCGGCGCAGACGGACAAGAACGGCGTCTTCTATGCCAACCCCGTCAACGACACCGGCGGTTCGGTGGTCAAGGTCGGTTCCGGCACGCTGACCCTGACGGGCGACAACACCTACACCGGCGGCACCACCATCAGCGGCGGCGCGCTGCAGCTCGGCAACGCCACCGCCAGCGGCAGCGTGCAGGGCAACATCGCTATCGGCGGCGGCGCTGCGCTGATCGTCAATCGCTCGGACAACATCACCCTGAGCAACGCGCTCAGCGGCAACGGCTCGCTGGCGCAGAGCGGCCCCGGCACCACGACCATCGCGACCGCCAACAGCTACACCGGCGGCACCACGCTCAACGCCGGCGGTCTCACCATCACGGCCGCGGGCGCGCTCGGCAGCGGCGCGGTGACGATCAACGGCGGCACCTTCGGCACGCAGGTGCAGCTGGACAACGCCGTCGTCGTGAACAACAGCTTCAATGTCGCGCCCGTCGGCTCCTCCACCTGGACCGGCCCGGTGACGCTGAATGCCGACGCCACGCTGACCCACGTTGCGCCCCTGGGCTCGATCGTGTTCGCGGGCAGCATCGGCGGGGCGCACGGCATCACGCTCGACGGCGTGGGCGGCGACTGGAGCGGCTACCAGTACAACGCGGCCAACACCTATACCGGCACGACCACGGTGCAGGGCAATGCCAATTTGTGGCTGGCGGGAGAGGGCAATGTGCCGGCCGACCTCGTCGTCAACGGCACCGGCACCGTGCTCGTGAACGGCAACGGCCGCCTGGCGCCGACCGCGAACCTCACGGTCAATTCGACCGGCAACGTGTTCGCCGGGCAGCCGATGTCCGGCGTCGAATTGCTCAACGCGACCCAGACCATCGCCCAGCTGAACGGCAGCGGCACGGTCGGACTGAACGGAAGCGAGCTGACGGTCGGCGCCGGCAATTTCAGCGGTGCGATGTCGGACGGCGTCTTCGCACCCGGCCCGCCTCCCGGCGCCGGTTCGCTGGTCAAGGCCGGTGCCGGCACCCTGACGCTCTCGGGCGCCAACAGCTACACCGGCAGCACCACCATCAGCGGCGGCACCCTGCGTGCCGGCGCGGCCAACACGCTGAGCGCCGTGTCGGCGCACAGCGTGGCAGCCGGCGCCACGCTCGACCTGGCAGGCTTCAGCCAGAGCATGGCCTCGCTCAGCAACGACGGCACCGTCTCGCTGGTCGGCGCCGCGCCCGGTACCACGCTCACGGTGAACGGCCCTTACGTCGGCAACAACGGCACCTTGCGCCTGGGAACCACGCTCGGCGCCAGCGGCCCGTCCGACCGGCTGGTGCTCGACGGCGCGTCGGCCGTGGCCAGCGGCAGCACCACGCTGCAGATCACGAACCTTGGCGGGCTGGGTGGCCAGACCGCGGGCAACGGCATCGAGCTCATCACCGCGCTGAACGGCGCCACCACCACGGCGCAGACGACCAAGAGCGCCTTTGCGCTCGGCGGCGCAGGCCACGTCGATGCGGGCGCCTTCGAGTACCGCCTGTACGCCGCCGATGCGAGCGGGGCCGGGGAGAACTGGTATCTGCGCTCGGAAGTGATTCCGCCGCCCCCTCCGCCCCCGCCCCCGCCTCCGCCGCCTCCCGGCCCGCCGGCGCCGCCCGCACCCCCGGCTCCGCCAGCCCCTCCTGCACCTCCTGCACCTCCTGCACCTCCTGCGGCGCCCGCCCCGGCGCCGTTACCTGTCACGGCCTACCGCGCCGAGGCCCCGATGCTCGCGGCCCTGCCCTCGCAACTGCGCCGGACCGACCTCGCGATGGTCGGCAACCTGCGCAGCCGCTTGGGCGACGACGACGCCAGCGGCCGCGCGGTTGCCAGCCTGACGCCGGTGGGCGGTGCGCTCTCGGCCGAGCGCCGCGCCTGGGCGCGCGCTGTCTACAGCGATGTCGACATCCGCCAGTCGGGCGTCGTCAGCCCGTCGACGCAGGGCCATGTCGCCGGCATCCAGGCCGGCACCGATCTCTATGTCTCGGAGCTCGGCGACTGGCGCGCCGGCCTTTATGTCGGCACGCTGGACGGCGATGCCGACCTGAGCGGCTTTGCCAGCGGCGTCTTGCGCCCGGTCGGCAGCACGGACCTGCGCGCCCGCTACCTCGGCGCCTACGCCTCGTATGCCAACGCGACCGGCTTCTACGTCGACACGGTGCTGCAGTACGGATCGCATCGCTACACCATCCGTCCGCTCGGCGGCTTCACGGCCTCCGGCAAGGGCAATAGCCTCACGGCCTCGGTTGAAGTGGGCCAAGCCTTTGCGCTCGGCGGCGGCTGGACGATCGAGCCGCAGGCGCAACTGAGCTACCGCAAGGCGCGGCTCGACGACCTGGCGATCTCCGGCGCCCTGGTGCAGCAGGACGATTCCGGCAACTGGACCGCCGGCCTCGGCGTGCGCGTGAAGGGCGACATAGCGACCGCAGCCGGCCGGCTGCAGCCCTACGCGCGTGTCGGCGTGGTCCGCGGCAGCGGCGGCAGCGATGTGGCGCGCTTCGTCAACGGCCCCTTCGTCACGCCCATCGGCAGCACGGGCAACTACACCTCGGTGGAACTGGCCGGCGGCGCCACGCTGAGCCTGACCAAGACCGTGAGTCTCTACGGCGAGCTCGGCAAGGTCTTCAGCGCTGGCGGCGACACGAAGGTCAAATCCTCGGTCCAGGGCGCGATCGGCGTGCGCGTGCGCTGGTAGCAAGGAAAAACGCGGCAGGCGGAACTCGCGTGCGCCGGGCGGCTCGTACCGCCATGCGTGCCCTGCCTGCCTCCCCCGGTTCTCTTCCCCGTCGTACGGTTGCCGCCGCGCTGGTCGCGGCGCCTGTCCTCTGGCTCGGCGCCCGCGCGCAGCCGCAGGCGGGCCGCCTCGCAACGCCGGCGCAGACCGAGGGGCCGTTCTACCCGGTGCGCCTGCCGCAGGATGCGGACAACGACCTGCTGCGCAATGGCACGCTGGACTACCGCAACGGGCAGCCCGCCTGGGTCGAGGGCAGCGTGACCGATTTGGCGGGCCGGCCGGTGCGCGGCGCGCAGGTCGAGATCTGGCAATGCGATCACGGCGGCCACTACCACCACCCGGGCGACGGCGACCGCGCCGATGCCGCGTTCCAGGGCTTCGGCCGCGTGGCGGTCGATGCCGATGGCCGCTATCGCTTTCGCACCATCCGGCCTGTGGCGTACAGCGGCCGCACGCCCCACATTCACGTGAAGGTGAAGCTCGGCGCGCGCGAGCTGCTGACGACGCAGCTCTACGTCGCGGGCGATCCCGGCAATGCGCGGGACGCTCTGTGGCGCAGACTGCCGGAGGCTGCCCGTGCCGCAGTCACCGTGCCTTTCGAGCAAGCGGCGGACGGGTGGCAGGCCCGCTTTCCCATCGTGATCGCCGCCTGACAAGGCCGCAGCGCTCAGCGTCCCGACAGCACCCCGGCGAACATCGCGGCATCGACGTTGCCGCCCGTGAGCGCGATGCCGATCGTCTTGCCGTGCCATCGCGAGGGCTGCTGCATCGCCGCCGCTGCAGCCCAGGCGCGCAGCCATGAGCGGCCAGGCGTATTGCGGCGTCGGCGGCATCGCCGCGCAGACGGTGCGGCGCGCGGCCGCGATCTCTTCGCGTGTGAATCGCCTCGTCTTACTTGCGCTCCGGCAGCGCGATGCGCACCGCGAGTGCGGCCAGCACGCTGCCCATCAGGTAGCGCTGCGCGCGCAGCCAGCCTTCGCTTCGCGACAGGAAGGCCGTGAGCCGCGCGGCGCTCAGCACCAGCAGCAGGTTGACGGCACCGCTGACGCCGATCTGCACCGCGCCCAGCATCAGGCTCTGCAGCAGCACCGAGCCACGCTCGGGGTGCAGGAACTGCGGAAAGAAGGAGAGGTAGAACATCGCCACCTTGGGGTTCAGCAGGTTGGTGACGAAGCCCATGCTGAAGAGCCTGGCCGGCGGATCGTCCGGCAGCAGCCGGGCCTCGAAGGGCGCCGTGCCGCCGGGCTTTACTGCCTGCCAGGCGAGCCACATCAGGTAGGCGGCGCCGGCCAGGCGGATGGCGTCGAAGGCGAAGGGCACGGCGATCAGCAGCGCCGTCAGGCCCAGCGCCGCCGCCATCAGATGCACCACGAAACCCAGCAGCACGCCGGCCAGCGACATCAGTCCGGCGCCGCGGCCCTGGCACAGCGTGCGCGAGACGCAATAGATCATGTTCGGGCCGGGCGTGAGCACCAGCACCAGCGCGGCGAGTGCGAACAGGGCGAGTTCGCTGAAGTGAAGCGGCATCTCAAATCCCCTGGGAGTCGAGCGTGACGGCGCCGCGCGGCGTGTCGAACACGGCGAGGAGCTTGGGCGCGCCGGTGCTCACTGGAACGTTCGAGAGGCCGATGGCCTTCATCGCCGCGTCCAGGACGCCGGCACGCGGATGCGCGACAGTCAGCGAGCGCAGCCTGATGCCCGAGTCGGCCATGCTGTCGCTCGGATGCACGGGGCCCCATTCGATCAGCGTGGGCAGCGTGCCGTAGAAGAGGCGCTGGCCCGTCGTCGCGCACCGTGATCTGCCATGAAAGGCGCCCGGCCCGCGTGCCGCGCGAGGCTTCAAGCACCCGGCCGCGGTCGATGCGCTGCCCGGCCAAGGCCTGCACCGCGGCGTCGGCATCGGGCACCTCGGCCACGAAATGCACCAGCCGCGGGCCGCCGCTCGCCAGGGCAGCCTGCAGTGTTGCATCGTCGAGATCGAACCAGCGGTGGGTGTCGGTGGGCCGCGTCGGCCGCGCCTTCGGATCGATCGCGATGATCTCCAGGTAGGCACGCGGGAAGTCGACGGTCGCGATCTTCAACAGGCGGTTGTGGGTGCCCATCAGCGGATGCGCGCCGCCCGGGCCGGGTGCCGTGCCGAAGGTGGCCTCGCACCACTGCACGCCCTCGTCGAGGTTGCGGGCGGCGATCACGAGGTGGTCGATGCGCGCTTGCACGGGTCGACTCCTAGAGCGTGACCTTGCCGTCGATGCAGGTGACCGAATCGCCGCCGACCCAGACCTGGCCTTCCGCGTCGCGCGACACATGGACGCGGCCCGCTCGGCCCAGGCACTGGCCCTGCGCCGCGAGGTAGCGAGATGGCAAGTGGCCTTCGGCGATCAGCCATTGCGCGAGGCTGGCATTGAGGCTGCCGGTGACCGGGTCTTCCTCGATGCCGACCGGCGCCGCGAAGGCGCGCACCTCGAGGCCGATGCCTTCGTCGTCCGAGCGAGCGAAGGCACGCGCCTCGCGGTTGGAGCGCGAGATCAGCGGCGGCGATGCATCCTCTTGCGCTGCGGGAATGCCGGCCACGCCCACCTTCTGCCCCAGCTCCTTGAGCAGGCGGTGGTCGGGCCTGAGCGCGAGCGCCGTGTCCGCGTCGTTGAGCAGCAGGCCCAGCCACACGGGGCCGTTGTCGAGCAGCTGCGCGGCCACGATCTGCTGTGCCTTGAGGCCCAGCGCGGCGGCGACCTTGGCCAGCAGCGTGGGGCTCGGCGCGCTGAGCCGCGACGGTGGCGCGGCGAACACGAGGCGCTCCCCCTCGGGCCGGATCGGCACCAGGCCCTGAGCGCACTGCTGCACGATGAGGCCCGGCGCCTTGGACCGGCCGCCGGCCTGCAGCCAGGCATGGCAGCTTCCCAGCGTCGGGTGGCCGGCGAAAGGAAGTTCGCCGCCCGGCGTGAAGATGCGCACGCGGTAGTCGGCCGAGGGCTCGGTCGGCGGCAGCAGGAAGGTGGTTTCCGACAGGTTGGTCCACTTCGCGAAGTGCTGCATCTGCGCATCGTCGAGGCCGGTGCCGTCGAGCACCACCGCGAGCGGATTGCCGAGATAGGGCTTCGCCGTGAAGACGTCGACTTGCTTGAAGGCGCGGGTTTTCATGGGTTCATTCCAGTGCGAGGTCGAGCACGCCGCGCGCGCCGGTGCGACTGCGCAGATCGGCAAACCAGCGCTCGACGTGCGGCCAGGCGGGCCGCGTGTATTCGGTCTGCGGCAGGCCGAACCAGCGGTGCGCTTCGCAGCCGACCGGGATGTCGGCCATCGTGAACTGGTCGCCGAGCATGTAGGCACGCGTGGCGAGATGCGCGTCGAGCAGCGCGAACAGCGGCTCGGTGGCATGCACCGAATGCGCGATCACGGCCGGGTCGCGCTGGCCCGGCGGCGTGCGGATCCATTGCCTGAAGGCGCCGGCGCTCACGGGGTTCAGGGTGGTCTGCTGCCAGTCCATCCAGCGCTCGGCATCGAAGCGGGCGGGCAGCGGCTCCGGATAGAGCTTGCCCGGCGAATGCTTGGCGCACAGGTAGCGCACGATGACGTTCGATTCCCACAGCACCACGCGGTCCCCGCCCTCGCCGTCGTCGATGGCCGGCACCAGCGCGTTCGGATTGAGCTGCAGGTACTCCGGCGTCTGCACGATGCCGAACTTGCCTCCGGCCTCGGTGCGCTGGAAGTCGAGGCCCAGTTCCTGCGCGCACCACACCACCTTGCGAACGTTGATGGAGCTGATGCGCCCCCAGATGTTGAGCATGGTCAGAATCCCTTCGTAGGGCGATCGATCAAGAGAAGGCGCAGGGCGAGGGCGATCATCACCGTGGCGAGCAGGCCGCGCTGGAAGCCGCCGGCGCCGCGCCGGCGCTGCAGCCAGCGGCCGATCTGCCCGCTGCAGGCGCCCAGCAGGGTGTTGAAGACCAGCCCGGCCAGAGAGAGCGCAACACCCAGCAGCACCAGCTGCATTGGCACGCTGCCACGCGCGGGGTCAACGAACTGCGGCAGGAACACCATGAAGAACAGCAGCGCCTTCGGGTTCACCAGGTTGTTGAGCCAGGCCATGCGCAGCACGCGCGCGAAGCCGGCGCGACCGGCCTCGGTCTGCAGGCGCGCATCGCCCGAGCGCAGCGCCTGCCATGCGAGCCACAACAGGTAGAGCGCACCTGCATAGCGAAGCAGCTCGAAGGAGGGCGGCCATGCCGCCACCAGCGCGGTGACGCCGGTCGCGGCGCACAGGGTGTGGACCAGGTCCGCCGCCGCGATGCCGAGCCCGGCCGCGAAGCCGGCGCGCGGCCCCAGCGCGATGCCGTGGGAGAGCACGAAAGCCATGTTGGGCCCCGGCGAAAGGAACAGCGCCAGCACCGCCACCAGAAAAAGCGAGAGCGTCGCAGGATCGATCATGAGGGACTCGTCTCGAGGTAGGGTGCGATGTTATTCATCGCGCGCTCGACGTAGGCCTCTTTTTCGCCCACCGGCGCGACGTAGTGCAGCGCATCGGCTGCGGCCTGAAGGCCTTCGGTGCGCGCGATGATCCATGCCGCGAGGTAGGGCGACGCGAGGCAGCCGCCCGCGGTCGCCACGTTGCCGGCCGCGAAGAAGGGCTGGTTCAGCACCTCGATGCCGGCGTCCTGCACCCAGGGCTTGGTCGTGAGGTCGGTGCAGGCGGGCACCGCGCCGAGCAGGCCCAGCTTGGCCAGGAGCAGCGTGCCCGAGCACTGCGCGCCGATCAGCTGGCGCGACGGATCCAGCCGGAGCGCGGAAAGAATCGCCGGGTCCGCCGCGATCTCGCGCGTGCGGATGCCGCTGCCGACGATCACGGCCTCGGCGGCGCAGGCGTCCGCCAGAGACGCGCCCAGCTTCACCGTCACGCCGTTCATGGACGTGACCGAGGCGCTTGGCCCGGCCAGGCTGACGCGCCAGCCAGGCTTCTTGATGCGGTTGAGGACGCCGAGGGCGATCAGCGAATCGAGCTCGTTGAAGCCTTCGAAGGTGAGGATGGCGATGTGCATCGTCGTGCCTTGATTGCTGCGCGCTACACGGGAGTGGCGGCGAGCTGGCGCTGCACCTCGGCGGCCGCGTTGTGCGCCAGCTGCTCGCGCACGGCCTCCGCCAGCGCGGTGATCGCGGTGTCGATCTCCTCGACGCTTGCCGTCACGAAGGACAGCCGCAGCGTGCGCGCATCGCTGGCTCCGGCGTAGAAGGGCGCGCCCGGAACGAAGGCCACGCCGCGCTCCACCGCCTTCGGCAGCAGCGCCACCGCGTCCATGCCCTCAGGCAGGCGCAGCCACAGGAACATGCCGCCGGCGGGCTTGTTGAACGCCACGCCCAGGCCCTTCATCTCGCGCGTGAGCGCAGCCAGCATCGCATCCCGCTGGCGCTTGTAGAGCGCCCGGATGGTCGGCACGTGGCGATCGAGAAAGCCTTCCTTCATCACCTCGGCCACCATGCGCTGGTTGAAACTGGCGCTATGCAGGTCGGCCGCCTGCTTGGCTTGCAGCAGCTTGGGGTAGATGGCCTTGGGCGCCACGAGGAAGCCGAGCCGCAGGCCTGGCGCGAGCACCTTCGAGAAGGAGCCTAGATAGATGCAGCCTTCGGGATTGCGCGCAGTCAGCGGCAGCGGCGGCGCCTCGTCGAACCAGAGCTCGCCATAGGGGTTGTCTTCGACGATCGGAAGTCCGGCCTTGGCGGCAGCGGCCGACACCGCCGCGCGGCGTTCCTCGGTCATCGTGCGGCCGGTCGGGTTCTGGAAGTTGGGCAGGAGGTAGACGAAGCGCGCGTCCTTCGCCTTGGCCACCAGGTCCTCGACCAGCACGCCTTCGTCATCGCTGGCCACGCTCACGGGATCGGGTTCCATCGGCGAGAAGGCCTGCAGTGCGCCCAGGTAGGTGGGCGTCTCGACCAGCACGCGGCTGCCCGGGTCGAGCAGCACCTTGGCGACCAGGTCCAGGCCCTGTTGCGAGCCGGTGGTGATCAGCACCTGCGCCGGATCGACCGGCCAGGGCAGCATCGCGGCCACCGCTTCGCGCAGGGGGGCGTAGCCCTCGCTGGCGGCGTACTGCAGCGCGGCCTGGCCGTCCTTGTGCAGCACCTCGGCGCAGGCTTCGGCGAAGGCGCTGATCGGGAAGGTCTTGGGCGAGGGCAGGCCGCCGGCCAGGCTGATGATGCCGGGGCGCTCGGTGACCTTGAGGATTTCACGGATCACCGAAGGGTTCATCTTTTCGGCGCGGGCGGCGAGTTTCCAGTTCATGTCGTTTCCTTGGATGTGGGAGTCGTTCTATCGGGATGCCGTTGCGAGCGCAGTCGACGTGCGCGCTTGCGAGAGTCTCTTGCCGGCCACCACGGTGGCCACCACCGCCCCCGCGAAGCCGAGGGTGACGATGTCGATCGGCTCGCCCAGGAGCGGCACCGCGGCGAGGATCGAGAGAAAGGGTTGCAGCAGCTGGGTCTGGCTCACGCGCAGCGCGCCGCCCATTGCCAGGCCGCGATACCAGGCGAAGAAGCCCATCCACATCGAGAACACGCCGACATAGACGAAGCCGGCCCAGGCCGAGGCGGCCACCGGCTGCGCGGGCCACAGCCACAGCGTGCCCGGCAGCGTGACGGGCAGCACCATCACGCAGACCCAGCAGATCACGCGCTCGGCGCCCAATGCCGGTGTGACCTGCGCGCCGTAGATGTAACCCAGCGAGGCGGCGAACACCGCACCGACCAGCAGCAGGTCGCCCCAGGCGAAGCCGAAGCCCTGGTCGCCCGCACGCAGCACGGAGAACACGATCACCAGTGCGCTGCCCGCGAGTGCGCAGAGCCAGAAGCCGAGCCGCGCGCGCTGGTGCAGCACCCAGGCCGCGCAGGCGGCAGTCACCAGCGGCAGCAGGGCCGTGACCACCGCGGCGTGGCTGGCGCTGACCACGCGCAGCGCATAGGCCAGCAGCAGCGGGTAGCCGATCACGTTGCCCAGCACGGCCATGCCGAGCGGTTTCCACTGATGGCGCTGCGGCAGCGGCGACCGCGTCGCGAGCAGGAAGATCGCCGACAGTACGCCGGCCAGCGCCGCGCGGCCCAGCGTCACGAACCAGGGCGAGAGCTGCGGCGCGTCCTGCGTGCCGGTGGCGAGCCGCGTCATCGGCAACGTGACCGCGAAGAAGGCGACGCCCACGACGCCGAGCCACATGCCCAGGGTCTCGTCCTTGATCTTCATACGCTGACCATCCACCAGGCGGTGAGCACCAGCACCGCGGCCATGGCGCGGTTGAACCACAGCAGGCGCTTTCCCTGGGCCAGCCAGTTGCGCAGCAGCGCGCCGGCCAATGCATAGACGAAGTTGCTGGCGAAGGCATAGACCAGCATCACGGGCGCCACGATCGCCAGGCGCTGCAGCGCATCGGCATGGCCGGCGATCCAGCCCGCAACCAGCGTCAGCGCCAGCAGCCAGGCCTTGATGTTGAGGAACTGCAGCAGCACGCCCTGCCCGAAGCCGACCGACATGCGGCGGCCGTCCGCCTGGCCCATCGTGGCGCGGCCGCTGAGCTTCCAGGCCAACCACAGCAGATAGGCGATGCCGATCCCCTTGATGGCCCAGCGCAGCGACGGCGCTGCCATCACGAGGGCGCCGATGCCGGCCGCGCACAGCACCAGCAGCAGAGTCCAACCCACGGGCACCGCGAAAACGAAGCGCATGGCGCGCGGCAGGCCGCCGTTGGCGGCGAGCGTGGTCGACAGCGTGGTGTTCGGTCCGGGCGAGAAACTCATCGCCGTGGCCAACACCAGCAGCGCGGTGAATTCTTGCCAGTTCATGGGACACACTCTAAACTGAGGACCATTACAGTATCGATACAGATTGCCGCACAAGAGTCGAGCCTGTATCGGTCCGATGATCGACACAGAACCCCAACGCGCATGCTGACACGAACGTCCACCCAGTCGCTGACGGAACAGCTGGCCGACCGTTTTTCCGAGCGCATTCGCACGCGCCTGTTGGCGCCCGGCGCGCGCCTGCCCTCGGTGCGCGAATGCGCGCGACAGCAGGGCGTGAGCCCGCACACCGTGGTCGCGGCCTATGACCAGCTGCTCGCGCAGGGCCTGGTCGAGGCCCGGCGCCAGCGCGGCTTCTATGTGCGCGACTCGATCGCGGCGCAAGCCGGACCGGCCTTGTCGACCATCGGCGGCCCGATCTCGGAGCAGCCAGCCGCCAAGCTCGTGCCTGCGGATGCAAGCACCCTCATCCGCGGCATGTTCCATCGTCCGAGCGACAAGCCGCAGCCCGGCATGGGCGTGTTCCCTTCCGAGTGGCTGGACTCGCCTTTCACGGCCGCCGCGGTGCGTCGCATGACGAGCACCCGCGCGCTGCAGGATTTCTCGTTGCAATACGGCGAGCCTGCGGGAGACGGCGGCCTGCGCCGAAGTCTGGCGACCAAGCTGGCGAACATCAACGTGCCGGCGGGGCCGGAGCAGGTCGTGACCACCGTCGGAGCGACGCACGCGCTCGACATCGTGAGCCGCACGCTGCTGCGCGCCGGCGACGCCGTGATGGTCGAAGAGCCCGGCTGGGCGCTGGAATTCGCGCGGCTCGAGGCGCTCGGCATGCGCATCCTGCCCGTGCCGCGCAAGGCCGACGGGCCCGACCTCGAGGTGATGGAGCGCTACTGCGATGCGGGTGACGGCCACAAGCCCAAGCTCTTCGTGAGCGTGAGCGTGCTGCACAACCCCACCGGCTACAGCCTCACGCCGGGCAGCGCGCACCGCGTGCTGCAGTTGGCGAACAAGCACAACTTCCACATCGTCGAGGACGACACCTACAGCCATCTCGCGCCGGAGCACGCCACCCGGCTCAGCGCGCTCGACGGCTTGCAGCGCACCGTCTACGTGAGCGGCTTCGCGAAGATCCTGGCGCCCAACTGGCGCATCGGCTTTCTTGCCGCCTCGCCGGCCCTGGTGGGCCGCATGCTCGAGACCAAGCTGCTCACGACCTTGACCACGCCCTCGCTGTTCGAGCGCGCGCTCGCCTGGTGCATCGACCAGGGACAGCTGCGCCGGCATGCCGAGCGCGTGCGGCTGCGGCTCGACGGCGCCCGCGGCCGCACTGTCAAGCTGGCGCTCGCAGCCGGCTGCACGCTGGCGTCGGAGCCGGCGGGGCTGTTCGGCTGGGTCGACACCGGCGTCGACACCGATGCGCTGACCCAGCGCATGCTCGACGAGGGCTACCTGCTGGCGCCCGGCTCGCTGTTTCATGCGCGGCGACCGCCGAGCACGCTGATGCGGATCAACTTCGCCACCGCGCAGGATGCGGCCTTCTGGAAGGTGTTTGCGCGGGTGAAGGCGCAGCTCTGAGGAGCGCGCTCAGAGCAGCCGGTCCGGCGCGAGCGGGCCGAAGAGCTTCAGCAACAGACGCAGGCCGACGCTGGTGTTGGGTTCGGTGGTGCTGTCCTTCAGGCCGCTGTTCTGCGGCGCGCGCCACACCAGTCCGTTGTCGGCGCGTTCTACACGCCATGAGCCGTCGCGCATCGCGGTCTCGATCTTGCCGCTCGCGACGCGGGAGAGTTCGTTGCTGCGGATCAAAAGCGCGATCTCGGTGTTCTGCAATTGCGAACGCAAATCCAGGTTCATCGATCCGACCACCAACAGCCGGCCGTCCATCACCAGCACCTTGGAATGCAGCATCGAGCGCGATTCGCCGGCCTCGCTGCCGCCTGCGGAACCGAAAGTGCTGTCGAGTCCGGCCTGTTCGCTGCGCAGCTCGTACAGGTCGATGCCCATCGACAGCAATTCTTCGCGGTGCCGCGCGTAACCCACGTGGGTGACCGGCGCGTCGTTGGAAGCCAGGGAGTTCGTCAAGATGCGGATCCGTACGCCGCGCGCCCGTGCCGCCGCAAAAGCCTGCTTCATGTCCTCCCCAGGCACGAAGTAGGGCGAGATGATGAGCAGCTCGCTCCTCGCCTGGCCGATCAGTTGCAGCAGGCCTTCGACCACCGTTTCGCCGTCGGCGGCCGTATCGGCCGCAGCCGCGAGCGAGCTGGCGCCGGGCGCTGCGGCGGCGGGCCGACGGCCCTGCTGGGTCACGACAAGCCCCGGCACCTTGCCGGCCGCAGGGCTGCCGCGCGGCGCATCCGCCGGGATCTTCGCCGGCTTGTCGACCAGTACAGCCGCCGGTGCCCAGACGAAGGAGGCGCTCGTCAGATCCATCGGCTTTTCATCCCAGGTGCGAGCGCGCCGGTCGGCCGCCTGAGCGGCGTTGCGGGGGGCTGGTTCGCCGTCCGGCGGGCGGGGTGCGCCATCTCTCTTCTGCGCTTTGTGCCCGGAGCCGGCCTCACTGCGGATCGCCTCGAGTTCCTCGCGCGTCACCAGCGATTGCACGGGATAGGCACGATCGTTGTTCCAGTAGGCGTCGAAGCTGCGCGAAAGGTCCTGCACGATCGGCCCTGCGGCCAGGACGTCGAGGTCGACGAAATTGCCCGCCTCGCCATTGCCGAAATATGCATCGCCCAGGTTGCGCCCGCCGGTCACGCCGAGCACGTTGTCGGCAATGAAGAGCTTGTTGTGCATGCGTTGCTGAATGCGCGAGGCGTCGTCCAGCGCGTTGAAGAGGCGGGCGAAGCTCGACGCGCGGGGCCCGGCCAGGGGATTGAACATCCGCATTTCGATGTTCGGCACGAAGGCCAGACGCATCACCGACGCATTGCGCCCGGTGCTGTGAAAGTCGTCGAGCAGGATGCGCACGCGCACGCCGCGTTGTGCCGCATCGCGCACTGCCGCGAGCAGCCGGCCGGCGCTGGCGTCGGCATGGATGGCGTAGTACTGGAGGTCGAGGGTTTTCTGTGCGGCCTCTGTCAGTGCCAGGCGGCTGCCATAAGCGGCCGGCGCACCGTCGAGCAGCAGGAAACCGGATTCGGAACGGGCGCCGGCGGCCGCTCGACGCTGCTGTACCAACGCTGCGAGCGGCGTGCCCGCGGGCGAGGCCAGCGAGGTTGAAACTGGTCGCGGCACATCCTTGGGCAACTCGGCGCATGCCGGCAGGACCAGTGCGATACCCAGCGCCAAGCACCAGCAGCGGGTGGATCGTCCGAGAGCGCGGAATGCGGACATGCAGCAATTGATGAGTTCGGGTAACTACATGTATAGCCCAGCCTCGCCACGCCGCGCGTCGGACGAAGGCGCAGTTAACCCTGGCGCGCCGCGCCGAGTTCTTCCCAGCGCTCGAGGGCAGCCAGCAGCTCGTCGTCGATCTGGGCATGGCGCTCGCCGAGCTCGACTGCGCGCGATGCCTCGTTGGCGTAGATGGCGCCGCCGTCCAGTTCGAGCATCTCGGTGATGCGCTTCTGCTCTTCCTCGAGCGCGGCGATCTGCGCGGGCAACACCTCGAGCTCGCGCTGCTCCTTGTAGCTGAGCTTCTTGCGCGATGCCGCGCGCGGGGCTGCTTCGGCGGCGGGCGCCGGGGCGGCCGCCACCGGAGCTGGAGCGGGCGCGGATGCGGCCGCTCTTTGGGTCGCGATCTCTCGTGCGCGTTTCGACTGGATCAGCCAGTCCTGCACGCCGCCTTCGTACTCGCGCCAGCGGCCTTCGCCTTCGAAGGCGATGGTGCTCGTCACCACGTTGTCGAGGAAGGTGCGGTCGTGGCTCACGAGGAACACCGTGCCGTCGTAGTTCTGCAGCAAGTCTTCGAGCAGTTCCAGCGTGTCGATGTCGAGGTCGTTGGTCGGCTCGTCGAGCACCAGCACATTGGCTGGCCGCGCGAACAGCCGTGCGAGCAGCAGGCGGTTGCGTTCCCCACCGCTGAGCGATCGCACCGGCGAATGCGCGCGCGCCGGAGAGAACAGGAAGTCCGCGAGATAGCTCTTGACGTGCTTGCGCTGGTTGCCGATTTCGATCCACTCGCTGCCGGGGCTGATGAAGTCTTCCAGCGTGGCGTCGAGATCGAGCGCATCACGCATCTGGTCGAAGTACGCCACCTGCAGGTTGGCGCCGCGGCGAATCTTGCCGCTGTCGGGCTCGAGCTCGCCGAGGATCAGCTTCAGGAGCGTGGTCTTGCCCGCGCCGTTCGGGCCGATCAGCCCCACCTTGTCACCGCGCAGGATGGTGCCGGTGAAGTTCCGGATGACGGTCTTCTCGCCGAAGGCCTTGGAGGCTCCCGTCAGCTCAGCAACGATCTTTCCGCTGGACTGGCCGGAGGCGACGTCCATGTTGACGCTGCCGACGACTTCGCGCCTGGCCGTGCGGTTGGCGCGCAGCGCCTCGAGGCGGCCGATACGGCTCTGGCTGCGCGTCCGGCGAGCTTCCACCCCCTTGCGAATCCATATCTCTTCCTGAGCGAGCAGCTTGTCGGCCTTGGCATTGATGACCGCTTCCTGGGCCAGCTGTTCTTCCTTCTGGATCAGATACTGCTCGAAGTTGCCGGGGTAGGAACTGAGCTTTCCCCGATCGAGTTCCACGATGCGCGTGGCGACGCGGTTCAGAAAGCTGCGGTCGTGCGTGATCGTGACGACGCTGCCCTTGAAGTCGATCAGGAACTGTTCGAGCCATTCGATCGAATCGAGATCCAGGTGGTTGGTGGGCTCGTCGAGCAGCAGCACATGCGGCGCCGCCACGAGTGCTTGCGCCAGCGCCACGCGCTTGCGGGTTCCGCCCGAGAGCGCGCCGATGCGAGCGCTGCCGTCCAGGTGCAGGCGATGGAGCGTCTCTTCGACGCGCTGCTCCCAGTTCCACGCATCGAAAGCCTCGATCTGCGACTGAAGTGCATCGAGGTCGACGCCCGGGGCGCCGGACAGGTACTGGTCGCGAATCGCGATCACCCCCGCCAGACCCGCGCTTGCTGCGGTGAACACATCGGCGTCCATGTCCAGTAGGGGTTCCTGTGCCACATAAGCGACGCGCAGGCCTTGCTGAAACTGCAGCGCGCCGTCGTCGGGCCTCTCAAGGCCGCCCAGGATCTTCAGAAAGGATGACTTTCCGGCGCCATTGCGGCCGATGAGGCCGATGCGCTCCGATTCGATGAGTGAGAAATCCGCGTGATCGAGCAGCGGGACGTGGCCGAACGCGAGTTGCGCGTCGAGAAGTGTGATGAGTGCCATGTGGAGCCGATTATCTGAGGGACTGCTTGCCGGCTCGCACAGTTGGCATATACTCGTGGGCTCGGCTCAAAATGACCAGCCGGTTAGCTTCCAACGAAGCGCTGCACGGTCGATGAAGGCAAGGGCTTCGAGCGTGGCGGGTGATTCAAAACCGTGTCATAATTGAAGG
Source organism: Variovorax paradoxus (assembly GCF_018614915.1). GTDB lineage: Bacteria > Pseudomonadota > Gammaproteobacteria > Burkholderiales > Burkholderiaceae_C > Variovorax > Variovorax paradoxus_K. The sequence goes on along the minus strand of NZ_JAGGNU010000048.1, from coordinate 17 downwards.
CTCCGCTCAAGACGGCG
>NZ_JAGGNU010000047.1 GCF_018614915.1 Variovorax paradoxus | reverse complement strand
GCAGTTGACGCTAACGGTGGTGCGACCAGCTCGACGTCAGCCGCTCCATCGTGCGGGAAATGCTGCGCCACCTCGAAGCCGAGGGGTGGTCGAGGTCCCGCACCAGGGTCCGGTGGTCGCGATCCTCAGCGCCGAGCAGGCGGCGCAGGTCTACGAGATACGCGCTCTGCTGGAGGGCAGGGCGGCCAAGCTGTTCGCCGAGCGCGCCGGCGCCGACGCGCTGGACCAGCTGGTCGAACGAAACGCGGCCATCCAGCAGGCATTTCTGGCCGGCGACTTCGCCGCAGTGGTCGAACGCACCACTGCCTTCTACGAAGCCTTGTTCGCGGGAGCCGGCCTGTCGATGGCCTGGGACATCGTGCGATCGCTGAATGCGCGCATCAACTGCCTGCGGCTGATGACCATCGGCTCCGCCGGCCGGCAGAAGCAGGCGGCGGCGGAGATGGCGAAGATCCTCAAGGCGCTGCGCAAGCGCGATGGGCAAGCGGCGCAGGAGGCCGCCGAATCGCATGTGCGGCGCGTGGCCGAAATCGCCGGCGTGCTCCTGGCGCCCGACTAGCCCCGCAGCGCCGCCGCGTGGTGGGCGAAGTGGTCGCCCAGGAAGCTGGCGATGAAGTAATAGCTGTGGTCGTAGCCTGGTCGCAAGCGAAGCTCGATCGGATGGTCCACGGCCTTGCAGGCCTCCACCAGCACCTCCGGCCGGAGTTGCGCAGCCAGGAATTCGTCGTTCAGCCCCTGGTCGATCAGGAAGGGCAGGCGTTCGCTGGCGTTCGCCACGAGGATCGAGGCGTCCCATCCCTGCCATGCGGCGCGGTCGGCGCCCAGGTAGGCCGTGAATGCCTTCTCACCCCACGGCGCCCGGGCCGGCGCGACGATCGGCGAGAACGCGGAGACGCTGCGATATCGGCCGGGGCGTCGCAACGCCGTCACCAGCGCGCCATGGCCCCCCATGGAATGACCTGAAATGCCGCGCGCATCGCTCGCCGGGAAGTGTGCCTCCACCAGCGCAGGCAGCTCATCGGCCACGTAGTCCTGCATTCGGAAGTGCGCCGCCCACGGTGCCTCGGTGGCGTTCACGTAGAAACCCGCGCCCTGGCCCAGGTCGTACGCGGCGTCGTTCGGCAGGTCGTCGCCCCGCGGGCTGGTGTCCGGGGCGATCACGATCAGGCCATGTCGCGCCGCGTGCGCCTGGGCGCCCGCCTTCGTCAAGAAGTTCTGCTCGGTGCAGGTCAGGCCTGAAAGCCAGTACAGGACGGGCCTTTTCTCGCCGCGCAGGGCCTGCTCGGGAAGGTACACGCCAATTCGCATCTCGCAGCCGAGCGTGGCCGACCGGTGCGTCCACACCTCCTGCCGGCCACCATAGGCCGCGTGCTGTTCGACGCGCTTCATTCGTAGTGCACCACCGATCGAATGGACTCGCCCTCGTGCATCAGGTCGAAGGCTTCGTTGATTTCCGTCAGTGCCATCGTGTGCGTCACGAACGGCGCAAGCTGAATGTCGCCGCGCATGGCATCTTCGACCATGCCGGGCAACTGGGAGCGCCCCTTGACGCCGCCGAAGGCCGTACCCAGCCAGCGGCGGCCGGTGACCAGCTGGAACGGGCGTGTCGAAATCTCCTGGCCCGCTCCGGCCACGCCGATGACCACCGATTGTCCCCATCCGCGGTGAGCGCATTCTAGGGCGGCGCGCATGACGTTGACGTTGCCGATGCACTCGAAGGAATGGTCGACGCCCCAGCCCGTCATCTCGATGATGACCTGCTGAATCGGCTTGTCGTGGTCCTTCGGATTCACGCAGTCCGTGGCACCGAATGTCCGCGCCAGTTCGAACTTGGAGGGGTTGGTATCGATGGCGATGATGCGGCCAGCCTTTGCCAGCTTCGCGCCCTGCAGCACGGCGAGGCCGATGCCGCCGAGCCCGAACACCGCGACCGAATCGCCGGGCTGGACCTTGGCGGTGTTCTTCACCGCGCCCAGGCCGGTCGTCACGCCGCATCCGAGCAGGCAGACCTGTTCCGGATTCGCCTCGGGGTGGATCTTCGCCAGCGAGACCTCCGCCACGACGGTGTATTCGCTGAAGGTCGAGCAGCCCATGTAGTGGTAGATGGGCTTGCCTTCGTACGAGAAGCGGGTCGTGCCATCGGGCATCACGCCCTTGCCTTGCGTGGCGCGCACCGAGACGCACAGGTTGGTCTTGCCCGACTTGCAGAACAGGCATTCGCCGCACTCGGCGGTGTACAGGGGGATGACGTGATCGCCGGGCTTCACGCTCGTCACGCCTTCGCCCACCTCCACCACGATGCCGGCCCCTTCATGGCCGAGGACGGCCGGGAAGATGCCTTCCGGGTCGTCGCCGGACAGCGTGAACGCGTCCGTGTGGCACACCCCGGTATGGGTGACCTTGACGAGCACCTCGCCCTTTCGGGGCGGTTCGACGTCGATTTCGACGATCTGCAAAGGTTGGCCGGCAGCGAAGGCGACGGCGGCGCGAGATTTCATGGTTGGAGTCCTCTGGTGTTGTGGTTGCCGAAACAGTCGACGACCGTGTCGTGAATGATGCTAGGTGAAACGGCGCACCAGCGCCAAGTCCGCATGAGCCGCGGTGCGACTCGATGCGGACCCGTGTGCCTGCGCGTCCGGGAGGGCTAGGTCTTCACCGCCCCCCGCAAGAGTTCGATGGCTTCCTCGGTGCTCCGGACGTCGGCACACCAGGCCGCGAGCTAGTTGACCGCCGCATTGTGCTCGGCATCGCTCAGCGCCGCGTTCGCATCGCTGAGGAAGATCGCGCGAAAGCCGAGCTGCTGCGCGTCTCGCGCCGTCGCCCCGCAGCAGCAATCGGTCAGCGTCCCGGAGATCAGCACGGTGTCGATGCCGCGCTCCTTCAGCAGTTCCAGTGCGTTCGACGAGCCGGGCGTGAATGCGCTGAATCGATATTTGTCGATCGTGAGGTCGGCAGGTTTGCACGTCCAGTAAGGGAGACAGTTGGTGGCCGTGCGTTCCCGGCTGAAAGTCGGCGACTTCCAATCGGCCGAACTCGGTGCTCTGGAACTGCTCGAAATAGACGGACCAGTCATTGGTCATGCCGGTGCTGAAGCGGAAGACCTGGTTTGAGCCCCTGGGGGTCATGGTTTGTCCTGGTTTGGTGGAATCGAATGGCAAGGTGGATGGGGTGGCGGACGCGCCGGGCGACGAGGGCGATGTGCCCCGGCTAGCGGTTGACCACGTTCTTCGGCAGCATCAGGGTCAGCGCGCATCCGATCAGCAGGCAACCCGCGAACAGCAGGATGCCGGTGCTCGAACTGTTGGTGGATTGCTTGAGCCATCCCAGGATGTACGTCGCCGCGAAGCCGCCGAGGCTGGCGATGGAGGCGATGAGTGCGATGCCGGCCGCTGCTGCAGGCCCTGTGAGAAAGGTGGCGGGCAGGCACCAGAACACCGGAAAGGTAGCGGTGATGCCGGCCGTGGCCAGGGCGAACATCGTGACCGTCCATGCGACGTTGTCGGTGAACAGGGTGCTCGATGCCATGCCCACGGCGCCGATGAAGGCGGGCACGACGATGTGCCAGCGGCGCTCCCGCAAACGGTCGGAGCTGATGCCGTTCATCATCAGCGCCAGCAGGGCCAGCGCGTTCGGAATGGCCGTGAGCAGGCCGATGTGAACCGTGTCGCGCACGCCGGCCTCGCGCACAATGGTCGGGAGCCAGAAGCTGATGGCATACACGGACATCATCAGCGTCAGGTCGATCGCCCCGAGAAGCCACACGCGCGCACTCGAGAGGGCGGCCCACAGAGAATGATGTGATTCGGCCAGCTTGTCGTCGTTGAGGTTGGCACGCAGCGTCTGCTTTTCGCGGGACGACAGCCATTTGGCGGCCTCGATGCTGTTCGGCAGGTACGTGAGGCACAGGATGCCCAGGAGCACCGACGGAATGGCCTCGAGAAAGAACAGCCACTGCCAGCCCCCGTAGCCGAGCACGCCGGCGAAGGCTGACAAGATCCAGCCGGACAAGGGCCCCCCGACGAGGCTGGCCATGGGCAGCCCCATCAGGAACATGGCCATGATCTTGCTGCGCCGGTGCGTGGGGTACCAGTAGGTCAGGTAGAGCATCACGCCGGGAAAGAAGCCGGCCTCGGCCACGCCCAGCAGAAAGCGCAGCACATAGAACTGCGTCGGTGTCGTGACGAGCATGGTCGCGCCGGAGATGAGGCCCCAGGTGATCATGATGCGGGCGATCCACACCCGCGCCCCCATCTTGGCGAGGACGAGGTTGCTCGGCACCTCGAACAGGATGTAACCGATGAAGAAGAGGCCGGCACCCAGGCCGTAGACCGCTTCGCTGAAGCCAAGTGCATCGAGCATCTGAAGCTTCGCCAGCCCGACGTTGATTCGGTCCAGGTAGGCGGCGAGGTAGCACAGACAGAAGAAGGGGACTATTCGCCAGGTCACCTTCGAGTAGGCGTCCTGCACTTCATCTCGCGCCGTATCGGCTTGAACTATCGCATCGCTCTGAACTGACATTCTGGCTCCTGAGTGGCTGGATGCTTCACATTAGAGTGTAAACACTCGAATATTAAGGCCGAGTGATGCGCTCATCGTGGGTAGTTACCCGTGTTGGTATCGATCGAATGGCGCAATACAAAAAGTGTGCGCTTTAATTCAAGACTCGAAGAAAGATGCGGGCGAGCTTCGGCATGGCTCCTGAAGTCCATCGAAGCGCTCGTCAATTCGCTCAGCTTTGCGATGCGGGCATGCTGACGACCAGGCCATCCATGTCCGGGCGGATGGAGATCTGGCAGGCCAATCGAGAGTTCGGCTGAACCTCGTTGGCGAAGTCCAGCATCTCCTTCTCGTTGCCGATCGGGTCCCCGATGTGCGCGAGCCAATCGTCTGCGATGTAGACGTGGCAGGTGGCGCAGGCACAAGCGCCGCCGCATTCGGCGTCGATGCCTGGAACGCTGTTGGACACCGCGGCCTTCATGAGGCTCTGCCCGACCGAGGCCTCCACGGTGTGCCTGGCGCCGTTGAATTCGATGAAAGTGATGTTTGGCATGAGGGGCGTGGGGTCACTGCACGGCTGCGGCTGGCTCGCTGGCCTTGCCGGCGAGTGCGTCGGAGAGCTTGGTATGGGGATCAGCGAGGCGTTCGGCGATGGCGCGTGCGCCGGCAGCGATGGCCTTCTTGGCGGCGAGGAACTCGCCGGGGTTGTTCACGCATTCGGCGGCACACAGCGTTCCCCGGCTCAGGTGAAAGACGGTGAACTTGCCTTGCGTCGGGTCGCCGCGAAGCACCGGGGTATCGGAGGCGGCCGGCATGCCGGCGATCTGGAGCTTGGCGTCGTACTGGTCGGACCAGAACCACGGAAGCTCATGCGCGGGAAGCTCGCGCCCGACGATGCTGCAGGCGACGCGCCGGGCCTGCTCCAGGGCACTCGGCACGCTCTCCAGCCTGTACTGGCCGGGAAAGTGCGCCAGCGGCCGGCGCGTGACGTCGCCGATCGCCCAGACATGGGCGGCGGATGTGCGGCCTTCCGAATCGACGGGAATACCTCCCTCCGTCGCGATGCCCAGCGGCTGGGCAATGGCGCTGTTGGGGACGGCGCCGATACCAACCAGCACGGTGTCGCAGTCTACGATGCTGCCGTCTGCGAGCCGGATTCCGGTGACCTGGCCCGCCTGGCCTTCGATCGCGGCAATCTCGACACCGAAGGCACATGCCACGCCTTGCGAGGCATGAAGCTCGCGCAGATGGCGCGCGATCGGGTCCGACGCCGAGCGCGACAGCAGGCGCGTCTCTCGCTCGAGGACGATGACGTCAACGCCATGGTGCCGGGCCGTGGCGGCCACTTCGAGGCCGATGTATCCGCCCCCGACGATGGCGAGGCGCCGTGCGTTGCGCAGCCTGGACTTGATCTTGTCGGCGTCGACGAGGTCGCGCAGGTAGGTCACGCCTTCCAGGTCGGCACCGGGAATCGTGAGCCTGCGGGCGGACGCGCCCGTGGCGAAGACCAGATGGTCGTACGGGATGCGTTCTCCGCCGTCGAGTTCGACGCAGCGTGCGGCCTCGTCCACGGACAGCACCGTGCGGCCAAGGCGCAGCGCAGCGCCGCCTTCGTCATACCAGGACGGGGCCTTGAGAAGCAAGGCCTCCGTGTCCGTGGTGTCCTTCAGCCACGCCTTCGACAGTGGCGGGCGCTGATACGGCGGCGTTGTCTCGGCGCCGACCAGTGTGATCCGGCCTTGAAACCCGTACTGGCGCAGAAAGCCGGACAGTGCGCCGCCCGCATGGCCGGCCCCGACGATCACGACGTGCTCGGATGCATTGCTCATCTGATGTCTCCAGGGCTCAATGCGGCGCTCAGGCCAGTTCGCCTGCGGCGTTCAATGCGCACACCTCTGCCCATGCCTTGCGAATGAACCTGGCGGCTTCGACGTTCTGCGCAAACAGGTCGTATCGGGCTCCGAGTCCGTAGTCGGGCAGGTTGATGAACTCCGTCGTGATGTAGCGCAGGGGACTTTCAGGATGGGTGGCGTGGTAGCGCAACACCTTGCGGATCGCCTCTTTCGATGGCTCCAGGTGGTAGGCATGCCAGGACGAATGCCACTCGCCGGGCCCGGGCGGGACCATCGGGTACTGGATGCCGCGCGCGAACGCGCCGTCCTCGTTGCGGTGCCAGAGGTTGAGCGGCTGGTTGGGGCCGACGGCACGCAGCTGCGTCCACTTGACGATGTTCATGCTCAACCAGTCGTCGCACAGCGAGTTGTCCTCGAAGGGGTCGAGGATCAGTTCGCCGGACTCTACCTGTTGCCGCACACCGGAGCGGTCCAGTTCATCCGGATTCCCGATCTTGAAGATGACATGGCTGTAGTCGAGAGTGAAGTTGAAGGGAATGCCCCGCGCCTGAACCGACTCGGCCACCTTCCGGACGCGCAGGAACTCTTCCGTCCACATGTTGACGTGCAGCTCGAAGCTGGGCTCGACGCCCAGGCCCATGCCTACGTCATACACCTGCAGGTAGTGGTCGACGACCTCCGCATTGGTCAGCGCATGGCCGTCCTTGTGATGCGTGAAGGTCATGATGTTGTGACACGTCGCACCGATCTCCTTGCAAATCTTCATGTTGTCGGCCAGCAGTGCCTCGTCTTCGCCCAGCCGGTAGAACCAGCTGGCGCTGTGCACGGGCAGGTCGTACTTTTCGATCGCCTGGACGTACTCGGCAAAGTTGCTGCGCAGCGGGATGCGATCGAAGTAGTCGAACACGCCCGCCTCCTTGACGAGACGGAACTGCTCCAGGATGGGCGCTTCATTCAACGAGATCGGGTTGTCCCTGGAAGAGCGTTGAACGCCTCGGCCATTGCAGCCGATAAGGAAGGGTGGGGCTTGAATGTGGGAGGTCATCGTTGTCTTTCGTGTGGCTTCGCACCAGGCTCAGGCTGCGAGGGCGGCATCGGCGTCGGCATCGGACATGCGCTCGACCATGCGCCTCATCCGGCGCGGTGCCGCGTCGATGGCGATCTTGATGGTCTTGCGGCTCGCGAAGACTTTCTCGTTCGCCTGGACGGCTTCGAGAATGGCCTTGTCTTCCGCGAAGGCGATGCGGAAGTCATCCGAGAGCGCCTGATTGGTCTTGGCGTCGGCGTTGAAGTTCTTGACGTGCAGCCAGTGGTCGATCGACGTGCTCTGGTCGACGGGCGTCATGAAGTGACAGGCAAAGATCTGCATGCAGTTGTCGCGACGGCCTTCTGGCGCGCCCGTGCCCGTCTCGGCGCTGCCGAAGTCGATGATGGCGATGCTGGGCGCGTGATAGTGGTAGTAGTGCCAGCGGTCCACGTTGCCCTTGAAGTTGCCGTACTTCGCAAACAGCGGGATGGGCGGCGCGTCGATGATCCAGCGCCAGGTGACGATCTTTCCGTCCTGCTCTTCATGGTGGACGGGAATGTCTTCGCTGGCGGCGTTGCCGAGCGTGCTCAGGTGGACGAAGCTCACATGCGCGGGGTCGCACAGGTTGTCGGCCAGGCTCAGGTAGTTCGCTTCGATGCGGAGGGCGTCGCCTTCGACCGAGCTCCATGCGGGATCGTGGTACTGCGGCAGGTCGAAGACCTTGGTCACATCCGCCTTGGCAGGGTCGCCCATCCAGATCCAGACCATGCCCATGTTCTCGTGCACGGGGTAGGTCGTGACCACCGCGTTCGCCGGAATCATGTCCTGCCCGGGCACGCGAGTGCATTTGCCGGAGCAGTCGAAGCGCAGGCCGTGGTAGCCGCATTCGACGGTATCGCCCTTCAGCTTGCCCATGGACAGCGGCAGGAGCCTGTGGGGGCATGCGTCTTCCATGGCGACCACCTTGCCCGCCTCGGTGCGGTACACGACGACGTTGCGTTCGATGATCCGATGGGCAGACAGCCGGCGACCCACATCGCGCGACCAGGTCAGCGGATACCAAGTGTTCAGAACGTAGGGATTCACGAAAGCTTCCTGTGAAGATTGAGTGTCAACTCAACTTTAATTGAGTGATGACTCAAATGCAACCAAGGGTTGACCCTAGGTCGCTACAATCGTCCGGAATGCCTGCGCCGGCGGGCGCGGGCGCGGCGCCAGGCCCTTCTTGAAACGCGCCCAATCCGTGAACGTGGAACATGACAACTGAACTCTCGGCTGCCCCGGAGGCGGAACAGCAGAAAGCCAAGGCCGGGCCTCGCCCGACCGCTCGCAAGGGCGGGAAAACGACGAAGGAGTCCATCCTGGCCGCCGCCGAGGCCGTGTTCGCCAAGAGTGGCTATCACGGCGCGAGCACCGGCGGCATTGCCAAGCAGGCCAAGTGCTACGAGAGCCTCATCTACTACCACTACGGCAACAAGGACAAGCTTTTCGCCGCGGTACTGGAGAACGCGTACCGCAAGCTCGTGAAGGCCGAGCAGGCCCTGGTGGTCGACTACGGCGATCCGCAGCGCGCGCTTGCCGACGTGGTGCTGTTCATGTGGCGTTACTACCAGGACCACCCGGAGATGATCTTCCTGCTCAACACCGAGAACTCGCTCAAGGGCAAGCACGTCAAGCGCTCCGCCGCGCTCGAGCAGTTTCTTCCCAACGCCATCAAGGTGCTGCGCAACGTGGTGGAGGCCGGCATCCAGCGCGATGTCTTCCGCGAGAACATCGACGTCGACGATCTCTACATCACCGTCATGGGGCTGGGCTACTTCTACCTGTCCAACCGCTACACGCTCAGCGCATTCTTCGGCAAGGACTTGATGGCCGAGCGGGAGCGCGAGCGGTGGGAGCGCACCATCGTCGAAACCGTGTTCAACGCGGTGAGGAAGGTGCAGCCATGACGGTGCCCGGTTCCGAGGGTGACGGCAAAGTCACGCCAGGGCAGTACGACTTCACCGAGCAAATCGGGCACCTGCTGCGCCGGGCCTACCAGCGCCACACGGCGATATTCTCGGAAGTCATCCCCGATTCGAAACTGACGGCGACGCAGTTCGTGGTGCTCCATGCCGTGAAAGACCGGGAGTCCTGCTCCGTCAACGAGATCGTCCGCGCGACCGCCATCGACCAGGGCACCATGCGCGGCATCGTCGAACGGCTCAAGTCGCGCAAGCTGATCCGCATCGCCGAGGACAAGACGGACCGCCGCAAGCTGGTGGTCTCGCTGACCAAGGCGGGCGAGCAGCTGATTGCCGAGATCGTGCCGTACGCCAAGAAGGTCACCGAGCTGACCTATGGCGACTTCAACGCCGCCGAGCGCCTCGCCTTGTCGTTCCTGCTGCGCAGGATGACGGAGGGAGGCCAGGAGCCGGCGGCTCCCTCGGCCCCGGCCTCGTCGTAGCCGTCTCAGCCCAGAGCGTCGATCTCGACGATGGCCTGGGCCATCGGCATCACTGCGGCGTACTTCTGCGCCATGTCGAACAGGTTGGCTTCGTGCGGTCCCAACGCACGGTCGCCGACGCAGTCGGCGACCACCAGCGGCCGGAAGCCCGCCTGCATGGCATCCACCACGCTGGCGCGGACGCAGCCGCTCGTCACGCAGCCGGCGACTAGCAAGGTCTGGAGGCCCCGCTGCGCGAGCCAGGGCGCGAGCATGGTGCCGTAGAACGCCGACGGGGTGCTCTTGCGCACGACATACTCGCCCGCCGCGGGCGACAGCTCCGGCACGATCGCACTGGCCGGACTGTCCTCCTTGAGCCCGAGCATGCCGGGCACCTTGAGGCAGAAGATGTTGCTGTCGGCGTCGTCGTCGGAGAAGACGATACGGCTGTGGGCGACGGGCCAGCCCTTCGCGCGGGCATGCGCGAGCAACTGCGTCGTCTGGGCGATCGCGTCCGGAATGTTGCCGCCGCCGAAGACGGTGCTGTCGGCGAAGCCATTCACGAAGTCGATGATGAGCAGTCCGAACGGCGCCTTCAGGGGAAGTGGCGTTCCGAATCCTTGACGCGCGTAGGCGGACACATCGCCTTGAATGCCGGCCGTGGGAACGGATTGCAGGGACATCACAGAATTCCTTTCATGGCTGCGCGCGCCGCCGCACGGCTGAGACCCTGATCGTCCTGCACGACGCCGTCGATCACCGCCGCCTTGCCATCCAGGTGAACGCTGCAGTGGCACATGGGAATGTCGATGTGGCAGGCCGTCGTGCGGTTGCCGCCGGCCTCGTTGTTCGGCCCCATGGACCACAGGAAGTTGCCTTCGAACGCGCGCCCATCCATGCCGATGTGCGACTCCTTGTCGTAGTGCGCCAGCATCGACCATTGCGCCCTCGGCTGCAGGCCCCATCCCACATGCGAGACGGCGTACGCCTCCGGGTCTTCGTACGACGCCATGTACGACTTCAGGATCTCCGCCTGCAGGCCGCCCTCGATGCGCCGGACGAAGCCGCCCTGCACCGTGAGCCGGATCGGCTCGTTTACGTACTCCTTGAGCGGCAGCAGGATGTCGCCGCGCTCCAGAACGACCACGCCGTCGCTCTGCCCCTCGTTCGGCCAGGTGAGCACGAAGCCGCTGGGCCAATGGTCCCATCGGCCGGGTTTGTCCACGAACCCGTATTCGCAGATGGCCGGGAACTCCCCCAGGCGACAGCGCAGATCGGTGCCCGACCCGGAGGTGATGTGCATCTCCCGCGCGCCCTCGATCAGCGTGGAGGCGGCCAGCACGCGCTGCCGATCGCCCTCGGTCGGCACGAGCCGGCACAAAACTTCCGGCGGCTCGACCGCCAGGAGAATCCGCGTCCCACTGCTCAGGATGTCGTGCTGCTCCGGAGAGAACAGCAAGGTCATGAGGTCCAGCACCAGGTCGCTGGCCTTGAGCATCGCGATGGCGGCGGTGTTGCCCGTCAGCGGCGTCGTGCCCAAATATGCGAGGGAGTCGCGCGACAGCGACTTCTCGGCATTCACCGGCGGCAGGTCGAGTCGGTTGACGCGCGCGCCCAGCGCACTCGCCGCGGCGATGGCGCATCGCAGGGTCTGCGGGTGCGTGTCGGCGCTCGTCAACACCGTGACGATCTGGCCGGCTTGCAGGTTGGACAGCTTGAGAACACGGTTCCAAGCTTGCATTAGGTCGGTATCGCTGACAGACATGGCTGCCTCCTGAAATGGTGGATCTGACCTAGGCGACTGGTGCGCCCAGGAAGCTGCCGAATGCGGCGTAGAAGCCCGGCTCGTTGTCCCAGGGGATCATGTGGCCGGCGCCGGGCACGCGGATGTGCTCGGTCTGGGGGGCGAGCCGGCACCATTCATGCACGTCCTCGTCCAGAACCACGTCGCCGCGTTCGGCAGTCATCAGCAGCATGGGCGTTTGAATGCGGCCCAGGTCGCCGTGGATGTCGTCCTGCCCGAAATCCTCGAAGCTCCGCACGATGGCCGGTTCGTAGCAGGTGTGCAGCCATTGCGCGCGCATCTTCAATTGCTCTTCAGACCAGGTCGGGCAGAAGGCGCGCATCTCGTCTGCGCTCATGCCGCGCGTGGCCTGGCGGATGGAGTCGACGTACCAGGGCAGCTTGGCGGGATAGGCGCGGCGACCGGGACCGGACACCGGCGGGTCAACGAGCACCAGCCGCGTCAACCCCTCCGGGCCGGAACGAGCCGCCCGGACGGCGATGCGCGCACCCATGGAGTGGCCGACCAGCGCATAGCGCTCGAGCCCCAGTGTCTGGGCCAGCGCAAGCACGTCGGCGGCCTGTGCATCGAGTCCGTAGTCCAGCCCGGGCCCCGACTGCGACAGCCCGCGACCGCGCACGTCGAGCACATAGGTGTCGAACTGGCGCCCGAGCACCTCCGCCACGAAGCCCCAGGTGGCCGCGGGGCTGGTGATGCCGGGTATGAGCACCACGGCGTCTCGTTCCGCCCGCGCGCCCGCGTCGCCTCCGTAGCGGAGAAAGTGCTGGCGAATGCCGTTGGCATGCACGTGGCCGCCGTACAGACAGTGGGAGGTCATGCAAGCGGCCCTTTCACTTGGCATAGGGATACGCACCCGACAGCAGCGCACCGGCGCCCGGCACCACCGGGTCGAGCTTCAGCTCCTTGAGGATGGCGTAGGTCGTCGCGATGGCGGCGGTCAGAACCGGCTTGCCCGTCTGGGCTTCGACCTGCGCAACCGCAGGCAGCGAGGGCATCTGCACGCAGGCCGACAGGACGATGACATCCGCCTCTTCGACGTTCATGCCCGCCACAATCGCCGGGAGCTTGGCCGGGTCGTGCCGGCCGACGTCCAGGTTGTCGGGAATCTCCAGCGCGCGCCAATCCACTACCTCGAAGCCTTCGTTGGCGATGTAGTCCATCACCAGCTGGGTCAACGGCACCATGTACGGCGCCACGAGTGCGATCTTTCTGGCGCCCATGACCTTCAGCGCCTCGACCAGCGCGCCGGCGCTGGTGATCACGGGCGCGGTCGCGCCGTTGGTGAAGGTCCGGTCGGTCAGCCGAGCCTGCGAGACACGGTGATAGCCATGGCCCATGGCCATGATGGCGACGAGGCAGGCATAGCCCAGCACGTCGACCCGCGCGTCGGAAAGCTCGAGTGCGCAGCGGTCGCTTTCGGCATCCATGACCGCCAGCTCGTCCTTCTGCACCTTCTTCATGCGCATCCGGCTCGAATGGAAAGTGAAGCGGTCCTCGGGGCGAAGCTGCGAGTGGGCCTGCAGCATGGCCGGAACTTCGGTCTCCATGGTCGTGTTGGAGCTGGGGACGATCTGGCCGATTCGATAGGGGGTGTTCACGTGAGCTCCGGGTTGGTTGAGCGCCGTGGGGCGCGAATAAAGTTGTTGGTTCGGGCTGTACTGTAGCGTACACACTCTATATAAGTAAAGGCCTCCCTCAGGTCGAGTCATCGCTTGATCTCAGGCCGGCACTCGTCATAAACGGCGTCTGCTATAGGGTGACCCGCGCCATGAGCAGGATCGCAACTCGCAAAAACATTCGATCACAGCCACTGTACTTCTGGTTATCGAGCGTATACACTCTGTCTCCTGTCGAACCCAAAGGCAATCCTTGCCGTCACAGGAGCATGAAGATGAAGCACACAGCCCGTATCGCCGTCGTCGGCGCTGGTCTAGGTGGCACGGCGGCAGCCGCGCTGCTGCAGCGCACCGGATTCAATGTCAGGATCTACGAGCAGGCACCTGCCTTCTCCCGTCTGGGCGCTGGCATCCACATCGGCCCCAATGTCATGAAGGTCATGCGCAGGATCGGCGTCGAGGACGCGCTCAACGCGATGGGGTGTCACACCGACTACTGGTACAGCCGTGACGGCCTGACCGGCGAGGTGATCGCCCAGATTCCCCTGGGCGACTACGCCTTGAAGCACTACGGCGCGAGCTACCTGACGGTGCATCGCGGCGACTTCCACAAGCTGCTGACCGACGCGGTCACCCCCGGCACGCTCGAGTTCGGCAAGAAGCTCACGTCCATCCAAGACCGGGGCGATGCCGTCGCTCTGAAGTTCGCGGACGGCACCTTCGCCGAGGCTGACATCGTCATCGGCGCCGATGGCATCAACTCCAAGATCCGCGACACGCTGCTGGGTGCGGCGCCGCCGAAGTACACGGGATACATCGCGCACCGTGCCGTCTTCCCGATCGAGCGCGTCAAGGGGTTCACCCACGATCGCTGCTGCAAGTGGTGGACGAACGATCGCCACATGATGGTGTACTTTGACACCAGCAAGCTCGACGAGATCTACTACGTCACCGGCGTGCCCGAGCCGACCTGGGACCTTTCCCGCAGCTGGCTGCCCAGCAGCAAGGACGAGATGCGTGCTGCCTTCGACGGCTGGCATCAAGGCGTTCAGTCGCTCGTCGACGGGACCATCGAAGTCACGAAGTGGCCGCTGCTGGAGCGCGACCCGCTTCCGCTGTGGAGCCGCGGACGCCTTGTGCTGCTCGGGGACGCCTGCCATCCGATGAAGCCGCACATGGCCCAGGGCGCCGCTATGGCCATCGAAGACGCAGCGATGCTCACGCGTTGCCTGCTCGAAGTCGGCACGGCCGACTTGCCGACGGCGTTCGGGTTGTACGAGGCCAACCGCGCCGAGCGCGCCAGCAAGGTGCAGCGGGTGTCGCACAACAACACTTGGCTACGCAGCAACGAAAACCCGGACTGGTGCTTCGGCTACGACGTGTTCCAGGTGCCGCTGATCGATGCGGCACCCACCGCTCGGCCCGTCGACCCAGAACGAGCGGTGCAGTCGGATCTTGAGCCGGCGGCCCTGTAGGCCACAGCCACCGCCGAACCGGCCCGCCCCGCCCCGGGGCATCCGCCGCCCATTTGCCCTGGTCTGCCGGGTTGGTCAAGGGGGTGGGCATGAGCCGATTGCTGTGCATCACTTCCAGGTCGGCCATGCGCCCCCGGTCATCTGCAGCGCCGGCCATTCCGCGTCGCGCCGCAGCACATCGGTCGCGGTGCGCACCGCCTCGTCCGGCGGCTTGCCGATGGCCCGCAGCGCCGCCTCGCCGAACTCACTCGCCATCTACACCTTCGCACCTTCGGAAAATGATCGGCGTCGCGCTTTACGTTGGCACTGAGTCCGTGAAAGATTCCAGTGCAGAGGCCAACAAGGGGGAGGGTACGCGTGGTCCAGTCTGACTGGGATGAATTGGTGAGCCTGCATCACCAGCTAGAACAAGTTGCGATGGAGGTAAGAGCGATGTGGGTTCGCGTGGGCGATCGGACGGAACTCGGTCCAGACGAAGCTGCATTGTTGAATGCCATGCGCGAGGCGGAGGTTCGCGCCAGACGGCGGTTTCATGCTCGCCTGAGCGCGTTTTCAGAAGACATCGTTGCCGATGTTCAAGCGCGATTGTTCGCCCGACGCAGGAGATGGATTCAGCCACTTGCGTGACGCGATTTTTCGGCCATTTTCGAAGGCGCGACGACCGCTCGGGGCGCAACGCAGCCGCGACAGGCCATAACACCGGAAGCCGTATACGTGCAATGCCACTTCGATAGCGACCGCGTCCAAGCGCCTGGGTCTCGTCGGGTCTTGCTAATAGTCGCCGCGCGAAGCAGGTCCTTTTAGGGATTGTCCTGCGATCGATATCGACTGCCCAAGCGCACCACGGCGGAGTTCCATCAGTTGAACTCTCCGTCCAGCAACCGATTGCATCGCCGAGGCTGCTATTGCGGCGGGGTACTCGGCGAGCACTTGGGGAAGCGAGGCCGCAATTCAGGGAAAAGGCAGTGCGTCACGCACGAATTCGGAGCAGGGTGGTGCTGCGTACCGGTGCAAACCCTGTTGAACTCGCCCAGAAAGTAAGTAGGCTCTCCATTTAAATGTAGAAGTCACTTACTTACCTGGCACGCTTTCTGCTGCTGCTTGGCCCGGAAAGCTGTCGACACTCACGAGGACGTCCATGCCCACCTTCGCCTACAACGCCTGGTACCCGCTTGCCTGGTCACGCGATATCGGACGCGAAATCGCGACACGCCGCGTTCTCGAGGAAGACGTCGCCGTCTACCGCGCCGAGGACGGCAGCGTCGCCGCGCTGGAGGATGCCTGTCCGCATCGGCTGGCGCCGCTCTCGATCGGTCGGCTCCGGGGCGATGCCATCGAGTGCGGCTACCATGGCCTCACCTTCGACTGCAGCGGCCGGTGCGTGCTGGCCCCGGGCATCGCCCGCCCGCCCGAGAGCTTTCGCGTGCGCAGCTTTCCGACGGCGGAGAGCATGGGCATGGTCTGGATATGGATGGGTGATCCGGCGCGGGCCGACCGCAGCCAGGTGTTCCACCTGCCGCAGTACGATGATCCTGCCTATAGCGTGGTCGAGGGCGACGCGCTGCAGGTACAGGCCAACTACCTGAGCCTGGCGGACAACTTGTGCGACCCGACCCACGTCGTCTACGTGCACCAGACCACCCTGGCGAGCGCGGGCCGCGAGGAGACTCGGGTCCAGCACGAGCGCCAGGGCAACAAGGTCGTGACCTGGCGCTGGGTGATCGACGGCCCCCTGATGCCAATTTTCGAAGGATTGAAGGACCTCGGGGGGAACGTGGACCGTTGGCACTACTACCACTACCACGCGCCCAGCATCGCGGTGATCGACTTCGGCTCCGCCCGCACGGGCACGGGCGCGCCGGAAGGCAATCGGGAGGACTGCGTCCAGATGTATGCGTGCCACTTCATCACGCCCATCGACCAGCGCAGCTGCGTGCAGCACTGGCTTTGCCTCAAGAACTCTCCGGCCGACCCGGTCGTCGACGAGCGCCTTCGCACCAACCTGCGCCTCGCCTTCAACGAGGACAAGCGCGTGCTCGAAGCGATCCAGTGCAATGAGGACAAGCCGCGCCAGTGGCACCGCGTTCATCTTGGGCTCGACGGCTCCTCCATCAAGATGCGCCGCATCGTCGAGGAGATGGCCGCGGACAACGGCTGAAGCCGCGCCCCTTCTTCACCCTCCGACAGCCATCCGCCAGAAAGGACTTCGCCATGACCAATGCGCTTTCCATACCTGCTCGCCTGCTGGCGGCCAGTCTCTTCCTCGCCGCCGCACATGCGGGCGCGCAGGGCACGATCAAGATCGGCGAGATCAACAGCTACAAGGCCTTGCCGCAGAACCTCGTGCCCTACAAGCAGGGCTGGCTCCTCGCGCAGGAAGAGGTGAATGCCGCGGGCGGTGTGCTCGGCAGGAAGCTGGAGACCGTGTTTCGCGACGACAACGGCAATCCCGGCGATGCGGTGCGCGCAGCCGAGGAATTGGTCGCGCGCGAGAAGGTCGACATCCTCTCCGGCGTGACCTTGTCCCACGTGGGCCTGGCGCTCACCGACTTCGCCAAGCAGAAGAAGCTCTTCTTTCTCGCGTCGGGCCCGTTGAGCGACAAGGTGGTGTGGGAGAACGGCAACCGCTATACCTACCGTCTGCGCTCCGGTACCTATGCGCTCGCCACCTCCGTGATCGGCGAAGCAGCCAAGTTGAAGAAGAAGCGCTGGGCGCTGGTCTATCCCAACTACGAGTACGGCCAGGCGGCAGTGGCGGCCTTCAAGGAAAACATGAAGAAGGCGCAGCCGGACGTCGAGTTCGTGGCCGAACAATCGCCGCCGCTCGGCAAGATCGACGCCGGTGCCGTGGTGCAGGCGCTCGCCGATGCCAAGCCGGACGCAATCTTCAACGTCATGTTCGGCAGCGACCTCACGAAGCTGGCGCGCGAAGGCAAGACGCGTGGCCTGTTTGAGGGCCGGGAGGTGGTGAGCCTGCTGACGGGCGAACCCGAATACCTCGACCCGCTGAAGGACGACGCGCCGGCGAACTGGATCGTGACCGGCTACCCCTATTCCAACATCGACACGCCCGAGCACAAGGCATTTCTCGCCGCCTACCAGAAGAAATACAACGACTACCCGCGCCTGAACTCGGTCGTGGGCTATGCGACTGTGAAGGCGATTGCTGCGGGCGTCCAGAAGGCCGGCTCGACCGATACCGAGAAGCTGATCGCTGCTTTCAAGGGCCTTGAATTTGGCTCGCCCTTCGGCCCGGTCGTGTTCCGGCCCCAGGACAACCAGTCGACGCTGGGCATTTTCGTCGGCCGTACCGCGGTGAAGGACGGCAAGGGCGTGATGCCCTCCGGCACCTACCTGGACGGCGCCAAGCTACAGCCGCCAGAGGAGCAGATCCGCAAGCTGCGCAATCCTTCATGAGCGCGATGCTTCCGCCGATCGGCTGCAACGGCCGCGGCGCACAGGCCTCGTCGCGCGAGGTGCCGGTGTCCCTCACCGAAGCTCCGGTCGAGGAGCAGTTCCGGCTGGTGCGCGAAACGGGTGTCTTCGACTACTTCGACCGGCTGCCGATGCCCAGCCAGGTCGATACTTATCTGCGCTGCATCGACCGCTACGGCCTGCCGGTGCACACGGCGAGCTGGTTCTATGCGCTCGGGCGCGACGAGACGCTTCTCGCCGACAAGCTCCGGCTGGCGGCCGAAGTCGGCGCCCGCACCCACAACATCATGCTGTACTGGCACGATGCGACCGGCCGACCCCTCGGCAACGACGAGGTGGCGGACTTCTACCTGCGCGCCTACGACGAGGGCATGGCGCGCGGCGTGGAGCCGGCCTTCGAACTGCACGTCAACATGTGGAGCGAGGACCCGCGGCGCGTCGCGCCGGTGGCCGAGGCGGTCCGACGGCGCGGCATTCCGTTCCATTTCACGCTGGACTACAGCCATGGGATCTTCAAGATCGGCAACGCGCAGGAACTGGCGATCTGCGGCCTGACGGAGGACGTCGCTTCCGGACGCGCAGTGCTCGATCCGTTCCAGCCCGGCAATTTCGTCGACCAATGGCTCGAGATGGGCATCGTGCGCTGGCTGCAGGTGCGCAGCGTGGCGCCGAACGGCCCGCACAACCATTGGTCCATGGGCGATTCGGGCGAGGCGGTCGCGGCCGTGCCCGAGCATTCCATCTTTCCGTACGCGAGCGGCGAGCCGGGTCGCGGCATCCTGTATCCATTCACGGAGCCAGCGCCGGGCGAATGGCATTCGCCGTGGGAGGCGAGCGCATTGGCCTGCACGCGCGAAGTGGTGCACAAGGTCCTAGCCTACCACCGCTTCCGCGAGGACTCGCCGCTGCGCTGGATCACCACCGAGATGATCAACCTGCCCGACTACGCTCACAACGCGCGCTTCTCGCTGATCGAGCAGAACGCGGCCATCGCGCGCTTCATCCGCGAGAGCTGGGTCAGCCTCGGCTGATCACTTCTTTGCAGCGGCGGGCTTGCGTTTGCCTTTGGGCGCGAGTTGGGCGTCCTGGGGCGCATCGCGCCTGGCCAGCATGGCGAGCACCACGTCGCAAATGTGCTCGCGCCACGCCGCGCGCCGCGGCCGACTCATCAGGTCGGCACCGAGCCAGGTGGAGCAGGTGTACTGGTTCGAGAGATAGAAGAAGCCGAGCGACATGATGGTCATCAGCACGTGCTCGGACGACACGTCGCGGCGGAACACGCCCTGAGCCTTTCCGCTCTCCAGCAGGGTCGCAACCGTCTGCACCAGGGGCAGCGTGGTGCGCTCCACTTGCGGCGACTGGCGGATGTGCTTGCCGCGCAGCAGATTTTCGTTCATCAGGATTCGCAGAAGATGCGGATGCGACAGATAGTGGTCCCAGGAGTGAAGCATGAGCTGTCGCATGCCCTCGACCGGATCCTCGGGCGTCACGAACGCGCGCTGCGCCTCGATCATGTCCTCGTAGATCTTCGCCAGCACCGCCTGATAAAGGCGCTCCTTGTTGCCGTAGTAGTAGTACAGCATGCGGTCCACCGTGCCGGCTGCCGCACTGACGCGCTCGATGCGAGCGCCGGCAAAGCCGTGTTCGGAAAACTCTTCGACGGCCGCGTTCAGAATGCGGGTCTCCAGCAGGTCGGAGCGGTCGCGCCGCACGCGCCGGCGCGTCGGACCGCCTTCTTCGACCGACGGCGGCTCCGCCGCGCGCGCAGCGCCCCGGCCACTTCTGGAGGCGGAAGAGGATCGTTCGGGCACTGTGGATTCGCTCCTTGTCGTTCAGTTGGGCAAGCGATGCATGCTGAATCTGCATTCTCTCGCAATGAGGCCGGACAATCAGCGAGCAATCGGAGCAGCCCGGGGCCACCACCAGCAGCACCTGCATCCCGGAAGGCCCGCAGCGCACCGCCTGGAGCCAGGTCTTCGGCTCCTGGGGCAGCATCGACGGCAACGGCAATGCGGCCAAGCTCAAGCGCGACATCGGCGGCTTCGTCGTCGGCGCCGACACCGGCATCGGTGCCGGCTGGCGGGTCGGCGCCCTCGCCGGCTACAGCCGCGCGAGCGCCGACACCGATGCGCGCAACAGCAGCGCCAAGACCGACAGCTACCACCTGGGCGCCTACGGCGGCACGCAATGGGGCGCCACCGCGCTGCGCCTGGGCGCCAACCACAGCTGGAACAAGACCGAGACCAGCCGCTCGGTCGCCTTCGCGGGCTTCGCCGACAGCCTCTCGGCCGACTACGACAGCAGCACCACGCAGCTCTTCGGCGAAGCGGGGCACCGCATCGACGCCGGTCGGGTGGCGCTGGAGCCCTTCGCGCGCCTGGCCTACGTGCGGCTGCACAGCGACTCGTTTGTCGAGCGCGGCGGGCTGGCGGCGCTCTATTGCGAAGGCGGCAGCATCGATGCGACCTTCACGACGCTGGGCCTGCGCGCCAGCACCCAGCTGGGCGAGCGCACCCGGCTGCGCGGCATGCTGGGCTGGCGCCATGCCTTCGGCGACACGACGCCGACCAGCACGCATGCGTTCGCGGGCAGCATTCCGTTCACGCTCGAAGGCGTGCCGCTGGCGAAGAACGTGGCGGTGGTGGAAGCGGGTGTGGAGACGCAGCTGCGGCCGAACCTGAGCTTGGGCGCTTCGTACTCGGGCCAGTTCGGCAACGGGCTGGAGGACCACGGGTTCAAGGTCAACCTGAGCTGGGCGTTCTGAATGGCAACCGAAGCGAGCAACGCGCCGGCTCGAAAGAAGATGCCCACGACGATGGACCTCCTCGAGCTGGCGCTGGAGAACAGCAATTTACGCGCTTTGTCGCTTGCGCTCGGTCTGTCCGAAGAAGCCTTGCGCACCGCGCGAAGCAGAGGTCGGCTGTCGCCTCTTCTTGCGGGGAGCCTGGCTGAAGAACTTGGCCAGGATTCGGCGAAGTGGATCGTCATCGCCGTGCTCGAGAACGAGCGCGAGAGCGCATCCAGGACGAGGATGCTGCGGCACTTCAAGAAGAAATGGCGCGACGCTTGAGGCTTTGAAGTGAGTCCGATGACTGCTTAGCGCGCTTGCCGCTGCTCGCCGCGACTTTGTTGGCGCGGAATCGGAAAACACCAATGTGCAACGGCGCAGCACGCGGAAGTTGGATGGTGCGTAGGGGAGGGCGCATCGTGGGGACAGATCGTCCCGAGAGCGTGCGTGGCCGTCGGAAGTAGGCAACGGATTTTTTTAGCCGCTAAAAATCAGTGGCGTTCCGCAGCGGCAGTACAGGGGAGGTTCCGTTTACGGCTCCGGCCACGGCCATGAGCGCGGGCCACCGGCCCCGCCCGTCAGGTGCGGCCGCCAGAGCCGAACCGCCCAGCGGGCTCATCGCCACCGCCGACCATCGAAGAGCCGAACCCGTTAAGGTGGCAGACCGTCGACTCGCATGGGTCCTGGAATTCCAGTGGAGGAGGGCGGCCAGGCCGCGCGATCGCTGGCCGCTGCTCGGGTCGCGCCCCCGATCCAAAGACCTCTGAAATGAAACTGTTTTGGTC
>NZ_JAGGNU010000046.1 GCF_018614915.1 Variovorax paradoxus | reverse complement strand
GCAGCTGCGGCCCAACCTGAGCTTGGGCGCTTCGTACTCGGGCCAGTTCGGCAATGGGCTGGAGGACCACGGGTTCAAGGTCAACCTGAGCTGGGCGTTCTGAATGGCAACCGAAGCGAGCAACGCGCCAGCGAAAAGGAAGATGCCCACGACGATGGACCTCCTCGAGCTGGCGCTGGAGAACAGCACTCTGCGTGCCTTGGCGCGCGCACTCGGCCTGTCCGAAGAAGCCTTGCGCACCGCGCGAAGCAGAGGTCGGCTGTCGCCTCTCCTTGCGGGGAGCCTAGCCAAGGAACTTGGCCAAGATCCTGAGAAGTGGATTGTGATCGCCGTGCTCGAGAGCGAGCGCGAGAGCGCATCCAGGACAAGCATGCTCCGGCACTTTAGGAAGAAATGGCGCGATGCTTAAGATGCCCACGACGATGGACCTCCTCGAGTTGGCGCTGGAGAACGGCAACCCACGCGTCCTGTCGCGCGCACTCGGCCTGTCGGACGAAGCCCTTGCCACGGCGCGACACCGAGGCCGGCTGTCGCCTCTCCTTGCCGGGACCCTGGCCAAGGAACTTGGCCAAGATCCTGCGAAGTGGATCGTCATTGCAGTGCTCGAGAACGAACGCGAGAGCGCATCCAGGACAACGATGCTGCGATTCTTCAGGAAGCAATGGCGCAACGCTTGAGCTTCAGCTCGGAAAATTCAATCTATTGTGAGAATCCGGGCCGAAAATTCATAGTGTGCTGCAACCGCAGTTCAAGGTAGCCCGACGAGCGCCTAGCTAAGTCCTCGAATTACAAAGGATCCAAGGGATCAGCTCTGCTGCGCGCCGACATTCAACTTACCTGGAATTTTTGCAGCCTAGATTGAACTGGCGGCAGTACAGCGGGCGGTTTTGGCGATGAGCCGCAGTCGGCGGTTCGGCTCTGGCGGCCGCACCTGACAGGCGGGCCGGGGCCCGCCTTCATGGCCGTGGCCATGGCCGGAGCTTGTGGCCGGAACCGACCATCGGAGCGCCGAACCGTCAAGGTGGTCAAGGTGGTCGCCTGGGTCCTGGAATTCAGCGGAGGAGGCAGCCAGGCGGCCCCGCAGCCCCGCATCAGGACGCTAAACATGAGGCGAGGGGCAACCGGCTGTGCTGGGAGCAGCGCAACGCTGGGGTCATAGCGGGCGTCTTTCGAAGCCAAGCCGCGAGCGTTCCGAGCTGCCGCTGAATCCTGACCTCCGAGCACCTCCTGCTCGGCCTTCGCCACCGCTGAACTGGACCTGACAATCCGCATCCGTGTAGGCCTATGGGCCTCAATGACGGCTTCAATGTCGCCCTGGCGCAACGAGGTCCAGCGATCGGTCGAGCAGTTGAATATCTTTGACTTACGAGCAGGTCGTGTGGATTCACAGGACGGCTGCATTATTCGAGAGTAACCAGTTGTTATGGAGACCTCTCGATGAAATCCGGCGGCAACAACAAGAGCAATGGCATGCGCGCTCGGCGTAGGCAGCCTGGCCAGGCCTTCGGCCCAACTCCTAGGCAGGGACATTCGGTACCTCTTTCCACCATTGCGCTCGCCGTTGCGTTGATGGCCACGTTGCCGCCGCAGGCGCGTGCTGCCAATGAATGCGGTGCGGAGGCAGCCGGTGCCGATTCGATCACCTGCAGCGGCCCCAGCTATCCCGCTGGGATCTGGTACGCCGGCAGCGATGGGCTCACGCTCAATCTGAACAACCCCGCCATGGTGGTTCAGGGCGGCGGCCCTGCGACCGTTTCTCTCCAGGGCGCGGCAGGCAACACCAACAATCTGACTGTCAATGCAACAAGCTTGACCTCGATCACGGGTGTCAATCGACCGGCCATTTCGGTCGCGAACCTGGGCGACGGCATGGGCAGCATCACGATGGACGGTGGCTCGGTGAGCGCGAACTTGAACAGTGTCTTGTCCGTCACCAACTTGTCGGGCTCTGGCAGCGCTCAGATCACGATCAACGGAGGACTGGTCTCGAATACAGCCAATAGCTTCCTGACTCCCGCACTGAACGCGACCATCGGCGGCACCGCCACGGGCAATGCCACGGTGACCATAACGGGAGGCGCCGTCGAGAGCCTCGGCACTGCTGCTGTCCAAGGTGTGCGATCGCACATTTCCAATACCTCCTCTTCAGCGACCGCAACGATCAATTTGAGCGGGGGATCGGTCACCGCTCGCAACACTGGCTTGGTGAGCCAGAACAGCGGTCTTGGCGAAGCCGTGATCACGATGACGGGCGGCACGGTCACGACGACCGGGGGCGGTGGGCGAGGACTCCACGCGATCATTAACAATGCAGCTTCCTCTGCCAACGTGCGGGTGGCAATGCAGGGCGGGTCGGTGACCACGCAGGCAGGCTCTGCCCCTGGGATCTATGGTCAAAATCGGGGCACCGGCCAGGTCCTCATAGACATGAGCGGAGGGACGATTTCCGCGCCTGGCAACAACTCCGATGGCATCCTCGCCCAAAGTACAGGCGGCAGCTATGCGGTCAACGTGACCGGCGGAACTGTCAGCGGTGGCGCAGGCTTTGCCGCCGGCATCCACACTGCAGGCGCAGCCGGTGGCACGCTGAACATCGGCGCGGGTGCAGTCATCAACGCCGGTGGATCGGGCATCGCGATCCGCGATGGAGACCTCAACTTCGACGGCACCGACGAGATCGGCGGCAATGCCGTCATCACCACCGCAGGCACCGTCAACGGCAACGTCCTGCTCGGCGGCGGCACCGACTCGATGACCATCACCGGCGGCGCGATCAACGGCGACATCACCGGCGATGGCCCCGACACGCTCGCCCTCAACATGGGCGCAGGCAGCTTCACCTACGGCGCGGGCGGCACGATCAGCGCCATGAGCAGCGTCACGATGAACTCTGGCACCGCGCAGATCGACGGCGCCATTGCAGGCGCCACGCCGATCGTCGTGAACGATGGCAGGCTGGTCCTCACCGGCGCCAACGGCTACAGCGGCGGCACCTTCCTCAACGGCGGCATGCTCTCGGTCGCGAGCGACGCCAACCTCGGCGACGCAGCCGGTGGGCTGAGCTTCAATGGCGGCACGCTGCAGACCACCGCCGCCTTCGGCTCGGCCCGCTCCGTGACGCTCGGCGCCGGCGGCGGCACCTTCCAGGCGGATGCCGACCTCGCCCTCTCCAGCGCCATCAACGGCACCGGCGCGCTCACCAAGACCGGCGCCGGCGCCCTGGCGCTCTCCGCCGCCAACACCTACACCGGCAGCACCACGATCGCCGCCGGCACCCTGGCGCTCACCGGCGCCGGCAGCATCGCCAGCTCCAGCAAGGTCGTGGCCGACGGCAGCTTCGACATCTCGGGCCTGAGCGCGGCCGGCACCAGCATCCAGAGGCTGGCGGGCAGCGGCAACGTCGCGCTCGGCGCCAAGACGTTGACCGTCTCGGCCGCCAACGACACCTTCAGCGGAGTGATCGCAGGCAGCGGCGGCCTCGCGGTCACGGGCGGCATCCAGACCTTGTCGGGCACCAACACCTACACCGGCGGCACCACCGTTTCCGCGGGCACGCTCCAGATCGGCAACGGCGGCAGCTCGGGCTCGATCATGGGTGACGTCACCAACAACGGCACGCTGGCCTTCAACCGCTCCGGTGCCTCGACCTTTGCCGGCGCAATCTCGGGCGCTGGCACCATCCGCCAGCTCGGCGCGGGCGCCACCCGCCTCACCGGCAACAGCGCCGCATTCACCGGCACCACCACGGTCGAAGCCGGCATGCTTTCCGTCAACGGCACCCTTGGCGGCACGCTCAACGTGCTCGGCGCCGGGCGCCTGCAGGGCTCGGGCACGGTCGGCAGCACGACGGTGGCCGGCACCATCGCCCCCGGCAACTCGATCGGCACCCTCAACATCAACGGCAGCTTCACGCAGGCGGCCGGCTCCACCTACCAGGTGGAAGTGGACCCGGCCTCCAACGCCTCGGACCTCATCCACGCCACAGGCAGCGCCAGCATCGCCAGCGGCGCGAACCTGCAGGTGCTGCGCACCAGCAGCACCGGCTATGGGCTTGGCAACCGCTACACCGTACTCACGGCCGATGGCGGCGTCACCGGCACCTACAGCCTCACAGGCGACACGCAAACCGCCTTCGTGCGCCTGTTCGACAGCTACGACGCCACTCACGTCTATCTCAACACCGAGAAGGTGCGCAGCTTCACCGAAGCGGCCGCCTCGCCCAACCAGGCAGCGGTGGCCACGGCGCTGGAGAGCCTGCCGGATGACAACGGCCTGGTCAACGCAGTGGCGTTCCTGCCCAGCGACTTCGCCGCGCGCGATGCCTTCAACCAGCTCTCGGTGGACATCCATGCGTCGAGCAAGACCGCCGCGCTGGAAGACAGCCGCTTCGTGCGCGAGGCGGCCATCGACCGGCTGCGCACTGCCGCCTGCGCGCCCGGCAGCGCAGCGGCCACGCCGCAGCAGCAGCAGCAACAGCAGCAGGCGGGCGCCGGCTGCATCACGGCCGGCGCCGAGCGCGTGACCTGGGGCCAGGTCTTCGGCTCCTGGGGCCACATCGACGGCACCGCCAATGCGGCCAAGCTCAAGCGCGACATCGGCGGCTTCGTCGTGGGCGCCGACACCAGCGTGGGCGCGGGCTGGCGCGTGGGGGGCCTGGCCGGCTACAGCCGCGCGAGCGCCGACACCGATGCACGCAACAGCAGCGCCAAGACCGACAGCTACCACCTGGGCGTGTACGGCGCCACGCAATGGGGTGCCACCGCGCTGCGCCTGGGCGCCAGCCAGAGCTGGAACAAGCTGGACACCAGCCGCTCGGTGGCCTTCGCCGGCTTTGCCGACAGCGTCTCGGCCCAGTACGACAGCACCACCTCGCAGGTCTTCGGGGAAGTGGGTCACCGCATCGATGCCGGCCGCGTGGCCCTGGAGCCCTTCGCGGGCCTGGCCCATGTGCGCGTGAAGACCGACGCCTTCTTCGAGCGCGGCGGCCTGGCCGCGCTGCACGGCGCGGGCGACAGCACCGATGCGACCTTCTCCACGCTGGGCGTTCGCGCGAGCACGCAGCTGAGCGACAGCACGCGCGTGCGCGGCCTGCTGGGCTGGCGCCATGCCTTCGGCGACACCACGCCCACCAGCACGCATGCCTTCGGCGGCAGCCTGCCCTTCACGCTCGCGGGCGTGCCGCTGGCGAAGAACGTGGCGGTGCTGGAGGCGGGCGTGGAGACGCAGCTGCGGCCCAACCTGACGCTGGGGGCTTCGTATGCGGGCCAGTTCGGCGACGGGCTGCAGGACCATGGGTTCAAGGTCAACCTGAACTGGGCGTTCTGATTGGCCACCGCGTCAAGCCGGGCGCCAGCTCGAAAGAAGACGCCCACCACGATGGACCTCCTCGAGCTGGCGCTGGAGAGCACGAACCTGCGCGCCTTGTCGCTCGCTCTGGGCCTGTCCGAAGAAGCCCTGCGCACCGCGCGGAGCAGACGTCGGCTGTCCCCCCTTCTTGCGGGTAGCCTGGCTGAGGAACTTGGCCAAGATCCGGTGAAATGGATCGTCATTGCTGTGCTCGAGAACGAGCGCGAGAGCGTATCCAGGACCAGGATGCTCCGGCACTTCAAGAAATGGCGCGACGCTTGAGCTTCAGCTGGGAAAATCTATCGCGAAATTCGAGCCGAAACTTCCAACTGTGCTGCAAACGCAGTTCAAGGTAGCTTGACGCGCGCAACGCTAGGCGATTGATTTACGAAGATTCGGATCAAAGAGTTGCGTGACGACACCGGTGCGCGAGGACGGGGACGACTGATTCCGATCGATCTCGCGGCCGCCGGCTGGCGTGAGGGACGGAAAAATTCAAAGTAAGTTGAAAAACTTGCCGGGGAATTCAAAGTAGCGTGAACAAGCAGTTCAAGGTATCGTGGCGCCGCACGCGGTAAGTGCCTGATCTATCAAGACCGACGAATCAAGATGA
The DNA here is from genome assembly GCF_018614915.1 of Variovorax paradoxus. Lineage (GTDB taxonomy): Bacteria > Pseudomonadota > Gammaproteobacteria > Burkholderiales > Burkholderiaceae_C > Variovorax > Variovorax paradoxus_K. Next base: position 810 of record NZ_JAGGNU010000046.1, on the reverse strand, counting down.
GCTGCTCCTTGACAGCTGTCGGTTTTCAACTTACCTGGAATTTTTTGCAGCTTAGTTGGAACTCGCGGGCGGCGGCGGAACCCCGGCAGCCGGAAGCCCGGGCGCGCCGCCGCGAGGACCCCCTCCCGGATGGGGGGTGTTAGGCCCCGCCTGATCGACGGCTGCTGCTCGTCCGGGTCACCATGACAACAGCAGCGCTTGCCGCTCAGCCCGGCTCGTTCCGAGCTGCCGGCTACCGATCGGCGGCTGAGGCGGATCTTTGCTGGTGAGCACGTCCAGATGAACCTCTTCTCCGCCGCTCCGCAGGCAGTCGGCAACCGTTCTCATGTCCACGTCGTTGCACTGACGGCGTCCACGTAACCCCCAGCTGGCAAAATTAAGCATGATTTCGGTTCAGCAGCGTCTCGGAAATTTAATGAGCGAGATCTCGTTCGCGTTAGCTCATGGTCCCGAATACCCCGCTTGGAGCCGGTGGGAGTTCAAGGCCCACCTGACCGAGATCAGACACGTGTGGTCTCTACTACGACCGCAGTTGAGTTCCGAAATAAGTGAAGTGGCCATTTTCGAGACCAGGCTTCAAGAGATGCTGTCGGCTTTCGAAGCAGGCGACCAGGATGGCGGCAGGCGAGCCGGTTGGTCGCTGGTACGGATGGACTTGACCAAAATCTTCTGACGAAGCTGCCGGGCGTGGCCGGCATGGGGGACCGCAGAGCGCGCAAACCTCCCACCGATACTGCTGCTGCGCGTCACAACTGCCAAATAGTTGGCGAACTCTTACACCCTAGCGCCTAGTGTAGTGCGCCACTAAGA
>NZ_JAGGNU010000045.1 GCF_018614915.1 Variovorax paradoxus | reverse complement strand
GGGGCCGACCTCTTCTTGAGACCTGAACCCGCCATCGTGAACCCCGCCCACCCGGCGCCGCCGGTGGCTCGTCGTCAACGGCGGCTACGCCGCCTCCGACTCCTCACCACCGGCCATCATGGATGTCGTTCAGCCGGACAAGATGAGTGTCGCCGTCCAGTGGCCCAACTCGCCGAGTTCGGGAAGCCGATAACGCGCAACAACCTGCGCACTGGGGACTTGGTGGTGTTCGGCGGTAGCCGGCCTACACATGCGGGCATTTACGTGGGTGAGAACCGGTTCGTACATGCGCCTTCCACGGGCGGCGAGGTGCGCTTGGACCGGCTCGACGGTCCCTACTGGTCACGTCAGCGGCTGGAAGTACGGCGGCCTTAACTTCAAGGCATAGGGTCCTTGCATCCAAGCACACGCGGAGATCTCGGTGAAACTTGAAGCGTCGAAATTCAATCGCATGTCGTGGTGTGCGCGGACTGCGAGGACCACCCGGATGGGCCACGACGTCCCAGCAGCAAATCGGCAACGAAGGAACTGCGTCGCCTCGCTGCCGATTCCCTGGTGCGTTCCCGCGTCACCCGCACGCGGTGCTTGGGGCTGTGCCCACACAAGGCCCTGGCCGCTGTAGCGCTGGGAGAATCGCTGCCTGCCATGAGTGCGGAGATGGGGGATGAGGCCAATCTGCGAGTGCCTGCACGCCACGTTTTTGGGCCGGGTACGTTGAAGCGCTGAGATATCCGAAAGTGCATGAACCCCGCGGCCGATGGCGCTCGGCCGTGCGATTTCGTGACCATAGGCACAGCGTGCATCCTGTACGCCAGCTGTCAAAGTGCAGATGCGGCGATCCCAATTTGACCGGCAGAATGCAGCCAAGACCCAGCTGTCAGATCGTCGTAGGAGACTTCATGTTCAAGGTCGAGAGCGCAGTACTTTTATGCGTCCTGGCCGGCTGCGCAAGCACCGGGCCTCCGGGCTATTCGGTATGCTAGACGCAGCCTGGTACCTCGCCTGTCAGATTGAGCAGTACCAACGTGTCAACCACTGAAGTCATTCCCGATGAGGGCGACAGATCGAGTTCTGCCCAAGAGCAGAACTTCCAAGGCTCCTATCAGATGAACCTGTCCATTGAGCCTCTTTCGACGCGGCATTTCGAGGAATTGCGGCTCGCGCTCGCGGCTGCCAAGGTGCCCAAGTATCTGGCGCGCGAGGACTTCGGCGACAACCCCGTGGCCGACGTGCGCGACCCCGCCTGAACACAGAAGCAGCGAACAAGTCATGGCCACTGCAAAGTCGATCGACACCGGCGACTACAAGCTCTTTCCTTCGCCCAGGAACGTGCACCGCGTCATCTTCGAGCACCAGGTCTTCGTGCCGTATCCGTACGCGCTGATCGTGATGGACGAGTTCTTCTTCAAGGGCCGCTACAGCCTGTTCTCCGCCTGCCGCCTCAGTGACGGGAAGATGGGGCAGGTGGCGACGTTCAAGTTGGCATCGGACCTCGACATTTTCAGCAAGAAGTTCACGCCGGATTGAGCCGGCCCTACTGCAGCGCGAACCGTAAGGGCGCATATAGCGCTCTTGATCTTCCCGAAGGGGCGCTTTGCGGTGGGTCCGCTCCGACGGGTACCGATGTGCACCTATACGAAGAAGGTGCCCTATGCCAGCGGAGACGCCAACTCCGCTTCAAGCTATAGCTGCTCCTACCTAGTTTTGATGGGCAGGGCTGCGTTCAGCGCTGATACGGGCTGAGCGTCCGTGCCTCGTCAGTCGGCCCGCGTGCGGGACGCGTTCACCAGGAAGTCGATGAGCGCACGCACCTTGGCGTCAGGTGCTTGCGGGTCGGGAACACCGCGTAGACGCCGAGTTCGATCGACCGGTACTGCGGCAGCAATTCGACCAGGGCCGCGCCGGCCGCCAGCTATTGATCAGCATCTCCCTTGCGGAAGGAGAAGTTCGATGGTGGCATCGGTCTTTGCGAGGAGCCGGGCATACAGACTACCTGCGGCGCCTGGATGTTCATGCCCTCCAGATCTGTCACCAGGTGCTGTGGCTGCCTTCGGCGCGCCGTGGCGCCGCAGCCCCTCTGATGAACGACGAGCTGCGCCTGTGGATCGTCGAGCAGGGCGCTGAACGCACCGATATCCTCGTCGATGGCCAACTCGAGCCGGTCATTGCATAGCCTTCGTGGCGTGCCGCAGCGTCGAGCATTTCCGTAATGGGTCTATTGCGTCTCGCGACCCGCATCCTTCGTTTCTCCCTTGAGTCGGCCGATCAGCCTAGCCGTGGCGGCGCGGACGACCGCGACTACCGCTCCAGACTGATCTCGGACACTCGGCTTGCAAGCGTGAGCGGCCGCCATAGCAGCCCCCACCAAGTGGCGCAAAACCGCCGGTTCGATCTGGTTCGCATCGCAGCAACCCGCCCTCACAATCGGTGAGGTTGCAGGCGGATATGCCGGAGCCTCGTTCAGCTTGCATGATTGCCCTATCCGTGATGTCCGGTCGACGAATTGCAAGTTTGACACCGGCGCGCCACGACACAGGGCCGGGTCCATGGGTTCTGGCCAAGGCGACGACGAGCACGTTGCCAAGGCGCCCGGCAACGTCATTGCTGATATGGTCCCCGGCGGTCTACGATTGCCGCGGGATTTCGTAGTTCGCACAGCTCTTGGAGGATCGCATGAATATCTCACAGGCTGCCCTAGCGTCGATCGCGCTTTCCGCCCTCCTGTATGCCTGCTCTTCCGCCATGCCCGACGCAGCGCGACAACCTGGCGCCACAAGCGTCGAGCGCATGTACGTTATCGAATGCGGCGAAAATCATGCAAAAGACCTGTCGATATGGACTTCCCCAGCCGATAAGGGCAAGGCCTATGTGTTCGCCAACCACTGCTACCTGATTCGCCATCGGGCGGAGTGGTTTCTTTGGGACAGCGGCCATCCGGACATGATCACTTCGATGCCGAATGGGGTTACGAATCCGCGCGGCACGTTGACCGTGTACATGAAAAAGCCGCTCGCCGAGTCGCTGAAGGAAATTGGCGTGACACCGGCGGACATTGCGCATTTCGCGATGTCGCACTCGCACGGCGACCACTCGGGCAATGCACGCTTGTTCGCCAGGTCCACGATCTATATGCAGGCCGCCGAATACGAGGCCACTTACGGACCGGACCCACTGAAGCTGGGCATCCCACCCGCCAACTTCGAGAGCTTGCGTGAAGCGAGGATCATCAAGCTGAACGGCGATCACGATGTTTTTCGCGACGGCTCTGTGGTAATCAAGTCAACGCCCGGGCATACGCCGGGGCATCAGTCGCTTTTCGTGCGCCTGCCCAAGACCGGGCCGGTTCTTCTATCAGGCGATTTTGTTCATCTGACGAGCAATTGGCAGGCGAAGCGCGTGCCTTCAATCAACTACAACGCCGAGCAGACCATTCGGTCCATGAACGGGATGGAAAGCTTCCTCCAAGCCACGGGCGCGATACTGTGGATCAACCACGACGCCGAGCAGAGTCGGGCCATTCCGAAAGCTCCCGCCTTTGTTGAATAGCTTCTCCGGACATTGCCTACACCGGAGTCCGCCCAAGCACTTGGGGCCTGACCTGTCTAGTGTCCGGCAACATCGTGTCCTCGGCCTCCTGCTGCCCACCTTTGTCGCCCGTGGCCCGCTCACGCGAGGCGGCGCGCCATGGCAGCCGATTTGGGAGGGGAGTTGCAATGTACATGCATATGTAGTATCACTTGCACATGCATCAATGAGGGTACGCACATGCATCAATGAGAGGTACGTCGTGGAAGTCACCGAAGTTTCGAGCCGCCAGTTCAATCGCGACTCCAGCCGCCTGAAGAACCAGGCCGACAAGGGCCCGGTGTTCATCACCTCTCGCGGCGTTCGTTCGCACGTCCTCCTGTCCCTTCGGGACTACGAGGCACTCAAGGGCAGTCGCGCGAAGTCGCTGCTGCAGGCCGTTGCGCAGCGCGGACCGCCCGACGACATCGCATTTGATCCGCCGCGGGCCAGCATCAGCTCATGCGGCGTGGATCTCGGCTGATGTACCTGCTCGACACGAATGTCATTTTTGAGCTTCGGCGGCCGGAGAAGGCTTCTCCGGCCGTCGTCGCATGGGCCGGCTCGATCGCCCAGGATCAAACCTTCCTCTCGGCGATTACGGTCTACGAGCTCGAGTCGGGGGTGCAACAGAAAGAACGGACCGACGGCGCTCAAGGCGCCATCCTCCGCGCTTGGCTCAACGGCCAGGTGCGGGCCGAATTTGCCGAGCGCATCGTCGACCTCGACGCCAGCGCCGCCGCCCTTGCGGCGACGCTGGTGATCACCTGCCAGATCTCTGCAGCCGATGCGTTCATCGCAGCTTCGGCCATCACGCGTCAGCTCACCATCGTCACTCGCAACGTCAAGCACTTTGCGCTGACCGGCGCGCCGATCATCAATCCCTGGGAGTACAAGCCGGTGTGAAGCATCACGTCCTCCCCTCGGTGGAATCGGGATTGAGCGCCGGCTGGTCCCACTCAGCCTGCAGCGTCTCGCAAATGCGAGCCACCGGCTGAGGCACCGGAACGTCGCCGTAAATGAGATGCCAACCGATGCTCGACCGCGGCGCTCCAGGATAAATGTAAAATCAACAGCGCTCCGGGGTGCACGCGACAGTGCTGAGATTCAAACCCGCGAACTTGAACCGGTTAATGCCGGCGGAAGAAGAGCTTTCACTTTGACCACGGGCAAATCGTGCTGAGGTTGGAGCGGCCTTCGGAGCATCCGTTTCACGGTCACGAAGACGCCCTCATGAACCACACCTCTGCAGAGCGACCCGCGCACACGGCGGGTGTTGTGCCCCATGCGCTGCAGTACCCGCGCGTGCTGTCTGTCGCCGGCTCCGACAGCGGCGGCGCCGGCATCCGGGCCGACTGAATGTCAAATCATCCAGAGCACAATCCGGCCTCGGTCACGGGTGCAACCGGTGACAGGGTCGCTGATGTCCTCGCCTTCATCGCGCAGGACGGGTGCACCAACGACGACTTCGATCGGCTGGCGCTACGCCTGTTCGCCCACCAGTACGGCAACAATCAGGTGTACCGGCGCTTCTGCCAGCGGCGCGGCGCGACCCCGCACAATGTGAAGCGCTGGAGCGACATCCCGGCAGTGCCGATCGACGCCTTCAAGGAGCTGGACCTGTGGTGCGCGCCGCCGGCTGCAACGGACCGGGTCTTCATGACCAGCGGCACGACTCGCAACGAGGTGAAGGGGCGTCATCGTCATCCGACGCTGGCTGTCTACGACCGGTCGATGATCCGCAACTTCTCGAGTCGATTCATGCACGGCAGCGGCCGGATGCGCATGGGCATCCTGTTCCCCACCGAAGCCGTGCTGGCCAATTCCTCGCTGGCCCACTACCTTGCGCTCGCTCTGGAAGAGTTCGGCACCGAGGAGAGTCGTTACTTCGTGAGCCCGCAGGGGCTCGACACGCCCGGCCTGTGCGATGCACTTGCGCAAGCGGAGCGCCAGGGCGTGCCCTATGCCCTGCTCGGCGCCAGCTACAGCTTCGTGAACCTGATCGACGAGCTCAAGCAGCGTGGAAGATCGTTCCGCCTGCCGCCGGGCAGCCGGGTCCTGGACACGGGCGGCTACAAGGGGCAATCGCGCGAATTGCCGCTCGACGCCTTCTATGCGCAGCTGTCCGCCCTGTTCGGTATCGAACGATCGCAGTGCGTCAACATGTATGGCATGACCGAACTGAGCACGCAGTTCTACGACGCGGGCAATGCTTCGGTGCCGTCGGTGAAGTCGGGGCCGCACTGGATCCGCTCCCGCCTGGTCGACCCGCTCACGGGCCGCGACGTCGCGCGTGGCGAACGCGGCATCCTGGTGCATTGCGACCTCGCCAACTTCAATTCCGTGACCACCATCCTGACCGAGGACGTGGGCCTGGCCACCGACGGCGGCTTCCTGCTGCTCGGTCGCGCCGAGGGCGCGCAGGCGAAGGGCTGCTCGCTGGCGGTGGAGGAATTTATCCGGGCGGCAGCGGCATGACGACGCTGCACGCGGTTGCCGGTTACTTGCCTGGTCTTGCCCCGGCGGACGTGCAGTGGCAGCCTCTGGTCTTCGAATCGGGCACCACGCGGCTCGAAGTCGCCGTGCCCGTGTTGAGCCCGCAACAAATGACCGCGCTCGCCTTGCGGGTCAAGCAGGCCAGTCGCCTCCATCTGAAGACGATGACCGTGTCGCAAATCGTGGCCGTGGTGGATCGCGCGATCGCCCGCCTGCTCGACCCGGCCGACGCCTACCGCATACAGGCCGACCGGCTGCTGCCGATCGTCAGCGGCTACGACGCCGATATGGTTCGCTTGGGACTCACCGCTTTCTTCAAGACCTTTCGCGAGCCGCAACTGCGCCGCTTCGTCGCTGAAGACTTTGCCAATCCCAAATTGCTGGACGAGTTCCAGCCGCGACCCAAGGGCGGCGCGGCCAGGGCGTTCGGGCCGGATCTGCTGGTTCACAGTTGGGCCGGCAACGTTCCGGCCCTGCCGCTGTGGAGCCTGGTCTGCGGATTGCTGGTGAAGGCCGGCAACATCGGCAAGCTGCCGAGCGCGGAGCCGCTGTTCGCGGGCCTCTTCGCGCGGCTGCTGGCAGAGGTCCACCCGCCGCTGGCCGATTGCCTGGCCGTTGTGTGGTGGAAAGGCGGCGAGGAGGAACAGGCGTCGGCCCTTTACGCCGAGGCGGACACGGTGCTCGCCTACGGCGCCAACGATTCGCTGGCAGAGATCCGCCGTCGGCTGCCGGTCACGACGCGCTTTCTGCCATACGGTCACAAGCTGGGCTTCGGCCTGGTGAGCGCCGCGGCCCTCGACACTCTGCGTGCGCCGGTGACGGCACGACTGGCCGCCTGGGACGTGATGCGCTACGACCAGCAGGGCTGCTATTCGCCCCATGTCTTCTACGTGGAACGCGGCGGCAAGGTGTCGCCGCGCGAATTCGCGCAGTACCTCGCCAGCGAGCTCGCCAACCTGCAAAACCGCTTCCCGCGCCGGGTCCTGGCGCTAGAGGATTCAGCCGCTGTCGCCGGATGGCGTCAAGCCATCGAGCTGCAGTCGATGTCGGCGGGCGGCGAGTTTGTCTGCGAGCTGATCGGCGAGGACGGCGCGGCCTTTGGCGTCGCCTACGCCGATGAACCACGGGCCTTGGCCCCCACGGCGCTGAACCGGAGTCTCCAAGTTGTCGCGGTCGACTCGCTGGAACAGGTGATCGCGCAAGTGGAGGCGCACCCCCCCTTCCTGCAAACGGCGGGCGTGGCGGCAGCACCGGCAGAACTGTTCCGGCTGTCGGAGTTGCTGGGAGCGGCCGGCGTGACCCGCATCACCGCCATCGGCTCGATGACCTCGCCGGAAGCGGGTTGGCATCACGACGGCCGGTTCAACCTGCTGGACCTGGTGCGGATGGTCGAGATCGAGCAGTCGGCAGAATTTGCGGCCGAAAAGCTAGCGCCGTACGCGGACTAGGATCGGTCGTGAGCTTCCTCGACATCGACAAGGTGGGCTTCACCTACCCCGGCTGGCCGCCGGTGGTGCGCAGCGTCGACTGGAGCATCGCGGAAGGCGAGTTCCATTGCCTGGTCGGGCGCAGCGGCTGCGGCAAGACGACTTTGCTCAAGCTCGCCGCGGGCCTGCTGCATCCCCACGTGGGCAGCATCCGGTTGCAGGGCAAGGAGGTGGTCGCGCCCGGTCCGCAACTGGGCTTCGTGTTCCAGTCGCCCACCCTGCTCGAGTGGCATCGCGTGATCGACAACGTCCTGCTGCCAGTGTCGCTGCAACACAGGCCAACCGCGCAGGAGATCGACAAGGCGCAGCAGTTGCTGGCGCTGCTCGGCCTGTCAGCCCATGCGCAGCATTACCCCCGGCAGTTGTCGGGCGGCCAGCAGAGCCGCGTGGCCCTGGCGCGCGCATTGATCCTGGAGCCGGCGTTGCTGTTGCTGGACGAACCTTTTGCCGCACTGGACGCGATCACTCGCGGCGAGCTGCAGGACGACCTGCTGCACATGTGCCGCCTGCGCCGCACCACCGTCTTGTTCGTGACGCATGACATCGCCGAGGCGGTGTATCTGGGCGACCGGGTCGCGGTGATGGAGGGCGGCCGGATCGTCCAGGACGTCCGCGTTGAGGTGAGCAAACCGCGCGCGCCGGCGATACGGTACGGCGCAGCCTTCAACCTGCATTGCGCGCAAGTGCGCGACGCGATGGACATGGCGACGGTATGAAGCTGACCTCTGCGCGCACGCAGTTTTGCTCCTGGGCGCTTCTGCTCGCGCTGCTCGCGGGATGGGAGCTGGCGTCACGCGGCTCCGGCGTGTCGGCCCTGGTCCTGCCGGCGCCTTCAGCAGTGATGAAGTCGCTCTGGAGGGGCCTGTCTACCGGCTACCTGTGGCCCCACATCCGCACGACCTGCCTCGAGCTGGTGCTCGGGCTGTTCACCGGCTGCTTGATTGGTTTCATCAGCGGCGTGGCGATGGCCGAGTCGGCGCTGCTGCAACGCGTGCTGAAGCCTTACATCGTGATCACCCAGGTCATCCCCAAACTGGCGCTGGCGCCGCTCTTCATCGTGTGGTTCGGCTTCGGCATGACGTCGACGGTGGTGATAACGGCGCTGATCTGCTTTTTCCCCCTGATGGAAAACACCGTGACCAGCCTGCAGCAGGTCGACCCGCAAAGGCTAGAGCTGTTTCGGATGCTGGGCGCCACGCGGCGTCAGACACTACTGCGCCTGAAGCTGCCTTCCGGCCTGCCCGGCATCCTGGCGGGCCTGCGGGTGGCGGTGGTGCTCGCGCTGGTCGGGGCGGTCGTCGGCGAGTTCATCGGCGCCAGCCAGGGGTTGGGCGCGCTGATCATCGCCTCGCAGGGAATGATGGACACGCCGCTGATGTTCGCGGTGCTGGTTGTCATCGCCGCGCTCGGCCTGCTGCTGTACCAGGTCACGCTCGCGGTCGAGAAACGACTGCTGCTGCCCTACACCCGAATCTCATGAAGGAAACGTCCATGCACAAACCCACCGCACGCCGTTCCGCGCTGCTGGCAACCGCTGCGCTCTTCACCTTGGTAGCCGCAGGCCGGGCGAGCGCTGCCGACACGCTGGAGAAGATCACCGTGGCCGGCTGGAGCAAGCCGATCACCGAGATCACGCACCTGCTGGTCGAGCCCGACAAGGGCATCTTCAAGGCCAACGGAATCGATCTGGCCTACGTGTCGGGCGCCGGCGGGGGCGACGCGATCCGCAACATCCTCACTGGACAGGCGGACGTGGCCTTCACCGATCCGGGTGCGTTCTTTTCGGCCCTCGACAAGGGCGAGAAGCTGCGGGCGATCTACGACATCTACCCACAGAACGTCTTCAACGTGGTCTCGCTCAAGTCCGCCAACATCGCCAGCCCGGCCGACCTGAAGGGCAAGAAGATTGGTGTTTACAGCCTGTCCAGCGGCACCCGCCAGAACCTGCTGGTGCTGCTGCACCAGGCCGGCCTGTCCGAATCCGACGTCACCATCGTTGTCACCGGGCTGTTGAACTTCGCGCCGCTGCTGCAAGGCCAGGTCGATGCGACTGCTGCCACCGACACCGGCTTGCTGGTAGGCAAGCGTAAGGGGCTGGGCGACGTCAACGTGATGGAGGTGCGCAACTACTTGAACGTGTCGAGCGACCTGTTCGTGGTGCGGGAACAGGTCTACCAGCAGAAGAAGCTATTGCTGAAGCGGTTTCTGAAAGCCTATCGCGAGAGCGCGGCCTGGATGATCGCCAACCCCGACGAGGCCGCTGGCCTGGCGGTGAAACACGCCATTGACGGGACCGACCGCCCTACCAACCTGGAAGTGATCCGCCTGCGCAACGCCGCCTCCGTGTCGGCTACCACCGGGAAAAGAGGTCTGGGCGCCTTCGACCTGGAGTCGCTGCAAAAGGCCGCGAACGCATACCGCGAGCTGGGCCTGATCGGGCACGACATCAAGGTCTCCGACGTGGTCAGCACGGAACTGCTGCCGGCGCGATGAAGGTTGACACCATGAAGTTCGATGGCAAGGTGGTGCTGGTCACAGGTGCGAGCCGCGGCATCGGCGCCGCCATTGCGCAGGCCTTCGCAAGCGAAGGCGCGACGGTGGTGGTCAACCACCTGAGCAACGATGGCGCAGCCGCCGATGTAGTCGCAAATTGCAAGGCGGCCGGTGGCGACGCCTGGGCGGTGAAGGCCGACGTCAATTCGGGCGCGGCCGTGCAGGCAATGGTGGAACAGGCCCTGGATGAAGCGGGCCGCATCGACGTGCTGGTCAATAACGCCTTCCGGCCGTATTCATTCGACCCGCAGCGCCGCACCTTGTTCGGCGACATGGCGTGGCAGGATTACCAGGCGCAGTTCGATGGCGCCGTCGGCGGCGCATACAACGTCTGCAGGGCCGTGCTGCCGCACTTCAGGCAGCGCACGCAGGGCAGCATCGTTAACATCGTCAGCGACCTGGTCGAGCGGCCGGTGATTCCGTACCATGACTACACGACCGCCAAGTCGGCACTGGTTGGCTTCAGCCGCAACCTGGCCGCCGAACTGGGGCCGCTCGGCATCCGTGTCAACTGCGTCGCCCCCGGCCTGGTCTACCCGACGCAGGCCAGTAGCGCGACCCGGGAAGAATTTCGTGAGTCGCTGATCGCCGCAACTCCGCTGCGACGAATCGCGCGGCCCGAGGACGTTGCCGGCCCGGTGCTGTTTCTCGCTTCCGAGTGGAGCTGCTTCATGACGGGCCAGGTGCTGTTTGTCGATGGCGGCCTGGTGATGAAATGAAAACTCCCCTTAGCATCGCGGGCGTCGTCCTGCTGGATCGGCACTCGCGTGGGAGCTGAGTCGGGCCGGTCCGGTCACTAGATGAACTCCTCGTCGTTCACGACCGATCCTCTTTGCCCCCGAGAAACAGGTTCGGCTCAGTGAGTCGACAGACCCCGTGGCAGGTGTTCCTCGCCAAGAGAGTCTGAGGCAAGACATTGAAGTCTGAGCGGGTCCCATCGAAGCACGACGCTCGTCGGTTGCCTTGATTGAGAACTCGACGAGCCGCTGGAGGGTGATGCATGTGTTTCGCTTTCCATCGGCGGGAAGCTGAACTTCCTGGCGCTCCGGCAGAATGCGGCCCAAGAGCGGTCGTCGTCGACTGCTTAATTCGGGCGAACCTTAGATTTTGGAGACGACTGCGGATTCTTCGCGCCGGTCGATGGCAGTGCTCGATAGCGGGCCGCTCGGCGCCGCTACCGACCCGTTAAGGCTGTAGGACGTAACCCGAACCGGACGCTCGAGCGGGGCAGTCGTACTTCCCTTCGACCGCCATGCTAGGAAACCCTCGCTTGAGTCGCGCCGAGGTTCAGCGCAACATTGGCCGTTGATGGGGCTCTAGAGGTGATCCCTGCCTCCGGGTGCCTGAGGCCTAACGAGGCCGTCGTCGGCTAGGCGGAGTCTGTTGCCAAAGGCCAAGACCCAACTCAGCATCACGCCGTCCAGCTCGAGGCGAAAGTCGTAGTGCAGCCTCGTCGCCCAGTGCTTTTGGATCGCGAACTGCAAGCCGGCGGCGGCGGACGCCCCCTCGGCTGGCTCGGGCGTAACGGCGAAGTTGCGCTTCGCCTTGTACTTCGCCAGAGGAGGTGCCGTGGGCATCCGCGAAATGTACGGGGCGACGGACCCCCCTGCCGAAGGGCAGAGCCGCGATGCCCGGTCGGCGGAGCGGCGGGCGCCCCCTTGAGGTTTGGCGGCCCGAGGCCTGTAGGGCCTCAGCGGGCGCATCATCAATGGCTCGAGACCAGAGTTACGCAAACCGCAACTGGCAGGTTGTCGAGGCCGACGTGCAGCGCGACTGGCAGACGCGGCATCCGACAACAACCTGGGAAAAGGTGAAGAGCGCCGTGCAGCACGGCTGGGACTCGGCCACGTGCTGAGCCTTCTTTCAGAATTTTCAGGTGTTCCTTCTGCGACCCTATCGGCGCACCGTGCCGTCGGTCACCCAATAGCGGCGACCGGCGAGCGAGCCACCGAAGGTCGCGGCGATCGCGCCGATCACCATCGCGAGCAGTAGCGCGAGCGCGGCCTGCGATGCGCGCTTCGCGGCGTTGTCGGCCACCTGGCGCGCCTTGGCATCGGCTTGCGCTTTCTGCTCTTCCGTGAGCGGTGCGGAAGGATCCGCGGGTGCCGCACCCGGGTTGGCTCCCTGAGCAAGACGCTGCTGGGCCTGGTTCTTCAGGTTGTCGATTGAGAGGTCGGAAGGAACCTGGCGTCGCACTACATCAGCCACGGGGCCTGAAGCGCCGGCGGCACTCGCGATAGCGGCCGATCCCAGCAGCTTGCCGCCGCCGCCGACCGCTGCGCCGATCAGAGAGGTCACGAGGTAGGCGGTCACGATGGTCGCGAGGCCCCAGGTGAGCAGCCCGTGCAGCGAGGCGTCCGTCTTGTCGGGCGCGCCGGCGAGATGGGCGGCCACCCAGCCGCCTGCAAACAAAGCCAATGCGCTACTGGCGATCCACCAGACACCGGCTGCAATCCCGAACGTGGCTGGATCGGGACTGCTGTATTTCATCGGATCAATGGTGCTCAGGCCGAGGCTTGCGCCGAGCAGGCTCAGCACCAACTGGAGCACCATTGCGACGACGACGCCCGCGACGATCGCGCCCCATGACACTCGACGCCAGGACATTGGGCGCGAGAGTTCGGCTTCGGTGGGCACGGTCGCCTCGCGTGCGGGCCGGTTGTCATAGGTGGCTGTGCTCATGATTGCTCCTCGGGTTAATGAAGACGCAGTTTTGCCGCACGACTGTCGCTTGGCCGAAGAGGCCGCCGCGCCTGCGTGTAGGTGAAGTTCGCGCTGCGGATGAGCTGCCTCGGGCGGATAGCGCCGGCTGAGCGTTGGATCTCGCACTCCCAAATGCTTGCACCCCCAAAGAGAGAAAACCGAGGGCCAATACTGGTCGAGAAGCAACTATCCGACCCGTGCAGCAAACCGAATGCTCGGAAAGAGAAGTCGTCCAAAGCGACACTGACCTCGCGGCCGAGCGAGGAGGGCGAGTCGGGACGACGCAAGGACGACTGGAGTGGGAATCCGGCGAGAAGTCAGGCGAGTACTACAGCAAGACGCGGCGAAGTAGTTCTTCCTTCGCCCTGGCGCGAGCTGACATATCGACTGCTGCCAGATGGCAGTGGCGTGGGGGGGTCAGCAGCACCCACGGCGACACCTTCAAGGGGAAACTGAGATGAACAAGGATCAAGTCAAAGGCGGGCTCGACAAGGCCAAGGGAAGCGTGAAGCAAACGGTCGGCAAGGCAGCGGGCAATGAAAGGTTGCAGACCGAAGGCGCTGCTGACAAGACAGCCGGGGCTGTCCAGAAGAAGGTCGGCGACGTGAAGGAAGCAGCCAAGACCATCACGAAAAAGCCCTGAGTCCCCAGATGCTCGCCGACGCGACCGGCCTGGGTTCGGCATGCGGATGCGGAGGTCGGCCCATCGCTGGGAGCCGCTCGGCTCGGGTGCTTGGGGTGCTATTCCGGGCGAGACCGCACACATCTTCCGGGCACTGGTGGTGACCGACGAGTTCGAGTTGCCGAGCGCGTTCGGACGCAGAATCGGGCGGCGCGACTGGCAGGGGTGTATGGCAGCCTCGAGCCCCACTTTCAGTCATAGCAACTGGAATCGCCTCCCGCGCGCTGGCACGAGCAGCTGCGGCCTCGGCCCAGGCCCGCACCTGCAAATCAGTCAGCAGCAGGCGACGTAGATTCCTCCGTCCATCGCGCATGTGACGTGCTCAGGTGATGCAGCATTGCTGCCACCGCGGCCTGCGGATCCCGCGCTTCCAGCGCGCGGTAGATTGCCTCGTGTTCGACGAACGCCGCCTGCCACGCCTGCGAATCCTCGGTGCGCGCGCTCATGCGCGACGAGATCGGGCTGTGCCGCCCATCGAAGAGCTCCCCGACCAGTCGCACGAGAACCGAGTTGCCCGTCATCTCCGCAATGGCAATGTGAAAGCGTCGATCGTTCTCGATCTCCGTGCGGCCGTTGAGCCCGTCCTTGCGCATGCTTTCCAGCGATGTCTTCACACGCTCCAGATGCTGCGGCGTGACGCGTGCCGAGGCCAGCGTGACCACCGAGCGTTCGAGCATCGCGCGGGCCTGCATCATTTCGGACGGGCTTTCGCCCACCGCCGGCGTTTCGCGGCAAGGCCGCCCACACGCCGTCGCGTGCCGAGAAGCACGCCGCGAAGGCGTCCACCCTGGAGGCCGCGAGGAGATTGACCAAGAGGTCGGCCAAAACCTGAGAAGGCGAGGGCCCGCTGCGTCACAGCCTTGCGGGGCGCCTTGCCTGCCGCAATCCGCACGCGCAGCAGTTCTGACCCTCGTGCGCAGAAGGTCGAGCCTGCGTGGCGAAGGCACAGAAGGGGCCTGCGAGTGGGCAGACCATCGCGAGTCGATTGAGGCCAGGACGGCAAGGAGGATGACGGAGACGCTCGCGGCGCATAGCTTCGAACACAGGGGTCTTTTCGCGGCCTTCGCGCGCAGGCGAGCCCTTCCGTTCGAGCACGGTGAGTCGCCCGCGGCGGTTCCGAGCCTCGTGATGTGCGACCGGTGGGTCAGTCCTCCACGGGAGGCGATAGGGTTTCCGGCATGTCCGTGAGCACCGCCTGCAGGTCCGCTTCCATCGGCGAGTTCGAGTAGGCTGCAGTGGGTTCTGGTCGAGCGCCTCGTAAACCCTCGGCCTTGGGAGGAGGCTCAGCGACCGCGGGAGTGTGGTTTCGGCTAGCGGGCAGGGGCTGGCGCGAGCTCTACAGCTGAGATCGCGGCCAGTGTGCAGGTCGGCAGGGCGTCGACCAGGTGGCTCACCGTGGTCGATGCACGTCCAAGCAGTACTCGAAGAACTCTTCGAGTTCGGTGGACTTGTCGAAGATGGCGTCAGCGCCGGCCTGCTTGGAGGCTTCCCGCATGTCGTGTGTAGCGAAGTTTGTCAGCACAACAACGCGCTGGCGCGGCTCGCGGCCCATAGCCCACTCCACGACGCCCAGGCCATTGCCTTCCTTCAGGAAAAGGTCGACGACTGCAAGATCCCATTGGCCTTTGTGCTTGGCGAGCCAGTCGATGGCCTCCGCTTCCGTCTCGGCAGTGCCCATGACGCTCGCCGATCCGAGGTCCACCAAGGCCGGCACCAGGTGCGCACGGATCCTCGGGTTGTCTTCCACGAGAAATACTGAGAGCGCTGCCATGGAGGGGAACCCGTCTTTGGGTTGAACCACTGTAGCGATTCGCGTTCCAAGGCGAGTGAGCGCTGATGACTTCCGGGGGTAGGATGGGTCCTTGCCAATGGTTCGAGAGTGGAAAAGAAAGCACCCCAGACTGCGGCCCGATTGAAATGGGAGGCCGCTTGCGAGCGTCTCGCGTTTGCGCTCCAGTCTCCCGATGGAGCGCCGGCTGATTCCACTCTTGGCCTTGAAGAGGCGGTGCGGCTGGCGCACGCAGCGCTGGAAGAGGTGAGGGCGGCGTTCGGCGCCGATTCAACCGGCGGCAGCAAAGCAGCATTAGGTAGCGAGGTGCCCGCGAGGGGCACGTATGACGGCGTAGCCGCTGGAGGCGAACGCATGGTCACGATCCGCGGGGAACACGTGCACGCCCGCACCGGTGAATCGGTGACGTACCAGGTGAATCTGGATCATGGTCCGGAATCGACCTACTACGCGGCGCGCGTATTGCTGCGTAGCGCAACGTGGCACGAGCTCGAGAGCGGGACCATCGCAGGTCCGAATCAGGACGCACGCACGCCTCAGGTCATGCAGGCCGTTTTCGCCCAGATCGATGGGCTGGACTTTCAGGCGCTCAATCGCTGTTGATCCGCCGGGATGCGGCGCTCAGGGCTCCGGTAATCGCGACGCCCGCCCATATGCACGGCGAGGTCTGAATGTTGGTGTGTAGCCTTGTGGATCACTCCGAAAAACGGCAAGCTGCCTTGCCATAGCAAGAAACCAACCGTATACTTGCCTTAGCAATGTACCGACCATGCGGAAGGGGATGGAATCATGGCTCATCTCAAACTTGCGGCGCCGCAGAACACTTCCGCAGCGGCCGTGCTGACGAAGGCCACCATACGCGCGGCTCAGTTCCTTGGCCTCAACAACGCTGCGCTCGCGCGGGTCGTGGGCCTGAGCGAGTCGCAGATCTCCCGCCTTGCAAAAGGCGAGAAAGCGCTTGAGGTCGGCACGAAGCCGGCCGAATTGGCTACGCTGCTCGTGCGCGTCTATCGATCACTCGATGCGCTGGTGGGCAACGACGACCAGCATCGCAAGGCATGGATGACGAGTTTCAATCGGGCCTTCAATGAAGTTCCCAAAGATGCGATCCAGAAGGTGGATGGCCTCGTGCGCGTGGTGAGCTATCTGGACGGCGCGCGCGCTCTGATCTAATGTTGTGGGAGAAGGACTGGCTCGCCCTGGCGCAGCCCGTACAGCGCAGCCTTTGGCGCGTAGTAGAGGCCCAACACCAGGTGGCCACCATGCGCCTGGTGGACGATCTTGAGGAGCAGGTGCTACTGGAGCAACTGCTCGAAGACAGCAAGCCGAAGCTGCCGCCAGCTGTCTCCGGCATGCACTATCTCCTGTTCACGCCGTTTCGCTATGTGTCGACGTGGCCATCACGCTTTCGCCGCCCGAATGAGCCGGGCGCCTGGTACGGCGCCGACGAGCCAGCGACCGTGGCGGCAGAGATCGCCTATTGGCGTTGGCGCTTTTTCATGGACTCCGACGGCTTACGCGGCGATCAGCTTCTGGCAGAGCTGACCTTCTTTCAGGCGCAGTTCTCCGGCTGGGAGTTGGACATCACCTGCGCGCCCTGGTCTGGACAGCGGGCAGCCTGGCGGCACCCGGAGGACTACTCGCACTGTCACGCCTTGGCTGCGCAAGCGCGGGCGTTGCAGCCGCCGGTCCAGGCAATCCGTTACGAGTCCGCGCGCCGCGAGGGGGGCGTTTGCCAGGCCGTGTTCGACGTTCAGGCCCTGGCGATTGCCAAGCCAGGGCTGCAGCAGACGTGGATTTGCAAGACCACTCGGGAGCGAGTGCTCCTATCGCACGACGGCGATCGGTTGCAGTTCATCTTCTGAAGGGGTTCAGGGCGGGCTCGATAGCAAGAACGGGTTCTCGGTCGAACTCGGAGGGTGGCGTGCACGCCGCCGCTCGCGTTGGTGGCACCGAGCCCGCGCGTGACCATGCAGATGCTGATCGGTGTAGCTCAGACATTGAAAGGGCTGGACCCAGGGAGCTTTCTCCACTCCAAGGTCGCGGGGTCGATCTTGAGCTTGTCCAGGTTGGTGTATGCCACCGGGTTGCGGCTTCCGTCCCAGGCATTCGGGATGTCAAAGGTCGCGTACTCGCTGAACGCAATGACGTGTCGGTGGCCCGCTTGCACGATCTCGGAGATCTTGCCGATCATGAAGGCTGTGCGGTGGTCGAAACCTTCCTCGTCCACATCGCCGCCTCTGTTCCGAACAGCAACAACATAGAGGCAGGCCGACGCACGGTCCTGGTCCAACTTCCAGGGCCCAATCCCGCCTTGGCTGACCATGGTCTCAAGCGACTTGCCTGTATATACCTGGCGGCCTCAACTCTGAAGTGCAACACCTGATCGCCTAAGGTGTGCACATGAATGAACGAACAAGGTACCGGCAGCTTCAAGCCGAGGACCGGATGACGATGGCAAGCATGCGTCAACAGGGTTCGAGCATGCGGGCCATGGCCCG
>NZ_JAGGNU010000044.1 GCF_018614915.1 Variovorax paradoxus | reverse complement strand
AACTTAATCAGCGTTGCCTTAGGCAGAATGCGCCAAGAGCGGACATGGCCGGCTGACGCTTGCTACGTCGCTGCGAACTCCCTACTGCGAGTTTCGTACGCGCGACTCGGCCTTGAGAGGCCAATGCGCAGTCAACGAAGTATCCTCGAGCGTCCGCGAACCGGTCGCGCACGGGGAACCGCGCAAAAGGAAACACCCGCCGGGACGTGGTTCGGCAAGCAACTGGTGCTGGACGTTCTCGGCATCCGCGCCGCGGAACTCGCGCGGGCCCACGGCCTGAGCGTGCGCAACATCGAGTGCGCCAATGGCTGATCGGGGACGCTCGTGCGCGATGAGTTCGCGGGCTATGAGTCGGTGATCTCGGTCGAGGGGCGAGTCGGCGCAGGATGTCTTGCACATGCCCGGCGTAAATTTGACGAGCTGGTCAAGGCCAACGTCGAGCGAAGTGGCCGCGCAGGCCATCCAGCGCATTGCCTGGCTGTACAGGATCGAGAGCGACGCCAGGCCAATGAGTGCCGAGCAACGGCTGCTCGTGCGACACGAGCGATCCAAGCCGCTGCGGGAGGAGTTGCATGTGTGGCTGCAGCTCGAGCGCAAGCGTGTGCCCGACGGCAGCGCCATCCCAAGGCCATCGACTACAGCTTGAACCACTGGAAGGCGCTGTCGCGATTCCTGCTCGACGGCGAGGTGCCGATCGACAACAATCACCTCGAAAGTCGACATGCCATCATGCCTTCTTGACACGATGCCATGACGCGGATTATCCTAATCGTGTCATGAGCACCACCACGTACGAGAGCCCGCTCCGCGCAGAACAGATGGAGCAGACGCGCCTTCGGATACTGGAGGCGACGGCAGATGTGCTGGCGGACGAGGAGGTCAACGAGGTCACGGTTCCGCTTGTCGCCATGCGCGCCCGCGTGTCGGTCCGTACCGTCTACCGGCACTTCCCGACCAAGGAGGCGCTCTTCGACGAGTTCGGTGAGTGGGCGGAGGAGCACCTCCGGGTCGTCCTCCTTTCCTACCCGGACACGCTCGAGGGCGTCCGCGAGATGGCGCCTGCGCTCTATCGCATGTACGACGAGCGAGCGCCGCTGATGCGCGCCCTCCTATCGAAGCGCGGACAGGAGATCCGGGCCCGCACGCGGCGCCGGCGAGTGGCGACGTTCGAGAAGGCAATGCGGGAGGTCACCGGCGGGCTCGGCCCGGCCGAGCGCCGACGCGCCCTTGCGGTGATCTACCTGCTCGTGAGCGCGCCCGCTTGGCAGGCGATGCGCGACCAGTGGGACCTCGAGGGCCAGGAGGCCGGCAAGGCCGCCGCCTGGGCCGTACGCGTGCTGACGGACGAACTTCGTCGCAATCCGGCAAGCATGAAGGAGGTTGGTAACAATGACACTCGTCGCTGATCAGACCTTCGCCCCACCCGGTCCGGGATCGTGGTTCCTCGACCCGACTCACTGGACGCGGCCGGTGACCCGCTTTCACGTGGAGATCTTTCCCGACGCGTTCCAGCGCGGCTTCGGCGAGAGCCTCCGCCGCTACGGATCGTTGCTCGAGTACCTGGAGGCGGGCTTCGTCAACGGGTTCCCGTACTACTGCGCACGTCCCGTCGGCGCGCCGAGGGAGGCGGTCAGTCACCCTCCGAAAGAGGTGTGGGACGAGCTCGCGCGCAGTCACCCAATGATTCGGCGCCGGCTCGAGACGAGCGCGACCGTGTTCGAGCGCAAGCTCTGGCGTGAGGACCTCGAGCGCTGGGACCGGGAGGTGAAGCCCGCGGCGATCCGAGCTCACCTCGCGCTGCTCGCGGTTGACCCGGCGGCGCTCGACACGCCTGCGCTCCTCGCATACATCGATCGCTGCCGCGAGAACCAGATCCATGGCGCGTACATCCATCACCTCTTCAACGTGCCGGCGCTCCTGCCTGTGGGCGACTTCCTCGTGCACGCGCAAGAGTGGACAGGCCGCTCGCCGGCCCAGTTACTCGGTCTCCTCCAGGGCGCGAACCCCGACCCGCTCGGTGCAGACGAGGAGCTCGAGCGACTGGTCGGCGCTCTCCGACTGGATACGGCGGCGACGGCCTTGCTCACGTCGGCCGGAGAGCCGGGCGAGGTGGTCGCCGCGCTTCGCTCGCTGTCCGGCGACACGGGCCGGCTCGCTTCGGCATACGTCGACCGTGTCGCCCACCGGCCGGTAAACGGCGAGGACGTGGGCGACCCGTCGGTGCACGAGCTTCCCGAGCTGATCGTCGGAGCGATCCGCACAGCATTCGATCGCCTCGAGACTCCACCGGCGAAGGACCTGGACCGGAAGACCTCTGAGTTGCGCGACGCAGTGCCCGCTCGGCATCGCGACGCCTTCGACGCGCTGCTCGAGGAGGCTCGGGCGACCTACCGGCTACGCGACGAGCGGGGCACCTACGCCGACCTCTGGGCGATCGGGATTATGCGGCGCGCGATCCTGGCGGCCGGCCGCCGGCTTACGGCGGCGGGGCGGCTCGCCGATCCGCGCCATCTCGTCGAGGCTGGCTACGCGGATCTGCGCAGCCTCGTCGAGTCCGGCGACGGCCCATCGGGCGAGGAACTGGCAGAGCGTGCGCGCTACCGGCTCAAGGCGCGCTACGCGGATGCGCCGGCGTTTCTCGGCGGCGAGCCGGGCGATCCGCTGCCGCCCGAGTGGCTGCCGCCCGCGGCGGCAAGGCTGGAGCGCGCGATGGGTGCAGCCGTGCAGGCGATCTTCGCCGCGCCGAAGCCACGCACCGAAGAGCGAAAGGTTCACGGTCTCGGCGTCAGCCCGGGCGTGTACGAGGGCACCGCACGGGTGATTCGCGGCACCGAGGAGTTTGGTCGCATCGAGCGGGGCGACGTCCTCGTCACGAACTCCACGACGACGGCATTCAACATCGTGCTGCCTCTCCTCGGCGCGATCGTGACCGACCGGGGCGGGCTGCTCTCGCACGCCGCGATCGTCGCGCGCGAGTACGGGCTGCCAGCAGTCGTCGGGTGCACCGATGCGACCTCCGTGCTCCTGGACGGTGCGAGGGTCATCGTCGATGGCACCGCGGGCGAGGCCGAGGTCGTCGCATGACCGAAGCAGCCGCACCGACCGAACGGGTACGGCCGGATCAGGCGCTGCCCATCACTCCTGCGCGGGCGGCATGCGCGGTAGCCGCCGCCATCCACTCGGCGCTCGACCTCGGCGTGGTCGCGCGCGTCACCGAGGCGCCGGCAGAACCCGCAGCCGTGGCCGCCGACTGCGGCTTGACGCAGCAGGACGCCAAGGCGCTCCTCTCGGCGCTCGCCGGTCTAGATCTCCTCGAGCTCGGCGATGACGTCCGTTCACCCTGATTACGGGCAGGCGACGATGAAACCGGCAGCGCTTACCGAGGAGCTCGAGGACAGCCTGTTCGGCGGCAAGGCCGCGCAGCTAGCCGCCGCCACGCGTGCGGGCCTGCCCGTTCCCGCGGGTGTCGCGCTTCCGTACGGGTTCGTGGATGCAGTCGCTGCTGACGAACGCGACGCGAGGCAGCGGCTGGCTGCAGTCTTTCGCACGCTCGGCGCCCCGCTCGTGGCGCGCTCGTCCGCAGTGGGTGAGGACTCCGAGCAGGCGAGCTTCGCAGGACAGCACTTGACGCAACTGAACCTGCGCTCCGAGCCCGAGCTCGTTGACGCCGTGTCCGCCATCTGGCGCTCGGCGCGCTCGCCTTCAGCGTTCGCGTACCGCGAGCGCCTCCGGCTGCCCCGCGAGCCGAGAATGGCCGTCGTCGTACAGGAGCTCGTCGACGCGGACTCCGCCGGCGTGCTCTTCAGCCGTAACCCCGTCAACGGGTCGGACGAGCTCGTGGTCGAGGCGGCCTGGGGGCTCGGGGAGTCGGTCGTTGCCGGTCTCGTCATCCCAGATCGGTTCCGCTTGAGGCGTGACGGTGCCGTGGTCGCGCGAATCGCGGGACTGAAGGACGTCGCCATACGCACCGACCCGGAAGGCGGCACAAGCCGCACACACGTTCCCGAGGGGCTCGCCCGCGTGCTCTGCCTCGACGATGCACAGCTCGCCGCGCTTCTTGCGCTCGCGCTCCGCTGCGACGAGGTGTTCGGCGGGAGCCACGACCTCGAGTGGGCGTTCGCCGGCGGCCGGCTCTACCTCCTGCAGCGGCGAGCGCTCACAGCGATCCCAAGTCCAGCTGCAGGCGACCACACGGACGAGCACGTGCGCCTGCCGAATTAGCAGACCCGCAGCAACCGGCATGCCCCGCAGGCGCCTCTGGATGGCGGGATGCGGCTCCACCGCCCGCACCCTCGCAGTTCGCTCCATTGAGCAGCCGGGGGATTCTCGGAGGTCGCTCGCGCAGTGACTTCCTGCCTGGCATGGCTCGAAAACACGATGCGCAATCGAACCGAACCCTTTCCCACGGGGTTTCAAGCGGCTCTCCTCTACCTGGCGCTATTGCTCAGCGAGGTCGTGGTCGGCTCAGCACTTCGTGATGCACAAGGCGTGCTGAAACTCTCGCAGATGCAGTGCGACGCCTTGAGCGTATTGCTTGGGTACGGCTGCGTCTTCGTGCTGATGATGCACTTTCGAGGCCTAACCTACCGCGGGTTGTTCCACGAGTCGACCTCGTCTGCACGTGCGACATTCGCGCTGGTGGTCCCACCCGTCTTGATGCTGGTATCGGCTCTGCTCCTGGTCATGGGCGTGGTCCAACAAATCCTGCAATGGGCGTTCCCGCTTTCAGCGTGGGAACAGCACAGTTCGTGCTGGGCGTCGTCATGGGCGTACTGCTCGGTTGGCTCTATGAGAGGACGCGTTCTCTCATTCCCTGTATCGCCCTCCATGGGGCATACAACACGGGCACTGTCGTCTTCGGAACCCTGGCAAACGGCAATGGCGCGGAGAGTTGGCGCGACGCGGAACCGGCCCTCTGGACCGGTTCGCTTGTCCTTGCACTGATTGGTGCCCTTGCTCTGCATGCCATGCTCGCGCGCCCCAAGGGAACAACCGAGGTGGTCGTGGAATGAAGAAGAAGATGAAAGCGACCATCCCGGGGACAGCAGAGATGCGGTCGTTGTCTGAGCGTCCGCAGGCGGCGAGGGCATCTTCACTTGCTGGATAGATATTCATGATTGCACCTGTCCTCCTGATCGTTCTCCTGCTGTGCTTCTTGGCTTTCTTTCTCTGGGATCGAAAGAGGTTGAACAATGCCGTGGTCAAACCTCTGTCGCGCGAACGGATGGACAAAGGATTCACGCCCACAGCTGCGCTGGGCTGGCCGGTCTCGATCGGTCTAGGGCTAGTTAGTGTCACGCTGGCTTTTGCGGAGTGGCAATCACCCTCGCAGCGTCCCTACTCCGGTCGATGGGCTTGGTTGAACGAAGCGATATATCAGGCCTTTGGCCCGAACGGGCTCGCCGGGTCCTTTGCGGCAGCAGGTTTGGTGGCAATTGGCTACGGGCTCATCCGTTGGCAACAAACTCGGTAGGGGGCTGGGTCGCGCAAATCCTCTAGCCGGCGGCCTGGCGCGCGTGCGCGAGTGGGCGTCGTCCGTCGCTGGCCGCACGCCGCAGTACGAGACCTCGCAGTCACAGCTGCCGAGGGTGCTGCGCGAAGGCTTGTCCTTGTCCGAAGCGCGCGGGGCGCGCGAGGCGCGCGGCTGCGCGCACCCCGACTGCGACCATGACGATCATCCGCACCACGAGGCGCACGACCACGGCGAGCTGTTCGACACCTGGTCCTGCCGGCCCGAACGAGTCTTCGACCCGGATGCGCTGCGCGCCTGGCTGCGCGACACGCCGCCCGGACTGCTGCGCCTCAAGGGCGTGCTGCGCACCGGTGACGCCGCGTGGTCGGAGATCCAGTTCGCAGGGCGGCACGGGGCGCTGCGCAAGGCAGGCGCACCGTCGGACGGTTCAGCCGTGGTGGCGATCGCCTTGCGGGGGCGCTTGCCCGTTGCGGCGTTGGAGGCGGTTTTCGCCGCATCGGCATGACCGTGAAGCCTTGGAACAAGGATCGTCGCCATCCGTCCCGACGAGAACGTCAACGATCCGAAAGCTCCGATCGCTACCAGCGCACCTGCAGTTGCAGGCCCCAGCTCAGAGCTCTCGGGGTGGTGCGGTGCGGCCCTGGCCAGCTGCCCCGGCCTTCGGCGAGCGCTGCCACCGCCGCGGGTCCTGACGGGCCGATCGGCCGGATCGGCGCCAGGCTGATCCGGGTTTCGACGCCGAAGATTCGATCGGTCAGGCCATTGAGCGCACCAAGAGGGTCGGTGAGGACCAGTGCGACCTTGTCCATGCCGTCGGGCTCGCCCGGCTTCGCCTTGATCGACTCGCGGATGGGCGAGAACACGTACTCCCCGAGCAGCCAGCCCGCCAGGGGCGTGATGACGAGGTCCTGGTAGGAGATCGGCTCGAACAAGGCCTCGGCGCCGAATTCGTAGACCGCCGAGAGCAAGGCGGAGTAGCCCAGCGACTGCCAGCGGTCCAGGCCCCGCTCCCGCGCCCGGATGTAGTACGCCGCACCCCAATAGGGATGGAGCACGTAGTTCACGAAATGATCGTCCCTGTCCCAGGCCGGGTTCGTGACGTTGTCGCGCCACTTGCCGTAGCTCGCGTCGCTCCGGTCGAAACCCGTCTGCTCGGCAGGCATCGCGTAGAGCACGGCGACCGTCGCAGCCTGATAACCCACGAAGTACCAGGTGTCGCGCCGCAGGCCTTCCCAGTCCGCGCTTGCGATGACAGGGGGCTCCGGCGCAGCGGAGAGTTCGAGGATCTCATCCCGGGTCTCGGCAGGGGCGCAGGAAACCGACCTCGCGAGCCATGGCGATAGGGCTAGAACGGCAAGAACGGCGAAAACGAAGGAACTTCGCGACATTCAGGATTCGACGCGAAGTATGGCAGTCGCGCGTCGAACTTGAAAGGCCGCCTCCTCACAGTCCGGATAGCCGGTCAACAGCGGCGCGGACATCGCTCCGAAAAGCCACCGATGTCATCACAAATGTCGATTGCCGAGCTCTCAAAACTGCCCAATACTCGATCATCCGATCAAGGATGGCCATGTTGCACGACCTCCGCTCATTGCGCCGCTCGTTGCGGCCGGCAATGCCATGAGCACGCCCACCTCGGCGAGCCGGCTGCGCCAGTTCGACGACCTGCCCGGCCCACGCGGTGTGCCGGTATTCGGCAACCTGCTTCAGATCGACTCCACTCGGCTGCACCTGCAACTTGAGCGATGGTGCGAGGAGCACGGCCCGATCTTCAAACTGCGCCTGGGCCCTCGCCGCGCGGTGGTGCTGGGTGACCATGAACTGATTGCCACAGCCCTGCGTGACCGCCCCGACGGCTTTCGCCGCACCACCAAGCTCGAACAGGTGTGGACGGAACTCGGTCTTATGGGCGGCGTGTTCGGTGCCAACGGCGAGACCTGGCGGCACCAGCGACGCATGGTGATGGCCGCCTTCGACCCCGGTCATGTGAAGCGCTATCACCCAGCATTGCAGCGCGTTGGACTGCGCCTGGCCCAACGCTGGCAGGAGGCCGCGCGTCATGGCACCACCATTGATCTGCGGGCCGACCTGATGCGCTTCACAGTGGACGCGATTGCGGGCTTGGCGTTCGGCGCCGAGGTCAACACGCTGCAAAGCGACGAAGATGTAATTCAGAAACACCTGAATCGCATCTTTCCGGCCGTGTTCAAGCGCATCTTTGCGCCACTCCCGCTGTGGCGCTGGTTCCCATCGGTCGAAGATCGCGCTCTGGTGCGCAGCGTGGCCGAGGTGAATGCGGCCGTTGACGGCTTCATTGCGCAAGGGCGCAGGCGACTAGAGGCGAACCCGGCCCTGCGCGGGCATCCATCCAACCTGCTGGAGGCCATGCTGGTTGCCGCTGACGAGCCCGACAGTGGGATGGACGACAAGCAAGTGGCAGGCAACGTGCTCACCATGCTACTGGCCGGAGAAGACACCACCGCAAACACGCTGGCTTGGATGATCCACTTGCTATGGCAAAACCCGCAGGCTCTGGCCGAGGCCACCGCGGAGGTGCGCCGTGTGTGCGCCGACGGCGAGCCGCCCACCGCCGACCAGATTGGTCAACTGGACTATGTGGAAGCCTGCGCCCACGAAACCATGCGCCTGAAGCCCGTGGCTCCGCAGAACGCCATGCAAGCCCTGCGCGACACCACGCTGGGTGATGTGCACATCCCGGCTGGCATGGTGGTGATCGCGGTCATGCGGCGCGACGCGGTGAGTGAATCCCATATTCACGACGCCGGCCTTTTCAGCCCCGAACGCTGGTTGGCCGAGGGCCACCCCGGGCAGAACGCCAGCGCCGCCAAGCGTATCTCCATGCCCTTTGGTGCTGGCCCACGCATCTGCCCCGGGCGCTACCTGGCCTTGGTTGAAATGAAGATGGCGATGGCGATTCTGTTGAGTCGCTTCGACATTCAAGACGTGAGCACGGCCGACGGCAAGGAGCCGCGCGAACTGCTGCAGCTGGCCATGGCGCCGGTGGGATTGCAGATCAATGTGCGCGAGCACCGCATTAACGCTGAGGCCTGAAGATATGCCGGCCGGCAGGCCCAGGACGCCTCTTGCAAAGCCCTTGCACAGCGCGCCGATTCGCGGCACCCTGAGCGCATGGCGACGCCCATCACCATCAGCGTTCCACATCAGCTCGGCCGCGCTGAGGCGCGCCGCCGCATCGAGTCCGGCTTCGCGAAAATTATCAACCTGTTGCCCGGCAGCGGCGGAGTCCGCAGTGAGTGCTGGGATGGTGATCGGCTCAGTTTCAGCGTTGCAGCGATGGGTCAGACTGTCTCCGGTGTCATTCACGTGCTCGACGCCTCCGTAACGATGGAAATTGAGCTGCCCGGTGTCCTCCGCGTGATCGCCAGCGGCCTCAAGGAAAGGCTGCAGAAAGTTGGACAGCTGCTGCTGACAAAGAAATAGCGCAGGTTCTGCAGTGGCGGCTGCGAAGCAGGAGTCCGGCGCAAGCGGATGCGCATAACGGTTGGAAGGGCCCAGCGCAGCCGGTTTGGTCAGTGGCGATCGGCAGCGCCCGTCAGCATCAGTGCAGCCGAGCACCGATGATCGTCACTGAACTTCTTGCTTCCTTCCTTTGCATCTCGAAGGTCCAATACGACCACTCAACTCCCGAGAGGTCAGACGTGGAACTCGAATACGAACTTGTGATTGATGAAGCGGTAAAGGGCCACTTCTATTGGGTTATCTCGATGCGGGAGGCGGCGGGGCACACACCGTCCGTCATCGACTTCGCTCCCGGCCCACTACCAACTTACAAAGCCGCCGCGGACGCGGGCTCGACAGCGCTGCGCTGGCACCGACGAGCGCGTACAGGTTCCAGCGCCGTGCTATCTCGCATCCGAGCTGTCCTTCGTTACCCTACTGATCGTCGTGGCTGTGATAGCCATGTTGGTCATTCGCTGAGAATCCTCCAAAGCGTCGCCGCTGCTGAAGCGGTCCTCCCCCTCAATTGAGCTTTTGTTGAGGAGTCAGCTGATCTGCTGATGGCGTATGAGCATCCGTCAAAGCAGACGCGCGGCGGCTAGATTGAGGCCTCCGGTACAGCATCTCTGGCTGGTTCCCGCAAGGACGCCAAACCATCATGACAACGCCTCGGAGGAAGCGCCGCCGAGGACCGTGCCGGCGATTACAACAACGCTTCGTACACGGCGAGGTCCTTGTCCGAGAAGCAGCAGAAAACTACTTCCTCGAGCTCACCGTTTTCTGAGACGTACGCCCGCACCTGGGCGACTGCAATGCGCGCCGCTTGGTTGACGGGATAGCCATAGACACCGGTGCTGATGCACGGAAAAGCAATGGTCTTGGCGTCGACCAGCGTCGCAAGCTCGAGCGCACGGCGATAGCACGTGGCGAGCAGCTCGGGCTCATTCTGCTTGCCGCCTTGCCACACCGGTCCTACCGCGTGCACGACATGCTTCGCCGGCAGCAGAAACCCCTTCGTCAGCTTCGCGTTGCCGGCAGCGCAGCCTCCCAGCGCACGACACGCCTCGAGTAGCTCGGGACCCGCAGCACTGTGAATGGCGCCGTCGACGCCGCCACCGCCCAGCAGTTTCGAGTTCGCCGCGTCGACGATAACGTCAACCTGCAACTTCGTGATGTCCGCCTTGATCGCACGCAGCTTTGTGGCCATTGCACTGCTCCTCGGTCCTTTCCCTGGCGCGCTCTGTCTGCCATTGGAGGACTATGATGGTCAAGCGCGTCCGCCGCAATCGGGCGTTTGCACTACCTGCGGGTGAGCCAACAATCAGGCGTGAGGCATGTACCGGCGTGCAGGCGTCTGTAGGCACTCAAACGGCGCTTCATCGGCGCCGTTTGTCTTGAGGTGAAGTACCTGACGCGCACCGACTATACGACTATACGGATGGCCGGAAAGCATCGATGTGGGAGCGATGGAAGGACGGCTGGACGTATCGCGCGTCGCCGGCGAACCGTCAGTTATCGATTGGAACCCAGCCATGCGAATCACCATCCTCGACGACTACTTCGACACGCTGCGCACCCTGGAGTGCTTCGGCAAGCTCGAGGGCCATCAGGTCACCGTCTGGAACGACCATTTGCAGGACGACGAAGGGCTCTCGCAGCGCCTGCGCGACACCGAGGCGCTGGAGCTGATTCGCGAGCGCACCCAGATCCGCGCACCGCTGCTCGCGCGCTTGTCGAAGCTGCGCCTGATCAGCCAGCGCAGCGTGTATCCCCATATCGACGTCGATGCCTGCACCCGGCTGGGCATCGTGGTGTCGTCGAGCCAGCATCCCGGCACCCCCTCCTACGCCGCAGCGGAACTGACCTGGGCCCTCGTGCTTGCAGCAGTGCGCCAGATCCCCCAGCAGGTGGCCGCGATGAAGGCCGGACGCTGGCAGATCGGCGTGGGCACCACGCTGCGAGGCAAGACCCTGGGCGTCTTCGGATACGGCCGCATCGGCAGCGAGGTTGCCGGTTACGCGAGGGCGTTCGGCATGGAGGTGCTGATCTGGTCGAGCGAAGCCTCGCTCGCCCGCGCACGCGCGGACGGCCATCGCGTTGCCGAGAGCCAGGCCGATTTCTTCAGCCAATGCGACGTAGTGAGCCTGCATCTGCGCCTGGTCAGCCGCACACGCGGCATCGTCGGGGCCGAGGACCTGGCGCGCATGAAGCCTTCGGCGCTGCTGGTCAACACCAGCCGCGCCGCCCTGATCGCGCCGGGCGCGCTGGTCGCCGCCTTGAAGGCCGGGCGCCCCGGCGGCGCTGCGGTCGACGTCTACGAAGACGAGCCCGTGCGGGATCCGCGCCATCCGCTACTGGAGCTTGACAACGTGATCTGCACGCCTCACATCGGCTACGTGTCGCGCGACGAGTACGAAGTCCAGTTCACCGACGTCTTCGATCAGATCGTTGCGTACGCTGCCGGCAATCCGATCAATGTGGTCAATCCTGAGGTCCTGAGTCGGCGTCGATGAGAGGCAAAGTTGGTCGCGGCGACTCGGCAGCGATGGGCGGCGATGCTGCTTTCTTGCGCCATGCTGCAGGCGGCAAGCCGAAGTGGCGCTTGAATGCGCGGTTGAACGCATCCGACTCGTAGCCGACTTCGTCGGCGATGGCGAACAAGCTCTTGTTCGCGCTGCGCAGTCCCTTGGGGCCAAGACCGGACCTACGTCGCGGACGTCTATTTTGGGGCGCACTGCGTTGCTCGGCCGGCCCGGGTGCCTGCAAATGGCGGAATGCGAACCCTATGGCGTTGCTGGGCTCCGGTTGACGCGCCGGCGATCGCGTTGTATTCGAAGCTCGGGGTGCGCGAAGACGTGCTGCATTTCGATATCCCGGTTAGGGCGGCAGGCACTGACGCTTCGTGAACTTCTTCGAGGGTGACCATGCAGGACTACTACGCGGCCCGGGCAAGCGAATACGACCGGACGCAGCGATCGAGCCGGGCGCGAAGGTGGTCTTTCTGGACAACCGCTTCGTGCCCGGCAGCAGCACGCCGATTTCGGAGAGCGATGCCGAAGGCAACACCTACCAGGTGCGGATCTTGGCCGATGGCTCGACCCATCGCGTACTGAAGAATTTTCCCGACCGGGACGCGTTGATGGACGTCGTTGCTCCGCATGCAGCGGCTATCGAGTACCGGGAATGGCAGTACTTCTGGGCGCTGGAGTACACGCGTTTGTAGGTTGGCGCTGTGGGGTGGCTCGCGGCTCGTCCTCGAAGGCGCCTGCCGAGCCAAGAGGCAAAGGGAACTTTCGCGGTCTTGCGGTTACGCACTGGCGCTTGCCTCTTCCACGAATCCCGATGTACTGCCGCACCCTCAAATACCGCGATGGCTACAGCCACTTCTCCGCGCCGAGGAAGGGCTGCTTCGGGTCGAGGGCAGAGTCGCCGCGCCGCCCGCAGGGTTGTTAGGCGCGGGGCCTCGAGGAGAGTCGAAGCCGGCGCGCCGCCTCCTCCGCCCGAGCATCGTCGATCTCGCGCATGACATATCCCAGGTCGACGGCTCCGCTCGCACGCACGTAGGCCCCGGTCAACACCGACTCGGGGCGCAGCCCACCGCTTGCGTACAGCGCCCATATCTCTTCGCCGTAGTTCGTGCCAAGCAGTTCCGTTGCGAACTGCCCGAAGAAGCCGCGCAGGTTGTTCACGTCTCGCAGCAGCATGCGCTTGGCGTGGTTGTTTCCTGCGGCGTCCACCGCCTGCGGCAGGTCGATGATCACCGGGCCGTCGGCCGCCAGCAGCACATTAAATTCCGAAAGGTCGCCGTGCACGATACCGGCGCAAAGCATGCGGTTCACTTCCTTCAGGAGGGTCGCGTGATGGAGGCGCGCCTGTTCGGGTGTGAAGGCGACGTCGTTCAGCCGCGGCGCCGCATCGCCGTCGGCATCGGTGACCAGTTCCATCAGCAACACGCCGTCGCAGAACTTGTGGGGCACCGGCACGCGCACGCCGGCGGCGGCAAGGCGATAGAGTGCATCGACCTCGGCACTTTGCCAGGCCGCTTCGGTCACTTCGCGACCGAAGCGGGTGCCTTTCGCCATCGCTCGCGTCTCGCGCGAGTTCCGGACCCGGCGGTTCTCGGTGTAATCGACCGCCTGACGGAAGCTGCGCTTGCTGGCTTCCTTGTAGATCTTCGCGCAGCGCGTCTCGTCGCCACAGCGCACCACGTAGACCATGGCTTCCTTGCCGCTCATCAGCTGGCGCACCACGGTGTCGACGAGGCCTTCGTCAACCAGTGGCTGCAGTCGTGCCGGCGTTCTCACCGGCCGGCCCCCGAGCGCACCGGCCCAGCATCGGGCCGTAGGTGACGGCGACCGTCGCACAGCGCGGTGTCGGCGCGTTCGATCACGTTAAACAGGGGCCTCTTGAAGTTCATGGTGCATTGTCCCCCGCCCCGCTTGCTGCACGCGGCCCCTGTATAAAGGAACCCTAAAGTCGCGTTTCGCGCGCTCTGCGCGGCAACCTTGCGACCGCCCCCCATGGCTTGGCCCCCGGTTGCTGTCAGGCCCCGGCTGAGCGTCAACGTCTGTTTCGCGGCCTGCAGGACGGCCGAGCCGAACCGCCAAACTGACCCCAGCTAGATCGTGATCCGCGAAAGGCGCAACCGCCAGGTTCAGCGAATGACCGCGGCGCTGGGCATCCCACGCTGCGCCTGATCCGCGCAGCGGTTGGTTGCTACCCCGTTGGATGGCTTGGGGCCGGGTGTTCGGATGGATTCGCCCGGCTATGACGCGTCCGCGCCCACAAGTCTGCTTTGATGCTTTGATACCGTTCGGTTCAATGGTGGGGCTCGTTGCCATTCGCACCGCTCGAGTTGGCGAAGCGCAGCCTGCCGCTAAGGCGATCGGTGCAGGCGTGGCGCGGAGAGCGCGTCGAAACTGTTCTGAATCGCCTCGTTGACGTCGCGCCATCGCGCCGACAGGTTGCCGGCCTCCAGCGCGGACTGCAGCGCGCGCACGTCCTTCGCGCTCGGTGCCACCTTGATTTGAGCAATCGCCGCCGTGGTGTTGCCGGCCTGCAGTAGCACCAGGACCTTTTTCACCCACTCGTTCGGTCGTGCCATGAGTTCCGTTAGTTGTGCATCGGGCGACCAATGTACATCGGCGCTGCGATGCTGGCTTCGTCGTCCCCGGCTGCAGTGCGAGCAGCCGACAAGTCGGGATATCGTTTCGACTTGCCCATCTGCGGCACCGGGTCATCGGCGCTTCTCGGCGCGCCAGGCGTGAACCGCTGGCCCTCTCTTGCGCCGATGGCTCGGCTGCAACCCCTCAAGCAACGCCGTCCGATGCTGCGAACTTGCCGGCCAGGCCAGAGAACCCCTTTGCCAGTTGCTCACGCAGCGCCTCGACCGATCGCGCCGGCAGCTCGCAGCTGCCGGCGCGGCACAGGTAGACCGCGCCCGCGACCCGTCCTTCGAGCGGCGGCAGCGATCCTGGAAAGCCACGCAAGATCGTGACCAGTGGCGCGAACGCCGACTGCGCCGTCGCCCACAGGCGTTCGCTGCCTGGTCCCGCGGGGATCGCAAGATCAGCCCCGTGCTCGGCCAGCAGCTGTGCGTGCAGCAGCGCCGGCGCGGCCATCGGCGCTTCCTCCATCAGTGCGCCGTGGCCCTCGAGCGTCGCGCGGGCGATGGCGGCCCAATCGCTGCGTTCATAGGGGCCCGCCAGTCGCAGCAACAGCTCGCACGCCGCCGCAGTGCCCGAGGGCACCGCGCCGTCGTACAGGTCCCGCGCCCGCATCGGCAGTTGCATCGACGCGCTGTCGAAGAAACCTTCGGCCGCGTCATGGAAGCGCTCGACCATGCCACTGCACAGGTCGAGCGCAGCGTCCAGCCACTCCAGCTCGCCGGTGGCTGCATGCAGTTCCACGAGGCCGAGCCCGAGCTGCGCATGGTCGGCCAGATACCCTTCGTCGCGCAGCGTGCCGTCGCGCCAGGCGTGGTGGACCCGCCCATCCCGGACCATGGCGGCAAGCAGGAAGCGCGCGAGCGTTCGCGCAGCCTGCACGAGGTCGTCGCGCCCGAGCAGCCGCCCGGCTTCAGCGAACGCGCGCAGCGCCATGCCGTTCCAGTCGGCCAGCACCTTGTCGTCGGTGATCGGCCCGGCGCGCCGGGCGCGCGCGGCGTAGAGGCGCTCGCGTACCGAACGTTCCCAGGTCACGAAAGCCTCGGGTTCCATGCCGAGTTCGACGCGCACGCGTTCCGGATCGCGGCGCTCGAGCACGTTCGTGCCGTGCTCCCAGTTGCCCTGCACCGTGACCCCATGCAGACGCGCGGCGGCCTCTGCATCAGCGCCGAGCACGGCGCGGAACTCGGCCAGCGTCCAGACGTGGAATTTGCCCTCGACGCCCTCGGCATCGGCGTCCTGCGCGCAAGCGTAGGCCGCCGGCGCAGCCGCCGGGTGCATCTCGCGCTGCAGATACATCAATGTGCCCTCGGCGACAAGGCGCAGCCTCGAGTCGCCGGTCAGCCGAAACGCGCCGGCGTACGCGCGCGCGAGCTGGGCGTTGTCGTACAGCATCTTTTCGAAGTGCGGCACATGCCAGCGCTCGTCGGTGGAGTAGCGAGCGAAGCCACCACTGACGTGGTCATACATTCCGCCGGCTGCCATGTGGTGCAGCGTCGTAACGAGCATCGTGCGCGCGCTCCCGTCGCCGCAGGCGGCCAGCGTCAGCAGGTATTGCAGCAGCGGAGTCTGCGGAAACTTGGGTGCGCTGCCGAAGCCCCCGCGTGTTGCGTCGAAGCGCAGGGCGAGCTGGGCCACGGCTCGCCGGTGCATGTCATCGGCCGACGCACGGGCCGTGAGGGTCGTGCCGCGGCGCGCGAGATCGAGCAGCCTTTGGGCCTCCCGCTCGATGTCACCTCGCCGGTGGGCCCAGGCCTCGCGCACGGCGGCGAGCACCTCGGAGAAGCTGGGGATGCCCTGGCGCGATCGCGGCGGAAAGTACGTGCCGCCGAAGAAGGCTTGAAGCTGCGGCGTGAGGAACATGTTCATCGGCCAGCCGCCGCGGCCGGTGAGCGCCTGCAGCGCGCTCATGTAGACGTGGTCGACATCGGGCAGTTCCTCGCGGTCGACCTTGATCGCGACGAAGCCATCGGCCAATTGGCGCGCCAGCCCCACGTCCTCGAAGCTCTCGCGCTCCATCACATGGCACCAATGGCAGGTGGCGTAGCCCACCGACAGCAGGATCGGCTTGTCCTCGGCGCGCGCCTTGGCGAACGCCTCCTCGCCCCATGGGTACCAGTCCACCGGATTGTGCGCGTGCTGCAGCAGGTAGGGACTGGTCTCGCGGGCCAGGCGGTTGGCGGGGCCGTCCGCGGGGTGTGGCGTGCGAGAAGTCATGGACAGCGGTCCGGCGTGGGAGTTTTTCCGGGAACGCTCACCATCGTTTTCGCCTATGCTTTATCGAAGGTGCGGCCATGGTCCAGGAAAGCAACCGATGGATGGAAACCTCGGATGTTATTCCGATGTTTCCTAGCCTGGTCTGGAACATCCAGATCGAGGCCCGCTTGCGCGATGCGCTGGCACGAAGCATCTTCGCCGCGCTGGCGGACCTGCGGCGCGACCTGCCCCCGCTCGAAGCCGGCCGCGGCTGGCAGTCGGGGCAGGCGCTGCATGAACGCGAGGACTTTCGCGACTTGGTTTCGTGTGTCCGTCGCGGTGCCACGAGCATCCTGCGATTTCTGCGAATCGGCGATGCCGCCTTCGAGATCACGGCCTGCTGGGCCACCGTTCTGGCCAGGAGCGCCGCGCACAAGATTCATAGCCACCCCAATAATTTCCTGAGCGGCGTCTACTACGTGCGCACCCCACCGGGCGCCGACACCATCAACTTTCATGACCCGAGGCGTCAGACCGCCGTCATCAGGCCGCCGGTCGTGGAGCTGACGGCGGACAACACCGACCAGGTGGTGGTCAGGGTACGGGACGGAGCGCTTCTGATGTTTCCCTCCTTCCTGGAGCACTCCGTCGATGCCAACCCGAGCGAGGAAGAACGCATCAGCGTCAGCTTCAACGTGATGTTCTCTTCGTTCACGCAGCAGATGAGCAAACCGCTCTGGTAACCCCAGCCAGGAGTCCCCGATGGACGACGAGACACTCAACCTCAGCATCCGCAAGTTCCTCAAGATGGTCGGCGTCAGCTCGCAGCGCGAAATCGAGCAGGCGGTGGCGAAGGCCGTCGTCGCCGGTACCGTCGCCGAGACCTTTGCCGCCACCATGACCCTGGAGATCCCGGCGCTGGGGCTCAAGGTCAAGTTCGACGGCGATATCAAGCTGCATTGAGCTTCCGTCGCCGGCGACCACCGAGATGCACGACGCCGACCAGTTCGAAGCGGTGCTGCGCTATCACGAGCGCACCAAGCACCAGTTCCACCGCTATGCGCGCTCCGCGGGCATCCTGGATTGGGTGAACCAACCCAACCCGTTCCGCCGCTACGAGGGGGCGCCGCTCACGCGCTTGCCCATCCTTGGCGCGGACGAAGAGCCGCTGTCGCCTCCCTACGAGGATATCTATAGCCGGGGCGCTGTGCCGAGCGCGCCGCTCACGGTCCGTTCGCTGTCGCGGCTGTTCGAGTACGCACTTGCGCTGTCGGCCTGGAAGCAGGCGGGCGGCACGCGTTGGGCGCTGCGCAGCAACCCTTCGAGCGGAAACCTGCATCCCACCGAGGGCTACCTGCTGATTGGCGCGCTTCCCGGGCTGGCGCACGCGCCCGGCCTGTACCACTACGCGCCGAAAGAGCACGGTCTGGAACGGCGCGTGAACGCCTCCGCCGAGTGGTTCGCGCAGTTGATGCGGGAGTTTCCCCCACAGGCCTTTCTGGTCGGTCTCTCGTCCATCCACTGGCGCGAAGCGTGGAAGTACGGCGAACGCGCGTTCCGCTATTGCCAGCACGACGCCGGCCATGCCATCGGCACGCTTCGCATCGCCGCCGCGACCCTGGGATGGAGCGCTGTCGTGTTGCATGGCGTGGCCGATGAAAGCATCGAAACCTTGCTGGGGCTGAACCGCGCCGAAGACTTCGCAGGCGCCGAGCGCGAGCAGCCGGAACTCGTCATGCTCGTCTGGCCGAACGACGCGGCCGGGCCGTGGTGTGCAGGCGCGCAGCGCACCTTGCCACTCGGCCTGGATCCGCTACGGGTGCGCGAGCTCACGCAGCAAGACTGGTGCGGAACGGCGAACCGGCTCAGCCGTGACGACCCCGTCGCCTGGGCCGTCATCGACGAGGTGGCGCTCGCCTCACGCAAACCGATCGACGAGGGATATGGCTTGGACCTGTTCGACGCGCCTGCCTCGACCCATCGAAGCACAGCAGTCCCGGACGGGCCGCCGGCCGGCCGGATTATTCGCCGGCGGCGCAGCCTCTTGGCATGCGACGGGCGGACCTCGATCACTGCCGAGCGCTTTTACGGCATGCTCGCGCGCGTGATGCCGCGTGTGGAGCTGGAACCGAACCGGCGGCCGGTGCCCTGGGATGCCATGGCCTGGGAGCCGCGCATCCATCTCGCCATGTTCGTTCATCGGGTGGACGGGCTCGACCCGGGGCTGTACGTACTCGCCCGCGACCCGGCCAAGCTCGACAAGCTGAAGCGCGCGATGCATCAGCGCTTCGATTGGTCCAGGCCGCCCGGATGCCCGGCGGACCTTCCCCTTCGCAGGCTGGAAAGCGGCGATGCGAGGCAGCTCGCGACGCAAGTGAGCTGCTCGCAAGACATCGCGGGCGACGGGGTCTTTTCTCTCGGCATGATCGCCGAGTATCGGGACGCCTTGTTCACGCACGGCCCCTGGTTCTATCGCCCGCTCTTCTGGGAAACCGGGGTGATCGGGCAGGTGCTCTACCTGGAGGCCGAAGCGGCCGGCATCGGCGCCACAGGCATCGGCTGCTTCTTCGATGACCCGGTGCACCAGGTGTTCGGCTTCAGCGACCTGGAGTTTCAGTCGCTCTATCACTTCACGGTCGGCGGCCCGGTGCAGGACAGCCGGCTGACCACGCTGGCGCCCTACGGTGCGCAGGCGGAGGAGTTGAGGCGTGGCGCAGACCTCGCGTGACGCAACGAGCGCGGAGGTCGCGAGGCAAGCATTGCCGGGCGGGTGGCCCGTCGCCTCTCTACGTGACCTCGTTGCACATGTTGGCGACTTACGAAGAAACCCGCCATCGAGGCGGGTTTCAGGGCGATGCGGGAGGAAGGGGCGAACCCCTTGGAGCGAAGCTCCCGTGGCGGGATGAGCCACTGAGTCCAGCGTTGCATCACGAAGGTCTGATCGGCCCCTGCACAGGAAGTTCCGCGCCATTTCGCCGTCGGTGCGGCCCATGGTTCAGGCCGTGGCGTACTTGTGGAAAACGGGTCACGTCGGCGTTGACGGCGCGCTCGTCGTCGCGGGGAAACCCTCTCCACAGGGAAGTCGCAATGCAAAGGAGACTGCCATGGAACTAACATCCGTCCCGATCGACAAGCCGACCGATGTGAACTTCATCCTCGGTCAATCACACTTCATCAAGACGATCGAAGACCTGCATGAGGCGATCGTGCAGACAGTGCCCCAGATGAAGTTCGGCATCGCGTTTTGCGAGTCAAGTGGGCCCGCGCTGGTGCGTCGGACTGGCAACGACACGGAACTCATCGAGTTGGCGCAAAAGAATGCCCTGGCGCTGAGTTGCGGACATTGCTTCATTGTCTTCATGACCGGCGGATTCCCGATCAATATCCTCAACACCATCAAAGCGGTGCCGGAGGTTTGCGCCATCTACTGCGCGACGGGCAATCCGGTGGAGGTCATCGTGGTCGACACCGGGAACGGGCGAGGAATTCTCGGTGTTGTCGATGGCGCCACGAGCAAGGGAATCGAAACCGAGGCCGACGTCGAAGCGCGCAAGAAGATGCTGCGCCAGTTCGGTTACAAGCTCTGAGCGACGAGCGGACGCTGTCCAGCTCAGCTCGGGTGCACAGGGGCCGATCCAAGCCGATCGACCGACCGGCTGGGATCGGCCCATGAGCCGACCTTGCGGCGAGCAATCGAAAGCAGACCTTCGCAGGGTCCGTGGCCCGAATTGAGCGTAGAGTGAGTGACTTGGCATCCGATCCCCGACGAGGAGCTGACATGGGAACGTTTGTGGCGACCGACCCTGAAGCCTATGAAGGATATGTCGGCCGAGGCAGCCAGCGTCTGGCTCCCACATTTGTGAGGTTCGCCGGTGTCTCGGCCAATGAGCGAGTGCTTGACGTCGGTTGCGGGACCGGGCATTTGACGCGCGCAATAGCGGCAGCGGCCGCAGTAGCGACTGGCATCGACCTCTCGGCGCCGTACGTGGAATTCGCGCGGCGCGTCACCGCAGACCCTGCGATCACTTTCCTCGTTGGCGATGCTCTTGATCTTCCATACCCGGAGGGGATCTTCGAGCGCACGCTGTCGATGCTCGCTCTGGATGTGCTGCCCGACTCGGTGCGAGGTCTGCGCGAGATGCGTCGAGTCACCCGACGGGGAGGTGTTGTGGCAGTGGTCGTCAACAACTTCCGCAGCGGTTGGACACCGTTCAGCCTGGTTTGGGACGCTGCCGCAGTGCTCGATCTCGAGGGGGCGGCGATGCGCGACGAAATGGTCTCCAAGCCACTGGGGTGGCCCAGCGGGCTGGCAAGATTGTTCGCCACCGTGGGCTTCCACGACGTCGTTGAAGAGCAACTCGGCGCGGTCTTTGAGTACCGGTCGTTCGAGGACTATTGGTCCACGTTCCTTACGGGGCAGGGCAAGACTGGAAGCTATGTGACAAATCTCGGAGATTCGAATCGGCGGGAGTTGGAGCGCCGCGTTCGGGCGGCGTATCTGTGCGGCATGACTGACGGTCCGCGTGCTCTAACCACCTCGTTCTGGGCTGTGCGTGGCCAAGTTCCATCCCAGTGAAGATCGGCTTAACGCTCTTCTGGCTGTCTGCAAAGGGGTCGAGAGCGGCGCCGAGCGGCCGCTATCTGGCACCGACATCGACCGGCCGGATCTGGCCGGGTCCGGCCGGTCGAGTGCATTCTGCCCTGCCTGGCGCCCCGGAAGCACGCCGTCTCCGGCACCGTCCAACCCCACCAACTCCGCCTCAGGCTCGCGAAGGCGCCATCTCCGACTCCGGCTCGTCGCCAGCCGCCCCCGCGCTGCCGCCGCCGGTTCAAACTAAGCTGCAAAAAATTCAAGGTGTGGTGAGAACCGACAACGACGGGACGGCTCGTTCGAACATTTATTAGCTCGTGCTCGCCTTCCGAACCGGCGCAGCGGATCTTGTTCGCGGATTTATTTGCGTCCCCTACCTAAAGATCGAGGAGCTTGGCGTGCCCCGCGGCGCCTGGGTCGCTGTTTGTGGATTTAATTGCCCGGAACAGTTCGACGAACGCGAGTTGCGCGGGCAGTCGATTGGGCGCTTCCAGATGCTAGGCAAAGAAGGCCGGACAGTGCGGCCGTCCAGCGCAAGGCCCGCGACAGTGCCCCGCTTGATCAGATGAACACGGCAACCTGGCCCGCCTGCGCAGGGTCTGGGTTTTTCGGGCTGCCCCTCGGGATCGCGACGAGCCCCGCCACCTTTGCGCTCGAAGCGGCCCTGCCATGTGTGTTTCAGTGGCGGCGGCCGCGCAGCCATTCGAGCGCCAGCAGCAGGCTGGTCGTGAACAGGATCAGCAGTGTCGCGACGGCGGCGATGGTGGGCGAGATGTTCTCGCGGATGCCGGTGAACATCTGGCGCGGCAGCGTGACCTGGTCGGGCCCGGCCAGGAACAGGGTGACCACCACTTCATCGAAGGAGGTGGCAAAGGCGAACAGCGCGCCCGAGATCACGCCCGGCGCGATCACCGGCAGCGTGATGCGCATGAAGGTGTTGAAAGGCGTTTCGCCCAGGCTCAGCGAGGCACGCACCAGGTTGTGGTCGAAGCCGGCCAGCGTCGCCAGCACGGTGGTCAGCACGAAGGGCGCGCCCAGCGCGGCATGCACCACGATCAGGCCGAGGTAGCTGTCGGCCAGGCCGATGGGCGCGAAGTAGAGGTACGTCGCCACGCCCACCACCACGATCGGCACCACCATGGGAGAGATCAGCACGCTCATGAGCAGGCCCTTGAACGCGAATTCCGTGCGCGACAGGCCCACCGCGGCCAGCGTGCCCAGCACAGTGGCGAGCACCGTCGCGGCGGGCGCGACGATGAAGCTGTTGCGCGCCGCCCGGGCCCATTCCGGCGACTCGAACAGGTTGCGGTACCACTTGAGCGACCAGCCGGGGATCGGGTAGGCCAGGAAGGAGCTGTCGGAAAAGGACAGCGGGATCACGACCAGGATCGGCGCCAGCAGGAAGGCCAGCACCGCCACGCAACCGGCGCGCACCGCCCACCAGCCGAACTTGTCGACGAAGGTGGCGTAGGCGGGAAATTCGGGAAGAAGCTTCGACATGCTTGTCTTTCGTGCCTTCAGCCCAGGCTCAGGTCGGCCTTGCCGACGCGGCGGTACACGGCATAGAGCACCAGCGTGGCGGCCAGCAGCAGC
Organism: Variovorax paradoxus; assembly: GCF_018614915.1. GTDB lineage: Bacteria > Pseudomonadota > Gammaproteobacteria > Burkholderiales > Burkholderiaceae_C > Variovorax > Variovorax paradoxus_K. Next base: position 35,176 of record NZ_JAGGNU010000044.1, on the reverse strand, counting down.
GCGCCGAGCGCGCAGGCCATGCCCCAGTTGATCTCGACGTTGGTGTAGCGCGCGACGTAGTAGCTCAGCATCTGGTCGTCGGCCCCGCCCAGGAGCGCCGGCGTCACGTAGTAGCCGATCGCCAGGATGAAGACCAGCAGCGCGCCGGCGCCGATGCCCGGGTATGTCTGTGGCACGTAGACGCGGAAGAAGGCCGCCAGCGGCGGACTGCCGAGCGAGACGGCTGCGCGCAGGTAGGTCGGCGGCACGCTTTTCATGACGCTGTACAGCGGCAGGATCATGAAGGGCAGCAGGATGTGGACCATCGAGATGATCACGCCGGTGCGGTTGAACAGCAGCGCCAGCGGGTGGTCGATCAGCCCGATGCCCATGAGGCCGCGGTTGACCAGCCCTTCGGACTGCAGCAGCACGATCCAGGCCGCCACGCGCACCAGGATGGAGGTCCAGAAGGGCACCAGCACCAGGATCATCAGCACGTTGGCCTTGCGCGCCGGCAGCGTCGACAACCACCATGCGAGCGGGTAGGCCAGCAGCAGGCAGAAGAAGGTGACCACGGCGCTGATCTCGAAGGTGCGCAGCAGGATGCCACCGAAGGCGCGCTGATCCGGCGGCATTCGCTCGACGCTGCCCGCGGCGTCACGCCGCAGGTCGACCGAGGCCAGCACGTAGTCGGGCGTCCAGCGCGAGCCGTTCTTGGCGATCGCGTGCCAGTAGGGCACCTCGCCCCAGCGCGCGTCGATCTCCAGCAGGCGCGCCTTGATTTCCTCCGGCGTGCCGGCGATCGGCAGCGCGCGGTAGGTGCTCATCACCAGCGAGCGAGCGCCGGCGATTTCGGTATTGAGCCGGCGCGCCAGCGCGCCCGCATCGGCGCTGTCGGGCAATTGGCCGAGGTCGGCTGCGATCGCGGCGTAGGCCTGTGGCGCGGGCGCCTCCTGGCGATTCCAACCGTGGAGCGCGCGCACCGTGCGGGGCAAAGCATTGACCACCTCCGGGTTCTCGACCGCGCGCTGCAGCAGCGCCACGATCGGCACCAGCAGCGTGAGGAGCAGGAACAGCAGCAGCGGCAGCGTGAGTGCGAACGCGCGCCACTTGCGGCGCGCCTCGGCGCGCGCCAGCGCGCGCCGAAGCTCTCCCGGCGGGGCCTCCGCCGGGAGGTGGGAGGCGAGCGTTGCCGCGTGCATGGCCGCCTACTGCGTGGCCCACGAGGCGAAGCGCTTCTCGAGCGCCTCGCCCTGGTCGGCCCAGAAGGCGACGCTGAACTGGATGGCTTCCTTGGCATTGGCGGCCGAGGTCGGCAGGTCGTCCAGCACCTTCTTGTCGAGCGAAGCCAGGGCCTTGGTGTTGGTCGGGCCGTAGGCAATGTTCTGCGCATAGGCCGCCTGCGCCGCCGGCTGCATGGCGAACTGGATGAACTTGAGCGAGGCCTCCTTGTTGGGCGCGCCCTTCGGAATGACCCAGTAGTCGAGGTCGTAGATGCCGCCCGGCCAGAAGATCTTCAGATTGCGGCCTTCGCGGTTGGCGGCGTCGATGCGGCCGTTGAAGACCGTGGTCAGCACCACATCGCCGGCCACCAGGAACTGCGGCGGCTGCGCGCCGGCTTCCCACCACTGGATGTTCGGCTTGAGCTCGGTGAGCTTCTTGAAGGCGCGGTCGGCGCCTTCCTTGGTGGCCAGCACCTTGTAGACGTCGGCCGGCTTCACGCCGTCGGCCATCAGCGCGAATTCGAGGTTGTAGCGCGCGCCCTTGCGCATGCCGCGCTTGCCCGGGATCTTCTTCACGTCCCAGAAATCGGCCCAGGAGGTGGGGGCGGTCTTGAGCTTCTCGCCGTTGTAGGCCATGACGGTGGACCACACGAACACGCCGACGCCGCATTCGGTGACGGCGGCCGGCAGGAAGTCCGCCTTGTTGCCGATCTTCGAGTAGTCGAGCTTCTCGAACAGGCCTTCGTCGCATCCGCGCGCGGCGTCGGGCGACTCGACCTCGACCACGTCCCAGGTGACCTTCTTGGTCTCGACCATGGCCTTGATCTTGGCCTGCTCGCCGTTGTATTCGACCGGGATGACTTTGATGCCGGTTTTCTCGAAGGGCTCGTAGTAGGCCTTCTTCTGGGCATTGGCGTTGGCGCCGCCGAAGTTGACGACGGTGATCTGCTGCTGCGCAAATGCCGGCAGCGCGAGCGCGGCGGCGACGATGAGGGCGAGGCGGGTCTTTTTCATGAAAGGAAAATTCCTTGTGGATTGGCGGTGACGGGAAATGGAATGCGACGGCGCTCAAGCCGCATAGACGCGCACATGGTCGACCGGGAATCTGAGCGAGACCTGCTCGCCGCTTTGCGGTGGCGCGGCGCCCTGCAGGCCGCTGAGCGGCAGCTTGACCGTGGCGTCCGCCTGGCCGCCGCCGATCCTGCACAGCAGCCGCAGGTGGTCGCCGAAGTAGATGACGCGTGCCACCTCGGCCGCGAGCACGTCGGGGCCCGATGCCTCGCTCTGCCGCTGCAGCACCACGCGCTCGGGGCGGATGCAAGCCTCGACCTTGGCGCCCGCGGCCGCGCCGCTTACGTTCAGGCCGGTCAGCACGCGGCCGTCGGGCAGCGCCATTTCGGCGCAGTTGCCGGCGCTGCGCAGCACGCCCTTGAGCACCGTGTTGTCGCCGACGAAGCCCGCCACGAAACGGTTGGCCGGCATCTCATAGAGCTGCTCCACCGAGTCGAGCTGCTGGATCACGCCCTCGTTGAACACCGCCACGCGGTCGCTCATGGTGAGGGCTTCGCCCTGGTCGTGCGTCACGTAGACGAAGGTCACACCGAGCTGGCGATGCAGTTCCTTGAGCTCGATCTGCATGTGTTCGCGCAGCTGCTTGTCGAGTGCGCCGAGCGGCTCGTCCATCAGCACCAGCTGCGGCTCGAACACCAGGGCGCGCGCCAGCGCCACGCGCTGCTGCTGGCCGCCGGAAAGCTGGCCGGGCAGGCGGTCGCTCATGCCGCGCAGCTGCACCATCTCGAGCGCGCGCTGCACGCGGCGCTGCTGCTCGTCCTTCGGCACCTTGCGCACCGTGAGTGGGTAGGCCACGTTCTGGCCCACGCTCAGGTGCGGGAACAAGGCGTAGTTCTGGAACACCATGCCGAAGTGCCGCTTGTGCGGCGGCGTGCCGGTGATCTGGCGGCCGTCGAGCAGGATGTCGCCGGAGGTCGGCGACTCGAAGCCGGCCAGCATCATCAGCGTGGTGGTCTTGCCCGAACCTGAAGGTCCGAGCAGGCTCAGGAACTCGCCGCGGTGGATGTCCAGGTCGAGCTGGCGCACCACCAGGTGTTCGCCGTCGTAAGTTTTCTGGACGCGCTGGAAGCGCACCAGAGGTTCTTGGGTCATGGAGGTGTTCAAGTATGGACCGATCAGCGTAGCGCGGCGAAGCTGTCCGCCAGAATCGCCAAGCCTTCGTCCACTAGCAAGTCGGATGCCGTTAGCGGCACCAGCACGCGAATCACATTGCCGTAGCTGCCGCAGGACAGCAGGATCAGCCCGCGCCGTGCCGCCTCCGCGACCACCTTGCGGGTCAGGGCAGCGTCGGGGCGGGAGGTGTCGCCCTGCTCGAACAGTTCGATGGCCACCATTGCGCCGAGTCCGCGCACGTCGCCGATCGCCGGCACCTCGGCCGCGATGCCGCGCAGGCCGGCCTTCAGGCGCTCGCCCAGGGCCCTGCTGCGCGCCAGGAGCTGCTCGTCGTCGAACACCTTGAGCACCGCAAGCGCCGCGGCGCAACCGATCGGGCTGCCGGCGTAGGTGCCGCCCAAGCCGCCGGGCGCGGGCGCATCCATGACCTCGGCGCGGCCCACCACGCCGGAGATCGGGAAGCCGCCCGCCATCGACTTGGCGGTGGTGATCAGGTCGGGCGCCACCGGCCACTGCTCGCTGGCGAACCAGGTGCCGGTGCGGCCGGCGCCGGTCTGCACCTCGTCCGCGATGAGCAGGATGCCGTGGCGGTCGGCCAGCGCGCGCAGGCCTTCGACGAAATCGTTGGGCGCCACGTAGAAGCCGCCTTCGCCCTGCACCGGCTCGAGGATGAAGGCCGCCACGCGCTCGGGCTCGATGTCGTTCTTGAACAGCAGTTCGATCGAGTGCAGCGCGTCGTCGACGCTCACGCCGTGCAGCGCGTTCGGATACAGGGCATGGAACACCTCGCCTGGGAACGGTCCGAAGCCGAGCTTGTAGGGAGCCACCTTGCCGGTCAGGCCGAGCGTCATCATCGTGCGCCCGTGGTAGCCGCCGGTGAAGGCGATGACGCCTGGCCGCCGGGTGAAGGAGCGCGCGATCTTGACGGCGTTCTCCACCGCCTCGGCGCCGGTGCTCAGGAAGATCGATTTCTTCGCGAAGTCGCCGGGCGCCAGCGTGTTCAGGCGCTCGGCCAGCTCGACGTAGGGCTCGTAGGCCAGCACCTGGAAGCAGGTGTGCGAGTAGAGATCGAGCTGCGCCTTGACGGCTGCACTGATCTCGGGGTGGCAGTGCCCGGTGTTGAGCACGGCGATACCGCCGGCGAAATCGATGTAGCGGCGGCCCTCGACGTCCCAGACCTCGGCGTTGCTGCCGCGGCTGACGAATATTTCATGGGCCTGGCCGACCCCGCGGGCGACGGCCGCGCTGCGACGTGCCATGAGGGCGGCGTTGCTGAGATGGGGTTCGCGCTGCATGGATACGACCTGTGCCTGGATGGGAATGGCGGCACTTTAGGATTCGCAAGCCGGCGCGGCCATGTACAGCCGGGGCGCTCGTTCGGCGGACTGTACTGGTCTTGTATCCTGTACATACTTTCCTCTATATGGTGCAGATCGGTCTGCCGAGGCTCATCCGATGCTCATTCTTCGCCCCGAACTCCCGACACCTCTGGTCAGCCAGATCGTGGAGGGGCTGCGCGGGCTGATCGGCACCCAGAAGCTCAAGGCCGACAGCAAGCTGCCGTCGATCCGCGCCTTTGCCGCCGCTCACGGCGTCAGCGTCTTCACCGTGGTCGAGGCCTACGACCGGCTGGTGGCACAGGGCCTGCTGGTGTCGCGCGCCAACGCGGGCTTCTTCGTCAAGCGACGTAGCGAGGAGGGCGCCGCCAGTGCGGCCAATGCGCCGCGCGCCGACCCCCGCTTCGACGCGCGGTGGTACCTGCAGCAGATCTTCGAGAACCGCAATCTGCAGCTCAAGCCGGGCTGCGGATGGCTGCCGCACGACTGGCTGTTCGAGGATGGCGTGCGCCGCAGCCTGCGCCACCTGTCCGCCGGCGGCACCGACATCGGCGGCTACGGCCTGCCTTTCGGGCACATGGCGCTGCGCATGGCGGTGGCCGAATCGCTCTGCGAGCGCCAGATCGCGGTCGATGCGGCGCAGGTGCTGCTGACCCAGGGCTCCAGCCAGGCGCTGGACCTGGTGGCCCGCCGCCTGCTGAAGGCAGGCGAAGCGGTGCTGGTGGACGACCCCGGCTATCCCAATCTGATGTTCATGCTGCGCTTCCTGGGTGTCCAGCTCATCGGCGTGCCGCGCACGCCGACCGGCTATGACCTCCCGGCGCTGGAGGCGCTGCTGATCGCGCATCGGCCCAAGGCCTTCTTCACGCAGCCGCGGCTGCAAAGCCCGACCTGTTCGATGGCTTCCCTGCCGCAACTCGTGCGGCTGCTGCAGCTTGCCCAGGCGCACGATTGCGTGCTGGTCGAGAACGACATCTACGCCGACATGGACGCCTCGATGCGCCCGTCGCTCGCCAGCCTGGGCCAGTTGCGCCAGGTCGTCTACGTGAGCAGCTTCTCGAAGACCATCTCGCCGAACATCCGCGTCGGCTACGTCGTCGCCAGGCCCGAGCTGCTCGAGGACCTGGCCCAGCTCAAGATGGTCTCCGGCCTGACCTCCTCGGACATCACCGAGCGGCTGGCCTTCGGCGCGGTGACCGACGGCCGCTGGCGCAAGCACCTCAAGTCGCTGCGCGACCGGCTGGCCCAGGCGCAGGCCGGCGTGGCGCGCAGGCTCGGCGCGCTCGGCTTCGAGCTGTTCCACGAGGCATCGGCGGGGATGTACCTGTGGGCCCGGCACCCGGACATCACCGACAGCGCCGAACTCTCCACGCGCGCGGCCGCCGAGGGCATCATGCTCGGTCCGGGCCAGCTGTTCCTGGTCGACCCGCATCCGACTGGCTGGCTGCGCTTCAATGTCGCATTCAGCGAGGACGAGCGGCTCTGGAGTTTTCTGAGCCGCAGCATCGAACAACAGCAGAGCGGCGAGGTGATGCAGCAGGTCCGAGGACTGAATGCAGTCGGCGAAGCAGCGCTGCGCGAGGAACTCGCTTCGCCCGTGCCGCTGGGAGCTGGCCCTGCGGCGTGACGACGACGGTTCGGGCGGGTCGGTGTCTCTTGCGCGATGCATGTCTCGGGACTCGCGTTCGTCGCAGACCGACGCTGGCGCTCCCCAGACACTTTGCTGCTGCGTCTTGCCAAGGTGATGGCAGACCTGGCGACCACGGTCGATTTCACGCAAGTCAAGGGTGAAGCTCACCAGATACGGGGTGGGATTTTCCCGGCGCCATGTCGGCTGCCTTGGCAAGTTCTCGTAGCGGCATGGGACGGTGGTCTCCGGTCTGTCCCGGTAGCCCTCGAACACACCTGGTCTACGCGGACGCCGCCTCAACGATGGAAACCGCGGACTCCGCCGGAATCACGCGCATGGCCACGAATCCTGACGCAGAGAGCAGTCTCTGAAACTCCTCTCGGCTGCGCTCCCGCGCGCTGCCGAACATCGCCATCATCTGGATGTCGAGCAGATAGGCCGTGGGCCGGCCGCGCTGGGGATCGGGATCGAGAAGCTGCTCCACGATCAGCAGGCGGGCCTTCGCAGGCATCGCGGCGCGGCAATTCTTCAGGATGCGCACGCAGTCCTCGTCCGACCAGTCGTGCAGCACGCGCACGAGCAGGTAGATGTCCGCGCCGGCCGGCACGCGCTGCAGGAAATTGCCCGCTTGCACCTCGATGCGCCCGTCCAGGCGTGCCGCGGCCGGAATTGCTTCGATGACGTCATCACGGTCGAACACGAGGCCGCGGGCGCGCGGAAAGCGGCGCAGGATGTGACGCAGTGTCTCGCCGTTGCCCCCGCCCACGTCGACGATCAGGCCGGCGCCTTCGAAATCGTATGCCGCGGCGATCGCCTCGTGGCGGTTGTCGCGCATTTCGGCCATGAATGCATCGAAGAGCCGGGCCTCGTCGGGGTGCTGCCGCAGATAGTCGAAGCGGCTTGTCTGCCACGCCGCCTGATGGGGAATGCCACCGGTGAGGGCGGTATCGAGCTCGCCCCATGCCCTCCAGGATCCCGGCGCGGCCCAGAAGCGGGCCGCAGTGCGCAGGCTTGTCGGCGCGTCGGACCGCAGGAGGCGCGAGCGCGGCGAGTGGCTCACCTGACCGTCCACGGTGACCCGAAAGACATCGAACGCCGAGAGCGCCCGCAGCACGCGCAGCAGCGGCACGGACTGGACGCCGCATTCGGAGGCCAGCTCGCCCACGTTCCGCACGCCGTCATCGGAAAGTTTGTCGGCCACCGCCAAGTCAGCCACCAGCCGCAACATCCGAGAGACCTGGAAGCCGCGAATCAGCAGGTCGAGGGCCTCGACGTCGCTCTGCGTGCGCATGGCTTGCTCCTTGGACATGGGGCGAGTCATTCAACACAATCCGCCGTTGATGCCCGATGCATTTCGAAGATGACGGTTCACAGTGAAGGCTCGGCCCGGTACAGACCCACCGCCCTGAGCAATGGCCTGTCCTGCGCGCTGAACAGCAGTGCCGGCTCCGATCCCGTGTTCGCATGTGCGTGCCGCGCCATCGGAGGCACGACGAAAAAGTCACCCGCCTCCCACTCCAACCTGTCATCGTTCACTGTCGTAAACCCATTGCCGCTGATGACGTGGTAGACCGCACAGCTTGACTCACTGTGGGCTCGAGTCCGCATCCCGCTTCGCAGCATTTGCAGGTAGCAGCCGACGGTGGGCCGCAGTGAGCCACCGCTCACCGAGTCCGTGTACTCGAGCAGGACATCGTCGAACGGATCCGATTCCTTCTCGGCAAGACTCAGGAGGGCGGCGTACGCCTCAGACCAGGGATGGAAGAGATCGGGCCCTGGGCTGGATATCTCTGTCTGCCGGTCTTCTGGGTATGCCTCGTAGGTCAGGTTCTCCAGAAACCGCACGACCTGCCAATCGAGGATGTCCATCCAGATCACCGGCTGAGCGCCTGTGTTGCCGTGGTCATGCCACGCCATGCTCGGCGTCACGACCAGATCGCCTGGTTGCATGGCGCATCGCTGGCCGTCGACGGTCGTGTAGGCGCCTTCGCCACGCAGCATGAAACGGATCGCGCTCGGCGAATGCCGATGCGCGGGGGCCACTTCACCGGGCAGGAGATACTGCAGCGCCACCACCAGGCTATGCGCGGCGGTACGCTCTGGGACGCCGGGATTGCGCAGCCTCAGCACTCGGCGTTCGGCGCCTCGGTGCAGGCTGAGAAAGTCACTGCTCTCTCGCAGCAAGGGTTCGATCTCGCGCCATCGCCACAGATGCACCTGTGCTGCAGTCGGTTTGGGCGGGATCAAAGGGCCGGGGCGCGACCATGGAGCGTCGAGACCCGCCGCCTCCAGTTGAGCGCAGTAGATGTCAAGCTCTTTGGCCGTCTGCGTCGCACGCATCGTCATGGCTATGAACCTCCGAGGGCCGAGATCCAGTGTACGCTCCAGCCCCATTTCCGGCGATGTCACGCCCGCTTCTACCTGTCCTGAAAGACCGCTCCCGTTTGGCTGCCCCCCAATGGATGTCCGCTCTCGGACGTTGAGATTCGGCAGCAAGGCTGCCCGCCAGCGTTGACGGCGTCGATTCGAACGGCAGGTATGGGCGCACAGCGCCACACCGGCTCCCTAGGCAGCGGACATTCGATCACCGATCGACACCCGGATCGGAGCCGCCCCGGGTCGCAGCCTAGTGATCGGAAGACGCTAGCGCTCACGGCATGCGTGCTGACGGTCGCGATGCGCACGGTGTAGCCGTGCGGCGCGACCTTTGGCGACGTAGGCCGAGCCGGTGGTGCCGCCCGCGCGGCTGCGGCTTTCAATGACGATGGGCTGACCCAGCTCCTTCGGAAGGCCGCATTATTTCCACGACATGAACGCCGAGGTGCGAAAACGCACATCCGCGAGGCCCTTTGCAGCCGCAAACTTCTTCCCACACCAACCCGCAACCACTTGAAGGAATCCGACAATGAACACCGCTTCCAAGCTCCTCTCCGGTTTTGCGCTCGCGATCCTCGCCGCCGCTGGCGTCCAAGCAGAAACTTATGACGGCGTCGCCAAGGTCACATCGACCCAGACCCGTGCCGCAGCCCGCGCCGAAGGCGTCGTGGCCGCACGCAGCGGCGACCAATTCAGCGATGTGGCTGGGCAAGGCGTCGCCAGCATCGCCAGTTCGGTCGAGCGCGCTTCGGTTCGCTCGCAAGGATTCGTTGCCGCTCGCAGCGCGAACCCGTACGCGGAGGGCTACGGCCAAGGCGTGACGCGCGTCGAATCGCCTGTCGACCGCGCCAGCGTGCGCATCCAGGCCCGCGCAGCCGCGCGCGGTGATCGCCTCGCCATCTGAAGCGCTGCGTTCCAGAAAAGACCGGCTGGGCCCGGCTTTTCTTCGTCCGTGCTCAGTCCGCCCGAATCAGCGGCCCCGTGTGAATGTCGGCCGTTGGCCCGATAGTGTGATTTCGCAGGCGGAGTTGGCATAGAGTCAGCGGTGTTCACACGGCCGCTGTGTGAGTACCGCCTTTTCCCTTCTACAGTGGAAGAGGCGATCCGAATTCGTCTTCGAGCTTCCACTGAATGCCTGGCAGCCGGCATGAGGCAAGATGATCGGTCGAGCGGCTTGACAGCCGGAGGAACGAGCGATGAACGGAGCCGAGACCAAAGAGGGTGACAGCTTCGTACGCGTCGGCACGCTCGAGGAGCTCGCCGCGCGGCGCATGACGGTCGTGAGCGGCGGTCATCCTCCGATCCTCGTCATCGCGGACGGTGCGCGGTGCTACGCCGTGGACAACCGCTGCCCGCATCTCGGCTTCCCGCTCCAGCGTGGGACGCTCGAGGACGGCATTCTCACCTGCCATTGGCATCATGCGCGCTTCGATGTCGCGAGCGGGGGCGGCTTCGACTTATGGGCGGACGACCTGCCGACCGCCGCGGTCGAAGTGCGTGACGATGAAGTATGGGTGTCGACCACGTTGCGCTATGCCGACGGGCGGACGCACTGGCGCAATCGACTGCGCGACGGGATGGCGCACGATCTCGGGCTGGTGATCGCGAAGGCGATCCTCGGCTTGCGCGCGCAAGGCGTGCCGCCGCTCGACTTGATCCGCGAAGCGGCGCTCTTCGGAGCGCGCGGACGTGCGGATTGGGGGGCGGGGCTCACGGTGCTCACTGCGCTCGGCAATCTCGTGCCTGTCCTGCCGGAAGAGTCGAGCTATCTCGCGCTCTACAAGGGCATCGCGAAAGTCGCCAAGGACTGCGCAGGACAACCCGCAAGGCGCACGGGCCAGCCGCTCGACCCGCCGCCGCCGGCCGAGACGCTTGCGCGGTGGCTGCGCCATTGGACTGCCGTGCGTCACCGCGATGCGATCGAGCGAACCGTTCTCGCGGGCATCTCGGCTCGACTGGCCCCCGCCACGCTCGCCGAGATGCTGCTCGCTGCCGCCACCGACCGCGTGTTTGCCGACGGCGGCCACACGCTCGACTTCATCAACAAGGCATTCGAGCTCCTGGATCTGATTGGCTGGGCACACGCCGACGCTGTACTCCCCACGACGGTCGAGCATCTCGCGAGCGCCCGCGGCGCCGAGGAGTCGACTGCCTGGCGCCATCCGATCGATCTCATCGCGCTTTCGGCCGACGCGGCGGCAGAATTCCCGTCGGCGATTGCGATCGGCGTACGCAGCGCGCGCCGGTGGGGTGGCACGATCGCACTTGCCGAGGCGTTCCTCGGCGACAGCCCCTTCGCCATCGCGCAGGCGATGATCAAGGCGATCGCTGAGAATGCAGCGCCACCCGACCTCGGCCGCGCTCTCGCCTACGCTGCGGCATTGCGCGTCGCCCGGTTTGGAACCTCGAACGAGCATTCGGACTGGGAAGCGGCCCATCACGCCTTCACTTACGCCCATGCGACCCAGCGCATGCTGGCGCGCCTTGCGGCCGGCGGCCGCACCCCGACCGCCGAAAGCCTGCGCGCGGTGTTGCACGGTGCGATGCACGTTTATCTGCTGCGCTTTCTCAACGTGCCGCCCGCGCGCTTGCCTGGCGAAGGCGACGACCGGCTCGACGATCTGCCAGCGGAAGCCGAAGCGCTCGAGCGCGGATTCCTCGATGCGCTCGACCGGCACGGCGGCGTGGAGATGGCCGGGCGTTACGTCGCCCGCCATCTCACCCTCGGCCACGATGCCGGTGCGCTCATTGCCACGCTAGCACAGGCCGTGCTGCGGGAGGATGCGGGCTTCCACAGCTATCAGATGCTCGAGGCGAGCATTGCGCAGTTCCGTGAATGGGGTCCCACGCCCGAAGGGAAACGCATTCTTTGCGCCGCGGCGCGCTACCTCGCCGCTCACTCTCCGACGGAGCGGGCCGATTTGCAGACTGCTGTGGTCGCGCGCAAGCTGGCGCGCGACGAGAAGCTGTACTAGTGGGCGGGCGTTGGCGTATCACGGCACGACGCTGACGGGCGTTCCTGCGCCAACTCGGTGCATTTCACCGGCATCGTCATAGTCGACGACTCATCGAACACGAACGCCGTATCAATGTGCCCGTCACCGCACGCTTGCTCTGCAGCGGCTCTCGCGATGGGGCCCGGCGCATCTACGCGTTCGCCGACGCCAGCGGCAAGCAGTTGTGCGACTTCGCCCCCTTTTTGGCTGAATCGCCGAACTCGCCGGTTCGTCGCTTCACTCGATGCACTGCGCTATAGCGCGGCCAGTCGCAGCGTGGGGCAGCTTGGCGGCGCTTCCAAGAACGCGGGATCGCGCAGAAAGATCGCTGCGAAATGAGCAGGTTCGGCTTCATCGAGTGCCGTTACTGGTGACTGGTGTTGAATGAAAAAGCGGACACGGCCTATTCCGGAGAATCAATCACGGCGCAATTTCGATAGCGGCAACTGAAGTGTTGTGGCAGCTTTATCCGCATGCCATCGCAATGCCTCGATCACCATGGCCAGCGCAGGTGCAATCTGTCTGCGATTCGCGTAGTACAGGTGGTAGCCGGGAAACAACGGCCACCAGTCCTGCAGCACCGGCACCAGCCGGCCTTCATTGATGTGCGGCTGCATGATGTCGAGGGGCACAAAGGCAAAGCCCATCCCATCCAGCGCCGCCTGAAGCATCAAGAAGGTGTTGTTGAACGTGGTCTGGCCGCCCACGCGCACATTGAGCGCCTGTCCATCCTTCTCAAAGTCCCAGGCATACAGGCCGCCATGCGTGGGCAGCCGCAAATTGATGCAATGGTGTTCAGTGAGATCGTGAGGCGTGAGAGGCAGCGGCTTGCCCGCCAGATAGCCGGGTGACGCGGCTACAGCCATGCGGAGATCCGGCGCGATGCGCACGGCGATCATGTCCTTGTCTACGCGGTCGCCCACACGCACTCCGGCATCGAAGCGGTGCGCCGCGATGTCAGTGAACGCATAGTCCACGCTGAATTCGACCTGGACGTCGGGGTAGTCCTTCAGCAAGGACAGCAACCGGGGCCAGAGCACGGTGGAGATGGCATGGTCGTGGGCCGTGATACGCACGGTCCCGGCGGGCTTGTCGCGCATCGCGCTGAGCGAACCCAGTTCATGTTCGATCTCCTCGAGGCGGGGGGCCACCGCGTCCAGCAGCCGGGTTCCGGCCTCCGTGGTGGAGACGCTGCGGGTGGTACGCGTCAGCAGTCGCACGCCCAGCCGGGCTTCCAGCGCCAGCATCGCGTGGCTCAGTGCCGAGCGGGAGAGCCCGAGTTGCGCCGCAGCACGAGTGAAGCTGCGCTCGCGGGCCACGGCCACGAAGGCTTGCAGGTCGTTGAGGTTTTCTTTTGCCATTGGTGAATCACCTGCACCACCGTATATCAATTTTACGGACTTCTCAACCAATAAAGGGCGCCATACAGTTTCATATGGGCGATGTGGCCTGTCGTAGTCCGTGAGTTTTTGCAGCCGCCTCGGCGCGCTTGGCAGGTATGAAAGAGTCGGGCAGGGCGTTTCGGCGCTGGCCGACCTGAGCTACGCGGTCATGACGCGCCGAAGACTCGAATCGAGGTCACCGGGGCCTCGGATTGATACGCCGGGCAATGCCCCCCTCCGAAACACCAAAAGGAACGCCATGGAACTCAAACGCGCTGGATCTCAGCCTTCGATGAAAGGGCCTGCCGAGTGGTTCACCGGCACGGTTCGCATTGACCCGCTGAACAACCCGCCCGCACCGGCGCGCGTGTCGTGCGCCGCCGTGACCTTCGAGCCGGGCGCACGCACGGCCTGGCACACCCATCCGCTGGGTCAGACGCTGATCGTCACCGCCGGCTGCGGTTGGACGCAGTGCGAGGGCGAACCCGTTGTCGAAATTCGCGCCGGCGACGTCATCTGGTGCCCGCCCGGCCATCGGCACTGGCACGGCGCTTCGCCCACCACGGCCATGACGCACATCGCCATTCAGGAAGCGCTGGATGGCAAGAACGTCGAGTGGATGGAGCACGTCTCCGACGAGCAGTATCTCGCCGGTCCGCCGCGTGGCTGAGCCGCTTTGCATCAGGAAAGGATATTCATGCACTCGATCCTCAAATTCGCCCTGTGCGCGACTGCGCTGCATGCCACGTTGGCCCTGGCCGCAGAGCCACAGGCCGACGCGTCCGCTGGCGCACAGCAGATCACCCGCGCGGGAGACCAGCCTTCGGCTGCCGGCCCAGCCGAGTTCTTCACCGGCCGTGCGCGGATCGATCCAGTCTGGCCTGCCGACAAGAACATCAATGCCTCCGGCGGTCTGGTCACCTTCGAGCCCGGCGCACGTTCCGCCTGGCACACGCACCCCGCGGGGCAGCGGTTGGTGGTGACCTCCGGCGTGGGACTGACCCAGGAGTGGGGCAAGCCCGTGCAAGTCATCCGGCCCGGCGACGTGGTCTGGTGCCCACCCGGCGTCAAGCACTGGCATGGCGCCGCACTTGGCACGGCCATGACGCACTTGGCCGTCACTGGCACGGTCGATGGAAAGAACGTCACATGGATGGAGAAAGTCACCGATGAGCAATACAACGCTTGTTAAGCACAGCAGCACGCGCCTTCGCGCCGGTGCGCTGACCATGGCCCTGGGTCTGGTCACTGCATTAAGCCAGGCATCCCATGCGCAGGAGACCAAGCAAATGAATCAGGTTCCAGCCAAGGCGCCCAGCACTTCCGAAACCCTCACCGCACGCCAGCAGGCCATCGTGCCCATTGCGGCCTTTGCCGCCGCGGGCGACATCGCCAAGCTGAATGCCGCACTGAACCAAGGGCTGGATGCCGGCATGACGGTCAGCGACGCCCGTGAAATCCTGGTGCAGCTCTACGCCTATGCTGGCTTTCCGCGCAGCCTCAATGCGCTGGGCGAGCTGATGAAAGTGCTGGAGGCACGAAAGCAGCGCGGCATTAAGGATGCGCCCGGCCGTGCGCCCAGCCGCCCTATTCCAAAGGGCGATGCGCTGATGGCCGCCGGGACGGCCAACCAGACCAAGCTCTCGGGTGGGCCGGTTGAAGGGCCGTTGTTCGACTTCGCGCCGACGGCGAACGAGTACTTGCGCACCCACCTGTTCGGCGACATTTTCGAGCGCGATAACCTCGACTGGCAAAGCCGCGAGCTGGCGACCGTGGGCATGTTGTCGGCGCTGCCCGGTGCCGAGTCGCAACTGCAGGCGCACCTGCGCATCAGCATGAACGTAAGCCTCTCGGCGGGCCAGTTGCGCCAGCTCACCGAGGTGCTGGCCGCGCGCGCAGATGTCGATATGGCTCGCCGTGCCAGTGAGGCGCTGGAGCGGCAACTGGCGGCCAAGACGGGAAAGTGAGCATGGCATCACCCATTCAACGCCGGCTCGGGTGGGCGCCCGCCCCTGATGGCGGGCGCCGTGGGGATGGCGGTCGGCGATGGCGCCGTGGGTCTGCTGGCTGTCCTCTCCGCCAAGCTGATGGGGGCCGAGCGCATCATCGCCATGAGCCGCCATGCGTCGCGCCAGCAACTTGCGCGAACCTTTGGCGCCACCAACGTGCCGGCTGTGGGCGCCGTCGAGAGGACAATCGGAGCTCCGTTCGAAATCACAGCCACGACCATGCCCCGTCTCGATGACCCCCTCCACGACGCCGAAATCGGCTCCCGCGACAGCACGCTCGACACCACCCGGATCGACGACGTGCCCCCCAATGAGGGCGGCAGGCAGAGTTCTGCCCAAGAGCAGAACTTCCAAGGCTCCTATCAGATGAACCTGTCCATTGAGCCTCTTTCGACGCGGCATTTCGAGGAATTGCGGCTCGCGCTCGCGGCTGCCAAGGTGCCCAAGTATCTGGCGCGCGAGGACTTCGGTGACAACCCCGTGGCCGGCGTGCGCGACCCCGCCTGAACACAGAAGCAGCGAGCAAGACATGGCCACTGCAAAGTCGATCGACACCGGCGACTACAAGCTCTTTCCCTCGCCCAGGAACGTGCACCGCGTCATCTTCGAGCACCAGGTCTTCGTGCCGTATCCGTACGCGCTGATCGTGATGGACGAGTTCTTCTTCAAGGGCCGCTGCAGCCTGTTCTCCGCCTGCCGCCTCAGTGACGGGAAGATGGGGCAGGTGGCGACGTTCGAGTTGGCATCGGACGTCGACATTTTCAACAAGAAGTTCACGCCGGATTGAGCCGGCCCTACTGCAGCGCGAACCGTAAGGCGCATAGTTTTGATGGGCAGGGCTGCGTTCAGCGCTGATACGGGCTGAGCGTCCGTGCCTCGTCAGTCGGCCAGGCTCGCGTGCGGGACGCGTTCACCAGGAAGTCGATGAGCGCACGTACCTTGGCGTCAGGTGCTTGCGGGTCGGGAACACCGCGTAGACGACGAGTTCGACTCGTGACATGGAGTGGTCGTGCGAGCTTATGAAGAGTCGGCGCCGATCGCTGTGGCAACACGTCGCTGAAGCTCCGCGAATATCTCGCTCACTGCCTCCTCGACCATGGGCAGCACCGGCTGCGCATCCGATCTTCGTCGAAGCAAGGTCAGGACTTCCCCTTGCCGTGCGCCGCGCAGGCCTCGGAACTTCACCCCTCTCGCGCCCAGGAGCGCGCACGATGCGGGCACCAGAGCAACCCCCAAGCCGGCACTGACCAGGTCCAGGACGCCATGCACGGTGCTCGCTTCATAGCGGATGCGCGCGCTGAAGCCTGCCTTGGCACACAGGTGGATCGACTGATCGAAGTAGGCAGGGCCGCGGTGCCGGGTGAAAGCAATGAAGTCATGCTCGGCATAGGCACGCAGATCCACTACGCCCCGCGCGGCACCTTTCTCCGCAGCCGGCACGGCGAGGCAGAACGGATCCGGCATCTGGGTCGCAACCTGCAAGCGCGGGTGTTGCGGCCGGGTCCGGGCGATGCCGGCATCGAGGTGTCCGGCGACGAGTGCGTCGGCCTGATCGCTGCTGATCATCTCGCGCAGCTCGATCCGAAGGCCAGGTTGCTCCTTTCGGATTCGACGCAGAAGAGCGGGCAGCACCGTGCTGCTGGCGGACGGCACATAACCCAAGGCAAGTTGACCGGTGCTTCCCCCGCCTTGCAGCACTTCCTTCATGTGCGCCGCCCGATCGAGTAGGGAGCGGGCTTCGGGCATCAGCGTCTCGCCGGCCGCTGTCAGCCTCACGCCCTTGGGATGGCGCACGAACAGCGGCGTTCCCATTTCCTTCTCCAGCTGTCGGATCTGTACCGACAGGGGCGGTTGCGCGATGAACAGCTTCTCGGCGGCGCGGCTCAGGTTGCCAGTTTCGGCCACAGCCATGAAGTAGCGAAGGTGCCTCAGTTCCATGATCGTCCATCTCCATACGTCTTAGGTATCGAGACCATAGCCCATCGGTGTTTGGAATATCGACATAGGGCGGCCAGAATTCATCCATTTCGGCGCACGAGCGCCCCAAGACGGAGACACAACCCATGATGAAGAAAGCCATCGCACTCGTGCTCGGCCTCGGTCTGGACCTGGCCGCCTCGGCCCAGAGCTGGCCGACGAAGCCGGTCAAGCTGGTGGTGCCGGCACCGGCTGGCAGTTCGCTCGACTTCATCGCCCGCACCCTCGGCGACAAGCTGCGCGATCGCTGGAAGCAACCCGTGCTGGTCGACAACAAGGCCGGCGCGGGCGGCATGCTCGGCATGACCGCGGTCGCCAAGGCGTCGGCGGACGGCTACACGCTTGGCATCGGCTTCAATGGCCCGATCGCGTTCGGCCCCTTCATGTACAAGAAGATGGCCTACGACCCGGCCAAGGATCTGCTGCCGATCGTGCTGACTTCATCCCAGCCCAACGTGCTGGCGGTCGCGGCCAGCAACCCGGCCAAGACGCTCCCCGAGTTCGTCGCGTGGGCCAGGAAGCAGGGCGGCAAGACCAACTACGCCTCGGTCGGCGCCGGCAGCTCGTCGCATCTGACGATGGAGCTGTTCAAGAGCACGGCGGGCTTCGACGCCACGCACGTGCCCTTCGCCGGCTCGCCGCCGGCCGGGATCTCGGTGGCGTCGGAAGAGACGCAGGCCCTGTTCACGGTGGCACCCGCGCTGCTGCCGCTGATCCAGGGCGGCCGCATCCGCCTGCTGGCGTCGACAAGTCTGAAGCGCACCGACACCATGAAAGACCTGCCCACGGTCGCCGAATCAGGCTACCCCGGCTTCGAGGCCCTGGCCTGGAACGGCCTGTTTGCTGCAGCCGGCACGCCGCCCGAGCTGGTGCGACGCATCAATGCGGACGTCAACGAAGTCATGAAGGACCCCGGCGTTCGCGAGGCCTTCACGAAACAGGGCTTGATCATCGGCGGCGGCTCGAGCGACGAATTCAAAACCTTCATCGCGGCCGAGAGTCTGAAATGGGGCGACATCATCAAGAAGGTCGGCATCAGCATCGACTGAGACCGGAGCCAAGAAGAGATCATGCAAGCCTTGCGCAAGACCCGTCCGGCGGCGGGCCTCGAGCTGGTCGACGTCCCGGTCCCGATCCTGGATGTCGATTCCACCGATGTGCTGGTGAAAGTCAGTGCCACCGGCATTTGCGGCAGCGATCTGCACGTGGACGACTGGGCGCCCAGCTATGCCTTCATCGCGCAGAGCATTCCCGTCACCATCGGGCACGAGTTTGTCGGGGTTGCGCAGACCGGCTCGCTGGCCGGCCAGCGCGTCGTGGTGCGGCCATCCGTCACCTGCGGCGTCTGCGCTGCGTGCACTGCCGGCAATCACGATGCGTGCGAGAGGCGCCGCGGCATTGGCATGACGCGCGATGGCGCCTTCGCGCCCTGGGTGCGCGTGCCGCTGCGCAACTGCGTGCCGGTTCCCGAGAACCTGAGCGATGAACTGGCAGCGCTCACTGAGCCGCTGACCATTTCGATGCAGGCGCTGCGCATCGCCGGCGACGTGACCGGACTGCGCGTGCTGGTGATGGGGCCGGGCACCATCGGCCAGGGCATCGCGGCGCTCGCGCGTCGTGCGGGCGCGAGGCAGGTGGTCGTCAGCGGATTCGACGATGCGGCACGCTTCGATGCATTGCGCCGCATGGGTTTCGATGCGCTGGTCGATGTGTCGAGGGAGCCGCTGTCCGAAGCGTGCCGCAGCTACACCGGCGGCGAGCCCTTCGAGATCGTGTTCGAGGCAACCGGCGTGCCCGAAACCATCACCGATGCGTTGGCTCTGCTGCGCCGCAACGGCATCGTCGTGGTGACCGGCATCCATCCGCGGCCGCTGTCGATCGACCTGACGCCGCTGGTGCGCAACCAGCAGCAACTGCGCGGTTCGTTCCGCCCGCCCGAATCGGACTGGCCGCTGGCGCTTGAGCTGATGGGCGAGATGGACGCGGTCATGCGCCCGATGGTGAGCCATGTGCTTGCGCTGTCACGGGCCAGCGATGGGTTCGCGCTGGCGCATGCCAAGCGAGCCAGCAAGGTCTTGCTGAGGCCGGAGCCCGGGGATGAATGAAGTCGCGGGAGCGGTACTCGCGCTCTGGAACGACGTCACGCCCGAACTCGACGCCGAGTACAACGACTGGCACGCCAATGAGCACGTTCCCGAGCGCTTGGAGGTCCCGGGAATGCTGTGGGGCAGGCGCTACGCCAATGTCGATGGATCAGCCGTGCCGCGTTATCTGACGCTTTACGGTTTGCGCGACAGCCAGGTTCTGGAAAGCGCCTCGTATCAGCGCTTGCTGCGCGAACCGACGCCGGCGAGCGCGCGGATGCGGCCACATTTGTGCCAGATCTCGCGGTGGGTCTGTCGCCTGCATGCGCAGGGAGATTTTCTGGGCGCCGACGCCTTGGCCGTCTGGACCTTCGAGGCAGAGGCCGAGGCCCGAGGTCAGGCACGACAAGAGGAATCCGACGCGCTCTTGGCCGAGCGCATCCCGGATGCGGCGCCGCTGCCCTGGTTGAGCAGCGATCAGGCGCACACGATTCGTGGCAACTGGTTGATGGCCCGTCGGGCCCGCGGTGGCCGCGAAGAATCCTTGCCACTTCGCGGCGCCCTCATGTACTCGGCGCTGCCGGTCAAGGCAGTGTCGAGGCGGGCTTGAACGAGGACCCTCTCTGCCCCAATTGCGAGAGCGGTCGATCGACTTTGCTGACGCTGTAGATCGAGAACTCCGCGCGAACTGCAGCGCTTCGAACGCGCGCCGCGTCGTCGGGCGCATTCGTTGGCCGGCCTGCTAGCAGGCTGCTGAAATACCTCATTCGAACGTCCGCCGTAAGTGGGCTTGGCGCGTTGTCTTTGCAGACCCACGAAACCCCCTCCGATGCGCGGCCCTGACACATTCACCGAAGGTTTGTTCACCATGAGACGGCTGGACGACTTCGTTCCCGCCGACCATCCGCTGCGCCGCATCCGGGGGATGGTCAATGAGGCACTGGCCAAGATGGACGGGTTGTTCTCTCGGATGTACGAGGCCGACATCAAGGGCGGCCGCCCGAGCATCGCGCCGGAGAAGCTGCTGCGGGCGATGCTGTTGCAGATCCTGTTCAGCATCCGCTCGGAGCGCCAGCTCATGGAGCAGACGCAATACAACATGCTGTTTCGTTGGTTCATCGGCTTGGCGATGGACGACGCGGTGTGGGTACCGACGGTGTTCAGCAAGAACCGCCAGCGCCTGATCGAGCACGACGCGGTGGTCGCCTTCTTCAACGAAGTGCTGGAGACGGCCGAGAACAAGGACTGGTTGTCGGGTGAGCACTTCAGCGTCGATGGCACGCTGATCCAGGCCTGGGCCGGACACAAGAGCTTCGTTCGCAAGGACGGTGACGACGATGCCGGCAGCGGCGGGGACTTCAAGGGGCAGCGACGCAGCAACGAAACGCACGAGTCGAAGAGCGATCCCGATTCGAGGCTGTACCGCAAGGGCAAGACTGCCAGCGAGTTGCGCTACATGGGGCACACGCTCACCGACAACCGTCACGGCCTGGTCGTCAATGCCATGGTCACGCAGGCCGACGGCTTTGCCGAACGTGAAGCGGCCAAGGCCATGATCTGGGACGCCCGTCAAGCAGCCGCGAGTGCGGATCCCGAGGTCACGATCGGCGCCGACAAGGGCTATGACGCGGCCGAGTTCATCGAGGCGCTCAAGCGCATGAAGGTCACGCCGCATGTGGCGCAGAACAAGGCGGGGCGTCGCTCTGCGGTGGCCGATGCGATCGCCCAGAGCGAGGGCTATGCGATCTCGCAGCGCAAGCGAAAGCTCATCGAGCAAGGCTTCGGCTGGGCCAAGTTCGTCGGCCCCATCCGACAGGTGATGGTGCGCGGCATCAAGAAGGTCGACCAGTTGTTCGTGCTGACGATGGCCGCCTACAACCTCGTGCGTATGCGGACCTTGGCAGAAGTCCGCCCGTTGGCCCTGTAGCGGGTCACAGAGAGCCGAAACTGCGCCCCCGAAGCCGGAAAACAGCGAGGGCGGCGGACCCGGAACGTCGAAATCACACAACTGCCGTCCTCAGCGTGCAGGATGCCTTCGGCGCGCTTAGTACTTCAGCAGCCTGCTAAGGGTCGACTCCTCGAATGGGAGTCTTCTCGGTCACAGGTGGAATATGAACCACCTTGTCTTCATTCGATTCGTCCCTGAACTCGGAAGGCTGGTCCCGCGTCGCCTCTTCCATCGTGCGTTTGACCGACTCTCGCTGGTCGTTCTTCGTCGGAGTTGCAGGCGGTGCTTTGGCTTTGTCGCTCGTGTGAAAGCTCCTCAGTGGATGCACTTGCAGCTTATGTTCCGAATTGCTCGAGGTGGCTAAGCACCAGGCTGATAAGAGGGTGCGGAGGCTCATACGTGCGATCTGCGATCTGTTGCGCTTCACGCAGCCACCTAACCCGTATTCACCTTCCGCTCGGCCAGGGCACCAGCGCAGAGCCGGCGGAGGTGCTGAGGATGTGCATCGGAAAGGCGTAGAACAGACTTCGACGTGGCCGAAGCCGCGGCGCTGGAGTCGGCCCAGATCCCGCTAGCTGCCCAGCAGATGCAACACGACCTGGCGCCGGTGCGGCGCTGTCCTGTGTTCCCAAAGGTAGATGCCTTGCCATGTGCCGAGCGCCATCCGACCGCCAGCAATAGGAATGCCGAGTTGCACGGCGGTCAGCGCGGCTCGGACATGGGCCGGCATGTCGTCAGGGCCTTCGGCGTCATGCCTGAAGATCCGATCCCCGTCAGGAACAAGACGCGCAAGAAAGCGATCCAGATCGGCCTGGACCGCGGGATCCGCATTCTCCTGGACGATCAGGCTCGCCGAGGTGTGCCGGATGAACAATGTGAGCAGACCCGTCTCCAGCCGAGTGCCTCGAAGCCACTCGTCGACCTCATGCGTGATGTCGGTGAGCCCGCGCCCGGGGGTATCGAATGCGAGTGTGGTCGTCGCTTGCCGGATCATGCGGACGATGGTAGCGGGCCGTGCGACGGCGCGTATAGATGCGGGGCGACCGGCGCAGCGGGACGGCGCATCACAGACTGGGTCTCTGCTACCCGCCTTCAGAGCCGGCGGTAGCACTGGTGATGTCGAATTCCCTGCGGGTGGGTGTCGTTCGTGTCGCCTTGGCCCGGTCTTGAGGCCGGCGGTCGTCCCGAAGCAGGTTAGGCTTCTGCCGCGATGACACCTTTTGGGGACAATTCCGACCGCAGCAGTTCCATCTGGCGCCGGTTCTGGCTGCCGACTGCTTCCCTGGAGCCGACGCCACGCGATGCTAGCGCGCCCGAGCGTGCCGCCATACGAACGCGCAATTACGTCTGGCTCAAGACCTACATGGACCTCTACATCTTGCGGTGGGGCGTGCTGTGGGCGGCCTGCCTGGTGCTCGCGCTCCTCGCCGCGGACGACGAGGTTTCCGCGCTGCTTTTCGTGTTCGCGCTCGTTGCGACGATGGCTTCCTTCTTCGGCTTGGTGTCCATGGTCCTGCTGTACCGCCGGGCGGTCCGGGCGCTGCGGGACCGGGCCGCATAACGGCGGCATGGCCCAAGTCGATTGGCAACAGTCTGGTATTTGACCGTCTTTGGCACCTTTGCGACGGCGCGGCGTCCGGCTACATTCGGCCCAGTACCTGCCGCTGACAACCTACGCCGCGCGGCGGCGTCACGATGCCCCCGGAACCTCAAGGAACGCGTGTGACTGACTCTCACTTTCCAGTTCACAAACAACTTGGCCGTGCGCTGACCGCACGTCGAAAGGACACTCACGGTGACCATCACCATCACTGCCTTTGAACGGTCGCCCGACGGCGGCAAGGGTCTGGCGCGCGACACGCGCGTCCGCTGGGCGCTGGAGGAAGCCGGCCTGCCCTACGAGGTGCGCCTGGTGTCCTTCCGCGCGATGAAGGAGGCCGCGCATCTGGCGCTGCATCCCTTCGGCCAGATCCCCACCTACGAGGAAGGCGACCTCGCACTGTTCGAGACCGGCTCCATCGTGCTGCACATTGCCGAGCGCCACCCGGGCCTGTTCCCCGCCGATGCCGACGCAAGGGCGCGCGCCATCACGTGGATGTTCGCGGCGCTCAATACGGTCGAGCCTCCCATCCTCGAACTCGTCACCGTCAAGTTGGTAGAGGGCGACAGACCCTGGAAGGCCGAGCGCCTGCCCCTCGTCGAGGACCGGGTGCGCGCCCGGCTGAACCAGCTGGCCGCCCGCCTGGGCGACGGCGACTGGCTGGACGGCGGCTTCAGCGCGGGCGACCTGCTGATGGTGTCGGTGCTGCTCCGGCTGAGACCGTCCGGCCTGCTGAACGAGTTTTCCAGCCTGGCCGCCTATGTCGCTCGTGGCGAAGCGCGGCCGGCCTACCAGCGGGCGTTCGCCGCGCAACTGGCGGTCAACGCCGCCCCCTTACCGGCGGGGGTGGGTTCGCCGGACGCTCACGGACGACGAGAAGACGTGAGCGCCGAAGGTCCGCTTTTTAGAAAGCGGGAAGTCGCGTTTGGGCCCGATGCCGCGGCACGATCAGCCGAACCGTGGGGCCGGACGCGGCCATAACCGGCCGCTCATTTGGCGTCACTGGCCGCGGATGAAGAGGATCCTCAAGTCACCAGGCTGAGGAGCCAGCTCGCGTAAAGCGTATACATGTCACCATGCGAATGCCCCAGCCTCACGCGTTACGCTCATTCATCCTTCTCTATGTGTTGATGTACGCTTCATTTGGCGTGGCGTCGCCCTTCTGGCCTCGTTTTTTTGAAACTCGAGGGATGTCACCCGAGCAGATTGGGGTTCTGCTGGGACTGGGCACAATCGTACGTCTGATTGCCGGACCGGTTGCGGCGCGCGTCGCAGATCGGTTGCAGCGATTGCGTCACGTATTGGCCGCGGCTGCCGCGCTTGCCGCCTGCCTTGCATTTGGCCTTCCTTGGGTCGGTGGGTTTTGGATTTTTCTGATCGTCCGCCTCTGCCATGAAGCTGCACTTACACCAACCACGTCGCTTGCCGACGCCTTGGCGTTAGATGCTTCGAAATCGCGCGCTCCGGCAGGAATGAGCTTTGAATATGGCTGGGTACGAGGTTCGGCATCCGCTGCCTTCGTGTTCGGAACGCTTGCCGCTGGCCAAGTGATTGGCTGGACGGCACTCACATCGATCGCATGGATGCATGGCGCCCTGCTTCTGGTCGCAGCAGCAAGCACCATGCTGTTGCCAGCGCCTGATAACAACACCGACGCAGCCCCTGAACAATCATCCGTCGGAGCCATCAGAGAGCTCATAGGGATCGTCGTGTTCCGGCGCATGGTACTCATTGCGGCCCTGGTTTACGGCAGCCATGCCATGCATGACGCATTCGCGGTCATCCGATGGAATGCGGCCGGCGTCAGTCCGACCACGATCAGTGTCCTGTGGTCGGAGGCCGTCGTTGCGGAGGTGATGGTCTTCATCCTGATTGGACCTCGATTGGTCGATGCACTCGGGCCGAGCGGTGCAGCCGCAATTGCGTCCGCAGCGGCTGTCCTGCGATGGCTTGTGGTGGCGTCCTCAACCAATCCTGGAGCGCTTGCAATCGTGCAGCCCCTGCATGGACTGACGTTTGCACTTCTGCATCTCGCTTGTATGCGCCTCATAAGTACTGCCGTGCCTCAGCATCTTGCCGCTACCGGCCAGGCCATCTATGCACTCGGACCAGCGCTAGTCACAGCGCTGCTGACATTGTCATCCGGAGTACTGTATGCACGGCTCGGAGCCAGCGCCTTCTTGCTGATGGCGCTGTTGCCGGCGCTCGCTTTGCCGCTGTGCTCGCGGCTGAAAATTTCAGCTCGGCGTTCAAGCTAGGAATAGGGCTGACAGCGGCCTCATTGCTGGCCCTGAGCTTCACACTGACTTCAATACGATAGCTGAGTCAGCAGCGCTCGAACCGCCTCAATGAAGCCGGTCCGGTGCAAGGCGTTGCTGTTGGCAAGACGACAGTTCTCGTGGTCACCAGCGGACGGAATGGCGCGATTGCATTGGGTACTACCAAGCTGTCAATGGGCTGTGTCGGCGCCGGCAGCTCGCCCGTGGGGTTGACGCGCGCCGCCTGGAACTGCGCCATGCTCGCGCGCGCCGGCCATGCGGGCTGCTCGCTGCTGCCCTCGGGCAGGAACTCGATGCGTGGCACGCCGAACGCCCGGTGAGTGCCGCAGTCCGGATCGCTCAGAAGCAGCACGGGCGTCGGGCGGAAGCGGAAGTACAGCCGGGCGCGCTCCATCGGCGTGTTGATCACCGCCAGGGTCTCGACTCCTGCCGCGCGCAGGGCGGGTTGGAGGCCGGCGAGCTGCGTCACCTGGCGACGGCAGAACGGGCAATGCAGGCCGCGAAAGAAGCCGATCAGGAATGGGCGGCCGCGCAGGTCGGCGAGGGAGACCGTTGCTTCGAGATTGACTGACGGCAGCGCGAACGCCGGCGCAGCTTGTCCCGGCTGCAGCGGGCGTAACGGGTCTCCCATGGCATGTTCCTTCGCGCAGTGTCGTTCCGCCGAATGACGAGATCGGGCCGTATCACTTGGTGTGAGAAGGCACAACGACCGATGCCGCCGGCACCGGGTCCGTCGCTTGCCTTTTTCTCAATCGAAGCAGCTGCAAATATCGGTTGTACCTGGGCGTCCGAGGGCCAAGACTAGAGCCATTCCCGCAAGGCAGATCGCCAGTCGGATGCAACCCCGGAGACACACGAGATGGAACTTCCCTACGCCCTTTGGAGCGACGCCTCCCAACCCGAGCTGCTCGCTTCCCGCGATCGCCAAACCGGCGAACTGGTCTTTCCGGCGCTGCCGGATGCCTCGCCCCTGGCCTGTGGCCACGAGACCGTCGCCATCGATGGCGTCGGCGAGGTCTACAGTTTCACCGTCATTCACCCGGGCAGGAAAAGCGGCGAGACGCCGTACGCGCTTGGCTTCGTCGACTTTCCCGGCCCGGTGCGGATCTTCGGTCGGCTGAACGGCGAAGCGCGCCCGACCATCGGCGCGAGCTACCGCGCGCGCCGCGACGAGAAGTTCGGCTACGTCTTCGAGGCCGTCGCGGCCTGAACCCGGGAGTGCACCATGCAAGACATCTACATCACCGGCGGCGCGATGACGCCTTTCGGACGCCATCCCGGCGTCATGGGGCCCGAGCTGGCGCAGCAGGCCATCCTGAAGGCGATGGACGACGCGGGCGTGACCCGGGACGACATCCAGGCCGTCTACTGCGCCAACGTGCTCGGCGGCATGATCCTCGGGCAGCTGGTCGTGCGCGACCTCGGCTTCAAGGGCATCCCGGTCTACAACGTCGAGAACGCCTGTGCCAGCGGCGCCACCGGCGTCCACCTGGCGCGCCACGCACTGCTCGCCCAGCAGTACGACACGGTGCTGGTTTTCGGCATCGAGCAGCTCACGGCCCTGGGCGGCGGCACGATCCCGCTGCAGCGCAACGACCACAAGACCGAGCTCTACGCCAGGGCCGGCATGGTGTTGCCGGCGGTGTACGCGATGCGCGGGACGCGCTTCCTGCACGAGCGGGATGCGACGCCCGCCGACCTGGCGGCGATCGCCGTCAAGAACCGCCGCAACGGCGCGCTGAACGAGTTCGCGCAGCAGCGCAGCGAAACGACGGTCGAGGAAGTGCTGGCCTCGCGCATGATCGCCGACCCGCTGACCCTGCTGCAGTGCTGCCCTTCGCAGGTCGACGGCGCGGCCGCCGTGATCGTGAGCACGAAGCCGGGTTCATCACGCAAGCCGGTGAAGGTGCTGTCCTCCGTCGTGGTCTCGGGCATCCGCGAGGAGGCCGGCGACGACATTCTCGACGCCGAGATCACCGCCCGCGCGGCGCGCCTGGCCTACGAACAGGCGGGCCTCGCGCCGAAGGACGTCGACGTCGTCGAGCTTCACGACGCCTTCACGATCGCCGAGCTGCTGTACTACGAGGCGCTCGGTCTCGCGGCGCCGGGCGACGCGGTGCCGCTCCTGAGATCCGGCGCCACGCAGCTGGGCGGCCGCGTGCCGGTCAATCCGAGCGGTGGCCTGCTCGCCAAGGGCCATCCGCTGGGCGCGACCGGCGTCGCGCAGATGGTCGAGATCATGTGGCACCTGCAGGGGCGCGCCGGCGCGCGCCAGGTGGCGGGCGCTAAGGTCGGCCTCACGCAATGCACCGGCGGCGGCATCGCGGGCGTCGACCACGCCGCCTCGTCCGTTCATCTGTTGGGGGTGTAGCCATGGCTCGCAGATTCGAATCGGAGCAGGTCGCCGCCGTCACCGGCGCCGCGCGCGGGATCGGCTTCGGCATCGCGAGGCGCCTGGCGCAGGAAGGCGCGCGCGTCGCGCTGCTGGACCGCGACGCGGCGACCCTGCAGGAGGCCATCGGCGCGCTGGAAGCCGAGGGCTTCGGGGCGCTTGGCGTCACCGTCGACCTCACGGACTCCGCGGCCGTCAATGCCGCCTTCGCCGAGATCGTGCAGAAGGCCGGCCGCATCGACTGCCTGGTCAACAACGCCGGCGCCGTGCGCGACATGCGTTTTCTGAAGATGAGCGACGAGGACTGGGACCTGGTCATCGACACCAACCTGCGCTCGCAGTTCCTGTGCTGCCGTGCGGCGCTGCCGGGCATGGTGGCGCGGGAGCAGGGCCGCATCGTCAACATCTCGTCGCGCGCCTGGCTGGGCGGCTTCGGACAGGCCAACTACTCGGCCGCCAAGGGCGGCGTCGTGAGCCTCACGCGTTCGCTCGCGATCGAGTTCGCGGCCAAGGGCGTGACCGTGAACGCGGTCGCGCCGGGCATCGTCGATACGCCGCTGTTCCGCAACTTCGCGCCCGAGGTGCAGTCGCGGCTCAAGGATTCGGTGCCGGTCAAGCGCATCGGCACGGCCGAGGACATCGCGAACGCGGTGCTCTTCTTCCTCGACCCTGCGGCCTCCTATGTGACCGGCCAGACGCTGTACGTGTGCGGCGGCCGCAGCCTGTCGTCGCCCAGCGTGTGAGGAGCCTGCCATGAACGTCCGATTCGAGACCCGAGGCCCCGTCGCGGTGCTGACCATCGAGCGCCCGGAGGCCCTGAACGCATTGAGCATCGACGCGCTGCGCGAACTGCGCGCGCACCTGGCCGCGGTGCGCGACAGCAGCGAGCTGCGCGCGGCGGTCATCACCGGCGCGGGCAGCCGCGCCTTCTGCGCCGGCGCGGACCTCAAGGGGACGCAGAGCTCGCCGGCCAGCTACCCGGAAGCCGTCTTCCAGAGCCCGGAGCGCTCGGCCGACCTGGGCCTCTACATCCGCCTGATGGACCTGGCGGAGCTGAATCTCTGGAAGCCGATCGTTGCGGCCGTGAACGGGCACTGCCTCGGCGCGGGCCTGGAGATCGCGCTGCAGTGCGACCTGCGCGTGGCCTCGTCGAACGCGAGCTTCGGGCTGCCGGAGGCGAAGGTCGGCTCCATTCCGGCCGTTTCCGGCCTGCACCGGCTGCTGAAGGCCATCCCCTCGGCCCACGCCATGCAGATGGCCTTGACCGGCGAACGGATTGACGCAGCCGAGGCGCATCGCATCGGCCTGGTCACGCAGGTGGTGGAACCCGCCGCATTGATGGAGCGCGCGATCGCCCTGGCCGAGGCCATCGCGGCCAACGCGCCGCTGGCCGTGCAAGCCATCAAGAAGCTGTCGCGGCAGACCGCGCACCTGAGCGAGGCCGATGCCCAGCAGCTCACCGAGCTGTATTGGGGCGTGCTGCGCGACACCGAAGACCGCCTGGAGGGCCGCAAGGCCTTCACCGAGAAACGCAGCCCGAACTACCGCGGGCGCTGAACAACTTCTTCTGGAGACAAGCATGAACTCGCAACCGAACCGGCGCCTCGCCATCCTCATGACCGCGGCCTCGATGGCTTCTCTGCTGGCCGCGCCGGCCCTGGCGCAGACCGCCTTTCCCAAGAAGAAGCCGATCACGCTCGTGGTGCCCTTCGCCACCGGCGGCGGCAACGACATCCTGGCGCGCGCCATCGCGCCCCGAATGAGCCAACTGCTGGGGCAAACGATCGTCGTCGACAACCGCCCGGGCGCCGGCGGCAATCTCGGCACCGATTTGGTCGCGCATGCGGCGCCGGACGGCTACACCATCGTCATCGCCTCCAGCCAGGTGACGATGAATCCCTTCCTCGACATGAAGGTGCCGTTCCGCATCGAAAAGGACTTCGAGCCGGTTGGCATGCTGGCCTCGGTGCCGCTGCTGCTGGTCGCGAACCCGCAGGAGCCCTACAAGAACCTGCAGGAGCTCATCGCCTACGCGAGGGCGAATCCGGGCAAGCTGAACTACAGCAGCCCCGGCAACGGCACGCCGCAGCACATGGCGGGCGAGGTGTTCGCCAAGCTCACCCGGACGGAGCTGGTGCACGTGCCCTACAAGGGCACGGGCCCTTCGGTGACCGATCTCATCGCCGGCCAGGTGCAGCTGTCCTTCGCGACCTATGCCTCGGTGGCGCAGCACGTGCAGGCCGGGAAGCTGCGCGCGCTCGGCGTCGCGGGGCAGAAGCGCAGCTCCCTGATGCCGAATCTGCCGACCTTCGGCGACGCCGGCATCAAGGGCTACGACGCCAGCCTCTGGTACAGCGTGCTGGCGCCGGCGAAGACGCCTGCAGCGGTCGTGAACAAGCTCAACGAGGCCATGGCCGGCGCCTTGAGCGATCCGGCGGTCGCGAAGCAGCTCGCGCAGCAGGGCTTCGAGACGCAGAGCTCCACGCCCGCCGAGCTCAGGAACTACATCGCCGAAGAGCTCAAGCGCTGGCAGCGTGTCATCACCGACAACAACATCAAGGTGTCGCTGTGAACTCGCACGACGCCGAGAACCCGCTGCTCGACTATCTGGGCATCACGCTGGTGGACGTGGGCGCGGGCCGGTCGACCTTCCAGATCGACGTCGGCCCGCGCCATCTCAACCGGCAGGGCCGGCTGCAGGGCGGCGTGGCCGCGACCCTGCTGGACGCCGCCTGCGGCTACGCGGGCCTCGCCGAGCACGAAGGCGGCGCGCTCGGCCAGGCGCTGACCGTGATGCTCGGCATCAGCTACGTCGGCAAGGCGTCCGGCGGCCGCTTGCGCGCAGTCGGCAAGCTCACGAAGAAGGGCCGCACGATGTACTTCGCTTCGGCCGAACTCGTGACGGATGCGGGCGAGCTGATCGCCACCGCCCAGGGTGCATTCAAGCGCAGCGCCGCACCATCAACAGGAGACTAGCCATGCTGCGCCATGCACTCGATGGATTGACGGTCGTCGACTTCACGCAGATCGGCGCAGGCCCGACCTGCACCATGCTGATGGCCGACATGGGCGCCCGCGTCTTCAAGGTCGAATCGCCGGGCGGCGAACTCGGCCGCAAGCTGGGGCCGGGCTGGGTCGGCGATGACGCCGCGCTATTCCACGGCTTCAACCGGAACAAGCTGGGCGTCGCCCTCGACCTGAAGTCGGCCGGCGGCGCCGCCGTGGCCCGGCGGCTCATCGCCGGCGCGGACATCGTCGTCGAGAGCATGCGGCCGGGCGTGATGGCGCGCCTGGGCCTGGGCTTCGAGCAGCTCTCGGGCATCCATCCGGCGCTCATCTACTGCTCGATCTCGGCCTACGGCCAGACCGGGCCGTATGCCGACCGCGCCGGCGTCGACGGTATCGTGCAGGCCGACTCCGGCCTCATGGGCCTGATCGGGCTCGAAGGCGCGGAGCCCTGCAAGGTGCAGGCGCCCATCGTCGACGTGATGACCGGCTACGTGGCCGTCATGGCGGTGCTGGCGAAGCTCGCGCAGCGCGCGCGCGACGGGCAGGGCGGCCAGCTCGACGTGAACCTGCTGAACGCCGCACTGGCGCTGCAGCAATCGTCCATCACGAGCTTTTTCGCCGATGGCGAACTGCCGGTGCGCATGGGCAGCGCGGCACCGTATTCGGCGCCGAACCAGGCCTTCGAAACGCGCGACGGTTGGGTGATGATCGCTGCCTACATGCCCGAGCGGTGGACGCGGCTGTGCGCGCTGCTGGGCATTCCGCGGATCGCGACCGACCCGCGATTCGCCACCTCGCCCCTGCGGGTCGCCAATCGCCACGCGATGGTCGCCGTGCTCACGGAGGTGCTGAAGACCCGGACGACCGAGGAGTGGCTGCCGCTGCTGCGCGCGGGCGATATCCTCTGCTCGCGCGTGGCCACTTACGAGGACGTGGCCCGGCATCCCCAGGTCGCGTCCAACGGCATGCTGGCCGAGGTCGAGCACCCCGAGCACGGCACCATCCGAATGCCGGGCTTCCCGATCGACAGCGCCGAGGCCAACGCGCATGCGCACCGGCCAACTCCTTCCTGCGGGCAGGACACGCGGCAGGTGCTGCGCGAATCGGGCTACGACGATGCCGAGATCGACGGCCTGCTGCGCGCCGGGGCGGTGCACTGCGCCGATTCGGCTCAGGCTCAGGCCGTCTTGAGCTGATCGGCCGACACGGGGTAGCTGCGAAAGCGCTTCCCGGTCGCCGAGTAGACCGCGTTCATGAGCGACGGGCAGACCAGCGCGGTGCCCATCTCGCCGACGCCGCCCGGCGGCAGCGTGCTCTTCAGGATGTGAACCTCGACGATCGGCATCTCGTGCATGCGCAGCGGCTGGTAGTCGTGATAGTTGCTCTGCACCACCCGTCCGCCCTCGAAAGTCAAGGTGCCATAGAGCGCGGCGCTCAGGCCATAGACGATGCCGCTTTCGATCTGGGCCTCGACGCCGTCGGGATTGACGGCCAGGCCGCAGTCGACCGCGCACACCATGCGGTCGACCTTGATGCTGCCGTCTCGTCCCACCGTGATGTCGGTGACCAGGGCCGCATAGCTGCCCCACGAATCGACGAGCGCGATGCCCCGGCCGCGCCTCGCGGGCATGGCCGCGGCGTCTTCTCAGGCGCCGGACGCATCGTTGCGCGCAAGAATCGCGACCGTCAATCGATTCCTTGCTGATTGAGAAAATATCAAGCTGGCATCCATCAGGCGCGCCGCGCGATCTCGACGCCGGCGAGGGCTTCGAGTTCGAGCGCCACGCGCGACATGTCCTGCCCGCCGCGTCCCTTCGCGACCGCATGATCGAAGAACTGCTTGACCACCGAGGCCGCGAAGGTCGCCACGCCCACGCGCTCGGCCTCGGCGAGAAACAGGCGCACGTCCTTGCGCATCAGGTCCATGCGGAAGCCGAAGTCGAACTTGCGCCCGAGGATCGACTTGGCCACGATGATCTCGCTCGTGAAGCTGCGCGCCGTGTTGACCGCGCCGCCCGCCCAGACCCCGTTCTAGGAGAGCACCACCTCTTCGACGATCTCCGGCGTGGGCAGGCAGGTCAGCACGATCTCCGCGTTGTCCGCCACGTGCGCGGGGCTCTCGCAGCGCGAGGCGCCGTGCATTACCGCGGCGGCCACCGCGTCGCTGTCGAGGTCGGCCACGTAGACATCGTGGCCCGCCCGGAGCAGGCGGCGCACGATGTGGTTGCCCATGGCGCCGAGGCCGATAAAGCCAATCCTTTCCATCGAGGCCTCCATGCCGAAAAGTTGTCCGGCGTGAATCCTAGGCAGCCGCCGTCGCCGGCTCAAACGAGTTTTAGGCTGCGCACGATTGAGAAAGCCGCAAGTGGCCCGCGCTGCGGCTCAGCCTTGCTCGAACTGGTCCAGCATCCAGAGACGGAAGGTCTTCATGCTGCCGGTTTCTTCCTTGTGATTGGGCGTGAGCAGGTAGTAGGTGAAGTCGCCCATGTCGAGCGTCTTCTTGAAGGGCAGCACCAGCCGGCCTTCGCGGATGTCCTTCTCGACCAGGAACAGCTGGGCCATCGCGATGCCCTGGCCCTCGATGGCCGCGGCGTAGCTCATGGCGGAGCTCTCGTAGGTCATGCCGGCCCGCGCGTCAAACTTCGCGTCGACGCCGGCGGCCTCCAGCCAGAACATCCAGTCGTCGAGCCGGGCGATGGAGTGCAGCAAGGTGTGGTGCGCGAGATCCGCCGGCCGCTTGAGCTTGGGGCCCGTCATGAGCAATGCCGGGCTCGCGACCGGCGCGAGGATGTTCGAGACCAGGCGGTAGCAGTTGGCGCCCGGCCAGTTGCCGTCGCCCAGCCGGATCGCGCCGTCGATGTCTTCCCTGCGGAAGTCCACCGGCTCGAGCGAGGCCTTCAGCAGCACTTCGATGTCCGGATGGGCGGCGTGAAAGCCCGACAGGCGCGGGATCAGCCATCGCATCGCGAAGGTCGTGTATGCCCGGATCTTCAGTTGCTTGCGTTGCCCTCGGCGCTTGAGCCTTCGCGTCGCATCTCGCAGTGCCTCGAGCGCGCGCGTCACTGCGCGATAGTAGTCGCCGCCCTGGCGCGTCAGCGAGATCTGGCGATGGCCGCGCTTGAGCAGTTGCAGGCCGAGCGAATCCTCGAGTCCCTTGATCTGCCGGCTGACGGCGCCCGGCGTGACGTTGAGCTCGTCGGCCGCGAGCGTCACGCTCATGTGACGGGCCGCGGCCTCGAAGGCGCGGATGGCGTTGAGCGGAGGCAGGCGATCCATGGCGGCGAACTTAGTCATTGGTTGAGTCAGGCTCAATCATGGTATGCCCGGGTTCGCCTCGCGGATCGACGCTATCCAGTCTCCCCATGCGAACCCTCCCACTTCCATTCGGCGGCCGGATGCCGGTGCTCAGCCTGGGCACCTGGCGCATGGGCGAGGAGCGCGGCCGGCGCCGCGCCGAAGTGGCCGCCGAGGGCTCTCTCGCATTGAAGAGGCATCATCGCGGATTACGTTGTTGAGACCGATGTTCGGCGATGAGGACGGCAAACGCTTCGAGCGGGCAGGTCACAAGGTGCGTGGCGAACGGCAGCGAACTGGAAACTTTTCTGAAGCAGCGCAATACGCTGGTGGCTAGCGGAAGTTCGATTTGGACCTCTAGGCGGCGACGCGTTCAGCGAAGCCCGACGAATGTTTTGGACCCCTTCTAGACGCTCAGCTCAAATGACTGCTTTGGCGAAGCTCGGATGTCGGCTATGGCGCGCAAGGACTAAACCGCTCGCGGTAGGGCGCCCCCTGGAAGCGCGGCGCCCCGGAGGCAGGTTGTGCATACCTTCGACGGCGAGGCAATCCGCCTCGTTCTTCGACAGGAGCACCGCCATGAATCCTTCGAGTCAAGCCGTCACGCCGCTGCGCCAGCGCATGCTCGACGACATGCACATGCGCAAGCTCGGCCCCAAGACCCAGGTTGGCTACCTTCGCGCGGTCCGGTATCTCGCCGGCTTCCTCCAGCGATCTCCCGACACAGCCACCGGGGAGGACCTGCGTCGCTTCCAGTTGCACATGGTCGACCGGGGCATCTCGCCGATCACGATCAATGCAACCATCACGGGCTTGAGGTTCTTCTTCTACGTCACGCTCGACCGCGGTGAGTTGGTGGCCAGGATGCCCTACGTGCGGGTGCCCCAGAAGCTGCCCGTGGTGCTCAGCCGCGACGAAGCCGCGCGCTTGATCGCTGCGGCCTCCAACATCAAGTACCGCACCGCACTGTCCATCGCCTACGGAACCGGGCTGCGCGTCAGTGAAGTGATCTCGCTGAAGGTCGGCGACATCGACAGCCAGCGCATGACCCTGCGCGTCGAACAGGGCAAGGGTCGCAAGGACCGCTACGCCATGCTCTCGCCCGTGCTGCTGGAGCGGCTGCGGGCCTGGTGGCGCTTCGCCCATGCGCAAGGCAACATGCTGCCCAACGGATGGCTGTTCCCCGGCATAAACCCGGTGGACGCGTTGAGCGCGCGCCAGCTGAACCGCGCCATCCACGCCGCTGCCGAAGTCGCGCGGATCGACAAGCGTGTCTCCATGCACACGTTGCGCCACTATCCCGGGTCCCTGGCAATGCCGAGCGATAGGGGCGGTGCACGTGCGAGCCCCCTGACCGGCGGCGTTGCAAAGGCATTCCACTCGGCATATTCCATGGCTTCACAGGGAGTTGAGAAATGCCAGCAGCCGGTCGTCGGGCTGGAAGCGGCCGACGCGACCCTCGTGCGGTTCGACCTTG
>NZ_JAGGNU010000043.1 GCF_018614915.1 Variovorax paradoxus | reverse complement strand
GCGAAGGTAGGCCGCCTGGGTCTTGGGCCCGAGCTTGCGCATGTGCATGTCGTCGAGCATGCGTTGGCGCAACGGCGTGACGGCTTGACTGGAAGGGTTCATGGCAGTGCTCCTGTCGAAGAACGAGGCGGATTGCCTCGCCGTCGAAGGTATGCACAACCTCCCTCCGGGGCGCCGCGCTTCCAGGGGGTGCCCTACCGCGGTAGCGGTTTAGTCCCTGCGCAAAAAACCGGCCGTCGAGGGCTTACAGAAGCGGTCTCCGGGCGCCCTGCAGGTCATTCTGATTGCTTGTCCGCGAGGTCGGAGCAGCGGTCACGCATCTTGTCTGTGCAGAACTCCCTCACCATCCGCAGAGCGGGCGTTTCAGAGATTCCCTCAAGCGTGATGAACGCAAACTGCGACGTTAGGCCCAGAGGGCGGGACAGCTTGAGCTCCAACAACTCCCCGCGATCAAGCAGTAGACGAGCGGCCTCGATCGTTCCGAAGAAGATGGCATCTGTAGTTCGCACCATCTCCAGCAGACTGAATATCTCGTCCGATTGAAACCTCAGCGCTTCTTCAAAATGCACCGACTTTCCGAAGTAGCTGTTGAGGCTTTGCACCACCTCGTCGCTCAGCCCCAGCCCTCCGGCGACCAGCGGATACTGGCGCAGCACGCCAAAGGATGGGAGCCCCGCCGCCAAGCCAGGATGCCCTTGGCGGCACACAAATCCGAGGCGCATCGCGGGCAGCAACCGAATGCTGAGATCATCGTTGGCAGGAAGCAGCCTCCTGTGCATGACCAGCGCGTCCAGCTTCCCGCTCAGGTACCAGTAGGTGCCTGCCACGCAGACGTGCCCGAGGTAGGTCGAGAGCAGAGGCATCTCGCGCCCAGGGTCCTTGTCGGACTGGTACCAGCGCGTAAGCGTCTTGACGGCGAATAGGTGGCGGAGGTCATGTAGCCGTGGCCCCTTGCTCGCGCCGACTGCGCGCAGGCCCGTGCTGCGTGACAACGTGTAGAAGGTCCGATGAACATGGCCGCCGTCAAGGCGAGTGCCGCGGCGCGAGACGAACACATAGGTGGAGACCGGGTGGCGGAAGAACTGCTCACGTCGCTTCAGGTAGTCGGCCAGGATCGCGCGGGTAGACGGATGGATTGGCACCAGCCGCCACTGGCCGAACTTGGCGCCACGGATCGTCAGGACGGCCTGATCAAGGTCGACGTCGGCGAGCTGGAGGTTCAGCGCTTCGGACAAGCGCATGCCCGTCACGCTGAGCAGTCCGATCAGGCCGTAGAACACCCAGGGGCGAAGTGACGTCGATGGCCAGGCCACCGGCAGTTCTAACGCCGCATCCAACAGCCGCCTGATCTCGTCCTCGGAGTACAGGTGCGGCCTGGCGCGCGTGGATCGGTGCGGCAGCAGGCCGATCGGCGGGATCTCCGTGCGGCTGTCGGTGGCACTGCGATGGCGTGCGAAGCCGCGCACGAAGCAAAGCCGCCTAGCCCACTCGGCGGGCTGTACAGACGGTCGTTGAGCCCACTCGAGCGCCAACCGGACGCTGATGTGTTCGGCGCGGTGCTCTTCTATGAAACTGACGAATCGCGGCAACAGCAGCCCCTCGCAATGCATCTTGTAGCCCAGCCCCCGGCGCTGTACTCCTGCAGGGCTTCGCGCAGGGTATTCATCGTGCACTCCCAGGCCAGGCCATGACCACAGCTCGAAGCGCGTCCAGGTCCACCTTGGCGTAGATGCTGGTGGTCTGCGGGCTGCGGTGGCGCAGCACCTGGCCGATCTCGGGCAGCGACGCGCCTTGCCGAAGCATGTGAGCGGCCAAGGCATGCCGGAATTGATGAGAACCACGATGTGGTGCGTCGACCTTGGCCCGCGCGAGCGCGTAGCGCACGATAGAACCGACGCCGTCCGATCCCTCCAGCAGACCGCGGACCGGCGCCACGGATCGCAGGAAGACATGCCGGTCCTCGCAGATCGGCCGGCCGTCCTCCAAATACACGGCGATGGCAGCGCCAACATCGGCGGGCAGCGGCAGCAGGCTCTGCAGTCCGCCCTTGCCGCGAATGCGCAGTTGCGCCTGCTCCCAGTCGATGTCGTCCAGAGCCAGCCTGACGATCTCACAGGCGCGCAGTCCGAGGCGCGCCAGAAGCAACAACACAGCACGATCACGTCGGCCGATCGCAGTCAAGCGGTCGCAGCTGTCGATGGCGCGCTGAGCGTGCTCGGCAGCGATCGCCTTGGGGATCGGCGGCGTGGTCGTCCAGGTGGCGACGGACGGCACGCCGGCAGCGAGCCCAGCGGGGACCTCGCCGCGGAACTCGCCGAAGCGCA
This sequence comes from Variovorax paradoxus, assembly GCF_018614915.1. Lineage (GTDB taxonomy): Bacteria > Pseudomonadota > Gammaproteobacteria > Burkholderiales > Burkholderiaceae_C > Variovorax > Variovorax paradoxus_K. The sequence continues at coordinate 97,696 of NZ_JAGGNU010000043.1, read as the reverse complement.
GGAAGGACCTTAACGCCTTGGCAACACCCTTGACAGCGGGGGGTGCCATGCGCCTCGACTCTCGTCGAACGAACGCGATGGAGTCGCTCGGGCGAAGCTCATGCAGGCAGACCTCTGCCTGCCCGAAGCGCCAGGCCAGGAACTGACGGGCCAACCTGGTGTAAGTGTCGACGGTGGCCGATGCCAGCGCCCTGGTTGCGCTGCATGTGTTGTGCGAACTCTGCGGCAACGCGGTCAACTGCCGTGGCGGATGAAGTTGCGGCAGCGCAGAGCCCTTGCTCGCGCAGGAAGAGCAGCAGCAGCGCCAGTGCTTGTCGTTCTTGGCGGCGCGTATCGGGACGTCGTGCGCGGCGCCGGGCGCGACTGCGCTGGTATCGCTCGACGTCGTCGTCAGTCAGCGCCCTGACGTCAATGCCACGCCCTTCGCACCAACGTCCGAAGGCCAATGCGTGTCTCGCCACGATGCAGGCGTATCCTGCCGAGTATTGCTGGCTGCCCAGCCAGGTGACGAACGTGCTGAGGTGCTCAGCAGACGTACCGCCGATCGCGCGGACCCGCGCATCGGCTCTCTTGTAGGAAGGCTCCACGATGATCTCCTTGCAGGCGAAATTGCCTGGCAGGGAAGATTGCAATGTCCAGTAAGGCCACCGCCTACCCCCGGTAGATTAGGGCGCCGATCAAGAACGGGACATAGTCCGAAGCGGGAGATAGTCCAGCCTATGGACTGAAGTCCATAGGCTGGAGTCGACCGTGAGATACCTCGGCATTGAGGTGGACGACGCTTTGGAGATCTCCGAGCAGACTGAGATCTGACCGAAGGCGAAGTGCTGGCCGCGCAACAACCCACGAGCAATTCGGGGCCTCATCCCGGTAAGCCGCTCGCTTGGCGGTGGCGACGAAGCCGCTGCCGGCCAGCCCTTCGCACTGAGCGTCAGCTACCTGGCAATGTTGCGTACTCACACACCCGGCCAGGAGCGGTTGTCTAAGCAGCATCAATCGATGCGGCCCGCAAGCAAGAGTGCTTCAATCTACGCAGACAGTTGCTTTGCCGTGCCATGGCCAGCCTCCGGCCAGTTTCGCGCAAGAACTTCCTGTTCGACCCGATCGAAAGTGGCGGGTTGACGGAGCCCGATCGGCAGGGTGAGACCACGCGCATGCCCCTGCTGCCGCTGACCGCAGGTGGGCGCCGGCCCGGCGTGAAATGCCGCGTGGCGCACGTGGACCGCGACACGCAGGAGGTGCTGCAGCGCTCGGCTACTCAGCGGTGCAGATCGGCAGGTTGTCGCAGCGCGCAGTGAAGTAGACCTTTCGGAACGAAGGCCGACCCGGGGGGGCGCACACCACCGGGCATCGCGCAGAATGCGCGCATGACCATCGAATACATCACCGTCGAAGAAGCCATCGCCAGCACCGGCCTGCGCATGGTGGTGGTGGGCCACATTCCTAGCCCTTGGTCCGAGGCGGCCAAGGGCATCTTGCATGTGAAAGGCTTCCCGTGGAAGGCGGTGCGCCTGGCCTACGACAGCCCGCAACTCAAGGAGTGGGCCAGCCAGCGCAGCGCGCCCGTGGCCCTCTACAACAACGAGCCGCCGCGCTCGGGCTGGGCAGACATCCTGCTGCTGGCCGAGCGACTCGCGCCGCAGCCGTCGCTTTTGCCTGCCGATGCCGCCCACCGGGCGCTGATGTTCGGCCTGGCCCACGAGATCTGCGGCGAGCAGGGGCTGGCCTGGTCACGCCGGCTGCAGCTGGTGCAGGCAGGCCTCGCAGGGGAGGGCGGGTTCGCTGCGCAGGCTGCGACATACATCGGCAGGAAGTACGGCTTCAACCCGCAGGCGGGCGCGAGTGCACCCGGGCGCGTGGTGGAGGTGCTGAAAATGCTGGCGGCGCGGCTGAAGGCGCAGCAGGCAGCCGGCAGCGACTACTACATCGGCAAGAGCTTCACGGCGGTAGATATCTACAGCGCGACCGCACTGGCGCTGATGCGCCCATTGCCGCAGGCGGTTTGCGAAATGGACCCCGCCACGCGGCAAGCCTTCGAGTTCCGCGAAGCGGTGACCGATGCGGCGCTGGACGATGTGCTGCTGCGGCACAGGGACATGATGTACGAGCGGTACCTGGGGCTGCCGCTATCGCTGTAACGGTCGCGGGGGATCCTCCCATGGCCTCCACCGAACATGCAACCTGCGACTAGCGGCCCTCGCCTATAACGCCCAGTCACCCGCCGGCGAGTTGGCGGTCGCTTCGATCACGCCGCTTTCAACCAGCGCGATCTATCCTTGTCCTATCGCCGGCGTGGCGGCGCCATGCCAGCGCCACGGCGCTCATGGGCTGCTGGGCGGTGCTGACCCTCGTTGTGCCTACGCTCGCCAACGCCGCGCTTGCGCGCGCCATGCCGCTGTACCCAGGCGTGGAGTTGATGCTGGGGCAGCGCCAGATCGTTTCAGCTCCGGTCCCCGTGACTTCGTCGCCCAGCCGCGCTTCAGCCCCTCGGCCAGGTCCGCGGAGACCCTGCGGGTCAGTTGCTCGGACTCGTGCTGATGGGTATGTGGGCCTTGGTGCTGGGCGTGCCCGCTACCGGTCGAGTGCGACCGATGTGAAGGCCCATGACGTATGCGCGATGGCAGGATCTGCTGTAGCGACTCGCACAACCGCAGCGTGCTTTGCGCAAGACCCTCATTGCAGCACCGGCGCGAGGGGCACGCGGCCTAGACTTTTGGACATCCAAAGGCCCGACCTCAGCCCCATCTTGACGCACCCCGCCGCATCACCAAGCATCCATGGCCACGCTTTTATGGACGGCAATGAGCAACCCTGACGCCGTATTGCAAAGGACCAACTCCGTGAACTCCTCCATCATCGAGCACCTCAGGAGCGCTGGCCGCCTGGATCGCATGTTCGTTGGCGGCGAGTGGGTCGTGCCCGAAACGCAAGCTCGCAGCTCCGTCGTCGACCCATCGACCGAGGAGCCTGTCGCGGAAATCGCGCTGGGCAGTGCAAGAGATGTCGCTGCAGCCGTGGCTGCGGCGCGGCGCGCATTCGCGACCTGGTCCGTGAGTTCCGCCCAGAGCAGGGCCTTGTTTCTCGATCGCGTCCACGCCCTGATCCTCGAGCGCGCAGAACTGTTCGCTCAGGCGATCTCGCTGGAGATGGGCGCTGCCATCGGCTTTGCGCGCAGCACGCAGGTGCCGTCTGCGGCACAGCACATCCGCGTGGCACGGGACAACGTCGCGAGCTATGCGTTTCTCACCCATCGGGGGGACATGGCCATCATGCGCGAGGCCATCGGCGTGTGCGGCCTGATCACACCATGGAACTGGCCGCTCTACCAGATCACCGCCAAGGTCGGCCCCGCCCTGGCAGCGGGATGTACGGTCGTTTTGAAGCCCAGCGAGCTGTCGCCCCTGAGCGCCTTGCTCTTTGCCGAGGTGGTGCACGATGCCGGCGTCCCGCCGGGTGTGTTCAACCTTGTGAACGGTGAAGGACCGGAGGTCGGCGCCGCATTGGCCGCGCATCCCGACGTGGACATGATCTCGATCACGGGTTCGACGAGGGCCGGCGTCCTGGTTGCCCAAGCGGCGGCCCCGACAGTGAAGCGCGTGGCCCAGGAACTCGGTGGGAAATCGCCCAACCTCATCTTGCCGGATGCGGACCTGGCGCGTGCCGTACCGGCAGGCGTGGCGGCCGCCTTTCGCAACGTCGGCCAATCCTGCAGCGCGCCGACTCGCATGATCGTGCCCCGCGAGCGCCTCAAGGAGATTGAACGGATCGCGCTCGAAGCGGCATCCAGCATCGTCGTGGGCGATCCGCGCTCCGAGCAGACCACGCACGGTCCGGTGGCGAATCGCGCCCAGTTCAATCGGGTGCAAGAAATGATCGGCCTCGGAATCGCCGAAGGCGCGCGGCTCATCTGTGGTGGCCTCGGACGGCCAGAGGCTTTAAGACGCGGCTTCTACTGCCGTCCGACCATCTTCACCGCGGTGCATCCTCAAATGCAGATCGCGCAGGAGGAGATCTTCGGGCCGGTGCTCGCGTTGATCCCCTACGACAGCGTGGACGAGGCTGTGGAGATTGCCAATGGCACTGTCTACGGCCTGGGCGCCCATGTGCAAGGGGAGGACCTCGGCGCGGCGCGCGCCGTCGCGGCGCGCATCCGCTCCGGGCAGGTGCACATCAACTATCCGGCCTGGAACCCCCATGCCCCGTTCGGCGGATACAAGCGGTCAGGAAATGGCCGCGAATACGGCATAGAAGGTCTTGAGGAGTATCTGGAAACCAAAGCCATTCTTGGCTTCCAGGATGCCTCGACTGCGCCGACGCGAAGTACCGCCGCTTAAGTTTTCAGTGAAATCATCGCGCAACGCGCAGGAGCAATCATGACCGTGGCCCTAGTGCTGCATCGCGCCGACGGCGCACCCGTTTCAACCTCCTTCCGCAACGCGGCGTTCGGCAAGGACGATCCTTTTGCGCGACATCGCGAGATCGCGTGGGAAGGGCCGGGCGCGATGATCGCGGGCCGGACCAGCTTCATCGGCGAGCTCGAAGTTGCAAGCTATCCCCACATCGAAACCATCGTCGTGGTCGAAGGAGAGCTGACCCTGACGGCGGCAGGGGCGGCCCCGCTGGTGGTCGGTCCCCAGGCGGGTGTCGTCATCGGATGCGGTACCTCGCTCCATATCCAGGCCGCATCCCGCGTGCGGTTTTCATTTTGCGCGGCCGCTTGCGAGAAGCCGACCAACCCCGGCCTCATCCCCTTGCGCGCCAACGCCGACTTCAAGCCCTCCACACCGCCACCGGCGGAAGCGCTGCTGGGCCCGACTCCGCAATGCCGCAGCGACAATGTCTTCACCGAGGAGGGCGCGCAGTACCTCGCGGGCACCTGGGACTCAACACCCTACCACCGGGTTGTTCGTCCGCATCGCATGAACGAGTTCATGCATCTCCTGGCCGGCAGCGTGCGGTTCGCAGCCCCCGATGGCAGCGTGCTGTCGGTGAGCGCCGGAGATGCGCTGTTCGTGCCCCAGGGCGCACCGATCGGATGGGAAAGCAGCGATCGCGTCGCGAAGTTCTACGTGGTTCAAAGCGTCCAGGCTTGAATCGACGAGCGAGATTCATCATGTCCCCTCCGCTGCACCATATCAACACCTCCCCCACGCCGCCGGCCTCCGCTGACGTCGTCGTGATCGGCGGCGGCATCATCGGCGTCTTTACCGCCTACTACCTGGCCAAGCGCGGTGTGTCGGTCGCCCTGGTCGAAAAGGGAAGGATCGGCGCCGAGCAATCGAGCCGCAACTGGGGCTGGTGCCGGCAGCAGAACCGGGACGCTCGCGAACTGCCGATGGCGAGCAAGAGCCTTGATCTCTGGGAACGGTTTGCCGCCGAAAGCGGGGAAGACACGGGCTTTCATCGCTGCGGGCTCTTGTATCTCAGTAACGACGAGGCCGAGCTGTCCCGCTGGTCCAGCTGGCGCGATTTTGCGAAGACCGCCGGAGTGACAACCTACATGCTGAATAGCCGGCAGGCAGCTCAGCGGGGGCAGGCGACCGGCCGCGCCTGGAAAGGCGGCGTCTTCTCGCCCAGCGATGGCACCGCCGATCCTGCCAAGGCTGCGCCCGCGGTGGCAGCTGCGCTCATCAAGCTTGGCGGCAGCGTCCACCAGAATTGTGCTGCCCGCGGCATCGAGACGGAAGGCGGACGGGTCAGCGGCGTCATCACCGAAGCCGGGGTCATCAAGACCAAGACGGCCGTGCTTGCCGGGGGCGCCTGGGCCTCCTCGTTCTGCCGCCAGCTCGGCATCCGTTTTCCCCAGGCCTCGATCCGGCAATCCATCCTTAGCGTGTCCCCTGTGGAGCATCGCTTGCCGGATGCCCTGTTTACCGCAGGCGTCTCCGTGACGCGCCGTAACGACGGACGCTACGCACTGGCCATCAGCGGCCGCGCGCGCGTGGACGTGACGCCACAGTTCATGCGCTTCGCCCCGCAATTCGTGCCCATGTTCGCCAAGCGCTGGCGCAGCCTTCTTCCGGGAGGCCTGCAAGGCATTCGTGGTGGCCACGAAACGCTGAAGCGGTGGCGGCTCGATGCGCCGACGCCCATGGAGCGGGTGCGCATCCTGGATCCGAAGCCCGATCTGCCGACGATCAGGCAGACCCACCGTCGCGCTGTCGAACTCCTGCCTGAACTGCGCGAAGCAAGGATCACGGACGCCTGGGCCGGCTTTGTCGACAGCACGCCGGACGGTGTGCCCGGCATCGGCGAAGTGCCGTCCATACCAGGTTTCATCCTGGCTGCGGGCTTTTCCGGACACGGCTTTGGAATCGGCCCTGGCGCCGGCCACCTCATCGCGGACCTTGCCACCGGTGCCGAACCGATCGTTGATCCCGCACCGTACCGGCCCGAGCGGTTCAGCGACTCGGCATGGGGCAAGGTCGCTGATTTCTAGGCCGCGCCTGCGACGCGCCGAACCCTGCCTGCATCTGCAGCATCGCGATAACCGGCACCAAGGCATACATGTTCTCGAGCGATGTGATCGTGATTGGCGGCGGCTTGGTCGGCACGGCAGTGGCCTACGGGCTGGGCCAGCTTGGCAAGAACATCACGGTCCTGGATGAAGGCGACGATGTGTTTCGCGCTTCGCGCGGGAACTTCGGCTTGATCTGGGTTCACGGCAAGGGGCGCGGCGTTCCCCACTATGCCCGCTGGACCCGGGAGTCTGCGCGGCAGTGGCCGACGCTGGCGGCGCGACTTCAGGGCGAAACAGGCATCGATGTCCAGGCCAAGCAGACCGGCGGCTTCTTCCTGTGCTTTTCCGAGGCTGAACTCGAGGCGCGCAGCGAGCGGCTTGCCGCGGTCCGCGATGAGGTGGGCGGCGACTACCCGTTCGAGATCCTGGACCGGGCGGCCCTGCTGCAGCGATTGCCTCACGTCGGACCGAAGGTGGTGGGCGCCAGCTACTCGCCGATGGACGGTCATGTCAATCCGCTCAAGCTGCTGCGCGCCCTGCACTCCGCGTGCACCCAGCGGGGCGTGATGCTGAAGACAGGCCACGGGGTGGAGCGCATCACGCACGCAGACGGCGTGTTCACAGCGCACATCCGGGGTCAGCAGTTTCGCGCGCCCAAGCTCGTCCTGGCCGCGGGGCTGGGCAATGCGCGCCTGGCCGGTCAAGTCGGCCTCCATGCGCCGGTGCGGCCGAATCGCGGGCAATTGATCGTCACCGAGCGCTCCGAGAAGCTCTTCGACTATCCCACGGGCCATATCCGGCAGACCGACGAGGGCGGCATCCAGATCGGGGAGTCCATGGAAGATGCGGGCTTTGACGACAGCACGACGACCAGCACCTTGGCCGAGCTCGCGCGCCGCGCCGTCGCCAGTTTTCCCATGCTCGGCCAGCTCAATGTGGTTCGGGTATGGGGCGCGTTGCGGGTGATGACGCCCGACGGCTATCCGATCTACCAGGAATCGAAATCCTGCCCAGGCGCCTACGTCGTCACGTGCCACAGCGGCGTGACCCTGGCCGCGGCCCACGCCTTTCGCATCGCCCCGTGGATCGACGGCGCAGCCGCGCCCGAGGAGCTGGACGCGTTTCGGGGCGACCGCTTTCCCGCCGCAGATCATCCGACACAGCCCCTGGATCACCACCATGCCCACTGAACCGCTCTTTCGCCCGATCTCGGCCGCAACCGAGCCCTTCATCGATGTCGAGTTCGACGGTCGCCGCCTTGCGGTGCTGGGCCAACGCTCGGTGGCTGCCGCCTTGCTGGCGGCCGGTGTGTCGCGCTTTCGCTCCACGCCCGTGTCGGGTGCGCCACGTGCTCCCTACTGCATGATGGGCGTTTGCTTCGAATGCCTGCTGGAAATCAACGGCGTGGCCAATCGTCAGGCATGCCTCGTGCCGGTGCAGCCGGGTATGAAGATCCGCTCGCAGGAAGGCGCCCGCAGCTGGGAAGCCATCCACACGACCAGCGGCGGCAGCAACGAGAACACCACCGAGGACAGCCATGCAGCTTGACGCGCTGGACGGCGCGGTAGATGTCGCCGTCGTGGGGGCGGGCCCGGCGGGTCTCGCAGCCGCCGCCGCCGCGGCCGAACTGGGGCTGTCGGTCGCGCTGCTCGACGAGCAGGCGCATCCGGGCGGCCAGATCTACCGCGACGTCACGCGGGCCGGTGTCGATCGGCTGCAGGTGCTCGGGGACGACTACGCCGCAGGCCGAGCCCTGGTGGAGCGCTTCTCGCAATCGACAGCGCAGCACGTCGGCGGCGCGGCCGTCTGGAACATCTCCCGCGATCGCGTCATTCACTACTTGAAGGATGGGCGATCCCGGTCCATGACGGCCGGCCAAGTCATCCTGTGCACCGGCGCGATGGAGCGGCCATTTCCGATTCCTGGCTGGACACTGCCCGGCGTGATGACGGCCGGGGCGGCGCAAATCCTTCTCAAGAGCGCCGGCGTGGCGCCATCGCAGCCGGTCGCGCTGGTCGGCTGCGGACCGTTGCTGTACCTGCTGGCCTGGCAGTACTTGCGGGCCGGTGTGCGCATCGGCGCCATCGTCGACACCACGCAGCGCGGCGACTACCTGCGGGCCCTGCGCCATCTCGGCGGCGCCCTGGCGGGATGGCGCGACGTGAGGAAAGGCCTGGGCCTGATCCGTAGCATCCGCGACGCCGGCATCCCCTACCACCGTGCCGCAACCGACCTCGCTGTGGAAGGCGGCGCACGGGCCACGGCCCTGCGCTTTCGTGTTGGAGCCACGTCGCACCGCGTGCAGACCGATCTCATACTGCTGCACCAGGGCGTGGTGCCGAATAACCAGATCACGGCGTCGCTGCGCCTGGCGCACCGTTGGGACGACCAGCAGCTGTGCTGGGTGCCGGCGGCCGATGCCTGGGGCCGCCTCGAGCTGGACGGCTTCCTGATCGCCGGGGATGGGCGGGGCATCGCCGGCGGCTTGGCAGCGGCCTTGCAAGGGCAGCTCGCCGGCCTGGCCGCGGCGCACGACGCCGGGCGCTTGTCCGAACTCGAACGCGACCGCCAGGCCGAGCCGCTGCGGTCGGCGCTTCGTCGCCAGCTGCACATCCGGCCTTTCCTCGATACGCTCTACCGTCCCAAGATCCAGCATCGCGTGCCGGCCGACGACGTGATCGCCTGTCGCTGCGAGGAAGTCTCGGCCGGTGAACTGCGCCGATCGGTTGCCCTCGGCTGCCAGGGGCCGAGCCAGGGCAAAGCCTTCACGCGCTGCGGAATGGGCCCCTGCCAGGGCCGCCTTTGCGGCCTCACCGTCACCGAGGTCATCGCACATGAGCGCGGCGTCTCTCCGGCCGAGGTCGGCCACTACCGGATCCGCCCTCCCATCAAGCCGATCACGCTCGAAGAGCTGGCCGCACTTTGATTCCATCTTTTTCAACACCTGGAGATCGCACCAATGACTGACATCACCCGCATCGAACCCACCCATCGCCTCAGCCGCCTGGTCGTGCACAACGGCGTCGCCTATATGACGGGCGTCACCGCGCAGGATGGCACGTCGGACATCCAGGGCCAGACCCACCAGGTGCTCGAGAAGATCGACGGCCACCTCGCCAAGGCCGGCATCGACAAGACTCGCATGCTGTCGGTCCAGATCTGGTTGAAGGACATCGAGCGCGATTTCGCGGGCATGAACGAGGTGTGGGACGCGTGGGTGCCCAAAGGCGCCGGCCCGGCACGCGCCACCGGCGAGTCCAAGCTGGCACACCCCGACTTGCTGGTGGAGATTCTGGTCACCGCCGCTGTCTGAGCCGCGAGCGAAGCCGCTTCCGCCCGGTGTACGAAATGTCGCGGCTGCGGCCCGCTTCGCCAACGCCGCGGCGGCCATCAAGTGCACCAGAGCGTCGGGCCGCCGCGGCATTCCGCTGCGCGCGGAAGTCGACGCATGGCTCGCGCGGCACTACTGATCTCTCCATTGACCACCCGAAGGGCTTCCATGATCCGGCGCATTGCCTTCATCCATACGGTCGCGATGCTGGTCGAGCGTTTCCGTCCGCGCTTCCAGTCGGAACTGCCAGACGCAGACTGCTTTCACATGCTGGACGAAAGTGTCCTGCAGGATCTGATCCGGCAAGGTCCTTCAAGCGGCATCACGCGCCGCATCGTCACACTCTCACAAGTGGCGGCCGATGCGGGTGCCGAGCTGATCGTTTTCACGTGCTCGTCGACCTCGCCGGCCATCGATACCGCGCGCCAGACGGTGAGTGTGCCGATCCTCAAGATCGATGACCCCCTCTACGCCCGTGTGGCAAGCGCGCCGGGCCGCGTCGGTCTGATATGCACGACCTCGTCGACGGTCGCACCGAGCCGGGCACTGCTGGCTGCGCACGCGCAGAGCGCCGGCCGGGATATCCCGGCGGAGAGCGTCCTGTGCGCGGCGGCATTCGACGCCCTGGCCAGTAGCCGGCGTGACCTGCACGATCGCCTCGTGTCCGAGGCTGCGGCAGAGTTGGCGCCACGCGTCGATCGCATCGTCCTGGCGCAAGCCTCGTTGGCGCACCTGGGCGAACCGCTCGCCGACCAACTGGGGCTGCCGGTGTTCGCGAGCCCGGAACTGTTGGTGCAGGAGGTGGTCGCCCGGGTACGGGATTCGGCCTGATCTTGGCCGCCATGACCGAAGCCACCGCCTCCCTCATGCTCGAGGCCTTGAAGGAACTGATGGCCTTGCGCCCATGGCCTGGCCGTAGGCTTGGTCATGGAAGAGGAATCCAGGACTCGGCGCGGCACGCGGCGAACGGCACGATAGTCATCGCCTGGCCGCGATCCTTCTCGGGCAGCAGTCCTTCGCTCGCAACAAGGAGAAGCCATGACCATTCTGCTCGGCTGCATCGCCGACGACTTCACCGGCGCGACCGATCTCGCCAACAACCTGGTGCGCGCCGGCATGCGCGTGGTGCAGACCATCGGCGTGCCGGCCGGGCCGTTGAGCGCCGAAGTCGATGCGGTGGTGGTGGCGCTCAAGTCGCGCACCATCGCGCCGGCCGATGCGGTGGCGCAATCGCTCGAAGCGCTGCGCTGGCTGCAGGCCCAGGGCGCGCGGCAGATCTACTTCAAGTACTGCTCCACCTTCGACAGCACGCCCGAGGGCAACATCGGACCGGTGACCGAAGCGCTGATGGATGCGCTGGGCTGCGACTTCACCATCGCCACGCCCGCCTTCCCCGACAACAAGCGCACCGTCTTCAAGGGCTACCTGTTCGCCGGCGAGGTGCTCTTGAACGAGAGCGGCATGCAGAACCATCCGCTGACGCCGATGACCGACGCCAACCTGGTGCGCGTGCTGCAGGCGCAGACGCGGCGCAAGGTGGGGCTGATCGACCACGTCGCCGTCGCGCAAGGCCCGGCCGCGATCCGCGCGTGCATCGCCCGGCTGCGCGCCGAGGGCGTCGGCATCGCGATCGTCGACGCGGTCTCGAACGACGACCTGCTGCGCCTCGGCCTGGCGCTGGCGGACATGCCGCTGGTCACGGCCGGCTCCGGCGTCGCGATCGGCTTGCCGGCCAACTTCGGCCTTGCGCCTTCGTCCGCCGCCAGCGCGCTGCCTGCGGCGGCCGGCCTGCAGGCCGTGGTGTCGGGCAGCTGTTCGCTCGCCACCAACCGGCAGGTGCAGCACTTCATCGCCAGCGGCCGGCCGGCGCTCGCGATCGACCCGCTCGCCATCGCCGCCGGCGTGGACGTGGCGGCGCAGGCGCTGGCCTGGGCTGAGCCGCTGCTCGCATCCGGCCCGGTGCTGGTCTATTCGACGGCCGAGTCCGGCGCCGTGAAATCGGTGCAGGGCCGGCTCGGCACCGAGCAAGCCGGCGCGATGGTGGAGCGCACCATCGCCGCGATCGCGCGCGGACTGGTCGCGCTCGGCGTGCGCCGGCTCGTGGTGGCGGGCGGCGAGACCTCGGGCGCCTGCGTGCAGGCGCTGGGCATCGCGCAGATGCAAATCGGCCCGCAGATCGATCCAGGCGTGCCGTGGTGCCATGCGCCGGCCGAAGCGGCCGGCGCGGGCCTGCACATCGCGCTCAAGTCCGGCAACTTCGGTACCGACGACTTCTTTTCGAAAGCCTTTACAGTCATCGGATAATGATGAGCCCTCGCGCTCATCACTTCGTGTATCGCTGCCCCCCGAGGGGTGCCCAGCGGCTTCGGGGCGTCCGGCGTCCGCTGATGACCGAGAGCGAATCGCGCGAAGAAATCTGCCGCATCAAAACTACCTCGTACCGAGCTCCGCCTGGCCCGAGACCGACAGTTCGAAATCAGTCTTCAGCGGCGAGGAGGCCCAGCATACGGGCCAGCGCGACGGCGTGCCGGCGGTTTGCGGCCCCAAGATCTCGCGGTAGGTCACTGGCGCCGGATTGAATGACCGTACATGGACGCCCCCGGTTTGCCAAGCAACCAGTTGATGATGACCTGGGTTCGATTGCACCCGTACATCCGGACTTTCGCTGCGGCATAACCGCTGTCCCTGATGGGATTTGCTGGTTGGCTCCTCTATCGCTTTTGCGCACTCAAGGTGCTGCGGTCATTCTGGGCTTCGCCAACCACGGTCTAACCTGTCTTGCCATCACTGCGTGATTGCCTGAGCAATCGGTGGTTCGTTCTCCTGCTTGCTGTGTCGATTGTTCGCCTTGCTATGCCGCAAGCTGCGGCGGCACGTAGTTGGGACGGAACTCGCGCCCGTGGGCGAGCAGCGCCCACACCGTTCGAACGTTCTTGTTGGCCAGGGCAACGGCCGCCACGTTCGGATGTCGTCGATTCAGCAGGCCAGCCAACCACACGTTCGTATTCACAGCCTTGTTCTGGGCCGCCACGATAGCCGAGCGAGCGCCGTGAATCAGCAGCGTTCGAAGGTACACGTCGCCGCGCTTGCTGATGCCCAGAAGCGTCGGCTTGCCTCCGCTCGAATGCTGCTTCGGCACCAAGCCTAGCCAGGCCGAGAGCTGCCGCCCGTTGTCGAAGCTGTTTGCGTCGGCGATGGAGGCGACCAGAGCACTGGCTCCCAGAGGACCGATGCCCGGAATCTTCTCAAGCCGGAGGCTGAGCTCGCTGCTGCGATGCCAGGCCTTGATTTGGTCCTCGAACTCGTCGACCAGGTTGTGAAGGTCCTTGAGGTGTTCAGTCAGTCGAGCAATCAGCTGGCGGAAGGTCCCTGGCAGTTGGTTGCTCGCGTCTTCGAGCAGACGAGGTACCTGCTTGGCGATGTGAGAGATGCCCTTCGGGATGACGAGGCCGAATTCGCCAAGCAGGCTGCGAATCTGATTGGCCTGCGCCGTGCGGGCGATGACAAAGCCTTGGCGCGCTCGGTGCAGCGACAGCACCGCTTGCTGCTCGACGCTCTTCACCGGCACGAATCTCATGCTCGGCCTTGCAACGGCTTCGCAGATTGCCTCAGCGTCGGTGACGTCGTTCTTGTTGCTCTTCACGTAGGGCTTGACGAACTGGGGCGACATCAGGCGTACCGTGTGGCCGAAGCCTTGCAGAGTGCGAGCCCAGTGGTGGGCGCTACCGCAGGCCTCCATCCCGATGAGGCTCGGCGACAGGTTGGCGAAAAACGCGGTCATCTGGTCGCGACGCAACTGCTTGCGTAGCGCAACCTTGCCGTGCTCATCCACTGCGTGAACCTGGAACACATTCTTTGCCAGGTCGATGCCAACAGTCGTAATCTTCATGGTGGACGCCCCTCTCGGTTCAAGTGGTTGCTGACACTTCCACTTTGGCACGTTGATGCCATTACGGGTGGGGGCGTCCATCCCATTGCTTTCGAGAAAGCCGAAGGACGGCATTGGGCGCGTTTCGCCAGTTCGTTGCCATTGACAGCGGCCATTCGATCGTCCGCGGGCCGTCGTCAACGAGGCTACGTCTGCTGAAGTTTTGAGAACGGTCGTCCGTGACATGAAGGACTCGGCCTTCGAACGACAGGTACAGGGCTGAAACCGTGAGTTCGCTCGGTGACAGGCAAGGACCGCAACCGCTGCGTAGCCGCCCTTCGGGTATGCCCGCTTAAGACTGGTTTCAGTCATTCGGCTCGTGATCGTGTGCGGCGCGTATGCGCCCGTTGCTGTCCTTCGGCTCGCGACAACGGGTGACAGCAGCAGGAATGGGTGCTGTCGATGATGCTTAACAGCTGAGTGGCGGCTGCTTCCGAGAACCGACGTTCATCCTTCTCCAGGTCAGCTGGCTGCTGTACCCCAGAACCGGCCTGCCACTTGGATCGAGCGGATGGCCGCCGTGGCTCCGAACGAGTGCCGCCCAGCGGCTGCTCTCACGGGCGGCGACTGGAGCCCCCGCGTGCACTTTCAATCGCTGGGCGTGCCGGTGGCGCCTACGTCTCAGCCCGCTGATTCGCGGCGGTGTGCAGGAGGTCCATGAACGCCCGCCCAACGGGCGAGGGCGATCGACCCGCCCGCGTGATCAGGCCGATGGGGCGGGCCATGGTGGGGCGCTGCAACGGCACGGTGGCCAGCGCATCGTTCTTCGTCAGCTGGAGCGCCAGCCTGGGCAGTGCCGTGAGGCCCAGCCCGGCCTCGACGAGCGCGCCGGCCGCCGCGACGCTGGGGTATTCGAGCGCGGGCACGACCTGCAGTCCGCGCTGCAGAAACGCCGCATCTGTGATCGGCCGGATGCTGCTCGTGGAACCGCTGGCGATGAAGGGCCGGGTCGCGAAGACGGACCACGCCACCGAAGCCCGGTGCGCCAGCGGATCGTCGCGCCGGCACAGCAGCATGAAGGGGTCGTCGATCAGGTGCCGGTACAGCATCGGCTCCTGCAGGCCAGGGCGCACGCTGATGCCGAAGTCGGCGCGGCCTTCGTCGACCGCGGCCCGCACCAGTTCGGCCGGCCCCTCGATCAATGAGAACTCGACCTGCGGATGGCACTGTCGGAACGCGCGGATGGCCTTCGGCAGCAGCGCCACGCCGGTCGACGGCAACGCGGCAATCGTCAGGTGACCGCTTCGGCCCTCGAGGAACTGCGAAAGCTCGCTGAAGGAGCTGTTGAAGTTCTCGAGGATGCGCAGCGCAATGGGCAGCAGCTCGCGCCCCGCCGGCGTGAGCTCGACATGCCGGGTGTCGCGGTCGAACAGCCGGGCGCCGGTCAGGTCCTCGACGATCCTGATGGTGCGGCTCAACGCCGGCTGCGACACGTGCAGCGCCTGCGCGGCGGCGCGGAAGTTCGATGTCTTCGCCACCTCGACGAAAGCCTCGAGTTGTTGCAGCGTGATATTGACCCGCACAAGCGCGCTCCTGTTTGATCCATTCAAGTTATCACAGATATTAGAAATATTGTCCTTCTCAGATCAATGCGCCGGCACCAGACTTCACATTCATCAACGGAGACAAAACGCATGGGAAAAATACTTGAAGGCATTCGGGTACTGGAGCTCGGGCAGGTGCTCGCCGGGCCGTTCGCCGGCGCCATCCTGGCCGACCTGGGCGCCGACGTCGTCAAGCTCGAACGGGTGGAAGGCGGCGACGATGCCCGTCACATGGGCCCGGCGTTCCGCCATGGCGACGCGCTCAACTTCCACGTGTTCAATCGCGGCAAGAAGTCGGTCGCCATCGACCTGAAAAGCGCCGAGGGCCTCGAGGCCTTCGAGCGGCTGGCGGCCGAGGCCGACATCCTGATCCACAACCTGCGGCCCGGCGTGACCCAAGCCATGAAGATCGACGGACCGACGCTGTGCGCCCGGCACCCGCGCCTGATCTATTGCGAGATCTCGGCCTTCGGCCACATCGGACCCCTGAGCATGCAGCCGGGATACGAGCCCTTGATCCAGGCCTTCAGCGGCCTTTCGAGCATCAACGGCGGCCCGGAAGATCCGCCCATGCGCTCGGGCGCCTCGGTGTGCGACCAGGGCACCGGCATGTGGGCCGTCATCGGTGCGTTGGCATTGCTGCAAAGGCGCCACCAGACCGGCAAGGGCGGCGTCGTCAGCACCTCGCTGCTCGAAACCGCGCTGGTCTGGACAGCGCAGAAGGCCGACGCTTACGCGAACGAGGGCCGGCTGCCGGACCGCCATCGCTCGGGGCACCCCGGCTTCGTTCCTTATGAGGCCTTCGACACCGCCGATGCGCCGCTCCTGATCTGCTGCGGCAACGACCGGCTGTTCGCCAAGTTCGCCCACGAGTTGGGGCGCGACGACTGGATTGACGACGAGCGCTTTGCCTCCAATCGCTTGCGGCTGAACAACAAGACGGCCCTGCTGCATCAGCTTGCCCCATTGCTGCGGGCGCAGACGCGCGCGCAGTGGATGGTCCGGTTCACAGCGGCCGGTGTGCCCTGCGCGCCGGTGCACACCGTGCCCGAGGCCATCGCCCATCCGCAGGTCGAGGCGCTGGGCATTCTGCAAGGCGTGCCGGGTGAAGACTTCCGGCTGACGGCGCTGCCGATCTCGATCGACGGCGTGAGGCCGGAACATCGCTCGGTCGCGCCGCGCCTGGGCCAGCACAACGCCGAGTTCGGTGCGCCCGCGCTGCGCTCCGGGAGCGGCGCCGATGTCTGACCTGCCGCGCCGCGTTCACCTGCACGAAGAAGGCCCGCGCGAGGGCTTTCAGATGGAGGCCGGGCCGATCGCCACCGCCGACAAGGTGCGCCTGATCGAAGCGTTGGCCGAAGCGGGACTGGAAGATGTGCAGTGCGTGTCGTTCGTCGACCCCACGCGCGTTCCCGGCATGGCCGACGCCGAGATCGTCGCGCAGTCGATCCGCAGGCGCGAAGGGGTGCGCTACACCGGGCTGTGGCTCAACCTGCGCGGCATGCAGCGCGCAATGCGCACGCCGCTCGACATCGAGGGGGCGGTGCGAATCAGCGCATCCGAAGCCTTCTCGGTGCGCAACAACGGCAAAGGCACGGCAGCCCTGCTCGACGAGCAGCGGGCCACACTGACGTTTTGCGTCGAACACGGCATCCCGGTCACCTCAGGGATGGTCACCACGGCCTTCGGCTGCAACCTCGAAGGTGCGATCTCCGTGGCCACGGTGGTCGAGCGCGTGGCGCAACTGCTGGACGTCATGGCCGAATTCGGCCTGCGCCTGCCCGTGCTGCGCCTGGCCGACACGGTGGGCTGGGCCCATCTCAACGCCATTGCCGCAGTGGTGGGCGCCGTGCCGGGAAAGCTCATGCGGGCGGGAACGCTGGAGCGTTTCCGGCACTGAACTTTTTCAAAAAACATTTCACAGGAGACACCCCATGCCGACTTCTTTCTTCCCTTCCAAAATCTGCGGCGTCCTGGTGCTGGCCACGGCCATGCTCGCCGGCGCCCAGGCGCACGCGGAGGAGTACCCGAGCAAGCCGCTCACCATCGTCGTGCCCTTCGCGGCCGGCAGTGGCACCGACCAGCAGGCGCGCAGCATGGCGCAGGCGCTGAGCACGGAATACAAGGTGCCCGTCATTGTCGACAACCGCGCCGGCGCGAGCGGTTTCCTCGCCGCCCAGTACGTGGCCAAGGCCCCGCCGGACGGCTACACGATGCTGATGACCACCAACACCACGCATGCGGCCAACGAGCATCTCTTCAAGAAGCTGCCCTACGACCCGGTCAAGGACTTCACGCCGGTGGCCTTGCTGTCCAAGGGTCACATGCTGCTCCTGGTGAATGTGGATTCGCCGATCAAGTCCGTGGCCGACCTCATCGCGGCGGCCCGGAAGTCGCCGGGCAAGCTCAACTTCGGCAGCGGCAGCTCGTCGAGCCGCGTCGCGAGCGAAGCGCTCAAGCAGATGGCCGGCGTCGACATGGTGAACGTGCCCTACAAGAGCAACCCGATGGCCATCACCGACCTGATGGGCGGGCAGGTCGATTTCATGTTCGCTGATGCGCCGACCGCACTGCCGCAGGTCAAGAGCGGAAAGCTCCGTGCCCTGGCCGTGAGCGGCACGAAGCGCCTGGCGGCGGCGCCGAATCTACCGACCGTCGAAGAGGCCGGCGTGAAGGGCTACGACATGTCGTACTGGACGGCGGTGTATCTGCCGGCTGCCGCGCCGGCGGCCATCACGAACAGGCTCAACGAGATGCTGATCAAGGTGTCGGCCGCGCCGGCCGTCGTGGCGTATCAGGCCACCACCAGCGGCGAGGCGGCCACCAGCACGCCGGATGGCCTGGCGAAATTCCAGGCCGCAGAATCGCTGAAATGGGGTCGCGTCATCCGCGCGGCCGGCATCGAAGCCGAGTGACGCATCGAACGGCGATTGGAGCACGCAATGACAAGCAAGACCGTGAGGATCGGCGGCGCATCGGGGTTCTGGGGCGACAGTTCCGTGGGCGCGCCGCAGCTCGTTGAAAAGGGTGGTATCGACTACCTGGTGTTCGACTACCTGGCCGAGCTCACGATGTCGCTGCTGGCCAGCGCGAAGATGAAGAACCCGGAGGCGGGCTATGCCACGGACTTCGTCACGACGGCCATGGCGGCCGTGCTGCCGACCGTGGTCGCCAGGAACATCCGGGTGATCACGAATGCCGGCGGGGTCAATCCGCGGGCATGCGCCGCGGCGCTCGAGAAGCTGGTGGCCGAGCTCGGATTGAAGGTGCGCATCGCGGTGGTCATCGGCGACGATGCGATGCCGCTCGTCGGCGCATTGCGCGAGCAGGGTGTAGGCCACATGCTCACGGGCGAGGCCCTGCCCGCACGACTTGTCAGCGCCAACGCCTACTTGGGCGCGGCGCCCATTGCCAAGGCGCTGGATGCCGGTGCGCAGATCGTGATTACCGGCCGCTGCGTGGACAGCGCGGTGACGCTCGGCGCGTTGATGCACGAGTTCGGATGGACCGACAGCGACTGGGACCACCTCGCGGGCGGCAGCCTGGCGGGCCATATCATCGAGTGCGGCGCGCAGGCGACCGGCGGCCTGCACACCGACTGGGACAGCGTGCCCGACTGGGCGCACATCGGCTATCCCATCGTCGAGTGTTCGGCCGACGGCAGCTTCGTGGTCAGCAAACCGGACGACACCGGCGGGCTGGTCAACCGCGCCACGGTGGGCGAACAGCTGCTCTACGAGATCGGCGATCCATCGGCCTATCTGCTGCCTGACGTCGTCTGCGACTTTCGCGATGTGCGCATTGCCGAGGTCGGGCCCGGCCGCGTGCACGTTTCGGGCGCGCGGGGCAGGGCGCCTTCCAACCAGTTCAAGGTTACGGCCACCTACGCCTCGGGGTACCGCTGCAATGCCGAACTGCTGATCGTGGGCTTCGACGCCGCAGCGAAAGCGCAGCGCAGCGGAGACGCGATGCTGCGGCGCACGAGAGACCTCTTCGGTGCCAGGGGGTGGGCCGATTTCTCCGCGACCCACATTGACGTGTTGGGCGCCGAGCAGTGCTATGGCCCGCATGCCACGGCCCAGCCGCCGCGGCAGGCGATCTTGCGCGTGGCCGTGACGCATGCCGAGAAGGCGCCGCTTGAACTCTTCGCGAAAGAGATCGCCGCCGCCGGCACCTCCTGGGCGCCCGGCACTACGGGCGTGGGGGGCGGCAGGCCGTCGGTGTCGTTGTCGATACGTCAGTTCCCGTTACTCGTCGACAAGACGCTGTTCACGCCCGCTGTGGAGATGGACGGCCGGACACGGGCCGTTCCGGCTGCGCTCCATACGGCGCATCGGAGCGCTGGCCCTGCGTGGACCGGCGTTCCAGGCGCAGCGAGCGAGCCTGTTCCTGCGGGCAACGACGAACTGATCGAAGTGCCGCTCATCCGCCTCGCATACGGGCGAAGCGGCGACAAGGGCGACATCTCGAACATCGGCATCATGGCGCGTCATGAACGCTACCTGCCCCTGCTTCGCGCCCAGCTGACCGAAAGGGCGGTGCTCGCCTACATGGCCCACCTCGTCAAAGGCAAGGTCACCCGCTACGAACTGCCGGGCATCGGCGCCTTCAACTTCGTGTGCGAAGAGGCGCTGGGCGGCGGCGGAATGGCTTCGCTGCGCACCGACCCGCTGGGCAAGAGCATGGCGCAGATTCTTCTGTCCATGCCGGTGAAGATCGAAGCCCAGTTGGTGCGGGTGGACTAGCGAATGGAGAGGCAACCCGTGGCCTACCCCGGGCGCGTCATGGGGAGATGGGCCTGCGCTCGGTCGCGGAACTGGTACGGACCTGCGTGGCCGGCGGTCTGATACCGGACCCGTCGCTTTCAGCG
Source organism: Variovorax paradoxus (assembly GCF_018614915.1). Taxonomy (GTDB): domain Bacteria; phylum Pseudomonadota; class Gammaproteobacteria; order Burkholderiales; family Burkholderiaceae_C; genus Variovorax; species Variovorax paradoxus_K. The sequence continues at coordinate 77,563 of NZ_JAGGNU010000043.1, read as the reverse complement.
CGAACAACCGAGCGTGCTCCGGGAGGAGCGACATGGATGAAGATTGGCGCCTTGGTCAAACCTGCGCACCGTCACTTCACTGCGTATCCACGGCCCTCGCGGCAAGCAGCCCGCGCTTTGAGGTAGCCCTGACGCGCGGCTTGCTGCTGCTGTTGTGACGAACCTGCGGTTCGAATCACGTTTCGCCACGCCGCCCGCAACTGCGCCGACGGCGGCGGAATGCCACATCGTTGCCTGCAATGCCCCCGACCGCAGCACCAGCCGCTGCCCCTCCCTTGAGCCGCGAACCGCTGCCAGTGACGAGTGGGGGAGCGAGCGGCGGTGGCGGTCTGGCAGGGTTAAAGCCGCTTTGTTTCACGGCCCAACTTTGACACTGCCCCTCGTCCTTCTGCTGCTGATTTGGCGACTTTTCCTTTCGAGCGGTACCTTCAGACTGGCCGTTGGCGCCGAAGCCAATTTTGGGGGTGAGTGGCTGAAAAGGAGGCGAGACCGTGAGTTCGAAGGTGGACTCGACCGACAGCAATCGCTGCGAAGCCGAAGTTCGGGCTGTGAGATTGAGGCCCTACGAGAGAGGCCCGCAGCGGACGTTACGAACCTGCGCTTAGGGTCGGGATGCGAACTGGTTCGCCGGCTGGCGGTTGCAACTTCGTTGCGATGCCGTAAAGCGCAAGCATGCCCAACACGTGCCCGATGGCGACGCCTGGTTCACCTGATTCAATCCGGGCGATCGTCTGGACGTGCACGCCCAATCGGGCGGCAGCGACGGCTTGGCCGTCGCCGGCGCTGGTGCGGGCCAACTTGGCCGCGGCACCCATGTCTTTGATCGCCTGCAAGGCGTCGCTGCCAATGTCTGCCGAGATGCGCTTGCCTTGGGCCATCTGCGGATTGTCGCCGCACAATCAGGGAGTCATCTCGTCAAGAGTCTTCCCGGCATCCAGCGCTTCCTTCAACCAACGTAGCCGCGCCGATCCATCTGGTGAGTCCTTATGAGCGCCGGCACTCAGCCAAGGTAAAAGCCTTCGCCGAGCATGTCGGCAAGGGAATGCACTTGGTGGCGATGGCGGGGACCTCGAGCAGCATCGATTAAAAAAAATGTCCACAACTGTAGGAAACTCACGCGACGACCCTGGGTTTACTACAGCAGGCTCTCAGCCACGAACAGCGACAGGAATCGCAGCTTCAATCGCTTCACCGCGCTGATATCGGGTTCCTCGGTGAGTGCTTGCGCCGACGCGCCACGGGCCACAGGCATCCACAGCAGGTCGGCGCCGTTGGGCCCCAGCTGAACGCGATAGGCGCCTGTGCCGGACTCGATGGCGGGTAAGCCGCCGATCTGCCGGACAAGTTCCGCACTGTCGATGCGCACGCCGAGTTCGGTGTTGATCCATGCCGATCTCGGATCGAGATTCATTGAACCCACCAGCAGGATACGTCGGTCGACGAAGGCGAGCTTGGCGTGCAGGCTACCCTTCGAAGCGCCAAACGTGTTGCGCAGGCGTTGGTCTGCCTTTAGCTGCGGCGAACTGAGCTCAAAGAGTTCGACTCCCGCCTTCAGCAAAGGCATGCGATAGCGCTCGTAGGCCATGCCGACCAGCGGTTCGTCGGTGGAGGCCATCGAGTTGGTGATGACGCGGACGGCGACGCCGTGTCGCCGCGCCTCGACCAGCTGGGCCATGCCATCATTGCCAGGGATGAAGTACGCTGAGACGAGGACGATCTCCGATTTGGCTTCGCGCAGCGACTTGATGGTGTCGTACGTGACCGTGGTAGCGAATTGCGCCGGCCGCTGTTCGAGTCCGATCTTGTCGGGCCGGTCGGCATAGGCGCGCGCCGGGGCCCAAATCAACTGCGGCAGGCCGCGATCGATATCGGCACCCAAAGGAGGATGGCCATGCACGTCGACGTCCGGCAGCGGCAGCGGCAGTGGCGCGCGGTCAGCCTGGGCTCGGACATCGCGCTCGAAGTCGCTGCGCAGGCGTTCAGTCGAAAGCGTGCTGGCCGCCACGGCCTGCACCGGCACAACCTGCGGGCTGTTCCAATAGGTGTCGAACGACTGCGCCAATTCGTCTACGACGGGACCAATGGCAAGCACGTCGAAATCGAGGAAGTTCGCGTTGGCGTGGCGCTGGAAGTATTCATCCGCCATGTTGCGCCCGCCGACGATCGCCATTGCCCCGTCGACCACGAGCAACTTGTTGTGCATGCGGTGATTGAGGCGCCGGAAGTCACCCATCGCGTTCAACGCCCGGCCGACCGCGGAGTCGCGGCCGATGCCAAACGGATTGAAGAGCCGGACTTCGACATTCGGGTGCGATGCCAGGCCGAGGAGCAGCGCATCCATGCCGAGGGTGTAGGCGTCGTCCACGAGCAGGCGCACGCGCACGCCGCGCGAAGCTGCGTCGCGCAGACTGCGCATCAGCGTGCGGCCGACCTCGTCCTGCCCAACAAGGTAGTACTGGACATCGATCGAAGCCTGGGCGCGGCGCATCAGCTCGACGCGCGCATCGAGAGCGAAGGCAGCCTCCGGCAAGGCACGGAAGCCCGATTGCCCGGTGCGCGCCGCGGCCTTCGACGCCGCCGCGCCCAACTGGGTGGCCGACGATGGCGCAAGTGCATGCGACGCCTGGGCCGTGGGATGTGGCGGCAGCCCCCCGCAGCCTCCCGCCAGCAGCGCGGCGAGCACGAGCAGCCATCGGCAAAGCCAACCCTCAAGCACGGCCGGCTCCGGTCGACGCACAGGCGCTCGCGCGACTCCGGCGTCTCCGTGGAAGCGAGCCAGGCGCGCAGGACGCGATGGATGGCTTCGACCTCGTGCGAGGAAAAAGGTCGATGTCCATGATCAATCTCCCATTGCAAGATAGGTGTTGAGATCGCGCAGGTCGCCCACATCGAGTTCCCCGGCTGCCGAGGCGAGGCGGATGCGGCCCAGCAGGTAGTCGTTGGTGGCCTGTGCGAGATCGAGTTCGGCCGCGAAGAGGCGCTGCTGCGCGTCCAGCACGTCGACCTCGGTGCGGCTGCCGACGTCGCGGCCCAGCGTGGTCGCTTCGAGCGCGGTGCGCGCCGAGAGCACCGACTGCTCCAGCGCCGCGATGCGCGCCACGCCGGTCTTCACCGCGAGGTAGGCGTCCTGCACCTGCAGCCGCGCGTCGCGTTGCGCCGAGCTCAGTTCCTGCTCGGCCTGGTTTTTCCTGGCGATGGATTCGCGCTGGCGGGAGCTGATCGCGCCGCCGGTGTAGAGCGGGATGTTCAGCTGCACGCCGATGGTCGCGCCGCGCGCGCTGTCCGGCGAGACGGCGGGCGACAGGCTGCCGTTCTGGCCCTGGCGGCTGAGGCTGGCGACCAGATCCAGCGTCGGCCGCCCGGCGAGCGCGTACTTGCCGATCTCCGCCTCGGCGATGGCCAGCTCGCTCTGCTTGACCAGCACGCGGGTGTTGCGGTCCAGCCCCTTCGATTGCCAGGCCTGCAGGCTGTCGGGCTGCGGCGGCACCGGCGCGAAGCCCGGGCGCAGCGCCGCCAGGCCCGCGGCCGGGGCGCCGGTCAGCTCGCGGTACTGCGCCTCGCGCAGCGCCAGCGTGCTCTGCGCGGAGACCTCGCGCGCCAGCACGCTGTCGTAGCGCGCCTGCGCTTCCTGCAGGTCGGTGATCTTGCCGCGGCCGACGTCGAAGCGCGCCTGGGCGCGGTCGCGCTGCATCGCGACCGCCGCCTTCTCGGCTTGCGCGACCCGCAGCGACTCGCGCGCCAGCAGCAGGTTGAAGTAGGTTTCGGCGACGCGCTGCACCAGCTCCTGCTGCGCATCGCGGTAGCCGACCTCGGCCAGCTCGGTCTGCTGGTGCAGCTGCTTGCTGTCAGCCGTGGCCTTGGCGTTGTAGAGCGGTTGCACGAGTTGCACAGCGACCTGGCGCACGTTGCCCGAGCTGCCCGACTGGCTAGAGCCGGCGGCCGTGCTGATGGTCGACTTCTCGCTGACCCGCGTCAGGCTGGCCGAGAGCGAGACCTGCGGCTTGAAGAGCGCGCTGCCCTGCACCGCCTTCTCGCGGCCGGCCAGCACGGCCTGGTCGGCGGCGCGGATGGCGGGGTCGGCCGCCATCGCCTTCTCGTACGAGCCGATCAGGTCGAGCGCGAAGCTCGCGCCCGCGAGGCATGCGAAGCCCGCGACGAGCGCAGCTTTGCCGAACACGGTTGTTGTCCTGTTCATCGTCAATCTCCGGAGCGGGTCAGGCAGCCAGCGGCTTCTGCGCGCCATACCAGCTGGCGTAGAGCGCAGGCAAGAAGAGAAGGGTGAGCAGGGTCGCGACGAACAGCCCGCCCATGATCGACCAGGCCATCGGGCCCCAGAACACCGAGTGCGTGAGCGGCACCATCGCGAGGATGGCGGCCAGCGCGGTGAGCACGATCGGCCGCATGCGGCGCACCGCCGATTCGACGATGGCGTTCCACAGCGGCACGCCGGCCTGCACGTCGTGGTCGATCTGCACCACCAGGATCACCGAGTTGCGGATGATCATCCCGGCCAGCGCGATCACGCCCAGCATGGCGACGAAGCCGAAGGGGATGCGGAAGGCGGCGAGCATCAGCGCCACGCCGATCATCCCGAGCGGCGCGGTGAGCAGCACCAGCGCCATCTTCTTGATGTCCTGCAGCTGGAGCATCAGGAGCAGCAGCACCGCCGCCAGCATCAGCGGCATCACGGCGAAGATCGAGGCCTGCGACTTGCCGCTCGACTCGAAGGTGCCGCCGATGTCGATGCCCCAGCCGAGCGGCAGGCTCTTGGCCAGTTCGTCGAGCCTCGGCTTGAGCGCGAGGGTCACGTCCGGCGCCTCGGCGCCGGCGACATCGGCGCGCACCGTGAGCGTGGGCACGCGGTTGCGCCGCCACAGCACGCTGTCCTCGCTATCGAGCGAGAGCCGTGCCACCTGCGAGACCGGCACGAACTTCCCGTCGCGCAGGTAGATCTTCGCGTCCTTCAGGTTGTTGAGATCGGTGCGCTCCGGCGCGATCAGGCGCGCGACCACGTCGATGTCCTTGTCGCCCTCGCGGTACTGCGTGACGCTGGTGCCCGAGAGCGAGCCTTGCAGCGCGCTCTTGATCTGCCGCGAGCTGATGCCGAGCGCTCGCGCCTTGTCCTGGTCGACGTCGACGCGCAGCCGCTTCAGGCGCTCGCCCCAGTCCTGGTTGACGCGGCGCACGTGCGGGTCGGCGCGCAGGATCGCGGCCACCTGCTCGGCGACGGCGCGCACCTTCTGGGGGTCCTGCCCGAAGACGCGAAACTGCAGCGGGTAGCCCACGGGCGGCCCGTTCTCCAGCCGGTTCACCCGGCCGCGCACCAGCGGGAAGCCGGTGTCGAAGAGCTGCTGGATCTTGGCGAGCACCCGCTCGCGCGCCTCGCCGCCCTTGGTCATCACCATCAATTCACCGAGGTTGAGATTGGGTGTCTGCACGTCGAGCGGCAGGTAGAAGCGCGGGCTGCCGTTGCCGACGTAGCTGGTGACCGCCACCACGTCGGGGTCGTTGCGCAGCTGCGCCTCGAGTGCCTCGACCTCGCGCTGGCTGGCCTCGAAGGTGGCGGCCTGCGGCAGCCACAGGTCGACCATCAACTCGGGCCGGTCCGAGGCCGGGAAGAATTGCTTGGGCACGATGCCGAAGAGCGCGAGCGAGCCGGCGAAGAGCAGCACCGTGACGCCGATCACCCACCGGCGGTGCGCGAGGCAGCGCTCGAGGACGCGGCGAAAGCGCAGGTAGAAGCCGCGCTGGTAGATCGCGTCCTCGTCCGCATGCGCCGCGCCATGGTGCTCGCGCAGCAGCTTGAAGCCGATGTAGGGCGTGAACAGCACCGCGACCACCCACGACAGGACGAGCGAGATGCCCACCACCTGGAACAGCGAGAACACGTACTCGCCCGCGCCCGACTTGGCGAAGCCCACCGGCAGGAAGCCCGCCGCGGTGATCAGCGTGCCCGTGAGCATCGGGAACGCGGTGGCGGTGTAGGCGTAGGTGGCGGCGCGGAAATTGTCCCAACCCTGCTCCAGCTTGAGCGCCATCATCTCGACGGCGATGATCGCGTCGTCCACCAAGAGGCCCAGCGCGATGATCAGCGCGCCCAGCGAGATGCGCTGCAGCTCGATGCCGAGCATGTACATCACGAGGAAGGTCAGCGCCAGCACCAGCGGAATGCTCAGCGCCACCACCAGGCCGGTGCGCAGGCCGAGCGAGAAGAAGCTCACCACCAGCACGATGGCCACGGCCTCGAGCAGGCTCTTCTTGAACTCGTGCACCGACTCTGCGACCACGCGCGGCTGGTCGGACACGGCATGGATCTCCACACCCACCGGCAGGCTGGCCTGGATGCGGGCCACGGTGGCCGTGAGTTCCTCGCCGAGCCTGATCACGTCGCCGCCCTTGCGCATGCTGACCGCGAGGCCGACGGCCTCCTGGCCGTTGAAGCGCATCTTGGAGGTGGCCGGATCGACCAGGCCGCGCCGCACCTCGGCGATGTCGCCGAGCCGGAACATGCGCTCGCCGGCGCGGATGCCCATGTTGCGGATGCTGTCGACCGAGTCGAACTCGCCCGAGACCGTGAGCCGCAGCTGCTCGGACGCGGTGAGCACCGTGCCGGCGGCCTCCACGGTGTTGGCGGCAGCCAGGGTCGACGCGATCAGCGCCGGGTCGATGCCGAGCGAGGCCAGCTTGGCGTTGGAGGCCTCGACGTGGATCTTCGGATCCTGCGCGCCGGTGAGCTCGACCTTGTTGACGTCGGCCACGCGCAGGAACTCGTTGCGTGCCGCGTCGGCGAAGTCGCGCAGGTCCTCGTAGCCGAAGCCGTCGCCGGTGATGGCGTAGAGGTTGCCGAAGGTGTCGCCGAACTCGTCGTTGAAGAAGGGTCCGCGCACGCCCTGCGGCAGCGTGTGCTGGATGTCGCCCAGCTTCTTGCGCACCTGGTACCAGACCTGGGGCACCGCGCGGGGCGGCGTGTCCTCGCGCAGGTTGACCTTGATCTGCGTGACGCCCGGCTTGGCGTAGCTGCTGGTGTGGTCGACCTCGGCCACTTCCTGCAGCTTCTTCTCGAGCTTGTCGGTTACCTGTTCGGCCATCTGCTGCGCCGAGCTGCCCGGCCACGAGGCCTGCACGACCATGGTCTTGACGGTGAACTCGGGGTCTTCCTTCTGCCCGAGCCGGCCGTAGGCGAAGACGCCGGCGAGGCTCAGCATCAGCAGCAGGAAGGCGATCATCTGCGGATGGGTGAGCGCCCATTCGGAGAGGTTGATACGGCTCATGGCTGCGCTCCCTGCGCGGCCGCGGCGACCGCCTTCACCTTCTGTCCGGCATGCAGCATGTGCACGCCCGCGGTGACCACCGTCTCGCCGCCGGCGAGGCCGGCGGCGATGCGCACCTGGTCGTCCTGCGCGCTGCCGAGCTCGACGGCGCGGGCGGCCACCTGCGAGGTTTGCGCATCGACCACCCAGACCTGGGGCTGGCCCTCCTTGTGGTGGACGGCGCTCAGCGGCAGGCGGATGGCCGAGCCGCCTTCGACGTCCGGCACCGACACCGAGGCCGTCATGCCCAGCATCAGCGCGCTGTCGGGCTGCTTGACCGAGATGCGCGCCGAGTAGGTGCGCGTCACGCTGTCGGTGTCGGGCGCCAGCTCGCGCAGCGCGCCCTGGTAGCGCTTGCCCGGCCGCGCCCAGACCGACACCTGCAGGTTCTTCGCGCGGCGCAGTTCGTCGACGCGCGACTCGGGCACGCTCACCAGCACTTCGCGCTCGCCGTCGGCGGCCAGGGTGACGATCTGCTGGCCGGCGGAGACCACCTGGCCGGCCTCGGCGGCGATGGCGGCCACCACGCCGTCGCGGTCGGCGAAGAGCTCGGTGTAGCCGCGCTGATTGACGCGGATCTGCTGCTGGGCCTGCGCCGAGCGCAGCTGCGACTCCGATTCAGCGAGCGCGAGGCGCTGCTGGTCGACTTCGGCCTGCGAGGCGAACTTGCGCGCCAGCAGCTGCTCGGTGCGCTGCAGGTCGACGCGGTTCTGCGCCACGCGACTCCTCGCCGCGTCGGTGCTGGCCACGGCGGCGACCACCTGCAGCGACTCCTGCGCCGGGTCGAGGCGCATCAGCGGCTGGCCGCGCTTCACGTGGCTGCCGACCTCGACCAGGCGGGCGACGATCCGGCCGGAGGCCTGGAAGCCCAGCTTGCTCTCGTAGCGGGCATGGACCTGGCCCGAGTAGGTGGCGCCAACCGAGCCGCTGCTCTCGCCGGCCACCACGCTGCGCACCGGGCGGATCTCTTCATGGGCCTGCTCGGTCTTGCGGACGCATCCGGCGATCAGCAGCGCACCGGCCAGCAGCAGCAACGGGGCGGCGCCCGGCTTCATGCGTTTAGCGAAGTACATAGCCCCGCCCCTCCATGCAGGCCTTGAAAGCACGGTCGTACCCTGCCTTCTGCTGGGCGCGCGCGGCCTGCTGCTGCTGCGCGGCCTGCGCCGCCTTGACGCGCTCGCGCACCGCAATGCCGACCATGCCCGCCGCTGCGCCGTGCGCCGGGTCGTGGTCGGTGGCCGCAGCGATGGTGGCGCCGCCCGCCGCGCCTCGCAGGAGGCCGCCCGGCGGCATGCTGGCGGCGGGCGCCGCGACCTGCTGCGCCTGCACCGGGTCGAAGCCGGTCTGGTCGCGGGCCCAGCCGTAGCAGGCGTACTTGTCCTTGTCCTGCTGCTTGGCGCTCTGTCCCTTGGCGGGATAGATCGCCGGCGCGGCCGAGCCGGCCGCGTGGGCAGGCGCAAGGCCGCCGGCAAGGAAGACCAGCGAGGCCGCGTGGACCGCGATGCGCGCGCCGAAGGAAGAGGAGGAGGCGATGGTGTTGCTCATGGGATGTCTCTTTGTCGAGTTGGTTGGGGGAAGGGAAGGGGTTCAGAGCCCGAGCTGGAGGCGGAACGCCAGGCTCGTCAGCCACAGCGTCGCGACGAAGGCGTGCAGGTAGAAGCCGGCGCCGCTGGTGGTCAGCGGGTTCCAGCGCGAGGGGGTGGGGAAGGGCCGGAAGCGCAGCGCCTGCGCCAGCTCGTTGCCGCGATCGCGCAGGCCGTGCCAGTACGAGGTGGCGCGGATCTCCATCACCAGGAAGGCCAGGCTCACGACGAGTCCGCCGGTCTTCAGGAACTCGGCACGCGCGAAGCTCATGCGCACCGCGTTCGACGAGAGCGCGGTGATGATGCTGCCGGTGGTGCCCAGGAGCAGCGCGAGCTGGTAGAAGCGCAGCGTCGCGTAGAGCCGCATGAAGTCGCAGACGCTCTTGTATTCCTCGGCCGGGTCGCTGGACACTGCCGCCGGCTGCGAGGCGGTGAAGCTTTCGCCGGCCTTCATGGCGCGTTCCGGCGACGGACGGCGCGCCGCGCAAAAGGCTTGCGCCCGCTCAGCACCTCGCACAGCTCGGCCAGCGACTGGAACGGGGCCATCCGGCTGCTGCGGACATCCTCGACCACGCCGGCCACGACGGCCGCGTCCTGGCGGTAGACGCGGATCAGGTAACTGCGTATCTCTCTCACGGTGACTCCTTTCTCGATGGGGAGTCAGCGTAAGAAGAGGGCGGCTATTTATTGGCTACTTATTCGCGTTTCGCCGGCGCCCAGGCGCAGGCTGCGATAGAGCTTCTCTGTCCCGGCCGAGGGTGGCAGGCTCAGCGTGACCGACAGTGTCTGCTTCAGCCGCCGGTACGCGCTGACCGCCTCGGGCAGGCGGTCGAGCCGGTGGTAGCAGCGCATCAGACCCTGGTAGAAGGGCTCGACCACGCTGTCGGCATCCAGCCCGCGCAGGTACCAGGCGATGGCTTCCTCGTCGCGGCGCGCGGCTTCGAGCCGCCCGGCATGGTCGGCGACGGCCTGGATGAACTTGCCACGCAGGCGCTCGCGCAGGGCCACCGGCCAGCTCTCGCCTTCGTCCTCGGCCAGGAAAGCACCGCGGTAGAGCGCCAGTGCCCGCGCGATCGCGGCATCGTCCGCGGCGGGAGCCTCGCGCGCTGCCGCGAGCGCGCGCTCGAAAGACCAAGCATCGACCCACACGCGGGAGCGGTCCAGCGACAGCTGGCCGCCCTGCTGCACGACCGCATCGCCTTCACCCAGCAGATCGCGCAGGCGGCGCACCGCGGCACCGAGCGAGCGCGCCGCGGCGTCGCCCGTCTCGTCGGGCCAGAAGGCGTCGACCAGCGCGCTCTCCGGCGCGCTGCCGCCGCGCGCGACGATGGCCTTCAGGAGCGCCAGCGTCTTCTTCGGCGCCTTGCGGCCAAACTCGATCGGCTGGTCGTCGACCAGCACCTCGAAGCTGCCCAGCGTGCGGATGCGGACCGGCCAGGGCCACTGCGCGATCTCCTCCGCGGGCGGCGCGATGCGCCAGCGGCGCACCAAGTGGCGCACGAACTCGGGCTCGATGGCGGCTGCGAGCGCCAGTTCCAGCAGCACCGGCTTGCGCGTCACGACGCGGTGCACGTAGGCCGCGCGCGTGCGATCGGCAGCGCCGAGGCCCAGCCCTTCAGCCAGCTTCGACAAGGCGAGCACCGCATCGCCCTGCACGTGGGCGATGTAGGCCTCCTCGAGCAGGAGCTGGGCGTCCATCGCCTCCAGGTAGCTGCCGCGTGCGAGGCGGCGCGAGTGCGCGACGATGTCGCGCGCGCGATCGAACTGGCCGGCGTCGGCGAAGGCGCTCGTGAACAGCACGGGAAACACCGCCTGGAAGTAGGCCGCGCCGACGCGGTCGACAGCCTTCAGGCCCTGCTGCGCGTGGTCGAGTGCGGCCGGCACCTCGCCTTTCAGCTGCGCGAGCATGGTCCGGGCGACGAGGTAGTTCATCTCCGCATCGGGGCTGCCGCGCGCCGGATGGACTTCCATGCGCGCGAGGCGCGCCTTCGCCTCGGCGGTGCGGCGGAAGCTGAGGTCCAGGTAGGCGCGGAACTGCAGGGCGGCGAACTCGGCATGGACCAGCCCTTCGCCGTGCGCCAGGTCCTCGGCGCGCTGGAAGCGCGCGGCTGCTGCCTCGTAGTCCGCCTGCCGCAGGTCGTGGATGGCGCGAAAGACGAACCAGAAGGCGCGGTTGAGCGCGCTGGCGGGCAGCGCCTCGACCGCCGCGTCGACCTTGGCCGCGAGCTGCATCGCGAGTTCATGCTCGGCCGCGTTGTGGAAGTAGGTGATGAGATGCGTCGCCGTGCTCAGCCGCTGGTTCCAGTCGATCGAGGCGTCGTCGATCAGCCCGAGCAGCTTCGGCCCCAGGCGCCGCACCGCCGGATGCGCCGGCCGGCAGAAGGCGAGCGCGGCGTGCAGCGCCGACATGCTCAGCAGCTCCACCGCGGGAGAGGGGAAGCGCAGCCCCTCGCGCATCAGCGGCTCGAGCCGGTCGACCCAGGGCGTGATCTCCGACCAGCCCAGGCGCGCATGCCACAGCGTCTGCACGATCGCGGCGCCGCAGGCGAGCTGGCCGACCACGTCGGCCTCGTCGGCGAAGCGCCGGTGGCGCGCCTGGAAGACCTGCAGCGCGCGCTCGGGCGCGATCGCCATCAGCGCACGGCCTTCCCAGTAGCCCAGCCAGGGGTCGCGCTCGCGCACGGCCTCGGGCATGCGGCCGATCCAGTCGATCACGGTCTGGCGCCGGCCTTGCTCGAGCAGGCCTTCGGCGTGCGCGGCCACCAGCGCTGCGTACGCATTCCAGTCTTCCGCCTCGGCGAACAGCGCCTGCGCCTGCTCCCAGTGGCCCGCGGCATCGAGCAGGCGGCCGGCGCGTCGGCCGATGTCGCGGATCTCGGCCGCTTCCATGCTCGCGCGCGCCCGATGCTGCAGGAAGGTGCGGAACAGCGCGTGGAACTGGAACACGTAGCTCGGCGCCGGCGCAGCGACGCGCCGCCGGTCGGTGAACAGGTGCCGCTTGTAGTGGTGGTCGAGGAGGCGGCCCGCGTCGGGCAGGCCGGTCAGCTGCTCGGCCAGCTCGACGGTGATCAGCGGCAGGAAGGCCAGCTGCATCAGCGCCCGGCGATGCTCGGGCGCGGTGCCGTCGAAAACGCGCTGCGCGAAGTAGCCGAAGACATGCTGCAGCGATTCGGACTCGTCTTCCTCGTCCTCGCCGACCTGGCCGCGGGTGCGCGTCAAGAGCAGGGTGAGGCCCGCGGCCCAGCCATGCGAGCGCTCGTGCAGCGCCTCGATTGCGGCATCGCTCGTGATGCCGCGCTTGCGCGCGATGGCCTTGGTTTCGGCGAGGCTCAGCCGCAGCTGCTCGCCGTCGAGCACGGCGATCGCGTCGCCGGCCAAGAGCGGCGCATAGTCCGCTGGCGGCTCGACGCGGCTGATGACGACGATGTTTACCCCCTCGGGCACCTGCTCCATGCCCTGCGCCATGACGCGGTGGAAGGCGGAGGCTTCGGGCACCTCCTGGAAGTTGTCCAGTACCAGCACGGCGCCGGGTCCGAGGCCGGCGAAGAGCTCGCGGAAGAAGCGCCGCGCGAAGCCGCGCAAGTCCTGCAGGTACTCGGGCGTCAGGAGCGGCAGCAGCTCGGGCTGGTACCAGATGCCGGCGCGCTTGCGGGCTTCGAGGTGGCTCGCGAGCAGGGTGGTCTTGCCGGCCCCGGGCTGCGCGCTGAGCCAGACGACCGGGCGCCGCAGGGCTTTATCGAGCAGGCCGAAGAGGCGCGTGCGCACCAGCACGTCGTGCAGCCGGGGGCGCGAGATCTTGGCAAGGGCGACCTGTTTGCCGGGCATGCGCTATATACCTCGTGTGCATGATACGGCGCACCGACACCGGATTGACATCGAATCTTCACGCTGCCCCGCGGTGGAGCAGTGTGTGCCGCATCGGTTGCAACGTCGGCTGCGGCGTAGGCGATGCCATGAGCGACCTGCTTGTCGGACCTTGCGATCCTGGCCGGAACACCTGGGCAGCGGATGTGGGTTGGCAACTGTTGCCGGATTGGGAAACGGTCACCATGCCGAGTACGGCCTTGCCAGTGGCGCGAGGCTGCCCAGGAGCGTCGGAATCAGTTCGCTGACCGTTGGGTGAATGTGCACGCAGCGCCGGATCACGTGATAGGGGGCATCGGCCGCCATCACGTCCAGCAGCGAATGCACGATCTCGTCGCCCTCGATGCACAGGAGGGCGGCGCCCAGGATGCGCTCGGTCTGCGCGTCGACCAGCACCTTCATGAAACCCTGCGTCTCGCCGCGCTCCTTCGCACGCCCCACGCGGCTCATCGGCATCACGCCGACCAGGGCCGGCCGGCCCGATGCGCGCACCTGCGCCTCGGTCATGCCGACTGGCGGGTCGGTGAACAACGCGTAGGCGGGGATGCGGGCGGTGGTGCGCCGTGCCTCGCCATCGAGCAGGTTGGCCGCGACGATCTCATGATCGTTGTAGGAAGTGTGGGTGAAGGCGCCAATGCCGTTCACGTCGCCCAGTGCCCACACGCCGGGGACGTTGGTGCGCAGCTGGTCGTCGACGGCAATGAAGCCGCGTGCATCGGTCGCGATGCCGGCGCGGTCGAGGTCGAGCAGGTCGCTGTTGGGTCGACGACCCACAGCGGCGAGCAGATGGCTGGCCTCCACCTCATGTGCCGCGCCGTGGGTTTTCAACGCCACGCGAATCGGCGCGCCGCCGGCTGTGGGCGACACGACGGCATCGCGCACGCCGAGCAGGAAGCGAACGCCTTCACGTTCGAGGATGGTCTGCACCTCGCGCGAAACCTCCTCGTCCTCCCGCGCGATGATTCGATCGGCATATTCGAGCACCGTCACGCGCGAGCCGAAGCGGCGGAACATCTGCGCGAACTCGAGCCCGATGTAGCTGCCGCCGATCACGACCAAGTGCCCGGGCAGGACCTCGAGGTCCATCATCGAGGTGTTGGTGAGCACCGGCACGTCGGTGATCCCGGGCCAGTCGGGCAGCACGGGCCGGCCGCCGACGTTGATGAAGATCTTCGGCGCTTCGAGCGTCTCGCCGTCCACTTCGATGGCATGCGGCGCGACGAAGCGCGCGTGGCCTCGGATCACACGCAGGCGAGGCGTGTCGCCCAGCCAATGCGTGAGGCCTTCCACTGCGTTTCGCACGACCGCGTCCTTGCGTGCCTTCACCGCCTTCATGTCGACGCTGACCGGGCCGCCGATGTTCACGCCGTAGTCGCCCGCGCGGCGCGCCATGTACGCAGCGCGCGCGCTGGCGACCAGCGTCTTGGTCGGCATGCACCCGTCGTTGACGCAGGTGCCGCCCAGATGCTCGCGCTCGACCAGCCCGACCTTCATCCCGGCGGCAGCCAGCCGAACGCCGAGGAAAGGTCCCGCCTGGCCGCTGCCGATGATCAACGCGTCATAGGTTGTGTGCATGGCGGCCGCCTTTTCCTTCGGATCCGCGAACGCTACCTGGCGCGCACTGTCGAGGTGATCGACTCGACCACTCCCGACGCCGTGGCGAACTGCTGCTGCCGGTCGGTGATGCCGTACCGGCGCGCAATCCACGCAAAATCGGTGTAGGCCGTCCAGACGGCTCCCTTCTCGTCCTGCAGGACCAGCAGGCGAACCGGCCAGTCGAGCCCCGAGTAGGGATTCGAGGTCAGGAACTGCGCGCCCAGCGGCGGGTTGCCGAACACGAGGAGCGTCGACGGCCGCACCGCGATGCCGGCATCGACCGCGAGCTTCGACTGGTCGATCGCCATGAAGAACACGATGCCCTTGGCGGCGATGTCCTTCTTGATGCGCTCGACGGTCTCGTCCACGCTGTAGGCGCTCCTGATCCTGATCAGGCCGTCGGTGCCCGGCGCGGTACCTTGCGCCGGCGACTGCGACGAGACCAGCGCCAGCCCCAGGAAGGCAGCGGACAGGAGCCTGGAAGTGCGGGTGTACATGATCGTCTCCTCATGTCACATCTCGTGCGGGTCCATCTTCATCTGGGTGGGGAACAGGTCGACCGAGATCAGGACGGCTGTCGTGCTCCCCGTGTTCTTCCACCAATGGGAAGTGCCGTTCTTCTCCGGCGCCACGTCCCCAGCCTTGTGCGTGATGGGAACCGCGCAGCTGCTCGCGTACTCGACCACCTCGCCCGAGACGATGTAGATCATGGCGGGCCGCTCGTTGTGGCTGTGCCAGGGCACGATGCCGCCGGGCTTCATCTCGAGCTGGCGCAGGCGGAACAGACGCCCCTGCAGTGCAAGCGGCTCCTTGGAAAGATCGGTGCTGTAGCGGACGACGTCGGTCACGTCCTTCGGCATGGTGGGGCCTGGCTTCTGGCCCTGGCCATCGGCCACCATCTTGTCGGCGGGGCATTCGCCGGCAAGGGCAACCGGTGCGAGCATGGCGAAGGCGCCGGTGACGAGCGCGGCGGCCGCGGCCTGGCGCCATATCGAGCGGCGTTGGGGATTGGCGATGTGCATGGCGTGAAACTCCTGAAAGTGGGTTGAGGTCGGATGGATCGCCAAGCGGCGCTCCGGAATCCACTTTGGTCGGCGCGTTTCACGGCTCGGTCAACGAATCTTCACGCTTTGATCACGCATTGCCATCGACCGCCAAACGGGCGCACAGTGCGGCCTGCACGCAGTCAATCCGAGGAGGAGGGTATGACCCCCGACGGCGAATCGTTGGATCTGCAAGCGACGGGCGGCGAGCCGCTGGTCGCGCTGGTGGCGGCCGGCCGCGTCCCCCTGCACCTGGTGCTGGCGTTCGGCATCGAACTCGCATCAAAGCTGGCCGAACTGCATCGTCGCGGCGAGGTTCACAACGGCGTGCGCACCGACGCAGTGCGGTGTGATGTCGCCACCGGGCGCGCCTGGTTGGTCGACTTCGACGACGTGAGCGGCAGTGCCACGCTGCACGCTGCGCCACCGGCGGCCTGGCTGTCCGCGGCGCGCCTGGCCTATGCCTCTCCCGAGCAGACCGGCCGCATGGACCGCGCGCCGGACCATCGCAGCGACCTCTATGCCCTGGGGGTCGTGCTCTACGAGCTCCTCGTCGGGGCGCTGCCGTTCGGCTCCGGGGACGCGCTAGAGCTGATCCACGCACACATCGCGTGCATGCCGGTTGCTCCGGTCGACATCGACTCGGCGTTACCGATCCCTGTGTCGCAGATCGTGATGAAGCTCCTGGCCAAGTCGCCCGAGGAACGCTACCAGAGTGCCGCCGGATTGATCCACGATCTTGCCAACTGCCGGCGCGAATGGGCCACCCGCCGGCACATCGACGAGTTCGCGCTGGGCCGGCACGACGTCGGCGCCCGTCTGTCGATCCTGCCCAGGCTCTACGGCCGCGAGAAGGAAGTCGACGCGTTGCGTGCCGCCTTCGAACGCGCACGCAGCGCCGATGCCACCCAGCCGTCAATACTGCTCGTCTTCGGCCATCCGGGCATAGGCAAGACCGCGCTCATCCACCAGCTCTACCGGCCCATCGTCCGGCAACAGGCCTATTTCGTTTCCGGCAAGTTCGATCAGGTGGCGCGTAGCATTCCCTTCGGCGCGCTGATCCAGGCCTTCCGGGGCCTGGTGCGGCAGATGCTCACCGAGAGCGAGGAACGGGTAGGTGATTGGCGCCGCACCCTGGCACGCGCGCTGGGTACCAACGGAGGCGTGCTGGCCGAGGTGGTCCCCGAGATCGAGTTCATCATCGGCCAGCAGCCGTCGCCGGTAACGCTCGGCGCAGCCGAGACGCTCAACCGCTTCCGGCGCGTGTTCCAGAACTTCGTCGCCGCGGTTGCGCAGCCTGCACATCCACTGGTGATCTTTCTCGATGACCTGCAGTGGGCCGACGCGGCAACGCTGAGCCTGCTCGATCCGTTGCTCACCAGCCCCGAGATCCGCGGCCTGCTGCTCATCGGCGCCTGCCGCGACCACGAACTCGACGGCGCGCATCGCTTGACGCGAGCGCTCGACAAGCTCGAAGCGGCTGGCGTCGAACTGCAACGCGTGGTGCTGGGGCCGTTGCGTCTAGCCGCCCTCGCCGCGCTGATCCGCGATGCCCTGAACTGCGAACTCGCCGACGCACAGCCCCTCGCGCGATTGGTGCACGAGAAAACCGGAGGCAATCCCTTCTTCGTGATCCAGTTCCTCAAGACGCTGGAGCGCGATGGGCATGTGCGTTTCGACGAAGCGCTCGGCCGCTGGGCCTACCGGATCGAGGCGATCAAGCTGGCGCCGCTCGCCGACGACGTGGTCGACCTGATGACGCGCAACATCCAGCGTCTGCCGAGCCGATCCCAGTACGCGTTGACGCTGGCCGCATGCATCGGCAACAGCTTCGACCAGCGAACGCTGGCGATCATCAGCGAACAGCCGCCTGCGGCCGTGGCTGAGGATCTCGCGCAGGCCGCAGCCGAGGGCCTGATCGTTCCCGCCCCGCACCGCAGCGACGATGCGCAACCGGCTCACGCCTTTCTGCACGACCGCGTGCAGCAGGCGGCCTACGCGATGATTCCAGACGAGCGCAAGCCGATGCTTCACCTGCGCATCGGCCGCCTCCTGCTGTCGCGTGCGATGCCGCAGCAGATGGAGCAGGGCGTATTCGACATCGTGCAGCACCTCAACCGCGGCCGCGGCAGCATCAGCGACGCGCGCGAGCGGCTCGAGGTCGCCCGGCTCGACCTGACTGCCGGGCGCAAGGCCAAATCCTCGACCGCACACGACGGAGCGCTGGACTTCTTCCAAGCCGGGATCGAGTTGCTCGGCGATGAGCATTGGCATTCGGAGTACGCACTGTGCTTCACGCTGCACCTCGAAGCCGCCGAGAGCTTGTATCTGTGCGGTCGCTTCGATGCGGCGCTCCGACAGTACGAGCTGCTCCTGCAACACGCGGCGACCGACATCGACCGTGCGCGCGTCCATCGCCTGCGCAGCGTGCAGTACGAGCACACCTCGCGCTATGCCGAGGCGCTGGCGAACAGCCGTGCCGGCCTCGCGCTGTTCGACGTCTTGCTGCCCGACTCGACCGCAGGCAAGGAGCGTGCCCTGCGTCACGAGATGGATCTCATTGCGTCGCTGCTGGGCGAACGCCAGATCGCGTCGCTGATCGACCTGCCGGTGATGGACGATCCGCAGGTGCTCATCGTGATGAGCATGCTCACCGACATCTGGGCTTCGGCCTTCATCCTCGGCGACCCGACCCTGGCGCGGCTGATCTCGGCGACGATGGTCCGGCTGTCGCTGGCGCACGGCAACATCGAGGAGTCCGCCTACGGCTACGTGACGCATGCCATCACAGTCGGCCCGGTGCGCGGCGACTACCAGGGGGCCTACGAGTTCGGCACGCTGGCGCTCGCCGTGAACCGTCGCTTCGAGGACTCGCGCCGGCGCGCCAAGATTTACCAGCAGTTCCATGCGCACGTGAACTTCTGGTGCAGGCCATGGGCGACCTGCGTTCCTTACGCGCGCGAGGCCTGCCGCAGCGGACTCGAAAGCGGCGACTTCCTCTACGCGGCCTATGGCGCCGGCACCGAGCCCTGGGCGGCGATCCTCGCCACCGATGATCTGGCGCAGTTCGTGCACGAGTACGCGCCCAGCGTTGCGCTGATCGAGAAACTCAAGAACCAGGGCTTCGCCGATTCGGTGAAGATCATCCTCAACTGGGCGCGCGCGCTGCAGGGCCGCACCGACGGACCACTGTCGCTGTCGGACGCCGCGATCGACGAGAACGAGTACCTGCGCAACTACCACGACAGTCCTTTCTTCGCCACCTTCCACGCGGTGGCGAAGCTGCACGTCTGCTGCCTCCTCGGGAGTCCGGCGCAGGCCCTGGCGGCAGCAGGCGCTGCCGGTGCCACGGTGCATCACGTGGCCGGAACCATGTGGCCGGTGATCTACGAGTTCTGGAATGCCTTGGCGCTGGCCGCGGGCCACGCCGATGCGAATGAAGAGCAACGCCGGGACTCATCGTCCCAAATCGCCGAAGCCCGGGCATTGTTCGAACTGCTGGCCGGGCACTGCGCAGAGAATTTTCGCTGCCCCGCGCTGCTGCTGGCCGCCGAGCTCGATCGCATCGAGGGTCGCGACCGCGAGGCGATGGAGCGCTACGAGCGGGCGATCGAGTACACGGGCGGCCGGCCCGGGCTGCTTCAGCAGCATGCGTTGGCCAGCGAGCTCCATGCGCGCTTTCGCCTCGCGCGAGGAGACGCAAAGCTTGCGGCCCTGTTCATGGCCGATGCGCGCACCTGTTACGCGCGCTGGGGCGCGGCGGCGAAGGTGGAACAGCTCGACCGCACATACCCCGAACTGCTGCGCGTCGAAACGATGGTCCCGCCGGGTCTGGCGGCGTCGGTGCCGGCGCTCGTACCGCCGGCCTCGGGCAGTTCCGGAGCCAGCGGCCTGGACCTGGAAAGCGTGATGAAGGCGGCCCACGTCATCGCCGGCGAGGTCGAGCTGGAGCGGCTGCTCGTGCGCCTCATGCGCCTCGTGATCGAGAACGCCGGCGCCGAGCGCGGCTGCCTGGTCCTTGAGCGGGACGGCGAGTCGCTGGTCTACGCCTCCGACGCACAGCAGCCGCCGGAGCAAACGATGGCCCCGGGCACGCCGCTGGCCGTGTCGCACAGCCTGCCGGTGAGCATCGTCAACTTCGTGCGGCGCACCGCGGAGAGCGTCGTACTGGCCGACGCGGCGACGGATGAGCGCTACGGCGGCGACCCCTACGTCGTGCGCCACAAGCCGCGCTCGGTGATGTGCGCTGCGGTGCAGAGGCAGGGACGATCGGTCGGCGTCCTCTACCTCGAGAACAGCGTGCTCGCCAGCGCCTTCACGTCCGACCGCATACGGGTCGTACGCATGTTGGCGACTCAGGCTGCCATCGCGCTGGAGAACGCGCGGCTGTTCGACGGCCTCAAGCGCGAAGTCCACGAACATCGCGCGGCGCGCCAGCAGCTGGGCGAGGCGCTGGCGCAGGTCGAGCGGCTCAAGGAGGACCTGGAGGCCGAGAACGTCTACCTGCGAAGCGAGCTGATCGCCAACGTTTCGCACGACTTGCGCACGCCGCTCGTTTCGCTGCGCGGCTACCTGGAGATCCTGGTGCTGAAGGGCAGCGAGCTGCCGGCCGACACGCGGCAAAGCTATGTCGAGATCGCGCTGCGCCAGAGCGAGTACCTCGCGACACTGATCGACGAGCTATTCGAACTTGCCAAGCTCGACTTCAAGGGCCTGCAGCTCGCCCGCGAAACCTTCCAGCTGCCGGAGCTCGCCGTCGACGTGCTGCAGAAGTTCCAGCTCGAGGCCGATCGCAAGGAGGTGACGCTGCGCATCGAGGCCTCTGAGGCGCTACCGCCGGTCGATGCCGACTTGGGCCTCGTCGAGCGCGTGCTCGACAACCTCATCGGCAACGCCCTGCAGCACACCCCTGGAGGCGGTTTGGTGAGGGTGAGCCTGCGCGCCGAAGGTGAACGCGTGATCGCATGCGTCGCCGACACCGGCAGCGGCATTCCGGAAGCCGAGCTGCCTTTCATCTTCGATCGCTTCTATCGCGTCGACGAGGGCCGCCATCGCGCCTCGGGCGGCGCCGGGCTGGGCCTCGCGATCGCCAGGCGCATCGTCGAACTGCACGGCTGCCAGATTGCCGTGGAGAGCCGTGCGGCCGAGGGCAGTTGCTTTTTCTTCGGCCTGCCGGTGGCGCGGCCTGCGGCGCTTCAGGAGGCCGGCACGCCGGGTGGCGACGCTTCTGCGCGAAGCCGGGCCAGTGCCTGAATCCGCTCGAGTTCGGCGGCGGCGCGCGCGAGGAAGATGCGGTAGACAGAGTCGACCAGCATCTCGTCGCCCAATGGCGTGCGATGGCGGAAAGCCAGGTGGCCGAGCGTGCGGCCATCGCTTGAGATGATGGGCATGCCCAGATAGGCGTCCCAGCCGGCCTCGCGGGGAAACATCCGCGCAAGGCCGTTGCGATGAAAGCAGGCGCTTGCGCTTTGCACGACGGCTTCGCAAGGTGTGCCGGCCAGTGCGAACTCGAAGTTGTCGCGCAGGCCGCCTTCCGCCCAGTAGGCGAGCGTGCGCACGCGGGTCACCGGCTGGTCTGCGCATTCGGCGACGAAGGCGCAATCGAGCCCGAGCGCACGCGCGAAATGCCGGACCATCGCAGGGAAGAAGGCCTCGCCGACCGCCCCGGCGGTGCCGTCGGCCACGGCCTGGAGCACGTGCAGCACATGCCTTGTCGGCGTCACGTCGGTGTCCTGGCCCACCATGCGATAGGGCGCCCCACTGGCGTGCCGCAGCGTGATGCCGCGCGACAGTACCCAGCGCACGCTGCCATCCTTGTGCAGGAGGCGCATCTCGTGCTCGAAGCGCGCATCGTCTGCTGACGTGGCGGGCGCGAGCCATTGCGCCAGCGCCTGATTCAGCGCGAGCCGGTCGTCGGGATGGACGCGCGCTCGCCAGCCCGCCAGGTCGTCGGCGAGCTCGTGCGCCTCGAAGCCCAGCATGCTCTTCCAGCGCGGCGAGAGCTGGACACGGCCGGAGGCGATGTCCCAGTCCCACATGCCGTCCTGGCTGCCGCGCAGCGCCGCAACATAGCGTTCTTCGCTTGCGCGCAGCTCGGCTTCGGCGGCGGCACGCGACGTCTCTGCGCGACCGACGGCGGCGCGCTGTTCGGCGAGGCGCCGCTCGACCTGCGCGAGCTGATCTCCCGATGCGGCCCGCTGCCTGCGGGCCCGCCGGGCGGTCGACCAGGCCAGCCCTGCGACGAAGACCAGCGCGGCAGCCATGACCGACAGGAGCGTGAGCGCCATCGTGTGCGTGATCATGAAGACATCCTCTCTGTGAGGGGAACCGCCGGGACGGTCGGTTTCGGCGTGGCCAGCGGCAGGTCGAAGGCGAAGCAACTGCCGGCGCCCGCGATGCTGGTGGCCGACAACTCGCCGCCGTGCAGGCGCACGATGCGCTGAGCAATCGCAAGACCGAGACCGTTCTGCGCGCCGGGCGTGGAGCGGTCGGCACGCTCGTAGCGGTCGAAGATGCCCGCCAGCTCGGCGGGCGGGATGCCGCAGCCGGTATCGCGCACGGCCAGCCAGGCGCGATGCGTGTCGCCCCCGAACTCGATCGTCACAATGCCGCCGGCCGCCGTGTGCCGCAGGGCGTTGTCGAGCAGGTTCTCGAGCACCCGTTCGACCATGCCGATGTCGGCCTGCGTACGGACCGCGCCGCTGCCTTCGCCGCCATCGGCGCGCAGCTCCACCTTGCGCGCCCGAGCATCGAGCGCAAACTTCTGTGCCACGTCCTGCGCCAGTTCGGCCAGCGAGAATGCCTCCGGCTGCGGCAGCGCTTCTGCGGCCTCCAGCCGGGTGAGATCGAACAGGTCGCCCACCAGGCGACCCAGTCGTTCGCTGTGGCGCACGGCCGTCTCCAGATAGTTGCGTTCCTCCGCCGCCGGCAGGCTGCCGTGGCGCAGCAGCAGCAGCTCGAGGTAGCCCTGCATCGAGGCCAGTGGCGTGCGCAGATCGTGCGACACGTTGGCAAGCAACTCGCGGCGCCGGGCCACCCCTCGCTCGATCTCGGTGAACTGCTCGCCGATGCGGGCGGACATCTGCTCCACGTGCGCGGCGAGACGGTCGATCTCGTCGCCGCCGGCGTCGGCGCCCGCCACATGCAGGGAGTCGATACAACCGCCCCGGGCAAAGGCATCGACCGCGTCAGCCAGGCGCTTCAGGCGCCGCGCGGTACGCCACGAAATGTACAAGGCGGCGACTGCGCCGGAAGCGACGGCGACCATCACCATGTCGAAGAGGTCCACGGGACGTTCCGATCAGGAGCCGCGCGGCTCGCCGAACTTGTAGCCCACGCCCCACACCGTCTGGATGTAGCAGGGGTTGCCGGGATCACGCTCGATCTTGTTGCGCAGCCGGTTGATGTGCGAGTTGACCGTGTGCTCGTAGCCGCTGTGGCTGTAGCCCCAGACCTGGTCGAGCAGCTGCGCCCGCGTATGGACGCGCCCGGGGCTGCGCGCGAAGTAGACCAGCAGCTCGAACTCCTTGGCGGTCAGTTCAACCGGTTTGCCGTCGAGCAGCGCCTCGTGGCGATGCAGGTCAATGCGCAGGCCGCCGGCCTCGATCAGCTGCTCCTGGCTCGCGGCCGATTGCGCCGCGGCCGCGGCCTGCTGGTGATCGGCGCGCCGGAACACCGCCTTCACGCGGGCGGCGAGTTCGAGCATGCTGAAGGGCTTGGTCAGGTAGTCGTCGGCGCCCAGCTCCAGGCCCAGCACGCGGTCAAGTTCCGAGGATTTGGCGGTGAGCATCAGGATCGGCGTGTAGCGCGCGTGGGTGCGCAGGCGTCGGCAGATCTGCACGCCGTCCATACGCGGCAGCATCAGGTCGAGGATCACCAGGGCGTAGTTGCCGGTCTCGCATTCGGCCAGGCCGGTCACGCCATCGGCGACCAGGCGGCCTTCGCAGTCGAGTTCGGCGAGCTGCAGCATCACGAGGCGGCCGATATCCGGATCGTCTTCCACGACGAGGACACGTCGGGTCATGGCGACACCTCCGTGAAGAGGCCGTGGCCCAGATGGCGCGCAAGCACTGCCATGAGGTCGAAGGACGGGTCGACATCGAGCGCGCGCCGTGTCGCATCGGCCAGGCCGGCCTCGTCGGCCAGCGCGCAGAGCCAGCGACTTTCTGCAAGGCCCAGAAGCCTGAACTCGATCTCCAGCGCATGCTGCACCACCAGCAGGTTCACGCCGCCTTCGTCCAGTGAAATCGTCGACTCGTCATCGTGCACCTCCGGCTGGTTCGCCTGCCAGATGCGCAGCACCGGATAGCGCGACTCGACGAAGCGCGCGCACGGCTGCAGGCGCAAACGCAGCTCGGCCTGCTCGGCCGCCGGCACCTGTGCCAGTCGTTCCAGTGTGAGGGCTGGCAGTTCAGCCTCGTGATAGGCGCGGTGCACGGCCCATTCGAGCGCCGCAACGTCGGGCAAGTAGAGGAGCGCCGCGGCCGGCGGGTAGGCGCGCAGGAAGCCGGGGAACTCGCCGCCGAAGTCCTGCAGGTTGCCAGAGCGCGAGGGATGCGCGCGGATGCAGGCCTTCGCCGCATGGCGGAAGAAGCCGGTTCCGACCAGGCGCGCGACCACGGGGTAGACGGCGCCCAGGGCGGCAATCAGGCTTTCGACCATGTTGTTGCGGTAGACCTGCAGGCGTTGCCGTGCCGACAGCGGCGCCGTCGGCCGCACCAGCGCCCTCGCGGCCGCGCCGCCGCGCAGCAGCAGCGTGTCCATCATGCGGGCCTGGATGTCAGGCAGCGCAAGCATGGCGCAGCTCCATCATCGATTCAGCCTTCGCGGCCTCGGCGACCAGCACCGCCAGGAGAGGCATGTCGGCGTCCCACTCGACCAGGGTCGGAACCGGCCCGAAGCGCTCGAGCGCAGCCGCATAGAGCGCCCACACCGCATCGGCCACCGGCGCACTGTGCGTGTCGATCAGGATCTCGGCGCCGCCGCCGACCAGGTTGCGCGTGAAGCCGGCCAGGTGGATTTCCTCCACCGCCTGGCGGGGGATGGCCTGCAGGTAGCCCATCGCGTCGAAGCCGTGGTTGTGGGCGCTGACGAAGACGTTGTTGACGTCCAGCAGGATGCCGCAGCCGCTGCGCCTCGCCACCTCCGCGAGGAATTCCCACTCGGGCATCGCTGACTGCACGTACTCCAGGTAGCTCGACACATTCTCGAGGAGGATCGGCCGCCGCAGTCGCTCCTGCACCCGCTGCACGCGCGCGACCACGTGCGCCAGCGCCTCCTCGGTGAAGGGCAGCGGCAGCAGGTCGTTGGCATGGATGCCGCCCACCGAGCACCAGCACAGGTGGTCGGACACCAGCGCAGGTTCGAGCATGTCGACCAGTTCGTGCAGGCGCGCGAGGTGCGGCTCGCCCAGAGGATCGACGGAACCGATCGACAGGCCCACGCCGTGCAGGCTCAGCGGATGGCTCTGGCGCGCGAGCTTCAGGAAGTGCAGCGGCTTGCCGCCCCGCCCGAAGTAGTTCTCGCTGTGGGCCTCGATGAAACCCACGGGCGGACGCGATTCGATGAACTCGACGTAGTGCTCGGGCCGCAGCCCGATGCCGGCACACCCTGTCAAGGATCTCAAGGACTGCTCCATCGTCACCTCCTCGGTCACGAGAATTCTAGGCAGGCGCCGGTGCGCTGCGGCGCGCGTGATCAAAACGTGAAGATTGGCTACAGCGCCTCAGTGCGGCCGTATCCATGCCTTGTGCGCCAGCAGCGCCGCGACGATCGACGCGCACATCGCGAGGAACGCCACCCAGGCGTAGGGCCACAACAGCGGCATTCCGACCAGGATCAGGCCGTCGTTGCCGCCGGGGATCAGCAGGCTGCCCCAGCCCATCAGCACCCCGCCACCCAGGCAGCGCAGCAGCTGTGCAGCCGTGACACGCGTGCTGCGAAAGCGGCCGGCCGTCCAGCCGCCCCAGATTGCGCCGGCGAGCAGCGCCAGCAGCAGCAGGCAGCGCGCCGCAAGGCTGGCGGCCATCCCGCGCGCCAGCTCGGCCAGGACGTCGGTATAGGCCCAGGCACCCACCAGCAGCAGCATGAGCACGAAGGCGATGCCGATGACGGTGGTGGCGGCGTGCGGAGACCAGATGCGCGAGGCCAGTGCGTCGCGCACGCGCACGCCGTCCCGCAGTGGCCGCGCGAGGCGCCAACCTGCGAAAAGCAGGAACAGCAGCGCCACCCACGTCGGCGCCTGCAACACCGGCGAGCCGACGGCGAGCTTGAGGTGGGGGGCCGCTGCGAAGAGGGGGCCGACGCTCAGGCAGCCGAGGTAGAAGCCGAGCGGCGTGACCAGATAGGCCCACTCGCCCGAACCAAAGCGCGCGATGGCGCCGAACACGCATGCGCCATTGACGTAGGCGCCGACACCAAGCAGGGCGCCGCCCAGCACAGTCCAGCGGTTCAGCGGATAGCCCGGCGGCATCGCCGGCAGGAGGTGCAGGGCCTGCGCGACGAGCAGGCCGCCGGCCACCCACAGCGAGGCCTCGGCGAGGCTTTGCAATCGGCGCGAGCTGCGCTTGTTCACGATCTCTTCCATGGCGGCGACCGTGCAGGTGGCGCCGCGCTGGATGGCGAAGCCCATCACGCCGGCGCAAAAAGCGGCGACAGCGAACGCGAGGCTGGCGAGCGCGACGTCCATCAGTGCGACTCGGCGGCGTTGTGGAACTTGCAAACCTGTTGCATCGCGTCGTCATTGCTGATCGCCTCGGTCTGCGGAAGGATGTGGCCGGTGTTCAGGTCGAACACCCATCCATGGATGCACGGCTTGCCGGTGTCCTTCCAGGCTCGCTGCACGATGCTGGTCTTGCCCAGGTTGTACACCTGCTCGATCACGTTCAGCTCCACCAGGCGCCGGAAGCGCGCCTCTTCATCCAAGGCCCCCAGCTGCCGCGCGAAGTATTGCTGCGTGTCCTTTAGCGTCCGCAGCCAGTTGTCGATAAGCCCGTGCGAGGCATGGCCCATCGCGGCCTTCACGCCGCCGCAGCCGTAATGCCCGCACACGATGATGTGGCCGACCTGCAGCACGTCGACGGCGTACTGCAGCACCGACAGCAGATTCATGTCGGTCTGCACGACCAGGTTGGCGATGTTGCGATGCACGAACATGTCACCGGGCTGGGTCCCGGTGATGCGGTCGGGTGGCACCCGGCTGTCGGAGCAGCCGATCCAGAGGAAGCCGGGATGCTGCCCTTCGGCCAGCTTGTCGAAGTAGGCCGGGTCGATGCGCAGCTGCTCTTCGACGAATTGCCGGTTGTTGCGCAACAGCTGATCGATGCGATCGATCATGCGATTCTCCTTTTTCTTCCCGGCTCAGCGGTGCTCGATCACGCCCTCGATGGGGTCGGCCGCGGCCTGTTCCCAAGGCGTGCGTTCGATCATGCGCAGGGTGTCGGCGTATCCCGCCTGCCGGCGCGTGCGGATGCCTGCCGGCGTGAAGTCGATGTCCTTGGTATGGTCCTCGCCCTCGACGCGCGGCGCCAGGAGGTGCACCACGTGTATCGTCGTTCCGCAGCCCCAGGAAGCGAGTTCCGCCACCTTCGGATCGGTCCTCTTCGCGGTCGGGATCTGCTTGTGCAGCTCGCGGATCACGTGGCGCAGCCGGTGGATCTGCTTCTGTCGGGCGATATGGCTGTCGGCGCGGCTGGCGAACTGGATGTCCTTGTGGCGCGCCATCACCTGCCAGATCGACTCCGGCTCCGGCGCGGACTGGTGCCACACGTTGACGGCGAAGATCACCGAGTCGCGGCGCGGCTTGTCGTCGAGCACCGCCTCGATGGGCGTGTTGGAGTAGATGCCGCCGTCCCAGTAGGGCTGGCCGTCGATGCGCACCGCGGGGAATGCCGGCGGCAGGGCACCCGAGGCCATCACGTGGTCGACGCCGAGCGGCTCCCTGCTCGTGTCGAAGTAACGCATCTCTCCGCTGCAGGCGTTCACCGCGCCGACGGTCATGCGCATATGGCACTGGCAGAGGTATTCGAAGTCCACCAGCGACTGCAGCGTCCCGCGCAGCGGCGCCGTGCTGTAGTAGGAGGCCGCCTCGACCCCGAGCGATGCGGCTGATCCGCGCAGCGCGTGCAGGTTGGGTGTGAAGAAGTCCGGAATGCCGCGCATCATGGTCGCCATGTTCGACACCATGTTGCCCAGGCCCGTCCACTCCGGAACGCGGAAGGCGGGCGTCGACGCCTGCATCTGCTCCCAGAAAGTGTTCAGGCGATCGAGCCGGTGTTCCGGGCTGTTGCCGGCGATCAGCGACGCGTTGATGGCGCCGATGGAGGTACCGATGACCCAGTCCGGCTCGATGCCGGCCTCGTGCAGCGCCTCGTAGACCCCGACCTGATAGGCGCCGAGCGCACCCCCGCCCTGAAGCACGAGGACCACCTGGCCGGGAAGTGCGCCGTTTCCGCCGCTTGTGCCGGCCGCGGCGCGAGGCTTGCGTGAGTTCACCATGGTTCGATCCTCCCTGCGCTCAGTGCAGTGTCCAGCCGCCGTCCATGGCCAGCGCGGTGCCGGTCATCGAGGCTGCCGCTTCGGAAGCCAGGAACACGGCCAGCGCTGCCAGTTCCTCCACCTGGATGAACTCCTTGCGCGCCTGGTGCGACAGCATCACATTGCGCACCACCTCGTCGGGCGAGATGCCGTGGGCCTTGGCCTGGTCTGCGATCTGCTGCTCCACCAGCGGCGTCTTCACGTAGCCCGGGCAGATGGTGTTGGAAGTGACACCGAACTCGGCGAGTTCCACCGCCACCGTCTTGGACAATCCGATCAGCCCATGCTTGGCCGCGACGTAGGCTGACTTGAAGGGGGAGGCGGTCAGCCCGTGCGCCGAAGCGATGTTGATGATGCGGCCGAAACGGCGCGCCTTCATGCCGGGCGCGACGGCCTTGATGACGTGGAAGGCCGAAGAAAGATTGATCGCCATCACGGCATCCCACTTGTCGTCGGCGAACTCCTCGATCGGCGCGACGTGTTGGA
Organism: Variovorax paradoxus; assembly: GCF_018614915.1. Lineage (GTDB taxonomy): Bacteria > Pseudomonadota > Gammaproteobacteria > Burkholderiales > Burkholderiaceae_C > Variovorax > Variovorax paradoxus_K. The sequence continues at coordinate 49,147 of NZ_JAGGNU010000043.1, read as the reverse complement.
TGCCGGCGTTGCTGACCACGATGTCGACCTTTCCGAACTCGGTCTCGGCGAACGCGATCATCGCGCGTACCTGGTCGGGCCGGCTCATGTCGGTGCCCGAGTAGCGCACCTTGACGCCAAACTGGCGCTCCAGCTCGGAGCGCGTGAACTCGATCTCCTGCGCGTCGCCGAAGCCATTGAGCATGATGTCGGCGCCGTTGCGAGCCAGCGCACGGGCGATGCCCAGTCCGATGCCGCTGGTGGAGCCGGTGACGAGGGCGGATTTCTGCTTGAGCATGGAAAGCTCCTAGGGTTGGGCCTGAGGTTGGGGTGGCTGAAGGGTGTCGGCGGCGGGCCGCGCCGCTTCGCCGTCAGCCTCGCTGGTTCGCGTGAAGCGCAGATGCGTGATGTCGGCCGCGAAGAACATGCTCCACGTCCACTCGAGCCAGATGCGGACCTTGCGGCCGGCCGTGGGCATCAGAAGCAGGTAGTAGGCGCGCCACAGAAGCCAGGCCGGCAGCCCGCGCAGGCGCAGGCCGAACACGCTGGCCACGCCTTTGAGGTGGCCGGTGGTTGCCATCATTCCTCTCGATGTGTGGCAGAAGGGCTGCGTCGCGCGGCCCTCAATGTTGGCGACGATGTTGCGTGCCAGAGCGCGCGCCTGCGCCACGGCGAACTGTGCGGTGGGTGGCGCGAACCGCTGCGTCATGCCGTTGTGCACCAGCGCGCAGTCGCCGAGAGCCCACAGCCCTGGCGCGCCCGGGATCGACATGTCGGGCGCTGTCTCGATGCGTCCGCGTTGTTTGGGGACCGGCAGGTCTTCGACCAGCGGGTTGGGCCGGGTGCCGATGGTGCAGATCACGGTGGCGCCAGCGATCGTCTCGCCGCTCGCCAGCCTCACTCCATCGGCATCAACCTCGGCGGCGCGCGCGTCGAGCCGGACGTCTATGAGGCGTGCGCGCATCGAACGCGCCGCAGCCAGGCCCAGCGATTCCGGCAGGTCGGACAGCAATCGCTGGGCGTTCTCGATCACGGTCACCTTGAGCTCTTCGGCCATGACCCGCGGGTAGTAGCGCCCGGCGCTGCGCAGGAAGTCTGCCAGCGCGCCGGCCACCTCGACGCCCGAAAAGCCGCCTCCGATGACGATGAAGTGACCGAGCCGCCGCCGCGCCGCCGGGTCGGCTTCGAGTTCAATGCGCGCGATGCGCTGCAGCACCCGGTTGCGGATGAACATCGCGTCGCCGACCAGCTTAAGCGGCAACGCATGCTCGGCCAACCCGGGCACCAGGTCGAGATTGGCGCGCGTACCGAAGGCGAGAACCAGGTGCTCGTAGGCGATGTCCTGAATCCCGGCGAGCGTGCTGGCGCACACGCACCGACGGTCGGCGTCGATGCCGGTGACGCGACCCATGACAAACTGGCTGCGCGTGCCCGCGTGCAGCATCTGGCGGATTGGCGCCACCACGTGCTCGGGGAACACCGAGGCGCCCACCACTTCGGCCAGCAGGGGGTTGAAGGTGGTGTAGCTCTCCTCGCTGACCAGCACGACGCGCCAGCCCTGCGGCAGCCGCCTTTCCAGCGAGCGCGCCAGTGTCGTCCCGGCGAAGCCGCCACCGACGATGACGATGTTCCTTTCAGCGGACATGGCGCGCTCCCGCGGTCATCACGCGCGCGAGTGCCGTGCGACCAGATGGTCGAGCGACAGCTTGCCAGGTCCGTGCAGCAGGGTGACCAGCAGCAGCAGGCCCCACGTCTGGTGATCGCGCAGCCCCACATCGCCCAGATCCGGGTACGAGACCACGGCGATGATGTTGAACACGAAGAGCACGAAGGCCGAGAAGCGCGTGCCCAGCCCGATCGCCAGCAGCACCGGGAAAAGAAGCTCGACGCCGGTGCCCAGCAAAGCCGCGATCTCCGGGGGCAAAAGGGGCACCGCGTACTCTTTCTCGAACAGCGAAATCGTCGAGGACCAAGTGGCGATCTTGGTCAGCCCTGACTTGAAGAACACGCTGGCAACGAAGAGCCGCACGCCAAGGTCGACCGCCGGCGCGAACGCCTGGAGGCTACGGGTAGCGGCGCGGACCCGTGCGACGGCGCGCGAGCGCAAGCCGGCGCGGGTGGTGTGCCTGGAAGGCATGGAGCCTGCGTAATTCACGGCGGACTCCTCAGCCCTTCTTCGCAGCGGCGGCGCCGCCGTGCACGTTCTCGGGCTTGTTGGTCACGCTGCCACCGGCGATCCGGGCGCAGGTGCCCTTGGCAACGTAGATCCAGGCTTCGGGATCGCGGTCCGCCGTCGAGGTGCCGGCGCACGAACTCTTGCTCGTGCCGCAGTCGTTGCTGCCCGCCTTGACGATGCCGGCGCATTTCTCCGTGGCGGCTTTCTGCGCGAAGGCCCCGGTGCTTGCCGAACCGAGGCCCAGCGCGAGCAAGCTGGCGATGGCACCATGGACCAGTTGATGGGTTGCGTTCATTTGAAGCTCCTGTGGACGGTTGAGGTGGAAGACTTGGCGGATCGGCCCGGTGCTGCAGCGCATTGGGTACCGCTCCGGAATCGAGTCTGGCCTCCGCACCTCACGCGGCCATCAACGGAAGTTCACGATTCAGTCACGCCGCGTCCAAGACCAGAGCGCCGCGCCGGATGTCGACCGAAGGGCCTTTGTGACAGAACTGCGAGGCGGCCTGACCTTCGCAAGGACCCGGAGCGCCCAATCCGGCGTTTACGCTCTGCCAAGCCTCATGCCAGTGAGCGCTGGGATCTGGAACCCTTCTGCCAAGTGTCTTTGGCGGGCGAACCGTTACATCCGCGCTCAGTCCCAAGAAAAGCAAGAAGGCGACATGGAGCGTGCCATCGAACAGACGGCTCAAAGGCGCCGCTGTGGCCAGCGAGCCTTGAGGCAGGATTTCGATACTTCGCAGCCCCGTCGGATTTCCGCTTCAGACTGAACTAAGTCAGTCGCGGCACATCGCATGAACGACGGCGCCGGCCATAACCGGTCATTCGGCGGCCAGCCTCTCGTACGGCCGCTTCGTCTTTGAGACCGGCTGCTTAGCAACCCGTGACGGCGGTCTGGAATCAAACGACCGGTTGGGTGCGAGCTGAACTGGTACTACCGACCCGTCGCGGTCCTTAGTCGATCTCAAGGTGCCGATCCACTGCATCTCAGAGCGGCCCGTCGAAGGGCTGCCTCTGGGCCTCGCAGGAGGCGGCCACAGGGCTTCAAAAACTCACGCATGACTCAACCGCGGGCGGATATTCTGGTTGTGGTGGAAGACGTTGTCGGGGTCGTACCTGGTCTTCACGTCCACGAGCCGGTCGTAGACGCAGTCGCCGTACGCCTCACGGACCCGGCTGGGGTCTTCGTCGCCGCCGAGGAAGTTGACGTAGACGCCTTGGCGGAACCGGCCGAGGGCGGCGAAGAACCCCCTCGCCCAAGCGGTGTCCCGCGCGCCGAAGTCCTCGCCTGGCCGCCACACCGCATCTAGCGTGATCGCGTGCGAAGCCTGCCGGTTCCCGAACGCTGTCTCGCCCTCGGCCACGCGGCTCACCGCACCCTTCAGATGGAACATCGCCACGTACGACCGTGGCGACTCGCAGGTGAACGCGTGCGCGGCGATCACTTCAATGAGGTCGTCGCTGAGCTCGGGGAGGTGGGTTGACTTCCAGTAGTAGTTCCAGCCGTGGACGACGGTCGAGTCGATCGCGCTCTGGAATCCCACATACGGCGTGGGGCCGACGAGGTCGAGAAGAGGAGACCGGCACGCACGGAGCGGGCCGAGCGCCCGCTCACCGTCCTCGATCGGCCCGGCGTAGCAGGTGCCGACCATCATCACCGGGCGCCAGTGCAGATCCGCGGGGATGACCGGCAGCGGTGGCGCGGTGCCAAACCTCGCGACCGTGCCGAGCTCGTCGGGAGAGTCGCGGACGAAGTCGCGGTAGAAGCGGAGAACCTCCCTGGCGTCGCTCGCGTCCCAGAGGATGGGCCCGGCCAGGACGGTGGGCCCAACGCAGTGGAGGCGGAACTCGAACGAGGTGACCACGCCGAAGTTGCCGCCGCCGCCGCGCAGCGCCCAGAACAGGTCGGGGTGCTCGTCCTCGGACGCGCGCAGCAGCTCGCCGTTGGCTGTCACGACATTGGCGGCGAGAAGGTTGTCGACCGTAAGTCCGTGCTTGCGCATCAGCCACCCGACGCCACCGCCGAGGGTCAACCCGGCGACGCCGGTGTGGCTCACGATTCCGCCGGTGGTGACCAGACCGTGCACCTGCGTCTCGTGGTCGACGTCGCCCCACAGCGCACCGCCCTGTACCCAGGCCCTGCGGTGGGCGGGATCGACCTGCACGGCCCGCATCGCCGAGAGGTCGATAACGATCCCGTCGTCACAAACGGCGGTGCCCGCCACGTTGTGGCCACCGCCGCGTATGGCGATCTCCAGATCGTGGTCGCGGGCGAAACGCACGGCCGCGACCACGTCGGCGGTCCCGATGCATTGGGCAATCAGACGTGGGCGCCGGTCGACGGCACCGTTCCACACCGCACGCTCGATGTCGTAGTCGGCGTGGTCGGCACTGATCAGCCGGCCTCGAAACCCGCCGATTTCAACGAGGTTTGGCTGCTTTCTCCTGTGCCCCAATTCCGCGGTCGTCGGTGTCGTCATGGTGTCCTCCACTTTCGATGACCACATCGGACCACCGCGGACCTCGGCCGTAAAGTCAAGAATCTGGACTTCACAGCCGAAGGTGGGCGCGCGATACTGGGCTCATGAGGACGTACGGCCAATACTGTCCCATCGCCCGTGGCGCCGAGATCTTCGCCGAGCGCTGGACGCCGCTGATCATCCGTAACCTGCACCTTGGGTGCGGATGCTTCGGTGAGATCCTGGAGGGCGCGCCCGGACTGTCGCGTACCCTGCTCTCAGAACGGCTCAGGCAACTCGAACGGCGTGGCGTCGTCGAGTCGGCACCTAAGCCCGACGGGCGCGGGCACCAATACAAGCTTACGTCCGCGGGCCACCAGCTCTTCGAGGTTTGCCAGTCACTCGGCGAGTGGGGTGCGCGTTGGCTCGAGATCGCCCCCGAGAACCTCGACCCGTATGTGGCCCTTTGGTCGATGTGCCGCGCGCTCCGCCGAGACCGGCTCCCGGATCGACGCATCGTCATCCGCTTCGACTTCACCGGTCGTCCGCGCCCTGAGCGCTATTGGCTACTCATTGAGCTCGGAGACACCGAGATCTGCAAGACGTGCCCCGGCCGCGACGAGGACCTCTACATCACGGCGGAAGCCGAAGCCTTCGTCAAATGGCACGCCGGCCAGCTCACCTGGGCCCAAGCCACCCGCGAGGGCCGCATCCAACTCCACGGCCCCGTGTCGCTCGTAAGAGCCTTCCCAACCTGGAACGCACGCAGCATGTTCGCCAACATCGCGCCAGTCGCCCGCGCCGGCGCCAGCCCCGCGGGTTGACATGCTCGACGCGGACTCCCGCTCCCGCACCGCGCCGGCCGGCATAGGTCCGGTCTATGGTCAAGCCGAACGGCAGGCATCGAGCCAGTTCGCCAGCGGGAGCGCGCGGCAGTTATTGGCCGGGAGTGTCAGTTCCCGGCTGCACCTGGAAACTGCCTTTCGGGCCAAGCGCGCGGCACGTGAGGTCGCCCGGCCGATCTGTTTGATTCGGCGGCCGGGCGGCCGTCAGTATGCTGGATGGCATTGGCTACCGATTCCATGATGGTCTCCCATCGAGTTGAGGGCCAACAAGGATGGACTTCTTCGATGCCGGGCCCTTGACTTCACTCAACAGGGTCGCCGGCAACCAGCGAGCGCCGGAAGGCAGCTCCCTGGCATGGTCGCGTACTCACGCTGCCGGCCAGGAGCATCGGTGATCGGGCGGGTTGATTGACCCGCAGAGTTCTCTTCCTAGACTCGTAAGCCCACTACGAAGGAGAGCTTGAATGACCTACTTCACCGGAATCGATGTCTCCCTGAGGTCCGTCTCGATCTGCGTTGTGGACGACCGCGGCGAGGTCTGTCGGGAGGCGAAGGTCGACGCGCATGTCGACGTGATCGTCGACTGGCTGCGTGCCTTCAACCCCGAGCTGAAGTCCGTCGGCTTCGAAGCGGGCGCGATGAGCCAGTAGCTCACGTACGGCCTGCAAGCCGCAGGCTTCGAGGTCATCTGCCTGGAAGCACGTCGCGTCAAGAACACCCTGGACGCCATGCGCAACAAGACCGACCGCAACGACGCCCGCGGCATCGCGCAGATCCTTCGCACTGGCTGGTACAGCCGGGTGCACATCAAGAGCCTGCACAGCCACCGCGTACGTGCCTTGCTCGCCAGCCGCAAGGCGATCCTCGCCAAGTGCGTCGACCTCGAGAACGAACTTCGTGGGCTGCTGCGCGTCTTCGGCATCCGCCTGGCCCCGCGTGTTGGCCATGGTTCGTTCGATGTTCAGGTGCGTTCGACCTTTGCCGATGACGAGTTGCTGTCTTGTGCGCTTGTGCCCTTGCTGGACGCCAGGACCGTGCTCTACAAGACCTATCTGAAGCTGGACAACGCCGTCAAAGCGCTGACCAGGGCAGATCCGCTGTGCGTGCGCCTGATGTCGATCCCCGGCGTCGGTCCGGTGACCGCGCTCACCTTCAAGTGCGCTGTGGACGACCCGGCCCGCTTCAAGGCGTCGCGCACGGTCGCAGCCCACTTTGGTCTAACGCCCAGGCGCTACCAGTCTGGAGAGATGGACAATCCCGGCCACATCTCGAGGGCAGGCGATGCGGATGTGCGGAGTGCCTTGTACGTCGCGGCCCACTCGCTGCTTACGCGCAACGCGCAGTGGTCGTCGCTGAAAGCCTGGGGCATGCGGCTGGCCAAGACGCGAGGCCACCGACGTGCGGTGATCGCGGTGGCACGCAAACTGGCCGTCATCCTGCACCGCATGTGGGTGGACGGATCGGAGTTCCGCTGGGGCGCACAGGAGCCGATTGCGGCAGCTGCATGAGCAGCAGCGCTGGCATGATCGAACACTGAACTTGAAAGGAAGCGGGGAACCTGAATTTGAGCGTCAAGGTGTAGACGATGGTCCGGATGAAGCCGCAAGTGACTGCTGCGCATCAAAGCGCGCCCAAGAGCGTGGCTCTCCGTTCCGTCTGACCAATGCGTGCAGCGCTGGCCCTTAAGGCCAGGTCCGACTGCGTAGAGAAGCGTGAGCTGCACCGAGCCGTTCTGTTCGAGAATCCCGAACCCCAACATCCAAATGCAGAACGCTGCGCTTGACAAGTTGGCCCGATCAGAGAAGCGGTCCGTCGTTCTTGCGGCGTATGCCTGTCGCTCGACCTGGGCGACGGGCCTGTGGCATACCGTCGGCCCTCCAATTGTGAGGTCCGAAAGCGGACTCTCGGTGGCGGCGGACAAGTGAACGTGTTCTTGGCCAACGTGCAATCCCATGGCGGCGCCACTACGGCCCATTGCACTTGGATACTCAGGAGTGCATGATGCCTTGGCGCCCATGACGCAGTCTTTCTGCACTGTGACGGTAGGCTCCAACTGAGGAACACAATGGCGAGCGCCCCGATCCTGCCAAAGCTTTCAGCAGCTCTGCTCGCGGCATGCATGGCCGACGCCGCGCAAACTCAGACTGTGCAAGAGATCTCAGGTGCCGCTCTGGTTGAACTGGTCAGCGGGCGAACCTGGGGACTCTCAATCTATGGGACCCCGGAACGCCCTTCGCACACCAACCTCTTTGACTTTCGCAAGGACCGGTCGGTATGCGCAAGAGCGGTTGGGAGCAAGCTTACGGACAAGTGCGCGGACCAGGGCAAATGGGAAGTTAAGAACAACGTGCTCTGCTGGGAACTGACATGGATGGGTGCTGAGTCAGGCTTGAAGGCTTCCTGCGTGTCCGTGAGGCAGGTCGCCGGCAACCGGTTTGAGCTGAGAAGCGAGAAGACGCCGGACCTGGTGTTCGCCGTGATGCAGGTCATGTGAGACTCGACGCGACAGCTCCACTCTCGGCCCCCCGCAGCGACGCTGGTACGGCAGATGAGTCAAAGCCGTGGAGGTTCATCCCGCGGCATCTATACCGGCCTGGATACCATCAAGGCGGGCGAGTGGGACCTTCTTGCGAACGAGCCACTTTCGGAATATGACGCCAAGATGTCGCTTCGGACCGTCGCAGGGGACGTCTGGCTGGGAGACGAACAGGTTCGACGGGCAAGCGACCAGGAGCTCGCCACTCTGCCAAAGATGCTTGTGCTTGGAGCGCGTACTTGTCGAGAAGGCCGTTGCTAAGATTCCGTAGGCGGTTTCGGCCAGGAGCGGACCTCCGTGACAACATGAAGGACTATTGACGAATGGCGATGAAACTGGCTTTTTGGATGGTGTTTGGCTATGCGGTTGCTGCGCTCGTCCTACTTGCCGTGTTGACCATCGTTGGGCCACTGTTGGTCGCAGCGGTTCTTCCAAGGGGACATCCGTTAGCGGACCGGTTGAGAGCATTTTCTGCCCAGGTCCCTGGCCTGGCTGTTCGCGGCGCTGTATGGCTCCGGACGCTCATTGTTGTCGGTGGGCTTGCCCTGCTTGTGGTCCTGACTTCGACCATCCGCTCGTCCCGGCTGGTCACCCGCTGACAAGGCATTTCCTGTATCGCTTATCCAAAGAGGCATGGCTTCGGACGCGCGGGCTGTCGCGTACCGTCGGCTAGGGCGTGACGCGGGCTGCTTAGGCAGAATGCGGCCAGAAGAGGGCCTCCGCTACCGGCCGCTTCCGGAAACCGGAGTCTTGGATGACGATGTGATTTGACGGGCTGAATACACCGATGCCTTCAGAGGAGCACACCATGCAAATACGTGATTGCATACGAGCAGGGGTGGTCGGACTGTTCATCGGGGGCTGCGCGGGAATGCAGGGGGATGTGAATCAGGAGACGAGAACCGCTACAGCACCAACGGGCACACTTCGAGTCGCATTTCTCTTGGGGCCGATCTATGCGACTAAGGATTCAGCGACAGGCGAGCTCAAAGGCGTTGCAGTCGATCTCGGAAAGGAGCTCGCGCGCCGCGTTGGCGTGCCCTTCCAACCGGTCGTGTATTCCAACCCTCCCGCGTTGATCGACGGTGCGAAGTCCGGCGAATGGGACGTTGCACTTGCCGGGATCAATGCCGAGCGGGCGGCGGCGATGGATTTCTCAGCGCCTTACATGGAAGTCGAACAGGGTTACCTCGTCCGTGCCGGCGTCCCTGTCGCCACGGCGGCGGATGTGGACAAGGCCGGGATCCGGATCGGAGTGCTCGAAAGATCCGGCGCCGACCTCCAGCTGTCCAAGTCCGTGAAGAATGCCGAGCTTGTCCGCGTCAATAGTCCTGCCGAAAACTTCGCCCTGCTGGATACCGGAAAGGCCGAAGTGATTGCTGCAACCAAGACGGCCCTCTTTGCCGGAGCCACAAGCCGGCCGGGCGCGCGAGTTCTCGAGGGCCGGATCGTCGTCGAACCGATTGGCATGGGCGTGCCCAAGGGGCGCAATGCCGCCGCTGCCATGTACGTCGGCAAGTTTGTCGAGGATGCGAAATCAGCGCACTTGGTGGCGGCCGCGATCAAAGGGGCTGGGCTGCGTGGAGTGGTTGTCGCTCCACGCAAGTAAATGCTCTCCAACGACGGCTTCCGGACGTCGAATGTGAGTCGCAGGAAGACTGGATTGGGCGCGAAGCCGGTGCTCATTCTGGTTAGCTGAATGACTCAGGCCGGCCATTTCCTGTCGTTGGCCACGGGCAGCTTTCCGGCATCCCAACGAGTTGTTCCCGCGCCTGGGGCGACAAGGAGGCCGTCACCAAAAGGTGGGCACACGGATGTAGGCAGCCACGAGCAGGCGCACGCTGATCCAGCGCAGATTGCGAAACCAAGCCAATGCGTCCTGCGGTTGGATCGTCAAAGCGCTTAATATGGGCAGTCCTACTTCCGTGCGAATGCACTTGAGTCAAAAGCGAATTCACAACTAGCGCCTCGGGACCCTCTGGTCTTTCCCGAACCACAGGAAGCGCACGATTGCGCGGGAATTCAAGAACCTCATTTGACCGCTGCCGCGGCACAAAAAATGACCGCTTCCGACAATTCTTCCCTCGTAAGCCGGATCGCCGCAGCGGATGCCGATATCGCAATCTCCACCGTCGTGCTGGCGTTCGCCATGGATCCGGCCGCTCGCTGGTCCTGGCCGCGACCCGAGGATTTCCTGCGGAACATGCCTTTGCTCGCCCGGGCGTTCGGCGGGAAGTCCTTCGGCTTGGGATGCGCGCATCAAACCGGGAATTTTGCGGGCGTGGCCCTGTGGTTGCCGCCAGGAGTAGCGAGCGACGAGGAAGCCTTGGGAAGCCTGATCGAACGCACCGCTGCGCCTGCAATCCTCCCGGATGCCGCACGCGTGTTCGAAAAGATGGCCGGCTTTCATCCCGCCGAGCCTCATTGGTACCTGCCGCTGATTGGCGTCGATCCCGCACGCCAGGGACAGGGGATCGGTGATCGGCTCATGGCTCATGCCCTTGCCCGCTGCGACGCCGACAACTTTTCCGCGTATCTCGAATCCAGCAATCCGCGCAATCTCGGCTTCTATCAACGCCACGGTTTCGAAGCCTTGGGCGCGATCCAGGAAGGATCGTCACCCACGATCGTCCCCATGCTGCGAAAGCCGCATTAGAGGTCGCCCGGCGCCTGGTCTCTGCGGTCACAGTGAAGTCGAGCCCCCGCACCAAGCGCTAGTGGTTGCCGATCCAGCTCATCATCGAGGCGGATGGATCAAGATTCGATGACGGCTTGGCGGCCATCAATTCCCGCCGTTCAGTGTCTGCTCCGGGTCCGATTGTGTTGAAAAACTCGACTCGCTCATGACGCGGCGCAGCACCGGTCGAAACCGACCTCGTAGAACGCATCAGGAGCCGCGATCGTGAGGCGGGCAAGGGGTCGAGTACCCCCCGAAAGATGCACTCAGACCGCCAGGGCGAGTTTTTCAACAGAATAGGTCCGCAAGCTGACATTGCAAGGTGCGCAGCAGGCGTTGCCTCTCCGTCAGCCAGGCCCACACACTTCAGGAGAACTCATGTTTGACCACGTCAAATTCGGAGTCAGCGACTATGCAGCGAGCAAAGCGTTCTTCCTCAAGGCACTCGAAACGCTCGGCGTAGCTGTTGTCTCGGAGGGGCCCCCGACATACGGGGTCGAGCTTAGCCCAAAGGGTAAGGCTTCATTGTGCCTGTACCAAACCGAGGAGAAGCCGGCGCATCTTCACCTGGCGTTCAAGGCTGAGAATCGCCAACAGGTCGAAGCTTTCTATCGCGCGGCTCTGGAGGCGGGTGGCAAGGACAATGGTGCGCCTGGTCTGCGCCCGCACTACCACGCGAACTACTATGCAGCTTTCGTCATTGGTCCGGACGGACACAACATCGAAGTGGTTTGCAACGAACCCGAGGCCTAACCCTTCCATCGAGGGACGTCCACAAGCGGGCTTCGCCCACTTGCGGCCGCCCCTCATGTCAAACGTCTGCTTTCAGCCCTTGAAGCGGCCCTTTGGCTAGGCTCGTCTCAGACATTGCTGCTCACCTCCGCATGCGAGGCTTTGAACGGCAACCACTGTCTCAGACTTTCGCAGCGAAACCCGGCCTGTACTGCCCCTGCCCACGCAGCTGGACAATGTCAAGCATGTCGCTGCGTACCTCGCTCCGTGCTGACGCCGACGCCGGCCAGATAGACCATCTTGCCGCCCAGCCATCCCGATATCAGCAGCAGCGCGATCGCCAAGACGGAAAGCGCCAGCGGGACGCCTCCCCTGATGGGCGCATCCCAACGCAGCCAGGCGTTGACCAGGTACAAGGCCACGATGGTCAAATTTAGACTCATGTGGATCAAGGCGGTCTTCTTGAGATCGCGGTCGTCGAGCGACAACAAGTCCACCAAGCCCGGCGCCGCGGCGGCGAGGGCTCCAAGGATGCCGCCGACCATTGTGTACAAGGCAATGAGCGTCCAGGTGTCAGGCGCACCGGACCGGAGGGCCACAAGATCAGCCACCAGCGAAAAAATCCACAGGCCGATCGGGATGGTGACCAGCATTGGATGGATCGGGTGGCCTGCGATGTTGGCAGGAGTTCGCATGGGAATCACCTTGACGTAGTTGCGACACGTCCTTGTTAGAAGCAAGCAACTGCGCAGCGCGTAGGAAGGAGACGGGTCGTGCGCAAGTCGCCGGCTTACTGTTGCGCGGGGTCGGAGCTCAGGCAAGTGTGCACGCGTTCGGCTGCGGTGGCGCGCGCGACTGACGCCGACCTTGCCCTTCGCACGTCCTGCTTCGAGCTCAGGCCGCCTACGCTCGATTCAGTTGTCCATCGCTGAGCGTCCGCGAGGCCTCAGGGTTTGCCCCCAATCACCGGTCCGGTGATTCGGACGGCCTCTTCGCTCCGCATCCGGATCATCGGCGTAGCACTCGCCTCGTTCTCAGCTGATCCCTCATGCAATCAACAACTTAGCGCGCTTCTCGAACCGTGCGCCGCGTGGCACATCGATTGCTCTGTACCAAGGCCGACCGCGTCGCCCGATGCGAGTCCTGGCCATGACACAGGAGACAAACCGATGAGCACGATGGGTGACCTTGACCCCACGGAAACTGGCGAGTGGATCGACGCGCTTGGCGCGGTTCAACAACACCGCGGCAGCGAGCGCACGAACTTTCTGTTGAATCGCCTCGTCGACGAGGGCCGCCGCGACGGCGTGTACGTGCCCCGTTCGCTGAACACGGCCTACAAGAATACGATCCCGCCCGAGAAGGAGGAAAAGTCTGCCGGCAATCGCGAGATCGAACACCGCCTGCGCTCGATCATCCGCTGGAACGCGATGGCGATCATCCTGCGCGCCAACAAGGACTCGTCCGAACTCGGCGGCCACATCGCGAGCTTCCAGTCGGCGGCCACGCTCTACGACATCGGCTTCGGTCATTTCTGGCATGCCGCCACCGACACGCACGGCGGCGACCTGCTCTTCATCCAGGGCCACAGCTCCCCCGGCATCTACGCGCGTGCTTTCCTCGAAGGCCGCCTGAGCGAGCAGCAACTGCTCAACTACCGCCAGGAGGCCGAGGGCAACGGCATCCCGTCGTACCCGCACCCCTGGCTCATGCCCGACTTCTGGCAGTTCCCCACCGTCTCGATGGGGCTCGGCCCGCTGATGGCGATCTACCAGGCGCGCTTCTTGAAGTACCTGCACGGCCGCGGCCTCGCGGACACCACGCCGCGCAAGGTCTGGGCCTTCATGGGCGACGGCGAAATGGACGAGCCCGAATCGCTCGGCGCCATCTCGCTCGCAGGCCGCGAGAGCCTGGACAACCTCGTGTTCGTCATCAACTGCAATCTGCAGCGCCTCGACGGACCGGTGCGCGGCAACGGCAAGATCGTCCAGGAGCTCGAGAGCGTGTTCCGCGGCGCCGGCTGGAACGTCATCAAGGTGCTCTGGGGAAGCGGCTGGGACGCGCTGCTCGCCAAGGACAAGAGCGGCAAGCTGCTCGCGCGCATGGAAGAGTGCGTCGACGGCGAGTACCAGGACTTCAAGAGCAAGAGCGGCGCCTACGTGCGCGAGCATTTCTTCGGCAAGTACGAAGAGACGAAGGCGCTGGTCGCCGACATGAGCGACGAGCAGATCTGGGCGCTGACCCGCGGTGGCCACGACCCCGAGAAGGTGTTCGCCGCCTATGCCGCCGCCGTCAAGCACAAGGGCCAGCCCACGCTGATCCTGCCCAAGACGGTGAAGGGCTACGGCATGGGCGAATCGGGCGAGGGCCAGATGATCGCGCACCAGGCCAAGAAGATGACGCAGGACGCGCTGCGCGGCTTCCGCGACCGCTTCCAGATCCCGGTGTCCGACGAGGAGCTGCCCAACGTGCCCTTCATCCGGCTCGCCGAAGACAGCCCCGAGATGAAGTACCTGCGCGAGCGCCGCACCGCGCTCGGCGGCTATCTGCCGCAGCGCCGCCGCAAGTCGACCGCGCTCGAGATCCCGCCGCTGGCCACCTTCGAGCGCCTGCTCAAGGACACCGGTGAGCGAGAGATCTCCACCACCATGGCCTTCGTGCAGATGCTCGGCACGCTGGTTCGCGACAAGGCTATCGGCAAGCACGTGGTGCCCATCGTGCCCGACGAGTCGCGCACCTTCGGCATGGAAGGCATGTTCCGCCAGCTCGGCATCTGGTCCTCGCTCGGCCAGATCTACAAGCCGCAGGACGCCGACCAGCTCATGTACTACCGCGAGTCGAAGGACGGGCAGGTGCTGCAGGAAGGCATCAACGAGGGCGGCGCGATGTCCAGCTGGATCGTCGCGGCCACCTCGTACAGCACGAACAACGTGCCGATGATCCCGTTCTACATCTACTACTCGATGTTCGGCCTGCAGCGCGTGGGCGACCTGGCCTGGCTGGCCGGCGACATGCGTGCGCGCGGCTTCCTGCTCGGCGGCACCGCGGGGCGCACCACGCTCAACGGCGAAGGCCTGCAGCACGAGGACGGCCATAGCCACATCCTGGCCGGCACCATTCCCAACTGCATCTCGTACGACCCGACCTTCGCCTACGAGGTGGTCGCCATCATCCGCGACGGCATGCGCCGCATGTACGCCGAGCAGGAGGACGTGTACTACTACATCACCCTCATGAACGAGAACTACCCGCACCCCGGCATGCCGGAGGGCAGCGAGGCGGGCATTCTCAAGGGCCTCTACCAGTTGAGCGACGGCGGCAAGACACCCAAGAAGGGCCACCGCGTGCAGCTCATGGGCAGCGGCACCATCCTGCGCGAGGTGATGTTCGCGGCCGAGCTGCTCCAGAGCGACTTCGGCATCGCGGCCGACGTGTGGAGCGCCACCAGCTACAACGAGCTGCGCCGCGACGGCATGGCCGCCGAGCGCTGGAGCCGGCTGCATCCAACCGAAGCTCCGCGCAAGAGCCACGTCGAGCAATGCCTAGAAGGGCACGACGGCCCCGTCATCGCGGCCACCGACTACATGCGCAACTACGCCGACCAGGTGCGCGAGTACGTGCAGGCCGCGGGCCGGCGCTACACCGTGCTGGGCACCGACGGCTTCGGCCGCAGCGACTACCGCCGCAAGCTGCGCCGCTTCTTCGAGGTCGACCGCTGGCACGTGGTGGTGGCCGCGCTCAAGGCGCTGGCCGACGACGGCGTGATCAAGCACACCGTCGTTGCCGACGCGATCAAGAAATACGGGCTCGATGCCGAGCGTGCGGCCCCCTGGACGGTGTGAGGCGCGAAATGAGCAACGCAATCGACATCAAGGTACCCGACATCGGTGACTTCAGCGATGTGCCCGTCATCGAGATCTTCGTGAAGCCCGGCGACACGGTGAAGGCCGAAGACCCGCTGGTCTCGCTCGAATCCGACAAGGCCACGATGGACGTGCCCGCGCCGCGCGGCGGCGTGGTCGAGTCCATCGCCGTGAAGCTGGGCGACAAGGTCGGCGAAGGCAGCGTCATCATGACGTTCAAGGCCGAGGGCGGCGCTGCTGCTGCGCCCGCTCCCGCCGAAGCCGCGAAGCCCAGCGTCAGCGCCGCGCCGTCGGCCACCAGCGCGCCGACCGGGGTGGCCGAAGTGCGCGTGCCCGACATCGGCGACTTCAAGGACGTGCCCGTCATCGAGATCTTCGTGAAGGTCGGCGACACGGTGAAGGCCGAAGACCCGCTGGTCTCGCTCGAATCCGACAAGGCCACGATGGATGTGCCCGCGCCGCTTTCGGGCGTAGTGACGGCCATCGGCATCAAGATCGGCGACAAGGTCAGCGAAGGCTCGGTGATCCTGTCGCTCGCGACAGGCGATGCGCCTGCGACCACTGCGGCGGCCGCACCGGCCGCATCCGCCGCGCCCGCACCGGCGCAGGCCGTTGCCACCACCGGCGGCGCCATCGACGAAGCGGCCTTCGCGCTCGCCTACGCCGGCCCCGCTGTGCGCAAGCTCGCACGCGAACTCGGTGTCGACCTCGGCAAGCTCAAGGGCAGCGGCGACCACGGCCGCATCGTGCGCGCCGACGTCGAGGCCTTTGCCAAGAGTGGCGGTGCAATTGCCGCGCCGGCTGCCGGCAAGGCCGTCGCGGCCCCTGCAGGCGGTGGCGTCGGCGGCATCGACCTGCTGCCCTGGCCCAAGGTCGACTTCGCCAAGTTCGGGCCGACCGAGCGCAAGGAACTGTCACGCATCAAGAAGATCAGCGCAGCCAATCTGCACCGCAACTGGGTCGTCATTCCGCATGTCACGACGCACGACGAGGCCGACATCACCGAACTCGAACTGTTCCGCGTGCAGATGAACAAGGAACTGGAGAAGTCGGGCGTGAAGATCAGCATGCTGCCCTTCATGATGAAAGCGGCCGTCGCCGCGCTGAAGAAGTTCCCGGAGTTCAACGCCAGCCTCGATGGCGACGCGCTGGTGCTCAAGAACTACTGGCACATCGGCTTCGCGGCCGACACGCCCAATGGCCTGATGGTGCCGGTGATCCGCGACGCGGACAAGAAGACCGTGCCCGAGATCGCAAAGGAGATGGGCGAGCTCGCCAAGCTGGCGCGCGACGGCAAGCTCAAGCCCGACCAGATGTCGGGCGGCACCTTCACCATCAGCTCGCTCGGCGGCATCGGCGGCATCTACTTCACGCCGATCATTAACGCGCCCGAGGTTGCCATCATGGGCGTGTGCAAGAGCTACTGGAAGCAGCACTCCAGCGACGGCAAGACCTACGCCTCGCGCCTCACGCTGCCGCTGTCCCTGTCGTGGGACCACCGCGTGATCGACGGCGCGGCCGCCGCGCGCTTCAACGTCCATTTCGCCAACGTGCTCGCCGATCTGCGGCGCGTGCTGTTCTGAAGGAAGCTCCCCAATGGCACACATGGTGGAAGTCAAGGTCCCCGACATCGGCGAATTCAAGGATGTCGCAGTCATCGAGCTGCTGGTCAAGCCCGGCGAGGTCATCGCGGTCGATACCGGCCTGATCATGGTGGAGTCCGACAAGGCCTCGATGGAGATTCCGTCGAGCCATGCGGGCACCGTGAAGGAGCTGAAGGTCGCGCTCGGCGACAAGGTCAGCGAAGGCTCGGTGATCCTGATGGTGGAGGCGGCGGCGGCTGCGCCCTCACCCCAACCCTCTCCCGCAAGCGGGAGAGGGGGCGAAGCCGCAGCCGCACCCGCGTCCGCGCCGGCGCCCGCGCCCTCGGCCGGCAGTTACGCCGGCAAGGCCGACATCGAATGCGAGGTGCTGGTGCTCGGCGCCGGCCCCGGTGGCTATTCGGCTGCTTTCCGCAGCGCCGACCTCGGCATGAAGACCGTGCTGGTGGAGCGCTACGCCACGCTCGGCGGCGTGTGCCTCAATGTCGGCTGCATCCCGTCGAAGGCGCTGCTGCACACGGCCAGCGTGATGGACGAGGTGAAGCTGCTGGCCAGGCACGGCATCAAGTACACCGCGCCCGAGGTCGACATCGACGCGCTGCGCGACTTCAAGGACGGCGTCGTCAAGAAGCTCACCGGCGGCCTGGCCGGCATGGCGAAGGCGCGCAAGGTCGAGGTCGTCACCGGCGTCGGCAGCTTCCTCGATCCGCACCATGTCGAGGTGGTGGGCGAGGGCGGCGCGAAGAAGGTGGTGAAGTTCGCCAAGGCCATCATCGCCGCGGGTTCGCAGGCCGTGCAGCTGCCCTTCATGCCCGAGGACGAGCGCGTCGTCGACTCCACCGGCGCGCTGCTGCTCAAGGGCATTCCCAAGCGCATGCTGGTGGTCGGCGGCGGCATCATCGGCCTCGAAATGGCCACGGTGTACTCGACGCTGGGCACGCGCGTCGACGTGGTCGAAATGCTCGACGGCCTGATGCAGGGCGCCGACCGCGACCTCGTCAAGGTGTGGGAAAAGTTCAACGCGCCGCGCTTCGACCACGTGATGCTCAAGACGAAGACCGTCGGCGCCAAGGCCACCAAGGCCGGCATCGAGGTGAGCTTCGAAGGCGAGAAGGCGCCAAAGGGGGCCCAGGTGTACGACCTCGTGCTCGTGGCCGTCGGCCGCAGCCCCAACGGCAAGAACATCGGCGCCGACAAGGCCGGCGTGGCCGTCACCGAGCGCGGCTTCATCGACGTCGACAGGCAGATGCGCACCAACGTGCCGCACATCTTCGCCATCGGCGACATCGTCGGCCAGCCGATGCTCGCGCACAAGGCCGTGCACGAGGCCCACGTGGCGGCCGAGGCGGCGCATGGCGAAGCGGCGTTCTTCGACGCGCGGCAGATTCCCTCGGTGGCCTTCACCGATCCCGAGGTGGCCTGGGCCGGCAAGACCGAGGAGCAGTGCAAGGCCGAGGGCCTGAAGGTCGGCAAGGCCGTGTTCCCCTGGGCCGCGTCGGGACGCGCCATCGCCAACGGGCGCGACGAGGGCTTCACCAAGCTGCTGTTCGACGAGGCCACGCACCGCATCGTCGGCGGCGGCATCGTCGGCACGCATGCGGGCGACCTGATCAGCGAGCTGTGCCTGGCCATCGAGATGGGCTGCGAGCCGGGCGACATCGGCAAGACCATCCACCCGCATCCGACACTCGGTGAATCCATCGGCATGGCGGCGGAAGTCTTCGAAGGGCATTGCACCGACCTGCCCCCGGTGAAGAAGAAGTAGGCCGCCTGCCATGCCGCTTGCACTTGCTTTCGAGGCGCTGGGAGCCGGACCTCCGGTGGTGATCCTGCACGGCCTGTTCGGCGCGGGACGCAACTGGACGGAAGTCGCCAAGTCGCTGACCGCCGACTACCGCGTCTACCTGCCCGACGCCCGCAACCACGGCGCCTCGCCGTGGGCCGAGTCCATGTCGTACGCCGAGATGGCGCTCGACGTGCTGGCGCTGATCGAGCGCGAGCAGCTGCACCGGCCCTGCGTGATCGGCCACAGCATGGGCGGGAAGACCGCAATGGCGCTGGCGCTGGCGCATCCGCACGCAATCGGCGGCATCGCCGTGATCGACATCGCTCCCGAGAGCTACGCCGGCCAGTTCTCGTCGTACGTGTCGGCCATGCGCAGCCTCGACGTGGCCGGCGCGGCCAGCCGCCGCGAGATCCGCCAGGCGCTGGCCGACGGCCTCGGTGCCGCGGCCCCGGTCGACTTGGTGATGCAGAACCTTCGCCGGCAGAACGACCGCTTCGACTGGCGGCTCAACCTGCTCGCCACCGGCCTGTGCATGCCCGAGCTCTGCGGCTTTCCCGAAGCGCTGCGAAACGCGCGCTACGACGGCCCGGCGTTCTTCGTCCATGGCGCGGAGTCCGACTACGTGCCGCCTTCGTCGCTCGCCGGCATCCGTGCGCTGTTCCCGCGTGCAGAGACCGAGCGCATCGCCGACGCCGGCCACTGGGTGCATGCCGACCAGCCGGCGGCGCTCTTGTGCGGACTGCGCGACTGGCTGGCCGACGCCTGCGCGGCCATCCCTTATTGACATCCCCTCACGGAGACACCATGTCCGACAACCTGCGCGAAGCCGCCCTCGACTACCACCGCTACCCCACGCCCGGCAAGATCTCGGTGAACCCGACCAAGCCGATGGCCACGCAGCGGGACCTCGCGCTCGCCTACTCGCCCGGCGTCGCCGACGCCTGCATGGAGATCGCGCGCGACCCGGCCGAGGCCATGAACCTCACCTCGCGCGCCAACCTGGTGGCGGTCATCACCAACGGCACGGCGGTGCTGGGGCTCGGCAACATCGGCGCGCTGGCCGGCAAGCCGGTGATGGAAGGCAAAGGCTGTCTGTTCAAGAAGTTCGCCGGCATCGACGTGTTCGACATCGAGCTCGACGAGACCGACCCCGACGCGCTCATCGACACCATCGCGCGCATGGAGCCCACCTTCGGCGGCATCAACCTCGAGGACATCAAGGCGCCCGAGTGCTTCTACATCGAGAAGAAGCTGCGCGAGCGCATGAAAATCCCGGTCTTCCACGACGACCAGCACGGCACCGCCATCGTCGCGGCGGCCGCCATCCTCAACGCGCTGCGGCACGTGAAGAAGGACATCCGCGAGGTGAAGCTCGTGGCCTCGGGTGCCGGCGCGGCGGCGCTGGCCTGCCTCGACCTGATCGTGAGCCTCGGCCTGCCGATGCACAACATCTTCGTGTCCGACAGCGCAGGCGTGGTCTACACCGGCCGCAAGGAGCAGATGGACCCGAACAAGGCCCGCTATGCGCAGGACACCTCGGCGCGCAAGCTGGCCGACGTGATCGGCGGCGCCGACATCTTCCTCGGCCTGTCGGCCGGCGGCGTGCTCAAGCCCGAGATGGTGATCGAGATGGCGCGCGACCCGATCATTCTCGCCATGGCCAATCCGACGCCGGAGATCCTGCCGGAAGACGCGCTCGCCGTGCGCCCCGACGCCATCCTCGGCACCGGCCGGTCGGACTACCCGAACCAGGTCAACAACGTCCTCTGTTTCCCGTTCATCTTCCGCGGCGCGCTCGACGTGGGCGCGACCACCATCAACGAGGAGATGAAGCTCGCCGCGGTGCGCGCCATCGCGGAGCTCGCGCATGCCGAGATTCCCGAGGTGGTGGCGCAGGCCTACGGCGCGGTCGGCCTGCGCTTCGGCCGCGACTACCTGATCCCCAAGCCCTTCGACCCGCGCCTGATCGAGGCCGTCGCGCCCGCGGTGGCGCAGGCCGCGGTCGACAGCGGCGTGGCGACGCGGCCCATCGCCGACATGAGGGCCTACCGCCAGCGCCTGTCGCAGTTCGTCTACCAGTCGGGCAGCAGCATGCAGCCGCTGTTCGCGGCCGCCAAGCAGTCGCCCAAGCGCGTGGTCTACGCCGAGGGCGAGGACGAGCGCGTGCTGCGCGCCGCGCAGGTGGTGGTCGACGAAGGCCTGGCGCGGCCGCTGCTGCTGGGCCGCCCCGAGGTGATCGCCGAGCGCATCTCGCAGTACGGCCTGCGCCTCGTGCTGGGCGGCGACTGCGAGGCCGTCGACCTGCTCGACCCCGCCGTGCACGGCGATGCGGCCGAGGCCTACTACCAGCTCCGGCGCCGCGACGGCGTCTCGCGCCTGGTGGCGCAGACCGAGATGCGCAGCCGCGGCACGCTGCTCGCGGCGATGCTGGTGCGCCAGGGCCGGGCCGACGCCATGCTGTGCGGCACGCTCGGCGCCTACGGCGACCACCTGCGCCATGTGCGCGACGTGATCGGCCTGCGCCCGGGCACGAAGACCATGGCCGCCATGCAGATGCTGATGCTGCCGGGCCGCCAGCTCTTCATTTGCGACACGCACGTCAACCGCGACCCGGATGCCGGGCAGGTGGCCGAGATCGCGCTGCTCGCCGCCGAAGAGGTGCGCCGCTTCGGCGTGACGCCGAGCGTGGCGCTGCTGTCGCACTCGAACTTCGGCGGCTCGGACGCGGCCTCGGCCGTGAAGATGCGCGAGGCGCTCGCGCTCATCAAGGCGAGCGATCCGCAGCTCGCGGTGGAAGGCGAGATGCGCGGCGACGCGGCGCTGTCCAAGTCGATCCTGGACCACGAGTTCCCGGACTCGGCGCTGGAGACCGAAGCCAACGTGCTCATCATGCCCAACGTCGACGCGGCGAACATCTCCTACAACCTGCTGCGCATGGCGGCCGGCAGCGGCATCACGGTGGGCGGCATCCTGCTGGGCGCCGCGCGCTCGGTGCACATCCTCACGCCGTCGTCCACCGTGCGTCGCATCGTCAACATGACGGCGCTGGCGGTGGTCGATGCCAACTCGCACCGCAACGCGGCCTGACGACGGCACGGCCATGAACGACACCGTGCTCCACGGCCCGCAGCGCGGCGCCGACAAGACGCGCCGGATTCCGATCCGCGTCGTCGAGGCGGGCCCGGTGCTGCCCAAGCCCGAGTGGATCCGCGTGCGCGTCTCGCAAAGCGACAGCTTCCGCGAGCTGAAGCGCACGCTGCGCGAGGCCAGCCTGCACACCGTGTGCGAAGAGGCCTCGTGCCCGAACATCGGCGAGTGCTTCGGCAAGGGCACGGCCACCTTCATGGTGCTGGGAGACCTCTGCACGCGCCGCTGCCCGTTCTGCGACGTGGCGCATGGCCGCCCGCAACCGCCCGATCCGCTGGAGGCGCAGCACCTGGCCGACACCGTGGCCAGGCTGCGGCTGAAGTACGTGGTGATCACCAGTGTCGACCGCGACGACTTGCGCGACGGCGGCGCGGCGCATTTCGCCGCCTGCATCCGCGCGGTGCGCAGGCAGTCGCCCGCAACGCAGATCGAGGTGCTCACGCCCGACTTCCGCGGCCGCGCCGAGCTCGCGCTCGACATCCTCGCCGCCGACCCGCCGGACGTGATGAACCACAACCTCGAGACCGTGCCTCGCCTCTACCGCCAGGCGCGCCCCGGCGCCGACTACATGCACTCGCTTCTGCTGCTGCAGTCGTTCCGCGCGCGCTGCCCGGGCGTGCCCACCAAGTCGGGCCTGATGCTGGGCCTGGGCGAGACCGACGACGAAGTGATCGAAGTGATGCGCGACCTGCGCCGCCACGGCGTCGACATGCTCACCGTCGGCCAGTACCTGCAGCCGCGCCCCGGCAACCTGCCGGTGGAACGCTACGTTGCCCCGGCGCAATTCGAAAGCCTTGCGCAGCAGGCGCACGCCATGGGCTTCGCCCATGCCGCCTGCGGACCGCTCGTGCGGTCGAGCTACCACGCCGACCGGCAGGCGCATGCCGCCGGCGTCTGAAATTTTCTAGGAGACCTTCGTGGACCACCAACCCGTATCCAAGCCCTTCTACAAGTCCCTGTACTTCCAGGTCATCACGGCGATCGTCATCGGCGTTCTGCTGGGCCATTTCTATCCGCAGACCGGCGCAGCGATGAAGCCGCTGGGCGACGGCTTCATCAAGCTCATCAAGATGATCATCGCGCCGATCATCTTCTGCACCGTGGTGGTCGGCATCGCCGGCATGGAAGACATGAAGAAGGTCGGCAAGACCGGCGGCCTCGCGCTCCTGTACTTCGAGATCGTCAGCACCATTGCGCTGGTGGTGGGGCTGGTCATCATCAACATCGTGCGGCCCGGCGCCGGCATGAATATCGACGTGACCCAGCTCGATACCAAGTCGATCGCCGCCTATACAGCGCCTGGGCAGATGCAGGGCACGGTCGACTTCCTGCTGCATGTGATCCCGAGCACGGTGGTCGACGCGTTCGCCAAAGGCGAGATCCTGCAGGTGCTGCTGTTCGCCGTGATGTTCGGCTTCGCGCTGCACAAGTTCGGCGGTCGCGGCACGCTGGTGTTCGACTTCATCGAGAAGTTCTCGCACGTCCTGTTCGTCATCGTCGGCTACATCATGAAGGTGGCGCCGATCGGCGCATTCGGGGCGATGGCCTTCACCATCGGCAAGTACGGCGTCGGTTCGCTGCTGCAACTCGGCCAGTTGATGGCCACCTTCTATGCCACCTGCCTGCTCTTCATCTTCGTCGTTCTCGGCGGCATCGCGCGGGCGCACGGCTTCTCGATCTGGAAGTTCATCAAGTACATCAAGGAAGAACTCTTGATCGTGCTGGGCACCTCATCGAGCGAATCGGTGCTGCCGCGCATGATGGCCAAGCTCGAGAACCTGGGGGCCAAGAAGTCGGTGGTCGGCCTGGTCATCCCCACCGGCTACTCGTTCAACCTCGACGGCACCTCGATCTACCTGACGATGGCGGCCGTGTTCATCGCTCAGGCGACCAACACCGACATGACGCTGACGCAGCAGATCACCTTGCTGCTGGTGCTGCTGCTGACCTCCAAGGGCGCGGCCGGCGTGACCGGCAGCGGCTTCATCGTGCTGGCCGCCACCCTGTCGGCCGTGGGGCACGTGCCGGTGGCGGGCCTTGCGCTCATTCTGGGCATCGATCGCTTCATGTCCGAAGCCCGCGCGCTGACCAACCTGATCGGCAACGGCGTCGCCACGGTCGTCGTGGCCAAGTGGACCAACGACCTGGACACCGTTCGCATGAAGCGCATCCTGGACAACGAGACGCCCGCCGAGGCCGACGCGCCCGAGACCGTGCTGGACCAGGTCGAAACCCGCATGCCGGTGGCCCAGCCGCGCTGAAGCAGCCGCACCGCTGGACAGGGCAGCCAATGAACACCCCCTTGCCCTCCAGGCACCGTGTCGTCATCGTCGGCGGCGGTGCCGGCGGTCTGGAGCTGGCCACGCATCTCGGCGATGCACTGGGCAAGCGCGGCATGGCGGACATCACGCTGATCGACAAGAACCGCACCCACGTGTGGAAGCCCAAGCTGCACGAGATCGCCTCGGGCAGCATGGACATGAGCGCGCACGAGGTCGACTACCTCGCGCAGGCGCACTGGCACCGCTTCCGCTTCCGGCTCGGCGAGCTGACCGGCATCGACCGCGAGCGGCGCGAGGTGCACGTGGCGCCCTATTTGGACGACGAGGGCCGGCTGGTCACGCCGGCGCGCGCCTTCGGCTACGACACGCTGGTGGTCGCCATCGGCAGCCTCAGCAACGACTTCGGAACGCCCGGCGTGCGCGAGCATGCGCTGCGGCTCGAGTCGAAGGCGGATGCGCAGCGCTTTCACAAGCGCATGGTCAACGCCTGCATCCGCGCGCATGCGCAGACCACGCCGCTGCGGCCGGAGCAGCTGCACGTGGCGATCATCGGCGCCGGCGCCACCGGCGTGGAGCTGGCGGCCGAGCTGCACCGCACCACGCGCGAGGTCGTGGCCTACGGGCTCGATCGCGTGGATGCCGAGAAGGACATCCAGGTCAGCGTGATCGAGGCGGCCGACCGCATCCTGCCCGCGCTGCCGCCGCGGATGTCGGCCGCCACCGAGGCGCTCCTGCGCAAGCTGGGCGTGGTCGTGCACACCTCGGCCAAGGTGGCCGAGGTGCTGCCCGAGGGCGTGCGCCTGGCCGACGGCCGAACCCTGCCGGCCGAGCTGGTGGTGTGGGCCGCGGGCGTGAAGGCGGCCGATTTCATGAAGGACATCGCGGGGCTCGAAACCAACCGCAGCAACCAGCTCGCGGTGCTGCCGACGCTGCAGACCACGCGCGATGCCGACATCTTCGCCATCGGCGACTGCGCGGCCTGCGGCTGGCCCGAGGCCAACGGCGGCAAGGGCGGCCTGGTGCCGCCGCGCGCGCAGGCGGCGCACCAGCAGGCCTCGCACGTCGCGGCGCAGATCCGCCGGCGCTTGGGCGGAAAGGCGCTCAAGTCCTACCGCTACCGCGACTTCGGCTCGCTGGTGTCGCTCGGGGAATTCAGCACCGTCGGCAACATGATGGGCGGGCCCGTCGGCGGCAGCCTGATGATCGAAGGCCGCTTCGCGCGGCTCATGTACGTGTCGCTCTACAAGATGCACGAGCTGGCGCTGCACGGCGTCGTCAAGGTCTCGCTCGACACGCTCGCCCGCCTGATTACGCGGCGCACCGAACCCCACGTCAAGCTGCATTGAGAAGAGTCACGGCCATGAGCACTCCCGCCCCCGATCTCGACGCCACCTCATGGCTGCAAGCCTGGCAGCAGGGCTTGTTGCAGAGCCACCAGCAGTTCGGCGCGCTGATGCGCAATGCGCTGGAGGCCACGCCCTTCGACGCTCGCGGCAAGGCGCAGATGGACTTCGTGCTGCGCCAGGTGGTCGATGCGATGAACCCGGCCAACAGCCTCGCGACCAACCCCGAGGTGATACAGGCCGCGCTCGACTCCGGCGGTGCGAGCCTGCTCGAAGGCGCACGCCTGTTCCTGGCGGACGTGGCGAAGGGTCGCATCTCGATGTCGGACGACCAGGCCTTCGAGGTCGGCCTGAATGTCGCGACCAGCCCCGGCGGCGTGGTGTTCGAGAACGAGCTGATGCAGCTGGTGCAGTACACACCGTCCACGACCAAGGTGCACAAACGCCCGCTGGTCATCGTGCCGCCGTGCATCAACAAGTTCTACATCCTCGACCTGCAGCCGAGTAATTCGCTGGTGGCCCATGCGGTCGCACAGGGCCATACCGTGTTCCTGGTGTCGTGGCGCAATGTCTCGGCCGAAGAGGGCCATCTGGGCTGGGACGACTACGTCGAACAAGGCGTACTGCGTGCGCTCGAGGTCGCGCGCAGCATCAGCCGCGCCGACAAGGTCAACACGCTGGGCTTCTGCATCGGCGGCACGCTGCTGGGCAGCGCGCTGGCCGTAGCGGCCGCGCGAAGTGAAAAGCCGGCCGCCAGCGTCACGCTCTTGACCGCGATGCTCGACTTTTCGGACACCGGAGAACTGGGCCTGATGGTGGATGAAGCCATGGTGGCCGCGCGCGAAGCCGCCATTGGCCGCGGCGGCTTGCTCAAGGGCCGCGAGCTCGCGACGGTGTTCGCCGCGTTGCGCGCCAACGATCTGATCTGGCCCTACGTGGTCAACGGCTATCTCAAGGGCAAGGCGCCGCCGGCCTTCGACCTGCTGTACTGGAACGGCGACGACACCAATCTGCCGGGGCCGATGTACTGCTGGTACCTGCGCAACACCTACCTGGAGAACAGGCTGCGCGTACCCGGCGGCACGGTGCAGTGCGGCGTGCCGGTGGACCTGTCGCGCATCGACGCGCCAGCCTTCCTCTACGCCTCGCGCGACGACCACATCGTGCCGTGGAAGACCGCCTACGCCGGCACGCAACTGCTCGGCGGCGACACGCGCTTCGTGCTCGGCGCCAGCGGCCACATCGCGGGCGTGATCAACCCGCCCGCGAAGAAGAAGCGCAACCACTGGGTCGGCGATCTCGCGGCCGATGCCGGCGCCTGGCTCGATGGCGCGCAGAGCATCGACGGCAGCTGGTGGCCCGGGTGGAGCGACTGGCTCGCCACGCATGGCGGCGCGAAGGTCGCCGCGCGCCGCGTGTTGGGCAGTGCCGAGTTTCCCGTCGTCGAGCCCGCCCCCGGGCGCTATGTCAAAGCCAAGGCGGCCTGAGCCCGGGCTGCCGCCATTCCCTTCGCATCAACCCTCAAGGAGAACTCCCATGTCAGACGATATCGTGATCGTGGCCGCGCAACGCACGGCGGTCGGCAAGTTCGGCGGCTCGCTCGCCGGCACCGCCGCGCCCGAGCTGGGCGCGCATGTGGTGAAGGGCCTGCTCGCCAAGGCCGGCGTGCCGGGCGATGCGGTGTCCGAGGTGATCATGGGCCAGGTGCTCGCGGCCGGCGCGGGCCAGAACCCGGCGCGGCAGACGGTCATCAAGGCGGGGCTGCCGGTCGGCGTGCCGGGCCTCACCATCAACAAGGTCTGCGGCTCGGGCCTGAAGGCCGTGATGCTGGCGGCGCAAGCCGTGAAGTGCGGCGACGCCGAGATCGTGGTGGCCGGCGGCCAGGAGAGCATGAGCGCCGCGCCGCACGTGCTGCCCAACTCGCGCAATGGCCAGCGCATGGGCGACTGGAAGCTGGTCGACACCATGATCGTGGACGGCCTGTGGGACGTCTACAACCAGTACCACATGGGCACCACGGCCGAGAACGTGGCCAAGAAGTTCGGCATCACCCGCGAGATGCAGGACGCGCTGGCGCTGGCATCGCAGCAGAAGGCCGCCGCCGCGCAGGACGCGGGGCGCTTCGATGACGAGATCCTGCCCTTCAGCATCGCGCAGAAGAAGGGCGACCCGGTCGTCTTCGCGGCCGACGAGTTCGTGAACCGCAAGACCCATGCTGATGCGCTCGCCGGCTTGCGTCCGGCCTTCGACAAGGCGGGTTCGGTGACGGCCGGCAATGCCTCGGGCCTGAACGATGGCGCGGCCGCGGTGCTGGTGATGTCGGCCTCGCGCGCCGCCGCGCTCGGCCTGCAGCCGCTGGCGGTGATCCGCGCCTACGCGAGCGCGGGGCTGGACCCGTCGCTCATGGGCATGGGCCCGGTGCCCGCTTCGCAGCTGGCGCTGAAGAAGGCCGGCTGGAAGGCGCAGGACCTCGACCTGATGGAGATCAACGAAGCCTTCGCGGCGCAGGCCTGCGCGGTCAACCGGGAGATGGACTGGGACACCAGCCGCATCAACGTCAACGGCGGCGCCATCGCCATCGGCCACCCGATCGGCGCTTCGGGCTGCCGCGTGCTGGTGACGCTGCTGCACGAGATGCGCCGCCGCGGCGCCAACAAGGGCCTGGCCTCGCTGTGCATCGGCGGCGGCATGGGCGTGGCGCTGGCCGTTGAGCGCGCCTGAACATTTTTCTTTGTCACACAACGCACCAAGGAGAAAGCAGATGAGCGAGAAGCAGCAACAAGTGGTCCTGGTCACCGGCGGCATGGGCGGCCTGGGCGAGACGATCTCCACCAAGATGGTCGATGCGGGCTACAAGCTCGCGGTGACCTATTCGCCGGGCAATAAGTCGCACGCCGAGTGGGTGGCGCAGATGGCGCAGCGCGGCTACGAGATCCTGGCCGTTCCCTGCGACGTGGCGGACTTCGATTCGTGCGCGCGCGCCGTGTTGCAAGTGCAGGAGCGGCTGGGCGCAGTCGACGTGCTGGTCAACAACGCCGGCATCACGCGCGACATGACCTTCAAGAAGATGGACCGCGTCAACTGGGATGCGGTGCTGCGCACCAACCTCGACAGCCTGTTCAACATGAGCAAGCAGGTGGCCGACGGCATGGTGGACCGCGGCTGGGGCCGCATCATCAACGTGTCGTCGGTGAATGGCTCGAAAGGCGCGTTCGGGCAGACCAACTACTCGGCCGCCAAGGCCGGCGTGCATGGCTTCACCAAGGCGCTGGCGCTCGAGGTGGCGAAGAAGGGCGTCACCGTGAACACCATTTCGCCGGGCTACATCGGCACGAAGATGGTCACGGCGATTCCGAAGGAAGTGCTCGACAGCAAGATCCTGCCGCACATCCCCGTAGGCCGTCTCGGCAAGCCCGAGGAAGTGGCGGGCCTGATCATCTACCTCGCCTCGGAAGAGGCGGCGTTCGTGACCGGCGCCAACATCGCCATCAACGGCGGCCAGCACATGCAATGAGCGGACGACCATGATCCTCAAAAACGGTATCGATCAGGCCGCTCTGATCAACAAGTTCTCCGAAGCCTCCGCGAAGCAGGGCGAGACCGTCCGCAAGGCCGTGCACGAGGCCACGCTCAAGGCCCTGCAGGGCCGCGAGCTCACGCTCGCGAACATCCGGCAGGTGCTGGGCACGGTCACCAAGGCGGCCTCGGCCGGCGCGGCCGGCAGCAAGCTGCCCGCACCGGACGTGGAGGCCTTGCTGGCCAAGGCCTTCGCCGGCATGGACGGCGCGCTGGAGCAGGCGGTGCTCGCCAGCCAGCGCGCGCTGCAGCAGCTGGTCGACCAGGGCGTGAGCCTGCGCGAGACGCAGCTCAAGAAGGCGCTCGCCGACATCGAGAAGATGGAAGACACGCTGTTCGCCAGCGTGCGCAAGGCGGCGCCGGCCGACGGCCCGTGGAGCGGCGTCTTCCAGGCGATGCAGGGCAAGGGAACCGACACCGGCGCGCGCGCCACCGTGGCGCTCGAACAGCTCATGGAAGACACGCAGAAGAACCTGCGCGACGGCCGCGCGATGGGGCTGCGCGCCTCGCAGGCGATGCTCGACAGCTATGCAACGCTGGTGAGCGGCGTGCTGATCGGCATGTCGGAAGCCTTGAAGCAGGGCGGCGCGGCGAAGCGATGACCTACGCCGGCGGCGGCCGCGCCGCCGCCGGCCCGAAAGGAACCTGATGGACGCCCTGATCCTCGCGCGCATGCAGTTCGCGGCCAACATCACCTTTCACATCCTGTTTCCCACGATCAGCATCGCGCTGGGCTGGCTCTTGCTGTTCTTCCGCTGGCGCTGGCTGCGCACGCGCGGCGGCGGCGATGCACGGCTGGCGCAGGGCTGGCTCGATGCCTACCGCTTCTGGACCAAGGTGTTCGCGCTGACCTTCGCGCTCGGCGTGGTCAGCGGCATCACCATGAGCTTCCAGTTCGGCACCAACTGGCCGGGCTTCATGGAGCGCGTGGGCAACGTGGCGGGGCCGCTGCTGGGCTACGAGGTGCTCACCGCGTTCTTCCTCGAGGCGGGTTTTCTCGGCGTGATGCTGTTCGGCCACGGCAAGGTCGGCGAGCGCGTGCACCTGCTGTCGACCTTCATGGTGGCCTTCGGCACCACGCTGTCGGCCTTCTGGATACTGGCGCTCAACTCGTGGATGCAGACGCCCGCGGGCCACGAGGTCGTGAACGGCGAGTTTCATGTCGCGAGCTGGCCGGCGGTGGTGTTCAACCCGTCGTTTCCGTACCGCTTCGCGCACATGCTGCTGGCCTCGGCGCTGACCTGCGCGTTCCTGCTGGTCGGCCTGTCGGCCTGGCAGGTGCTGCGGGGCGTGGGGCAGCGCAGCGCGGCGCGCGTGATGCGGGTGGGGCTGACGCTGGCGGCAGTGCTGATCCCGGTGCAGATCGTGGTGGGCGACATGCATGGTCTCAACACCCTCCAACACCAGCCGGCCAAGATCGCCGCGATGGAGGGCGTGTGGGAGACCGGCCGCGGCGTGCCGCTGCTGCTGTTCGCGATTCCCGACGCCGAGGCGCGCAGGAACCGCTTCGAGATCGCCGTGCCGAAGGGCGCGAGCCTGATCCTCACGCACGAGGCCGACGGCGAAATCCGCGGCCTGAACGACTTTGACGGCGCGCATCCGCCGCCCCTGCCGATGTTCTTCGCCTTCCGCCTCATGGTCGGCATGGGCATGCTGATGCTCGCGACCAGCTGGCTCGGCTGGTGGCTGTATCGGCGCGCGCGTTGGCAGCCGGCGCTGCTGCCGCGCGCGCTGCTGTGGTTGTTCGCGGGCATGACCTTCTCGGGCTGGGTGGCCACGGTGGCGGGCTGGTATGTCACCGAGATCGGCCGCCAGCCCTACATCGTCTACGGGCTGGTGCGCACGGCCGACGTGGTGGCGAAGGTACCGCCCGCGATGATCGGGTTCACGCTCGCGCTCTACGTCGCGCTGTATCTCGCGCTCATCGTCGCGTATGTCACAGTGCTCAAGTACATGGCAGAGAAGCCCGACCAGGTGCTGGCGACCGAGGCCGCCGAGCGGGCCGCGACGCCGCCGGGCGCGATCACTTCACCGATCGTCGAAGGAGGCCGCGCATGAGCTTCGACACCGCACTGCCGGTGATCTTCATGGTGCTGATGGGCGTGTCGATGCTGGTCTACGTGGTCAGCGACGGCTACGACCTCGGCGTGGGCATGCTCATGCACCGCGCCACAGACGCCGAGAAGGACGTGATGATCGCCTCCATCGGCCCGTTCTGGGATGCCAACGAGACCTGGCTGGTGCTGGGCGTGGGCATCCTGCTGATCGCCTTTCCGAAGGCGCACGGCCTGGTGCTGGGCGAGCTCTACCTCCCCGTGGCGCTGATGCTCGTCGGCCTCAGCCTGCGCGGCGTGGCCTTCGACTTCCGCGTGAAGGCGCGCGACAGCCACAAGCGCACGTGGGACCGGCTCTTCTTCGCGGGCTCCATGTTGGCGTCGGTGGCGCAGGGCTGGATGCTCGGGCGCTACATCAGCGGCTTCGGCAGCGGCTGGAACTACCCTGTGTTCGCCGCCGCGATTGCCGTGGCGCTGCCGATGGCCTACGTGCTGATGGGTGCGGCCTGGCTCATCATGAAGACCGAGGGCGCGCTGCAGGAGCGCGCGGTGCAATGGGCGCGCACCGCCTGGGCGCCGATGGTCGGCGGCATGCTGCTGATCTCGATGGCCACGCCGTGGATCAGTGCCGAGGTGCGCGAACGATGGTTTGCGCTGCCCGAAATCCTGGCGCTGGCAGCCATTCCGCTCATGACGGGCGCGGCGCTGCTCGCCGTGCGCGGCCTGCTGAACACGCGCATGGTGCGCGGGCCGCTGTGCTGGCTGCCCTTCGTGTTGCTCATCCTGGTGTTCGTGCTCGGCTTCCTGGGGCTGGCCTACAGCATCTATCCCTACGTGGTGATCGACCGGCTCACCATCTGGCAGGCCGCCAGCAGTGCACCGGCGCTCAAGGTGATCCTGGTGGGAGCCTGCATCTCGGTGCCGGCCATCGTGGGCTACACCGTGTTCTCCTACCGCGTCTTCCGCGGCAAGACCGGCGAACTGCGCTATGCCTGAGCAGACATCGGGCCTGGCCGGGGCCACGCATCATGCACGCCACCGGGCAGCCACTGATGCGGCGCGCGCGGCCTTGTGCAATAAAGGGCTCATGACCTCGCGGGAGCCGACCCGGCGCTTCGATCTGCCTTCTGACCCCCCCAAACGCTGGCGCGGCCTGCCGCGCTGGTGCGGCGCGCTGGCGCTGGTGGCCCTGGCCGCCGTCGCGGGCCATCAACTCTCCATGCAGAACGGCCTGGCGCGGCTGCGCGAGGCGGCCGACCACCGGCTCGACATGCTCGCGACCGGGCTCGATGCCGACCTGACCCGTTTCGAGTACCTGCCCGCGCTCCTGGAGATGACGCCCATCGTCCCGGCGCTGCTCGGCACGCCATCGGATCCGAAGTTGCGCGACGCGGTCAACCGCTACCTGGACGGCGTCAATGCCACCGCAGGGGCGGAGATGCTTTACCTGCTCGACGCCGACGGCACGTCGCTGGCGGCCTCCGACTGGGACCGGCCGGGCACCACCGTCGGCCAGGACTTGTCTTTTCGACCCTACGTGATCGATGCGCTGGGGCAGGGCAGGGGCCGCTTCTATGGCGTCGGCATCACCAGCCGCAAGCCTGGCTACTACCTCTCGTACGCACTGCGCCCCGGCCAGCCCGCGCGCGGCGTGGTGGCCGTCAAGGTCAATCTCGAGGAGGCCGAGCGCGCCTGGCGCAAGCTGCCGGGCGACGTGGCGCTGATCGACCAGCGCGGCGTGGTGATCCTCGCCACCCGCGAGGACCTGAAGTTCCGGCCGCTGTTGCCGCTCGACGCATTGCAGCGGGCCGAGGTGCAGCGCTCGCGTCCCTATGGCGAGGCCGGCCTGCAGCCGCTGCAATGGACGCAGAAGGAGGCGCTGGCCCGCGACGTGCAGGTCGTCGCACTCGACGGCGTGGACCAGCTCGCCTCGACGCGCTCGCTGCGCGGGGCGCCCTGGCAGCTGGTGGCGCTCGACAATCTGGCGCCGGTGCGCGTGGGCGCGCGCAACGCGGCCATCACGGCGAGCCTGGCAATGGCGGTGCTGCTGCTGATCGCCGTCACGCTGTGGCAGCGCCGTCGTGCCGTGCGGCAGAAGCTGGCCAACCAGGCTGCGCTGCAGGCGGCGCACGACACCCTCGAATCGACCGTGGTCGCGCGCACCGCCCAGCTGCGCGCTGCCCAAGGCGAGCTGGTGCATGCCGGCAAGATGGCGGCGCTGGGCCAGATGTCGGCCGGCGTGGTGCACGAGCTGAACCAGCCGCTCACGGCGATGCGCACGCTCTCGGAGAGCGCCGGCATCCTGCTCGAGAAGAGCCGCTTCGACGACGTGCGCGGCAACCTGCAGCGCATCCGCGGCATGGTCGATCGCCTGGCGCGCCTGACCTCGCAGCTCAAGACTTTCGCGCACAAGAGCGAGCTGCCGCTCGCGCCGGTGCCGATGGCGCGGACCGCGGCCGATGCGCAGGTCATCGTCGCCGAAGCCTCGAGGAAGAACGGCATCGCCATCGAGGTCGACGTGCAGCCCGCGACCCTGAGCGTCATGGCCGAGGAGGCCGCGTTGGGCAGCGTGCTCGTGAACCTGATGCGCAACGCCATCGACGCCATGCAGGAGTCGCCGCAACGCACGCTGCGCTTGGAGGCACGGCCGCAGGAGGGCCGCGTGATCCTGCGCGTGAGCGACACCGGGCCGGGCATTTCGCCCGACATCCTGCCGCGCCTGTTCGAGCCCTTCGTTACCAGCAAGCCGGCGGGCGCCGGGCTGGGGCTGGGCCTCGTGATCTCGGCACAATTGGTGCGGGCCATGGACGGCACGCTGCGGGCCGCCAACCTGCCGGACGGCGGCGCCTGCTTCGTCGTCGACCTGCCGGCCGCCATCCACACCGTTCTTATCGCCACCGCACAGGAGTGATCAACAAGTGAGCGAAGCCCCTGCTGTCCGGGTGCTGCTGGTCGAGGACGACGAAGACGTCCGAATCAGCACGACCCAGGTGCTGACCCTGGCCGGTTTCGAGGTCGAATCCTTCGCGAGCGCCGAACGCGCACGCGCGCAGATCGGTTTCGGCGTACCGGCCATCGTGGTCTGCGACGTGCGCCTGCCGGGCCTGAGCGGCACCGAATGGCTGCTGGAACTCCGCAACGCCGACGCCGAGCTGCCCGTCATCCTGGTCACCGGCCATGGCCATATCGCGATGGCGGTGCAGGCCATGCGCGAGGGCGCCTACGACTTCATCGAGAAGCCTTTCAGCTCCGAGCGGCTGGTGGCCATCGTGCGCCACGCCATCGAGCGGCGGCAGCTGACGCTGCAGGTGCGCGCGCTGCGCGATGCGCTGGAGAACTGGCACGGCATCCAGGCGGTGCTGATCGGCCGCTCGGCGCAGATGCAGCAGGTGCGCCGCACCGTGATGACCTTGGCCGAAACCTCGGCCGACGTGCTGATCTATGGCGAGACCGGTACCGGCAAGGAGCTCGTCGCCCGCTGCCTGCACGAACACAGCGAACGCCGCCGCCAGCATTTCGTGCCGCTCAACTGCGGCGGACTGCCCGAGGCGCTGGCCGAGAGCGAGCTGTTCGGCCATGAGGCCGGCGCCTTCACCAGCGCCAACCGCGTGCGCGTGGGCAAGTTCGAATACGCCAACGGCGGCACGCTGTTCCTGGACGAGATCGAGAGCATGCCGATGGCGGTGCAGATCAAGTTGCTGCGTGCGTTGCAGGAACGCTCCATCGAGCGCATCGGCTCCAACAAAGCCATTCCCTTCGACTGCCGCGTGGTCGCCGCGAGCAAGGACGACCTCAAGGAAATGAGCGACCGGCAGAAGTTCAGGGCCGACCTGTACTACCGGCTCGGCGTCGCATTCATCGAGCTGCCGCCGCTGCGCGAACGGCGCGAGGACATCCCCTTACTGTTCGAGCATTTCATGCTGCTGGCGGCCGCGCGCTATGAGCGCGTCGCGCCGATTCTGAGCGGCGCGCAGGTGGCCGACCTGATGGCCTATGCCTGGCCCGGCAACGTGCGCGAACTGCGCAATGTGGCCGACCGCTTCGTTCTTGGCCTGCTGGGCGAGCGCCTGACGCAGGCGCGCGGCAACGCCGAAGGCATGCCTGCCTTGCCACGCGGATTGCCGCAGCAGGTCGAGTCCTTCGAGCGGGCAGTGATCGTCGAGGCGCTGCGCAAGCACCAGGGGGACCAGCCTGCCACTGCCAGCGCACTGGCGATCGCGCGCCAGACACTGCACGACAAGCTGCGCAAGCTCGGTATTGCAGCGGAAGAATTCAAGTCTTAGCGAACGCACGCCTGTGGCGGCAATCCGAGTCCATGGCGACTTCGGGAGCAAGCGCGAGCCGCGCTGTAGTTGATTCGGCGCAGGCTGCGCAGCGGCTCCTTCGTTCCGCTTTGCCCCACGCCGTCCTCGCCGGATCGCGAGATCAGCTCTTGCAGATGCCGAGCACCAGCTCCTGCTCCCTGCAGGGACGCGCCGGAGCTTGCGTCTTGGACGAAGGCGGCGTGCCGAAGCCTGCCTGGCCGGCGATGCAGGCGCGCAGGCGCTTTTCCATGGGACCGAAATAGCGCCATCCCTGGCCGAGGGCAGGGAGCTCCAGGCGAACCTGCTTCCACTTGGGATGCCCGTTGGCCTGGAGCTTGTCGAAGTTGGTGCAAAGCGAGTCGGCAAAGCGGCCGAGATTTCCGACCGTCGACTGCAGTCCGTAGTCATAGGTGACCAGATAGGCCTTCACGGTGAGCGTGGATACGTCGGCCGTGAGCCATGTCGGGTAGCTCGAGTTGCGTACCGTGGCCGGAAAGTATGTCTTCTTCGCGCGCGTTGTTTCGGGTGCCGAGTCGTCCAGTCTGAGGAGCTTGATGTAGTTGCGCGCCTCGGGCTTCATATCCGCAAACAGCTTGGCCGGCTGTCCGGCGACGATGATGGCAACGTCGATCGACTTGTCGACCGTGAGCTTGACGAGCGCGTCCTCGTTGCTCAGATACTGCGCGCTGCCGGCGGGCATCGGCTCCTCGAACATCAGCTGGTAGAGGGTTCTCGACGTGAGCGCGGTGCCGCTTCCCAGCGGCCCGACGCCGATCTTCTTGTTCTTGATCTCGTGGATCGAGTTCAGCGGCGAGTCGGCGCGGGCGACGAAGTAGATTTCTTCGTCATAGAGCGGCAGGATGAGGCGCAGCGGCCGAATGATGTTGCCGGCATCGGCGTTGCCGGCCTTCGCCTCGTCCAGGAAGGCCTGGTAGACGTCGGACTGCACCAGGGCCAGCTTGACGCCCGGCTCGAAGCGCATGCGCTGGACGTTCTCCGCCGAGCCTTTCGACTCGAGGACTTCCAGATCGATGCTGGCAGGCTCTGCCACCCATTTGGCGAGGTCGTTCCCGATCTGGATGTAGGTTCCTGTTTTCGATGCGGTCACGATCTTGTATTCCGCCCGCGGCGCCGCGGCCGCGGTGGACAGGAAGACCATCAACATCAGCCCCGTCAACATCGATCCGATTGGCATGCTGCCTCCATTGAAGGTTGGTCGTCGCGCCGGGCAATGCCCGGTTCGCTCCTACTGATTGCGGTCAGGGTGCACCCTGAACCAATTTCGCGCCGTATCTGGTTCTCATTGCTTTGGACACATCGCCAGCGCCGCAAGCGCCTCGCTGCACTCATCTTGCTTCGGTTGCACTACGCCCATCTCACGTGCAGGGGTGGCAAGCATCGGTGCCTTCGGGGGCAAATCGACTTGGGCAGGGCGTGTCGCGGGCGCTCCCAATCCAAGCGCCATGGACACTTCCACGGCGTCGTCTCGAAGCTGATCACGCGTGGCGGCTTGTCCTGGCTTTTCCTC
Source organism: Variovorax paradoxus (assembly GCF_018614915.1). GTDB lineage: Bacteria > Pseudomonadota > Gammaproteobacteria > Burkholderiales > Burkholderiaceae_C > Variovorax > Variovorax paradoxus_K. The sequence goes on along the minus strand of NZ_JAGGNU010000043.1, from coordinate 12,262 downwards.
TCGCACCTGCATCTGCCGATTGAACGCCTCCCCGGCATCCAAGATGCCGAGCGCAAGCTCAGCGGAACTCAAGTCGCCACGGACCAGGGCGCTTTGCATCTGCTCGACAGTCGCCTTGAGCTTTTCGAGATCGAGGTTTCGGCCCAGTGCGAGCGCAAGCAAGACCACCAGCGACAACATGCCGATTGCCAGGCGAAACGCGATGACGGAACTGCCTGCCCGTTGACTTGGGCCGCTTCCTTCTAGCCGTCCCTTCTGCCCAAAGGTGTTCGGGAGCGCGGTTTCCGGCTTCATTGCCTCGTTGGCCGCGCGCGTCGGAGCGAGTTGGACGACCGCCGTGGCCTCTTCCGGCTGCAATGTGTCCGCGAAATCCACCTCGATGGGCGACCGTGTTTCACGCCGGCCATATGTACCGCGCGTAGGCCCGGCGGCCGGCTGTGCATCGCCATCCGTGTCGAACTGATCGACACCGCAAAATCGACAGAAGCGATCGTTCTCCTGCACCAGCTCAGAACAACGCTTGCACGGCAGGAAGCATGCCGTGTCCGAAAACTCGGCGAGGTTCACCGTAGCTCGGCGGTCACCTAGGATCCACATTGGCCTGCAACCGCTTGACCGCTCATGACGTTCGCCTTCGAACGAGCTCTCATGGCATCCCCCGAAACTTGCGGCCGAGAAAGCCAGCCGAGGTTTGCAATGTAGTTCTAAAGGCAACAGAAATGCCAGTCCGCCGTGGCTATTTGATGGCCTATGCCATTCGGTGAAGTCAAGTGTCCCGGAACACTGCGTATTGCCGCGTGATGGTCGCAACGTCGTCCCGCATTTCGCTCACAAGCCAATCCAGCACGCGGCTCACTTCCTCTCGAATCGTGCCGGGCCTTGCGACCAGCCGGTACTCCTTCCCAGTGCGGATCAGGCGGCCCGAGGCAGGCACCAGAAGGCCCTCGCGCAGTGCGCCGGAGACCGCTGAAACCCAGCCGAGCGCGATCCCTTGACCGAGCAAGGCGGCCTGCAGCACGAGCGCCGAATCGGAAAAGCTGAGTGAATTGCCGGGGCGCCGGCAGTCCATGTTGGCGCGGGCGCCGTACTCCTCCCAGCCCATGGTCGTCGTGGTCAGATGAATCAGCGTGTGCTGGCTCAGATCTGCGGGCTCAGCGATGGCACCCATCCGATGCAGGTATTCCGGGCTGCAGACCGGAAGCACCACTTCGGGAAAGAACTCCCAGCTCTGCCACTTCCTGGTCGGGTCGTGCAAACGCAATCCGAGGTCCACGTCATCGACATCGCCCCGGAGAACGCCGCTGATCACCTCGAAGCGCAGGTTGATGTGCGGGGCAGCCTGTTGAAAACGCGCGTACCGCGGCATCAGCCAGTGGGAGATGAACCCGCTCGACAACGACAGCGTGACGGTGCTCCGGTCGGCACGGCGGCGAATGATCTCGCGCAGCGCTGTCTCCATCTGGTTGAAGCCAGCCGACACCGCCGAATGCAGGACCTCGCCTTCCTCGGTGAGTTGCACGCCCAGGCGGGAGCGCGTGAACAGACGAATGCCCAAAGTGTCTTCGAGCCGGCTCACCATCCGACTGACTGCCACGGGCGTGACGTGAAGTTCGGAAGCGGCCAGCGTGAAGTTCGCACTGCGCGCGGCGACTTCGAACACGCGCAAGGCGTTGGCGGATCGTAGGGTCTGCTGCGTGTTCATAACATCATGTTAGTGAGCTCGGCCATACATGTAAATGGACTGGCGACTTCGTCGATTACACAATGTGCAGTTCATCCAGACATCTGCTGAAGGAGAGGAATTGCAGCCCCTTGCTCACCCCACGCACGACACGAAGTCGGTGCGGCGACAGGATCCGCTGCTGAGCGCATTCGCCATCAAGAAGCTCGTGCTCAAGAACCGCATCATCAGCACCAGCCACGCCAGTGGACTGACGGAGGATGACTTCCCGAAGGAACGCTATCAGCGCTACCACGAAGAAAAGGCCATCGGCGGGATCGCGATGAGCATGTTCGGCGGCTCGTCCAACGTGGGCATCGACAGCCCGAGTGTCTTCCGGCAGATCAACATGGGTGTGGACGAGGTGGTGCCGCATCTCCAGCGGTTCTCGGCACGGATGCATGCTCATGGCAGCGCGCTCATGTGCCAGCTCACCCACATGGGCCGACGCGGGAGCCCGTACGAAGGCGCCTGGTTGCCGACCATTGCGCCGTCTGCCAGGCGCGAGACATTGCACCGGAGCATTCCGCGCGAGATGACGGAGCGGGACATTCACCGGGTGATTCGCTATTTCGGGCAGGCAGCATTGCGCTGCCGACAGGGAGGCCTGGATGGGCTCGAGACGCTGGCGGGCGGCCATCTGCTGGGTCAATTTCTGAACCCGGCTGTCAACGTGCGAACTGACGACTACGGCGGTTCACTGGAGAACCGCTGCCGCTTCATCCTGATGGTGCACGAGGAGATTCGAAAACAGGTCGGCGAGGATTTCGTCGTCGGCATCCGCTATGCCATCGAGGATGGGCTGGATTTCGAGGAGAGTGTTCGCGCGGCCGGCATTCTCGAACGCTCCGGGCTCTTCGATTTCTTCAATGTCGTCTACGGGCGCATGGACACCGCCCACGCCCTGATCACCGACAACATGCCCACCATGTCGATGCCTTCGTCGCCCTGGTTGCAAAAGGCGGCCGCATTCAAGAAGGAGGTGCGGCTGCCGGTCTTCCATGCGGCCAAGATCGCCGATCTCGCCACCGCGCGCTATGCGATCAGCGAGGGTCTGCTGGACCTGGTGGGGATGACGCGCGCCCACATGGCCGACCCGCACCTGGTTCGAAAGCTGATGGAAGGCCGGGAGGACGAAGTGCGCCCCTGTGTGGGCGCCTCGTTCTGCCGCGGTCATCAGGCCGCGTGCATCCACAACCCGTCCACGGGAAGGGAAACCTGGCTCCCCCACGACGTCGATCGCTCGCCGGGTCCGTGCAGGAAGGTGGTTGTCGTCGGCGCGGGTCCTGCAGGGCTGGAGGCGGCCCGCGTGGCTGCCCTGCGCGGCCATCGGGTCGTCCTGCTCGAGGCGGGGTCGCGGCCTGGCGGCCAGGTGCTGCTGGCGGCACTTGCGTCATGGCGCAAGGACATCCTCGGCGTGATCCAGTGGCGGGTGGAGGCCCTGACCCGCCTCGGGGTCGACATCAGGCTCAACACCTACGCGGACGCTGACGATGTTGCCGCCCTGGAGCCGGACAGGGTGATCGTGGCGACGGGGGGTATCCCGTGGGTCGAGGAGCTGGCGGGCCATGAACAGTGTCTCTCGGTGGTCGACGCGCTGACCCGGCAGCCACCTTCCACCGGCGAGGTGCTGGTGTATGACGGGACCGGGCGCCACAACGCCTACGTCTGCGCCGAACGCCATGCGATCGCCGGCCGTCACGTAACCCTGGTCACCCTGGACGGCCAACTCGGCATGGAGCTGGGCGGACGAGGGGACGACATCGTGTGGCGCCGCAAGCTGACCGAGCTGGGCGTGCACGTCCGCCACGATCTGAGATTGACCGAGGTGGCGGCCGAAACTGGCCGGCGCCGCGCGACATTCATGCACGAGTTGACCGGTGAAACCATCGTGCTGGAGACGGACCACGTGGTCGTGGAACTCGGCATGCTCCCGGTGTGCGAGGTCTACGACGGCCTGAAGCCTGCATCGGTCAACGATGGCGAAATGGACCTCGAGAGATTCGCCAAGGGAGTTCCGCAGTCTTGGCCCGCCGGGCCCGGCACGCGCTTCGAGCTCTATCGGATCGGCGACGCGCATGCTTCGCGCGACATCCATGCCTCCATCTATGAGGCGTTCCGCCTCTGCCGGCTCATCTGATTCGCAAACCCCGCCTCTCGAGGAGATCACCATGAATGAAAGCAAGACCGAGCTGCAAGCCTTGATCGGCCCCCAGGAGAGCATTCGCCTGCTGGGCGAGCTGCAGCGCGGCGCCAGCCGCCGCGACATCCTGGCCATGCTGATGGCCGGCGGCATGCAGGCGACGCTGGCCGGCAGCATGGGTGTCCTGGCGGCCACCGCGCACGCGCAGACGCCGCGCCGCGGAGGGCGCATTCGCGTGGCCGCCGCGACGGCGGGCGTGAGCGACACGCTGGACCCGGCCAAGCTGTCGAACCAGACCGACTACTCGCGCAGCACGATGTTCTACAACGGCCTCACGTCGCTGGACGGCAGCCTGACGCCGCAGCCCGCACTGGCGGAGGAATTCGTGACCAAGGACGCGGTCGACTGGGTGTTCAAGCTGCGCAAGGGCGTGCGCTTCCACGACGGCAAGCCGCTCGCGCCGGCGGATGTTGTCTTCTCGCTCATGCGCCACAAGGACCCCGCGACCGCTTCCAAGGCGAAGACGCTGGCGGACCAGATCGAGGAGGTGAAGGCCACCGGTCCCGATGAAGTGACGGTGCGGCTCAAGGCGCCCAACGCCGACCTGCCGGTGATCCTCGGCACGTTCCACTTCCAGATCGTCAAGGATGGGACGACCGACTTCAATGCCGGCATCGGCACCGGACCGTTCAAGCTCAAGGAATTCAAGCCGGGCGTTCGCTCGATCGCCGTTCGCAACGAGGGCTACTGGAAGACCGGCCGTCCCTACCTGGACGAGATCGAGTTCATCGGCATCGGCGACGAGAGCGCGCGCATCAACGCCTTGCTTTCCGGCGAACTGGACCTGGTGGCATTCATCAATCCCCGCTCGGTGCCGCGCATCGACCAGTCTCCCGGCCACGCGGTCTTCGAAACCCAGGCTGGCCAGTACACCGATCTGGTGATTCGCCGTGATGCGGGACCGGGCGTGAACCCCGAGTTCGTTCTGGCGATGAAATACCTGCAGGACCGAGAGCAGATGAAGCGCACGGTCGCGCTCGGACACGCCGTGTTGGCCAACGACCAGCCGATCGACCCGACCAACCGCTTCTATTTTGCCGGGCTGCCGCAACGGGCGTTCGACCCGGACAAGGCAAGGTTCCATTTGCAAAGGGCGAACCTTGGCAGCGCGCCGATCCCGGTCGTCGTCTCGCCGGCGGCGCAATATTCCGTGGAACTGGCCCTGGTGCTGCAGCAATCGGCCCAGAAGGCCGGCCTGAACCTGGAAGTGAAGCGGATGCCGGCGGACGGCTACTGGTCCAACCACTGGATGAAGACCCCGGTCGGTTTTGGTGCCGTCAATCCCCGGCCCAGCGCCGACACGCTGTTCACGCAGTTCTTCAAATCCGACGCGACCTGGAACGAGTCGGGTTGGAAGAACGAGAAGTTCGACCAGTTGCTGCTCGCCGCGCGGGCCGAAACCGAGCTGGCCAAGCGCAAGCGGATGTATGCCGACATGCAGGTGCTGGTGCATGAGCAGGGCGGCATCGGCATCCCCTTGTTCCTGGCGAACATCGACGGCCATTCGAAGAAGCTCAAGGGGCTGTCGCCGATTCCGCTCGGTGGCCTGATGGGGTACTCCTTCGCCGAGCACGTGTGGCTCGAAGCCTGACACGAGTGGGGCCGCTTGACCGATGCCGAGCGCGTCCTGCGCTGGTGCTGGTGCTGGCGCTGCACATGGCCTACGCCGTTACCGACGCGCTTTCTTGAGGCGAGGCAGGACCAGGCCCGCGAGACGCATTCCGAGTCTTCCCCTTCTGCGCCGCTCATGTCTGGATAGGCGTGCGGAGTGGCACTGTCGAAGAGCGCGCTGGCTCCGGCCCGCAGGGTGCGCGGTGGCGCATCCTCCATGTGAAGGGCCAGGGTGCCGAAAGCACGTAGCAAAACTCCTCCCCCCGGTGTCCGATAAGCCCGCCGACCTCATCCAGCGAGCGTGCTCGCACGGTGACCATGAGCGGAAGCAGGCGCGCGTTGTCGTGAGAGTGCGAACGAACTGGTTGATGAGATCAACCGCTTCGATCGGGATGCCGTGATCAGGCAGGCGCGAGAATTCCGGTTGTGAGCTGGGGCGCGGCAGGTTCGACAGGCGCCAGCATCGTGCCGCGGCAGTCCGGCGAGCCGCAATGGCAGGGATAGTCCGATGGCGGCGAGCCGTCGTCCGCCGTCAGGCAGTAGTCGATGAACAGTTCGTCACCTGCATCCACCGCGACGAGCGTCTGGAACTTGAGCGCCAGCCGGCCTGCGTCGTCATACTCCTCGACAGCCTCGCAATTCGGGTCGCAGGCGTGATTCAAGTGGCGAGTGGCGTTGCCTCCCTTGGCGCCGTCAATCGTTTCCTGATTGGACAAGGTGAACAGGTAAGTGAGCTGGCGATCCCAGACCTTGGCAGCGACTTCCTCCGGCGAGTAGCGTCGGCCTTCGTAGAGGCCCAGGAGCGCGAAAGCCGGCAAGGGCTGCGTCGCGAAGGCGCCCAGTCCATGGACCGCACTGGGCGCTACCCGGACGGAAGGAGTGGGCGATGAGTGTTTGGAGGACTTGGCCATGTGTGTGATCGAAATTGTAGGTTTGGCGAATCGATCTGGCCAGGAAGCCAGTGCGCCGCGCAATGCGCAGGCACCGGCAGAGTGATGAAGGGCATCTGCGAAGGGATGAATCATGAAGACGTTGTTTCTCGTTCGGCATGCCAAGTCGACTCGCGACGATCCGTCGTTGCCCGACAGGGATCGGCCACTGGGCGATCGCGGCAAGCAGGACGCGCCAATGATGGGCAAGCGCTTGGCCAAGCGCGACGTGAAGCCCGACCTGCTTGTGTCGAGCCCGGCGCTGCGCGCGCTGACGACAGCGCAACTCATCGCCAAGGAGCTTGGCTACAAACGCAAGAGCATCGTCGTGGACGACCGGCTGTATGCCAGCAGCCCGGACGACTTGCTCGCCGTCATTCGCGCGCTCGACAAGAAGCTCGACCGCGTGATGCTCTTCGGCCACAACCCCGAGTTCACCGAGCTCGCGCACCGGCTGTCGAGCGAGATCATCGACATGCCCACCAGCGCGGTCGCCGAATTCAGCTTCGACACGAGGGCGTGGTCGGATGTCGGCGAGGTCGAGCCAGCGAAAACGGTACTGGACTTTCCGAAGAAGTAGCTCAGCCCTCGAAGCGGCCTGTCCGCTGGTGCCTGTGGCGTTCGCATGCCGAGGGCTGCCTCTGGTGGGAATGGCGAAAACTCAAGCACGTCAGCTCGCAATTCCGGCAACCTTGTTCAGCCCCGAGATGTCCATCACGCGAATCTGTCCGTACTCGACAGCGATCAAGCCGACCTGCTGCAGGCGGTGCAGCCCGCTGCTGACGATCTGGCGCGAGAGTCCGCAGAGCTTGCCGAGCTTTTCCTGAGAGATGCGAACCTTTCGGTCGGCCGATGGATTGAGAAGCGGATTGAACAAGCTGGCGAGCCCGAAGGCGACCTGTACGGAGGTATCACCCATGCGGGCCCGCTCCACGACCGAAATGAACTGGCTGAGGCGGGCATTCAGTTGCGAGATGAGAAAGTGGTTGAACGAGAGATTGCTCTCGTAGAGCCAGATGAATGTCTTGCGCGGCATGAAGGCGATTCGGCTTTCCTGCAGTGCCACGACCTCGTAGGGGCGCAGCTCGCCCTTGAGTAGAGAACCCTCCCCGAGCCATCCGCCGCGAGACACCCCGATGAAGGTGGTACTTCGCCCGTCCTCCTCCATGGTGTCGACCTTCACCATGCCGCTCACCACGCCGATCCAGTGATCGGAGGGCTCGCCCTTGCGGATCACGACGGATCCTGCGGCGAAATGTCGCTCGTACACACTTTGCGCCACAGCTGCGAGGTCGGCGTCGGACAGTCCCTGGGCCCAGCTGGCGCCTCGGAGTGCACTCGACAGTTCGGCGCTTCCTTCAATTGTCATCGTGATCTCCATGCATGCGGATGCATTTTGGTCATCCCCACTGCGCTTCGGATGGGTGTAAACGCCGAGCTTCTCGGATAGGGACTTCCCCTTGGAAGTGACAACAGTCGCCGCCGGCGCACCTCGATCAAATGCCAGGAGCAGTTTGGTAAGGGTGAGCTGCCCAAACATACAAGGAGACTTCGCATGAGACCGTTCTCGCCGCACCTGCGGGCATCATTGGCACTCGCCTTCGCCGCGCTGCTTGCCGCCTGTGGCGGCGGATCGAATCACGGCGGCGGGTTCCCCCCTCCAGCCAATCCCGTTGGCGCCGCGCCAACCGCCGTCAAGACGGTTTCGAACCGGGCCGATCTGATAAGTGACGGCGATGCACTGATTGAAATCGTGCTGTCCCCCGGCGCTGGCGCGACAGGCATCAAGGTCGATCTCAATGGCGGCACGGATGTCACGTCCAGATTCGCGGTCCGTCCCAACGGGCGCATGCTTGGCATGGTCTCCGGGCTCAAGCCCGGTACCAACACGCTTGTCGCGACCGGCGGCAACGGCAAGGGCGCCAGGCTGGTGCTCACCAACCACGATCGTGGGGGGCCGGTGTTTGCGGGAGTTCAGGTCAAGCCGTGGATCTGCGCGACCAGCGACGGCAAGGCGATCAATCTGGTCGTCGAAGGCACGAACCTCTCCGACAGCGTGGTCACGCGGGTCAACGGCCTCGGAGTCGATCCGACCGACGACAAGTGCAACGCACCCACCAAGTTCTCCTACTACTACCAACCGAAGGCAAAGCAGGGAAGCGCGTGCACGTACACGACGACGGGCGCAGATCCGTGCTTCGTCGAATACCAGCCCGCGACGCGACCGGCGGACGCCGAGATTGCAGACTTCACCAACGACAAGGGCCAGATCGCCAAGAGTCTGCTGCGGCTCGAGCTCGGAACGATGGGGCGCGGAATGTACAGCGTCCTCGCCTACTTCGATCCCGCGCAAGCATGGGAGCCCTGGTCCCCGCAGAAGGGCTGGAACGGCAAGCTTCTCTGGAAGTTCGGTGCATCGGCATCCGGCAATCGCTTTCAACAACCGCCCGGCATGTCCCCGGCCGGCTCGTCCGTGTTCGACGCGAATGCACTGGCTGCGGGGTTCATGGTTGCGAACGCTCAACTTACCAACCACAACGACAACAACAACGAACTGCTCGCCGCCGAAAACATGATGATGGTCAAGGAGCACATCATCGATACCTACGGGGAGATCCGCTACACGATGTCCGATGGCGGCTCCGGTGGCTCGATGATGCAGACGGTGATCGCGTCGGTCATGCCTGGGTTGTTGCAAGGGCTGCAGACGGGCGTCAGCTATCCGGATGCGGTGTCCACGTGGATCGAGACCCGCGACTGCGGGGTGCTGAAGCGCTACTACCAGACACCCAATGGAAGCACGTTGAGCGACAGTGCGCGCGCCGCGATCAATGGCCATCCCACGACCTACTGCCAGACCTGGATCAACTCGTTCATCAGCCCGCAGGATCCGACGCTGCCCGCAAATTGCGGCTCCGGCTTTCCGGCATCGCTGGTCTATGTGCCCGGCACGAGGCCTAACGGCATTCGGTGCTCGATTCACGACATGATGATTGCGATCTTCGGTACCGTGACGGACGTCGACGGCAGCGTGAAACCAAAGCTTCCTTACGACAACACGGGTGTCCAGTATGGGTTGAAGGCCCTGCAGGACGGAGCGATAACGGCCGTAGAATTCGTCCAGCTCAACGAGAGCGTCGGGGCCTACACGAGCGACATGGTCTGGACCGGTGGAGCGGCCGCGACGCCGACGATCCCGGCTCCGCGCTTCCGATCATTGCCCGATCTCTTGCCGCAGATCTATCGCAGCGGCCTGCACAGCAATGCAAGGAACCTCGCGAAGGTTCCCATCATCGACCTGCGGCCCGAAAGAGGTGCGGACATTCACATGACGTGGCGCAGTTACCAGGCGCGGGCGCGTCTGGATGCTGCCAACGGAAATCATGCCAACCATGTCATTCGCGGAAGCAGCGTATTTCCAGGCGTGGCCCTGACGGCCCAGTCTTTCAGGATGATGGATCGCTGGCTCTCGGCCATGGAAAAGGACACCAGCGACGCGCCTGTCGAAGCAAAGGTCATCGGCAACAAGCCTTCGGACGTCAAGGACGGGTGCTTCACGACGACCGGTGCCACCGATGCCGAGCTGGCCGCTGAACTCGCCTTGACGGATCCGGCCTGTCCATTGAAGCCGACCTTGTCGCCACGGCGAGTCGCGGGTGGTCCGACGGCGGAGGACGTCTACCAATGTCAGTTGAAGCCCTTGCTGCCGACCAGTCCCGACTACGGAGCCGTTGCGTTCAGCGCACCCCAACTGGCGCGCCTGGCGGCTGTGTTCCCCTCCGGCGTGTGCGATTGGTCCAAGCCTGGCGTCGGCCAGACCTCGGAATGGCAGTTCACCAATTTCAACGCTGGACCGAGCGGCGTGCCGATCGGCCCCGAGCCGAGTTCGGTGGCCTTCTGACCACCTGCCCTGGGCCCTGCAACTCCTGCAGGGCTCAGGGATTGTTGGCAAGTTGAAATGGCTGCGCAGAAAAAATCAAGCGCCCAAAGCGGAGGTGACATCGACCGATTCCGCCGAGGGATCGGCGCTCTTCGACGGCTCAGCCGACTTGCTCGACGGCCCTGCGTCTGTCTTGCTCGAGGCCGCCGCAGCGGCTGGAGCCGACACCGTCGATGGAGTGCCTTCCCCTCCACCGCACGCAGTCAAGACCAGCGCCACTGCGACGGGGGCCAGTTTGCACGGCCAAGGCGTCGCTCCCGCCATACCTTGGCGGCGCGCCACGGATTCGAAGGTTTCAGTGGGCATGGCCATGGCCATGGCCATCGATCGGTCCGCACACTTCGCGCAACTTGCGCTCCTTGCGTTCATCGCGCCACGACTTATCGTTGGTATCGAACACGATCGGCTTGAGGTAGTCGGTGGGATCGATCAACCAGCGAATGTCTGGCCACTCGCTCTTGGGCATTCCCATCAGTTCCAGCTGCTTGAGGTAGCCGGCATAGACGGACATGGAGGAGGCCTCGCGAGTGGCCGTCCCGGAAGTCAGGTGGTTGGGGATGTAGATCTTCGGCTTCAATGCGTCCTGATACATGATCAGGTCGCGCAGGCCGTTGTTGTTGAAGTTGCCACTGGATGCCGTGCCCATGTGCACGTCAGTGGGAGGCAAGGCCTTGAGAATCTTGATGATCCGCTCACCGTCGGCCGGTGTACCGTCCCAACCATTGCCTTTCCCTTCCTTGAGTGCTCCCGCACTGTTCTGCCAGGCGAACGTGAAGTGGCTGCCGTCGCGCAGGATGAAGTCGTAGAACAGGCTTTCCGCGCCGCCCGGGTTGCCGGCCGTCGTTTTAGATCCAATTGCCCCGCCAGCGGAGGATTGGATGGCTCCAGCGGAGTGCCCAGGGGAAACAGCGTCGCGTCCCGAGGGTCCACGATGATCTTCACCGGCGTCGGGGGAAAGCTCGGATCGGGTGGCACGGCCACAGAGTGGAGATGTCTGAATGCGATGACACAGGCATTGGGCTCGAGCACCGACAGTCGCAGCACTTGTGTGCCAGGCGTCGAACCTTTGGTCGTCACGCTCGTGCACTTGATGCGCGCATTGTGGTCGAAGCGCGCGACGCCGTCGCGCTGGATGTTCGGATCCGCACGCATGCGTTCAAAATCGGCCTGCATCACCCCGCAGGTTTCCTCGGTCGCGTAGATCCGCGCTCCGGTCTTGGCTGCAATGTAGGCGGCATTGTCGGCATGATCCGAATGCCCATGGCCTAGGGATGGTGTTCAAAACTCTGCCGCAAAGTGCGCGGTGACGTCACGCGCAGGCAGGACAATATCGGCATGAAGCAGCAAGACCTCAACCTGAGCACGCGACGTACGCGCAAGGCGGTGTTCCTCGATGAGATGGAACTGGTGGTGCCGTGGCACGAGTTGGTGGCTTTGATTGCCCCGCACTCGCCGAAGAAAGCCACCGGTCGCCCGCCGTTTGCACTGGAGACCATGCTGCGAATCCATTTTTTGCAGCAATGGTTTGGCTTGAGCGACATGGCAATGGAAGAGGCGCTGTTTGAAGTCTCGCTGTACCGCGACTTCGCTGGCCTGGGCGGCGCCGAGCGCATCCCTGACCGCGTGAGCATTCTTCGGTTTCGCCACCTGCTCGAAGGACACAACCTGGCCCTGCAAATCCTGGCCACGGTCAATGCCACGCTGGCGTCCAAGGGCTTGATGCTCAAGAGCGGCACTGTGGTCGACGCCACCTTGATTGCGGCACCGAGCTCGACCAAGAACAGCACCGGCGAGCGTGACCCGGAGATGCACCAGACGAGGAAGGGTAAGCAATGGCGTGTGTCACGAACACAGGCGGC
>NZ_JAGGNU010000042.1 GCF_018614915.1 Variovorax paradoxus | reverse complement strand
GACTTTGGCCATGCGCATGTCCCGGTTGGCGAGCGCGACCACATCCAATTGCGTCGAAGCGAGCGCAAACTTCCTCAACGAGATGTCGCGAACCGGATCGGGGTCTCGTCCATGACGATCGGCAATTGGGAGAAGAACAGCACTGACCCGCCGGTCGAGTTCATGCCGGCGATCATGGCATTTCTCGGCTACGACCCGATGCCGGCCCCTACGACGCTTGCCGAGCGGATGCGCGCGTACCGTCATCGATTTGGATTGTCGATCAAGGCGGCCGCTCTCCGCGCTGCGGTGCACGAGGACTCTTGGGGCGAGTGGGAGCGGACGGGACTGATCCCGTGGAAGCGGTACCGGGCGCTTCTCGACGAGTTCCTGGCGCAGGAGAGTCGGAAGATGACAGGTCATCCACCCTGACGACCTGGTTTCTTAAATAGCGACGTAGTTGGTCCCCAGTTGCGCCGGGGCCCCAGAGACCCTACAGGCGCCGCAGGCAAGCTTGTAATGCCCATCAGACGGCGTAATCTGGGGATGCCATTTGACAGGACAGGTTGTTGAAAGGACTTCGCAAGAGGGACGAGTAGCGCAATCAGTTGCTGGAGAGTGACGGCAGCCCGCCTCTGGATGACCTCAGGTGGGCTGTTCCTTTTCGAAAGACCGATCCAGGCTGACGCTGCACCACACGGCCCAAGAGCGCAGCCTGTTGCCCGGCGGGCCGACGCTGCTCAAGCCCGGTCCGCAAGAGCGGTAGTGCGCACGTCCATCTCCGAGAGTGCGCCGACTCGCCGCGGCCACTATGGCTTCACCTCCACCGCAAATCTGGGCTTGATCAATGTCGACAATCGCGCTGCATCCCAGTTGGTCATGTGAATGCAACCATTGGTTTCCTGGTGACCGACGCGCGCGGGAGACGGCGTTCCGTGAATGCCCCAGTGCGGTTTCGAAAGTCCAATCCAGGTGCTGCCCACCGGATTGTTGGGGCCGGGCGGCACTTCGACCTTCTTCGCCTTCGCTGGCGCATTCTTGAGGAGCCCGGGATCGTAGGTGAAGGTCGGATTCTTCACTTCGTTGGTGATCTTCATCCTGCCGAGTTCCAAGGGATCAAGCCGCCCGCCGATACTGATCGGGAAGCCGGCCAGCGACTTGCCGTCGCGGTCGAGCACGAACAGCATGTACTCGGACTTGTCGATCTCGATCGACGCCGCGGCTTTCACAACCGCTGGATCCGCAGCGCCGGCCACGTTCGTACACACCGTAGGGGCAGGTGCGGACCGAGCTCGGCGTCAACGAAGTCGTGCACCTTCACCTGGGCGGGCTCGCCCGCGGGGTGCCACTCCTGGCCGCCGTTCTTGAACGGGCCCACCAGTTCCTTCTTCTTCGTGTCCACCGAGATGACCGGTTGCCCCCGGGCCAGGGCCGCGGCGACGGTGGCGTTGATGTGCTCGAACTGCGCATTTCGATCCGGGCTCTGGTTGCCTTCGATGACCTTGGCGTTGGCCTGCAGGCTGAAGCCTTCGGCCTTGAGTAGCCGCCGCACCACGACATGGCTGACGCTTTGGCCTCGGGCCTGGAGTTCCTCGGCCAGTACGCGCAGGCTCTTGCAGCTCCAGCGCAGCGGCGACTGCGGATCACCGCGCGTGGTCGGATCCACCAACGCCAGCAAGTCAGCCACCAGCGTCGGATCCTTGTGCGTCAGCGGCTTGCGGCCGCCGCCGCTGCGCCGCACCGCCGCGCGCGGGGCCAACACCGCATCCGCCATGAACTCGTTGTGCGCGCCTTCGAGTTCCTGCATGCCCGCCATGATCGTGCCGCGCGCCAGCCCCGTGGCCGCCGCCACCTGCGACACCCCGCCGCGACGTGGTCCCCATTCTCAGGTCGAGATTGCGCCCGACCGCTTAGTGCCTCTGGTGGCTGCGGGTGTGGAAGGTCGAGCCGACTTTTCCGTTGCGGCATCTTCAGCCACCAACACCCCTGCCGAAACTATGAATTCCGCTGCACCTCGGATGTCGCCGGCCAGTGCCTTGCTGGCGGCCGCGGCGTCCCTCTTCCTCAAGGCAATGATGACCCGATCGTGATGGTTAGCCGAGACGTGCTTGGTAACTCGCGCGGACCCCGACCGAAAGTCGTAATTCACGATCGGCCCGATGCGCAGCCACAGTGACTCGATCATCTCAAGCAGCATCGGCATACCAGCTTGCCGGTAGATCGCGAAATGGAGTTCCTTGTTGAGGGCGACCAGTTGCGATACGTCCGGACGTTCCAGAGATATTTCGCGAGAGAAGCGCTCGTTCGTCGCCTCAATTTCTTGGAGGCCCGCGTCGTCGACGAGGTTGGCGGCGCGAGTTGTGGCCAGACCTTCTAGGTTGACCCGGATGTCGGTAATTTCGCGGAACTGGCTGACCGTCATCGTCGGTACGCGTAGGGTCCGGTTTGGAAGCAGCTCGAGGGCCTTTTCCGAAAGCAGGCGACTAATCGCCTCTCGCACCGGCATAACGCTCACTCCAAGGCCTTCTGCCACGGTGCGCAACGAAAGCTGCTCGCCAGGCATCACGCGGCCGCTCATCAGCAATTCGCTCAGTTGTTTGTAGACATCGCCTCTGAGGGTCTGGCGGGTCACCGGCGTGACGAGGGCAGAGAGGTCCATGCTGAAGTATAGCCCGCGAAGCTGTGATCTCAGATCAAACATGCTAGGGTTTTCCACTACGGCATGCTGTGATCACACGTTCTATGATCACACCACCGGAACAGCTCGCCCTCGTTCGATCCCCTCACTCTTCACCCAACTGGAGCACTGCATGGCCCGAATAGTCGTCAATACCCGCGTCGTCAGCGATGCGGTCAACAAGCCGTTACCCGCCTATCTCCCGGTCCCGAGCTGCACGGCCCTCGCGCCCGCTGCGGCAGCACTCTGCGTCAGCGGTTCGTGCCCAGGCGTGCTCAGCAATACGGAGGCGTCAAAGTGAGTGCGTCGCAAGTCACCTCGGATCAATCTCGCCAGCCAGTGGCTGTCATCGGTGCCGGCCTGATCGGCCGAGCCTGGGCGATCGTGTTTGCACGTGCGGGTCATCCGGTTCGGCTGCACGACGCGGACGCCGGCACGATGGCCGGTAGCCTGGCCTACATCGAGGAACGCCTGAACGAACTGGCCGGGTTCGGCCTGATCAACGACCCCCCAGCGGAGGTGCTCTCGCGGATTCGCTGCGAGCCAAACTTGGCCGACGCACTCCGCGACGTCGTGCTGGTGCAGGAAAACATCCGCGAAACCGTGGAGGCGAAGACCGCCATCTTCGCCCAGCTCGATGCGCTGACGCCCCCCGACGCGGTGCTCGCGAGCTCCACCTCATGGCTGCCCGCGTCGACCTTCACCTCTGACCTGCCCGGCCGAGCACGATGCCTTGTCGGCCATCCGACCAATCCTCCATACCTGGTGCCGTTGGTCGAACTGTGCCCGGCGCCTTGGACCGATCCCAAAGTCATGGAGCGAGCCCATGAGCTCTACGCGGCCGCCGGTCAAACGCCAGTGTCTTTGTCACGCGAGATTCCCGGCTTCCTACTTAACCGCGTGCAAGCCGCGGTGCTAAACGAGTGCTTCACGCTGTTCGAACAGGGCCTGGCCAGCGCCGACGACATCGACAAGGTTCTCAAGGATGGGCTCGCCTTGCGCTGGTCGTTCATGGGTCCCTTCGAGACCATCGACCTCAATGCACCGGCAGGTGTCAAGGACTACGCGAAGCGCTACGGCCAGCAGTGCCGCGAAACCATGGTCGATGTCCAACCGTTCAGCTGGGCCGACGACACGGTCGCTCGGGTCGACGTTGAGCGCCGCAAGCAACTGGACATCGCCGACATCGGCACGCGCTCGGCCTGGCGGGACCGTCGACTGATGGCCTTGGCAGCCCACAAGCGCACAGCGCCGAGCGCGTAAACCCTAAGTATCAACCGGAGTACAGCATGCCTCGCAAAGTCATCATCACTTGTGCCATCACCGGCGCCATCCACACGCCGTCGATGTCGCCCTATCTGCCAATCACGCCCGAGCAGATTGCCGAGTCCGCAATCGGGGCGGCCGAAGCCGGCGCGGCAATCGTGCATTTGCACGCACGGAACCCGAGCGACGGCAGCCCATCGCAAGACCCAGCCCTGTTCAAGCAGTTCTTGCCACAGATCAAGGCCGCAAGCAACGTCGTCATCAACCTCACGACCGGCGGTGCGCCGACCATGTCGATCGAGGACCGGCTTCGCCCTGCGCACGAGTTCAAGCCGGAAGTCGCATCGTTGAACATGGGCTCGTTGAACATGGGTCTGTTCCCGATGCTCAATCGCTTCAAGAAATTCAAGTACGACTGGGAGCAGCCGTACCTTGCGGGCAGTCATGACCGGATCTTCAAGAACACCTTCACCGACATCGCACACATCCTCCAATCGTGCAGTGAAAATGGCACCCGCTTCGAGATCGAGTGCTATGACATCGGTCATCTCTACACGGCCGCGCACTTCATCGACCGCGGACTGATCAAGCCGCCGTTCCTGATCCAGTCGGTCTTCGGCATCCTGGGCGGCATCGGCGGACACCCTGAAGACGTGCTTCACATGCGGCGGACAGCCGACCGTTTGTTCGGCGACGCGTACCAATGGTCAGTGCTACCGGCTGGACGCAGCCAAATGCCCATCGGCGCGCAGTCGGCGGCGATGGGCGGACATGTCCGCGTTGGTCTTGAAGATTCGCTGTGGGACGGCCCCGGCCAGTTGGCGCAGACGAACGCCGACCAAGTGCGTCGCATGCGCGGGATCCTCGAGGGCCTGTCACTGACGGTGGCCACCCCCGACGATGCCAGAGAGATTCTTCAACTCAAGGGCGGCAACAACGTTGCGTTCTAGTAACGCGTCTCATCGGCGCGCCCGGTGCGCAAACATTCTTATACGGAGATAGGTCAAATGAAACTCACATCTAGACGCGAAATTCTCAAGATGGCTGCTGCTGGGACGGTCATGTCGACGCTCAGCCCAGCCGCGGTGCTCGCACAAGGTTCGCCATGGCCTTCAAAGCCGGTGTCTCTCATCGTCGGTTATCCGCCCGGCGGCCTTACAGATGCCGGCGCGCGTTTCGCCAGCAGGGGGATGGCAACGGCGCTAGGTCAACCGGTCCTGGTAGAGAACAAGCCTGGTGCCTCCGGCAACATCGCTGCATCCGAGGTTCAACGGGCAAATGACCCTTACAAACTGCTCGTGGCGAACACGAGCTTCGTCATCAACCCGCACACTTATGCCACACCTTCGCCAGTTCCCATAGACTTCACGCCCATCGGACTGATCCTCGAGTCGCAATTGGTCTTGGTTGTCAATCCTGCAGCACCAGCCAAAAACCTCGCAGAGTTCGTTGCATGGGTCAAGGCAGAGAGCGGCAAGGGCGGCTTCAGCTATGCCTCATCCGGCAATGGCGGCAACACGCACTTGGCGATGGAGTACTTCCGAGAGCGGGCCGGTCTGCCAAAGATCGATCAGGTGCCCTACAAAGGTAGCGCACCGGCCATCCAGGACGTCGTCGGGAACCAACTGCCATGCATGATGGATGCGGCCTCGCTGCTAATTCCATTCATCACCAGCGGAAAGCTGCGCCCGATTCTTGTGACTGGAAGCACCCGTCTTCCCGCACTGCCGGAGGTTCCCACCGCAACCGAGCTCGGCATCAAGGATTTCGTGGTGACGGTGTTCGTCGGACTATGGGGTCCGCCGAAATTGCCGGCTGACATCGTTGCGAAGGCCAACGCTGCCATGAATACAGCGCTTTCGGATCCGTCGACCAGCGCGCAAATTAAGAAGAACGGGGACATGGTTGGGGGAGGCACGCCGGAGCGGCTCGCAGTCCTTACTCGGGATAGCTACAAACTCTGGGGAGAGGTGGCGCGCAGAAACAACATCCGGGCGGAATGACTGGGCGAGCCGCCATGACAGCGCCCCGGGTGTAGCGCCGGTTCGAATCGCCAAAGCCGCGCATGAAGGCTATGGCTCAGGGCGGTGATCGCGGGAGTTGGACTGACGTCAGCGAGGGTCCAACTGTGGCCGCCTTCGATGAACGCTGGAGGCCGAAATCGATGCTCGGATTTGACGGACGTCCCTCGGTTTTCGCTTGGCTGGCCGGCGGCGAGCATCGTGAAGTCCGCCGGCAGAGCGATAGCGCAGTCGAAACCCATAACCTCATCAATTTTGGAGTCTCCTTTGGCCGCTTATCGCTATGGCGAACACGTCCCCCCGCATTCACGAAATGACCTACATTGCTGACTCCGCGACGGTGATCGGCCAAGTGGTTCTGTCGCGCGACTCAAGCGTCTGGTCCCAGGCAGTCCTCCGCGGCGACAACGAACCGATCCTGATAGGTGAAGGCAGCAACGTCCAGGAGGGGGCCGTACTGCACAACGATCCCGGCTCTTCCTCGTGCTCCGAAGCTCGGTGCTCACGGGCACCGCGCCGGCGCTGACAGTGAAAGCGCGGGCCGCCAACGTCAGCTTTCGGGTGGCGAGCTTGGCTGGCCGAATGTCTGCAACGGCGCGCATACCGGCCTCTCAGCAAACAGAGATCGTTTGCCGCAATGCGGCCGTTCGTGCTTCGGTCTCATCGCCGCCGGCGCAACTTTGAACAGGCGTCCGGTCTAACTTTGAACTCGGCGCTCGCAAGCTGTTGATTTGCTTGGCCTTGCAGGTGTGACAATCTTGGAGGAGCTCACCGGCCGGCCGCGGCGGCGAGCCGCCGCCGACCAGCGCCACCGCGCTCGCCGTATGGTGCGGGCTGCAGGTCGGCCTGCACATCCAGCGCTCGGTGGCGAAGCGGCCGTGAAGGCTGGCGATGGCCGCGCTCTCCAGCGCCTCGTCCACGCTCATGGCCGGCAGCAGACCGGCGAAGCGCTGGGCCAGCATCGACTTGCCGGAGCCGGGCGGGCCCACCATCAAGAGGCTGTGCTGGCCCGCGGCCGCGATCTCCAGCGCGCGCTTGGCGCCCGCGTGGCCCTTGACCTCGGCCAGGTCGGCCTGCGCTGCGCCCGGCCTGCCGGGTGCCGGCTGCACGCGCGACCAGCCTTCATCGACGGAGGGTTCCGCGCGCGACGCACTGCCGGCCGGAAGAAACTGCCGCACCACGTCGAGCAGTTGGATGGCGCCATAGATTTCCGCGCCCGGCACCAGCGCGGCCTCCTGCGCGCTCTCGGCCGGCAGCACCAGCCGCGTCGCGATCCCGCGGCTGTGCAAGGCCAGCGCCATCGCAAGTGCACCACGCACCGGCCTGAGCTGTCCCGACAGCGAAAGCTCCCCCGCGAATTCATGGCCCGCCAGGCGGCTCGCCTCGATCTGGCCGCTGGCCGCCAGGATGCCCAGTGCGATCGGCAGGTCGAAGCGGCCCGAATCCTTGGGCAGATCGGCCGGCGCCAGGTTGACCGTGATTCGCTTGTTGTTGGGGAATTCGAGGCCGGCGTTCTGGATGGCCGAGCGCACGCGTTCGCGCGCCTCCTTCACCTCTACGTCGGCCAGGCCCACCAGCGTGAAGCTGGGCAGGCCGTTGGCCAGATGCACCTCAACCGTGACACTGGCAGCTTCCAGGCCCAGCAAGGCGCGGCTTTGCACCAAAGACAAGCTCATTTCCTCTCCCTTTCCCCAAGATGGTGCGTCCATCTTTTGCGCATTGTTGCAACGTGCACCTCCCCAGGCCCTCTCCGCGCGGGGCGGTTTGGCACGCTCCCTGCTTTGAGATGGGTTCAATTCCATTCAAAACCCTCCGAGGAGTCTGTCGATGATGCACCGTAAAACCGCCTCTGCCCTGGCCGTGTTCGCGTTGGCTGCCATGCCCCTGATCGCGAGCGCCCAGCTCACCGGCAACGTTGCGCTCACCAGCAACTACAAGTTCCGCGGTCAGGATCAGGACGTGCTCGGCAGCAACGGCTTCGCCAAGACCAAGGGCTTCAAGCCCGCTATCCAGGGCGGCTTCGACTACGCCTTCGGCGAGAGCGGCTTCTACGTCGGGAACTGGAACTCCAGCGTCAACTGGCTCGCGGGCAACGACATCGAGAGCGACATCTACGGCGGCTACAAGTTCAAGGCCGGCATCTTCGACCTCGACTTCGGCGCGCTGGCCTACGTCTACCCGGGCAACGCCCGCGGCAACACCACCGAGCTCTACGGCGCGGCCACCTATGCGAACGAGGCCATCGGCGCCTTCACCTTCAAGTACTCCCACACCGTCTCCAAGGACTACTTCAACTACGCCGGCGAGCGCGACGGCTCGGGCCTGAAGGGGCGCAACACCGGTTACCTGAACCTGGCCTACACCAAGGAGATCGTGCCCAAGGTCACGCTGAAGGCGGCGCTGGGCTACACGCACATGAGCAGCGACATCCGAAGCCTGGGCTACAAGAGCTACGTGGACTACAACGTGGGCGCTTCCTACGACTTCGGCAGCGGCCTGTCGCTGGCCGGTGCGGTGCAGGGCGCCAACAAGAAGGACTCGTACCTGCTGCCCACCGCGGACGGCGGCACCTGGTCGCCCAACAAGGCGCGCTTCATCGTCACGCTGACCAAGACGCTTTAATCACAATGAAGCGCGGTCCTCTGTTCCATCTGTAGGAGAAACATCATGAAGCTGGTCACAGCCATCATCAAACCGTTCAAGCTCGACGAGGTGCGCGAAGCGCTCTCGGCGATCGGCGTGCAAGGCATCACCGTGACGGAGGTCAAGGGCTTCGGTCGCCAGAAGGGCCACACCGAGCTCTACCGCGGCGCCGAGTACGTGGTCGATTTCCTGCCGAAGGTCAAGATCGAGGCCGCCGTGGCCGACGAGCTCGTCGAGCGCGTGATCGAGGCCGTCGAAAGCGCCGCGCGCACCGGCAAGATCGGCGACGGCAAGATCTTTGTCTACAACCTGGAGCAGGTGGTTCGCATTCGCACCGGAGAAACAGGCCGCGAAGCACTTTGACTTCAAGGCACGAAAGAAAAATCGACATGAAAAAATTGCTCGTCTCTCTCGCGCTCGGCCTGAGCGTGCTCGTTGCCGGCACCGCAGGCTTTGCCCAGACGCCGCCGGCCGCGCCCGCCGCCGAAGCGCCCGCAGCCTCGGCGCCGGCCGCTGCACCCGCACCTGCAGCCACCCCCGCTCCGGCCGCCGCCGCACCCGCCGACGCCGCAGCTGCAGCAGCTGCACCGGCCGCCACGCCGGCGCCTTCGTTCAACAAGGGCGACACCAGCTGGATGCTCCTGTCCACGCTGCTCGTCATCATGATGACCATTCCGGGCCTCGCGCTGTTCTACGGCGGCCTGGTGCGCAGCAAGAACATGCTGTCGGTGCTGATGCAGGTGATGGTCACCTTCTCGATGATCGTGGTGCTGTGGCTCATCTACGGCTACAGCCTCGCCTTTACCGAGGGCAATTCCTTCATCGGCGGATTCGACCGGCTCTTCATGAAGGGCGTGTTCGATCCGGCCACCGGCGCCTTCGCGCCCGGCGCCACCTTCAGCAAGGGCGTCTACATCCCCGAGCTGCTGTTCGCCGCCTTCCAGGCCACCTTCGCCGGCATCACCTGCTGCCTGATCGTGGGCGCCTTCGCCGAACGCATCAAGTTCTCGGCCGCGCTGCTTTTCATGGCGCTGTGGTTCACCTTCAGCTATGCGCCGATCGCGCACATGGTCTGGTTCTGGATGGGCCCGGACGCCTACGCCAGCAAGGAGGTGGTCGACGCCATGAACGCCAAGGCCGGCCTGCTCTGGCAATGGGGCGCGCTCGACTTCGCGGGCGGCACCGTGGTGCACATCAACGCCGCCGTGGCGGGCCTGGTCGGCGCCTTCCTGGTCGGCAAGCGCATCGGCTACGGCAAGGAAGCCTTCACGCCGCACTCGCTCACGCTCACCATGGTCGGTGCCTCGCTGCTGTGGGTCGGCTGGTTCGGCTTCAATGCCGGCTCCGCACTCGAAGCGGGCACCAGCGCCGTGCTGGCTTTCATGAACACCTTCTCGGCCACCGCCGCTGCCGTGCTCGCATGGTCCATCGGTGAAGCGCTGATGAAGGGCAAGGCCTCGATGCTGGGTGCCGCCTCCGGCGCCGTCGCCGGCCTGGTGGCCATCACACCGGCCGCCGGCAACGTCGGCCTGATGGGCGCGATCATCATCGGCTTCGTCGCCGGCTTCGCCTGCCTGTGGGGCGTCAACGGCCTCAAGAAGATGCTCGGCGCGGACGACTCGCTCGACGTGTTCGGCGTGCACGGCGTCGGCGGTATCGTCGGTGCGCTCCTGACCGGCGTGTTCAACACGCAGGCGCTCGGCGGCCCCGGCCTGGTGGGCGACTGGGTCACGGCCAGCGTGGTGTCCAACGGCATCGGCGCCCAGGTCTGGATCCAGCTCAAGGCCGTGCTGCTGACCATCGTGTGGTCGGGCGTGGTGTCCTTCATCGCCTACAAGATCGTCGACCTCACCATCGGCCTGCGCGTGAGCGAGGAAGAAGAGCGCGAAGGCCTCGACATCTCGTCGCACGGCGAAACCGCCTACAACCGCTAAGAGGATCTTTTTTTCGAAGCAAGGTCTCCCTTGGATGTTCGGCCCGCAGCGCTTAGGCGCGAGCGGGCTTTTTTTTGCCCGAGAGGGCAGGCGCGGCCCGCCTGGAGCGGCCCGGCGGCGGCCGCATTGCCCTTATTCTGTCGTCCATGTGGACCACTCTCAACGACAGCCTGTGCCAGCTCGGCGAATCGCCGTTCTGGCATCCGCATGAACGCTCGCTCTATTGGCTCGACATTCCCGGACGTGCCATCCTTCGAACGCGTGGCGAGATCGAGAGCGCCACGGTCGAGCGATGGGCATTGCCCACCGAGCCCGGCTGCATGGCCCCGGCGGCCAGCGGCGGCCTGGTGCTCGCGCTGCGCGACGGCATTTACCGGGCGCGCAAGTGGGGTGGTGCGCTCGACCTCGTCATGCGCGTGGACCACGACGCGCTCACCATGCGCTTCAACGACGGCAAGTGCGACGCGCTCGGGCGCTTCTGGGCCGGCACGCTGAACGAGGCGAAGGACCAGCCGAATGCCGCGCTCTACTGCCTCGACGCACGGGGCGGCCGCGCGCCGCTCTTCACGCAAATGGCGAACGAGGCCACCACCGGCAACGGCCTCGCCTTCTCGCCCGATGCCACGACGCTCTACTGGGCCGACACCGCCGCGCACCGCGTGCGCGCCTGGGACTGGGCGACCGAAGCCAACACGCTGTCGCGCCCTCGCGTGTTCCAGCAGTTCGATGCCAGGCCCGAAGGCTGGACGCCCGAATCTTCTTTGCGCTATGACGGCCGTCCCGACGGCGCCACCGTCGACGCCGAAGGCCACTACTGGATTGCGATGTTCGAGGGCGGCCAACTGCTGCGCTTCGCGCCTTCGGGCGAACAGGTGGCCGCACTCGCCACGCCCGTGCAGTGCCCGACCATGCCCTGCTTCGGCGGCGACGACCTGCGCACGCTCTTCGTCACCAGCGCGCGGCGCGGCCGGCCGGCCGAGGAGCTCGAGCAGCGGCCCGCCTCCGGCCGCGTGCTGGCGATACGCACCGAGGTGTCAGGGTTGCCCGTCCATTTCTTCGACGATTGAGCATCGCCGCGGCGGTACGATCGCTGCATGGATCCAGCCCTTCGCCAGATCGCCGAGCGCATTCGCGCCGCAGCCACCGATGGCACGCTGCTTCGCATTCGCGGCGGCGGCACCAAGGACTTCTATGGCGAGCCGCCGCAGGGCGAGCCGCTCTCCACCACGGCACATGCAGGCATCGTCAGCTACGAGCCGAGCGAGCTGGTCGTCACCGCGCGCGCCGGCACGCCGCTGGCCGAACTCGAGGCCCTGCTCGCGGCGCAGGGCCAGTGCCTGCCTTTCGAACCGCCGCATTTCGGTCAGGGCTCTACGGCTGGCGGCATGGTCGCTGCGGGCCTGAGTGGTCCGGCGCGCGCCAGCGTCGGCGCGGTGCGCGACTACGTGCTCGGCGCCACCCTGATCAACGGCCGCGGGGAGCTGCTCACTTTCGGCGGCCAGGTCATGAAGAACGTCGCGGGCTATGACGTCTCGCGCGTGCTGGCGGGCTCGTTGGGCGTGCTGGGGGTTGTCGCCGAGCTCAGCCTCAAGGTGCTGCCGGTGGCGCCGGCCGAAGCCACGCTCGCATTCGAATGCAACCAGGCCGATGCGCTGCGCCTCGTCAACGGCTGGGGCGGCGAGCCGCTGCCGCTCAACGCCAGCCGCTGGCTGGAAGAGGGCCGCGCCGGCCGCCTCTGGCTGCGATTGCGCGGCGCGGTGGCCGCGGTGGCGGCCGCCTGCACGCATCTCGGCGGCGAGCGGCAGGACGACGCGCAGGCGCGGGCCGATTGGCAGGCGGCCCGCGATCTTCGCCTGCCATGGTTCGGCGAGCACGGCGCGCGCGATTTGTGGCGCCTGTCGGTGCCGCAGGCCGCGCCGGTCCTCGCGCTCGAAGGCTCGCCCCTGGTCGAATGGCACGGCGGGCAGCGCTGGTATCTGGCCTCGCCCGACGAAGGTCCGAAACTGCGCGCGGCAGCCCACGCGGTCGGCGGGCATGCGACGCTGTTCATGCCCTCGGCCGATCGTCGCCACCGCGTGCTCGGCCGCTTCGACGCGCTGAGCCCGCCGCTCGCGCGCATCCATCGTGCATTGGTGCGCGAGTTCGATCCCCATGCCGTCTTCCATCGCGGACGGCTCTATCCGGCCGACTGACACGCTCATGCAAACCGAACTCGCTCCCGAATTCCAGGGTACCGCCGACGGCCGGGAAGCCGAGGCCATCCTGCGCAAGTGCGTGCACTGCGGTTTCTGCACCGCCACCTGCCCGACCTACCAGCTGCTCGGCGACGAGCTCGACGGCCCGCGAGGCCGCATCTATCTCATCAAGCAGGTGCTCGAAGGCAAGGCGCCGACGCGCAGCACCCAGCTGCACCTCGACCGCTGCCTCACCTGCCGCAACTGCGAAAGCACCTGCCCGAGCGGCGTGCAGTACGGCCACCTGGTCGATATCGGTCGCAGGATCGTCGACGAGAAAGTGCCGCGCCCGGCAGCGGAAAGCGCGCTGCGGTGGACCTTGAAGGAAGCGCTGCCCTCGCCGCTCTTCGGCCCTGCGATGAAGCTCGGCCAATCGATGCGCGGCCTGCTGCCTGCGAAGCTCAAGGCCAAGGTGCCGGTGCCCCAGCCGGCGGGCGCCTGGCCGACGCGCACCCACGCGCGCAAGATGCTGATGCTGGCCGGCTGCGTGCAGCCCTCGATGGCGCCCAACATCAACAGCGCCACCGCGCGCGTGCTCGATGCGGCCGGCATCGAGGCCGTGGTCGCGCCCGCGGCCGGCTGCTGCGGCGCAGTCAAGTTCCACCTCAACGACCAGGACGGCGGCAAGGCGCAGATGCGCGCCAACATCGATGCCTGGTGGCCCTATGTCGAAGGCGCTGCGGTCGAGGCGATCGTGATGAACGCTTCGGGCTGCGGCGTCACCGTGCGCGAGTACGGCCACATCCTGCGCGAGGACCCGGCCTATGCGGCGAAGGCCGAACGCATCAGTGCGCTCACGCGCGATCTGAGCGAACTGCTGCCCGAACTGGTGCAGGCGTTGAAGGGGCGTGTCAACGCGTTGCCCGGCGTCATCGCCTACCACCCGCCCTGCACGCTGCAGCATGGGCAGAAGCTGCGTGGCGGCGTCGAAGCGAACCTGCGCGCGCTGGGTTTCGACGTGCAGGTCGCGATGAACGAGGCGCACCTGTGCTGCGGTTCCGCCGGCACCTACTCCGTGCTGCAGCCCGAGCTGGCTTACCCGCTGCGCGACCGCAAGCTCGGCCACCTGAACCAGTTGAAGCCCACCATCATCGTGTCGGCCAACGTCGGTTGCATCACGCACCTGCAAAGCGGCAGCGAGACGCCGGTCAGGCACTGGGTCGAACTGCTCGACGAGGCGCTTTCGACGGCCTGATCGCACACGCCGAGGGGCTCTGGTCCGACCCTTCGGCGTGCGCTTGCGCACGATGATGCCCCACAGTCCTATGCGGGAGTAGGGAGTAACGCGGAGTTCGTCCATGCGCACCACATCTTTTCAATCCCCGTTCCTGCGCGCTGTCTTTGCGTGCGCCTGCACCGCGGCGCCATGGATCGCGCAAGCCCAGATCGCCGCCCCCATGCCCGCGATGCGGACCGAGGGCGCCGTGCAATACATGTGTGGCGGCATCGGATCGGACGAATCCACCGCCATGCGCGCCGCGATGAAGGACCATCCGCTGTCGCTGCTTTTTGCGCGCGCAGATGGCGCCTACCTGGCCGAGGTCGCGGTGACCATCAGGGATGCGAAAGGCGCCACTGCACTCGCGGTGCGTGCCTCGGGGCCGGTGTGCCTGATCAACCTGCCCGCCGGCCGCTACACCATCGAAGCCGCCAGCGAAGGCGTGGCGAAGAAACAGGACGTGACCATTGGCGGTGGGCCGAAAACAGCCGATTTCCGCTTCTAGTGGACTGATGTACCTCGCGAGGTCTGCTCCCGAACACGTGGCTTGAGTGAAGTAAGTCACATGGCTTAGCCCCAATACTCTTCACTTA
>NZ_JAGGNU010000041.1 GCF_018614915.1 Variovorax paradoxus | reverse complement strand
GGAGGTCGACGAGACGTATCTGGCCCTCAGCGATCGCGAGCAGCCTGTCGCCCGCGGGCGGGGCAAGGGTCGAAAAAGCCAGACGCACCAGACACTTGTGGTGATCGCCGTGGAGCTGCATGCCTCTTAGCTGGCTGTCGCATTTACTGGTCCGGAAATAAGGCGAGTCGTCCCGCTGTCGCGAAAGTTCCAGAAAACCGCCATTGATGTCGGAAATCCTAAGTTTGGGTTCTGCGGACCGACTTGCGCTACAAAGTCTATTTGTATCAAGAATTGCGACAATAGTTGATAATAACGCAATGATTCCCGACAAAACAGGCGCTCCGCCAGCTCCCATGTCGAAAAATGCGACAAGACGACCAGCTATACCTCAATGCTGAGCTGAGCTCGGCCGAGCAACGTGCCGTGCAGCGACGGGTCGTCGCGGGTGACCTGCACCGCGTGCGCAGCGGCATCGCCACGCCGCTTCCAGAGCCCGAATGGCCGGCGCTCTTCAAGAGAGAGAAGGCCCGAGTCCTAGCTGCACTCTTCCCGAAGGCCGTGGTCGCGTTCCCGCAGCGCGTTCGACGGCATGGTGGGCAACACCATCTATTTGGCCGCCGGCTACCCTCGGGTGGTCGAACTGCCTGGCCTGAAGGTTGTCCTGTCGGCGGGCCCAGGCCCAGTGGATGGCGACACCCCGATCCAGGGGCGCGAGGTCTACTTTCCCAGCCGGGAGCGAATTCTGCTCGATGCTATGGCGCCGCCGCGGCGCGACGAGGATTTCCATTACCCCAGGAAGATCAGCGCGGAGGAACTTGAGGGGCGCCTGATCTCGATCTGCGACGCCCGGGGCGAGCAGGCTTTTCTCGAACTGCGTGACCGCGTCAAAGCGGTCGGGGCGCTGCTTGGAACACCCAAGACGCGTCTGGAAGAGCTCGATCGTCTGATGGGTGCCATCCTCGGCACGCGGCCCGATCGAAAGATGGCCACGTCGAGAGGTGCCGGCCGGGCCAAGGGCTATGACGCGCCGCGCATGGACTTGTTCCACAAGCTGGTCCAAGTCCTGAAGGTGGAAGAGCTGCCGAGGATTGGCGAGGTGGCTGAAACATCTCGAGCGACTACCAACTTCGCCTTCCTCGAGTCGTACTTCAGCAATTTCATCGAAGGCACGGAGTTCGAGATCGACGAGGCCCGCGCGATTGCGCTCGAGGGCAAGATCAACGAACTACGGCCAAAGGACTCCCATGACATCCAGGGCGTGTTCGACCAGGCGCATGATCCTGGCTGGCGCGCGCGCGGCATCAAAGACATCAAGGCCTTTGAAGAGATTTTGCGGGAGCGCCACGCCTTGATGATGGCCGCGCGGCCCGAGGTGCTGCCGGGAGAGTTCAAGGTGGTGCGAAACGTCGCGGGCAACACCACATTCGTCGAGCCACGGCTCGTAGTAGGTACCCTGCGCGAGGCTGGGTTGCTCCTACACGATGTCGAAGCCGGTCTGCCGCGCGCACTGCTTGCAATGTTCATCGTCTCCGAAGTGCACCCATTCAACGATGGCAACGGCCGCCTGGCGCGCTTGGTCATGAACTCGGAGTTGAGCGCGGCGGGCGAGGCGCGGATCATCATCCCGACACTATTTCGCGAGCAGTACCTCGACTGCCTGCGGGAGCTAACGCGCGCCGCGCGGACCGAGCCCTATCTCGACGCGATGACAATCATGCAGCGGTGGACCGCAGCATTCGCGTACGAGGATCTTGACGCAACCATCGACCTGATGAAGCGGTGCAATGGCTTTGAAAAATCGCTGGCCAAATATCAATTGCTCTGGCCCGAGGATGTCGGCGATGAAGACGTGGCGCCTGGGCAGGCTGACGCAAGTCATCCGCTGGGCTGATCCGGCGAGCTAGCGCCACATCCTCGTTCCGACGGAACGAATGGCAGTAGTACTGCCCGCTGGCGGATCGAGCGTCCAGGCCGGTCCGCCGAAGTTGCTCAGCCAGTTGTTGGGCTGGCCGCCATCGGATGCGGGGTCGCGCTACAGGTACGAGTCGCGTCGCAGATCGTTGCGTGCGCTGCGGCGCTGCACGAACCGCGGATGGCGGTCGGACGTGTGGTTGGGCACGAAGTCCAGGATCAGCCTGAGCCCGCGCGCACGGGCCTCGTGCACTGGCTCATCGAAGCCCGCCAGCGTTCCGAAGCGCGGATCGATGTCGCAACAGTGGGAAATGTCGTACCCGAAATCGGCCATCGGCGAGGGATAAATCGGCGAGATCCAGATGGCATCAACGCCGAGCGCGACCAGATGGTCGAGCGGTGCGCGGATGCCGTCGAGGTCGCCAATGCCATCGCCGTTGCTGTCAGGGAACGACCTTGGATAGATCTGATAGACGACTCCGTGCTTCCACCAGGCGTCCGCTTGCATCCGAATCCTTTTAACGTCGATTCCTCCATTCTGCCCAAGAAGGCCAAAAGGCACCGCCCATGATCAAAAACCTCTGGTACAAGAACGCCGTCGTGTATTGCCTCGGTGGAGACCTTCATGGATTCCAACGGCGACGGTTGCGGCGACTTCGAAGGGCTGACGCGACGGCTTGACTACCTGCACGGGCTAGGCGTCACGACGCTCTGGCTGATGCCGTTCCAGAGCTCGCCCGGGCGTGACGACGGCTACGACGTGTCCAACTACTACGACGTCGACGAACGCTACGGCACGCTGGGCGACTTCGTCGAGTTCACGCACGCGGCACAGCAGCGCGGGATGCGTGTACTGATCGACCTGGTGATCAACCACACTTCCGACCAGCACCCTTGGTTCCAGGCCGCGCGCAAGGACCCCGACTCGCGCTATCGAGACTGGTACGTGTGGGCCGACAGGAAGCCTGCGAACGCCGATGAGGGCATGGTCTTCCCGGGCGTGCAGAAGTCGACCTGGAGCTTCGACAATGTCGCGAAGCGCTGGTACTTCCATCGCTTCTATGACTTCCAGCCCGATCTCAACACCAGCCATCCGAAGGTGCAGGCCGAGATCCTGAAGATCTTGGGCTTCTGGGCGCAACTCGGCGTGTCTGGATTTCGCATGGACGCGGTGCCCTTCGTGATCTCCACCAAAGGCGCAGACGTCGCCAAGCCCACGCCGCAATACGACATGCTGCGCGAATTCCGCGAGCTGCTGCAATGGCAACAGGGCCAGGCCATCATCCTCGGCGAAGCCAACGTGTTGCCGTGGACCAACATGCAGTACTTCGGCGACGAGGGCGAGCGCATCCACATGATGTTCAACTTCCACGTCAACCAGCCTTTTCCACGCGCTCGCGAGTGGCGACGGCGGGCCGCTGACCAAGGCGCTGGAGGCCACCCGCCCGCGCCCCGCCACCTCGCAGTGGGGCATGTTCCTGCGCAACCATGACGAACTCGACCTCGGTCGCCTGACGCCCGCGCAGCGCGAGCAGGTCTTCGCCGCGTTCGCGCCGGACAAGAACATGCAGCTCTACGACCGCGGCATCCGCCGCCGCCTCGCGCCGATGCTCGGCAGCGACCGGCGCCGGCTGGAGCTGGCCTACAGCCTGCTGCTGACCCTGCCCGGCACGCCGGTGCTGCGCTACGGCGACGAGATCGGCATGGGCGAAGACCTGTCGCTGCCCGAGCGCAGCTGCGCGCGCACGCCGATGCAATGGTCAACCGAGCCGCACGGAGGATTCACGACGGCGCACAAGCCGGTGCTGCCGGTGATCTCCGGCGGTGCGTACGGCTTCGAGCACGTCAACGTCGCAGCGCAGCGGCGCGATCCGGATTCGCTGCTCAACTGGACCGAGCGTGCGCTGCGCATGCGCCAGGAGATACCGGAGGTGAGCTGGGGCGATTTCAAGGTGCTGCCGCAGCCGCAGCCCTCGGTGCTGGTCATGCGCTACGACTGGCGCAACAACGCGGTTCTCTTCGTGCATACCTGGTCGCCGATCCGCTGGAGATCGAGCTTCATGCCGGCAAGATCGGCGCCGGCGGCGAGCAGCTCACCAACTGCTTGCCGAAGACCACAGCCGCGCAGGCGAGGACGGCCGCCACTGCATCCTGCTGGAGCCCTACGGCTATCGCTGGTTCCGCGTCGGCGGGCTGGACTATCTGCTCAAGCGCAGCGACGCCTGAACGTCCACGGCCTCACAGGATCGTCGTTGCAGATAAAGATCGCATCGACTGGCGGCGTTTGGGCGACGACCTGTTCGAACATCGTGCGGCCCAACGAGAGAGAGGAAGGGCCGGGTTCAGCCACTCCAGCGTCGGCGCATGCAGACCGGCGGCATTGCATCTCGCGGCGCCAGCCGACCAGGCGCTGCAAGGTCCGCGCATCGAGCTGGGCCGCGCCGAAGGCGATGCGCCGGTATCCGCGGCCCAGCAGATGGCGTGTCAGTGCCGCGGCGGCATCGGCCTGAGAAAACCCGACGCTGTACACGCCCGCTGTGGCCGACGTTTCCATCAAGTGCACGCAAGGCAAGCCGCTGGACTGGATCAGCGCGCGTGCGGCGTCGCTGTGGTCCAGCCCGGTCACCAGCAGGCCGGGGGGGCGGTGCAGAAGCCAGCTCGATACATCGATCGTGGCTGAGGTGCGCTACGACTGAAGTTATGCGGGGCACCCTCAGTGTTCCAGCCGCCGGTCCTTGATGGCGTTATGGCCCCGCCCGTGGCGGCCGGCGCGTGAAGCAAATGACATAGACATCGCGCCATCAGACGAGTACAAAAGAAGTACAGGTCCGGAGGTGCACGCGTGAGCCCACGAGACGTCCAAAGTGTCGCGATCCTCGAATCCAGGTTGGAGGCCAGCCATGTGGCTGTCCGGCTTGCGCGCGAGAGCCTTATCGAGGCCTTGGGGGACCACATGTGCGGCAGTGGCGATGGCCCGAGCGCAAGGGATCTCCGAGCCCTCGCGCACGCCCGTCGGGTCGAAGCAAGGATCGAGCAGGAGTTGGTCGATCTGGCAACCGCGTCGGCCCTTGAGTGCCTGCATCGGCCGCCCGGCTCAACAGGGCCGCGCGCCGCCTGCGGGGACGCACGCGCGCACAAGACGTGAAGCGATCGTGCCCTTCTCCCCGCAAGCTCGATCGCCGACGACAACCCGTCATCTTTACAAGGAGACTCCGATGGATGCACATTCCCTCGCGCGCCGGACACTGCTGCAGCAAGGCGGCGCAAGCCTGGCGGGAGTAGCCTTGCTGCAGTCCTCCTTCCTGGCCCGGGCATTCCCGAGCAGGCCAGGCGAGGAAGTCATTCCATGGCTGGATCAGCCGCCAGACAACCCGAGCGGCGGCGTT
Organism: Variovorax paradoxus; assembly: GCF_018614915.1. Lineage (GTDB taxonomy): Bacteria > Pseudomonadota > Gammaproteobacteria > Burkholderiales > Burkholderiaceae_C > Variovorax > Variovorax paradoxus_K. The sequence goes on along the minus strand of NZ_JAGGNU010000041.1, from coordinate 10,991 downwards.
GTCGAGAACCTCCCCCGGTGGGAAGAGTTGAGTTCATGGTTGACGCCCAACGACAAGTTTTTTCGCGTGGCGCACTACAACAAGCCGGTCGTCGACGAGAAGACCTGGAAGCTCGAGATTGGCGGGCTGGTCAAGCAACCCATGACCCTGTCGCTCCCGGCGCTCAGGGCCCGACTGCGGAAAGAAGTCGTCTTCACGCTAGAGTGCTCCGGCAATCACGGCTTTCCCTGGTTCACCAGCGGCATCGGAACCGCCAAGTGGGCGGGAACGCCGCTCGCGCCATTGCTCAAGCAAGCCGGAGTGGCGGCGCAAGGCACGGAAGTCGTCTTCTTCGGCAGCGATGCCGGCGAGGAGGAAGTTCGCCAGATCAAGATGGCGCAGCACTTCGCGCGCAGCATGTCCATGGCTGACGCAATGAACTCGAACAACCTGTTGTGCTACGAAATGAACGGCGCTGCGCTTCCGCAGGCTCACGGCTTTCCCGTGCGGCTGATCGTTCCGGGCTGGTATGGCATTGCGAACGTGAAGTGGCTCCAGCGCATCGAGATCCGGGACAGCCGCTTCATGGGCCGCTTCATGGCGCGCGACTATGTGACGATCCGGGAAGAGCAGCGCGATGGTGAAGCGGTGTGGATGGAAAGCTCCGTGGGCCGGACGCTGCTCAAGTCAGTCCCGGCGAAGGTCACCCGAAGAAGCAACGAGCACCGGATCGTCGGCGCAGCGTGGGGCAGGCCGATAGCACGCGTGGAGGTTCAGATCGACCAGGGCCCCTGGATGGCAGCGACGATCTCGCGCGCCGTAGACGCCCAGGGGAACGTCCAGCCATCGACGGCAGATCCCCGCATTGCCAAGAAGCGCACCTACTGGGAAAGCAACGGGCAAGACACGCGACAGCTGCGCCTTGCGTAGCCCCGGTGGGGCGGTGCGTGCAGAGAGGACGAGTTCTGCCGTTGTCGTTCTGAGCACTACATTCCGGTCATGTGCAACAAGTACTCCTCCCCCGGAGGCGGCGGAGATCGAGCGCTGCTGGCCGGCGCCGCCCCAATCCTCAGCGGCAGCCGAAGCCAAGGCCGGAGCGCGCCGGATGCAATGAGCCGCCCGACCCGGCCGAAGAGCCTGCGCTCTTCTGAATAGGAAGCACATCGTGCCAGCTAGGCCGTGACCCGGCCCCGCTTCAGCAGCACTGATGGAAACGCGCTTGAGGTTCTGGGCGGCGAGGCGCGGGTATCCATTGACGATTGGCGCCAGCGGATCCATGCAAGAGATGATGGATCTGTGGAGCCTTGACGGCGGCATGCTTGGCGCACGTGGCGCACGTGGCGCACGCGGCGCACGCGGCGCACGCGGCGCGCCCTAGCGTCCCAGTCCCAGCCTGTCGGCCCCTTGGTCGGTCAGACACTCGCGGCCTTGACGGTCCGATGCCACGAAACCATTTGACCGGAGGCGATCTGAAACCCTGATAACGCTCGCCGGAAGACTCCGAGCATCGGCCCTGGACAGGGCCTGCAGCGTCTTCCACTGGTCGTCGTTGAGTTGAATCTTCTTGACCATGGCCACCTCCGTCGAACGCATCAGAGTGTGACGCGTAGAGCATGTAGAAGCCTCCTCACTAGTGCGCTTGCCTTAAAGTCTGTGTAGGCGTATTGGTCGCCGTTACCTCGCCAACCTCACTGCTGCGCCCTTCGCCATTCCCAAGGCACGGGGTCGACCTCAGTCCATATGCCCAGACGCTGCGCCCGGGCGGTGTACTGCAACTTGAACAGCGCGCCGTCGTCCCTGGTTGCGTCGCGCTCATAAACCCGAGCCAACCCGGCAGCGACTTGGTGCCGCCCGGCGTCCTTTCCGCGGCATCTCACGTCGGCGACCGTCCGGCCGTAGCGATCGATATCGCTCGGTGAGATCTGCGCCTGCTCCATATGGCAGAGGCCGCTGAGTTCCTGCTTGCTGCGCTGTCTTCGATACTGCATCTGCAACACTCCTTCTGCCTACGCAGTTTCTAGTGTGTTGCATCGACTGGTCGAATCGGCGGTGGAAGATGGTCTTTCGCTCAGCCCGCGCTAGTAACCCTTTCAATCGACCTTCAGTTTTGCCGCTCTAACCACGCGACCGTACTTGTCCACTTCTCCGGCCAGGAAGGTGCGAAACGAGTCGGGCGTAGTCCCAAGCGTCTGCATTCCCTCGCCCTCCAGTGTCTCGCGGACCTTGGGCAGATGAAGTATGCGCAGGACTTCTGCATTCAGCCTGGAGACGGTCGCTGGGGGCGTGCCGTTAGGAGCGATCACGCCATACCAGGTACTTGATTCGAACCCGCTAAAGCCGGATTCAGCAAACGTAGGGATGTCTTCCAGGCCACTCTGGCGCCAGTCTGATGCAACAGCAAGAGCTCTGATCCGCCCGGCCTTGACGTGTTGCTGCACGTCGGCCGCGTTGGCAAACATCATGCTGACCTCGCCGGCGAGCATCGCAATAACCGCGGGCGCGGTCCCTGCGTAGGGCACGTGGACAATGTCGATGCCAGCGAGTGTCTTGAACATCTCTCCGGACAGGTGTTGAACCGAGCCGGGGCCGATAGAGGCGTAGTTGAGCCTGCCGGGTTGAGCCTGTGCGAGCGCAACTAGCTCTTCCAGCCGGTTGACGTTGAGCGAGGCCGGGACGACGAGCAGATGAGGCGTACGCGCGACCAGGCTGATCGGGACAAAGTCCTTGAGAAGGTCGTACGGCAGTTTAGGGCGAAGGGTCACGTTGATCGCCGCGCTATTGGCGATCATCAGGAGTGTGTGCCCGTCAGGAGGCGCGTTGAAAACGAGTTCCGTCCCGATAACCGTTCCACCACCCGGGCGGTTGTCCACGACAATGGGCTGGCTCCAGCTTTCGAGCATGTGCGTCTGGAATATGCGTGCCAGCCTGTCCATCGAGCCGCCGGCCACAAATGGGACGACGATTCGAATGGGCTTTGCGGGGTAGCCCTGCGCGAACGCGCAGAACGCAACCAGAAAAAGTACGATAGTCGCGGCAAGACCGCGATAGGGGCGAAGGGATGTGATCACGCTGTACTCCCGCCAAGCCGCGCGGCTTATGGAATTAGGCCGAGCTGACGAGCCGCCGCCACCGGTCGAAGGACGCCATGCCCGTAGTCGATATTCCAGCTACCCGAAGGAAACGATTGTGCGGTCTGACGCAGCACAACGTTGAGCGCAGCAGGTGGTTTGCTCAAAGGCTGCAGCCTGGTGCGGATGGCTGCGACGGCTCCTGCGGCGATGGCACAGGATGCCGATGTTCCGGTATCAGGCCGTTTGCGGCCCCCCGCCTCCGACCCGTGAAAATGGGCGTACGCGACGACGTCCGGCTTGTAGGGGTCTGGCATTCCTGCGATGGCCGGCCCCCGGGAGGAGTAGCCGGTGATGCCGTAGTTGACATCGCAGCCACCTATCGTTAGGACTTCGGGGTAAGCGGAAGCCCCATGGATGGTTCGCGAGGTCTGGCGCAGACAGGAAGGCGCCGGGCAGTCGACGCCGCAGTTCCCGGCCGCAAAGACGACGTCCGCGCGCGCGAGACGGGTGAGGAACCACACCAGCAGACGGAACGGGTGACACGGATTGTCGATAAAGCGCCCCGGGTGGTCGGGCGGAAAATCCAGTGAGGAGTGGTAGATGCCCCAGCTGTTGGAGATGACGAGCGCCGGGAAATTGATGCGCGGACTGCTGCTAATCTTCCAGAGATACAGGAGCTTCGAATAGGCGACGATCATCGGAACAAGGGTGACTTGAACGGAGCGGTCGACACGTCCGAGCAGTGCTGCGTAGTCAAGCAGCGTGGCTTGAGGAGCAACCAGCAGCGCGTCATAGGCACACATCGTGCCATGCCCAAGGCGGTGCCAGAATGCGGGTGTCGCCACGCTGCCTGGTGCCCATGAGTTGGCAGAATCGCGATTTACGATGAACCCCAGCGCTTGCTCGAGATGTGGTATGTAGATGCCCGTGTCAATGACCGCTATCGCGACACCATTTCCATCGAGGCCGTTGAACTGCAGCGCTCTGGTGTCCAGCCTGGTTTGGACATCGGCCGCATCGCCGACTGCCCGGCTGGTTCCGCAGGTGAGGCGTGGTCCAATTGGTGGATCCGCGAAGAATCCGTCGGGAACCCGGCCGCCATCGCCGACCTCGAGCGAACCCGCGACGAGAAACTTCTTCGAAGAGTTGGGATGAAGCAGCTGCCGCGGATTGATTCGCTCGACTTCCGCATCATCAAGGATCTCACCGGTTCCAACGGGAACGACGATCGGAGGCGAATCAAGCGTAAAGCCCACGGGCATGAGTTTCTGACACCGTGCCTGAAGCTCGCCGACAGGGCTGATGTCGTCTTCCAAAAGTCGCAAGGCTGCGAGCTGCAAGCTTTCGGCGGTGTCCAGGATCGCGAGAACACGTACTCGCTCATTGTTCATGGCCTTCTCCTTCGACATTCAGGATCCATGGCCGCTGAGGCGCGGGGGGTCATTCATTCTGCGCGGCCGCCAGCGTGCTCTGGTAGAGCGGGCACTGCTGCAGAACGGGAAAGATAAGGTCCGCCGCCTGCACGCCCGCGCTGTTGTCCGTGGCGAAATGCAGGCCCGCGATCAGCCGGTTGATCGAGATGCGCCGGACAAGCTCATCCAGCGAGTCATGCACTTCCGGGGGTACCACCTGCTTCAGGCAAAGCGCGGTCAGCCGGGCTATGAGCGCGTGTCCGGCCGGGTACGCTGAGTGGCCTGGCATCGCGACCGGAGGATACAGGGTCGGACAGATCTGCGACGGACGGGCGCGGCTGAAATGACGTTTTAACTGGATCATCATCAGCTCGCCGACCCTAGCCGCCAGCTTCATGAGCAGGTGGGTTTTCGGATGCGAGAGTCCGTTGATCATCAGGAGGTGAAGCATGGTGAGCTGGAAGTTCTGATCCTGCTCCAGGATCTCTCCCAACGCTTCGGGACGCTCGGTCACTGCAAGAACGCGCAGCCGATCAATCTCTGTCATTACCGCGGCGGAGCCGTTCGCATCAAAGTTCGGCAGGGCGCCCGCGACGGCCTTCCAGGCCGCGGCGCCTGCGGCATCGGGCACGGCGAGGAACTCGTGCAGTATTTCCAGGGACAATAAGTCTGGATCCCAGCGTGCGTCGTCCGGAGCGAACGTGGCGCCGGTGTTCAGCTGGTTCACCTGGAAATCCGCGAGCGGCCGATCCGCTCGCATGGCAAACCTTGACGGGCTTGCTGCGCGCCCCGAGTCAAACCAACCCGCGCCCGTCGGATCGAACCAACCGGCCCCCAGCCCACCTAGCCATCCAGCACCCATAATCCACCTCCATTTGCGTTGTCAGTCAACAAGGCCCGATCCACGGTCCGCGCCCTACCCTTCAGGAAGGCCAGCAAGCGCCAGCCGCTCGAGAAACTCTGAACGCAATTCCTTCGCGAGGGGGCACCATCGGCCATAGTCAAGCAGGCAGAAGCGTGGCTGAATGCGCTGCAGCTCACTGGCCGCATGTCGTGCGTCCTCGACGTGCCCCAGAGCGATGAGACTGCCGATTAGCCATCGCAGGGTTGAGCAGAGATTAGGATTGAGTTCCATGCCTTTGCGCCCCCAGATCACGGACTGCTCGTAGGTCCCGTTGACGTAGTGGGCGGCGCAGAGGAAGGCCAGATAGAAGAACGCTTGCGTGTCGGCAGGAGATAGCCGCAGCCCTCTTTCTGCGCGTGCCACGGCCGAGGCGCCATCGCCCTTGTACGTGTAAGTACCGCTGCTCAGTGCCCAGGCCATCGCATTGCTAGGGGCGGCGTCCAGGGCGCGATCGAAGATTGCGATGGCTGCGTCGAAGTCTCGGAATAGGACCGACTTAGTGTGCCCGTAGACAGCCAAGGAAAAGCCATCAGTCGGGTCCCGCTCGACGGCCGCGGCTGCCAGTCGTGCGGCTTCCCTCGACTCGGCCTGCTGGTCGTGCGCCCAACCCTGGTTCACGTTGTGAATGTGCCAGAGTGCGGCGTAGGTGTAGGCGGCCGGATAGCTGTCGTCGAGCTCGATAGCCTGCTCCAGGAGCCTGCGCGCACGGGAGAACTCCGCGAACTTCATTCTGTAGATCAGATCGATCGCCTGCATGACCAGGTCGTAAGCGTTCATGCTGCTCGGTCGCTTGCGACGGGCCCTTGCAAGTTCCGCTTCGCGCACGCGAGGGGCGATGCTCCAGACGATTCGGCTGGCTAGGCGATCCTGGAGTTCAAACAATTGAGCCAGTTCGCCGTCGTACCGCTCAGCCCAGATCACCGAGTTGGTTTGCAGGTCAGCTAGTTCTGCACCGATGCGCAAGTGCTGGCCTGTTCGCCGCACGTTGCCGCTGAGGACGTATCTGACGCCGGCCTTCTCGCCGATCGTCTGGACATCCGGCGAGCCGCTCCGGTAGGTCAGCGCCGAAGTTCTGGCAATGACAAGCAGGCCCTTAATCCCCGCGAGTGAGAAGATGATGTCTTCGACGATCCCGTTGCCGAAATATGCCCCGTCCGCATCCGAGCCCAGGCTCTTGAAGGGAAGAACGACGATCGAAGGGATCCGGGCCCGCCCGGTCGTGCGGCTGCGTTCAAGTCCGATCAAACCCGGGGTTGCGCTCGGAACCCTCAAGGCAAAGGCACGTACCGGGCGCACGATGTTCTTCAGCCGGAGATCGCCGAGATCTTCGAGGGGAACCCGGATCGCCGCGCCGACGTGATCTCGGATCGCGGCGGAAATTAGAATCCCACCGGGGGGCGCGAGCTGTTCGAGCCGGGCCGCGATGTTGACGCCGGCGCCGTAGATGTCGTCGGGCTCCACAATGAAGTCACCGGCATTTAGCCCCATGCGTAGTTCGATCTTGCGATCCGGCGCTTGACCTTGCTCGTCTTCGTCGATCCCCGCCTGAAGGTGAATCGCGCAATTGAGCCCGTCGAGGGCGCTATCAAAAGTCGCGAGAAAGCCGTCGCCGGTATTCCTGACGATCTGGCCCCGAAAAGCGACGACGCCCGGGTTGACGACATTGGTGCGGAGATGACGAAGCCGCAGGTGGGTCTCCGCCTCAGCAGCTTCGGTCAGTCGTGCATATCCAACCACATCTGCTGCAAGAATAGTGAGCGGGCGCCGGGCAAGTGCTCCAGCGCAAACGCCAGACGGGTTGGAGCCCGTTACGGTGTTCATGTTCGGTTCTGGAATTGTTCGGCCGTACTTCCCCGCAGCGCCTGAAATACACGCGTCGCCCCGGCGAGACCGGGCCGACACACTTATCCGGCAGGCGGTGGCAGTATAGGAGTTATCGTACTTTTTATGTAATTTGACACGCTAGCGTTTGAGCCCCGCGGATGGGGCGCGGGAAGCTTGAAGGGGGCCGTCGCGCTGGTCAGATGGCTGCAACGTTAGGTAGAGGAAGTTCAGCGGGCCGATCACGAAGCGGTGCGGGCTCTGCTCCAGAATAGGGAAGGTGCCTGGCGCAGGGCCAAGCGGCGCTGGTGCAGCCGGAGATGGTCTTCGAGCAAGCCCCCGGTGAGCGTGTGCAGCTCGACGGACGTGCGCCGGGCATGTGCCAGACATCCAGCTTCGACGACGCCCTTGGCCAGCAGGGCCTTGTAGCCCGAGTAGTCGTCGCACAGCGCGGCACCCGAGTTTGAGAACCTTAAGGTCTACGGCCCCGATCGGGGAGGCGAATGAGACGTTGTCCTCAGGCGAGGATGTCATGCTACTGCCGCATCGTCGACGCCCCGCTGGGCGACAACACCGTCCGGGTCAAGTGCTAGAAGCTCGACGACTACTTCCAGGACTGGAAGGCGTCACCCTGGTCCCGGGGCATGAGGGGGCTGGCCATCAGGGGCATAGAAGAGATCCTGCGCAGGTGCTCACCCGTGGTCGTCTTCGAGCAGCACTTCAGTGCGTTCAAAGACGGCAAGTCGCGCAAAGGGGAGGATGTATCGGCAAGCTGTGGTTCCTTCTTTGTTCGCTCCTCATCGGCTTTAGGCTCGTCGTTCGGCAGGGGACGGAGCTCGAGCCAGCCTTCTACGAAATGCTGATTGCCAAGCACGCGCACGTACCCCCTAAAGCAATCAACTGATGAAGAAGAACGACTTCGTCCAGATCGGTAGCGCAGCAGGCACATGGCATTTATCCGGGGTGTCGAGTTCGTCTGCGCCCGGGTTTCCGCTACCCAATACCCCCGGCGAGGCGATCCGATTCTGGCAAGGACTTGAGCCGCAGCATCGCAAGCACGCCGAGAGCGGGACCGGGAGCCAGAAAAACAAAAACCCATCGCCAACCGAAGGCATCTGCGATCAATGGCATCAGCCAAATCGTCGCGACCGAGAGGATGAATCCAACGGCAAGCTGCAATGTCAGGGCTGTTCCCACATAGGTTTGATCCGCAAGCTCGGTGACCATCGCTGAAAACTGCGCCGAGTCGGCCACGACCGTAAAGCCCCACACCAGGCCGACGATGAGAAGCAGCCAGGTGGAGGAGGCGAATAGCAGACCGATCAGAAGGCAGCAGCTCCCGGACATGGCCATCATGAGCGCGGTCGTCCTGGTCCTGCCCCAGCGATCTCCGAGAATGCCGCCGAGCCAACAGCCCAGTGCTCCGACGGCAATCACTGCGAAGGTCGCGAAGGCGGCAGCGGAGCCCACAGCGTCACCTCGAGCTGTCAGCGCCTCGGAGAAGAACAACAGGAACCACGCATACATGGCGAACAACTCCCACATGTGCCCGAAGTAGCCAAAGGAAGCCAGCCGGACGCCCCGGTTTGCGAATACGCGCCATACCTGTGTGGGATCGAATCTCGCGGCCGGAAAAGGAAAGGGGCCTTCGCGCACCGCAAACTCGGCAATCAAGCCCCCCATCAGCGTCAGAGCGGAGGTCACGTAGATGACCATGCGCCAATCCAGCCCGCCGAGCCCGTTGATCAGATGAGGCATCGATTGTCCCAGAACTATCGCGCCGACGAGGATGCCGAGCGCGACTCCGCGGCCTCTGCGAAACCATGTCGCCATCAACTTGAGGGCGGGGGGATACACGCCAGCCAGAAAAAAACCAGTGGCGAAGCGAAGAACGATGCCAGTGTCGCTTGCGCCAGCGAGCTCCAGGAGTCCGTTTGCGGTGGCGGCGCCGATCGTTCCGCCCAGGATCACATGCTTTGGCGAGACGATGTCGGCGACATTCAGAAAACTGGAGACCACTGCACCGCAAACGAAGCCCAGTTGAACAGCAATGGTCAGCCAGGCAGCGGCATTGGCAGAGAGGCCCCACTCTTCCCGCAGTTGGGGCACCACCGCGGAGGCCGAAAACCATGTGGTCATCGACGCCACGAGGGTGAGCGCGAGCAAAGCCAACATGTGCCAGCGGCCAGGACTCTCCTCGTCGAGCGCGCTGCTGTTCATCGCCGTGCTCCGTCGCAAGAACGAACGATGGTGCAGATCTGCATTGTTAGATCCGCCTCGGCCGCAACCGGTCGATGCGCGCGTTCAGGAATCGCACGATATGCCGTGGATGGAGCCCTGCAGGCTGGGCTCGGAGTGAGACATCGACTTCACTCGAAGGTTTCTGGAGTCTCGGTTTCCTCTTGGTTCAATGCAGGAAACCTGCTACTTCTCCCCTTCCGTCTTGCCACGACGCCGCACATGCGCACCATAGCCCCCAAACCCTGCGGCATCCCGAACCGCTTGGACAGATCGGCTCGTGCGCCGTAGCCCTTCCCAGTCCGCAAGCGACATACCCGCCACTCCGTCCAAGCGCGGCCGCAGCCCTTCGAATTCGGTGTAACTCATCGTCCCCTCGTCGTAGGCCTGTCGATGAACGGGTTGGACCTGAAACAGCGGGCGCTCGCGCGGAATGAGGATGTCCCGGTCTGTCGCCAGAAGTCTGATATTCACGAACAACGGACAAGGCTTGAACTGATCGACCTCGATCAATCCCTCATAGCAATAATAGGAACTTGTAGGTCCTGTGTTGACGGGCGCGCGAACCATGATGCTCCAGTCTTGTTCCGTGCTCACGAACAGGCCTGACCAGACTTGCACGATGCCGGGCACAAACAAGCTCGACAAATAGGGTATCCGCCATCCCTTGAAATCATCGGGCGCGTAGGTGTCCCAATAGTCGTTGAACTCTTCGTCGAAGAAAACACTCGTCAGGGGCTCCCACCGGCCCTGCGCGTTCCTGTGCAATGTTTCGCTGCCGTCCCATCGCAAGGCAATTGGAACGACCGGAAATATGTACCACCCGAACGCCGACGCAGATCGCATCGCTTCGCAGTACTGAAACGCTGCAGCGGGCAACGAGCCCAGCGCTGATTTGTCGCCGCGCATCGGGGGGATCGCTGCAGGATTTACCCGATGGAAGGTGACAACTGACGTCGGATTGTCTTTCGTCTTGCCCATGCGATTCAATCGGCGGCCTCTTGGTGGGCCGCCTACTTGCTGTACCGCGGCCACCTCATTTCATAGGGTGTCGCAGTAAGTGAGCTCTATCGCATCTTGTGCAGGTGCGCCAGAACGCTCGGGGCAATGTAACCGCCGCCTAGCTGCCGCGGAGCATCCGGGGCGCGTGGCACCGGATTGTTCTTATTGAGATGCACAAGTACGGAGGGGGCGATATAGCCGCCCCCAAACTGCCTGAGAGATGAAGCCATGACGCATCCTTTGGTTCTGTTGGCGGGGGCCTGCGGCGCGGCGAACCTCCAGCGCCAGAAACCTGGCCACATGGCGAAGATGTGACCTGCAGTGACTGTCTTGTATTGTGACGCCGGTGTCAAGGCTTGAGGGCACCAGCTGACTCATACGAAAGGAGGATCCTGTGATGACCGCGAACTCCTGAGCCGGGATCTGGCGGAGTATCGCCGCGCGAGCACATACCACAGGTACGGAAGCAACGCGCTCACGCAGCACAGCGCTACAAAGAGTGGCTCTGCGCCGACGTGCAGAGTGGCTCCATGAAAAGGTGGGCCTAGGGCCAATACTCTTCAC
>NZ_JAGGNU010000040.1 GCF_018614915.1 Variovorax paradoxus | reverse complement strand
CTTGCGGCCAGCGCAGGCGCTCCAGGTAGCCAAGACCGGCCTCTTCGGTGGCGAACCAGTCCAGGAACTGGTTCCAGTTGACCGGGTAGTCTTCTCCCGCCTTGGGGACTAATATATGGATGTCCATCCAGTAATACTAGTCAAACTGGAGCTAAATGGATACCCCATATGTTCATACAGTTTCAAGAGGATTTTCGCCATGGCCGACGTTTTCATTCCCGTCCATGCCCTCAAGGGCCGAGGTGCGGCCACCCGCCTGCCGCACCGCTTCGAGCGCGACGTGCGCGACGCCTACGACGACGGCTGGGGCACGCTCGAAGAGGGCGCCGCCGAGCCGCTGCCGCCGCTGGCGACCGAGGTGCGCTTCGAAGACGTGAAGTCGGTGTTGTGCGAGAACGATTCGCCCGACATCCACTTCGACCGATCGATCAATCCGTACCGCGGCTGCGAGCACGGCTGCATCTATTGCTTCGCGCGGCCGACCCACAGCTATCTGAACCTCTCGCCGGGACTGGACTTCGAGACCAAGCTGATCGCCAAGCGCAACATCGCCGAGGTGCTGCGATCGGAGCTGGGCCGCAAGAGCTATCGCCCCAGCCACATCGCGATCGGCACCGCCACCGACTGCTACCAGCCGATCGAGCGCGAGCTGCGCCTCACGCGTTCGGTGATCGAGCTGCTGAAGGAAACGCGCCACCCCTTCGGCCTCGTCACCAAGTCCAGCGCGGTCGAACGCGACCTCGACCTGATCGCCCCGATGGCGGCCGAGCACCTGGCCGCGGTCTACGTGACCATCACCTCGCTGGACGGCGAACTCGCGCGCAAGCTCGAGCCGCGCGCCGCGGCGCCGCACCGGCGGTTGCGCACGCTGCGCACGCTGGCCGAGGCCGGCGTGCCGGTGGGCGTGAGCGTGGCGCCGCAGATTCCCTTCGTCACCGAGGACATGGAACAGGTGCTCGAAGCCGCGTGGGAGGCCGGCGCGCGCAGCGCCTTCTACACGGTGATCCGGCTGCCTTGGGAGGTGGCACCGCTCTTCAAGCAATGGCTCGAGCTGCACTACCCGCAGCGCGCGGGCCGCATCATGGCGCGCATCCGGGAGATGCGCGGCGGCAAGGACTACGACGCCGATTTCGCCACGCGCATGAAAGGCACCGGCCTGTGGGCCGACCTGATCGCGCAGCGCTTCGAGAAGGCGACGCGGCGCATCGGCTTCAACCGCGAGCGCATCGCGCTCGATCTCAGCGCGTTCCGGCCACCCGGCGCAGCGGGGCAGGGCAGTCTGTTCTAGCCGCGGCGTCGGGCGATTCGATGCCGCACCAGTCGCCGCCCAATGCCTTGACCAGGAACACCGAGGTCAGCAGGCGCTGGCCGAGCAGTTGCGCCGCCTGGCGCTCGGCGGCAAGCAGCGACTGCTGGGCAGTGATCACGTCGAGGTAGGTCGAGGCGCCACCTTCGTAGCGGCTGGTCGCCATGTCGAGCACGCGGCGCGCTGATGCGACCGCGGCCAGCGCCTGCGTCGATGCGCGGTCGAGCGAGGCCAGGCCGGTGATGCCGTCCTCGGCCTCCTGCATCGCGGTCAGCACCACGCGGCGGTAGTTGGCGACGGTGGCGTCGTAGCCGGCGCGCGTGAAGTCGACGTTGGCGCGGACGCGGCCGCCGTCGAAGAGCGTCTGCGTGGCCGAGACGCCGACCGACCACAGCAAGCTGGGCGCATCGAACAGCGTCTCGATCATGCGGCTGTCCACGCCTGCGGTCGGCGCCAACACGATGCTCGGGTAGAAGGCCGCGGTGGCGACGCCGATCTGCGCATTGGCCGCGGCCATCGCGCGCTCGGCCGAGGCGACGTCGGGCCGGCGCTCCAGCGCGTCCGAGGGCACGCCGATCGGGATCGCGGGCGGCGCGATGGGCTGCGGATCGGCCGCCAGCGCGAAGCTCGGCGCCGGCGTGCCGGTCAGCGTGGCGATCGCGTGCTCGTACTGCGAGCGCTGCTTCTTCAGCAGGTCGACCTGCGCCAGCGTGGTGTCGAGCAGCGCCTGCTGCTGCGCCACGTCCAGGCCCGAGACGGCGCCCAGGTCGTGCCGTGCAGTCACCAGCTCGAGCGCGCGGCGCTGCAGCGCGATCGAGCGCGACAGCACGTCGAGTTCGGTGTCGGTCGAGCGCAGGTTGAAGTAGTTGGAGGCCAGGTCGGTGGTGAGCAGCAGCCGCGTATTCTCGAGGTCGGCGGCGGACTGCGCGGCGGAGGCAGTCGCACCCTCGACCGAGCGCTGCACGCGGCCCGCGAGGTCGAATTCGTAGCTGGCGGTGAGCGACAGCGCGAAGTCGTTCTGCACGGTCGAGAAGTTCTGCGTCGCGTAGTTGGTGAGCGGCCGGTTGGCGGAAATCTTGAGCCGTGAGGCGCGCGCGCCCAGCCCGAGCTGCGGATAGCGCGCCGACTCGCTGGCCGCCAGCGTGGCCCGGGCCTGGGCCAGCCGCGCGTTCGCGAGCGTCAGCGTGGGGCTGTTGGCGAGCGCCTGCTGCTGCAGCCCGTCGAGCCGGGCATCGCCGAAGCGCAGCCACCACGGGCCCTTGTCGGCCGCGTCGTTGGGTGTGCTCGGGCGCCACGGCTCTTCGAGCTTCCAGCTCACCGGCAGCTCGAGCGCCGGCGCCCGGTAGTCGGGCCCGGCGACGCAGGCGGCGAGCAGCAGCGACGCCGCGGCGGCGGCCGACAGGCGAGCCAGCTTCACGCCGGTTCCTTGGCGACGGCCACGACGTCGCCCTCCGCCAGCGAGTCCGACGGGTTCAGCACCAGGCGGTCGGTGGCGGCAATGCCGTCGAGCACCTCTACCGTCTCGCCGTAGTTGCGGCCGATGTTGACAGTGCGCAGGCGAATGCGGCCTTGTGCGTCGACCACCGCGACGCGCGTGCCTTCGGCGCGGAACAGCAGCGCATTGGCCGAAATGGTGAGCGAGCGGCTGGCCGCGAGCGGCAGCGAGACCTGCACGTAGGCGCCAGGCAGCAGCGTGCCCTCGCGGTTGGGCAGCGATACCTCGACCTGCATCATGCGGGTCGCGGTGTCGATCGCGCCCGAGGTGCGCGCCACCTCGCCCTTGAAGCTCTGGCCGCGCAGTTCTGCCTGGGTCACGACCACCGGCTGCCCGGCCTTCACCAGCTGCGCATAGGCCTGCGGCACGTTGACGTACACGCGCAGCGGATCGGTCTGCGCGAGCAGGAACAGCGGCCGGCTGCCGCCGGCGTCGATCAGGTCGCCGACATCGACGTTGCGCCGCGTGATCACGCCGGCGAAGGGCGCCAGCACGCGCTTGAAGCCCTCGGTCTGGCGCAGTCGCTGCACGTTCGCATCGGCCGCCGCGAGGTTGGCCGTGGCCTGCGCCAGGCCGCTGCGGCGTTCGTCCAGATCCTGCTGCGAGACCACGTCCTTCTTGCGCAGGTTTTCCCAGCGCGCGACCGTGCTCTTCGCCAGCTCGAGGCCGGAAGCGGCCTGCTGCCGCCCGGCGACGGCCTGCGAAAGCTGCTGGTCGATTTCGGGCGTCTCGATCTCGGCCAGCAGCTCGCCCTTCTCGACGCGGCTGCCGATGTCCTTGGTCCAGCGTTTCAGGTAGCCGCTGGCGCGCGCCGAGATCGGCGCCTGCACGAAGCCCTGCAGCGTGCCCGGCAATGCCAGCGTTTGGCCGGCGGTGGGCGCCTGCGGCAGGGCGGTCTTGACGTACTGCTTGGCGAGTTCGGTCGAGCTGGCTTCGAGCGCACGCGCATTGGCGATGCGGACGAACACGGTGCGCGCGGCGCCGATGGCCAGCAGGACCAGCACGACCAGCACGGCGATGCGCGTGCGGCGCACGATCTGCCGGCGGCGCAGCAGCTCGTGATGCTCGCCCTCGTCGTCGGCGGCGATCGGGTGGATGGCCAACCCCGCGTGGCGTTGCTCCGACATGGTCTCAGGTCTCCTGGGGCGCGGCGCCGGGCGGCGCGGACGAGTCGGCATCGCGTGCCGCCTTGCGGTGCGCGATGCGGCTGTGGATGCCGGCGTACACGGCCGGTACGAAGAACAGGGTGGACACGGTCGCAAACAGCAGGCCGCCGATCACGGCGCGGCCGAGCGGCGCATTCTGCTCGGCGCCTTCGCCCAGGCCCAGCGCCATCGGGATCATGCCGATGATCATCGCCAGCGCCGTCATCAGCACCGGCCGGATGCGCGTGGCGCCGGCTTCGAGCGCGGCCGAGAGCGGCGGCACGCCGGCCGCCAGCCGCTCGCGCGCGAAGGAGATCAGCAGAATGCTGTTGGCCGTGGCCACGCCCATGGTCATGATGGCGCCAGTCAGGGCCGGCACGCTCAGCGTGGTGCCGGTGAGGAACAACATCCAGGCGATGCCGGCCAAGGCAGCCGGCAGCGCGGTGATGATGATCGCGGCATCGAGCCAGGACTGGAAGGTGACCACGATCAGCAGGTAGACCAGCACGATCGCCATCGCGAGGCCGACGCCCAGCCCGATGAAGGAGGACTGCATCGTCTCGACCTGCCCGCGCATCGTGACCTGGCTTCCGCGCGACAGCTTGGGCCGCATCTCGTCGACCAGCACCTGCACCTTCGATGCGACGTTCGCGAGGTCGGTGCCTTGCACGCTGACGTAGACGTCGATCACAGGCGCGATGTTGTAGCGCGAGACCACGGCCGGTTGCCGTGCCGCCTGCGCGTCCACCAGGTTGCCGAGCAGCTGCGGCGGGCCGACGGCGCTCGCCGCCCCGCTGGCGCCGACCGGAATGTTGAGCAGCGCGTCGAGCGAGTCCACCTTGTACTGCGGCGACTGCACCGCGATGTTGTAGACCACGCCGTTCTGCGGATTGAGCCAGAAGGCCGGCGCGGTCTGCGAGCTGCCCGACAGCGCGATGAGCACGTTCTGGCCGACGTTCTGCGCCGTCAAGCCGAACTGCTGCAGCCGCGTGCGGTCCATCTGCAGGCTGAGGCTCGGACCATCCAGCCGCTGGTGCACGTGGGCGTCGACGGCGCCCGGAATCTTGCGGATGGCCTTGACCAGCTCGGCGGCGCGTGCCGCGTTGCCGGCCAGGTCGTTGCCGCTGAACTGCACGTCGATTGCCGCCGGCAGGCCGAAGTTGAGGATCTGCGTGACGATGTCGGCGGGCTGGAAGAAGAACTCGAGGCCCGGGAAGCGCCGGGGCAGCTCGGCGCGCAGCAGCGAGATGAATTCCTCGGTCGGCCGATGTCCGTCATGCAGCGAGAGCAGGATCTCGCCGTCCAGCGTGCCGATGGTTCCCGAGTTGCTGTAGGAGAGATTGATGCCGCTGTTGGGCACGCCGAGGTTGTCGAGGATGGTCTCGAGCTGGTCCTTGGGAATCAGCTCGCGGATCGCCGCTTCCACCTCGTCGGCCAGCCGCGCCGTCTCTTCGATGCGCGTGCCCGTGGGGGCGCGCATGTGCAGCCGGATCTGGCCGGCGTCCACGCCGGGGAAGAAGTCGCGTCCCAGCACTGGGTACAACAGGCAGGACAGGAGGCAGAAGCCGAGAAAGAGCGCGATGAAGCGGCCGCGCTTCGACAGCAGCGCCGACAGCACCAGCGTGTAGGCGCGGCGCACGCGCTCGAAGCGCCGGTCGAAGCTGCGGTAGAGCCGCTGCAGCAGGCTCGGCCGGGTCTCGCCCGCGCGGGCCTCGTGCACGCCGCCCATCAGCAGCATCATCAGCGTCGGCACCAGCGTGCGCGACAGGATGTAGGAGGCCAGCATCGCGAACACCACCGCTTCGGCCAGCGGCACGAACAGGAAGCGCGCCACGCCGGAGAGGAAGAACATCGGCACGAACACGATGCAGATGCACAGCGTGGAGACGAAGGCGGCCGGGCCGATCTCGCCGGCGCCGACCAGGATCGCCTCGTTCAGCGGGGTGCCCATGTGCAGATGGCGCTCGATGTTCTCGATGGTCACGATCGCCTGGTCGACCAGGATGCCGACCGAGAGCGCGAGCCCGCCCAGCGTCATCAGGTTGAGCGTCTCGCCCAGCGCGTGCAGGGCTAGCACCGAGGCCAGGATCGACAGCGGGATGGTCAGCGCGATGATCAGCGTGCTGCGCCAGTTGCCGAGGAAGAGCAGCACCATCGCGGCCGTCAGCAGTGCAGCGATGATGGCTTCGAGCACCACGCCCTGCACGGCCGCCTTGACGAACACCGACTGGTCGAACAGCGGCGTGACCTTGATGTCGGCCGGCATGCCCTGCTGCGCCACCGGCAGCATCGCGCGCAGGTTGGACACGATGTCCAGCGTCGAGGCCGCACCGTTCTTGATCACCGACAGCAGCACGCCGCGCACCCCGTCCTGGCGCACGATGTTGGTCTGCGGCGAGAAGCCGTCGCGCACGTAGGCGAGGTCGCGCAGGTAGGTGGTGGCGCCGTTGGCGGTGCGCACCGGCAGGTCGTTGAGCCCGGCCAGCACCTCGGGCGAGCCGTTCATCTTGACGCTGTACTCGGTGGCGCCGAACTTGGCCGTGCCCGAGGGCAGGATCAGGTTCTGCGCATTCACCGCATTCACCACGTCGGCCGGCGACAGGCCGCGCGCCTGCATGGCCTGCGTATCGAGGTCGACGGAGATCAGCCGGTTCTTGCCGCCGTACGGGAACGGGATCGCCACGCCCGGAATCGTGATGAGCTGCGGCCGCAGCTGGTTGATGGCCGAGTCGAAGAGCGCGTTCTCCGGGCGCTCGGTGCTCGACAACGCGAGCTGGATCACCGGGATGCTCGAGGCCGAATACTTGATCACCAGCGGCGGCGTGATGCCGGGCGGCAGCTGGCGCACCTGCGTCTGCACCGAGGCCACCGTCTGGGCGATCGCGGTCTCGATGTTGGCCGTGGGCTGGAAGAAGACCTTGATGACCGTCACGCCTGCCAGCGACTGCGACTCGATGTGCTCGATGTCGCTGACCGTGGTGGTCAGGCCGCGCTCGGTCTGGCCGGCGATGCGCTGGCCCATCTCCTGCGCGGGGAGGCCGCCGTAGTTCCAGATGATGCTGATCACCGGAATGTTGATCTCCGGGAAGATGTCGGTGGCCATGCGCAGCAGCACGAAGGGCGTGGCCAGCACGATCAGCATCGCCATCACGATGAAGGTGTAGGGGCGGCGCAAGGCCAGCTGAACCATGGACACGGCTTGTTACTTCCCGGCGACGAGGGCGCCATCATAAGTAGAGATGGCGAGACAATAGTTCCGATGAGCAAGCTTTACCTTCCCCGGTCCGAAGACATGTCCCGCTCGCTCGTGGTGATGGGCGTCTCGGGCTGCGGCAAGTCCAGCCTCGGCGCGGCGCTCGCGCGCGAGCTGGCGCTGCCCTTGATCGAAGGCGACGATTTCCATGCGCCCGAAAGCGTGAGCAAGATGCGCGCCGGAATCGCGCTCACCGATGCCGACCGTGCCGGCTGGCTGGCCACGCTGGGCCGGGAAATTGCCGGCCGGCCGCAGGGCGCGGTGCTGACCTGCTCGGCGCTCAAGCGCGACTACCGCGAGCGCTTGCGCGCCGCGGCGCCGGGGCTGCGCTTCGTGTTCATGGACCTGTCGCGCGAGGAGGCCGAGCGCCGCGTCGCAGCGCGCGCGGCCGAGCACATGTTCCCGGCCAGCCTGGTCGCCAACCAGTTCGCGACGCTCGAATCGCCCGTCGGCGAGCCTGGCGTGCTCGCGGTCGATGCGTCGGCGCCGCTGGAACGGCTCGTGGCCGAGGTCCGGGTCTGGCTGCGGCAGGATCAGCCGGCCGGGGCCACGAGCCCGAGCGCCTCGTAGACGCGAATCGCCGCATAGGCGTCGTTAGCCGCATAGCGCAGCTGTGCATCGCTCAGTTGCTTGTGGGCCCAGTTCGAGGTGGTGGCCTTGCGCGACTTCACGAAGCGGCGGTTGAACACCAGCGCCACCGCCGTCTTCACGCCGACCGACCGGCGGTAGCCGCGGCGGCGGAACTCGGTGTCCAGATCGAACACGGCTTGCGGCTCGACGCCGAAGCGCTGCCGGATCAGGCTCAGGTCGGACGAGAGGCCGAAGCCGACCTTGGTCAGTTCGGGCGAGGCCAGCAGCCCGGCCAGGACCTCATGGCACTCGCTGCGGTGCAGCTGGAAGAGCCAGGCGGCATCGCGCGTCGCGAACTGCAGCACGTGGGGGCCGCCCGAGACCTCGAATTTCGCGAAGGTGGGCTTGGACTCGGTGTCGAAGCCGACCACGCCGTGCGCCATCAGTGCGGCCAACGCCCGTTCGGCCTTCTGCGGCGTGTCGACCACGTGGATCTGCTGCAGGACGAGGCCCTCGAAAACTTCGAGCAGCGCGATCTCTTCGCGTTCGGGCAGCGGGGGCGGCATTCCGCTCATGGTGATGTCTTTCTCGCCCGCTTCCCGGGCGCGGCGCCGGAACGCAATGCGGCTTCCCAGGCGCGCCGGGCCCACAGGGCGGCCTCGTCGCGGTCGTCGAAGACCTCGGCGGGCGCTTCCCGGTAGGACATCTGCGCGGTCTTTCCCTCGCGCTGGTATTCGAAGGCCGGCAGGCGCAGGCGTTCGAAATGCGCCACGCTTTGCGGATCGGCCTTGAGATAGAGCGTGTCGCGCGCCACCAGCGCGAACATGCGTCCCTCGTGGTAGATGCCGTGGCCGCCGAACATGCGCTTGATCTCGATGCGGCCGAAGCGCTCGAAGACCTCGTGCAGGCTCTGGACGAACTCGCTCAAGCCAATGCCCCGGCGTGGTGGCGCAGATGCTCCTCCACGAAGCTCTGGATGAAGTAGTAGCCGTGGTCGTAGCCGGCGTGCCGGCGCAGGTCGAGCGGCTGGCCGGCGGCGCGGCAGGCGGCTTCGAACAAATGCGGGTGCAGCTGCTCGCTGAGGAATTTGTCGGCCAGTCCCTGGTCGATCCGGATGCCGGCCGGATAGGGCGGCGCGGTCTGCGACTGCATCAGCGCGCAGGCGTCGTGCGCGAGCCAGGCGCCGCGCTGGGCGCCGAGATAGCCGCTGAAAGCCTTTTCGCCCCAGGGGCACTGCGTCGGCGCGCAGATCGGCGCAAAGGCCGAGAGCGACTTGAAGCGCCCCGGATGCCGCAGCGCAAGCGTGAGCGCGCCATGGCCGCCCATCGAGTGGCCGAAGATGCCGATGCGATGCCCGTCGATGGGCAGGGCCTGCGCGACCAGGGGCAGCAGCTCGTGGACCAGGTAGCTTTCCATGCGCCAGTGCTCTGCCCACGGCGCTTCGGTGGCGTCGAGGTAGAAGCCGGCGCCGATGCCGAAGTCCCAGTTCGCGTTCGCGCCGGGCAGGCTCTCGACGGCGGCGCCGCGCGGGCTGGTGTCGGGCGCGATCAGTGCCAGGCCCAGCTCGTCGGCGATGCGCTGGGCGCCGGCCTTGACGGGGAAAGTCTCTTCGTTGCAGGTCAGGCCCGCGAGGTACAACAGCGCCGGCACTGGCCGCTGTTGCGCCTGGTGCGGCAGGAACACCGAGAAGCGCATCGGAAGGCCGATCTCGCGCGACGCGTGTTCGTGAAAGCTTTGCACGCCGCCGAAGCAGCGGTGTTCGGAAAGGGTTTTCAGAGGGTCCGTCATCGGCCGATGTTGCCATGCACGAGATCGCGCACGGCATCGACGAAGGCCTGCGGTTTTTCCTGCGGCAGGTTGTGGCCGGCGCCCTGCACGATGCGGTGCTCGTGCCGGCCGATGAAGTGGTGGCTGTGGTCGGCCGTGCCGCCGACCGGCATCACGCCGTCGTCGGTGCCGTCGAAGGTGATGCTCGGCACGCTTATGTCCGGCTGCTGCGCGAGGCGGGCCTCCAGCGCCGCGTAGGCCGGATCGCCGGCCACGAGTCCATGCCGATGGCGGTAGGAGTGGATCACGATGTCGACGAAGTCGGGGTTGTCGAAAGCCGCCGCGCTGCGCTCGTAGGTCGCGTCGTCGAACTGCCAGATCGGCGACCACGTGCGCCACAGCAGCTTGCACAGGGCGCGCCGGTTCAGCGCCAGGCCGGCGCGGCCGCGTTCGCTGTGGAAGTAGTACTGGTACCAGTAGCGCGCCTCGTTCTCCGGCGCGATGGGCTGCCGCGCGGCCGCGATGTTCTGGATCTTGTAGCTGTTGAGGGACACCAGTCCCGTGCAGCGCTCGGGCCACAGCGCCGCCACCACGCAGGCGGCAGTGCCGCCCCAGTCGTAGCCCGCGAGCACCGCGCGCGGGATCGCGAGCGCATCGAGCAGGTCGCGCACGTCGGCGCCGATCGCGGCCTGCTCGCCCGAGCGTGGCGTGGCGGCGTCGGCGAACTGCGTCGGGCCGAAGCCGCGCAGGTAGGGCACCACCACGCGGCAGCCCTCGGCCGCGAGCCGCGGCGCCACCTCGACGTACGACTGCACGTCGTACGGAAAGCCGTGCAGCAGCAGCACCGCCGGGCCGTCGGCCGGCCCGCTTTCGTGAAAGGCGACCTTGAGCACGCCGGCCTGCACGCGGCGCAGGCTGCCCAGGCTCTTTTCATTCATACAGCACCACGCCGCGTATCGACTCGCCGCGCTTCATGAGATCGAAGCCCTTGTTGATGTCTTCCAGCGGCATGGTGTGGGTGATCAGGTCGTCGATGTTGATCTTGTTCTCCATGTACCAGTCGACGATCTTCGGCACGTCGGTGCGTCCGCGCGCGCCGCCGAAGGCCGAGCCTTCCCACTTGCGGCCGGTGACCAGCTGGAAGGGACGCGTGCTGATCTCCGCACCCGCCTCGGCGACGCCGATGATGATGCTGCGGCCCCAGCCCTTGTGCGTGCATTCGAGCGCCTGGCGCATCACCTTCGTGTTGCCGATGCACTCGAAGCTGTAGTCGGCGCCGCCGTCGGTCAGCTGCACGATGGCGTCGACCACGTTCTCGGTGTCCTTGGGGTTGATGAAGTGCGTCATGCCGAACTTGCGCGCCATGGCCTCGCGCGCCGGGTTCAGATCGACGCCGATGATCTTGTCGGCGCCCACCATCTTCGCGCCCTGGATCACGTTCAGGCCGATGCCGCCGAGGCCGAACACCACCACGTTGGCGCCGGCTTCCACCTTGGCCGTGAAGATCACGGCGCCGATGCCGGTGGTGACGCCGCAGCCGATGTAGCAGACCTTGTCGAAGGGCGCGTCCTCGCGGATCTTGGCCAGCGAGATCTCGGGCGCGACCGTGTAGTTGCTGAAGGTCGAGGTGCCCATGTAGTGGAAGATGGGCTTGCCGTCCAGGCTGAAGCGGCTGGTGGCATCGGGCATCAGGCCCTTGCCCTGGGTGCCGCGGATGAGCTGGCACAGGTTGGTCTTGCGCGAGAGGCAGAACTTGCACTGGCGGCATTCGGGCGTATAGAGCGGAATGACGTGGTCGCCCTTCTTGAGCGAGCTGACGCCGGGGCCGACGTCGACCACGATGCCCGCGCCTTCATGGCCGAGGATGGCGGGGAAGATGCCTTCGGGATCGGCACCCGAGAGCGTGTAGTAGTCGGTGTGGCAGATGCCGGTGGCCTTGATCTCGACCAGCACTTCGCCGAACTTGGGGCCCTCGAGATCGACGGTTTCGATGGAAAGAGGAGCGGCGGATTTCCAGGCGACGGCGGCTTTGGTTTTCATGGGCGAGGCAGAGAGTGGAGCGTCACTTTATGCCATAGAACTCCACTGCGTTCATGCCCATCACCTGCGCCTGCTCCAGCGGCGAGAGCGCACCGAGCAGCTCGCTGGACACGGCCTGCCAGCCGAGGTAGTCGCCCGCCAGGTTCAGCACCGGCCAGTCGCTGCCCCACAGAAGGCGGGCGGGGCCGAAGTGCCGAAGCAGGTGATCGACGCAGGGCCGCAGCGCGTCGGCATTCCAGCCCGGGCCCGCTTCGGTGACCAGGCCCGAGAGCTTGCAGCAGGCCTGCGTTTCGGCGGCGAAGCGAGCCATCAGCGTGGCCCAGGGCTCGAAGCCCTGTCCTGCGATGTCGGGCTTGGCCGCGTGGTCGATGACCATGCGCAAGTCCGGATGCCTGCGCGCGAAGCTCAGCGCGGCGTCGAGTTGATGCGGCTTGATCAGCAGGTCGAAGCGAAGGCCCAGCTCGGTCATCGTGTCGATGGCAGGCCGGAGCTGCGCGCCGAGGATCCAGGCCGGGTCGGCAAGGTCCTGCAGCATGGGCCGCAGACCCTTCAGCAGCGGCTCCCGAGCAAGGCGGCGGATGCGCACGGGTGCGTCTGCCGCGGCGAGATCGGTCCAGCCGACGACCGCACGCACGCGGCTGCCGGGCCGCGCGGCCAGCGCCAGCAGCCGCCAGGTCTCGGCCTCGCTCGGCGCGGCCTGGACCAGCACCGTGCCGTCGATGCCCGCGCGTTGCAACAGCGGTGCGAGATCGGCGGGTGCGAAGTCGCGGTAGATCGCGTGCAGCGCCGGCGTGTCCTGCAGCCAGCCGTAGTCGCCGTGCGCCAGCGACCAGTAGTGCTGATGGGCGTCGATGCGCAGCGCTGCCATGAGTCAGGCTTCCTCGGCCAGCGCTTTCCACAGCGCAGCTGGGATGGGCACCCGGCTGCTCCCCACCGCCTGCGCAATTTCGTCGGCGCTGCGCGCACCGACGACCACGGCCGCTGCGCATGGGCACGCCAGCGCGAACTGCAGTGCCGCGGCTGGGAGCGGTACGCCGAAGC
The DNA here is from genome assembly GCF_018614915.1 of Variovorax paradoxus. GTDB lineage: Bacteria > Pseudomonadota > Gammaproteobacteria > Burkholderiales > Burkholderiaceae_C > Variovorax > Variovorax paradoxus_K. The sequence goes on along the minus strand of NZ_JAGGNU010000040.1, from coordinate 138,066 downwards.
GGGCGCAAATCTGCGCGATCCGCTGGACCTTTTCTCGCTCGGTGGCGGTGGCAGGCCGGTAGTCGACGCGCGCGTCCGGCGTCGGTCCGCTCGCGAGAATGCCCGAGCTGAAAACGCCGGCGAGGATGAGCCGGACATTTTTTGCGACGCACATCGGCACCAGCTCGCGCGCCGCCGAGGCGTCGAGCAGGGTGTAGCGGCCGGCCAGCATCATGCAGTCGAAGTCGCCGGCGGCGAGCGCGTCGCGGCACACCTCCCACTCATTGACGCCGATGCCGATCGCGCCGAGCACGCCTTCGGTGCGCAGCCGCTCGAGCGCCCGGTAGGCGCCCTCCATCGCCTCGCGGAAGCGTGCGGGCTGCTGCTCGCCATGGGTGTGGCGGTCGATGTCGTGGATGAAGGCGATGTCGATGCGCGCCAGGCCCAGGCGCTCCAGGCTTTCCTCGATCGATCGCATCGCGCCGTCGAAGCCGTAGTCGAAGTGCGGCGCGAACGGAAGGCCCTGCACGTAGCCGTCGCGCACGGGCGGCGCAGCCGGATCGGCGCGCAGCAGGCGGCCCACCTTGGTCGACAGCACGAAGCTGTCGCGAGGCTTCCGGCCAAGCACGCGGCCCAGGCGCTGCTCGCTGAGGCCGTGACCGTAGAGCGGCGCGGTGTCGAAGTAGCGCAAGCCCTGTCGCCAGGCTTCTTCGACGGTTTGTTCGGCGCTCTCGTCGTCGAGCGGCGCGTAGAGATTGCCCAGCGGCGCGCCGCCCAGTCCCAGGTGCAGCGGGCCGGCGAGGCGTTCGAAGAGTTCGTCGTTCATGGATCCAGGATTCTCCGCATCAGGGGCCTTCTCGATCTGATCGTCGCATACGTGGCGACCCTCATGAACACCTGCTACAAACGGGCCATGAAAAAGATCCTCGTCCTCAATGGCCCCAATCTCAATCTGCTCGGAACGCGCGAGCCTGCGCAGTACGGCCATGAAACACTGGCCGACGTGGAGCGCATGTGCCACGAGGCAGGTGCGAAGCTCGGCATCGAGATCGAGTGCCGCCAATCGAACCACGAAGGCCAGCTGATCGACTGGATTCACGAAGCCGGCCGCGAGGTCGCAGCCGGCCGCATGCTCGGGGTGGTGATGAACCCGGGTGCCTACACCCACACGTCGATCGCACTTCACGATGCGATCAAGGGCGCGAGCGTGCCGCTGGTCGAGCTGCACATCTCCAACGTGCATGCGCGCGAGGAGTTCCGCCACCACTCCTACATCTCGCCCGCGGCGCGCGGCATCATCGTCGGCCTCGGCGTCAAGGGCTATGCGCTCGCGATCGAAGCGCTGGTGCGCGTCAGCGAAGCGGCGTAGCCGCGCGATGGCAGCGCATCCCGGGCTGTTCGCGGGCACCGACGGCGCATTGCGCTGCCGCTGGTGCGAATCGACGTCGGCCTACCAGCACTACCACGACAACGAATGGGGTTTTCCGGTCACGGACGACCGGCGTCTGTTCGAGAAGCTGTGCCTCGAAGGCTTCCAGGCCGGGCTGAGCTGGCTCACCATTCTCAACAAGCGCGACGCCTTCCGGCGCGGCTTCGCCGAATTCGATGCCGAGCGCGTCGCGCGCTTCGGCCCCAAGGACGTGGAGCGGCTGCTCGCCGATGCCGGCATCGTGCGGCACCGCGGCAAGATCGAGTCGGCCATCAACAATGCGCAGCGCGTGCTGGAACTGCGCGAGCAGTTCGGCTCGCTGGCCGCCTACGCGTGGGGCTTCGAGCCCGACCCGGCGTCGCGGCCGAGCCGCATCACGCAGGCGGCCCTGAAAACCATGAGCACCTCGCCCGAATCGGTGGCGATGTCGAAGGATCTGAAGAAGAGGGGGTGGAGCTTCGTCGGCCCGACGACGGTCTATGCCTTCATGCAGGCCATGGGGCTGGTCAACGACCACGTCGAGGATTGCCATGCGCGCGAACTGGCGCTGGCGGCGCGCGTGAAGCTCCGGCTGCCGCGTTAGGGCCGGTTCACAGGCCCTACGTTGCTTGCGGCCCGGCCACCTTGCGGTGGTTCACCCGGCCCTGGCTGTCCACGCTCTCGAGGTGCACGTCGAAGCCCCAAAGACGGGCCACGTGCTTCAGCACTTCCTGTGCATCGTCGTGCAGCGGGCGGTCGTTGTGCTGGGTGTGGCGCAGCGTGAGCGCGCGGTCGCCGCGCAGGTTGACGCTCCAGACCTGGATGTTCGGCTCGCGGTGGTTGAGGTCGTACTGGCGCGACAGCGATTCGCGCAGCTGGCGGTAGCCGCTGTCGTCGTGGATGGCCGACACCTCGAGTTCGGGGTCGCCCTCCTTGTCGCGGATCGCGAAGAAGCGGAAGTCGCGCATCAGCTTGGGCGAAAGGAACTGGCCGACGAAGCTCTCGTCCTTGAAATTGCGCATCGCATAGTCCAGCGAGGTCTGCCACGGGGAGCCGGCCATGTCGGGGAACCAGCGCTTGTCTTCCTCGGTGGGGTTTTCGCAGATACGCCGCAGGTCGGTGTACATCGCAAAACCCAGCGCGTAGGGATTGATGCCGCCGTAGGCGCGGTGGCCGACCGGGGGCTGGAACACCACGTTGGTGTGCGACTGCAGCCACTCCATCATGAAACCGTCGGCCAGGAGGCCTTCGTCGTACAGCGTATTGAGCAGGGTGTAGTGCCAGAAGGTGGCCCAGCCCTCGTTCATGACCTGCGTCTGGCGCTGCGGATAGAAGTACTGCCCGATTTTGCGCACGACCCGCACCACTTCGCGTTGCCAGGGGTCCAGCAATGGTGCATTTTTCTCGATGAAGTACAGCAGGTTCTCCTGCGGCTCGGACGGAAAGCGCTTGGCGGCCTCTTCGTCGTCGGCGCTGCGGCCGCTCTTGCGGGGCAGGGTGCGCCACAGGTCGTTGACCTGCTGCTGGAGATGGTGCTCGCGCTCCTCGCGGCGCACCTGTTCCTGGTTCAGCGACAGTTTCTGCGGGCGGCGGTAGCGGTCGACGCCGTGGTTCATCAGCGCGTGGCAGGAGTCCAGCAGGTCTTCGACGGCCGCCACCCCGTGGCGTTCCTCGCATTCGCTGATGTAGTTCCGGGCGTAGACCAGGTAGTCGATGATGGAGGAGGCGTCCGTCCACATCTTGAAGAGGTAGTTGCCCTTGAAGAAGCTGTTGTGGCCGTAGGCAGCATGGGCGATCACCAGGGCCTGCATCGCCATGGTGTTCTCTTCCATCAGGTAGGCGATGCAGGGGTCGGAATTGATGACGATCTCGTAGGCCAGGCCCATGTGGCCGCGGCGGTAGTTCTTCTCGGTGGCGATGAACTGCTTGCCGTAGGACCAGTGGCGGTAGATGACCGGCATGCCCACCGAGGCGTAGGCGTCCATCATCTGCTCGGCCGTGATGATCTCGAGCTGGTTGGCGTAGGTGTCGAGCTTGTAGCCGCGCGCCACGCGGGCGATTTCGCCGTGGTAGCGCTCGATCAGCTCGAAAGTCCAGTCCGAAGGGCTGGGCAGGGGTTCTCGTTTCCTGGCGTTCACGCGGGCGCTCCCTCTTTCTTGAACAGGTCGCGGAACACGGGATAGATGTCCTGTGCGTCGGCCACCTTGCGCATGGCGAAATTCTTGTGAGTTTCGACCAGCTGGCTGTACTCCTCCCACATGTTCTGCTCGGCGTCGGCCACCTGCACGTAGGCGTAGTAGCGCACCAGCGGCAGCAGATGGTCGGTCAGCAGCTCGCGGCAGCGGCCACTGTCCTGGTGCCAGTTGTCGCCATCGCTGGCCTGGGCGCCGTAGATGTTCCATTCGCTGCTCGGGAACCGCGCGCGGATGATCTCGTGCATCAGCGTCAGGGCGCTGGAGACCACCGTCCCGCCGGTTTCGGTGGCGTGGAAGAACTCCTCTTCGCTGACCTCGCTGGCCTGGGTGTGGTGGCGGATGAAGACCAGTTCGATCTTTTCGTAGTGCCTTGTCAGGAACAGGTACAGCAGCATGAAGAAGCGCTTCGACATGTCCTTGCGCGCCTCGTCCATCGAGCCCGAGACGTCCATCAGGCAGAACATCACCGCCTTGGCCGAGGGCACCGGCACCCTCACGCGGTTGCGGTAGCGCAGGTCGATCGGGTCCAGATAGGGTATGTGCTTGGCCTTGGCGCGGAGCTCCTCGAGCAGGGCTTCGGTTTCGCGAATCTCGCGCTGCACCATCGCATCGGCCACGCGCGGGCTGCGCTGGAGGTGCAGCAGGTGGGCCTCGAGCTCGCGGATCTCGCGGCGCGACTCGCCGCCGAGCGCGATGCGCCGCGCCAGCGCGCCGCGCATCGAGCGCACGACGTGCAGGTTGGTGGGCATGCCGTCGCTGGTGAAGCCGGCGCGATGGCTCTTCCATTCCGGCACTTCGGCGAGCTGGGTTCGGATCAGGTGGGGCAGGGCGAGGTCTTCGAAGAAGACCCGCATGAATTCTTCCTTGGTGAGGCGAAAGACGAAGTCGTCCTCTCCACCTTCGCCGTCGCCGGCCTGCGAGCCGCTGCCGGCGCCGCCGCCCTGCTGCGGCCGCTCGATGCGGTCGCCCTTGACGTACTCCCGGTTGCCCGGATGCACGTACTCGCGGTCGCCGCCCTGGCCGTGGCCGAACACCGGTTCGGAGACGTCGCGCTTGGGCAGCGTGATGTCTTCGCCTTGCTCGAGATCGCGGATGCTGCGGCCGCTCACGGCGCGCCGCACCGCCTCGCCGATCTGCTCGCGATAACGCCGCAGGAAACGCTCGCGGTTGCCGATGGACTTGTTCTTTCCCGACAGACGGCGGTCGATGATCTGCTGCAGCATGGCCACGGCAGGAACTCCTTTCAGCTCATCATGAGCTCTTGCGAACGCGCAGATACCACTCGCACAACAGGCGCACCTGCTTGGCGGTGTAGCCCTTCTGCACCATGCGATTGACGAAATCCTCGTGCTTCTTCAGCTCGTCGGCACTGCTCTTGGCATTGAAGCTGATGACCGGAAGAAGCTCTTCGGTGTTGGAGAACATCTTCTTCTCGATCACCGTGCGCAGCTTTTCGTAGCTGGTCCACAGCGGGTTCTTGCCTGCGTTGCCGGCGCGTGCGCGCAGCACGAAGTTGACGATCTCGTTGCGGAAGTCCTTCGGGTTGCTGATGCCCGCGGGCTTTTCGATCTTCTCGAGCTCGGCGTTGAGCGAGCCGCGGTCGAAGACTTCGCCGGTGTCCTGGTCGCGGTACTCCTGGTCCTGGATCCAGTAGTCGGCGTAGGTCACGTAGCGGTCGAAGATGTTCTGGCCGTACTCGGAATAGCTCTCCAGGTAGGCGGTCTGGATCTCCTTGCCGATGAACTCCGCATAGCGCGGCGCCATCAGCTCCTTGATGAAGGAGAGGTACTTCTGCTCGGTCTCGGGCGCGAACTGCTCGCGTTCGATCTGCTGTTCGAGCACGTACATGAGGTGCACCGGATTGGCGGCGATCTCGCTGCTGTCGAAGTTGAAGACCTTGGAGATGATCTTGAACGCGAAGCGTGTCGAGACGCCGCTCATGCCCTCGTCGACGCCGGCGTAGTCGCGGTACTCCTGGATCGACTTGGCCTTGGGGTCGGTGTCCTTGAGGTTGTCGCCGTCGTAGACCTGCATCTTGCTGAAGATGCTGGAGTTCTCGGGTTCCTTGAGCCGCGTCAGCTCCGAGAACTGGGCCATCATGCGCAGCGTGCCGGGCGCGCAGGGCGCCAGCGACAGCGAGGAGTTGCGCACCAGCTTCTCGTAGATCTTGATCTCTTCGGAAACCCGCAGGCAGTAGGGCACCTTGACGATGTAGATGCGGTCGAGGAAGGCCTCGTTGTTCTTGTTGTTGCGGAAGGCCTTCCACTCGCTTTCGTTGCTGTGGGCGAGCACGATGCCGTCGAAGGGGATGGCGCCGAAGCCCTCGGTGCCCTTGAAGTTGCCTTCCTGCGTGGCCGTGAGCAGCGGGTGCAGCACCTTGATCGGCGCCTTGAACATCTCGACGAATTCCAGCAGGCCCTGGTTGGCCAGGCAGAGGCCACCGGAGTAGGCGTAGGCGTCGGGATCGTCCTGCGCAAAGGTCTCGAGCTTGCGGATGTCGATCTTGCCGACCAGCGAGGAGATGTCCTGGTTGTTCTCGTCGCCCGGCTCGGTCTTGGCCACGGCGATCTGCCTGAGCACCGAGGGGTAGCGCTTGACGATCTGGAACTGCCGGATGTCGCCGCCGTACTCCTCGAGCCGCTTCACGGCCCAGGGCGAGAGGATGCGCTGCAGGTAGCGGCGCGGAATGCCGTACTCCTTCTCGAGGATCTCGCCGTCTTCCGTGGCGTCGAAGAGGCCGAGCGGCGACTCGTTGACCGGCGATCCCTTGATCGAATAGAAGGGCACCTGCTCCATCAGTTGCTTCAAACGCTCCGCGATCGAGCTCTTGCCGCCGCCGACGGGGCCGAGCAGGTAAAGGATCTGTTTCTTCTCTTCCAGGCCTTGAGCGGCGTGCCGGAAGTACGAGACCACCTGCTCGATTGCATCTTCCATGCCATAGAACTCCCGAAAGGCCGGGTAGATCTTGATGACCTTGTTGGCGAAAATGCGCGACAGGCGCGGATCGTTGCGCGTGTCGACGAGCTCGGGTTCCCCGATCGCCTGGAGCATGCGCTCGGCGGCCGTAGCGTACGCCGTGGGCTCGCGTTTGCAGATCTCCAGGTATTCCTGCAGGGACAAGACCTCTTCGCGTGTCCGCTCGTAGCGGGCGGCGAAGTTACTGATGACATCCATAGACACCTCCATCGAGTCAGCGGGGCGCTGCCCGGAGTCTCCGTGCTGCACACGTCGCATCGTTCGCAGGAATGGTGCCAGGTGTTGTGTGCACGCTTCGGATTAACTCCTCAAGCAGGAACTTCGGTCAAAGCATAGAACAAAGAGCGCGTCCAGCAAATTGCTTTTCAAATAAGAATTGGCGCGTTGTTTAAAAGTTCCAACCCCAAACCGGAAGCAATAGCCACAACGATCGAAAAATGTGTGACAGGGCAGCTCGTCGTTGATGGCGCACACAGTTCTTTTCATATGCCTCGAAGCAGCAGTTGGGGTACAACGCCTCGTCTTGCGTTATAGGCTACGCGTGCCCTCCGTGCATCGGTAGTAGGCCGGTTGCTCGAACGAGCGCGAGCAAATCGGCAGCGCCGCTACTCGACTTTGCCGATCTTCCGGACGGCCTCGGTCATCATGCCGGCATCGGCGTTCCAGTACGACTGGAACTCGGGTGCGTCCAGGTAGGCAATCGGACTGCCCGCCTTCTCGATGACCTGCACCACCGAGGGGTCCGCGGCGGCCCGCGCCGAAGCGGCGCGCAGCCTCTTCACGATCTCGTCCGGCGTTGCGGCGGGAACGAAAAGTCCCGACCACTGCGCGAACCTGACCTTGAACCCCGACTGCTCGAGGCTCGGCACCTCGGGCAGCGCAGCCAGCGGCCGCTCGCCCCAGTGCGCAAGCGCGCGCAGCTTGCCGGCCTTGATCTGCTGGACCACGGTCGACGGCCCGCTCGCGATCGCGTCGACCTGCCCGGCGAGCAGCGCGACCACGGCGGGGCCCGCGCCGGTGTAGGGAATGTGCGTCATCCGAAAGCCGGCCGCGTTCTTCAGCATCTCCATCGGCACGTGCATGGTGCCGTAGTTGCCGGAACTGCCGTAGTTGTAAGCGCCGGGCTTCTTGCGCGCGTCGGCGACGAACTCCGCCAGGGTCTTCCATGGCGCGTCCGCGCGCACCACCAGGACCGTCGGATCGGCCGTGAAGCGCGCGATCGGCTTGAACTGGCTGGTCTGGTAGGCCGGCTTGCGCTCGAGGATGGCATCGGCCTCCGGCAGGATGGAGATCGACGACAAGCTCAGCAGCACGGTGTAGCCGTCGGCCGGCGCACGCGCTGCGAAGCCGATTCCCACCGCGCCGCCCGCGCCGGCCTTGTTCTCGACGATGACGGATTGTTTCAGTTCGCGCGACAAAGCCTCGGCGACGGGCCGTGCGACCGTGTCCGCAACGCCGCCCGGAGGGAAGGGCACGATCATCGTGATCGGCTTCTCGGGCCAGGCCGGCTGCGCGACCGCTGCCGTGGTGCAGCAGGCGGTCGCGATGATGAGCGCTGCGTGCAGCAGCGCGCGTGGATGGGCATGCATGGTTTGTCTCCGTTTGTTATGGAATGTTTTCAGACGAAGCGGTTTTCCAGCGTGCCGAGCCCGTCGATCTCGATGCGGACGGTGTCGCCCGCCCGCAGGTACTGCGGCGGCGACATGCCCATGCCGACCCCGGCCGGCGTGCCGGTGGCGATCACGTCGCCCGGATACAGAGTGATGCCGCGCGAACAGGCTTCGATCAGCGACGGGATGTCGAAGATGAAGTCGGTGGTCTGCCCGTCCTGGCGCAGCTCGCCGTTGACCCAGCAGCGCACGCGCGTCCGCGTGCCGTCGAGCGCGTCGGCGGTCACGATCCAGGGGCCCATCGGGCAGAAGGTGTCGAAGGATTTGCCCAGGTCCCACTGCTGGTGGCGCATCTGCACGTCGCGCGCCGTGACGTCGTTGACGATGGTGTAGCCGAACACGTGCGACAGCGCTTCACTGCGCGCGATGTTTCGGCCGCCCGTGCCGATGACCACGGCCAGTTCGGCCTCGTAGTCGATCTGCGACGACACCGACTCGCCCGGCAGCCGCACCTCGTCCTCGGGCCCGATCACGCATTCGGGCACCTTGGTGAACACGATCGGCCAGGCATCGGCCTTGGCCGTGTTGTTCTTGAACACGGAGCTGGACAGCTCCTTGGCATGCGCGTGGTAGTTGCGCCCGACGCAGAAGATATTGCGGCGCGGCAGCGGCAGCGGGGCTTCCAGCCTCACATCGCCGAGGGCGACCGAGGCGCCGGTCGGCGCCGGCCAGGCGGTACCGGAGGCGCGATCTTCGATCAGGGACAGCACGCCGCGCTGCGCCCGGGCATCGCCGAGTTCGAGCGGGCGAAGGGTCGCCCCGTCTTCCGAGACGACGCCGACCTGACGCCGGCCTTGATAGTGAAAGGTGGCAATGCGCAAAATGATCTCCTTTGTGAGACCAAATGCTACCAATCGGATACCAAGTACACAATAGAGCCGATCCGCGCCGTGATTGATACGATCGGCGCACTCCCATCCATCCACCCAGCTCGCGACCGTGTACAGCGCCCTGACCCTGCGGGAAGCCATTCTCGAGAACCTGAAATCGCGCACCTGGCGAGCCGGCCATCGCCTGCCGACCGAGCGCGAACTCTGTGGGCAGTTCGGGCTCAGCCGCTCGACGGTGCGCCGCGTCCTGGCGGACCTGAAGGGCCGCGGGCTGATCACGCAGACGGTGGGCAGCGGGACCTATGTCAGCAAGGAAGTCGCGCAGGCGCTGGCGGAACTCAGCCATGGCGAGTCGCCGCTTGCGACCAGTCCTGCCGAGCTGATGAGCGCGCGCCTCGTGCTCGAGCCGGCGATCATCGGCATGGTGGTCGGCAACGCCACGGCCGCCGACTTCGCCCGAATGGAGGAGTGCTGCGACAAGGGCGAGGCCGGCGCCACGCTCGAGGAGTTCGAGCTGTGGGACGGCCGGCTCCACGAGGCCATCGCGGATGCCGCGCACAACGCCTTCATCTCGAGCGTGTTCCAGCGCATGAACCAGGTGCGCTCGCAGAGCGAGTGGGGCATGCTCAAGCGCCGCAGCGCGACGCCCGAGCGCCGGCTGGACTACCAGCGCGAGCACCGCGAGCTGGTGGCCGCGCTCAAGGACCGCGACGGCGCGCGCGCCGTGCAGCTCTCGCTCGACCACCTGGTGCACGTGCGGCGCAACCTGCTCGGCTACTGAGCGGCCCGGACAAACCCGGCCTTGCATTGACCCGCACGCCGGCCGCGCCTAGTCTGGTTTCGATTTGGTACTGCGTGGTACCAATCAGAACCAATCCCAGGAGAAGCCGTGAGCTTCTAGCTGAAGAATTCCTTGGCCTTGTCAAACCAGCCCTTGTCGGTGGGGCTATGCTTGTCGCCGCCTTTCCTGAGCGACTCGTCCAGCTCCTTCAGCAGCTTGCGCTGATGCTCGGTGAGCTTGACCGGTGTCTCCACGCGCACGTGGCAGTACAGGTCGCCCGGATAGGTCGAGCGCACGCCCTTGATGCCCTTGCCCCGCAGCCGGAACTGCTTGCCGCTCTGGGTGCCGTCGGGAATGTCGATCGCGGCCGCGCCCTTGAGTGTCGGCACGTTGATCTCGCCGCCGAGCGCGGCCGTGGTGATGCTGACCGGCACCACGCAGTGCAGGTCGTCGCCGTCGCGTTCGAACAGCTCGTGCTTCTTGAGGCGGATCTCGATGTAGAGGTCGCCGGGCGGCCCGCCATTGGTGCCGGGCTCGCCGTTGCCGGTGCTGCGGATGCGCATGCCGTCGTCGATGCCGGCTGGGATCTTGACCTCGAGCGTCTTGTTGTTCTTGATCTTTCCGTGGCCGTGGCAGGTGGTGCAGGGCTCGGGAATGATCTTGCCGGTGCCGTGGCAGGTCGGGCAGGTCTGCTGCACGCTGAAGAATCCCTGGCGCATCTGTACCGCGCCCTGGCCATGGCAGGTGGTGCAGGTGATGGGCTTGGTGCCGGGCTTGGCGCCGGTGCCCTTGCAGGTGCCGCAATCGTCCCAGCTCGGGATGCGGATCTGCGCTTCCTTGCCCTCGGCCGCCTCCTCGAGCGTCACTTCCATCGCGTAGCTCAGGTCGCTGCCGCGGAACACCTGGCGCCCGCCCTGGCGGCCGCCTGCGCGAGCGCCGAACACGTCGCCGAAGATGTCGCCGAAAGCTTCCGCGAAGCCGCCGAAGCCTTCCGCGCCCGGGCCGCGCATGTTGGGGTCGACGCCCGCGTGGCCGTACTGGTCGTAGGCGGCGCGCTTCTGCGCATCCGACAGCATCTCGTAGGCTTCCTTGACCTCCTTGAACTTGGCTTCGGCTTCCTTGCCGGTGTCACCATGGTTGCGGTCGGGGTGGTGCTTCATCGCAAGTTTGCGATAAGCCTTCTTGATTTCTTCCTCGCTCGCGTTCTTCGGGACGCCGAGGGTTTCGTAGTAGTCGCGTTTGGTAGCCATGTTCGGTCGGTGAAGTCGAGAACGGAAAAAGGCCGGACCGCCTCGTCAGGAGATCCAGCCTTGCATCGGGGTCCGAAGATCAGCCCTTCTTGACTTCCTTGACCTCGGCGTCGACCACGTTGTCGTCGGCCGGGGCGCTTGCAGCTTCCGGGCCAGCGCCCGCCGCGCCACCTGCCGCGGCCTGCGCGTCGGCATACATCTTCTCGCCGAGCTTCTGGCTGGCCGTCATGAGCGTGTTGGTCTTTTCCTCGATCGCGGCCTTGTCATCGCCCTTCAGGCTTTCTTCCAGGTCCTTGATGGCGGCCTCGATCTTTTCCTTCTCGCCGGCATCCAGGCTCGCGCCGTGTTCGCCGAGCGACTTCTTCACGCTGTGCGCCATCGCTTCGCCCTGGTTGCGCGCCTGTGCGAGCTCGACCTTCTTCTTGTCCTCGGCCGCGTTGAGCTCGGCGTCCTTCACCATCTTCTGGATCTCGTCCTCGGTGAGGCCCGAGTTCGCCTTGATGGTGATCTTGTTTTCCTTGCCGGTGCCCTTGTCCTTGGCGCCGACGTGCAGGATGCCGTTGGCGTCGATGTCGAAGCCCACCTCGATCTGCGGCGTGCCGCGCGCGGCCGGCGGAATGCCCTCGAGGTTGAACTCGCCGAGCAGCTTGTTGCCGGCAGCGATCTCGCGCTCGCCCTGGAACACCTTGATCGTCACGGCCGGCTGGTTGTCTTCGGCAGTCGAGAAGGTCTGCGCGAACTTGGTCGGGATCGTGGTGTTCTTCGTGATCATCTTGGTCATCACGCCGCCCATGGTCTCGATGCCGAGCGACAGCGGGGTCACGTCGAGCAGGAGCACGTCCTTGCGGTCGCCCGAGAGCACCTGGCCCTGGATCGCGGCGCCGACGGCCACGGCCTCGTCGGGGTTGACGTCCTTGCGCGGCTCCTTGCCGAAGAATTCCTTCACCTTCTCCTGCACCTTGGGCATGCGGGTCATGCCGCCGACCAGGATCACGTCATGGATGTCGTTCACCGACACGCCGGCGTCCTTGATGGCGGTGCGGCAGGGCGCGATCGTGCGCTCGATCAGCTCGTCGACCAGCGACTCGAACTTGGCGCGCGTGAGCTTGATGTTCAGGTGCTTCGGACCCGAGGCGTCGGCCGTGATGTAGGGCAGGTTGACGTCGGTCTGGGCGCTGTTGGAGAGCTCGATCTTGGCCTTCTCGGCCGCTTCCTTCAGGCGCTGCAGCGCGAGCACGTCCTTGCTCAGGTCGACGGCCTGGTCCTTCTTGAACTCGCCGATGATGTAGTCGATCACGCGCTGGTCGAAGTCCTCGCCGCCGAGGAAGGTGTCGCCGTTGGTCGACAGCACTTCGAACTGCTTTTCGCCGTCGACGTCGGCAATTTCAATGATCGAGATGTCGAAGGTGCCGCCGCCGAGGTCGTACACGGCGATCTTGCGGTCGGCGCGGTCCTGCTTGTCGAGGCCGAAGGCCAGCGCGGCCGCGGTCGGCTCGTTGATGATGCGCTTGACGTCCAGTCCGGCGATGCGGCCCGCATCCTTGGTGGCTTGGCGCTGGCTGTCGTTGAAGTACGCGGGCACCGTGATCACGGCCTCGGTGACTGCTTCGCCGAGATAGTCCTCGGCGGTCTTCTTCATCTTGCGCAGGATCTCCGCGCTGACTTGCTGCGCCGCTAGCTTCTTGCCGCGCACCTCGACCCAGGCGTCGCCGTTGTCGGCCTTGACGATGCTGTAGGGCATCAGGTCGATGTCCTTTTGCACTTCCTTCTCGTCGAACTTGCGGCCGATCAGGCGCTTGACCGCGTAGATCGTGTTCCTCGGGTTGGTGACGGCTTGGCGCTTGGCCGAGGCGCCGACCAGCACTTCGCCGTCTTCCTGGTACGCGACGATCGAGGGCGTGGTGCGGGCGCCTTCCGAGTTCTCGATCACGCGCGTGGTGTTGCCTTCCATGATCGACACGCACGAGTTGGTGGTGCCGAGGTCGATGCCGATGATTCTGGCCATGTTGTTTGCTCCTGAACGCGAAAAAGATGTTGCTGTGAACTTGTGGATAACCCGTCTCGATTCAAGGGACGGAACGGGGATTTCCTGTGGATTTCGTGGGCTCAGCTGGGTGCGCTGACGGTGACCAGCGCCGGGCGCAGCACGCGCTCGGCGATGGTGTAGCCCTTCTGCAGCACGCCGACGATGGTGTTGGGCTCCTGGCCTTCGGCCGGCACCACCGAGATCGCCTGGTGCTGGTGCGGATCGAACTTGCTGCCGGCGGCCGGCGCGATCTCGATCACCTTGTTGCGATCCAGCGCGCTCTTGAGTTGGCGCAGCGTGGCTTCGGCGCCTTCGCGGATCTGCTCGGGCGTGGCGTCCTGGATGAGGAGGCCGGCTTCCAGGCTGTCCAGCACCGGCAGCAGGCTTTCGGCGAAGGATTCGATTGCGAACTTGCGGCCCTTCGTCACCTCTTCGTCGGCGCGGCGCCGCGCGTTCTGGACATCGGCCTGCGCGCGCAGGTACTGGTCGGCCAGTTCGGCGTTCTTGGCCTTCAGCGCGGCCAGTTCGGCGGTGGCGGCGGTCAGCGCATCGGCCTCGTTGGCGGCCTGCGCAGCTTCCAGTTCTTCGGGGCTGGGCTCGCCCTGCAGGAAGTTCTCGGGATTCTGTTGGGGGTTTTGCGGGTCTGACATGCTCAAAAAGCCGGCGGCCACGCCGGAAAACAAAACAATAGCGGGCCAGATGGGGCTGGGTACAGGGTTTTCAAGGCAAAAAAATGCGCCTTCCAAAGGCGCATTTCGCTCGGGGCGGGAGCCGCCCGATCAGTGGGCGTCGAGCAACTCGACGTCGAACTTCAGTGTCGCGTTCGGCGGAATCACGCCGCCGGCGCCGCGCGCGCCGTAGCCCAGTGCCGGCGGGATGATCAGCGTGCGCAGGCCGCCGATCTTCATGCCGGCAACGCCTTCGTCCCAGCCCTTGATCACCTGGCCGGCGCCCAGCGAGAAGGCGAAGGGGTCGTTGCGGTCGCGGCTGGAATCGAACTTGGCGCCCTGCACGCCGTCGTTGTAGAGCCAGCCGGTGTAGTGCACGTGCACATGCTGGCCGGCCTTGGCTTCGGCGCCGGCGCCGACGGTGGTGTCTTCGTACTGCAGGCCGGAGGGGGTGGTGGGCATGAATGCTCCTTTGGATGAAGAAAAAAGCCCTGCAGTTTAACGAGGCGCCGGATTCGGCCCGAGCTGCTTGGCAGGTGCCGGCGCTGCGGGCACGGTCTTCTTGACCTGGTTCAGCTGCCACTTCACGGCGAAGGCCTGCAGGTCGGAAAGGCGCTTGAGCAGGTCCTGCCCGCTGAGCGTGAGGCTGTAGCCCTCGCTGCCGTGGTTCACGATGCCGGCTTCGCGCAATTCCTTGATGCGGGTGTTGAGCGTATTGGGGGTGATGTTGCCGACGCTGTCCTGCAGCAGGCGGAAGGTCTGGGCATGGCCGTCGCGCAGCGCCCAGAGAACGCGCAATGCGTAGCGGGCTTCCAGCAGCGCAAGCAACTGGCTGACGGCGGCGTTTTCCTTGCTGCTCATCGAACGAGATCTCCTCGGGGCGGCTGCACAGCGCTGTGGTGCCGCGCGTTTTTCTTGTGATGGGTGCCGGACCATTCGGATCGGGCCGGCGACTATATCCCAGAAGCCGCTCTGCTACAAGTTTTGTAGCTGTGCAATGAGGCCGGCTGCGGGCCGCCGAGGAGGCGCTTTCACATTGCCGAATAATTGGCCATGAGTTCGCCGAGCCGGACCGGGCCGGCCGGCGCCCATGCCGGGTTGAAGTCCAGCGGCGGCGGCGGGAACAGCATCACCACCGTGGAGCCGAGCAGGAAGCGGCCCATCTCCTCGCCCTGAGCGAGCACGACGGGGTCGGCGTAGTGCCATTCGCGCACCTCGCCGCCGCGCGGCGGATTGACCACGCCATGCCACACGGTCGCCATGCTGCCGACGATGGTGGCGCCGACCAGCGCCAGCACGAAGGGGCCGTGCGCCGACTCGAAGACGCACACCACGCGCTCGTTGCGCGCGAAGAGGCCGGGCACGCCGCGCGCCGTGACCGGGTTGACCGAGAACAGCTCGCCCGGCACATAGATCATGCGCAGCAGGCGCCCGTCGCAGGGCATGTGGATGCGGTGGTAGTCCTTCGGGCTCAGGTAGAGCGTGGCGAAACTGCCGTGCGCGAACTGCGCCGCCAGCGCCGCATCGCCGCCGACCAGCGCAGTGGTGGTGTAGCTGTGGCCCTTGGCCTGCAGGATCTGGTCGCCCTCGATGAAGCCGAACTGGCTGATCGCACCGTCGACGGGGGACACCAGGTCGGCCTGCGCAATCGGGCGTGCGCCGGGCTTCAGCGCGCGGGTGAAGAATTCGTTGAAGCTCGGATAGCTCGCAATGTCGCTGTCCAGCGCCTCGCCCATGTCGACGCCGTATTTGGCGACGAAGCGGCGGATGATCCAGGTCGTGACCGCACCGCGCTCCTTGCCGGCCACCCAGCCGGCAAAGGAGGTCAGCGCCTGCTTGGGAAAGAGGTACTGCGGCAGGACGGCAAAGCGATCGGACAAAAGGGGGCTTCCAAAAACGGGAAGGCGATTCTATCGAGCACCCCGGGCGCCGTTCGTGGGACTGCGACTATTCGACCTTGATGTTGGCGGCCTTGATCACCTGCGCCCACTTCTCGACCTCGGCCTTCTGGAAGGCGGCGATCTGCGCGGTCGTCATGTCGGCCGGTTGCATGCCGAAGCCCTTGAGCTTGTCCTGCATTTCCGGCTGGGCGAGGATCTTGCGGATCTCGGTGTGCAGGCGCTCGACCACCGGTGCCGGCGTGCCGGCCGGCACGAAGATCGCCTGCCAGGACAGCACCTCGAAATCCTTCAGGGCCGGCAGACCGGACTCCGCAACGGTGGGCACGTCGGGCATCGACGCCAGGCGTTTCGACGAGCTGACGGCGATCGCACGCAGCTTGCCGCTCTGGATGTGCGGGCCGGCCACCACCGTGGTGTCGAACATCATGTCGACCTGCCCGCCGATCACGTCCTGGATCGCCGGGCCGCTGCCCTTGTAGGGCACGTGCGTGAACTTGACGCCCGACTTGTAGGACAGCAGCTCCAGCGTCAGGTGCTGCGAAGTGCCGGTGCCGGCCGATGCGGACGAGAGCCCGCCAGACTTGGTCTTGCTGGCCTCGAGCACATCCTTCAGCGTCTTGTAGGGGCTGGCCTGGTTGACCACCAGCACCACCGGGTTGGTGCCGATCAGCGTGACCGGCGCAAAGGACTTCAGTGGGTCGTAGCCGATCTTCGGATACAGGCTCACGTTGATCGCATGCGAGCTGATGGTGCCGCCGAGCATCGTGTAGCCGTCGGGCGCGGCGCGCGATGCGATCTCAGATCCGACGCTGCCGCCGGCGCCGCCCTTGTTGTCGATCACGATGCTGGTGCCCAGCACCGGCCCGAGCTTCTGGCCGATCAGGCGGCCCAGCACGTCGGTGGTGCCGCCGGCCGGGAAGGGCACGAGGTAGGTGATGGCCTTGCCGGTCGGCCATTGGCCTTGCGCGAAGGCGGGCAGGGCGGGCAGGCCGGCGGCGAGCGAGGCGATGGCGGTGCGGATCAGGGTGCGGCGTTGCATGAAGGTTGTCTCCTTGGTTCAGATTCGGAAAAGCCCGGTGGGCGGGCAGTGGGCGGTGCTTCGGCGGATGTCGCCCGGCTCACTGCATGTCGACGATCTCGACCCAGTTCGGGTTCTTGCCCAGCGGCAGTCGCTTCGGCGTGCCGAGCGCGCCGGTGGCGGCGTCGATCGGATGCACCGAGGCGCTGTGCGACTCCTGGCCGACAACGATCAGGAAGCGTCCGCTCTGATCGATCGCGAAGCCGCGCGGCGTCTTCTCGGTCGGCGTCTGGCCGAGCGGCTGCAGCCGGCCGGTCGCGGCGTCCACCTTGAATCCCGCCAGCGTGCTGGACGTGCGCTCCGATGCGTAGAGATAACGGCCGTCCGGCGTGAGATGAAGGTCGGCAGCCCAGGGCTTGCCGGTGAAGCCCTCCGGCAGCGTGGTGCTGCTGTGCTGCAGCTGCAGCGTGCCGCGGGCGGCATCCCAGGCATACACATGCAGCCGGGCATCGAGTTCGTCCAGCAGGTAGAGGAAGCGCTGCGCCTTGTCCCAGACGAAATGGCGCGGTCCCGACTTGGCGGCGCCGGCCGTCAGCGGCGGGTCGTTGGGCGACAGGACGCCGGTCTGCGCATCGAAGCGCCAGCTCGAGACGTTGTCCCCGCCCAGGCTGGTCGCGAGCACGAAGCGGTTGGCGGCATCGGCGTGGATCGCGTGGGCGTTGGGCGCGGTGGGCAGCAGCTGCTGGATCGCGCCGACGCTGCCCGTCTTGTCGTCGATGCTGTTGACCGTGATCTTGTGCCCCGGATAGGAAGCCGCGAACAGCCAGCGCCCGGTGGCGTCGGTGTCGATGTTGGCCATGCTGTCGGCCAGCGGCGCCTCGCCCAGCTTCTTCAGCTTGCCGCTGGCGCCGTCGATCGAGAAGCTCACGACCCGAAAGGGCTGCGAGCGAAGCGCGGCATACAGGAAGCGCTTGTCGGGGCTCACCGCCATCGGCATCACCTGGCCGCCGACGTTCACCGATTCGACGGGCTTCAGCATGCCCTGGCTGCGGTCGAGCTCGAGAACGGAGATCTCCTGGCTGTCCGCGTTGGACACGTAGACCCAGGTGGCGGCCGATGCGGCGCCGCCGGTCGCTGCGAGTGCGGGGGCGAGCAGCAGCGCGAGACGGCGCAGCGCGCGGGAACGGATGGCTGGATGCATGTTTTTCGAGGTCGGATCGATTCAGGGCATGTACTGGCCGCCGTTTACCTCGAGAATCTGGCCCGTCACGTAGCCCGAGAGCTGCGCCGATGCGAGATACAGGAAGGCGCCCACGCACTCGTCGGGCTCGCCGATGCGGCCCATCGGGATCGTGGCCCGGAAGGACTCGAGCATCTGCGGCGTGGAGAACTGGTCATGGAAGGGCGTCTGGATCACGCCCGGCGCCACCGCGTTCACGCGGATGTCGTCGGGCGCGAGTTCCTTGGCCAGGCCGCGCGTCGCCGTGCTGACGAAACCCTTGGCGCCCGCATAGAGGTAGGCGCCCGGCCCGCCACCGTGACGCGCCGCCACCGACGAGACGTTGATGATGCTGCCGCCGCGGCCTTGCGCACGCAGCTGCGGCACCACCTCGCGGCAGAACGCGAGCACCGAACGCGCGTTGATGTGCAGCACCTCGTCGAAGAGCGCATCGTCGAATTCGGCGATCGGCACGCGCTTGACCAGGCTGCCCGCGTTGTTGACGAGGATGTCGATGGCGCCCCAGCGCGCGATGGTTTGGCGCACCACGCGCCGGATCGCTTCCGCGTCGCGCACGTCGCCTTGCAGCGCGAAGGCTTCGCCGCCCGCCGATGTGATCGCATCGACCACTTCCTGCGCCGGCCCGGCCGACTTGTTGTAGTGCACCGCCACGCGCACGCCGCGCGCCGCGTAGGCCCGTGCGACGGCCGCGCCGATGCCGGTGCTGGCGCCCGTGACGAGGGCGATCTTGCCTTTCAGGTCTTCCATGGTGTGTCTTCCTTTTGCTTCAGGTCACCGGTGCGGGGTTGAAGAGCACCAGCGCGTTGTGCAGCTTCCAGTGTTCGGCCCAGGTCTTCCTGCGGCCGCTGGCCACGTCGAGCATCAGGCGGAACAGTTCCCAGCCCACGTCTTCGATGCTCGCTTCGCCATCCGCGATGCGGCCGGCGTTGACGTCCATCAGGTCGTGCCAGCGGCGCGCGAGGTCGCTGCGCGTGGCGACCTTGATCACCGGCACCTCGGCCAGGCCGTAGGGCGTGCCGCGGCCGGTGGTGAACACGTGCAGGTTGATGCCGGCGGCCAGCTGCAGCGTGCCGCAGATGAAGTCGGAAGCCGGCGTCGCGGCATAGAGCAGGCCCTTCTGCCGCGCCTTCTCGCCCGGCGCCACGACGCCCGAGATCGGCGAGCTGCCCGACTTCACGATCGAGCCCATCGCCTTCTCGACGATGTTGGAAAGCCCGCCCTTCTTGTTGCCGGGCGTGGTGTTGGCGCTGCGGTCGACGCGGCCCTTTTCGAGGTAGGCGTCGTACCACGCCATCTCGCGGATCATCGCCTCGGCCACCTCGGGCGTGGTCGCGCGCGAGGTGAGCTGGTCGATGCCGTCGCGCACTTCAGTCACCTCCGAGAACATCACGGTGGCGCCGGCGCGCACCAGCAGGTCGGTGCAGAAGCCGACCGCCGGATTGGCGGTGACGCCGGAGAAGGCATCGCTGCCGCCGCACTGCACGCCGACCACCAGCTCGCTGGCCGGCACGGTTTCGCGGCGGCGGGCATCGAGCCGCTCCAGGTGCTCTTCGGCCTGCCGCAGGATCGAATCGACCATCGACATGAAGCCCACGTGCGCCTCGTCCTGCAGGCACACGACGTCCAGCCTGGTCTCTGCGCTGGCGCCGACATCGGCCACGTTGCGCTCGTCGACCAGGGGAATGGTGCCGGGCGGCATCAGCCGCTCGGGCTGCAGTTTTTCGCAGCCCAGGCTCACCACCATCACCTCGCCGCCGAAGTTGGGGTTGAGGCTGATGTTGCGCAGCGTGCGGATCGGGATGATTGCATCGGGCGCATCGATCGCGACGCCGCAGCCGTAGCCGTGCTCGAGCGCCACCACGTCGTCGACGTTCGGAAACTTCGGCAGCAGCTCGGCCTTGATGCGCTGGACGGCGAAATCGGTGACGCCGGCCACGCACTGCACCGTCTGGGTGATGGCCAGGATGTTGCGCGTGCCGACCGAGCCGTCGGGATTGCGGTAGCCCTCGAAGCTGTAGCCCTCGAGCGCGGCCTGCGGCGGCGGCCGGACGGTGGCGATCGGCAGCCCTTCGAGCTCGCGCGCGGCGGGCATTCTCAAGAGCCGCTCGTGCACCCAACTGCCGGCCGCGATGGGTTTCAGCGCGTAGCCGATCACGACGTCGTAGCGGCGCACTTCACCGCCTTCGGGGATATCGACCAGCGCCACCTTGTGCGCCTGCGGCACCTTCTCGAGCAGCTTCAGGCCGGAAGGGAACACCGTGCCGGCGGGCAGGCCGCCGTCGTTGGCCACGATCGCGACGTTGTCGCGCTCGTGCATGGTGATGTAGAGAGGGTCGCTCATTTGGGTGCGGAAAAAATCTCGGGCAGCCACAGCGAGAAGGCCGGCACGTAGGTCACGAGCATCAGGCACACCAGCAGCGCCCCGTAGAAAGGCCAGATCGATCGCATCACCTGCCCGACCGACACGCCTCCGATCGCGCAGCCGATGAACTGAGTGGTGCCGACCGGCGGCGTGTTCAGGCCGAGCGCGCAGTTGATCAGCATGACGATGCCGAACTGCACCGGGCTCATGCCGAACTGCATCGCGATCGGCAGGAAGATCGGTGTGCAGATCAGGATCGTGGCGGCCATGTCGAGGAAGGTGCCCAGCACGAACAGCAGCACGTTGATCATCAGGAAGATGACCCACGGGCTGCTCGAGACCGAGGTCATCAGTTCGCCGGTTTTCTGCGGCACCTCGTACAGCGCCATGAAGTAGCCGAAGGCCGAGGAGATGCCGATCAGCAGCAGCACCACGCCGGTGGTCTTGCAGGCCTTGGCACAGGCCTTCAAAAAGTCCTTCCAGCTGAGCGACCGATACACCAGCACCGTGACGGCCAGCGCCCACAGCACGGCGGTGGCGGCCGACTCGGTGGCGGTGAACACCCCGGACAGGATGCCGACGAGGATGATCGCGACGATCAACAGCCCGGGCAGCGCGCCGATGAAGGCCGCCAGCACTTCGCCCCAGCCGGGGAAGGCGCCGCGGATCGGGTAGCCGCGCTTGATCGCGACGTAGTACGCGGCCGCCAGGTTGCACAGCGTCAGGATCAGCGCCGGGATCAGTCCCGCCAGGATCAGGCTCAGCACGCTGACCGAGGCGATGCCGGTGGTGGCCAGCGTGAAGATGATGAGGTTGTGCGAGGTCGGCATCAGCGCGCCGACCAGCGCGGCGTGGGTGGTGACGTTGACCGCGTAGTCCGCGTCGTAGCCCTCGCGCTTCATCAGCGGAATCATCACCGAGCCCATGGCCGACACGTCGGCCACCGGCGAGCCCGCCACGCCGCCGAACAGCGTGCAGCCGACCACATTGCTCATGCCGAGCCCGCCGCGCACATGGCCGACCAGGCTGTTTGCAAAGCGCACGATGCGCTGCGCGATGCCGCCGTAGAGCATCAGCTCGCCGGCGAACACGAAGAAGGGGATGGCCAGGAACGAGAAGATCTGCATTCCGCCGACCATCTTCTGGAACACCACCGCGACCGGCAGGCCGGCGTACATCACGGTGGCGACCGAGGCCAGACCGATCGAGAACGCGACCGGCACGCCCAGGATCAGCAAGGCGAGAAAACTAAGAGAAAGAACCGTCAATTCCACGCTGGCACCACTTCCTCGTCACGCAGCAATGCCACGATGTGTTCAACCGAAAACAGAACGATCAAAAATCCCGCGACCACGAGCGCCAGGTAGTCCACGCCCACCGGAACGCCCAGCATCGGCTTGATGTCGCTCCACTTGAGCCGGGTCCAGAGCCAGCCGCTCGAAACCATGATGGCGCCGAACAGTGCCACCAGCGCGTGGATCAGGATCTCGATCTTGAGGCGCATGGATTCCGGCAGCAGGGCGACCAGCGAATCCAGGCCGATGTGGCCGGCATCGCGCACGCCGACCGCCACGCCCAGCGCGGTGACGTACAGCACCAGCTGCAGCGCCAGGCCTTCGGCCCAGACCGGCGTGTCGTTGAAGAGGTAGCGCCCGACCACCTGGTACTGCACGCACACGATGATGGCGATCAGCAGCACCACGGCCAGCATCAGGCTGGCCTTGGACAGCAGCGCGCACACGCGCGAGTACGCGTGGCGCGAGGGCGGGCGCGACGTTTCGGATACGGTCGCTGCGCTGCTCACTTGTTATCCTGGATCGCCTTCACCAGGCGTTGCAGATCCGGCGTGGAAATGAACTTGGCATACACCGGTGCCATGGCGGCTCGGAACGATGCCTTGTCGACGTCGGACACGATCGTGGCGCCGCCCTTGGTGACCACCTCGAGCGACTTGGCCTCCTGCTCGTCCCACTTCTTGCGCTGGAACGTGACCGATTCCTTGGCGGCGGCGCGGAACATGTCCTGCTCGGCCTTGGGCAGCTTGTCGTAGACCGCCTTCGACATCACCAGCATCTCGGGTGCCATCGAATGCTCGGTGCGCGAATAGAACTTGACGGCCTCGTAGTGCTTGAAGCCGTCATAGGACGGGATGTTGTTCTCCGCGGCGTCGATCAGACCGGTCTTGAGGCCGGTGTAGACCTCGCCGATCGGCACCGGCGTGGCGTTGGCGCCCATGGCGTTGATCAGCGACACCCAAAGGTCGGATTGCTGCACGCGGATCTTCATGCCCTTGGTGTCGGCCAAGGTCTTTACCGGCTTCTTGGCATAGATCGAACGTGCGCCGCTGTCGTAGAAGGCCAGCCCGACCAGGCCCTCGGGTTCGCAGCTCTTCAGGATCTCCTCGCCGGCCGGGCCGTCGAGCGACTTGCGCATGTGGGCGATCGAATCGAAGAGGAACGGCATGGTCGGCACCAGCGTCTTGGCGCAGATCGAGTTCAGCGGGCTGATGTTGACGCGGGTCATCTCCAGCGCGCCGATCTTCACCTGGTCGATGGTTTCCTTTTCGGTCCCCAGCGCGCCCTTGTTGAACACCTTGATCTTGTATTTGCCGCTGCTGCGCTTGTCGAGCAGCTCGCTCATGTACCTGACCGCGGCCACGGTCGGATAGTCGTCGCTGTTGTGGACGTCGGCCGAACGGAATTCGACGGCGTGCGCGGCCACGCCCAGGGCGGCGGCCGCCAGTGCGATCAGGGTATGGGTGAATTTCATTTGTCTTCCTCTTCTGGTGGTGGTTGTCGAAACAGAAAATCTTGTCAGGTGCCGAACGCGGGTTCCGCGATGCCTTGCGTGCCCGGCCGCAGCGCGAACAGGCCGCCGGCCAGTGGCTGGTCGGACAGGTCGCCGCCGGGGCGAATCGAGGTCACGAACAGCGTGTCGAGCTTCGATCCGCCGAAGGCGCACATCGCGGGTTTCTTCACCGGTACTTCGAGCGAGCGGTCGAGCCGGCCCTCAGGCGTGAAGCGGTGCACCAGGCCGGCGTCGTTGCCGCAGATCCAGTAGCAGCCGTCGGCATCGACCGCGGCGCCGTCGGGCCGGCCGGGCAGCGGCTTCATGTCGACGAAGACGCGGCGCTTCGTCGGCGTGCCGCTGGCGATGTCGTAGTCGAAGGCCCAGATGGTCTGCACGCTGGGGTGCGAATCCGAGAGGTACATCGTGCGGCCGTCGGGGCTGAAGCCGAGGCCGTTGGGAACGATGAGATCGTCGAGCTGCAGGACCGGAGCCTGGCTGCCCTCGTCGTAGCGGTAGAGGCGGCCGACGCGTGCGCCGGCCGCCATGTCCATCAGCATGGTACCGGCCCAGAAGCGGCCCTGGCGGTCGCAGCGGCCGTCGTTGAAGCGCATGCCGGGAAGGGCGTGGTCGACTTGCGCGAGCCGCGTGCTGCCGAGCGTGCCGTCGTCCTGAGTGGCAATCGAGAACAGGCCGCTTTCCATGCCCGCGACCCAGGCGCCCGGCGCGTCGGCGCGCGGCGCGATGCAGGCCAGCATCTCGTCGCCGGTCCAATGCGCGTGCCCGGCCGCGGACCAGCGATGCAGCGCCCGGCCCGGAATGTCGACCCAATAGAGCGCCTCCTCGGCCGCCGACCACACGGGGCTTTCGCCCGTGCCGCAGCGCGCATCGACCACGAGCTCGGCCTTGCTGGACATGGTGCGGGCGCCCTCAGTCGCCGAAAGGGCCCTGGGCCGTGAAGGCGCCGCCCTGGTAGATCGCGTTCGGGTCGGTCGGCGCCACGGGAGGTTGCGCCTCGACCTTGGCGCGGAAGACTTCGGAACTGTCCTGCGGCTGGAAGCCCAGGTGCGCGGCCGCGCTGTTGTCCCACCAGACATCGCGGTTGGCCGACATGCCGTAGACCACGGTGTGGCCCACGGAGGGCGTGAAGAGCGACTTCTCGATCAGCGTCGTGAGATCGCGGTAGCTGAGCCAGGTGCTCATCATGCGGCGATTGGCCGGCTCGGGAAACGAGGAGCCGATGCGGATGCTCACGGTCTCGATGCCGAAGCGGTCGAAGTAGAACTGCGCCACGTCCTCGCCGAAGGACTTGGACAGGCCGTAATAGCCGTCGGGACGGCGCGCGGCGTGGGCGTCGATCGTTTCGCTCTGCTTGTAGAAGCCGATCACGTGGTTCGAGCTCGCGAACACCACGCGCTTCACGCCGTGACGGCGCGCGCCTTCATAGAGATGGAAGATGCCCTTGATGTTGGCTTCGAGAATCTCCTCGAAAGGGCGTTCGACCGAGACGCCCCCGAGGTGCACGATGGCGTCGCAGCCGGCGACCAGCGCGTCGACTGCGGCCTTGTCGGCCAGATCGCAAGGCACGACCTCTTCGTGCGGGCCCTCGGCCGGCGCCAGCGCCGCGATGTCGGAGACGCGCAGCACGCCCGCATAAGGGCGCAGCCGCTCGCGCAGCACCTTGCCCAGGCCCCCGGCGGCACCCGTCAGGAGCAGGCGGGCCACGCGGGGCGGATCGGATCTGGAAATCTCGCTCATTTGTCTCGTAGTGGTAAGTTATCGGTTGTCGTACAACGCTCCGGCGATTATCATCACCGCATGTCGAGCCTGTCAACGGGGTCAACCGCAACAACCGAACAACCTGCCTTCGTCGCCGGCTCGCGCCGTCGCGGGCGAGGGCTGGCGCACGGCCTGGTGGACGACCTAGGCGAGAAGATCCGCAGCCAGCAGCTGAAGCCCGGTGACAAGCTGCCCACCGAGTCGGCCATCATGCAGGCCTACGGCGTGAGCCGCACGGTGGTGCGCGAGGCGCTCTCGAAGCTGCAGGCCGGCGGGCTGGTCGAGACGCACCACGGCATCGGCACCTTCGTGCTGCAGCCCAAGGCGGCGGGCATGTTCCGCCTCGATGCCTCGGACATCGCGACCTCGGTCGACGTGCTGGCCGTGCTCGAGCTGCGCATCAGCCTGGAAACGGAATCCGCCGGCCTGGCCGCGACACGCCGCACCGACGAGCAGCTGGCTGCACTGCGCGAAGCGCTCGATGATTTCGAGCGCAACGTGGCGGTGGCGGGGGACACGGTGGCGCCCGACTTCCGCTTCCATTTGCAGATCGCGCAGGCCACCGGCAATCCGTACTTCGCGGACATCATGAGCCACCTGGGCACCACGATCATTCCGCGTACGCGCATCACGGCCATCCGCAACCATGACCGCCGCGGCGAGTACCTGAGCCGCGTGAACCGCGAGCATGAAGAGATCTACGCGGCGATCGCGCGGCGCGATCCCGAATCGGCGCGCGCGGCCATGCGCATCCACCTGACCAACAGCCGCGAGCGGCTGCGGATCGCGCAGGAAGCGGCCAAAGGCGCGGCTGCCGAAGCGGCGCCGGGCAGCCCGGCCCCGGGTCCCGCGGCCTGATTGCAGGGCCAACGCTGGACATCGCGCCGATGTAGTTGTACGATGACTGATGACGCTCGAATCCCTGCCAATTTTGCGGCGGG
Source organism: Variovorax paradoxus (assembly GCF_018614915.1). Lineage (GTDB taxonomy): Bacteria > Pseudomonadota > Gammaproteobacteria > Burkholderiales > Burkholderiaceae_C > Variovorax > Variovorax paradoxus_K. The sequence goes on along the minus strand of NZ_JAGGNU010000040.1, from coordinate 112,255 downwards.
CGGCGCGGCGCATTTCGTTTTTCATCCCCCTCGGAGACACAAGACATGACCATGAATCGACGCGATCTCGTGCTCGGCGCGCTGAGCACCGGCCTGCTGGCCGCGGGCGGCGCCCATGCTGCCGACGCCTGGCCCGCCAAACCCATCCGCATCGTCGTGCCGTACCCGCCCGGCGGCTCCTCCGACATCATTGCGCGTTCGATCAGCCAGCCGCTGTCGGAGGCGCTCAAGCAATCGGTGATCGTCGAGAACCGCGCCGGCGCCAATGGCAACCTCGGCGCCGACCTGGTGTCCAAGGCGGCGCCGGACGGCTACACGCTGCTCCTGTGCGACGTCGGCGCGCTCGCCATCAGCCCCTCGGTCTACACCAAGCTGGCTTTCGATCCGTCCAAGGACCTGCGCGGCGTGACCATGCTGGCCTATTCGCCGCACCTGCTGGTCGTGCACCCGTCGGTGCCGGCGAACAACGTCAAGGAGCTGGTGGCGCTATCGAAGAAGTCGGACCTGAACTTCGCCGTCACCGCCACCGGCAGTGCGCCGCACCTCGCGGGCGTCGCGCTGGAGCGCGCGAGCGGAGCGCGCTGGCAGTACGTGCCGTACAAGGGCGGCGTGCAGGCCATCCAGGACACCGTCGGCGGCCAGACCCAGGTGCTGATGAACGGCATGCTCGCCACGCTGCCCCATGTGCAGAGCGGCAAGCTCAAGATCCTCGGCGTCTCCAAGTCCACGCGCATGCCCTTGATCGGCGACGTGCCGACCATCGCCGAGCAGGGCGTGCCCGGTTTCGACTCCGGCACCTGGCAAGGCGTGCTGGCCCCGCGCGGCACGCCCGAGGCAGTGATCCAGCGCCTGAACAAGGAGCTGGTTTCGATCATCCGTTCGGCCGACATCCGCTCGCGCCTGGCGGGGCAGGGCGCCGAGGTCGTGACCATGGCGCCTGCCGAGCAAGAGCAGTTCTTCAACAAGGAACGCGCGCGCTGGGCCAAGGTCGTCGAAGCGGCGCACATCAAGCTGGACTGATCCGCTCTCTTTTTCTCTTCCACTCCTTTTCGCATGAATCCGCAAGAACTCAAATCCATCATGGGCTCCGGCCTGCTGTCCTTTCCGCTGACCGACTTCGACGCCGAAGGCAACTTCCACAAGAAGGGCTACATCGAGCGCCTCGAATGGCTGGCGCCCTACGGCGCGAGCGCGTTGTTCGCCGCCGGCGGCACCGGTGAGTTCTTCTCGCTGACCGCCGACGAATACCCCGCCATCATCAAGACGGCGGTCGACACCTGCCGCGGCAAGGTGCCGATCATCGCGGGCGCCGGCGGCCCCACGCGCTTCGCGATCCAGTGCGCGCAGGCGGCCGAGAAGGCCGGAGCGCACGGCATCCTGCTCTTGCCGCACTACCTGACCGAAGCCGGCCAGGAAGGCCTGGCGGCGCATGTGGAAGCCGTGTGCAAGAGCGTGAAGTTCGGCGTCATCGTCTACAACCGCGGCCAGAGCAGGCTTTACCCGGCCACGCTCGAGAAGCTGGCCGAGCGCTGCCCCAACCTCGTGGGCTTCAAGGACGGCATCGGCGACATCGAGCTCATGAGCTCCATCTACCTGCGCATGGGCGATCGCTTCGCGTACCTCGGCGGCCTGCCGACGGCCGAGGTCTATGCCGCCGCCTACAAGGCGCTGGGCACGCCGGTGTATTCGTCGGCCGTGTTCAATTTCATCCCCAAGACCGCGATGGATTTCTACCGGGCGGTGGCCGACGACGACATGGCCACGCAGCATCGCCTGCTGAAGGATTTCTTCATGCCTTACCTCGAGATTCGCAACAAGGGACACGGCTACGCGGTGAGCATCGTCAAGGCCGGCGCCAGGATCGTGGGGCACGATGCCGGCCCGGTGCGCACGCCGCTCACCGAGCTCAAGCTCGACGAATACGACGCGCTGGCGGCGCTGATCGACAAGCTCGGCCCGCAATAAGCCGCACAGGCCGCAGCAGGCCGCGGTGGGCGTAGAGTCACCGATGCGCGGGGCCGCTCTGGCGGCCTTTTCTTTTTCTCCGACCGACTTCCAAGGAAATGCCATGCAGAACTTCGATAACCTGATCAACGGCGAATGGCGCGCCGGCGCCAGCTACAGCCCGAACACCAATCCGAGCAACCTGGGCGACGTGCTCGGCCAGTACGCCCAGGGCGACGCCGCGCAGGTGGACGCGGCCGTCGCGGCGGCCACCGCGGCCTTCCCGGCCTGGTCCACCGGCGGCATCCAGGCGCGCTCCGATGCGCTCGACAAGATCGGCAACGAGATCCTGGCGCGCAAGGAAGAACTGGGCACCCTGCTCGCGCGCGAGGAGGGCAAGACCAAGCCCGAAGGCATCGGCGAAGCCACTCGCGCCGGCCACATCTTCAAGTTCTTCGCCGGCGAATGCCTGCGCCTCTCGGGCGAAGTCCTTCCGTCGGTGCGCCCCGGTATCGGGGTCGAGATCACGCGCGAGCCCATCGGCGTGGTCGGGCTCATCACGCCGTGGAATTTCCCGATCGCGATCCCGGCCTGGAAGATCGCGCCCGCGCTGGCCTTCGGCAATTGCGTGGTGTTGAAGCCCGCCGACCTGGTGCCCGGCTGCGCCTGGGCGTTGGCTGAGATCATCAGCCGCTCGGGCATTCCGCCGGGCGTGTTCAACCTCGTGATGGGCCGCGGCAGCGTGATCGGCAATGCGCTGGTCGACCATCCGGGCATCCACGCCATCAGCTTCACCGGCTCGGTCGGCGTCGGCCGCAACATCGCGGTGCAGTGCGCGACCAAGCACAAGAAGGTGCAGCTCGAGATGGGCGGCAAGAATCCGCAGGTGGTGCTCGACGACGCCAACCTCGAGCAGGCCGTCGAGCTCAGCGTGCAGAGCGCCTTCTATTCCACCGGCCAGCGCTGCACCGCGTCGAGCCGGCTGATCGTGACCGAAGGCATCTACCCGAAGTTCATCGAGGCGATGAAGGCGCGCATGGCGAAGATCAAGGTCGGCGATGCGCTGGCGCAGGGCACCGACATCGGCCCGGTCTCGAGCGAAAGCCAGCTGCAGCAGGACCTGAACTACATCGAGATCGGTCAGGGCGAGGGTGCCACGCTGGCGGCGGGCGGCGAGCGGCTGAAGCTGGACACCGAGGGCTACTACATGTCGCCGGCGCTCTTCAGCGAGTCGGTGGCGTCGATGCGCATCAACAAGGAAGAGATCTTCGGGCCGGTGGCCAGCGTGATCCGCGTGAAGAACTACGAGGAAGCGCTGGCAACGGCGAACGACACCGAGTTCGGCCTCTCGGCAGGCATCGCGACGACCAGCCTGAAGTACGCGACGCACTTCAAGCGCCACAGCCAGGCGGGCATGGTGATGGTGAACCTGCCGACCGCGGGGGTGGACTACCACGTGCCCTTCGGCGGCCGCAAGGGTTCGAGCTACGGGCCGCGCGAGCAGGGCAGGTACGCGCAGGAGTTCTTCACGGTGGTGAAGACTGCCTACACGCTGGCCTGACTCTCACCGGGTCCGGATCGCGGACTTGGGCCGGAAGGCCTTGCACACCGCGTCGTCGGTCTCCAGATAGGGGCCGCCGATGAGGTCGATGCAGTAGGGCACCGCGGCAAAGATGCCGGGGACGGCCTGCGAACCGTCGGCGTTCTTCAGGCCTTCGAGCGTCTCCGCGATCGACTTCGGCTGCCCCGGCAGGTTGATGATCAGGCTGCGGTCGCGGATCACCGCCACCTGGCGCGACAAAATCGCCGTCGGCACGAAGCGCAGGCTGATCTGGCGCATCTGCTCGCCGAAGCCCGGCATCTGCTTGTGCGCGACGGCCAGGGTCGCCTCGGGCGTCACGTCGCGCAGGGCCGGCCCGGTGCCGCCGGTCGTCAGGACCAGCGAACAGCCGGCGTCCACCAGCTCGATCAGCGCCGCGCTGATGCCCGCCTGTTCGTCGGGAATCAGGCGTGATTCGAAGCTGATCGGGTTGTGCAGGGCGCGCTGCAGCCATTCCTGCAGCGCGGGCAGGCCCTTGTCTTCATAGACGCCGCTCGAGGCCCGGTCGCTGATCGAGACGATGCCGATGCGCACCGGGTCGAAGGCATTCGACGCATCGCTCATTGAAAGACCTTCGCGCTGCGCGCTGCGGTATTCGCCTTGGGAACGGCCCCGCGGCTCATGCGTCCTCCTCCCGCGACTGCTCCGCGGCCTCGGCCGCATGGTCGTCGGTGCCATGCACGCCGAGCTGCGCGCGCACGATCTGGAACACCTCGCGATAGGCCTTGGCTTGGCGCGGCGCCTCGCCGGGCGGTCCGGCCTTGATGTCCTTGCGAGCCTGGCGCACCAGTGCGCGCAGCTGCTGGGCATCGGTGCCGGAGTGGGTCTCGATCCAGCCGCCGAGCGCGTCGTCGTCGGCGATCAGGCGGTCGCGCCAGCGTTCGGCCTCGTGCAGGATCGCGGTTTCCTGGGCCGGGGCGCGGTTCTGCTCGTCGAGCGCGGCGCGCACGGCATCGAGCGTCGCCGCATCGAGGCCGCGCATCAGCTTGCCGATGAACTGCATCTGGCGCCGCTTGCCTTCGAAATTGGTGATGCGCCTGGCTTCGGCTATCGCGTCCTTCAGCTTTTCGCCAAGGTCGAGCTTGTCGGACAGGCCGGCGCGCAGCGTGAGCAGGGCCTCGCCCAGCGCCTGCAGCTCGGTGCTTTCGCGTTTGAGGTCGGTCTTGCTTGCAGCGTCCGTGCCCTTGAGCTCGCGCTTGAGCTCCAGATCGAGTTCGCTGCCTTCGGCCACGAACTGGCCGCGGACGAAGTAGCCTTTTTTGGGTTTGCGGGACATAGAGGCAATCGTTGGCCGCACCATCGGGAACAGGGGGCGCAAGTATCATAGCCAACACATGAGCACATCTTCATCGCGCGCCGATTCCGGCTTCGCCTACACCCGCCCCTTTTTCGAAAACCTGGTCGATTCGGCCCTGGCGCACGCCAGGAAGCTCGGTGCCACCGACGCCGCTGCCGAGGCCTCCGAAGGCTGCGGCCTCAGCGTCTCGGTGCGCAAGGGCGAACTCGAGAACGTCGAACGCAACCGCGACAAGTCGCTCGGCGTCACGGTCTACGTGGGCCATCGGCGCGGCAATGCGAGCACGTCGGACTTTTCCGAGGCGGCCATCGCGCAGACCGTGCAGGCGGCCTACGACATCGCGCGCTTCACGGCCGAAGATCCGGTCAGCGGGCTGCCCGACGAAGCCGACATCGTCACCGAGCAGCCCGACCTCGACCTGTTCCATCCCTGGGACGTCAGCAGCGAGCAGGCTGCTGTACTGGCGCTCGAATGCGAGGCCGCCGCGCTGTCCACCGACAAGCGCATCACCAACAGCGAGGGCGCGGGCGTCTCGGCGCAGCAAAGCCATTTCTTCAGTGCCCATACGCGCGGCTTCCGCGGCGGCTACGCGAGTTCGCGGCATTCGATCTCGGTGGCGCCGATCGCGGGCAAGGGCGACGACATGCAGCGCGACGCCTGGTACAGCTCGATGCGCTCGGCCGAGGCGCTCGCGAGCCCGAAGGCCGTCGGCCGCTATGCGGCGGAACGCGCGCTGAGCCGCCTCAAGTCGCGCAAGATCAAGACCACCGAGTGCCCGGTGCTGTTCGAGTCGCCGCTGGCGGCGGGGCTCTTGGGCGGCCTGGTGCAGGCCACCAGCGGCGGTGCGCTCTATCGCAAGAGCAGCTTCCTGCTCGATTCGCTGGGCAAGCCGGTCGTGGCCAAGCACATCGACGTGCTCGAAGATCCGCACATCCTGCGCGGCAAGGGCAGCTCGCCCTTCGACGACGAGGGCGTGACCACCCGCAAGCGCAAGGTGGTCGACGGCGGCCGGCTCGAGGGCTATTTCCTCAGCACCTACTCGGCGCGCAAGCTGGGCATGAAGACCACCGGCAACGCCGGCGGCTCGCACAACCTCACGCTGAGCTCGCGCCAGACGAAGCAGGGCGACAACCTCGACGCGATGCTCGCCAAGCTCGGCACCGGCTTGTTCGTGATCGAACTGATGGGGCAGGGCGTCAACTACGTGACGGGCGACTACTCGCGCGGCGCGAGCGGTTTCTGGGTCGAGAACGGCAAGATCGCCTTTCCGGTGCAGGAGATCACGATCGCCGGCAACTTGAAGGACATGCTGCTGGGCATCGAGGCGGTCGGCGCCGATGCCTACAACTACGGGGCGAAGACCACGGGCTCGATTCTCGTCAACCGGATGAAGATCGCAGGTAGCTAGGCCAGTGCGGCCCGCACCCTGGCGATCGCGTTGACATAGGGCATCGTGAACCCGTCCAGGGGCGCATCGGGCGCCAGCCAGCTGAAGCTGAACACCAGGCCGTCTTCCTCCGGGCTGCCCATGGCCACGTGCTCGAAGCGCTCGGGCAGCGGTGCCGGCGCACGCATCAGGAACAGATGCCAGAGCTGGGCATGCCGGAGCACGTTGCCCTCGATGCCGGCCTCGCACTCGCGATCCAGCGTGCCCAGCGGCAGCAGCTCGCCGCGGTAGTCGATGCCCGACTCCTCCAGCAGCTCGCGCCGCACCGCATCTTCGGGCGTTTCGCCGGGCTCGATCGTGCCCTTGGGCAGCTGCATGCTCCTGTCCCCCGGGTGGTGGAACACCAGCAGCCGACCCCGATCGTCCACCAGGCAGGCGCACGCCTTGGGGACGGGCGCCGTCACGCTCAAGCGCCCGAGAGCGCGGCCTTCACGGCGGCGCTGACCTGGCCCATGTCGGCTTTGCCGGCCAGGCGGGTCTTCACCGCACCCATCACCTTGCCCATGTCGCCCGGACCCTTGGCGCCCAGCTCGGCCACGATGGCCCCGACCTCGGCCGCGATCTCGTCCGCGCCCATGCGTTGCGGCAGGTACACCTCGAGCACCTTGATCTCGGCGGCTTCCTTGTCGGCCAGGTCGATGCGGCCGCCCTGGGTGAATGCGGCGACCGAGTCCTTGCGCTGCTTGACCAGCTTGTCGACGATGGCCACGACCATCGCGTCGTCGAGCTCGATGCGCTCGTCGACTTCCTTCTGCTTGAGGGCGGCGAGCAGCAGGCGGATGGTGCCCAGGCGCTCCGAGTCCTTGGCGCGCATCGCGGTCTTCATGTCTTCGGTGATCTGGTCCTTGAGGCTCATGGCAGGCTTTCTTGGGAGGCTAAAAACAAAAGCCGCGGCAGGTGTCCCTGGCGCGGCTCTGAACCGGACGCTGGCTTCGGCGCCAGCGCGGCGGATGCTCAGTACAGCTTCTTGGGAAGCTGCATGCTGCGCACGCGCTTGTAGTGGCGTTTGACCGCTGCGGCCTTCTTGCGCTTGCGCTCGGCGGTCGGCTTCTCGTAGAACTCGCGGGCGCGCAGGTCGGTCAGCAGGCCGAGCTTTTCGATGGTGCGCTTGAAGCGGCGCAGCGCGACGTCGAAGGGCTCGTTTTCTTTAACGCGGATGGTGGTCATTTAAAAATGGGTCTTGTTGAATTTGGCCTGGGGAAGATCGGGCCCCGGGCCGGGTTCCTCAACTGAAAATGGGGTAGGCCGTTGAGGGGAGGCCAAAGTTAGCCCGACATTATAACGCGTGCGCGCAGGCATGCGCGCTGGCCCAGGCCCACTGGAAGTTGTAACCACCAAGCCAGCCCGTCACGTCGACCACTTCGCCGATGAAGTACAGGCCGCGCTGCTTCGATTCCATGGTCTGGGACGAGAGTTCGCGGGTGTCGATGCCGCCGGCCGTGACCTCGGCCTTCTTGTAGCCCTCGGTGCCGCTGGGCGTGATCTGCCAGCGCCCGATGCGCTCGGCCAGCGCGGCGAGCGCCCGGTCTGCCGCCTCGTTGATCGGGCGCTGCAGCGCCGCGTCCTGGCCGACCCAGGCGTCCGCCAGCCGCGCGGGCACCAGCGCGGCCAACTCGTTGCCGATGCGCTTGCGCGAACGCTGCTTGGCTTCCCCCAGGGCAGCCCCGATGTCCACGCCGGGTGCGAAGTCGAGGGTGAGCGGCGCGCCCGGCTGCCAGTAGCTCGAAATCTGCAGCACCGCCGGGCCCGAGAGGCCGCGGTGGGTGAAGAGCAGATCCTCCAGAAAGACGGTGCGCTCCTTCTTGGTGCCGGTCTCGATCTGCACCGGCAAGGCCAGGCCGGCCAGCTCGGCGTACGGCGCCCAGCCCTCGCCGCCGAAGGTCAGGGGCACCAGGGCCGGGCGCGGCGCGACCACGCGCAGCCCGAACTGGGCGGCCAGGCGGTAGCCGAAATCGCTGGCGCCGATCTGCGGAATGGACAGTCCGCCGGTGGCCACCACCAGCTTGGGCGCATGGACCGTGCCGCGGCTGGTTTCGATCCGGTAGCCCGCTTGGTCGGAGAAGCCGATTTCGCCGACGCTGCAGGGCTGCCAGTGGTCGACGCCGCCGCCGGCGCACTCGGCCAGCAGCATGTCGATGATCTGTTGCGAGGAGCCGTCGCAGAAGAGCTGGCCCTTGTGCTTCTCGTGGAAGGCGATGCCGTGGCGCTGCACCAGCTCGATGAACTGCTGCGGCGTGTAGCGCGACAGCGCCGAGCGGCAGAAATGCGGGTTGTCGCCGATGAAGTGGCGCTGCGGCGCGCGCACGTCCAGCTCGCGATTGGTGAAGTTGGCGCGTCCGCCGCCGGAGATGCGGATCTTCTCGGCGATGCGCTCGCCGTGGTCGAGCAGCAGGACCTTGCGTCCGCGTTGCCCCGCGATCCCCGCGCAGAACAGGCCGGCCGCGCCGGCGCCGATGACGACGACGTCGAAACTCATCCCTTCCAGACGAACGGGAACTTCAGCTGCTTGAAGAAGCCGTTGGGCACGTAGTCGCCAACCACGCCGTAGTGCTCCGGCCAGAGCCTGGTGCTCTTGACGGCCGTGCCGAAGAGGTAGTCGAGAAAGGCGTAGTGCGCGGCGTAGTTCTTGTCGATCGCCTCGTCGTCCTGGCTGTGGTGCCAGTGGTGGAAGTTCGGCGTGACGATCAGGTAGCGCAGCGGCCCGAGGCGCACGCTCACGTTGCAGTGGTTGAAGACCGCCTGGAAGCCGACCACCACGATGTAGGCATCGATCACTTCCTTGCTGAAGCCCAGCACGTAGATCGGCGCCAGCACCAGCGTGCGGGTGATCAGCAGCTCCAGGATGTGCTGGCGCGAGCCGGCCATCCAGTCCATGCTCTTCACGCTGTGGTGCACCGCATGCAGGCGCCACAGCAGCGGCACCTCGTGGTAGGCGCGGTGCGTCCAGTACTGCACCAGGTCGGCCACCAGGATGATCAGCAGCACGCCGGCCCAGAAGGGCAGTCCGGCGATCCAGCCGCGCACGCCGTCGTTGGCGGCCCAGCCGAAGAGCTTGTGCACCAGCAGGTTGGTGGCAAGCAGCACGAAGCCCACGATCATGTGGTTGACGACGAAGTGGTGGAAGTCGGTCTGCCACTCGGCGCGGAACACCGGCTGTTCCTTGCGGTGTGCGAACAGCTTCTCGATGAAGATAAAGATCAGCGAGGAGCCCAGCAGGTCGAGGATGAACCAGTCCAGGCCGATGTAGGGCGTGTTGTCGGCGAAGTCGTTGACCGGCACCTTGTGGCCGCCCAGCAGCGCCGCCGCGGCGACCAGCAGGAAGGCAAAGGAGGAGAGCCAGCGCGAGCGGTTGAAGATGATGTTCACCAGCGCGAGGCCGCCTGCGATCACCATCGCGACCAGCAGCACGATGCGCATCAGATCGACGTTGTAGCTGCGGCGCAGCTCGGGCGTGCTCAGGTACTGCGGAAAGTGGAAGACCAGCACGCCCAGGAAGCAGAGGATCGCGAGCGAGAGCGCGATGGTGCCGGTGACCAGCCCCTTGCCGCGCTGCAGCTCGCCGTGGCTTCCGGTGAATTCGTTGAGTTTTTCCAGCTCCAGCATCGTGATCTCCCGCCCGTTGTTCGAGGGCTGGGCGATTTTAGGGCTGCAGCTGCAGCGCGCCGACTGTCCGAACGGCCGGGTCAGGTGCCGAAGCGCGTCGCCGGCACGCCGGCCGCGGCCAGGCCGCGCAGCACGTCGCCGACCACGATCACCGAGGGGCTGCCGAGCCCCGCGGCCGCCAGGTCGGAGGGCAGGCGCGCGAGCGTGGTCGCGACGTGGCGCTGCTGCGGCAGGCTGGCGTGCTGGATCACCGCCACCGGCGTATCGCCCGCCAGGCCGTGCAGCAGCTCGGCCTGGATGTGCGCCATGCCGGTGACGCCCATGTAGATCACGAGGGTGAGCCGCGCGTCGCGCGCCGTCTTCGCGAGGGCGCGCCAGTCGGTCGGATGCTCGCCGGCCGCATGACCCGTTTTGGCATGGCCGGTGACGAACACCACGCCTTGCGCATGGTCGCGGTGGGTGAGCGGAACGCCCAGCGCCGTGACGGCCGCCAGCCCGGCGGTGATGCCGTTGACCACCCGCACCTCGATGCCTTCCTCGCGCAGGTGCTCCACCTCCTCGCCGCCGCGGCCGAAGATGAAGGGGTCGCCGCCCTTGAGGCGCACCACGGTCTCGCCCTCGCGCACCGCGGTGATCATGAGGCGCTCGATGAAGGCCTGCGGCGTGCTCCTGCAGCCGCCGCGCTTGCCGACGTGGACGATGCGTGCGCCGGGCCGCGCATAGGCCAGGACCTCTTCGTTGACGAGGTCGTCGACCAGCAGCACCGTGGCCGCCTGGATCGCCTTGACGGCCTTGATGGTCAGCAGCTCGGGATCGCCGGGACCCGCACCGACCAAGGTGCAGCTGCCTTGATGGGAAAGATGGCTCATGTGTACTCCGTCTGTTGGGCCAGTTGCAGGACCTGCCGGACCTGTTGCGCGATCGCGTCCGGCACCGGCAGCTCGCCGGCCAGGACGCGCCGCGTATAGGCGGCGGTCGTGGCGATGTCGATCTCGCTCGGCAGACCCGGCACGTCGGACTGCGTGCCGGGCTGTTGGGATTGCAGCTCGATGCGTCGGCCGCGGACGAAGCCGTCGACCTGGGCGGTGCGGCGCGGATCGGCCACGCTCTCGCCTTCGAGGCCGCGCGAGAGCAGGGCGGTCATGCCCAGCAGCGCGAAGGTCGCGGCCATCGACTCGGCATAGGCGGGATGCGTGTAGCTGCCGACCACCACGCAGGCGCCCTGGCTCGGCTGCATGAGCTTGACCACGCTGTGGCCTGGATTGCGCAGGCCGACCACGCGCCGCACGTCGAGCAGGCGCTTGAGGCCCGGGCTCAGCAGCTCGGTCGGCGCGAAGACCGCTTCGCCGTCGGCGATGGGGCGGATGGCTGCGAGCGGCTGCACGTCGAGCGCCGCGAGCACGTTGGAGGCCAGCACCCGGGTCGATTCGCTGGCGGCGCCGTGGACCAGTACCGGTAGGCCTTCGCGCGCCAGCAGCAGCGCCAGCAGGGGCGTCAGCACCGGCAGCCGGCGCGCGCCGTTGTAGCTGGGCAGCACCACCAGCGGCCGCTCGGTGGCGGGAAAGCGTTCGAGGCGTGCGTGCGTGGCGTCGAGGAAGCCGGCCAGTTCCTCAGGCGTCTCGCCCTTGATGCGCATGGCCAGGCAGAAGGCGCCGGTCTCCAGGTCGGTGACGCTGCCGTCGAGCACCTGCCCGAACAGGTCGCAGGCCTGCTCGCGGTTCAGCGGCTTCGCGCCGCGCGCACCGCGGCCGATTTCCTTGATGTAGTGGCTGATTCCCATGGGTGAGCCGATTGTCCCGCAAGGCTTATGCCGCAAAGCGTGTGCGCTTATGCCCCGAGGCGCAGGAAGGGAAATGGCTGGTGCGCTCATGCAAATGCCGGCGAGATCATTGGCGCCGCGTCCGCGCGCACCAGGCGCTTGAGTTCGGGCAGGCAAGAGCCGCAGTTGGTGCCGCATTTCAGCGCGCCCTGCAATTGGGCCAGGCGCTCCGCATCGGAGCCCGAAGCCGTCGCCAGTTGTTCGCCGATCGCGGTCTGCGTCACGCCGAAGCAGCTGCACACGACCTTGCCGCGTGCCGCCACGCCGGCCGGGGCGGCGGCGCCGGGCTTGAGCAGCTGCCGGCCATAGGCCTGCGCGGGCAGCTGGTCCTGCAGCAGGGTCTTGATCCAGGCCTCGGCGCGCGTGTCGCCAGCCAAGAGGAAGCCTTCGAGGTGCGCGTCATTGCCGTCGCGCACCAGCCGCGCCGCGCGCCGCTGCCCGTGCTTGGCGTCGGCATAGCGCAGGGTGTCGGCGCCGCCGAGCGCCAGCAGGCTTTCGATGCGCACCAGCACGTCGTTGGGCGGCGCCTCGTAGGCGGCCGCGCGAAAAAGGATGCCGGTGCGTTCCGGCCCGCTGCCCTCCAGAGCGCCGCCGCTGCCGAAGGGCACGCAGCTCGCAAACGAGAACGACGGCATCAATTCGCGCAGGGCCTCGCGGACATGCAGCGCCGCATCCGGCGGCAGCCAGGCGACCGCCAGCAGCGACCAGGGAAGCTCGGCCTTGAGGATTTTGACCGCCGCATGCTTGAGCTCGGGCTGCTTCGAATCGGGGCAGAAGGCCGGCGTCGTGAGTGCGTTGACGCCGGCCAGCCGTTCGCCGGTGCTCGAGCGGCCGCTCAGGTATTCCTCGCCCCAGTGCATGGCGATGAAGGCCTGGCTCATGCCCACCTCGGCGCTGGCCGCCACGGGCAGCACGATCGAGCCGCGCCGCGAGGTGACGTGCACCAGGTCGCCTTCCTTCAACTGGCGCCGTGCCATGTCCTGCGCGTGCATCTGCACCGTGGGCTCGGCCGCGTGGCCGAACAGGCGGCCCAGCGTGCCGGTTCGGCTCATGCCGTGCCACTGGTCGCGCAGCCGCCCGGTGTTGAGCGAGAAGGGATAGCGCGCTTCGCGCGCCTCGGCCACCGGCTTGTAGGCGACGTCGGCGAAGCGCGCGCGGCCATCGGGCGTGGCGAACACGCCGTCTTCGTAGAGTCGGGCGCGGCCGGTGGCTTCGCCTTCGCGCAGCGGCCATTGCTGCGGCGCGGCTTCGAGCATCGCGTAGCTCATGCCGGTGATGTCCAGATCGCGGCCGCGCGTCGATTCGCGATGCTCGTTCCACACGGCTTCCGCGTTCGGGTAGGGGAACAGCGTGTTCGTGCGTCCCAGCCGTGCTTCGAGCCGGCACGCGAAAGCCGTTCCGATGGCCCAGTCGTCGCGCGTTTCGCCTGGTGCCGCGACGGCCGGCCGCACGCGCGAGATGCGGCGCTCGCTGTTGGTGACGGTGCCGCTCTTCTCGCCCCAGGTGGTGGCCGGCAGCAGCAGGTCGGCGAAGCCGCAGGTGGAGGTGGTCGAGAAGGCTTCCTGGACCACCACGAATTCGCAGCGCTCGAGTGCGCGGCGCACGGTGGACTGGTCGGGCATCGACTGCGCCGGGTTGGTGCAGGCGATCCACAGCGCGCGGATCTCGCCGTCGGCGGCGGCCTGGAACATCTCGACCGCGGTCTTGCCGGGCTTCTCGGGCACCGAAGGCAGTCCCCACAGCGCGGCGACCTCGGCGCGATGGTCGGGGTTGGCCAGCTCGCGATGCGCCGACAGCAGGTTGGCCAGGCCGCCGACTTCGCGCCCGCCCATGGCGTTGGGCTGGCCGGTCAGCGAAAAGGGGCCGGCGCCGGGTTTGCCGATCTGTGCGGTCGCGAGATGCAGGTTGATCAGCGCGGCGTTCTTGGCCGTGCCGGACGAGGACTGGTTCAGGCCCTGGCAGTAGAGGCTCAGGGTCGCGGCCGAGGTGGCGAACAGGCGCGCGGCCTGCAGCAGGTCGTCCTTGGAGATGCCGCAGGTCTGCGCCACGCGATCGGGCGTGCAGTCGCGCACGGTGGCCTTGAGCGCCTCGAAGCCGCTGGTGTGGGCGGCGATGTAGCGCGCATCGGTCCAGCCTTCCCACAGCATCAGGTGCAGCATGCCGTTGAAGAGCATGACGTCGGTGCCCGGCTGGATGGCCAAGTGCAGGTCGGCGATCTCGCAGGTGTCGGTACGGCGCGGATCGGCCACGACGATCTTCAGCGCCGGGTTGGCCGCCTTCGCATCCTCGATGCGGCGGAACAGGATCGGATGGGCCCAGGCGGTGTTGCTGCCAGCGATGAACAGGCACTCGGCGTGCTTCAGGTCGTCGTAGCATGCCGGCGGCGCGTCGGCACCCAGCGTCTTCTTGTAGCCCGCCACCGCGCTGCTCATGCACAGGCGCGAGTTGGTGTCGATGTTGTTGGTGCCGACGAGGCCCTTGGCCAGCTTGTTGAAGACGTAGTAGTCCTCGGTGAGCAGCTGGCCCGAGACGTAGAAGCCGACGGCGTCGGGGCCGTGGTCGCGGATCACCTGGGCGAACTTGTCGGCTGCCGTGTCGAGCGCCGTGTCCCAGCCGACGGCTTGGGGCGCTGCGCCGCGCTCGGCACGCCGCATCGGTTGCAGCAGGCGCGTCTGCAAGGTGACCGCCGCGCTGGCGGTCAGGTGCAGGGTCGAGCCCTTGGTGCACAGGCGGCCGAAGTTGGCCGGGTGCTCGGGATCGCCGCGCACGCCGGTGATCTGCGCGCCATCGGACTCGATGATCACGCCGCAGCCCACGCCGCAGTAGGGGCAGGTGGATCGTGTTTCAGTCATGGCAACCAACGTCCAGGCTGCGGCGTTCACATGCACCGCGAAGCGGACCGCCGCAGGCGCGTCCGCAGCCCACGCCGCAGTAGGGGCAGGTGGAGTGGGTCTCTTTCATTACCGTATGCCTTGCTGCGCCTATATGCCGTGGGGCGCCTGGACGTCGAAGCTCGCGTCACCCAGCTTGCCGGCCGTCGCGGCGCCGGGACCCGCGCGAGGCGCAGCCAGATCGAGCGCGAGCGTTGCCAGTTCGCGCGCATCCAGCATGACCCGCTCATCTTCGACCTTGACCGCGAAGCGCGGCGTGCAGCCCGCGTCGGGCGACTTCGCGCAGCCGTCGTCAAGGCCGATCGCCCAGTTGTGCAGCGGGCAGGCCACGCTGGTGCCGAACACGATGCCCTGGGAGAGCGGCCCGCCCTTGTGCGGGCAGCGGTCGAGCAGCGCGAACACCTGGTTCTCGGCATTGCGGAAGACCGCGACGTCCACGCCCACCGGCCTCGCCACGCGGCGCGCGCCGAGCACGGGGATGTCGTCGACGCGGCAGATGACTTTCCATTCACTCATGACGGGTCTCTCTAGGTTTCGAGGTTGGAATACAGGCCGGTGACGCGATCCATGATCGACAGCAGGTTCTCGCTGGTGACGAACACGTCGGACATGAGCTTGGGCGACGCGCCGGCGCCTTCCACGCGCTGAAGGCCGTGATTGAAAAACACCCACTGCGCATCGGCCAGCACCAGCTCTTCCTTGATCTGCGCCGTGGCCTCGGGCGCGCCCCGCAGGATTTCCAGTGCTGCAACGAACTCCGAGCGCGCCTTGGCGATCTCGGCGACGCTGCCGGCCGGGTCGATCTGAAGGGCATTGGCCAGGTAGAACTTGGCCATGCGTTGCGACAGCATGCGCTGCCGGCCCGCGATGTTGACCAGCTTGCCCACCGACTTGCCCGAGGCTGCTTCGTACTGCGTCGTGCCCTGGTGTGCCAGGGCGAGCACCGCGGCGTCCAGCTTGACGACCTTGGCCGCGTGGTCATTGCTCGGTGCGAGACTGGTCAGTTCTCTCTTGAAGTCGCTCCAGGCGACGGCAAGCGCGTCGTAGGTGCCGCGGATGGCGGCGCTGGGCGCGAAGGTCTTGAGCTCGACCAGTTGGCGGTCGAACAGGGCGATGGACCGGTCCAGCACCTGCTGGGCGCTGCGTGCCTCCACTTTGTGCACCAGCGCGAGGTAGGCCTTGCTCGCACGCTGCGACAGCATGCGCTGGCGCCCGGCCTTGTTGATGGCGTCGTTGAGGTCGGCCACCTGGGCGCGCGCGCCCAGGCCGACCAGGGCGGTCGAGGCGATGAAGAGTCGTCGTTTCAAATGATCTCTCCGAGTGGCGGCTTCGCGCCCGTTCACGCCGTCAGCGGCGTGAACTGCCGCACGTCGACCGAGGCCTGGCTCGATTCGAACCACGGATCCGGTTCGCCGTCGAGCGCGAACTGCAGCCGCTCCCACAAGGCCTTGCGGCCTTCGGCGTCCTCGAGAATCTTCTTCTTCACGTAGTCCAGGCCGACGCGGCCGATGTAGTGCACCGTGCGCTCCAGGTACCAGCCCTCCTCGCGGTACAGCTGCAGGAAGGCGCCGGCGTACTCCATCACTTCCTCGGAGGTCTTGACCTTCACGAGGAACTGCGCCACCTCGGTCTTGATGCCGCCGTTGCCGCCGACGTAGAGCTCCCAGCCCGAGTCGACGCCGATCACGCCGACGTCCTTGATGCCGGCCTCGGCGCAGTTGCGCGGGCAGCCCGAGACGGCGAGCTTGACCTTGTGCGGCGAGTACATGGCCCACAGCGCGCGCTCCAGGTCCTTGCCCATCTGCGTCGAGTCCTGCGTGCCGAAGCGGCACCACTCGCTGCCGACGCAGGTCTTCACCGTGCGCAGCGACTTGGCGTAGGCGAAGCCCGAAGGCATGCCGATGTCCTTCCAGACGTTCTCCAGGTCTTCCTTCTTCACGCCCAGCAGGTCGATGCGCTGGCCGCCCGTGACCTTGACCGTCGGGATCTTGTACTTGTCGGCCGCATCCGCGATGCGGCGCAGCTCGTCGGGCGTGGTGTGGCCGCCCCACATGCGCGGGATCACCGAATAGGTGCCGTCCTTCTGGATGTTGGCGTGGCTGCGCTCGTTGATGAAGCGGCTCTGCGGGTCGTCCTTCGCCTCCTTGGGCCAGGTCGAGATCACGTAGTAGTTGACGGCCGGGCGGCAGGTGGCGCAGCCGTTGGGCGTGCGCCAGCCGAGGCCGCGGTAGACCGCGTCGTGCGTGAGCCAGTGCTCCTTGCGGATCGCGTCGCGCACGTCCTGGTGGCTGGCGTCGGTGCAGCTGCAGACCGCTTTCTTCTTCGGCGTGGCGGAGTAGTCGCCGCCGGCGGTGAACATCAGGATCTGCTCCACCAGGCCGGTGCACGAGCCGCAGGACGCGCTGGCCTTGGTGTGCTTCTTCACCTCTTCGAGCGTGAACAGGCCCTTGTCCTTGATCGCCTTGCAGATGGTGCCCTTGCTGACGCCGTTGCAGCCGCAGACCTCGGCGTCGTCGGGCATGCTGGCGGCCTTGCTGTGGCCCTCGTGGCCGGTGTCGCCGATGTTGGATTCGCCGAACATCAGCTTGTCGCGGATGTCATGCACGCTGCGGCCGTCGCGCAGGAGCTTGAAGTACCAGCTGCCGTCCACCGTGTCGCCGTAGAGGCAAGCGCCGACCAGCTTGTCGTCCTTGATCACGAGCTTCTTGTAGACGCCGCCGAAGGGATCGCTCATCACGATCTCCTCGGTGCCTTCGCCGCCCATGAACTCGCCGGCCGAGAACAGGTCGATGCCCGTGACCTTGAGCTTGGTCGAGGTCAGCGATCCGAGGTAACGGCCGATGCCGAACTGCGCCAGGTGGTTGGCCGCCACCTTGGCCTGCTCGAACAGGGGCGCCACCAGCCCGTAGGCGATGCCGCGGTGCGCCGCGCATTCGCCGACCGAGTAGATGCGCGCATCGGTCACGGTCTGCATGGTGTCGGTGACCACGATGCCGCGGTTGCAGTGCAGCCGCATCTTCTCGGCCAGCTCGACGTTGGGACGGATGCCGACCGCCATCACGACCAGGTCGGCCGCGACTTCGGTGCCGTCCTTGAAGCGGATGGCGGTGACGCGGCCTTCGTCGCCGCCCACCAGCTCCTGCGTCTGCGCGCCGATCAGGAACTTGAGCCCGCGGTCTTCCAGCGACTTCTGCAGCAGCTTGCCGGCCACGTCGTCGAGCTGGCGCTCCATGAGCCAGGGCATGACGTGCACCACCGTCACGTTCATGCCGCGCAGCATCAGGCCGTTGGCCGCCTCGAGGCCCAGCAGGCCGCCGCCGATGACCACCGCGTTCTTGTGCGTCTTCGCGGTCCCGATCATGTAGTCGGTGTCGGCGATGTCGCGGTAGGCGATCACGCCCTTCAGGTCCTTGCCCGGCACGGGCAGCATGAAGGGGTTGGAGCCGGTGCACATCAGCAGCCGGTCGTAGGCGGCCTCGGTGCCGTCGTCGGCGCGCACGATGCGCTTGACTCGATCGACCTCGACCACCTTCTTGCCGGCGTGCAGCGTGATCTTGTTCTCGGCATACCACTCCCAGCTGTTGAGCACGATCTCGTCGACCGTCTGCTCGCCGGCGAGCACCGGCGACAGCAGGATGCGGTTGTAGTTGGGATGCGGCTCGGCGCCGAAGACGGTGATGTCGTAGAGATCGGGCTCGATCTTGATCAGTTCTTCGAGCGTGCGCACGCCGGCCATGCCGTTGCCGACCATCACGAGTTTCATCTTCTTCATGGGGTTGGGCCTTTCGTGGATTCAAGCAGGAGAAGATGCCCGGCGCGCGCGTGGAGAATCGCGCCATGAGCTTTGAAGTGGATATCGGCTATGCGAGCCGGCGCGGACCGCGCGAGGTGAACGAGGATTTCGCCGGTGCGGTGCATGCACCGCCGGGCGACGAGGCGCGCGGGTTGATTGCCGCCATTGCCGACGGCGTGTCCACGGGCGGCCGCGGCCTGGAAGCCGCGCAGACCACCGTGATGGGGCTTCTGGCCGACTACTTCGCGACGCCCGACACCTGGGAGCCGACCGCGGCGCTGGACCGGCTGATCGGCGCGCAGAACGCCTGGCTGGCCGACCACAACCGGCGCCGGCAGGGCGGCGGCGCCGCGCTCACCACCATGACCGCGCTGGTCCTGCACGGCCAGAGCTACACGCTGGCGCATGTCGGCGATACCCGTGCCTGGCGCGTGCGAGCAGGCGCCGAGCCGGCCGTGCCGCTGACCCAGGACCACGCCTTCGAGCATCCCGACATGCGCAGCCGGCTGACGCGCGCCATCGGGCTGGACGACCAGGTGCGTGTCGACTACGCCCAGGGCGACGTGCGCGTGGGCGACTGCTTCGTTCTCAGCTCCGACGGCGTGCATGGCGTGCTCAAGGCGCAGCAGCTCGCGCTGCTTGCGTTGCAGGGCAGCGCGGCAGACGCCAGCGAAGCGCTGGTGGAGGCCGCGCTGGCGGCCGGCACGCGCGACAACGCCACCGCGCTGGTGATCCGGGTCGCCGGCCTGGATGCGCGCCAACTCGACGACGAGCTCGGCGACGTGCGCCGGCTCCAGCCGCCGCCCGCGCTGAAGGTGGGCGACAAGCTCGATGGCTACCTCATCACCGCGCTGGTGGCCGATACCGGCGTGCATCTGCTGTACCAGGCGCGCCATCCGGCCACGCGCGCGCTGGTCGCGCTCAAGACCCTGCATCCCTCGCGCGCCAGCGACCCGCAGGAGCGCGCGATGCTGGCGCACGAGGCCTGGCTGGGCCTGCGCGTGAGTGCGCGCGGCGAGGGCGGCTTCGTGCGGGTGCACGAACGCAGCGAGGACGCGAGCGCGCTCTACACCGTGTTCGACTGGCACGGCGGGCGTACGCTGGAGCAGATGCGCAAGTCCGGCCAGCGCGGCGCGGTGAGTGAAGTGGTCGCAGCCGCCATCGAAGTGGCGCGCGCGCTGGGCCGGCTGCACCGCCAAGGCGTGGTGCATCGCGACATCAAGCCCGGCAACCTGCACCTGGGCGAGGACGGCCGCTGGCGCATTCTTGACCTCGGCGTTGCCCTGTCCGGGCGCGAGGGCGCCGCGCAGCGCGAGCTGCATGCCGGCACGCCGAGCTACATCAATCCCGAGCAGTGGGAGGGCGCCGTCGCCGATGCCGCGAGCGATCTGTTCGCGCTCGGCGTCACGCTCTACCAGTGGCTCTCGGGACGCCTGCCCTACGGCGAGATCGAGCCCTACCAGCCGGCCCGTTACCGGCGCGATCCGGTCGCGCTCTCGCGCATCCGGCCCGATGTGCCGATGTGGCTCGACCACCTGGTGCGCAAGGCGGTCGCGCGCGACCCGCGGCAACGCTTCGAGACCGCCGAAGAACTGCTGCTGGCGCTCGAGCGCGGTGCTTCGCGCCCGGTCGCCGCGCCGTCCGCCACGCCGCTGATCCACCGCGATCCGGCCGCGCTGTACAAGATCGCGCTGGCCGTGTCGCTGCTCTTCAACGCGCTCTTGGTCGTGTGGCTGCTTTTCCTGCCGCATTGAGCTGACGCGCAGACGGCTCATTGGCGCGCCGCCTTTCGGGCGCCGGTGAACTCGGTCGCCTCCGGCTGCGAAGAAGCGCCGCGGGCACGGCCGCCTTTTTCGGCCCAGGTGCGCGTCCAGCGGATCTGCATCACGCGCATGACGCCCAGCATGACGAGCGACAGCACGGCGAAGAAGACGAAGCCCCAGACGTAGCTGCCCAGGTACTGCTTGGAGAGCCCCATGGCGTTGGGCACCAGGCCGCCGCCGAGTGCGCCGATCTCGCCGATCATCGAGCCGGCCACGGCCGTGCTGGTCGGCCAGCGCAGCGGCACCAGTTGGAACAGCGCGCCATTGCCGGCGCCCAGGGCGGCGAAGCAGACGATCAGCAGCAGCGTGGTCAAGGTCAGCGAAGCCGAAGAGATGCCCACCAGCGCCAGGCCGACGGCCACCACCACCAGCACCAGCGTCAGCGTGTTCACGCCGCCCCAGCGGTCCGAGATCCAGCCGCCGACGATGCGCACGGCGGCACCCATGAAGGCGGCGAGCATGGTCAGCTGGCCGGCCTGCACCTTGCTCACGCCGAACTGGTCGTAGTAGTAGGAGGGCAGGAAGGTGGTGAGGCCGATGAAGCCGCCGAAGGTGACGCCGTAGATCAGGCTGAACACCCAGCCGTCCTTCTCGAACAGGCAGGCGATGTGCTCGCGGAAGCTGGCGTGGCTGTCGACGTCGGGCGGCTCCTTCGCGAGCACGACCATCACGATCATCGGCAGCAGGATCGCCCCGGCCGCCACGCCGTACACGCTCTGCCAGCCCAGCCATTGCGCCAGCGGCGGGGCGACCAGCACCGACACCGCGGTGCCGACGTTGCCGGCGCCCACCAGGCCCATCGCCAGGCCCTTGTGCTGCGGCGGAAACCAGCCCGAGCCGAGCGACAGCGCGACGCCGAAGCTGGCGCCGGCAATGCCCAGCAGCACGCCCATGGCCAGCAGGTCGTTGAAGCTCTTGACCATGAAGAAGCCGAACAGCATCGCCACGGCGATCAGGCCCATCTCGACCAGGGTCGCGTTCTTGCGGCCGATGTACTGCGACAGGATGCCGAGCGGGAAGCGCATCAGCGCACCGGCAATGATCGGCACCGACAGCATCAGGCCCTTCTGCGCCGGCGAGAGATCGAAGCTTTCGCCGATGAAGGGCGCCATGGCGCCGTTGAGCACCCAGATGCAGCACGAGAACGAGAAGTACAGGAAGGACGCGAACAGCGTCGGTCCGTGGCCTGAATGCAAGAAGTTCCTGAAGCTGGACATGGCGTTCAATGCGAAAAGCCGCGGCGCGGCCTGGTGCGGGCCGTGTCGTCGGACGGGGTTGGAGGCGGTATGCCGGCGGCGGACACCACCGGCGTGGAGGGTGTGCCCGGCGCTTGCGCTGCCGGGTCGGCGCAGGAAGCTGCAGCCTCACCAAAGCGGTGCTTCGTTACACCGCGCGTGATGCGAAGCAAGAGCCGTGCCTGCTTGCGGCGGCGCGCGTGTCCTATGCTTCCCTTCTGGTCCACCACGGCCTCGCCATGATTTCCCTTCTCGTCGTTCTGCCTCACGAATCCGCTGACGCGGTGCTGCCCGCGTCGCTGCAACAGGCCTTGGCCGAAGCCGATTTCGTGCTCCTTGCGCAAGCCACCTGCAGCACGATGGTGCAACAGGTGCAGGCATTGGCACCACAGCAGACCCTGATCTTCCTGCCCGATCCGGCGCCGGAGCTGCCGGAAGCCTTGCGTGCCTGGTCGGGGGCGCCGCCTTGTGCGCTCAGCCTCGCCAGCGCGCCGCTCGGCCGCGCGCTGCACGAGGAACTCGCCGCCCTCGGCGTGCATGCCTGGGCGCCGATCGACACGCTCGATGGCGCTGCGCTGGCGGCCCTCGCGGGCCGGGCACAGGCACGCTGGCAGCGCGAGGCCGCGCTGCGCGCCGAGCTGGCGGCCCTGCGCACGCGGCTCGATGAGCGCAAGTGGATCGACCGCGCCAAGGGGCTGTTGATGTCGGCGCGCGGCATCGAGGAGGACGAGGCCTTCGGCCTGCTGCGCGGCGCCGCCATGCATGCCAACCTGCGCCTGGGCGAGGTCTCGCGCTCCGTCATCGAAGCCGCGCAATGGGCCGATGCGATCAACCGTGCGGGGCAGCTGCGCATGCTGTCGCAGCGGCTGGTGCGCCTGGCGGCCCAGGCGCTGGCCGGCGTCGAAGCGCGGCGCAGCCGGGCGCTGCGCACCGAATCGGCCGAACGGGTGCAGGACAACCTCGATCATCTCGGCGCACTCGAATTGAACGAGGCCTGCGCGCAGGCCCTGGCCAACGCGCGCGCAGCCTGGCAGGTGCTGTCCGCAGCCCTTGCAGCACGGGCGGCGCCGCAGGTCCTGCCCGACATCGATGCACGGGCCGAAGCCCTGCTGGCCGCCGCCGAGACCTTGACCGGCGCGCTCGAAGCCTCCGGCGCCCGCCGGGCGCTGCGCATCGTCAACATCTGCGGCCGCCAGCGCATGCGGGTGCAGCGCCTGGCCAAGGACGCGCTGCTGGCGTCGATGCTGCCGTCGACCGTGGCGGGCGACACCCTCGCGCCGACCATGGCCGAGTTCGAGGCCGCCTTGCTGGAACTGGAGCGCGCGCCCCTGAGTTCGCCCGAAATCCGCGCTGCGCTGGTCGCGGCGCGCGACGAGTGGCTGCGGCTGGTGCGCGGCGTGCGCTCCGCCGACAGCGCCGAAGGGCGCGCCGCGCTGGCGCGCTCGAGCGAACTGCTGGTCGGGATCTTCGAAGGGCTCACGGCCTCGTACGAGCACAGCCTGCAGGTCATCATGTCCTGACTCCGGCTGGGCTGGCTCGTCTCAGGCCGCGACCTTCTCCACGTGCGCCTGGCGCGTGTAGAGGAAATCGATCACGGCCTTGCGCGCATGCACATAGGCCGGGTCTTCGGCGAGTTCGACGCGGTTGCGCGGGCGCGGGAGGTCGACCGCCAGGATGTCGCCGATGGTGGCGGCAGGGCCGTTGGTGAGCATCACGATGCGGTCGGACAGCAGCACCGCCTCGTCCACGTCGTGCGTGACCATGACCACCGTGCTGTGCGTCTTCTGCACGATGGCGAGCAGCTCGTCCTGCAGCTTGGCGCGCGTCAGCGCATCGAGGGCGCCGAAGGGCTCGTCCATCAGCAGCACCTTGGGCTCCATCGACAGCGCGCGCGCGATGCCCACGCGCTGCTTCATGCCGCCGGAAATCTCGCCCGGGCGCTTCTGCGCGGCTGCCGTGAGGCCGACCAGCGCGAGCGCCGCTTCGGTGCGCGCCTTGAGCTGTGCCTTGTTCTCGGTCGCAGCGAACACGCGCTCGACCGCGAGGTACACGTTCTCGTGGCAGGTCAGCCAGGGCAGGAGCGAGTGGTTCTGGAACACCACCGCGCGCTCGGGGCCGGGGCCGCCGATCTCCCGGTTGGCGCACAGCAGCGTGCCCTGCGTCGGCATCGTCAGGCCCGCGATCAGGTTCAGGAGCGTGGACTTGCCGCAGCCCGAGTGCCCGATCAGCGTGATGAACTCGCCCTTGGCGACGTTGAGCTGGATGTCGCGCAGCGCGAGGAAGCTGCCCTTGGGCGTCTTGAAGCGCTGCTCGACGCCGTGGATGTCGATGTACTTGCTGTCGTCATTCATTCGGAAACCTCCGCGCGGTGCGCTGCGGTATTCACCTTGGGAGCGGCCCTGCGGTTCATGCCTTCACCTCTTCGAACGTAAATGCCGTGGCAATCTTGATGAGCGCGAACTCGAGCACCAGGCCGACGATGCCGATGACGAAGATCGCAATGATGATGTTGGCGACGTTGAGGTTGTTCCACTCGTCCCAGACCCAGAAGCCGATGCCGACGCCGCCGGTCAGCATCTCGGCCGCGACGATCACCAGCCAGGCGGTGCCGACCGCGAGCCGCACGCCGGTCAGCATGTAGGGCAGCACGGCCGGGAACAGGATCTTGGTGAGGATCTTCCACTCGGACAGGTTCAGCACCCGCGCCACGTTCATGTAGTCGCTCGGCACGCGCTGCACGCCGACGGCGGTGTTGATGATCATGGGCCAGATCGAGCAGATGAAGATGGTCCAGATCGCGGCCGGGTTGGCGCCCTTGAAGACCAGCAGGCCGATCGGCAGCCAGGCCAGCGGCGACACCGGGCGCAAGAGGCTGATCAGCGGATTGAACATGCGCGAGAGAAACTCGAAGCGGCCGATCGCGAAGCCGGCCGGGATGCCCACTGCGGCCGCGAGACCGAAGCCGAGCGCCACCCGCTGCAGCGACGAGAGCACGTTCCAGCCCACGCCCTGGTCGTTCGGGCCCTTGCTGTAGAACGGATCGCTGAAGACCGTGAGCGCCTGCTGCCAGACGGCGAGCGGCGACGGAAAGCCGGTGGTGCTCTTCATCGCCACCAGTTCCCAGATCAGGACCAGCAATGCAAAGCCGAGGATCGGCGGCAGCACGCGCAGCCACAGGACGCTGAAGTCGCGCGGCATGCGCGGCGCGGGTTCCGGCGGCATCGGGGCGGCGGCTGCGGGCGCTGGCGGCGCGGCGTTGCGGGCGACGAGCGGCGCGACCGCGGGCGTCGCCGCGGCGTCGAGGGAGGAGTGGAAGACGGCACTGACCATGGCGGGTTCCTCAGGCATTGACCTTGAACGACTCGGCGTACTGCTTGGGGTTCTTGCCGTCCCACACCACGCCGTCGATCAGCTTGCTGCTGCGCATCGTGTCCTTGGGCACCGGCGTCTTCGAGGCCGCGGCGGCCTGCTTGTAGAGGTCCAGCTTGTTGATTTCCGTCGCGACCTTGAGATAGTCGGGATGCTCCTTCAGCAGACCCCAGCGCTTGTGCTGCGTGAGGAACCACATGCCGTCCGACAGGAAGGGGAAGTTCACTGCGCCGTCGTTGTAGAACTTCATGTGGTTGGGGTCGTCCCAGTTCTTGCCGAGGCCGTTGGTGTAGCGGCCCAGGATGCGCTGGTTGATGGCGTCGACGCTGGTGTTGACGTAGCTCTTGTCGGCGATGGTCTCGGCCATCTTGTTCTTGTTCTGCAGGCCGGTGTCGATCCAGCGGCCGGCTTCGAGGATGGCGGCGGTCACCGCGCGTGCAGTGTTGGGGTACTTCTTGACGAAGTCGCCGGTGGTGCCGAGCACCTTCTCGGGGTGGTCCTTCCAGATGTCCTGCGTGGTGACGGCCGTGATGCCGATGCCGTCCATGATCGCGCGCTGGCCCCAGGGTTCGCCGACGCAGTAGCCGTCCATGTTGCCCACCCGCATGTTCGCGACCATCTGCGGCGGCGGCACGGTGATGACCTTGGCATCCTTCAGCGGATTGATGCCGTTGGCAGCCATCCAGTAGTAGAGCCACATCGCATGCGTGCCGGTGGGGAAGGTCTGGGCGAAGGTGTATTCGCCTTTCTCTTTCGCCATCACCTTGGCCAGCGAGGCGCCATCGACCGCGCCCTTGTCGGCCAGCTTCTTCGACAGCGTGATCGCCTGGCCGTTGTTGTTGAGCGTCATCAGCACGGCCATGTCCTTCTTCGGGCCGCCGATGCCGAGGTGCACGCCGTAGACCAGGCCGTAGAGCACGTGGGCGAAGTCCAGCTCGCCGTTGACCAGCTTGTCGCGCACGCCGGCCCAGCTCGCTTCCTTGCTCGGCACGATCTTGACGCCGTACTTCTTGTCGATGCCGAGCACCGAGGCCATGACGACGCTGGCGCAATCGGTCAAGGGGATGAAGCCGATCTTGACCTCTTCCTTTTCGGGCTTGTCCGAGCCCTGGGCCCAGACGGCCGCACGCAGGGCCGGGTCGAGCCCGGCCGCGCCGATGGCAGCGGCTTGCAGCACGCGGCGGCGACTCAACTTCGGTTTCAGCAAATCGGTCATGGGGCGAGCTCCGGAATGAAAAAAGAAAAAGCAAAACAAAAAAGGCGTCCCGACCGCGCAGGGGCCGCTCGAAAACGAGCCCTTGCGGGATGGGGACGCCTTTGTCCGATGGGGTCGGCCGCACCCGCCGTTGGATGCCACCTGCCTGCAGACCTTTGCAGGCCTACGCCGAAGTGCTACGCAAAGTGCGTGCCAGCCATCGGGAGGGTTGGTTTGCTATTGAATCGATAGCTGCCGGGGCCGGCGTGACGTACAGGACGCGTCGAATTTCTTCGCTTGCCGTTGGGAGCACGGTTTTTGTGCGGCGCACCAATTCAGGTGCGGGGCGCTCGCAGCGCGTCCTCGTTGGGCAGGTACTCGGCCATCGCAAGCACCGATTCGGCCACCTCGACCAGCCTGCGGTTCTGGCTCATGGCCGTCTGGCGCAGCATCTTGTGGGCCTGTTCCTCGCTGAGGCGGCGGTGCGCCATCAACAGACCCTTGGCGCGCTCGACCAGCTTGCGCTCGTTGAGGGCCGCGCGCACGGTGTCGAGCTCGTCGCTCATTGCCTGCAGACGCTGCGATTGCTCCTGCACCATCTCCAGGATCGATCGCTCGAGCTGTCGGCCGTAGGGCGTTGCCGACCCCGGTGCTTGCGGAAGGCCGGGCGGGTCCGTGGCGGGCTTCTCGTCGAAGAAGATGGCCGCCGGCGTGTGGGCTTCGAGCGCCAGCTTGGCGAGCAGCGCCTCCTGGACTTGCAATTCGGCGCGGGCCTGGGCCGTCTTCTGTTCGCAGATCCGGCGCAGGTCGGCGGCCAGCCGCGCCTCGATCGATTGCATGGCGTCGATGCGCCGGCTGCAGCTGTCGAACCAGGTCTGGCTCAGCTCGGTGTCGAGGGCCACGCCGGCCGGCGCCGCGCAGGCGATGCGGCGCAGCCGTTCCTGCTCGGCCAATGGGGCGCCGGACTGCGTGCCCTGCCAGAGTTCGACCAGATCGGCGGCCGAGAACTCGACGAAGACCTGGAAGCAGCGTTCCTGCGACTCGATCAGGTGCAGCCATTGCTGCTGCCGCGCGCTGTCGTTGCGGCCCGAGGCGAAGGCCGCGGCGCCGCAGGCGCGCTCCTGGCCTGCGAACTCCTTGCCCTGCATGAAGTTGAACATGGCCACCAGCTGGCGCGAGATCTCCGGATCGGTGGCGCCATCGGCGGCCTCGAAGACCACGGCCAGCAGCCCGGCGATCAGCTTGACGAAGGCAGCCGTTGCCTCCGCGGCGCCAAGCTCCATGGCACCGATGCGGCGGCGCAGTTCGGGCAGGCCGTCGAGGCCGGGCAGCACCCAGGCGATGCGGCTGAAGAGGCGCGCACCATTGCCGATCCGGCTCGCATCGGTTTCGAGTTGGTCGAAGCAGGCGCGCACCGCTTGTTCCACGCGCAGGCATTCGGCGATCTGGGCACTGCGCTCGGCGGCGAAGCGCTGGCCCTGCGAGGCCAGCAGCACGTTGGAGATGCCGCGCTCCCGCTGCAGCGCATGGACCAGTCGTCCGATCGTGCCGACCAGCGCACTGGTGCGGGCGAGCTGCTCCAGTGCGTCGATCTCGCAACGCAGGGCGGCCATCAGAAAGCTCAGTCCGGATTTCATCGTGGGGAGCGGCATGGCTGAAATGCCATCCTAAGGACATGCAGCAACATCCGTGCCCCGATACCGTGCGCACCCTACACTCGTCGCATGTTTGTATTGGGAATCGAATCGTCCTGCGACGAGACCGGCGTTGCCCTGGTCGAATCCGGCGCCAGCGGCCTGCCGCGCCTGGCCGCGCACGCGCTCCACAGCCAGATCGCCATGCACCAGGCCTACGGCGGCGTGGTGCCCGAGCTGGCCAGCCGCGATCACATCCGCCGCGTGCTGCCGCTGGCGCAGGTCGTGCTGGCGGAGGCCGGTAGGCCGCTCGGCGACATCGACGTCGTCGCCTATACGCGCGGGCCGGGGCTGGCGGGCGCGCTGCTGGTGGGGGCGGGCGTGGCTTGCGCGCTGGGCGCGGCGCTTGGCAAGCCGGTGCTGGGGGTTCACCACCTCGAAGGTCATCTGCTGTCCCCCTTTCTCAGCGCCGATCCGCCCGAATTCCCCTTCGTCGCGCTGCTGGTCTCGGGCGGTCATACGCAGCTGATGCGGGTGGACGGCGTGGGTCGCTACGAACTGCTCGGCGAGACCATCGACGATGCAGCCGGCGAAGCCTTCGACAAGAGTGCCAAGCTGATGGGCCTGCCCTATCCGGGCGGCCCGTGGCTCGCCAAGCTGGCGGAGGAGGGCGCTGCGGCGGCCTTCAAGCTGCCGCGGCCTCTGCTGCACAGCGGCGACCTCGATTTCTCTTTTGCCGGGCTGAAGACCGCGGTGCTGACCCAGGCCAGAAAGCTGGGCGGCGAGCTCGAGGCGCGCAAGGCCGATCTGGCAGCCTCGACCCAGGCGGCGATCGTCGAGGTGCTGTTGAAAAAGTCGCTGGCCGCCATCGAGCGGACGGGGCTGGACCGGCTGGTGGTGGCCGGCGGCGTGGGCGCCAATCGCGTCTTGCGGGACCAGCTGAATGCGGCGTGCGCGAAGCGCGGGGTGCGCGTGCACTATCCCGAGCTGCATCTGTGCACCGACAACGGCGCCATGATCGCGATGGCTGCCGCGATGCGCCTGCAGGCCGGACTGGGGCCGGCCACCGAGCGCTATGCCTTCGACGTCAAGCCGCGATGGCCACTGGCTTCGCTCGGCGCGCCGGAGCCGCAGTTCGGGTAGCTGCGCCTTTCTTGCTGCGCGCGGGCAGCGGCAGCACGTCGAGCACCTTGCGCCAGAGTTGCGACCACTGCGGCCAGTCATGGCCGCCTTCGGTGGTGAACACGCGGCCTGCGGGCAAGGCGTCCGCCAGCAGGCGATGGTTGGCCGCGAAGCGATCGGCGAGGCCGAAGCCCAGGTACAGCGGAGGCAGGCCCTTGGCGGGTTTGGAGGCTGCGTACTGCTGAAGCCAGGGCCAGAGCTTGCGATCGACTTCCTGGTCCGGCGGCGGGCCCTCGGGCGCCTTCCAGGCGCGCAGGCCGCCCGCCTTGTGGATTTCGGCGCCGAGCGGCCGGCGGCCGAGATAGGGCGCGAGTGCCACGATGCCGTCGACGGCGCCGGGCTTGGCCAGTTCGTGGATCAGGGCGCCGAAGCCGCCGATGGAGATGCCCACCAGCCAGATCGACTTGTAGCCCGTCGCGCGCTGCGGCTGCAGGATGTCGTGGTGCAACCGCTCGATGAAGGTTTGGTCGTAGTAGTACGACACGTCGGCGTCGACGAGCAGGGCGTCGGCCGCCAGATCGCGCTCCCTGACCGCGCTGACAAATCCTTCGCGCTCGAATTCTTCCGGCTTCAGGAACGCCCCAGGAAGGAACACCAGCAAGGTGTCCGACCGTGAACCGTCGTGAGCGAGTTTCAAGTGCGTTTTCATGGCGCTTTGTCTAGCGCTCGGAACCTGACTGCCGCAGCAGTCAATCCCTCGAACGCAAATTAGTAAGAAAGCATTTGAAAAAAACGCCACAAATGTGACGCCGTTGCACTTATTTTGAGTTCAGAAATGAGTCAGGTCGGCAACAAAAAGTTACCGACCCGTTTAGCTTACTTATTGCCTCGTCCGGGCTCTGAGGCAAGTGCCTATCAATTGATGGCGAGCTGCGCGACGTTGCTCACCGGAACCAGCTTGCCGAGCTTCAGGGTCAGCACGCCGTTTTCGAGCTTGGCTTCGCTGGTGGCAACATCGATGTCCTGCGGCAGTTCGTAGGCGGCCTTCAACTGGCGCTTTGCATCTGCCTTGCTTTCGATGCGAACCACGGCACCTTCGATGCCGATCGTGAGATCTTCGCGCGAGAAGCCCGGAACATCGAGCGTCAGGGTCCAGGTCTTTTCGTCCTGTTCGACATTGAGCGAGCGGCGCGCGGAAAAGGCGTCGTCGACGAAGCGCTCCAGGCTGCGGTCGTACGAGCGCGGGGCGAAGCGGGCGCTGCGAATTGCGGGTGCGAAAAACATGTGGGAACTCCTGAACGTGAACACAACGAGGGACAAGAATGTGTGTCCCTTACACTGCGCGGCGTTTCAATCAACAAGTGCCGCATGCCACCTCATCTAGGCGCGGCGGGGGGCGTTTCAAGATGAGTTTTTCCAGCTTTATTTGGCGCCGCAAGGCCTTGAAATTCGCGGCTCTGGCGCTATGCGCGGCGGCATTCGCGCCGGTTCATGCGCAGCCAGTGGCCCCCATCCGGCTCGCGTTGATCGAGAGCATGAGCGGACCCTTCGCCAACACCGGCGAAGCCGTGTTCCGCAACCTGTTGTGGGCGGTCGAGCGCGTGAATGCGCGCGGCGGCGTCAAGCTGCCCGGCGGCGCCCGGCCGCTGCAGCTGGACCGCTACGACAGCAAGGGCCAGAACGAAGAGGCGCTGTCGGCGCTGCGCGCGGCGATGGACGACGGCGCGCGCATCGTGATGCAGGGCAACTCCTCGGCCACGGCCGCGGCGCTGGTGGACGCGATCGAAAAGAACAACGAGCGCGATCCGTCGCGTCGCGTGCTGTTCCTCAACTATTCGGCGGTCGATCCGGCGCTCACCAACGAGCGCTGCAGCTTCTGGCACTTCCGCTTCGACGCACATGCCGACATGCGCGTGACGGCGCTGATGGAAGTGGTGAAGAACGATGCCGCGCTCAAGCGCGTCTACCTGATCGGGCAGGACTACAGCTTCGGCCAGGCCGTGCTGCGCGAATCGAAGCGGCAGCTCGGCGCATTCAGGCCGGATGTGCAGATTGTCGGTGACGAATTGCATCCGATGGGCCGCGTGAAGGACTTCGCGCCCTATGCCAGCAAGATCCTCGCGAGCGGCGCGCAGGCCGTGGTCACAGGCAATTGGGGCAACGACCTGACGCTGCTCGTGAAGGCGGCGCGCGAGGCCGGTTTCAACGGCAGCTTCTATACCTTCTACGGCAACGCGCTCGGCGCGCCGGCGGCCATCGGCGATGCCGGCATCGGCCGCGTGGTCGCCGTGGCTGACTGGCTGCCGAACGTGCAGACGCGAGAATCCGATGCCTTCTACCGCGCCTTCCGCGAGCGCTTCCCAAAGCCGGCGGAGGACTACGTGCACATGCGCATGCAATTGCTGGTCGAGTCGCTGGCGCAGGCGATCGAACGCGCCGGCAGCGTCGACACCGTGGCCGTGGCGCGCGCGCTCGAAAAGGCCGAGGTCACGCTGGCGGGCCAGAGCGGGCGCATGCGCGCCGCCGATCACCAGTTCCAGCAGGCCTTGGTGGTCGGCGTGATGGACAAGCAGGGCACGCCCGGCGTGAAGTTCGATGTCGAAGGATCGGGCTACGGCTTCCGTGTCGTGAAGACGATCCCCGCCGAGCGTGCCGAGATGCCCACCAGCTGCAAGATGCAGCGCCCCTGAACTTCCCAAGGAACAAGACACGATGCGCGAAGCCATCCATAACCTCGAAGCCTCCAAGATCCGCGAAGTCGCCAATGCCGGGCTGGGCCGCAGCGACGTGCTGGCCTTCTGGTTCGGCGAGAGCGACGAGGTGACGCCCGAGGTGATCCGCCAGGCGGCCATCGACTCGCTGCAACAAGGAGAAACCTTCTACGCCCACAATCTCGGCCTGCCGGAACTGCGCGAAGCGGTCGCGCAGTACATGAGCGGGCTGCATCCGGCGATACCGGCAGCACGCATCGCCATCACTTCGGGCGGTGTCAATGCGCTGATGCTCGCGGTGCAGGCGCTGGTCGACGCGGGCGACGAGGTGGTGGCGGTCACGCCCGTGTGGCCCAACCTGACGGCGCAGCCGGCGATCCTCGGCGCGCGCGTGCGCTGCGTGCCGCTGGTGCCCAAGGTGGGGCAATGGACGCTCGACCTCGACGCCCTGCGCGCCGCGGTCACGCCGGCAACGAAGCTGCTCATCGTCAATGCGCCCAACAATCCGACCGGCTGGACCCTGACGCGCGCGGAACAGCAGGCCATCCTCGACCACTGCCGGCAGACCGGCACCTGGATCCTGGCCGACGAGGTCTACGAGCGGCTGTACTTCGAGGCCACGCCGAAAGGATGCGCGCCCAGCTTCCTGGACATTTCGGCGGCCGACGACCGGCTCGTCGTGGCCCACAGCTTTTCCAAGAGCTTCCTGATGACCGGCTGGCGCCTCGGCTGGCTGGTGCTCCCTCCGGCCCTGATGGACGGCATGGGCAAGCTGATCGAGTTCAACACTTCCTGCGCCAGCGTGTTCACGCAGCGCGCCGGCATCGCGGCGCTCGCGCACAGCGAGGAGATCACGCCGCGCGTGGTCGCGCACCTCAAGGCCTGCCGCGACACCTTGGTGCCCCTTCTGGCCGACATTCCCGGCGTGGAAGTGGCGCCCGCGCGCGGCGGCATGTACGCCTTCTTCAGGCTTAAGGGCTTCGATGATTCCCTGGAAGTGGCCAAGCGCCTGGTCGCCGAAGCCGGCCTCGGCCTGGCCCCCGGCAACGCCTTCGCCCCCGAAGCCCAAGGCTGGCTGCGCTGGTGCTTCGCCTCCAAGGACCCCAACCGCCTGGTAGAAGGCGTAAACCGCCTGAAGCGCTGGCTAGCGAAATAGCCCCTCACCAAGCAAGGGCCGCGAAGCCGGCCCCTTCGTGAAACACCGCGGAACCGGCTTGGCCGGGCCGCCGGTGTTGCCCCCGGTAGGGGGTGGGCGGCTACACGAAGTGAGCCAACCTGGGGGCGAGCTATAATTCATGGCTTTGCATGCCGCAAGGCGCACGGTGGGTGCAGTTCCAGCGCACACCGCAAGTCAAACATTCCGGAACAGGAAATCATCAAAATGATCGCAGCCTCCATCAAGGCCGAAGTCGTCAAGGACAACGCCCGCGCCGCCAACGACACCGGCAGCCCCGAAGTGCAAGTCGCACTGCTGACCGCCCGAATCAACGAGCTCACCCCGCACTTCAAGACGCACGCCAAGGACCACCATGGCCGCCGCGGCCTTCTGCGCATGGTGAGCCGCCGCCGCAAACTGCTGGACTACCTCAAGTCCAAGGACGCCGACCGCTATACCGCGCTGATCGCCAAGCTGGGTCTGCGCAAGTAAGCCGAATCGCATGCAAAAACGCCTGGGTTAGTCCGCTAGCTCAGGCGTTTTTTACTTCGGAGCCGCCAAAACAGAGCGAAGCTGTGTCATTCCAACGAAGTTCCGCCCGAATTTCTCTGGAATGGCATCGTGTTCTGGAAAGCGCTCCGGCCCCCCGCGGGTTTGTGACCACCACAGAAACCCGCCATCAAAACAGGAGCTAAACATGAGCCTCTTCAACAAAGTCACCAAGACCTTCCAGTGGGGCGACAAGACCGTCGTCCTGGAAACCGGCGAAATCGCCCGCCAGGCCAGCGGCGCCGTGCTCGTGGACATCGAAGGCACCGTGGTGCTGGCCACCGTCGTCGCTTCCAAGACGGCCAAGCCGGGCCAGGACTTCTTCCCGCTGACCGTCGACTACATCGAGAAGACCTACGCCGCCGGCAAGATCCCCGGCAGCTTCTTCAAGCGCGAAGCCAAGCCCAGCGAACTCGAGACGCTGACCTCGCGCCTGATCGACCGCCCGATCCGCCCGCTGTTCCCCGAAGGCTTCCTGAACGAAGTGCACGTGGTGATCCACACGCTGTCGCTCAACCCCGAGGTCGATGCCGACATCGCCGCCATGATCGGCGTGAGCGCCGCCCTGTCGATTTCCGGCATTCCCTTCAGCGGCCCCATCGGCGCCGCGCGCGTGGGCTACATCAACGGCCAGTACGTGCTGAACCCGGGCCAGACTGCGCGCAAGGATTCGCAGATGGACCTGGTCGTCGCCGGTACCGAAGCGGCCGTGCTGATGGTCGAATCCGAAGCGCTGCAGCTGAGCGAGGAAATCATGCTCGGCGGCGTGGTGTTCGGCCATGAGCAGGCGAACATTGCGATTAACGCGATCCACGAACTCGTGCGCGACGCCGGCAAGCCGGTGTGGGACTGGCAGCCGCCGGCGGAGGACGAGGCCTTCGTCGCCAAGGTCAAGGGCCTGGCCGAAGAGAATCTGCGCGCCGTCTACCAGATCCGCAGCAAGCAAGCCCGCACGCAGGCCCTGCGCGAAGCCAATGCCGGCGTGATGAATGCGCTGAAGGAAAGCGGCGAGCCCTTCGACGCGGGCAAG
Source organism: Variovorax paradoxus (assembly GCF_018614915.1). Classification (GTDB taxonomy): domain Bacteria; phylum Pseudomonadota; class Gammaproteobacteria; order Burkholderiales; family Burkholderiaceae_C; genus Variovorax; species Variovorax paradoxus_K. Next base: position 78,037 of record NZ_JAGGNU010000040.1, on the reverse strand, counting down.
GTCAACGATTTGCTGTTCAGCATCGAATCCAAGATCGTCCGCAGCCAGATCCTGTCGGGCGAACCGCGCATCGACGGCCGCGACACGCGCACCGTGCGCCCCATCGAGATCCGCAACGGCGTGCTGCCGCGCACCCACGGCTCGGCGCTCTTCACGCGCGGCGAGACCCAGGCGCTGGTCGTGACCACGCTCGGCACCGAGCGCGACGCGCAGCGCATCGACGCGCTGGCCGGCGAGTACGAAGACCGCTTCCTGTTCCACTACAACATGCCTCCCTTCGCCACCGGCGAAGTCGGCCGCATGGGCTCGACCAAGCGCCGCGAAGTCGGCCACGGCCGACTCGCCAAGCGCGCCCTCGTGGCCTGCCTGCCGACCAAGGAAGAATTCCCCTACACGATCCGCGTCGTGTCGGAAATCACCGAGTCGAACGGCTCCTCGTCGATGGCCTCGGTCTGCGGCGGCTGCCTCTCGATGATGGACGCCGGCGTGCCGATGAAGGCGCACGTGGCTGGCATCGCGATGGGCCTGATCAAGGAAGACAACCGCTTCGCCGTGCTGACCGACATCCTGGGCGACGAGGACCACCTGGGCGACATGGACTTCAAGGTGGCCGGCACGACCAACGGCATCACCGCGCTGCAGATGGACATCAAGATCCAGGGCATCACCAAGGAAATCATGCAGGTCGCGCTGGCGCAGGCCAAGGAAGCGCGCATGCACATCCTGGGCAAGATGCAGGAAGCAATGGGCGAAGCCAAGGCCGAAGTCTCGAGCTTCGCGCCGCGCCTGTTCACGATGAAGATCAACCCCGAGAAGATCCGCGACGTGATCGGCAAGGGCGGCTCGGTGATCCGCGCGCTGACCGAAGAGACCGGCACCCAGATCAACATCGACGAAGACGGCACCATCACTATCGCTTCGACGGATCCGGAAAAGGCGGAAGCGGCCAAGAAGCGCATCGAGCAGATCACGGCGGAAGTCGAGATCGGCAAGACCTACGAAGGCCCGGTCACCAAGATCCTCGATTTCGGTGCGCTCATCAACTTGCTGCCCGGCAAGGACGGCCTGCTGCATATCAGCCAGATCGCGCACGAACGCGTCGAGAAGGTGACCGACTACCTGAGCGAAGGCCAGATCGTGAAGGTCAAGGTGCTCGAGACCGACGAGAAGGGCCGCGTCAAGCTGTCCATGAAGGCGCTGACCGAGCGTCCGGCCGGCATGGAATTCAGCGAGCGTCCGCCGCGTGAAGACCGCGGCGAGCGTCGTGATCGCGGCGATCGCGGCGATCGCGGCGATCGTCCGCCCCGTGCCGAGCGTGCACCGCGCTTCGACAGCAACGAGCGTGGCGAGCAGCCCGCCGAGCAGGGCGTGGCGGTCGAACAGGACCAGCGGCCGCAAGAGCCCAACGGCAGCGACCGCCAGCCCTGAGGGCGAGGGCGGTGACGCCTTTGCCGTCCTTTCATCGTGCGTCCCGCCCGTCCGGGCGGGCGCAGCAGTCGAGACAAGCATGAAAGCCATTGAAATCACTTCGTACGGCGCTCCCGAGGTGCTGCGCGTGGCCGAGCGCCCCGCGCCGGTCGCGGGTGCGGGCGAGCTGCTGATCCGTGTGGCCGCCAGCGGCGTGAACCGCCCCGACGTGCTCCAGCGCACCGGCAACTATCCGGTGCCGCCGGGCGCTTCGGATCTGCCGGGGCTCGAGGTGGCGGGCGAAATCGTTTCGGGCGATGCTGCCGCAATGCGCGAGGTCGGCCTCGCGGTCGGCGATCGTGTATGCGCGCTGATCGCGGGCGGCGGCTATGCAGAACTCTGCGTGGCACCCGTCGCCCAATGCCTGCCGGTGCCCAAGGGCTGGAGCGATGCCGAGGCGGCCAGCCTGCCAGAGACCTTCTTCACCGTGTGGAGCAACGTGTTCGACCGCGCGCGCCTGCAGAAGGGCGAGACGCTGCTGATCCAGGGCGGCTCGAGCGGCATCGGCGTCACGGCCATCCAGCTTGGCAAGGCTTTCGGCGCGACGGTGATCGTGACGGCCGGCAGCGACGACAAGTGCGAGGCCTGCAGGAAGCTCGGCGCCGACCATGCCATCAACTACAAGACCTCCGATTTCGCGGAGGAGGTCAAGCGCCTCACCGGCGGCAAGGGCGTGGACGTGGTGCTCGACATGGTGGCCGGCGCCTACGTGCCGCGCGAGATCGAGTGCATGGCCGAAGACGGCCGGATCGTGATCATCGCAGTGCAGGGCGGCTCGAAAAGCGAGTTCAACGCCGGCCTGGTGCTGCGCCGCCGGCTCACGATCACCGGGTCGACGCTGCGCCCGCGGCCGGTCGCGTTCAAGGGCGCGATCGCAAAGGCCCTGCGCGAAAAGGTCTGGCCGCTGCTCGAAAGCGGCGCGGTCAAGCCCGTGATCCACAGCACCTTCGCCGCTCAGGGCGAGCCCAGCGGCGCGGCGCAGGCGCACGCCTTGATGGAATCGAACCGGCACATCGGCAAGATCGTGCTGACCTGGTGAGCGAGACAGCCATGACGAAGAAGAAACTCATCGCCGGCAACTGGAAGATGAACGGCAGCCTCGCTGCCAACGAGGCGCTGGTGCGGGCGCTGCTGCAGGGCGTCGGCACGCCTGCGTGCGATATCGCGGTGTGCGTCCCGGCGCCGTATCTGGCGCAGCTGCAGGCGCTCCTCGCCGGTTCGCCGATCGCGCTGGGAGCGCAGGACGTGTCTGCCCAGCCGCAGGGCGCGTTCACCGGCGAGCAGTCGGTGGCCATGCTGAAGGAATTCGGCGTGCGCTACGCGATCGTCGGGCATTCGGAGCGGCGCCAGTACCACGGCGAAACCGATGAAGGGGTCGCGGCCAAGACCGCTGCGGCACTTGCCAACGGCATCACGCCCATCGTCTGCGTCGGCGAGACGCTGGCGCAGCGCGAGGCGGGGCACACCGAAGAGGTCGTCAAGCGCCAGCTCGCGGCGGTGATCCATGTCAATGGTCACTGCATCAGCGAGATCGTCGTGGCCTACGAGCCCGTCTGGGCCATCGGCACCGGCAAGACCGCGACGCCCGAGCAGGCGCAGGCGGTGCACGCGCTGCTGCGCGCGCAGCTGCACCACGCGGCGAGCGAGCATGCGGCAGGCATACGCATCCTCTATGGCGGCAGCATGAATGCGGCCAACGCGGCCGAACTGCTGTCCCAGGCCGACATCGACGGCGGCCTGATCGGCGGAGCCTCGCTGAAGGCCCCCGACTTTTTACAGATCATTGCTGCGGCGCGCTGAACCAGCGCAGCCGCGAACGAATTTAGGAGTTAGAACGAATGAACGTGGTCCTCAATATCCTGGTGGGCGTACAGATGCTCACCGCACTCACGATGATCGGCCTGATCCTGATCCAGCACGGCAAGGGTGCCGACATGGGCGCGGCCTTCGGCAGCGGCAGTGCGGGCAGCCTGTTCGGCGCCAGCGGCAGCGCGAACTTTCTTTCGCGCACCACGGGCGTGCTCGCGGCCGTGTTCTTCGCATGCACCCTGATGCTCGCCTACTTCAGCCACGCACGGCCCGTGGGCGGCGGCAGCCTGCTCGAGCGCGCGACGGTCGGTGCGCCTGCACCTGCACCTGCACCTGCGGGTCCGGCATCGCAGATTCCTTCGGGCAACGCACCCGCGGCACCCGCCACCAGTGCACCGCCATCGGCACCTGCTGCACCGGCTTCGGGCGCTGCGCAGATCCCGACCAAGTGATCGCGATGTTTTCGATGCGGTCGCCGAGCGAAAACGGCTTCATTTCAGGGTAAACTCTAAAGCTGTCCGGAAAGCCAAAACCTCATCGGGTTCCTCATGCCATCCGGACACACAAAACCGCGGTCGTGGTGAAATTGGTAGACACGCTATCTTGAGGGGGTAGTGGCGAAAGCTGTGCGAGTTCGAGTCTCGCCGACCGCACCAAATCTCGCCGGCAGGAAGCTTCATCTTCCTGTCGGCGTCAAGCGGTAAATGACCCCGATGAACCTCGATTCCTACCTTCCCGTCCTGTTGTTCATCCTGGTCGGTGTCGGTGTCGGCGTCGCACCGCAGGTTCTCGGTTACATCCTCGGCCCGAATCGGCCCGACGCTCAAAAGAATGCGCCCTACGAATGCGGCTTCGAAGCCTTCGAAGACGCGCGCATGAAGTTCGACGTGCGCTACTACCTCGTCGCGATTCTCTTCATTCTTTTCGACCTCGAAATCGCCTTTCTCTTCCCGTGGGCGATCGCGCTCAAGGAAATCGGTCCGGTCGGTTTCTGGGCCATGATGATTTTTCTCGCCATCCTCGTCGTGGGCTTCGTCTACGAGTGGAAAAAAGGCGCGCTCGACTGGGAATGAACAATGGCCATTGAAGGCGTCATGAAGGAAGGCTTCGTCACCACCACCTACGACTCGGTGGTGAACTGGGCCAAGACCGGATCACTGTGGCCGATGACCTTCGGCCTGGCCTGCTGTGCCGTGGAGATGATGCACGCTGGCGCTGCGCGCTACGACATCGACCGCTTCGGCATGCTGTTCCGGCCGAGCCCGCGCCAGTCCGATCTGATGATCGTGGCCGGTACGCTGTGCAACAAGATGGCGCCGGCGCTGCGCAAGGTCTACGACCAGATGCCCGAGCCCCGCTGGGTGCTGTCGATGGGCTCCTGCGCCAACGGCGGCGGCTACTACCACTACAGCTACTCGGTCGTGCGCGGCTGCGACCGCATCGTACCGGTCGACGTCTACGTGCCGGGCTGCCCGCCGACGGCCGAGGCACTGCTGTACGGGATCATCCAGCTCCAGCAAAAAATCCGCCGCACCAACACGATCGCGCGTGCCTGAGAAGCGAGAGACGATGACCGACTTTGCCATTTCTCCCGAGGCACTGCAGACCCAGATCGCCGAAACGCTTGGCGCCAAGGCCAAGAGCGTCACCCTCGCGCTCGGCGAAGTGACGGTGGTGGTCGGCGCGGCCGACTATCTCGAAGTCGCGACCCTGTTGCGCGATGCGCCCGGTTGCCAGTTCGAGCAGCTGATGGACCTTTGCGGCCTGGACTACGTCGACTACCGCGAAGGCGAGTGGGAGGGCGAGCGCTTCTGCGTCGCCTCCCATCTTCTTTCCGTCAGTCTGAACCAGCGCGTGCGCCTGAAGGTGTTCGTGCCGAACGAAGACCTGCCGGTGATCGATTCGCTGACCGGCATCTGGAGCGCCGCCGGCTGGTTCGAGCGCGAAGCCTTCGACCTCTACGGCATCGTGTTCGACGGCCATGACGACCTGCGCCGCATCCTGACCGACTACGGCTTCATCGGCCATCCGTTTCGCAAGGACTTCCCGGTGTCGGGTCACGTCGAGATGCGCTACGACGCGGAGCAGAAGCGCGTGATCTACCAGCCGGTCTCGATCGAGCCGCGCGAGATCACGCCGCGCGTGATCCGCGAAGACAACTACGGCGGACTCCACTGATGGCCGAAATCAAGAACTACACGCTGAACTTCGGACCCCAGCACCCTGCAGCACACGGCGTGCTGCGCCTCGTGCTCGAACTCGACGGTGAAGTGATCCAGCGCGCCGACCCGCACATCGGCCTCCTGCACCGCGCGACCGAAAAGCTCGCCGAGACGCGCACCTACATCCAGTCGCTGCCCTACATGGACCGGCTGGACTACGTCTCGATGATGAGCAACGAGCACGCGTACTGCCTTGCGATCGAGCGGCTCATGGGCCTCGAGGTGCCGATTCGCGCGCAGTACATCCGCGTCATGTTCGCCGAGATCACGCGCTTGCTGAACCACCTGCTGTGGCTCGGCGCGCACGGCCTCGACTGCGGTGCGATGAACATGCTCATCTACTGCTTCCGCGAGCGTGAAGACCTGTTCGACATGTACGAGGCGGTGTCGGGTGCGCGCATGCACGCGGCCTACTTCCGTCCGGGCGGTGTCTACCGCGACCTGCCCGACGCGATGCCGCAGTACAAGGTCAGCAAGATCAAGAACGCGAAGGCGATCGCGCGGCTCAACGAGAACCGCCAGGGTTCGCTGCTCGACTTCATCGACGACTTCTGCCGGCGTTTCCCGAAGATGGTCGACGAGTACGAGACGCTGCTCACCGACAACCGCATCTGGAAGCAGCGCACCGTCGGCATCGGCGTGGTCACGCCCGAACGGGCACTGAACCTCGGTTTCACCGGCCCCATGCTGCGTGGCTCGGGCATCGAATGGGACCTGCGCAAGAAGCAGCCCTACGACGTCTACGACCAGATGGACTTCGACATCGCGGTCGGCAAGACCGGCGACTGCTACGACCGCTACCTCGTGCGCGTCGAGGAAATGCGCCAAGCCAACCGCATCATCCAGCAGTGCTCGGGCTGGCTGCGCAACAACCTGGGCCCCGTGATCACCGACAACCACAAGGTGGCGGCGCCCGCGCGCGAATCGATGAAGGCCAACATGGAGGAGCTGATCCACCATTTCAAGCTCTTCACCGAAGGCTTCCACGTGCCCGAAGGCGAGGCCTATGCCGCCGTCGAGCACCCCAAGGGCGAGTTCGGCATCTACCTCGTGAGCGATGGCGCCAACAAGCCCTACCGTTTGAAGATCCGCGCACCGGGCTTCCCGCATCTGGCGGCGCTCGACGAGATGTCGCGCGGCCACATGATTGCCGACGCGGTCGCGGTGATTGGCACCATGGACATCGTGTTCGGCGAGATCGACAGGTGAGCGAGCGAATGATTTCCGACACCACCCACAGCAGCAAGCAGGCACCGCTTTCGGCCGCCACGCTGGAGCTTTTTGCGCGCGAGGTCGCCAAGTACCCGCCGGCAGGCAAGCAGTCGGCCGTGATGGCCTGCCTGGCGATCGTGCAGAAGGACGAGGGCTTCGTCAGCCTGCAGCGCGAGCGCGAGATCGCCGCCTATCTCGGCATGGCGCCGATCGCGGTGCACGAGGTCACGACCTTCTACAACATGTACAACCAGCAGCCGGTGGGCAGGTTCAAGCTCAACGTCTGCACCAACCTGCCGTGCCAGCTGCGCGACGGCGCGGTGGCGCTGGCGCACCTCGAGAAGAAGCTCGGGATCCACATGGGCGAGACCACGCCGGATGGCATGTTCACGTTGCAGCAGAGCGAATGCCTCGGCGCCTGCGCCGATTCGCCGGTGATGCTGGTCAACGACCGCACCATGTGCAGCTTCATGAGCAACGAGAAGCTCGACCAGCTGGTCGACGGCCTTCGCGCTTCGACGACGGAGGGCGCGCAATGATGTCGCCCGAGCAAGTGCTCTTGCAGTTCCAGGCCACCGGCGTCCAGACCTGCTTTCACGATCGCCACATCGAGCCCCAGATCTACGCCGGCCTCGACGGCACCAACTGGCGCCTGGCCGACTACGAAGCGCGCGGCGGCTACAAGGCGCTGCGCAAGATCCTTGCCGAAGGCCTGACGCCCGAACAGGTGATCGCCGAGGTCAAGGCCTCGGGCCTGCGCGGCCGCGGCGGCGCAGGCTTCCCGACCGGCCTGAAGTGGAGCTTCATGCCGCGCCAGTTCCCGGGCCAGAAGTACCTGGTCTGCAACTCGGACGAAGGCGAGCCCGGCACCTGCAAGGACCGCGACATCCTGCAGTTCAACCCGCACATCGTGATCGAGGGCATGGCCATCGCGGCTTATGCGATGGGCATCAGCGTGGGCTACAACTACATCCACGGCGAGATCTTCCAGACCTACGATCGCTTCGAAGAGGCGCTGGAAGAAGCGCGCGCCGCCGGCTACTTGGGCGACGCCATCCTGGGCAGCAGCTTCAACTTCCAGTTGCATGCGTCTCACGGCTTCGGCGCCTACATCTGCGGCGAAGAAACGGCGCTGCTCGAATCGCTGGAAGGCAAGAAGGGCCAGCCGCGCTTCAAGCCGCCATTCCCGGCCAGCTTCGGCCTCTACGGCAAGCCGACCACCATCAACAACACCGAGACCTTCGCGGCCGTGCCGTGGATCATCGTCAACGGTGGCCAGGCCTACCTCGAGTGCGGCAAGCCGAACAACGGCGGCACCAAGATCTACTCGGTCAGCGGCGACGTCGAGCTGCCCGGCAACTACGAAGTGCCGATGGGCACGCCGTTTGCCAAGCTGCTCGAACTCGCGGGCGGCGTGCGCAAGGGGCGCCAGCTCAAGGCCGTGATCCCCGGCGGTTCGTCGGCCCCGGTGCTGCCGGCCTCGATCATGATGGACTGCACGATGGACTACGACTCCATCGCCAAGGCCGGCTCGATGCTCGGCTCCGGCGCAGTGATCGTGATGGACGACAGCCGCTCGATGGTCGAGTCGCTGAAGCGCCTGTCGTACTTCTACATGCATGAATCCTGCGGCCAGTGCACGCCCTGCCGCGAAGGCACGGGCTGGCTCTGGCGCGTGGTCGACCGCATCCACAACGGCCACGGCAAGCCGAGCGACATGGACTTGCTCAATTCGGTAGCCGACAACATCCAGGGCCGCACCATCTGCGCACTCGGCGACGCCGCCGCGATGCCGGTGCGGGCCATGATCAAGCATTTCCGTCACGAGTTCGAGGCGCTGATTCCGGGCTACGTCCCGAAAGCGCCCGCAAAGGTCTGAGCGGATGACATTGCCCCCAAGCTCACATTCGTTCGCTGCCCCCCGAGGGGGCGCAGGCCTCCCTTGGGGCGGCCCGGCGGGAGTCCATACATATGGTTGAAATCGAACTCGACGGCAAGAAGGTCGAAATCATCGAAGGCAGCATGATCATGCATGCGGCCGACAAGGCGGGCACCTACATCCCGCACTTCTGCTATCACAAGAAGCTCAGCATCGCGGCCAACTGCCGCATGTGCCTGGTCGACGTCGAAAAGGCGCCCAAGCCGATGCCGGCCTGCGCCACGCCGGTGACGCAGGGCATGATCGTGCGTACCAAGAGCGACAAGGCGATCAAGGCCCAGCAGTCGGTGATGGAGTTCCTGCTCATCAACCATCCGCTCGACTGCCCGATCTGCGACCAGGGCGGCGAATGCCAGCTGCAGGACCTGGCCGTCGGCTACGGCGGCTCGTCCTCGCGCTACGAGGAAGAAAAGCGCGTCGTGTTCCACAAGGACGTCGGCCCGCTCATCAGCATGGAAGAGATGAGCCGCTGCATCCATTGCACGCGCTGCGTGCGCTTCGGCCAGGAAGTGGCCGGCGTGATGGAGCTGGGCATGTCGCACCGCGGCGAGCATGCCGAGATCGAGACCTTCCTCGGCGATTCGGTCGATTCCGAGCTCTCGGGCAACATGATCGACATCTGCCCGGTGGGCGCGCTCACGAGCAAGCCTTTCCGCTACAGCGCCCGCACCTGGGAATTGTCGCGCCGCAAGTCGGTGAGCCCGCACGATTCGACCGGCGCCAACCTGATCGTCCAGGTCAAGAACAACCGCGTGATGCGGGTGGTGCCGCTCGAGAACGAAGACGTCAACGAATGCTGGATCGCCGACCGCGACCGCTTCTCGTACGAGGCACTGAACGGCCCCGAGCGCCTCACGCAGCCCATGCTCAAGCAGGGCGGCCAGTGGCAGCAGGTCGACTGGCAGACCGCGCTCGAGTACGTGGCCAACGGCCTGAAGCAGATCAAGGCCGACCATGGCGCGCAGAGCATCGGCACGCTCGCCAGCCCGCACAGCACGCTCGAAGAGCTGCACCTGGCCAAGTTGCTGACGCACGGCCTGGGCAGCGGCAACATCGACTACCGGCTGCGCAACGCCGAGTTCGGCGCCTTCGAAGGCATCCGCTGGCTCGGCACCTCGATCGCTTCGCTGTCGCAGCTGCAGCGCACGCTCGTGATCGGCAGCAACCTGCGCAAGGACCATCCGCTGTTCGCGCAGCGCATCCGCCAGGCGGTGCGCAAGGGCGGCGTGCTGAGTGCACTGACCTCGCCCGAACTGCTGGCCGACGACGAAGCCTGGGCCATGCCGGTGGCGAACGCCGTGCGCGTGCCGGCGCAGGACTGGCTGGACGCGCTGGCTGAGATCGCCGCCGCCGTCGCCGCCAGCACCGGCGCTGCGGCGCCCGTGACCGGCGGTGACGCACCCGGCGATGCGGCCAAGGCCATTGCGGCTTCGCTGCTCGGCGGCGAGCGCAAGGCCATCCTGCTCGGCAATGCGGCCGCCCACCATGCGGAGGCCGGCGCATTGCTCGCGCTGGCGAACTGGATCGGCGCCCAGACGGGTGCCAGCGTCGGCTATCTCACCGAGGCGGCCAACACGGTCGGCGCGCAGCTGGTCGGTGCGCTGCCCAAGGACGGCGGCCTGAATGCCGGAGAGATGCTTCAGGGCGCGCTCAAGGCGGTGCTGCTGCTCAACACCGAGCCGGTGTTCGACTCGATCGCCGGTGCCGGCGCGGCCGACGCGCTCGTGCACGCCCAGATGGTCGTGACGCTGAGCCCCTTCAAGGCCAACCTCGAATTCAGCGACGTGGTGCTGCCGATCGCGCCCTTCACCGAAACGCCGGGCACCTTCGTCAACGCCGAAGGCCGCGTGCAGAGTTTCCATGCGGTCGTGAAGCCGCTGGGCGAGGCGCGTCCGGCCTGGAAGGTGTTGCGCGTGCTGGCCAACCTGCTGGGCCTTTCGGGCTTCTCCTTCGAATCGACGGCAGAGGTACTGGCTGACATCGGCGCAGGCGCCAGCGTCCCGGCCGAACGGCTGAGCAACGCTACTGAGGCCCGCCTCGACGGTGAACGTGCCCCCCATGCCGCGCCACCGGTGGTCGCGAGCATCTACCAGCTCGATTCGATCGTCCGCCGCGCACCCTCGCTGCAATTGACGGCCGATGGGCGCGCGCCGCGCGCCGTGCCCGCGCAGGAGGTGCTCGCATGATCGACACCCTGCACGGCTTCGGCATGGGCCTGGTCTCGGCGCATTGGTGGACCGCCGTTGCATGGCCGGTGATCTGGACTCTGATCAAGATCGTCGTCGTGGTGCTGCCGCTGATGGGTGCGGTGGCCTATCTCACGCTGTGGGAGCGCAAGGCCATCGGCTTCACGCAGATCCGCCTCGGCCCCAACCGCGTCGGCCCGCTGGGCCTGCTGCAGCCGATCGCCGACGCGCTCAAGCTGCTGACCAAGGAAATCATCCTGCCGACGGTCGCGAACAAGGGCCTGTTCCTGCTCGGTCCGATCATGACCATCATGCCGGCGCTGGCCGCATGGGCCGTGATCCCGTTCGGCCCCGAGGTCGCGCTGGCCAACATCAATGCCGGCCTGCTGTTCGTCATGGCCATCACCTCGCTCGAGGTCTACGGCGTGATCATCGCGGGCTGGGCCTCGAACTCGAAGTACGCCTTCCTCGGCGCGCTGCGCGCCTCGGCGCAGATGGTCAGCTACGAGATCGCGATGGGCTTCTGCTTCGTGGTCGTGCTGATGGTCTCGGCCAGCCTCAACATGACCGACATCGTGATGGGGCAGGGCAAGGGGCACTTCGCCTCGATGGGCATCGGCTTCCTGTCATGGAACTGGCTGTCGCTACTGCCTATCTTCCTGGTCTACTTCATCTCCGGCCTGGCTGAAACCAACCGCCATCCCTTCGACGTCGTCGAAGGCGAATCGGAAATCGTCGCCGGCCACATGATCGAGTACTCGGGCATGAGCTTCGCGATGTTCTTCCTGGCCGAGTACGCCAACATGTGGCTGGTCTCGATCCTGTGCGCGGTCCTGTTCCTCGGCGGCTGGCTGCCTCCGTTCGACTTCCTCGGCTTCATCCCGGGCTGGATCTGGCTGGGCCTCAAGACCTTCGTCGTGGTCACCATGTTCCTGTGGGTCCGCTCGACCTTCCCGCGCTTCCGCTATGACCAGATCATGCGGCTCGGCTGGAAGATCTTCATTCCGGTCACGCTCGTGTGGCTGGTGGTGGTCGGCGCCTGGATGCAGACCCCCTACAACATCTGGAAATAACTGGAATCGCCATGTCTGCGCACACTGCCCGCGCGCCTGCGCGCTCATCGTCGAACACGAGCGCGTCGGCCTTCTCGCTCAAGGACTTCCTGTCCAGCTTCATGCTGGTCGAGTTGTTCAAGGGCCTCGCGCTCACCGGCAAGTACGCCTTCAGCCGCAAGATCACCGTGCAGTTCCCCGAAGAGAAGACGCCGCTGTCGCCGCGCTTCCGCGGCCTGCATGCGCTGCGCCGCTACGAGAACGGCGAGGAGCGCTGCATCGCCTGCAAGCTCTGCGAGGCGATCTGCCCGGCGCTCGCGATCACCATCGAATCCGAGGTGCGCGACGACGGCTCGCGGCGCACCACGCGCTACGACATCGACATGACCAAGTGCATCTTCTGCGGCTTCTGCGAGGAGAGCTGTCCGGTCGATTCCATCGTCGAGACCCACATCTTCGAATTCCACGGCGAAAAGCGCGGCGACCTGTACTTCACCAAGGACATGCTGCTGGCCGTCGGCGACCGCTACGAAAAAGAAATTGCCGCCAACAGGGCGGCCGACGCCAAGTACCGCTGAAGCGGACCGGCCCGATCCCCACAAAAACGAACCCGATCCATGGACGTCAAGACCGGCCTGTTCTATCTGTTTGCCGCGGTGCTGCTTTTTGCGGCATTCCGCGTCATCACCGCGCGCAACCCCGTGTATGCCGCGCTCTACCTGGTGCTTGCGTTCTTCCAGGCATCGGCCATCTGGCTGCTGCTGCGCGCCGAGTTCCTGGCGATCTCGCTGGTGCTCGTCTACGTGGGCGCGGTGATGGTGCTGTTCCTGTTCGTGGTGATGATGCTCGACATCAACGTCGATGGGCTGCGCGAGGGCTTCTGGAAGCACTTCCCGCTCGCGGCGGGAGTCGGCGCGCTGATCGCGCTCGAGATGGCCGCGGTGCTGATGGGCGGCTTCCGCCTCGCCGAACCGAAGACCGCCATGGCCTCCGGCCCCGGCACCTCCAACACGATGGAGCTCGGCAAGCTGCTCTACACGGAGTACCTCTACCCGCTGGAGATCGCGGCCGTCATCCTGCTGGTCGCCATCGTCGCGGCCATCGCGCTCACGCTGCGCAAGCGCAAGGACAGCAAGTACGTGAACCCGTCTGACCAGGTGCGCGTGAAGGCGCGCGACCGCGTGCGCATCGTGCATATGCCCGTCACGCGCGCGGCGCAGCCCGTGGCACCAGAACAAGCACCGGCCGCCGGGGAGACCAAGGCATGACGATCACGCTCGGACACTTCCTCTCGCTGGGCGCGATGCTCTTCGCGCTGTCGGTGATCGGCATCTTCCTGAACCGCAAGAACCTGATCGTGCTCTTGATGTGCATCGAGCTGATGCTGCTCGCGGTCAACGTGAACTTCGTCGCCTTCTCGTATTTCCTCGGCGACATGCACGGCCAGATCTTCGTGTTCTTCATCTTGACGGTGGCGGCGGCCGAGTCGGCCATCGGGCTGGCGCTGCTGGTCCTCTTGTTCCGCAACAAGTCGAACATCAACGTGGACGAACTCAACGCGCTCAGGGGATAGGACTTACATATGAGCGCAACTCTCTCCGCATCCGCATTGCTGGCGGTGCCGCTGGCACCCCTGGTCGGCTCCGTGCTGGCCGGCCTGTTCGGCACCAAGTTCGGCGGCAACCATATCGGCCGCCGCATCACGCATTCGCTGACCATCCTCGGCGTCTTCGTCGCCTTCGTGATCTCGGCCATGACGCTCAAGAGCGTGGTGGTCGACGGTGCCCGCTTCAATGGCACCATCTACGAATGGATGATGGTCGGCGGCCTCCGGATGGAAGTCGGCTTCCTGGTCGACGGCCTCACCGCCATGATGATGTGCGTCGTGAGCTTCGTGTCGCTGATGGTGCACATCTACACCATCGGCTACATGGAGGAAGACGAGGGCTACAACCGCTTCTTCGCCTACATCTCGCTGTTCACCTTCTCGATGCTGATGCTCGTGATGAGCAACAACATGCTGCAGCTGTTCTTCGGCTGGGAAGCGGTGGGCCTGGTGTCCTATCTGCTGATCGGCTTCTGGTACAACAAGCCGAGCGCGATCTTCGCCAACCTCAAGGCCTTCCTGGTCAACCGCGTCGGTGACTTCGGCTTCATCCTCGGCATCGGCCTGATCGCCACCTACGCCGGCACGCTGAACTACGCCGAGGCCTTCGCCAAGGCCGACGCGCTCGCCAAGCTGAGTTTCCCCGGCACCGAGTGGATGTTGATCACCGTGATCTGCATCTGCCTGTTCATCGGCGCGATGGGCAAGAGCGCGCAGTTCCCGCTGCACGTCTGGCTGCCCGATTCGATGGAAGGCCCGACCCCGATCTCGGCGCTGATTCACGCCGCGACCATGGTCACGGCCGGCATCTTCATGGTGGCGCGCATGTCGCCGCTGTTCGAGCAGAGCGATACGGCGCTGTCCTTCGTGCTCGTGATCGGCGCCATCACCGCGCTCTTCATGGGCTTCCTGGGCATCATCCAGAACGACATCAAGCGCGTGGTCGCCTATTCGACGCTTTCGCAGCTCGGCTACATGACGGTGGCGCTCGGCGCCTCTGCGTATTCGGTCGCGGTGTTCCACCTGATGACGCACGCCTTCTTCAAGGCGCTGCTGTTCCTCGGCGCCGGTTCTGTGATCATCGGCATGCACCACAACCAGGACATCCGCTGGATGGGCGGCGTGCGCAAGTACATGCCGATCACCTGGATCACCTCGCTCGTGGGTTCGCTGGCCCTGATCGGCACGCCGCTGTTCGCCGGCTTCTACTCCAAGGACAGCATCATCGAGGCCGTGCACGAGAGCCATCTCTGGGGCGCCACGTTCGCATACTGGGCGGTGCTGGCGGGCGTGTTCGTCACCGCCTTCTATTCGTTCCGCATGTACTTCCTGGTGTTCCACGGCAAGGAGCGCTACGACCTGAATCCGGACCAGCATCACCATGCGCCGGACGAGGAGCCCGACCACGGCCACCATGCCAATCACTCCACGCCGCACGAGTCGCCGTGGGTGGTCTGGCTGCCGTTGGTGCTGCTGGCCATCCCCTCGGTCGTGATCGGCTACATGACGATCGGGCCGATGCTCTACGGCGAGTTCTTCAAGGACGCGATCATGGTCGACGCCGGCAAGCACCATGCGATGAAGGAGCTGGCCGAGGCCTTCCACGGCCCGCTGGCAATGGCCGTGCACGGCCTCAGCGCCGCGCCGTTCTGGCTCGCGCTGGCCGGCGTGGTGCTCTCCTGGTACATGTACCTGGTCAATCCGGCGTTGCCGGCGGCGATCAAGCGCGCCTTCGGCCCCATCTACCGGCTGCTCGAGAACAAGTACTACATGGACTGGTTCAACGAGCACGTCATCGCGCGCGGCACGCGCGCCCTGGGCACCGGCCTCTGGAAGGGCGGCGACCAGGGAGTCATCGACGGCGCCATCGTCGACGGCTCCTGGAAGCTGGTCGGCCGCGTTGCCGGTGTCGTGCGCTGGATGCAGTCCGGCTACATCTATCACTACGCTTTCGCGATGCTGATGGGCATCTTCATCCTCATGACGTACTTCGTCTGGTTCAACAGGTAAGCGGACGCCGCTGGAGAAAAAGAAAAATGGGTTTGTTGAGCCTTGCCATCTGGGTGCCGATCGCGTTCGGCGCCGTGCTGCTGGCCTTCGGTAAAGACGAGCATGCGAACGGCGTGCGCTGGATCGCGCTCGTCGGTTCGATCGCGAGCTTCCTGGTCACCATTCCGCTGTACACGCGTTTCGAGCTCGGAACCGCCGCGATGCAGTTCGTCGAGAAGGGGAGCTGGATCGAGCGCTTCAGCATCCACTACCACGTCGGCCTCGACGGCCTGTCGCTGTGGCTGGTGCTGCTGACCGCCTTCATCACGGTGATCGTGGTGATTTCCGCGTGGCAGGTGATCACCGAGCGCGTCAACCAGTACATGGGCGCGTTCCTGATTCTCTCGGGCCTGATGATCGGCTCCTTCTCGGCGCTCGACGGCATCCTGTTCTACGTGTTCTTCGAAGCCACGCTGATCCCGATGTACCTGATCATCGGCATCTGGGGCGGCCCCAACAAGATCTACGCGGCCTTCAAGTTCTTCATCTATACGCTGCTCGGCTCGCTCCTGATGCTGGTCGCGCTGATCTACCTGTACAACAAGTCGGGCGGCAGCTTCGACATCCTCACCTGGCACAAGCTGCCGCTCGGCGCGAGCGCGCAGACCTTCCTGTTCTTCGCCTTCTTCGCGGCCTTCGCGGTCAAGGTGCCGATGTGGCCGGTCCACACCTGGCTGCCCGACGTGCACGTCGAGGCGCCCACCGGCGGTTCGGCGGTGCTGGCCGCGATCATGCTGAAGCTCGGCGCCTACGGTTTCCTGCGTTTCTCGATGCCGATCGCGCCCGACGCCGCGCACGAATGGGCCTGGTTCATGATCGCGCTGTCGCTGATCGCGGTGATCTATGTCGGCCTGGTGGCCCTGGTCCAGCAGGACATGAAGAAGCTGGTGGCCTACTCGTCCGTGGCGCACATGGGCTTCGTGACCTTGGGTTTCTTCATCTTCAACGATCTCGGCGTGTCGGGCGGCATCGTGCAGATGATCGCGCACGGCTTCGTCTCGGGCGCCATGTTCCTCTGCATCGGTGTGCTGTACGACCGCGTGCACTCGCGCCAGATCGCCGACTACGGCGGCGTGGTCAACACCATGCCCAAGTTCGCGGCCTTCGCGCTGCTGTTCGCCATGGCCAACTGCGGCCTGCCCGCCACCGCGGGCTTCGTCGGCGAATGGATGGTGATCCTCGGCGCGGTCAAGGCCAATTTCTGGCTCGGCGTGGGCGCCTCGACGGCGCTGATCTTCGGCGCCGCCTACACGCTGTGGATGTACAAGCGCGTCTACCTCGGACCGGTGGGCAACGACCATGTGAAGGAGCTGAGCGACATCAATGCGCGCGAGTTCCTCATGCTGGCCCTGCTGGCGATCGCGGTGCTGTGGATGGGCCTGTATCCCAAGCCTTTCACCGACGTGACCAATGCCTCGGTGGCCGAGCTGCTGCGCCACGTGGCGACTTCGAAGTTGCCTTGAATCCAGCCTGAACAAGAGAACGAGATGATTGACAAACTCAGCTGGATGACGATCTACCCCGAGGCGGTGCTGCTGGTCATGGCCTGCATCATCGCCCTGGTCGATCTGTCCACGACCAGCACGCACCGCACGCGCACCTACGTGCTGACGCTGCTCACGCTCGGCGTGGTGGCCTTCCTGAGCGGCCTGCAGGCGGCAGAGGGCAAGTCCTACTACGGCTTCGGCGGCATGGTCGTGAGCGACCCGATGGGCAACTGGCTCAAGTGCTTCGCGACGCTGGCGCTGATGGTCACGCTGGTCTACGGCCGGCCCTATGCGGCCGACCGCGGCATGATGAAGGGCGGCGAGATGTTCACGCTGAGCATGTTCGCCTTGCTCGGCATGTTCGTGATGATCTCGGGCAGCAACTTCCTCCTGATCTACCTCGGCCTGGAACTGCTCACGCTGTCGAGCTACGCGCTGGTCGCGCTGCGCCGCGACAACGCGGTGGCCAGCGAAGCGGCGATGAAGTACTTCGTGCTCGGCGCCATGGCCAGCGGCTTCCTGCTCTACGGCATGTCGATGATGTACGGTGCGACCGGTTCGCTCGACACCAACGAGGTGTTCAAGGCCATCGCGAGCCGCAAGGTGAACCACCAGGTGCTGGTGTTCGGCCTGGTGTTCATCGTCGCAGGCCTCGCCTTCAAGGTCGGCGCGGCGCCGTTCCACATGTGGGTGCCCGACGTCTACCAGGGCGCGCCGACCGCGGTCACGCTGATGATCGGCTCGGCGCCCGAGCTCGCCGCCTTCGCCATCATCATCCGTCTGTTGGTGGAAGGCCTGCTGCCGCTCGCAATCGACTGGCAGCAGATGCTTGCCTTGCTGGCCATCGCGTCGCTGCTGGTTGGCAACCTCGCGGCCATCGCGCAGACCAACCTCAAGCGCATGCTGGCCTACTCGACCATCTCGCAGATGGGCTTCATGCTGCTGGGCCTGGTGGCGGGCGTGGTCAACAACAACACCTACAACGCGCAGTTCGCGTACAGCGCCTCGATGTTCTACATCGTGACCTACGTGCTGACCACGCTGGCGAGCTTCGGCATCATCCTGCTGCTCGCGCGCGAAGGCTTCGAGAGCGAGGAGATCACCGATCTCGCCGGCCTCAACCAGCGTAGCCCGCTCTATGCCGGCGTGATGGCCATTGCCATGTTCTCGCTGGCGGGCATCCCGCCGCTGGTCGGCTTCTACGCCAAGCTGGCGGTGCTGCAGGCGCTGATCGCCTCGGGCCAGGCCATGTACATCGCGCTGGCGGTGTTCGCGGTCGTGATGTCACTGGTCGGCGCCTTCTACTACATCCGCGTGGTCAAGGTCATGTACTTCGATGCGCCGGTCACGGCGACGACGGTGTCTGCGCCGCGCGACGTGCGCACGGTGCTGACGGTCAACGGCGCGCTGATCCTGATCCTCGGCATCGTGCCCGGTGGCCTCATGACGCTCTGCGCGCAGGCGATCGTGGCCACGCTGGCCAACTAGGTCCCGCGCTCGGTGTCGCAGGGCGCATCGGTCTGGGTCGTGCTGCTGCTTGCGCTGGCCGCGGCCAATCTGCCCTTCCTCAACGAGCGGCTGTTCGGAGTGGTGCCGCTGTCCACACCCACCAAGTCGCTGGGCCTGCGACTGGCCGAACTCTTGCTTCTCTATTTCGCAGCCGGCGGGGTCGGCCTGCTGTTCGAGCGCCGCGCCGGCCAGATCGCGCCGCAGGGATGGGAGTTCTACGCGGTCACCGGCGCGCTCTTCGTCGTGCTGGCCTTTCCGGGCTTCACCTGGCGCTACCTGCTCAAGCATCGAAAGTGAACTGACATGGACGACGCGCACCTGAAGGAAGAGGGCACCGCCAGCGAATTGCTGTTCAAGGGCAATTTCCTGCATGCCAAGCGCGACACCGTGCGCCTGCCCGACGGCCATGTCGCGACGCGCGAATACGTGGTGCATCCGGGCGCGGTGGTGGTGGTGCCGCTGCTCGACGACGGCCGCGTCGTGCTCGAGCGGCAATACCGCTACCCGATCGGCCGCGTGATGACCGAGTTTCCGGCCGGCAAGCTCGATGCCGGCGAAGACCCGCTTTTCTGCGGCCAGCGCGAGCTGCTCGAAGAAACCGGCTACAGCGCGCGCGAGTGGGCCCACGCCGGCGCCATGCACCTGGCGGTGGCGTACTCGACCGAGATCATCCACATCTACTTTGCGCGCGGCCTCTCGCTGGGCGACCGGCAGCTCGACCATGGCGAATTCCTGGACGTCATCACGGCCACGCCGGAGCAGCTGTTCGCCTGGTGCCGCGACGGCACCGTGTCCGATGCCAAGACTCTGACCTGCACGCTGTGGCTGCAGAACGTCCTGTCGGGCGCATGGGTGCTGGACTGGCAGAACGCCGCGCCGGCCGCCGGCGGCCGATAATCCGGGCATGAAGGTCCTCAACCTCCAATGCGCCCACGGCCACGGCTTCGAGGGCTGGTTCGCGTCCAACGAGGCGTTCGAGACGCAGTTGGCTGGCGGTTTGGTGTCGTGCCCGATCTGCAGTGACACGGCGATCACCAAGCTGCTGACCGCGCCGCGCTTGAACCTTGGCAGCGCCAAGCCGCCCGCCGAAACGCCGGCCGTTCCCGTCGCCGAGAACAATTCGCCCGAGGCGCGCTGGATGCGCGCGGTGCGCGAGGTGATGGCCAAGACCGAAGACGTCGGCGAGCGCTTCGCCGACGAGGCCCGCAAGATGCACTACGGCGAAGCCGAGGAGCGCGGCATTCGCGGCCAGGCCACGCGCGAAGAAGCGCAGACCTTGCTCGAAGAGGGCATCGCGGTGTTCTCGCTGCCCTTGCCCCCGGCGCTCAAGGAAACCCTGCAGTAGCAGGCGGCCGTCAGGCCGCGAACTGCAGCGCGGCCAGCCGCGCATACACGCCGTTTTGTGCGACCAGCGTCGCATGCGTTCCCTGTTCCACGATGCCGCCGTGGTCGAGCACCACGATGCGGTCGGCCTTCTGCACCGTCGCCAGCCGGTGGGCGATGACCAGCGTCGTGCGGCCCACCATCGCCGATTCGAGCGCGGCCTGCACCATGCGCTCGCTCTCGGCGTCGAGCGCGCTGGTGGCTTCGTCGAGCAGCAGCAGCGGCGGGTTCTTGAGCATCGCCCGCGCAATCGCGATGCGCTGGCGCTGCCCGCCCGACAGGCGCACGCCGCGCTCGCCGAGAAAGGTGTCGTAGCCCTCGGGCAGCGCTTTCAAAAAGCCGTCGGCGAAGGCGGCGCGTGCCGCGGCGTGGACTTCTTCGACGCTCGCATCCGGCCGGCCGTAGCGGATGTTTTCCAGCGCGCTGGCCGAGAAGATCACCGCATCCTGCGGCACCAGCCCGATGCGCGTGCGCAGCGCGTCGAGCGACAGTTCCGCGAGCGAAGTGCCGTCGAGCACGATGCGGCCGGCTTGCGGGTCGTAGTAGCGCAGCAGCAGCTGGAACACGGTGCTCTTGCCCGCGCCGCTCGATCCGACCAGCGCCACCGTTTCGCCGGGCGCCACCGCGAGGCTGAAGTCGCGCAGCGCCGGGGTGCCCGGACGCGAGGGGTAGTGGAAAGTGACGCGCTCGAAAGCGACCGCGCTGCCCGCGGCCGGAATCAGCGCCTTGGCCGGCCGGGCCGGAGACACGATGACCGGCCTGGCGTGCAGCAGCTCCATCAGCCGCTCGGTGGCGCCGGCGGCGCGCAGCAGGTCGCCGTAGACCTCGCCCAGCACCGCGGCGGCGCTGGCCAGGATGATCACGTACACCACCGTCTGCCCGAGGTGGCCGGCCGTGATGTCGCCGCGCAGCACGGCCTGCGTGCCCTGGTACAGGCCCCACAGCAGCGCCGCCGAGGTCGCGATGATGATGAAGGCCACCAGCACCGAGCGCGCCTTCGTGCGGCGCACTGCGGTGCGGAAGGCGTCGTCGGTGGAGGCATCGAAGCGGGCTGCCTCGCGCGCTTCGGCGGTGTAGCTCTGCACCACGGGGATCGCGTTCAGCACCTCGGCCGCGATGGCACTCGAATCGGCCACGCGGTCCTGGCTGGCGCGCGAGAGCCGGCGCACGCGGCGGCCGAACCACATGCTCGGCAGTACCACCAGCACCAGGATGCCGAGCACCTGCACCATCACGTAGGGGTTGGTCCAGACCAGCATGGCCAAGGCGCCAGCGCCCATCACCGCGTTGCGCAATCCCATGCTGAGCGAGGAGCCGACAACCGTCTGCACCAGTGTCGTATCGGCCGTCAGGCGCGACAGCACTTCGCCGGTCTGCGTGGTCTCGAAGAAGGCCGGGCTCTGACGCAGCACATGCGCGTAGACGGCGTTGCGCAGATCCGCCGTGACCCGCTCGCCGAGCCAACTCACCGTGTAGAAGCGCGCAGCCGAGAACAGCCCGAGCGCGACAGCCACCGCAAACAGGGCGAGGAAGTGCTCGCGCAACGCCATCGCCTGCGCGCCGCGGTCGGAGGCGATCAGGCCGCCGTCGATCAGGCTGCGCAGGGCCAGCGGAAACACCAGCGTCGTCATCGCCGCCAGCACCAGGAACACGGCCGCCAGCAGGATCTGGATGCGGTAGGGTCGCAAGAAGGGCGTCAGGCCGGAAAGCGATCGGGGCGCGCCTTTGGCGGCCGAAGTCGAGGCAGGGGAAACCATGAGCGGGATTCTAATCAACCCTTGCCCGTTCAAAGGTCGCCTTGACAATTACTGTCGTGACAACTAATAATCGCGCCATGTCTCAGCCAATACGCCCGGAAGCCGACACGCCGGTTGCACCCGAAGGGTTGCCGGCGATTCCCGGCTTCTACCAGCCGGAGGGCTACCTGGCCGAGCAAAGCGTCGGCCACATGATGCGCCGCATCACGACCATCGTCGGTCAGCTCGTCTCCAACAAGATGTCCGAGCCCAGCGGGCCGACCTTCCCGCAGTGGGCACCCCTGTTCAAGCTCTACCTCGGCCATGCGACGACCGTCGCCGAGCTGGCGCGCGAATGCCAGCTCGACACCGGCGCCATGACGCGGCTGCTCGACCGGCTTGAAGCCAAGGGCCTGTGCCGGCGCGTACGTTCCCTGTCGGACCGGCGCGTGGTCAACATCGAGCTCACCGAGGAGGGCCGCGAAGCCGCGCGCCAGGTGCCCCATGTGCTGTGCAGCGTGCAGAACGAAGTGCTGGCCGGCTTCAGCCGTGAAGAGTGGCAACAGCTCAAGGACTTCCTGCACCGCATCCTCGACAACGCCCAGGCCGTCGCGGCCCGTGGAGAAAAGAATGATCCAGCTGCTTCCTGAATTCGCGCGGCGCCCGATGACCGCCATGGCCGCCGCGGCGGCGCTGTTCCTGGCCGGTTGCGCCGACATGGGCCAGATCGATTCGCACGCGAAACTGCGCGATGCCGGTTCGCTGGGCCTGTCCAGCCAGGCCGCCGAGCTGGCCGCGCCCACCGTCGACAGCCAGTGGTGGCTGGGCTTCGGCGACGCCCAGCTGAGCGACCTGGTCGACCAGGCCTTGCAGGGCAACCCCAACCTGCAGGTCGCGCGGGCCCGGCTCGAACGCGCCCAGGGCGCGGTTGGCGTGGCGGAATCCGCCCGCAAGCCGAAGCTCGACGGCCAGATCGACCTCACGCGCCAGAAGTTCAGCGGCAACTACATTTATCCCGCCCCGCTCGGCGGCTCGGTCCAGGAGCTCGGCACGCTGCAGCTCAACGCGAGTTGGGAGCTCGACTTCTTCGGCAAGAACCGCACCGCCATCGAGACTGCGGTCGGCGCCGCCAATGCCGCAGCGGCCGATGCCGATGCGGCCCGCGTGCTGCTGGCCACCAATGTGGCGCGCGCTTATTTCCAATGGGCGCGCCTGGACGACCAGCTGGCCGTGGCCAAGCGCACGCTCACGCAGCGCGAGGAAACCCTCAGGCTGGTGCGCGACCGCGTCGCCGCCGGCCTGGACACGCGCCTCGAGCAGTACCAAAGCGAAGGCGGCCTGCCGCAGGCGCGCCAGCAGATCGAGGCGCTCAACGAGCAGATCGAGATCGCCCAGCATGCGCTGGATGCGCTGGTCGCCAAGCCCGGCGCCGCCCAGGGCCTGGCCGCGCCGAAGCTCGCCGCCATCCGTCCGATTGCGCTGCAGCCGACCATCCCGGCCAACCTGCTGGGCCGTCGCGCCGATATCGCCGCCGCGCGCTGGCGCGTCGAGGCCGCGACCAGCGACGTTGCGAACGCCAAGACCCAGTTCAATCCGAACATCAACCTCGTTGCCTTCGCCGGCTTCTCCGCCCTCGGTTTCGGCAACCTCACCAGGTCGGGCAGCGAGCAGTGGGGCGTGGGCCCGGCCGTGCGGCTGCCGATCTTCGAGGGCGGCCGGCTGCGCGCCAACCTGCGCGGCAAGACGGCCGACCTCGACGCCGCGATCGAGAGCTACAACGCCGCCGTGCTCGACGCCGTGCGCGATGTGGCCGACCAGGTCAGCAGCGCGCAGTCGGTCACGCGCCAGCAGGCCGAGCAGGCCGAATCGCAGCGCGCCGCCGAGTCCGCCTACGACATCGCCGTGCAGCGCTACGGCGCCGGCCTCGGCAACTACCTCAACGTGCTGACGGCCGAGACCACCGTGCTCGCCGAACGCCGCCAGGCCGTCGATCTGGCCGCACGCGCCCTCGAGACCCAGGTGGGCCTCGCGCGTGCGCTGGGCGGCGGCTGGCAGCCCGACACCGAAACCTCCGCCGCGGCCGGCAAGCCCGCGACCCCCCATCCCTGAACAGCTACGCGCGAATCCGAAGGACATTGCCATGGACAGCAGCAACAACAACACCGCCGCCGCCGTTGATGCACCGGCGCCCAACAACAAGCGCCGCCGCGCGCTGACCGCGCTCGCCTCCGTGGTGGTGCTGGCCGGCGCCGGCTGGGGTGTCTACGAATGGCTGGTCGCGAGCCACTACGAGTCGACCGACAACGCCTACGTGCAGGGCAACGTGATCCAGATCACGCCGCAGATCGGCGGCACCGTGATGGCCATCATGGCCGACGACACCGACTTGGTGAAGGCGGGCCAGCCGCTGGTGCAGCTCGACCCGGCCGACGCCCGCGTTGCGCTCGACCAGGCCGAGGCCGCGCTCGCGCAGACGGTGCGGCAGGTGCGCACGCTCTACGCCAACAACGGCTCGCTGGCCGCGCAGGTCACGCTCAGGCAGTCCGACATCGTCAAGGCGCAAAGCGACATCGCACGCGCCCAGGACGACCTGAAGCGCCGCCAGGCCCTCACCGGCAACGGCGCGGTGTCGAAGGAAGAACTCAACCACGCCGAGACGACGCTCGCCAATGCGAAGAGCGCACTCGCGGCGGCGCAGGCCGGCGTGGTCTCGGCGCGCGAGCAGCTCGCCAGCAACCAGTCGCTGACCGAAGGCACCAGCGTCGAGCAGCATCCGAGCGTGCTCGCCGCCGCTGCCAAGGTGCGCGAGGCCTACCTGGCGACCCAGCGTGTCGCGATGCCGGCGCCGGTCGAAGGCTACGTGGCCAAGCGCACCGTGCAGCTCGGCCAGCGCGTGGCGGCCGGCACGCCGATGATGTCGATCGTGCCGCTGAACCAGGTGTGGGTCGATGCCAACTTCAAGGAAGTGCAGCTGAGAAACATCCGGCTCGACCAGCCCGTGAAGCTCACGGCCGACGTGTACGGCAAGAAGATCGAATACACCGGCCGGGTCGCCGGCCTCGGCGTCGGCACCGGTGCCGCCTTCGCGCTGCTGCCGGCGCAGAACGCCACCGGCAACTGGATCAAGGTGGTGCAGCGCGTGCCGGTGCGCATCGCGCTCGATCCGCAGCAGCTCAAGGCCAATCCGCTGCGCGTGGGGCTCTCGATGGATGCCGAGATCGATGTCACCCAGAAGGGCGGCAAGATGCTCGCCGATGCGCCGCGCGCCAGCGCGCTGGCCCAGACGCAGGTCTACAGCCGGCTCGACCAGGGCGCGGACGCCGAAGTGCAGCGCATCATCGCGGCCAACATGGGCCGCGGCGCGGCGCTCGCCAGCACCGGGCGGCCGGCAGCCGCTGCGGCACCGGCGGCCGCTGCGGCACCGGCGGCCGCTGCGGCGCCGTCGCACGTCAACCCGATCTGATCGACGGCCCGCGCACGATGGCGACCGCTTCGGCTCCTCCCGCACCCCTGCCGCCGCTCGAGGGTTCCGCCCGGCTATGGGGCACGATCGCGCTCTCGGCCGCGACCTTCATGAACGTGCTCGACACCTCGATCGCCAACGTCTCGCTGCCGGCGATCTCCGGCGACCTCGGCGTGAGCTCGACGCAGGGCACCTGGGTCATCACCAGCTTCGCAGTGGCCAACGCCATCGCGGTGCCGCTCACCGGCTGGCTCACGCAGCGCTTCGGCCAGGTGCGCCTGTTCATGGCCAGCGTGCTGCTGTTCATCATCAGCTCGTGGCTTTGCGGGCTGGCGCCGAACATGACGACGCTGATCGCATTCCGTGCGCTGCAGGGCTTCGTCGCCGGGCCGATGATCCCGCTGTCGCAGACGCTGCTGTTGTCGAGCTACTCGAAGGCCAAGGCCGGGCTCGCGATGGCGATGTGGTCGATGACCACGCTGGTCGCGCCCGTGATGGGCCCACTGCTCGGCGGCTGGATCACCGACAACATCTCGTGGCCCTGGATCTTCTACATCAACATTCCCGTGGGCCTGCTCGCCGCCGGCATCACCTGGGGCATCTACCACAAGCGCGAGAGCACGACGCGCAAGGTGCCCATCGATGCCATCGGCCTCGGCCTGCTCGTGCTGTGGGTCGGCTCGCTGCAGCTGATGCTGGACAAGGGCAAGGAGCTCGACTGGTTCCATTCGGCCGAGATCGTGACGATGGCGGTGGTGGCGGTGGTCGGCTTCGCCTTCTTCCTCGTGTGGGAGCTGACCGACAAGCATCCGGTGGTGGACCTCTCGCTCTTCAAACGGCGCAATTTCTGGTCGGGCGCGCTGGCGACCGCGGTGGCCTACGGCCTGTTCTTCGGCAACGTGGTGATCCTGCCGCTGTGGCTGCAGCAGTACATGGGCTACACGGCGACGCAGGCCGGCATGATCATGGCGCCGGTGGGCCTGCTCGCGATCGTGTTCTCGCCGATCGTCGGCCTCACGGTCGCCAAGATCGATCCGCGCCGCTACGCGACCTTCTCGTTCCTGGTGTTCGCGCTGGTGCTTTGGATGCGCTCCAACTTCAACACCCAGGCCGACTTCTGGACCATCATGATCCCGACGGTGATCCAGGGCGTGGCGATGGCCTTCTTCTTCATCCCGCTGGTGACGATCACGCTCTCGGGCCTCGCGCCCGACCGCATTGCGGCCGCCTCGGGGCTGTCGAACTTCGCGCGCATCACGGCGGGTGCGATGGGAACCTCCATCGCCACCACGCTGTGGGAGAACCGCGCCGCGCTGCATCACGCGCAGCTGGTCGAATCGGTCAACCAGGGCAACGCGGCCGCGAGCAGCGCGATGGCCGGCCTCGCCAGCAGCGGCTTCAGCGCCGATCAGGTGCTGGGGCAGCTCAACCGCATGGTGGACCAGCAGTCCTTCATGCTGGCCGCGAACGACGTGTTCTATGCGTCCGCGGTGCTGTTCCTGCTGCTGATTCCCTTCGTCTGGCTGGCCAGGCCGACGAAGAGCGCGGGCGGTGCCGACGCCGCAGCGGGCGCACATTGATGAGCGCGGGCCCTGGCCGCCTCGCGCGGCCGGTGCTCATTGCAGTGCAGCATAGGCATTTGCCCCAGTAGGCAAGTTTCGCGGCCCCCGCAAACAATGCGATCCGCGCAACCACGGTGGTGCGCTCAGATGGACCGCATGACTGATTTTTCCTTCCAGCACACGGGCGACCGCGCGAGATGAGCGACATCATTCTCGAAACACGCCAGCTCACCAAGGAATTCAAGGGTTTCACCGCGGTCAGCAAGGTCGATCTCTCGGTCGTTCGCGGATCGATCCATGCCTTGATCGGCCCCAACGGCGCGGGCAAGACGACCTGCTTCAACCTGCTGACCAAGTTCCTCGAGCCCACTTCGGGAACCATCCTGTTCAACGGGACCGACATCACCGGCGAGCGCCCGGCGCAGATCGCGCGGCGCGGCATCATCCGCTCGTTCCAGATCTCCGCGGTGTTTCCGCACCTCACGCTGCTGGAGAACGTGCGACTGGGCCTGCAGCGTTCGCTCGGCACCTCCTACCACTTCTGGAAGAGCGAGAAGTCGCTGAAGCCGCTCGATGCCCGCGCCCGTGCGCTGCTGGCCGAGGTCGGCCTCGCGGAACTCGCCGACGAGCAGACGGTCAATCTGCCCTATGGCAGGAAGCGCGCACTCGAGATCGCGACCACGCTGGCGATGGAGCCCGAACTGATGCTGCTCGACGAACCCACGCAAGGCATGGGCCACGAGGACGTGCACCGCGTGGCCGAGCTCATCAAGCGCGTGTCCGCCGGCCGCACCATCCTGATGGTGGAGCACAACATGAGCGTGGTCTCGACCATCGCCGACACCATCACGGTGCTGCAGCGCGGCGCCGTGCTGGCCGAGGGCCCGTATGCCGAAGTCTCGAAGAATCCGCAGGTGATGGAAGCGTACATGGGCACCACGGACGGCCAGTTGCAAGGAGCGCACTGATGGCGGTGCCTGCATTGGAGATCAAGGACCTCCACGCCTGGTACGGCGAATCGCACGTGCTGCACGGCGTCGACGTGGTGGTGCAGCCCGGCGAGGTGGTGACGCTGCTGGGGCGCAACGGCGCGGGGCGCACCACCACGATGCGCGCCATCCTGGGCCTCACCGGCACGCGCAAGGGCAGCATCAAGGTCAACGGCGTCGAAACCATCGGCATGGCCACGCACCGCATTGCGCACCACGGCATCGGCTACTGCCCGGAGGAGCGCGGCATCTTCGCGAGCCTGTCGGCCGAAGAAAACCTGCTGCTGCCGCCCGCCCTCAAGAGTGCGGACAAGGGCATGTCGGTGGACGAGATCTACGCCATGTTCCCCAACCTGGCCGAACGCCGCAACAGCCAGGGCACTCGCCTGTCGGGTGGCGAGCAGCAGATGCTGGCGGTCGCGCGCATCCTGCGCACCGGTGCCAGGCTGCTTCTGCTCGACGAAATCTCCGAAGGCCTGGCGCCGGTGATCGTGCAGGCGCTGGCCCGGATGATCCACACGCTGCGCGGCAAGGGCTACACCGTGGTCATGGTGGAGCAGAACTTCCGCTTCGCCGCGCCGCTGGCCGACCGCTTCTACGTCATGGAGCACGGCCGCATCGTGGAGAAGTTCGGCGCCGCCGAGCTCGACGCCAAGATGCCGGTGCTGCACGAATTGCTGGGCGTCTGAGCGCGCGCTGTTTTTTTCTTCCGCTTCAACCCACACCAGGAGACACCATGAAAGCGAAACTCAAGATCGTTGCCCTCATGCTCGGCGCTGCCGGCCTTGCCACGCACGCCGTGCAGGCGCAGGAGAAAGTCAAGATCGGCTTCGTGACCGACATGTCGAGTCTCTATGCCGACATCGAAGGCAAGAACGGTGCGCTGGCGATCCAGATGGCGATCGACGACTTCGGCGGCAAGGTGCTCGGCCAGCCGATCGAGCTGCTGTCGGCCGACCACCAGAACAAGGCCGACGTGGCTGCGTCCAAGGCGCGCGAGTGGATCGACACCCAGGGTGTCACGATGATCTTCGGCGGCACCAACTCCGGCACCGCGCTCGCGACCGCGAAGGTGGCGCAGGAGAAGAAGCGCGTGTACTTCAACAACGGCGCGGCAAGCTCGGCGCTCACCAACGACCAGTGCAGCCCCTACACCGTGCACTACGCCTATGACACCGTGGCGCTGGCCAAGGGCACGGGCTCGACCATCGTGGACAGCGGCGGCAAGACCTGGTTCTTCCTGACCGCCGACTACGCCTTCGGCCATGCGCTGGAAGCCGACACCAGCACCGTGGTCAAGGCCAAGGGCGGCACCGTGGTCGGCGCGGTGCGTGCGCCGCTGAACGCTTCGGACTTCTCGTCCTTCCTGCTGCAGGCCCAGAACTCGAAGGCGCAGATCCTCGGGCTCGCCAATGCCGGCGGCGACACCATCAATTCCATCAAGGCAGCCAAGGAGTTCGGCATCGGCAAGACCATGAAGCTGGCCGGCCTGCTGATCTTCATCAGCGACGTGCACAGCCTGGGCCTGCGCAACACCGAAGGCCTGCAGTTCACCACCAGCTGGTACTGGGACCTCAACGACGCGACGCGCAAGTGGGCGGCGCGCTACTACGAGAAGACCAAGCGCCAGCCGGGCGAGATCCAGGCCGCCGACTATTCCGCGACCATGACCTACCTGAACGCGGTGAAGGCTGCGGGCACCACCGACGCCGACAAGGTGATGGAGAAGCTCAAGAGCACCAAGATCGACGACTTCTTCGGTACCGGCATGATCCGCCCCGACGGCCGTTTCGTGCACGACATGTACCTGATGCAGGTCAAGGCGCCCGGCGAGTCGAAGAAGGAATGGGACTACTACAAGCTCGTGAAGAAGATCCCGGGCGATGAGGTCTTCACGACCAAGGCCGAGAGCAAGTGCGCCCTCTGGAAATAAGCTGACCCACTGACCCGTTCATTGCCTCCCGTATGCAAATTTCACTGCCAGCCCTGCTGAGCCAGCTCCTTCTGGGGCTGGTCAACGGATCGTTCTACGCGATCCTGAGCCTCGGGCTCGCAGTGATCTTCGGCCTGCTCAACGTCATCAACTTCGCGCATGGCGCGCTGTTCATGCTGGGCGCGGTGCTGAGCTGGATGGCGATGAACTACTTCAAGATCGACTACTGGGTGATGCTGGTCGCGGCGCCGATCATCGTCGGCCTGTTCGGCGTCCTGATCGAGCGGCTGCTGCTGCGCTGGATCTACAAGCTCGACCATCTGTACGGCCTTTTGCTCACGCTCGGCCTCACGCTCCTGATCGAAGGCGTGTTCCGCTCGATCTATGGCGTCTCGGGCCTGGCCTACGACGCGCCCGAGGCGCTTTCGAGCGCCACCGACCTCGGCTTCATGGTGCTGCCCAACTACCGTGCCTGGGTGGTGGCCGCCTCGCTGGTGGTCTGCTTCGCGACCTGGTTCGTGATCGAGAAGACGCGGCTCGGCGCCTACCTGCGTGCCGGCACCGAGAACCCGCGCCTGGTCGAGGCCTTCGGCGTCAACGTGCCGCTGATGATCACGCTGACCTACGGCTTCGGCGTCGCTCTCGCGGCC
This sequence comes from Variovorax paradoxus, assembly GCF_018614915.1. Classification (GTDB taxonomy): domain Bacteria; phylum Pseudomonadota; class Gammaproteobacteria; order Burkholderiales; family Burkholderiaceae_C; genus Variovorax; species Variovorax paradoxus_K. Next base: position 47,783 of record NZ_JAGGNU010000040.1, on the reverse strand, counting down.
TTCGCGGGCGTGCTGGCGGCACCGGTGATCCAGGTCTCGCCGCTGATGGGGCAGAACCTCATCATCGTGGTGTTCGCGGTGGTCGTGATCGGCGGCATGGGCTCGATCATGGGCGCCATCCTCACCGGGCTCGGGCTCGGCGTGATCGAGGGGCTGACCAAGGTCTTCTACCCCGAAGCGTCCTCCACCGTCGTGTTCGTGATCATGGTCATCGTGCTGCTCATCCGCCCGGCCGGCCTGTTCGGAAAAGAAAAATAAGACCGCCGCCGCATGAAAAAGCTTTCCCTCGTCATCTACCTGCTGCTGCTCGTCGCGCTGATCGTGGCGCCCTTCGCCGGCGCCTACCCGGTGTTCGTGATGAAGCTCATGTGCTTCGCGCTCTTCGCCTCGGCATTCAACCTGCTGCTCGGCTACACCGGGCTGCTGTCCTTCGGCCATGCGGCTTTCCTCGGCGGCTCGGCCTATGTGGCCGGGCACGCGATGAAGGTCTGGGGCCTCTCGCCGGAGCTCGGCCTCATCGGCGGCACGCTCACCGGCGCCTTGCTGGGCTGGGTGTTCGGATGGCTGGCCATCCGCCGCCAGGGCATTTACTTCGCGATGATCACGCTGGCGCTGGCGCAGATGATGTTCTTCGTCGCGCTGCAGGCCCGGTTCACCGGCGGCGAGGACGGCCTGCAGAGCGTGCCGCGCGGCAAGCTCTTCGGCCTGCTCGATCTGCAGGACGATCTCACCATGTACTACGTGGCGCTCGCTATCGTGGTCGCCGCCTTCCTGCTGATCGTGCGCACCATTCATTCGCCCTTCGGCCAGGTGCTGAAGGGCATCAAGGAGAACGAGGCGCGCGCACTCTCGCTGGGCTACGACGTGAGCCGCTTCAAGCTGCTGGCCTTCGTGATCTCGGCGGCGCTCTCGGGCCTGGCCGGTTCGCTCAAGACCCTGGTGCTGGGCTTCGCCACCCTGTCCGACGTGCACTGGACCGCTTCGGGCCAGGTCATCCTGATGACGCTGGTGGGCGGCCTGGGCACGCTCTCCGGCCCGCTTGTCGGCTCGGCCGTGGTGGTGCTGCTCGAGAACAAGATCGGCGAGTTCGGCCATCTGATCGCCAACATCACCTCCATCGACTGGTTCAACACCCTGGGCGAGTCGGTCACCATGGTGACCGGCCTGATCTTCGTGATCTGCGTGCTGGCCTTCCGGCGCGGCATCATGGGCGAGATCATCGCCCTCGTCGATCGGGCAAAGGCCCCGCGCGCGTAGGTCGAACCATGTGGCAAGCCGCCGAACGCTACCCCGACCCCGCCATCGAGATCCTCGATGCGCGCTTCGCCAAGTACCGCATCACGAGCGCCGCCGTCGAGCGGCTGGCGACCGGCTTCCGCTGGGCCGAGGGGCCGGTGTGGTTCGGCGACGGGCGCTATCTGCTGTGGAGCGACATCCCCAACAACCGCGTGCTGCGCTGGGATGAGGAGACCGGCGCGGTCAGCGCGTTCCGCAAGCCGTCGAACTTCGCCAACGGCCACACGCGCGACCGCCAGGGGCGGCTCTTGAGCTGCGAGCACGGCACGCGGCGCGTGACACGCACCGAGTACGACGGTACGGTCACCGTGATCCTCGACCGCTTCGAAGGCAAGCGCCTCAATTCGCCCAACGACATCGTCGTGAAGTCGGACGATTCGATCTGGTTCACCGATCCGCCCTTCGGCATTCTCGGCCACTACGAAGGCTATGCGGCCGAGGCCGAACTGCCCACCAACGTCTACCGCGTCGATGGCCGCACCGGCGAGGCCACCGTGGTCTGCGGCGACGTGAACCGCCCCAACGGCCTCAGCTTCTCGCCCGACGAGCGCCGGCTCTACGTGGTCGAGTCGGGCACGCTGCCGCGCCGCATTCGGGTGTTCGACCTCAGCGATGACGGCCGTCGGCTGGTCAACGACCGCGTGTTCCTGCAGACCGAGATGGAGGGCGCGCCCGACGGCTTCCGCTGCGACGTCGACGGCAACCTGTGGGCCGGCTGGGGCACCGGCGAGGGCCGCGACGGCGTGATGGTGTTCGCGCCCGACGCCACGCCGATCGGCCGCATCGCCTTGCCCGAGCGCTGCGCCAACCTCTGCTTCGGCGGCACGGCGCGCAACCGGCTCTTCATGGCGGCGAGCCAGTCGCTCTACGCGCTCTACGTCAACACCCAGGGTGCGCGCGGCGGCTGAGGCGCCCTACATGCGCAGTGCCTGCGCGTAGCCGGTCATCTCGAGGTACCCGCGTCCGATGCGCCGACCGCCGTCGTCCTGCAGATCGCTCAGGCCTTCCCAGTAGACGGCGCCGGTCGAGCCCCGGCTGTCGAGCTCCTGGTCGTCGAGCAGCGCCTGCACCCTGAAGCTGCCGGCCGGGGTCTGGATGCGCCAGCGGGTCGGATAGACCGCTCGCGTGCGCGGACTGGTCCACGTGGCTTCGGCCTCGAAGCGCAGCTCGTCGGGGCCGAACACGCGCACGCCGCCGTCGGCCCCGCGTAGCGAGCCGCCATGCCACAGGGACGAGCCGTCGCGGCGCCGCATCCGGAATGCCATCAGCGCCCCGCCGTCCTGAAGGTTCATGCCGATCCAGTCCCAGCCCACCGCGTCGGGGTGCATGTAGGCATCGCTCCATTCGTGGTCGAGCCAGGCAGCCCCTTCGACGTCGAAGCCGCGGCCCTGGAGGGTGAGGCGACCTCGGGTCGCGAGTTGCGGCTCGCTGTAGTAGTAGCTCGCCTGTTCGGCCTGGGGACCCTTGCGCGACAGGCCATCCTGTCCCTGGAGCAGCACCGGCTGGGTTGAAGTGAAGCGCAGGTCGAGCGCGAAGCCCTCGGCCGGCAATCGGGCGGTGTAGCCCTGGGCTTCGCGCTTCAGCGTCCAGTTGCGCAGGCGCACGTCGGTGTCTTCCTCGGCGGCCGATGCCACGCCGAAGCCGGCGCGCGCGATGCGCTGGTCGTGCCAGAGCTTGCGGCCTTCGAGATCGGTGATGGCCGCGTGCGCAAAGACCAGCTGCCTGGCCGCAAAGGCCGAGCGCATCGCCTGCGTCGCATCGACGCGCGAGCGGAAGAAGGTGATCTGAAAGCCGAAATCGCGCCTGCCCGCCTGCGCGTGGCCGGTGATGTACCACCACTCCGTGCGCAGCGCCGGATGGCTGCCGAAGTCGCGCGGGAACTCGAGCGTGCGTGGCGGCAGCGCCCAAGCCGGGCGCGCCGCGAGCGCGGGCAGCACGAGCAGGGCGCGTCGCGACAGCATCAGCCCACGAGCACGGCGTCGATGCGCAGGATCGCGCCGTCGAGCCAGCGGATACCGGCAGAAATGGTGGCATTCATGCCTGCATTGTCACCAGTCTTCCTTGACCGCCAGCACCGCATCGCGCGCGGCCGCGGCGCGCCCCGCCAGCCAGGCGGTGACGGTGCCGGCTGCCACCACCGCGGCGCACAGGGCCGCCAGGCGCGCCCATGGCAGCAGCAGGTCCATGGTCCAGTGGAAGCTTTGCGGGTTGACCACGTGCACCAGCACCACCGACACCGCAAGCCCGAGCACCAGGCCGGCGAGCGCGCCGATGGCGGTCCAGGCCGCGCCTTCGCCGGCCACCACCGCCAGCACCTGCGTGCGCGTGAAGCCCAGGTGCGCGAGCAGCCCGAACTCCTTGCGCCGCGCCAGCACCTGGGCGCTGAAGCTGGCCGCGATGCCGAACAGGCCGATGCCGATCGCGACCGCCTGCAGCCAATAGGTGACGGCGAAGCTGCGATCGAAGATGCGCAGCGAGGTCGCGCGAAGCTGGCCGACCGATGCGATCTCGATCGGCTCGCCGGCCTCTCGCGCCGCCAGGGCGCGCACCGCCTGCTGCATCGGGGCTTCGGCGGCGCCCGGCGCGAGCCACAGCGAGATGTCGCTCACGCTGCGGTCGCCGGTGAGGCGCTCGAAATCGCGCGCATCCATCGTGATGGCGCCGAACTGGCGCACGTAGTCGCGCCAGACGCCGGCGACGAAGAAGCGGCCGGCACCGTCGAAGGCCCTGGACAACGGATCGAACACCGTGCCCGGCTTCGCGCCGTAGAGCTCGACCATCGCCTCGCTCACGTAGATGCCGATCTGTCCGGCAGGCACCGGCAGCGCGCCGCCGAGCAAGGGCAATGACCGCGAGGCATCGCCGTCCAGGCTGCGGGAGATCAGCGTGACGGTCGGCCGCGTCGGATCGAGCAGCAGCGCGCGCGTGCGCAGCGTGCCGGTACGCGCCACGCCCGGCAGCTGCGAGAGCGCCTGCACGAAGGCCGGCGTGAAGGCGGCGCGCTCGCTGTTGCTCGAGCTGCCGGCGGTCGCGCTGCGCACGTAGAGATCGGCCGGCAGCACCACGTCGAGCCAGCGCGTCACCGATTCCCTGAAGCTCGCGACCATCACCGTGAGCGCCACCGCGAGGCTCAGGCTCGCGACCACGCCGCTGATCGCCACCGCCGCCGTGCCGCGCATGCGGCGTGCGCGTTCGATCGCGAGCATCGGGAGCAGGCGCCCGGCGAACAGCGGGGCGAGCCGGTCGTAGAGCAGGGCGATCAGCCAGGGCAGGGCAGCGATGCCGCCGACCAGCAGGAAGCCGACGGAGAGATAGGCCGCGATCGGAATGCCGAACACCGCCGGCGCCGCCGCGAGCGCCGCGCCGGCCACGATCAGCAGCAGCGCCGGCCTGTGCGCGCCGCCCGGTGCGGGTGCGGCGCCCAGGCCCTTGAGCGTCTGCGCTTCGGGCAGGGCCTGGGCGGCGCGCGCGGGCCACCAGCCGCCGACCAGCGCAGCCAGCATGCCGAGCCCGCCGTAGAGCAGCGCCGTGCCCGCGCTCCAGCGCAGGGTCGGCGCCACGCCTTCGAAATAGCCGCCGCCGAGGTCGCCGCCCAGCACCTGCAGCGCGAAGGCCGCGAGCGCGCTGCCGAGCGCGATGCCGGCCACGCTGCCGATGAGGCCGAGCGCCAGCGACTCGGCGAGCACCAGCCGCAGCCGCTCGCGCGGCGCGAGGCCCAGCACGCCGAGCAGCGCGAACTGCTGCGCGCGCTTGGCGACGCTGAGCGCCAGCACCGAGAACACCAGGAAGGCGCCGGTGAACAGCGCCACCAGCGCAAGCACGGTGAGGTTCACGCGGTAGGCGCGCGAAAGATTGCTCACGCGCTCGGCGGCATCGCCGGGCTCGGCGATCTGGACGCCCGAAGGCCAGCCGGGCGACTGCCTGAGCGACTGGATGAAGGCCGCGCGATCCGTGCCGGGTGCGAGCCGCAAGTCGATGCGCGTGAGCTGCCCGCCGCGGCCGAACAGGTCCTGTGCGGCGCCGATGTCCATCACCGCCAGCGCGGCGCCGCCGGCCGCCACCTGGCCGGCCACGCGCAGTTCGCGGAGCTGCTGCTGCGCGCCGGCGCGAAGCCGAAGCGTGGCGACGGTCTCACCCAGGGCCGTGCGTGCGGCGGCATTGAGGAACACCGTGTCCGGTGCGAACAGCGCAAGGCGATCGGCATCCTTCGCCGGCTGCGGCATCAGCGCCGGCGCCATCGGGGCCAGCACCAGCGCATCGACGCCGATCACGCGCAGCGGCACGCGGGCTTCGCTGCCCGCGACTGCGATCGCCTGCGATTCGAGCACCGGGCTGGCCAGCGCCACCTGCGGATGCTGCGCCACCTGCGCGAACACCTTCTCGTCGAAGCCGCCCTGCGCGGCGCGCAATTCCAGGTCCGGCTGGCCGTTGACCGAGCGCACGGCACTCGCGAACTCGTCGAGCGCCGAGGCATTGATGAGCTGCACCGAGAAGGCCAGCGCCACGCCCAGCATCACCGCCAGCACCGCAGCCGCGTTGCGCCAGGGATGGTGGCGCAGTTCCTGCCAGGAGAAGGTACGTAGGAGCGCCCACATGAGGAGCCGATTCTGCGCGCTCGCTCAGAGCCCTTCGGACTGCGAGGCCAGGTACGCGCGCACGGCGGGGCTGGTGCACAGGCCGGATGCGCGCGCGTAGGCGCTGCGAGCGGCGATGCGATCGCCGCTCGCGCCCAGCAGGTGCGCGCGTGCCGCCCAGTAGGGCTGGTAGTTCGCGACCTCGGCGGGCGCGATGGCGTCGAGGGCGAGCAGGCCCGCGGCCGGTCCTTCGGCGGCTGCCAGCGCGCAGGCGTGGCTCACCCGTGCGCCGGTGCTCGGGCGCAATGCGAGCAGCCCGTCGTAGAGCGCCACCAGCGCATCGGCCGGCACCTGCGCGCCCAGGCGGCGCGCGCAGTGGGCCGACTGGATTGCGGCTTCCATCTGGTAGGCGCCGAGGGACTTCAGGCCCGCTGCATGGTGCAGCAGCTGCTCGGCCTGCTCGCGCATCGCATGGTTCCAGCGCGCCGTGTCCTGCACGTCGAGCGGCACGTAGTCGCCCGCCGCGCCGCGCCGGGCCATGGCGCGGCTCTCGCAGAACAGCATCAGCGCCAGCAGGCCCGGCGGCTCGGGTTCGCCGGGCATCAGGCCGCACAGGATGCGGCACAGGTCGATGGCCTCGCCGGTGAGTCCGCGCTGCGCGGGGTCAGCGCCGTCGACATCGTCCCAGCCGGTGCCGTAGGCCGCGTAGATGCCGTCGAGCACGTCCTGCAGCCGCTGCGGAAGATCGCGCGTCTGCGGAAATTCGAAGGGAATGCCGGCCGCGCGGATGCGCGCCTTGGCCCGCACCAGGCGCTGGCCGAGCGTGGCCGGTGCGACCAGGAAGGCGCCCGCCATGCGCGCCGCGTCGAGCCCGAGCACGGTCTGCAGCATCAGCGGCGTGCGCGCCGCGGCATCGATGGCCGGGTGCGCGCAGACGAAGAAGAGGCGCAGCCGCTCGTCCGGCACGGCCTCGCCGCCGGCCGTCTCGGCACCGAACTCGTCGGCCAGCAGGAGCAGGGTCTGCGCGGCCTCCTCCTGCACGCGGCTGTGGCGCCAGGCATCGAGCGTGCGGTTGCGCGCCACGCTGAGCAGCCAGGCCTCGGGCTGCTCGGGCACGCCTTCGTGCGGCCAGCGTTCGAGCGCACGCGCGAAGGCGTCGGCCAGCGCATCCTCCGACGCGGCGATGTCGCGCGTGCGGGCCGACAGGATCGCGACCAGCCGCCCATAGGACTGGCGCGCGGCCCGCTCGGCGGCCCCATGCGCTTCGGGAGTGTTCACTCTATGGCGCAGTGAACACGGGGCGCACTTCCACGCCGCCGGTCGTCGCGCAGGGCGCGCGTGCGGCCCATTCGAGCGCGGCGTCGAGGTCCGGCACATCGATGACGAAGTAGCCGCCGAGCTGCTCCTTGGTGTCGGCGAAGGGCCCGTCCTGCACCTGGCGCTTGTCGCCGCGCACGCGCAGGGTGGTGCCGGTCATCGGCGGGTGCAGCCCGTGGCCGTCCTGCACGATGCCGGACTGGCGCACGGCGCCCACGTAGTCCATCCAGCTGGCGCGATAGGCCTGCGCCGCCGCTTCGTCTCGCTGGTCGAACTCGGATTGGGGTTGGTAGAACAACAGCATGTATTGCATGGGGAACCTCTGAAGAAGAACGTCGAGCAGGATCGCTCACCCCATGACGGCTGGCAAGCCGGCCTTTCGACAGCGCCGCTGCGTTTTCTTTTTCAGGCGACCTGCGCGGGCAGCCGCTGCAGCGCGCGCACCGGCGAGTCGAGGATCAGCCAGGCCTGCAGCACGAAGCCGGCCAGGGCCAGCAGCAGGCAGGCCGGCTCGCCCCAGGTCGCGCCGACGACGCCGCCGAGCGCGGCGCCGACCGGTCGCGCGCCGGCGTTGACGGTGAGGAACACCGCCGAGACGCGGCCCAGCATCGCGTTGGGCGTGACGGTCTGGCGCAGCGTGGTCGAGGTGATGACCCAGACGATCGGCCCGATGCCGAACAGGAACAGCGAGGCCGCCGCGAGCGCGCCGCTCGGTACCCAGAGCGTGCCGGCCATCATGAGCGCCGCCACGACCGACACCACCGGGCCGAACTGGATCGCCCGGCCCAGCGGCATCGCGCCGACGATGCGCGCGGCCAGGAGCGCGCCGACCACCATGCCGGCGCCGCAGATGCCCAGGCTCAGGCCGACCGCGCCGGCGCCGAGGCCGAGGGCGCGCACGGCATAGGGCACGTAGGCGGCCTGCAGCACGAACCACGAGATGTTCCATGCCACGGCCGTCAACAGGATCGGCCGCAGCAGGCCGTGCTGCCAGACCAGCCGCGCGCCGTCCTGAAGCTCACGCAGCGGATGGCGCGCCGGCGCTCGCGCACGCGGCGGTTCGGCGAGCCGCAGCAGGAGCACGAGGGCCGACAGCGACAGCATCGCGGCCAGCACGAAGGCGACCGGTGCGCCCAGCCAGGCGACCAGCGCACCGGCCGCCGCCGGCCCGCCGGCGAAGGCGGCGCTGCGTGCGAGCTCGAGCCGCCCGTTGGCGCGGGCGAGCGCGTCCTGCGGCACCAGCGACGGCACCAGGGCCGGCGCCGCGACGCTGAAGCCCACCGTGCCGACGGCGCCGGCGAAGCCCAGCAGCGCCAGCCACGCGATCGACAGGTGGCCGGTGGCCACGATCGCGAGCAGGCCCAGCAGCGCCAGTGCCCGCAAGCCCTCGGCCCACGCCATCAGGCGCTGCCGCGATGTCCGGTCGGCGATGAGCCCGAGCGGGATCGACAGCAACAGGAAGGGCAGGGTCTGCACGCTGGCCAGCATGCCGATCTCGCCCGCGCCGGCGCCGAGCGCGAGCACCGCCACCAGCGGCACGGCGGCCAGGCTCAGCTGCTCGGCCGACTGGGCCGCCAGGTTGGACCATGCCAGGTTGATGAAGGGGCGGGGGAGTTTTGAATCCATGCGCCATCTTCCGCCGGAGCACGCGCCCGGCGCTGGCCGTATCCGGACCTGCGAAGCCAGGGCGGGGCCGGGCCTTAGCCCGCGGCCCACAGCCGGTGCAGGCTGCCGGCCGCGGCCAGCAGCTCGCGCTCGTGCTCTGCATGCCCGACCAGCTGCACGCCGATCGGCAAGCCTTGCGGGCCGCGCAGGCCGGGCACGCCGACGCAGGGCGGGCCGAGCAGGGTCCAGATGCGGTTGAACGCCGGGTCGCCGGTGGCGGCCAGGCCTGCCGGCGCTTCGCCGGGCGCGGCAGGCACCAGCAGCGCGTCGACATCGCGCATCAGTTCTGGCAGCAGCCGGCGCGCGCCAGCGGCTTGCGCCAGCGCCTCTGCATAGGCTTCGTCCGTGCAGTCGCGGCCGGTCTGCAGCAAGGCGCCGAGCGCCGCGCTCAACTGCGCCGGATACTGGCGCCATTCCGTGTCGAGCTGGCGCGCGGCCTCGTAGGCCATGACCGTTTTCTGCGCCTCGAGCAGCCCGGCCCATGCTGCAGGCAGGGCGACGTCGCTCAGCGCCACGCCGGCCGCAGCGGCCCGCTCCAGTGCTTGCTCGTAGGCCGCGGCGCCGCCGGCATCGATGGCCGGCCATTCGTGCGTGCGGCAGATGCCGAGGCGCAAGGCGCCGGGTGCGGGCACCGGCAGCGGCGCGAAGGCGGTCCCGTTCATGGCGCAGCGCATCAGTTCCAGGTCGTCGGCGCTGCGCGCCAGCCAGCCCAAGGTGTCCAGCGAGGGCGAGAAGGGCTTGACGCCCGCCAGGCTCGGTGCGCCGTAGCCCGGCTTGAGTGCGAACACGCCGCAGAAGGAAGCGGGGCGGATCAGCGAGCCGGCCGTCTGCGTGCCGAAGGCGATCGGCACCATGCCGTCGGCCACCGCGGCGGCCGAGCCGCTGGACGACCCGCCCGGCGTATGGGCGGGGTTGCACGGGTTGGCCGTGGGGCCGGGCGAGAAGTAGGCGAACTCGGTGGTCACGGTCTTGCCCAGCACGACCGCGCCGGCGCTGCGCGCGATGGCCACGCAGCCGGCATCGGCCGCGGGGCGGAAGCCCTCGTAGATCGGCGAGCCGTAGCGCGTGGGCATGTCGGCCGTGGCGATGAGGTCCTTGACGCCGATCGGCACGCCACCCAGCAGGCCAACCAGGCCGCTCAGGCCGCGCGCGTCGAGCGCGCGTGCGGCGGCGATCGCGCCTTCGGCATCGACGTGCTGCCAGGCATGGATCAGCGGCTCGCGCTCGGCGATGCGTTCGAGCGCGGCGCGGACCGCCGCTTCGGCGCTCATCGCGCCTGCGGCCATGGCCTGGCGCAGGGCGACGGCCGTCATGGACGTGTAGGACATGCTGCCTCTCAGGCCGCCTTGGCCTTGGCCTCGGCCGGCGCGAACATCGATTCCATCTCGTTGCGAATCCTGTATGCGTGGGTCGAGGTGTCCATCGCCACATCGGCCCAGCAAAGGCTCTGGCCCTTCTTCACCGGCCGCAGGAGCTTGACGTTGTGCGCGAGCCCGAGCGGCAGGCCGCCCGCGCGCAGCGAGCGCTCGGCCGGCAGCAGCTTGCCCCACACGGTGTAGCCGCCTTCGCCATCGAGCGTCTCGCCCACCGCGAGGTCGCGCTTGGCCGTGGCCACCACGTCGGCGTTCCAGCAGCTCGCGACGCCGGTCGCCTCGCCGCGCAGCGCCACGCTGGCGACCGACACGCCGACCTCCAGCCCGATCAGGTGCCAGCGCTTGTAGAGCGTGAAGTAGCGCCCGCTCGGATCGGTGTGCGCGTTGTATTCCTCGAAGCAGTTCTTGATGTACTCGGTCTCGGCTTCGACCGTGACCCACACGCCCATGCGGATGTCGTAGGGGATCTTGCGGCCGTCGGCCTCGAGTGATGACACCACCTCGACCATGCCCTTGCGCTCGAGCACGCCGCCTTCGCTCTTCGGCCGCGTGACGAAGGGAATGTCTTCCACGCTGGCCGGTGGATAGAGCAGGCCATCCGAGGGCACGCCGAGGCCGGTTGCATTGGCCACCGCCGCGCTCTCGATCGAGGGCTTGGAGCCGTCGAGGAAGCTGTTGAACATCTTCGGGTTCAGCCCGCCGCGCAGCGCCTGCTCGGGCGTGAGGCCGTAGTTGCCCCACACCGTCTCGGGCGTCGATTCGCTGAAGTGCGGCAGCCACTTGTGGCCACGCCCGGCCGCCACCACCGGGAAGCCGCAGGTGCGCGCCCAGTCGACCAGGTCGCAGATCAGCGCCGGCTGGTCGCCGAAGGCGAGCGAATACACCACGCCCGCCTGCTGCGCCCGGCGCGCGAGCAGCGGACCGCAGAAGGCATCGGCCTCGACCGTCACGTTGACCACGTGCTTGCCGTGCGCGAAGGCGTCGAGGCAGTGGTCGACCGCGGCCACCGGGTTGCCGGTGCACTCGACGACGATGTCGATCGAGGGCTCGCGCGTCACGGCCTGCCAGTCCTCGGTGATCCAGGTGCTGCCGGTCTGCAGCGCTTGCTGCACCGAGCGGGCGGCGGCGCGCTCGGGCTGCCAGCCGACGCGTTCGAGGTTGGTGCGCGCCGCGGCCGGCGAGAGGTCGGCGATCGCGACCAGCTGGACGCCGGGCGTGCGCGGAATCTGCGCCAGGTACATCGAGCCGAACTTGCCGGCGCCGATCAGGCCGATGCGCACCGGCTTGCCGTCGGCCGCGCGTTGTTGGAGTCGGGTGTGGAGGCTCATGCTTCAGGCCGCCATGGTGTCGATTTCTTCGAGCGAGGTCGCAAGCGCGCTCTCGGGCAGGCCGTTCTTCCACGGTACTTCGACCGGGTAGGGCGCGAGCAGGCAGTCGTCCGGCAGCATCTCGATCGGCGTGAAGTCGCGGTGCGCGATGTACTCGGGCCGCTTGAAGCGCCGGATGTGGTTGCCGACCGCGCACAGGCTCAGGTACACGGCCACGCGGTTGAAGGGCGAAAGGTTGCTGCCCGAGGCATGCACGAGACAGCTGTGGAACAGGATCATCGAGCCGGCCGGGCCCTTGGGCGAGACGATGCCGCCCCCGACGTGGCGGCCCGCCGCGTCGTAATGTCCCTTGCCACCGGCGCGATCCACCAGCTGGCGGATCAGGTCGTTGTCGACCGTCCAGAGCGGATAGCTGGTGGTCGTGAGGTCGTGCTTCGCTTCGACCACGCCTTTCACGTGGCTGCCGGGGATGAACATCAGCGGGCCGTTGTGCTCGTTCACGTCGTCGAGAAAGATCGCAACGTTCATCGCGCGCTCGGTCGGCATCAGGTCGTCGTTGAGCCAGGTGCCGTAGTCCTGGTGCCACTGCCAGACATCACCCTCGAAGGCCATCTTGCCGTTGATCTTGAACTGGTGCATGTAGACCTGCTCTTCGAACAGCTCGCTCACCGGGCCGACCATGCGCGGGTGGCGCGCGAGGCGGGCGAAGGGCTCGCTGATCAGGTGCGCAGCGAAGTTGGTGCGCACGGCGTCGGAGCCTTTCTCGCGCACGTTGAAGGCCTCGCGGCGGCTGTAGAGGTCGGGCACGGCATCGATCAGCACCTTGGTCTCCTCGGGCGAGAAGTGGCCGGGGAAGAAGAGGTAGCCGTCGCGCTCGAACTGCGCGCGCTGCTCGGGGGTGAGTCTCATGCGGTGTCTCCTGCTTAAGTGGGGGTGAGGGCGGAAAGACGTTCGGCCAGCCGGGTGCTGAGATTCCGGCTGGCCTGCGCGCCATGGTCTTCGCTCAGGCGCGCGGCGGTGTCGGCGTCGCCGGCCGCGATGGCGCGGGCGATCGCCTCGTGCTCGTCCCACAGCGACTCGCGCTGCGGCACGGACTGCAGCACCGCGCCCATCGCGCGGCGCAGATGGCGCCAGTGCTGGTCGGCGCTCTGTTCGATCAGCGGGTTGCCGGATGCGGCGTAGATGGCGCGATGAAAGGCCATGTCGGCATCGATCATGGCTTCGACGCTGCGTCCGCGCGCAGCCTTGCGCCCGCGCTCGATCAGTTTCGGATCGACGGCGAAGCGCTGCTCGGCCGCGAGCCGCGCCGCCAGCACGTCGAGCGCGCCGCGCACCTGGTAGACCTTGCGCGTCCATTCGGCGTCGAGCGGCGCGACCAGGAGGCCGCGGCCCGGTGCATCGAGCACGAAGCCGTCCTTCTTGAGCAGCCGCAGCGCCTGCAGCACCGGCTGGCGCGAGACGGCCAGGCGCCTGGCCAGGTCTTCCTGCGTGATGCGCTCGCCCGGCGCCAGCGAGCCGCTGCTGATGGCGTCGAGCAGCGCGCGATAGACCTGGTCGACGAGGTCGGGGGCGGCGGCGATCTGGATGAGCTGGGCGGGCATGGAGTGGTGCCTTGTCTGAACTCTGTATACAGAATACGACGAACGACGGCGGCAGCGACCTGGGGCTTACCCAGGGCGGGGATCAGGCCCGGATGCCGTCCGCGCTCAGATGCAGCACGCGGTCCGCGCGCGCCGCGGCCGCTTCGGAATGCGTCACCAGCACCAGCGAGGCGCCGTGCTCGCGCGTCTGCGCGAGCAGCACGTCCATCACTTTCGCGGCGGTCGTCGGGTCGAGGTTGCCGGTCGGCTCGTCGGCGAGCAGGAGCGCAGGCCGATGCACCAGCGCGCGGGCGATGGCCACACGCTGCAGCTGGCCGCCGCTCAGTTGCTGGGGCAGCCGTTCGCCGAGACCGCCCAGGCCGACCGCTTCGAGCATGTGCGCCACGCGCGCCGGATCGGCTTGCCCGAGCAGCATCAGCGGCAGCGCGACGTTCTGCGCCACGTCCAGGTGCGGCAGCACGTGGAAGGCCTGGAACACGAAGCCGACGTGCCGGCGGCGCCACAGCGCGCGCGCCTCGGCGTCGAGCGTGCCGATGTCGATGCCGTCGTGCATGACGGTGCCTGCATCCCAGCTGTCGAGCCCGGCCATGCAGTTCAGCAGGGTGGACTTGCCGACACCCGACTCGCCGACGATGGCGATGAACTCGCCGGGCGCGACCTCGATCGAGACCTGCTCGAACACGGCCGCATCGCCGTAGTGCTTGGCCAAGCCGTCGACGCGCAGCGTCATGCGATCTCGATGACCTGCTGCACGATGCGCTCGACGGCATCCGGCGCCTCGGCGGCGATCACGCGCCGTTGCGGCATGCTGCGCAGCCAAGTGATCTGGCGCTTGGCCAATTGGCGCGTCGCTGCGATGCCGCGCTCCCGGAGTTCTGCGATGGGAAAGGCGCCGTCGAGTGCCTCCCACGCCTGGCGGTAGCCGACGCTGCGCATCGAAGGCAGGTCCGCAGAGAGATCGCCGCGTGCGCGCAGGGCCTCGACTTCGGCGATGAAACCGGCCGCGAGCATGGCATCGAAGCGTTGGGCGATGCGCTGGTGCAGCCAGCCGCGCTCCGTCGGCTCCAGCGAGAAGAGGGCGGCCGGCTGGAGCCCACGCGCGCTCCCCGTGCCATGGAAGCTGGACAAGGGCCGTCCGCTCGCGTGCCACACCTCCAGTGCACGCTGGATGCGCTGGCTGTCGTTGGGCGCGAGCCGGGCCGCGGTGACGGCATCGACCCGGGCCAGCCGCTCGTGCATCGCGGGCCAGCCCAGCGCCGCCGCATCGGCTTCGAGCTGCAGACGCACGGCAGGGTCGGCCGCGGGCATGGCATCGATGCCGTCGGCCAGCGCCTTGAAGTAGAGCATGGTGCCGCCCACCAGCAGCGGCAGCCGGCCGCGCGCGCGGATCTCGGCGACGAGCCGCGTCGCGTCTTCCACGAAGGCCGCCGCGCTGTAGGGCTCGCCCGGATCGCGGATGTCGATCAGGTGATGCGGCGCTTCGGCGCGCTCGGCGGGCGTGGGCTTGGCGGTGCCGATGTCCATGCCGCGGTAGACCAGGGCCGAATCGACACTGACGATCTCGACCGGCCGGGCGCGCGCGATCGCGAGCGCAGCCGCGGTCTTGCCCGATGCGGTCGGGCCTGCCAGCGCCACATAGCTCGCCTCAATGGCCATGCTTGCGCACCAGCGTCCACGCAACGAGCGAGAGGCATGCGCTCCAGAACCACATGCCGAGCGCGAGCGGCAGCACGGTGCCGTCCATGCGCGCGCCGAGCCAGCCGCCGATGCCGAAGGCCGCCAGCATCATCACGAAGCCGTTGAGCGCCGAGGCCGCGCCGGCGGCCTGCCGAAAGGGGCCGACCGCGCCGGTCTGGCCGCAGGGCTGCCGGCCGAAGCGGTCTGACAGGGGCCCGAACACGAGCTGCGAAGAGCCGAAGGCCAGCAGCAGCGCGCTCAGCGTGAGCTGCGCCTGCGACATGCGCGCACCGAAGCCGTCGGTCAGCGCGGGGAGCGCCGGAAGATAGAGGTCGGTGGTGACGGGCTGGATGCCCAGCAGCAGGGCCAGCGTGAGCACCACCAGCGAGGGCGACATGGCCGGTGCACGCGGCGCGGATTGCGAAAGGGCCGGTGCGTCGGGAGGGGGCGGCATGCGCCCAAGGGTAACAAAGCCGGCGTGCCGCGCGCCGGCAGCGCCTCAGATCGCCTGGCCGGGCAGCCGGGCTTGCGGCCGCAGGACGGTCGGCGGCGGCGGTACGGCCGTGCTGTCGCTGGTGGCCATCTCGGTCGGCGGCTCCTTCATGCGAAACAGCTGCGACAGCGCGGCGCGGTACTGCGCCTGGCCCACCGAACCGGTGCTGTGGTGCGAGCCGCCCTCGACCAGCACGAACTGCTTGGGCACGGTGGCCGCTTCGTAGAGCTTGCGGCCCAGCGTGGGGTTGATCAGGCTGTCGGCGGCGCCGTGTACCACCAGCAGCGGCGCGCCGATGTTCTTGACCTTGGTGACCGCTTCGAAGCGCTGCGTGATGAAGGGGCCGAAGGGCAGCCAGCCCCACTTGAAGCTGCTCGCCACGTCGGCGATGGAGGTGAAGGTGCTCTCGACGATGGTGCCGCTCTCGTCGTTCACCTGCGCGGCCAGGTCGATGCCGATCGCGCCGCCCAGCGAGTGGCCGAAGATGTAGCGCGGCTGCTGGGGATGCCGGGCCGCGAGCCAGATCCAGGCGGCGCGCGCGTCTTCGCGGGCCGAGTCTTCCGAGGGCAGGGCCTTGCTGCTCTTGCCGAAGCCGCGGTAGTCGATGGCCAGCACCGAGAAGCCCAGTTCGTGCATACGTCGCATGCGGGGCGCCGAGCCCGCCACGTTGTAGCGGGCGCCATGCAGGTAGAGCAGCACGGGCGTGTCGGCCGATTCAGGTGCGCCGCCGAGCCAGAGGCCGTGCAAGCGCGCGGGCTGGCCGGTGACGGAGGACTTGAAGTCGATCCAGACGTGCTCCATGCCCTCGGTCATGGATTCGGAATTGCCCCAGCTGCGGTCGCTCGGCTGGAAGATCCATTCGCGTTGCTGCTCGTCGAGGGTGGAACACCCGGCCGCCAGCAAGGCGACCAGCGCGGTGGCGGATGCGAAGAGGGACCAGGATTTCATGAGGCAGTCCGAAAGACAGGCGCTCGGCCGGAAAGTTCAACCAAAGACTGCATGCAACGTGCGTGCCTGGTCCATCGATGACCCCGGAAAACCCTCGGTTTCGTGTCCAACTGCCGCCAAGATGTGCGGAAGTTGGCAAATCTGCTGTGACTGCTTACAAGTTCAGCGCCCGCGCATGAACAGCGAATCGAGCTCGCGGATCGAGAGCTGGCGCCAGGTCGGCCGGCCGTGGTTGCACTGGTCCGAACGCTCGGTGGCTTCCATCTGGCGCAGCAGACCGTTCATCTCGTCGATGGTGAGCTTGCGGTTGGCGCGGACGGCGCCATGGCAAGCCATGGTCGACAGCAGCTCGTTCTGGGCCCGCTGCACCACCGTGCTGGCGTCGTGGTTGGCGAGTTCGGCCAGCACGCTGCGCGCGAGTTCGACCGGATCACCGTCGGCCAGGGTGCCGGGCACCGCGCGCACTGCCAGCGTGCGCGGCGAAAAGGGCGTGATCTCCAGGCCCAGCGAAGGCAGCACGGCCGCGCAGGCCTCGGCGGTCGCGACTTCCTGCGGCGTGGCGGCGAAGGTGGCCGGAATCAGCAGCGGCTGGCTGCTGATAGCGGCACCGTCGAGCTGGGTCTTCAGGCGCTCGTAGACGATGCGCTCGTGCGCCGCATGCATGTCCACGATCACCAGGCCCTGGCTGTTCTCGGCCAGGATGTAGATGCCTTGCAGCTGGGCGAGTGCACGGCCCAGCGGCCAGGCCTGCTCGTCGACGGCAGCCGGCTCGACGACGCTCGGCGGCGCGAAGGCGGCAACCCGCGGCGCGGCGCCGTCGCTGCGTGCGGCGGGCCACATTGCAGCTGCGTCGCCGAGCCCCCGTTCGGCTGCGAAATGGATCGCCGGCTGCGTCCACGAAGGCGCGGGCTGCGGCTTGAAGAAGGGTTCGGCCGGCGCCGCGGCCGCCTCGCCGGCGCGCGGCGCGGCCAGCGCGTTCTCGATCGCGTGGCGCACGGCCTGGTGGACCTCGCGCCCGTCACGGAAGCGCACCTCGATCTTGGTCGGGTGCACGTTGACGTCGACTCTTGCCGGATCGATCTCGAGGTAGAGGGCGTAGATCGGCTGGCGCTGGCCGTGCAGCACGTCTTCGTAGGCGCTGCGTACCGCGTGGCCCAGCACCTTGTCGCGCACGAAGCGGCCGTTGACATAGAAGAACTGCTGGTCGGCGCGCGAGCGCGCCGCATCGGGGATGCCGGCGCGGCCTGCCACGCGCACCGCGCCCGCGGCGTGCTCGACCACTACGCTCTGGGCCACGAACTCGTCGCCGAGCGCATCGGCCAGGCGCGGATCGCGCGCATCGGCGGCGCGCCACTGCTCGACCAGCCGACCTTCGTGCCAGACCGAGAAGCCCACGTCGGGCCTTGCCAGCGCATGGCGGCGCACCGCTTCGATGCAGTGCGCGAGCTCGGTCGCATCGGTCTTCAGGAACTTGCGCCGGGCCGGCGTGGCGAAGAACAGCTCGCGCACTTCGACCGTGGTGCCGATGGCGCGCGCCACCGGCCGCAACTCGCCGGTGCGGCCGTCGAGCGCGAAGGCAGCGTCGGCGCCACGAAAGCGCGACTGCAGGCTGAGCTCGGCGATGGCATTGATGGCAGCCAGCGCCTCGCCGCGAAAGCCCATCGTGCCCACCGTCTCCAGGTCGTTCAGGCTGGCGATCTTGCTGGTCGCGTGGCGGCGCAGGGCCAGGGGCAATTCGTCCTGCGGCAAACCCTGGCCGTCGTCCTCGACCGAGATCAGCCGCACGCCGCCGGCCGAGAGCCGCACCGTGACCTGGCGCGCGCCGGCATCCAGCGCGTTGTCGAGCAGCTCGCGCACCACCGAGGCGGGCCGCTCCACCACTTCGCCGGCCGCGATCTGGCTGATCAGCTCGTCGGGAAGTTCGCGGATCGGCCGGCGCGCAGCCGGGGCGAGAGAGGAGGGAAGGGCGCTCACCCGGGCATTCTAGAAGGGCTCCCTCGTGCTGCCGGGATAATGCCCCTCATGGAAATCATCAGCTTCTTCGTCGACTTCATCCTGCATGTCGACAAACATCTCGAGGCCTTCGTCATCGCCTACGGGCCTTGGGTGTATGCGCTGCTGTTCCTGATCGTGTTCGTCGAGACCGGTCTGGTCGTGATGCCCTTCCTGCCAGGCGACTCGCTGCTCTTCATCGTCGGCGCGCTGTGCGGTGCGGGGCTGATGAGCTATTCGATCGCGGTGCCGGTCCTCATCGTGGCTGCCATCCTGGGCGACCAGTGCAACTACAGCATCGGCCGCTACTTCGGGCCCAAGGTCTTCCAATGGGAGAGTTCGCGCTTCTTCAACCGCAAGGCCTTCGACCAGGCACATGCCTTCTACGAGCGCTACGGCGGCGTCACCATCATCCTCGCGCGCTTCATGCCCTTCATCCGCACCTTCGCGCCCTTCGTTGCCGGCGTGGCCGAGATGACGCGCGCCAGATTCAGCCTCTACAACATCGCCGGCGCACTGCTGTGGGTGCTGGGCCTGTGCACCGCGGGTTACCTGTTCGGCAACATGCCCTTCGTCAAGGAGCACCTGGACAAGATCATCTGGGCGCTGATCTTCGTGCCGGGCCTGATCGCGGTCTTCGGTGCCTGGCGCGCGGGGCGCACGTCCTCCGATCCGGCAGCACAAAAAAAAGGCATGTCCTCAGACACGCCTTGATCGGGAGAAGCAGCACCGGTCAGTAGGTCGGACCGTTGTACGGGTAGTAGCCGCCACTGCGCTGTCCGCGGTAATAGTTGCGCTCGTCGGCGCGACGGCCCGCCTGGTTACCGATCAGGCCGCCGATGGCAGCGCCACCCACGGTACTGGCGGTGTTGCCGCCGATCGCATTGCCGATCACGGCACCACCCACCGCGCCGCCGGCCGTGCCCCATTGCTCGTTCGGGCCTGCTGCGCAGCCTGCCAGCGTCATGACCGTCGTGGCCGCTGCGGCCGTGATCCATAGACGTGTCTTCATGGTGTCCCCTTTCGTTTGGTGATGAAAACATTCTGGGAAGGCAGGCTCGGGCGGGTGTAGGAGTCCGCCGCACCCCCTTGCCCGAGAGCATGCGCAGCATTCGTGGACAAAAGGGCGCCCCATCGGCAGGCGGCGACGCACTGCAAACGGTTGCGATCGCGGGTCAAGAAAGCTACCCTGCACGCATCGCTGCATCGCTTGCCGCCAACAGGAGGAAGCCATGGAAATCCGCAATCCCTCGCCCGGCCTCTACAACGAGGACCTCGCGCCCGCCAAGGTGCGCAATTGGGGCGCCTTCAGCATCTTCAACGTGTGGACCTCGGACGTGCACAGTTTGTGGGGCTACTACCTGGCAGCCAGCCTGTTCCTGCTGTGCGGCAGCTTCACCAACTTCCTGCTGGCGATCGGGCTCGGCTCGCTGGTGATCTTCTTTCTCATGAACCTGATCGGCTACGCCGGCGAAAAGACCGGCGTGCCATACCCGGTGCTGGCGCGTGCGTCCTTCGGCGTCTGGGGCGCCAACCTCGCGGCACTGGTACGGGCCGTGGTGGCCTGCTTCTGGTACGGCGCGCAGACTGCG
This sequence comes from Variovorax paradoxus, assembly GCF_018614915.1. Taxonomy (GTDB): domain Bacteria; phylum Pseudomonadota; class Gammaproteobacteria; order Burkholderiales; family Burkholderiaceae_C; genus Variovorax; species Variovorax paradoxus_K. The sequence continues at coordinate 27,927 of NZ_JAGGNU010000040.1, read as the reverse complement.
GCCGCCTCGGGTGCCGTGGTCGCCTTGCTGGTCCGCAACGACAGCATGCTCGAGTTCCACAAGGGTACGCAGGTCCTCGGCCATTCGGGGCTGGAGGTGATCTGCTACGTGCTGATCTGGGCGCTGCAACTGCTCATCATCCAGAAGGGAATGGAGACGGTACGCAGATTCCAGGATTGGGCCGGCCCAGCGGTTTGGATTGCGATGCTGATCCTGGCCATCGGCCTGTGCGTCAAGGCGGGCGGCTTCTCCTTCGACCACGGCATTCCGCAGGACGTGCTGCTGGCAAAGACCAAGGACGCCGGCGTGAGCGGCGAGCCGGGCTCTTTCTGGGCCCTGATGGCGGTGGCCGCGACCTGGATCACCTATTTCGCCGCGCTGTACCTCAACTTCTGCGACTTCTCGCGCTATGCCAAGAACAAGGACGCGGTGAAGAAAGGCAATCTCTGGGGCCTGCCGGTCAATCTGCTCGCCTTCTCGCTGGTCGCCGGCATCACGACCATTGCAGCCTTCAGGGTCTACGGCGAGGTGCTGCTGCACCCGGAACAGATCTCCGCCAAGTTCGACAGCTGGGTGTTGGCCCTGATCGCCGCGCTCACCTTCGCGGTGGCGACGCTGGGCATCAACGTCGTGGCGAATTTCGTCTCCGCCGCATTCGACATCTCGAACGTGTTCCCCCGGCAGATCAGCTTCAAGAAGGGCGGCTACATCGCAGCATTGATCGCGCTGGTGCTCTATCCCTTCGCCCCCTGGGAGGGCAATGCCGCGAATTTCGTCAATGCCATCGGCGCCACGATGGGACCGCTCCTGGGCGTGATCCTGGTCGACTACTACCTGGTCGCAAAAGGCAACATCAACGTCGCGGCGCTCTACGACGAGCGCGGCGAGTATCGCTACGAGGGCGGCTGGAACGTCAACGCGCTTGTGGCCGCGGGCATCGGCAGCGTGTTCTCGACCCTGCTTCCGAACTTCACCAACCTGCTGCCGGCCTGGTGGAACACCTACGGCTGGTTCTTCGGCGTGCTGATCGGCGGCGGCGTGTACCTCTTGATGGCGACCCTGCGGCCGCGCGCCGTGGTCGCCGCAGGCGCGAAGGCCTGAACAGGCAACGCGCTACAGCTGGCGGCTGCGCGCCAGAGGCGGGTTCTGCGCGAAGTAGCGCTGGATGCCGCGCATCAGCGCATCTGCAAGATCTTCCTGGTAGGCGACGCTTCGCAGCTTGGCTTCTTCTTCCGGGTTGCTGATGAAGGCGGTCTCGACCAGGACGCTCGGAATGTCCGGTGCCTTGAGCACCGCGAAGCCGGCCTGCTCGACCTGCGGCTTGTGCAGGCGCGCGCCGATGCCGCGGATCTCGCCGAGCATCGCGCCGCCGAGCTTGAGGCTGTCGTTGATCTGTGCCGTGGTGCTCATGTCGAGCAGGGCGCGCTGCACCTGGACCTCGTGCGTGCCCACGTTCACGCCGCCGACCTTGTCGGCCTGGTTCTCCTTGTTGGCGAGCCAGCGCGCGGCGCTGCTCGAGGCGCCGGTCTGGCTCAGCGCGAACACGCTGGCGCCGCGCGCCTCGGGCGTGGTGAAGGCATCGGCATGGATGCTCACGAACAGGTCGGCCTGCACGCGGCGCGCCTTCTGCACGCGCGTGCCCAGCGGCACGAAGAAGTCGGCGTCGCGCGTGAGAAAGGCGCGCATCGGGTTGCCGTTGACGCTGCTCGCATTGATGCGGTCGCGCAGCCGGTGCGCGACCTGCAGCACGATGTCTTTTTCGCGCGTGCCGTTGGGGCCGATCGCGCCCGGGTCTTCGCCGCCGTGGCCCGGATCGAGCGCGACGATGATGATGCGGTCGGTGCGGCTCGCGGTCGCGGATGGCGGCGGAAGAGGTGTGACCGGCGCCGGAACGACCAGCACCTGTGCGGGCGGCGAAGAAGGCGGGGGCCGTGTCGACTGCTGCGCCATCCATTCGCCCAGGGGATCGCCGGCCGGGGGGGTGGGAGTGCGCGGCGCACTGCCCGCGGTGGCGGCGTCGCGGCCGGTGGCCTTGGACGCATCGCGCAGCCGCTCGGCGATCAAGGCTTCCAGCGGATCGAGCGCTTGCTGCGGATAAAGGTCGAGCACCAGGCGGTGCTGGTAGGCGGCCACCGGCGCCAGCGAGAAGACCTGGGGCGCCACCGACTGCTTGAGGTCGAACACGATGCGCACCACGCTGGGCGCGAACTGCCCGACGCGCAGGCCGTTGATGTAGGGGTCGTCGGGCTTGATCTTGCCGACCAGTTCGCGCAGCGCGGGATTGAGCTGGATGCCGTCGAGGTCGACCGCCAGCCGCGGCGGGCTGCCGACCACCAGCTGCTGCGAATTCAGCCGGCCGTCGGATTCGACGGTGACGCGCGTGTAGTCGGCGGCCGGCCAGACGCGCACCGCCACGATGGTGGCGCCGCGCGCGATCTCGTGCACGCCGAGCAGCAGGGCGATGCTGCCGCCTTGCAGCAGCACGCGGCGTTTCAGTTGGCCGGCCTTCATGTGCTGGCGGCGGCCAGCAGCTGATGACCGCGCGGCGTGTTCGCGCGCAGGGTCACGGTGCGGGTATCGTCGGTCATTGCTTCGATTTTAATAGCAAGGTCTGCAAGCGGAATGCGCCCTGCGGCGTTTTCGGGCCATTCCGCGAGTTTGAGGCCCGATCCCGCGAAGATGTCACGGAAGCCGGCATCGTCCCATTCGTGCGGATCGCTGAAGCGGTAGAAGTCGAAGTGGAAGATGCAGAGGCCGCCCGGCGCCTCGTGCGGCTCGACGACCGCGTAGGTCGGGCTCTTGATGCGCGAGCCGATCCCGAGCGCCCGCAACAGGTGGCGAACGAAGGTGGTCTTGCCGGCGCCGAGGTCTCCATGCAATGCGATGAACGCGTCGGCCAGCGCTTCCGATGACGCGAGTTTGCGCGCCAGCGCGTCGCAGTCGTCTTCGGTGCGCCAGTGGTGCACGGCGCTTCGCGTTTCTACAATCGGCAGGTGATCGGCAGCCATCAACTCGTGAATCGGATTCAGGCCTTGGCCCGGGAGCTCGGATTCTCCCAAATCGGGATCGCGGGTGTCGATCTGTCGAGCGCGGAAGAGGGTCTCATGCGATGGCTGGCCGAGGGCTTCCATGGCGAGATGCACTACATGGCCGCGCACGGCACGCGGCGCGCCCGGCCGGCCGAGCTGGTGCCGGGCACGGTGTCGGTGATCACCGCGCGCATGGACTACCTGCCGCGCAGCACGCCGGAGGATTGGCAGGCGGTGGAGTTCGACCGGCTGCGGCGGCCGGCCGAGGGCATCGTGTCGGTCTATGCGCGCGGCCGCGACTATCACAAGGTCATGCGCTCGCGCCTCGCCAAGCTGGCCGAACGCATCGCCGGCGAAGTGGGCCCCTTCGGCCACCGCGCCTTCACCGATTCGGCGCCGGTGCTGGAAGCCGAGCTCGCTTCGCGCAGCGGCCAGGGCTGGCGCGGCAAGCACACGCTGGTGCTGGACCGCGACGCGGGCTCGATGTTCTTCCTGGGCGAGATCTACGTCGACATGGCACTGCCCGCCAGCGAACCGGTCACGGCCCATTGCGGCAGCTGCAGCGCCTGTATCGAGGTCTGCCCGACGCGCGCCATCATCGCGCCGCACCGGCTCGATGCGCGGCGCTGCATCTCCTACCTCACGATCGAGCATGCCGGGCCGATCCCGCTCGAACTGCGGCCGCTGATCGGCAACCGCATCTACGGCTGCGACGACTGCCAGCTGATCTGCCCGTGGAACAAGTTCGCCAAGAAGAGCGCATTGCCGGATTTCGATGCGCGCGACGGGCTCACCGGCCGCCAGCTCGGCGAGCTCTTCGCCTGGACCGAGGAGGACTTCCTGCGCTACACCGAAGGCAGCCCGATCCGCCGCATCGGCCACGAGCGCTGGCTGCGCAACGTGGCCGTGGCGCTGGGCAATGCGCTGCGTGCGGGGCACGAGGAGGCGCGCGAGGCGCTGGCGACGCGGCGCTCGCATCCCAGCGCGCTGGTGCGCGAGCACGTCGAGTGGGCCCTGGACCTCAGCGCCGCATGATGGCGGAGACCTGGGCCATTCCCGAGTCGAGCGAACGCATCGAGCTCAGCCGCAGCGACGCATATCTGAGCACGGGGTTGTTGATCAGCTTGCCGCTGAAGTGGCCGTTGAAACGCGTGTCCTCGCAGCCGCTCATCGTGAGCTCGAGCGAGGCGTTGGTCGGCGAGACGAAGTCCACGCCGGAGCCTGCCATCGTGCAGCCCGCGCCAGGCACCTGGCCGCGCACCGTGCCGTCGGGATCGATCTGCAGCGTGCCGGCATGCACCACCGGCGGCCCCTGCGCACCGGTGTCCTGTTGCACCACGTAGAAAAGAAAAGGCCCCTGCCAGGCACCGAGGTAGCTGGTGTACTCCTGGGCCTGCACTGCCCCCGCGAGCAATGCGGCGACCACGGCCGGGAGGTAGCGCATCGCACGATAGTAGCGGCTGGAAACGACGGTTCAGCGCGACAAGGCCAGCGCGAAAGGAAGGCTCGCCACGCCGAGCAGCGTCGACAGCGTCACGAGGCCCGCCACGTAGGGCCCGTTGTAGCCCATGCGTGCCGCCAGCACGTAGGCGCTCGATGCGGTCGGCACGGCGGAAAAGGTCATCAGCACTGCGGCCTGTGCAGCGTCGAGCTGCAGCGCGACGGCCAGGCCCCAGGCGATCAGCGGCAGCGCGAGGTGCCGGATCACCAGCACCGACACCGCCAGCACCTTGCCGCGCGCGAGCGTCGCGAACTGCATGCCGGCGCCGGCCGCCATCAGGCCGAGCGCGAGCGATGCGGCGCCGATGCGCGTGAGCGTCGGCTCGAGCCAGGTCGGCACGCCGAAGCCGAGCAGGTTGGCGACCAGGCCGCTGAGCGTCGCGATGATCAGCGGATTGCGGATCAGCTGCCGCGCCAGGCCGGTCTGCGCATGCCGGGCCATCGGCCACACCGCGGCGATGTTGAAGAGCGGCACGCACACGCCGATCAGCACCGCGATCATCAGAAGCCCGGCGGGCCCGGCGATGCGCTCGGCCAGCGCGAGGCAGATGAAGGAATTGAAGCGGAAGGCGATCTGCGCGCTGGCCGCATGGTCGCTGCGGTCGATGTGCGGGCCGATGCCGGGCAGGAAGGGCAGCACGTAGGCGAGCCCTATGCCCGCCAGCCCGACGCCGACACCGGCGGTCAGCAGGTGCGAGGTGGCGCCGAAGTCGAGCGGGCTGCGCACGATCGAGTGGAACAGCAGCACCGGAAAAAGAAAGTAGTAGACCAGGGCCTCGACCTGGTTCCAGACGCGGCGGTCCAACGGGGTGTAGCGGCAGAGCAGCCAGCCGCAGGCGATGAGGGAGAAGTCGGGGAAGAGCAGCTGGGCATAGTTCACCGGGCGAGGATAAACGGCGGAATCACATGGTTATCCACGAATCGGCGCACTGGCGGACCCGTTAGCATCCGGGCATCGTTTTTCGATCTCCAGGAGCTTTCTCAATGCAACGTCGTCAATGGAATGCACTCGCCGGCGCCGCCGCGCTGGCGCTGATCGCCGGCACCAGCTGGGCGCAGGGCTATCCGAACAAGCCCATCGAGCTGCAGGTGCCTTTTGCGCCGGGCGGCACCACCGACATCGTGGCCCGCGTGATTTCCGAACCGCTGGGCAAAGCGCTGGGCCAGAGCGTGGTGGTGATCAACAAGGCGGGCGGCGGCGGCATCGTGGGCGCGGCAGAGACCGCACGCGTGGCGCCCGACGGCTACAAGCTGGGCGTGGCGACGGTGTCGAGCACGGCCGCCAATCCGGCCATCAACCCGAAGGTGCCCTACGATCCGATCAACGACTTCACGCCGATCATCAACATTGCGGCGACGCCGAACATCATCGCGGTGCATCCGAGCTTCCCGGCCAAGAACTATGCGGAATTCGTGGCGGAGCTCAAGAAGAATCCGGGCAAGTATTCCTACGCGTCCTCGGGCACCGGCGGCATCGGCCATCTGCTGATGGAGCTCTACAAGAATCTCACCAGCACCTTCGTCACCCACATTCCCTACCGCGGCGCAGGCCCGGCGCTGAACGACGTGGTGGCGGGCCAGGTGCCGATCATGTTCGACAACATTCCGTCGGCACTGCCCTTCATCAAGTCCGGCAAGCTGGTGCCGATCGTGGTCTCGGCGCCGCAGCGACTGAAGGACCTGCCCAACGTGCCGACCTTCAAGGAAGTCGGCCTCGAGCCGGTGAACCGCATGGCCTACTACGGCATCCTGGGCCCCAAGGGCCTGCCGAAGGAAGTGGTCGACAAGATCAACGCCGGCGTGAAGAAGTCGGTCGAGGATCCGGCGGTGCGCAAGCGCATCGAGGACACCGGTTCGCTGATCGTGGCCAACACGCCCGAGCAGTTCGCCGCGCAGATCAAGGCCGAGTACGAGGTCTACAAGCAGGTGGTCGCGAAGCAGAAGCTCACGCTCGACTGATCCGGGCCTCCTTCGATCCGAGGCCGCCCGTGTTACGGGCGGCTTTTTCTTTTGTTATCTTGCAGAGCATGACCGCGGCCATCGACACGCCCACCGGCACGCCCGAAATCGACGATTTCATCGACGCGCTATGGCTCGAGGACGGCCTGTCGAAGAACACGCTCGCCGCCTACCGGCGCGACCTCACGCTGTTCGCGCACTGGCTGAGCGCCCAGCGCGGCAGCCCGCTGGACGCGGCCCGCGAAAGCGACCTGCAGGCCTACATGGGCGCCAAGCTTTCCGACAAGGGCAAGGCGACTTCGGCCAACCGCCGGCTCACCGTATTCAAGCGCTATTTCCGCTGGGCTCTGCGCGAGCAGCGCATCGGCGCCGATCCGAGCCTGCGTCTGGCGCCGGCCAGGCAGATGCCGCGCGCGATCAAGACCCTGTCGGAAAAGCAGGTCGACGAGCTGCTCGGCGCGCCCGAGGTCGACACGCCGCTCGGCCTGCGCGACCGTGCCATGCTCGAGCTGATGTATGCGAGCGGACTGCGCGTGAGCGAACTGGTCGCGCTCAAGGTGTTCGAGCTGAGTCTCAACGACGGCGTGCTGCGCGTGCTCGGCAAGGGCAGCAAGGAGCGGCTGGTGCCCTTCGGCGGCGAGGCACGGCGCTGGATCGAGCGCTACCTGCACGAATCGCGCCCCGCCATCCTGGACGGGCAGCAGACCGCCGACCTGTTCGTCACCGCGCGCGGTGCGGGCATGACGCGCGTGATGTTCTGGATCATCGTCAAGAAGCACGCGCTGGCAGCCGGCATCCACGTGCCGCTGTCGCCGCACACGCTGCGCCATGCCTTCGCCACCCACCTGCTCAACCACGGCGCCGATCTGCGGGCGGTGCAGCTGCTGCTCGGCCATGCCGACATCTCGACGACCACGATCTATACCCATGTCGCTCGCGAGCGATTGAAACAGCTGCATGCGCAGCACCATCCGCGGGGTTGAGCACCTTCGACAACACGGCGGCCGCAGCGGCGTCAGAATCGAATCTTCACAAGGAAGCGCAGCAATGAATTGCAGGAAAGCATGGGCTGCCATGGCCCTCTTCGCGGTGGTTTCGGTGGCGCAGGCGCAGGTCGTTCCCAAGACCATCCGCATGGTCGTTGCCTATCCGACCGGCGGCGTCAGCGACATCGTGGCCCGTGCGCTGGCCGACCGGCTCGGCGCGCAGCTGGGCAGCACCGTGGTGGTCGAGAACAAGGCCGGCGCCAGCGGCACGATCGGCATGGATGCGGTGGCCAAGGCAGCGCCGGACGGCGCAACGCTGGGCTTCTCGGCCATCAGCCCGCTGGTGCTGAATCCGCATCTCGGCAAATCGCCTTTCGATCCGCAGAAGGACATCGCGCCGGTGGCGAGCGTCATGTATTCGCCGGTGCTGCTGCTGGCCACCGACGCGACCGGCACCCGCGATTTCCGCAGCCTGATCGACGATGCGAGGGCGCGGCCCGGCGCGGTGCGCTGGGCCACGTCGGGCCAGGCCTCGCTGGGCCACATCGTGCTCGAGGAATTGCGTGCGATGGCGAAGGTGGACATCACCCACGTGCCCTACAAGGGTGGGGCCCAGCAGATGAACGATGCGCTGGGCGCGCAGTTCGAAATTCTGTCGATCAATGCAGGGCCGGCCGTCGCGCCGCACATCCGCTCCGGCAAGCTGCGGCCGCTGGCGGTGGGTGCGCCGGCGCGGCTCGAGAGCCTGCCGAAGGTGCCGACGCTGGGCGAGCTGGGCTTTCCGGAGGCCAACCTCACTTCGCTGTTCGGCGTGTTCGCGCCGGCCGCCACGCCGCCGATCCTGATCGCCAAGTACAACGCGGAGATCAACAAGGCGCTCGCGAGCCCCGAGCTGCGCGCCAAGCTGGTGGCCACCGACAACGTGCCGACCGGCGGCGGCGCCGAAGCCTTTGCCGACCAGATCGCCGCCGAGTACGAGAACAATGCCCGCATCGTGAAGGCCGCGGGCATCAAGGTGGACTAGGGCGACGGCGGCGGCCTCTCGATCGGCCATTCGCTCGGCGCGACGGGCGCCCGAACCCGCGTGACAAGATTCGCCGCGCAACCACGAGGAGACACCATGGCTGGAACCCTGTACCTGGAAGACCTGGCGCCGGGCGCCCGCTTCACGAGCGCCGAGCATGCGCTGGATGCGGCGCAGATCGTCGACTTCGCGAAACGCTTCGATCCGCAGCCCTTTCATCTGGACGCGGAGGCGGCGAAAAGCACCTTCTTCCAGGGTCTCGCGGCGAGCGGCTGGCACACGGCGGCGATCACTATGCGGCTCCTGGTCGAAAGCGGCCTGCCGCTGGCCGACGGCGTCATCGGTTCGGGCGGCGAGATCCAGTGGCCCCGGCCGACCCGGCCGGGTGACGTGCTGCACGTCGAAAGCGAGGTGGTGGAGGTGATTCCCTCGCGCTCGCGGCCCGAGCGCGGCATGGTGGTGGTGAAGAGCGAGACGCTCAACCAGCACGGGGAGGTGTGCCAGCGGCTCACGACCAAGCTGGTGGTGTCGCGGCGGCCCGCCTCCTAGTTCTGCAAGTCCCGTAGTTCCTCGTCGGTGAACCCGGCCCGCGCGCGGGCTTCGAGGTTGAAGGGCGCACGCAGGCGCGGCGCCTCGTGGCGCCGGTACAGCACGCGGTAGTGCGCGATCGGGTCCAGCCCCTCGCGCTCGCACAGCCAGCGGTACCAGCGATTGCCGATCGCGACGTGGCCGACCTCGTCACGCAAGATGATGTCGAGGATCTCGCAGGCCCTGAGCGCATCGGGCGTGTTCACGCGCCTGAGCTTGGCCTGGATCAGCGGCGTCGCATCCAGCCCGCGCGCCTCCAGCGTGCGCGGCACCAGGGCCATGCGCGCGAGCACGTCGTCCCTGGTTTTCTCGCACATGCGCCAGAGCCCGTCGTGGCCGGTGAAGTCGCCATAGCGCCAGCCCATGCCGCGCAGGTGTTCGTGCAGCAGGGTGAAGTGCTGCGCCTCCTCGTCCGCCACGCGCAGCCAGTCGCGGTAGTAGGCCTCGGGCATGCCGTCGAAGCGCCAGGCGGCGTCGAGCGCGAGGTTGATCGCGTTGAATTCGATGTGGCAGATCGAGTGGATCAGCGCCGCCCGGCCCTCGGTCGTGAACGGGGAGCGTTTCTCGACGGCGGTGGCGGCCACGCGCAGCGGGCGATCGGGGCGGCCCGGGACACCGGCCTCGTCGCCGGCTGTCCGGACGGGCTCCGGCGCGAAGGGGTGCGCGGCGGCTTGCGCCGCCGTGGCGCGCGTCGCCGCGACCTTGCGATCAGGATCTGTCAGGCGCAGCGCGGCCAGGGCGCCGAGGCGAGGGTGCATCCCTACAATTCTAGTTTTGGCTTTTTGGAGGCTGCGCGATGGCTTTGTACGAACTCGACGGCGTGGCGCCGCAACTTGCAGAAGGCGCCTGGGTGGCCGACAGCGCCGAAGTCATGGGCAACGTCGTTCTGGGCGAGAACGCGAGCGTCTGGTTCGGCAGCGTGCTGCGCGGCGATTCCGACGTGCTCAGCATCGGCCGCAACAGCAACATCCAGGACCTCTCGGTGCTGCATGCCGACCCCGGCTGCCCGCTGACGCTGGGCGAGAACGTGACGGTGGGCCACCAGGTCATGCTGCATGGCTGCACCATCGGCGACAACACGCTGATCGGCATCCAGGCCGTGATCTTGAATAACGCGAAGATCGGCCGCAACTCGATCGTTGGCGCCGGCAGCGTCGTGACCGAGGGCAAGGAGTTTCCCGACAACTCGCTGATCATCGGCTCGCCGGCCAAGGTGGTGCGCACGCTCGACGAAGCGTCCGCTGCGAAGCTGAAGAAAACGGCTGAGCACTATGTGGAAAACGGCCGTCGCTTCGCGAAGGGCCTGCGAAAGATCGGCTGAAGACGGCCCTTAGAAAGATGGTTGTGAGCGAGTTGCACAAGTTCCTGTTCGACGGCCTGCCGGTGCGCGGCATGATCGTTCGCCTGACGGATGCCTGGCAGGAAATCCTGGCGCGGCGCGCCTCGAACACCAGCACCGGCGCCTACCCGGCGCCGGTGGCCGAGCTGCTCGGCGAGATGACGGCGGCCGCCACGCTGATGCAGGCCAACATCAAGTTCAACGGCGCGCTGATCCTGCAGATCTTCGGCGACGGCCCGGTCAAGGTCGCGGTGGCCGAGGTCAAGCCCGACCTGAGCCTGCGTGCCACTGCCAAGGTGGTGGGCGAACTGTCCCCCGACGCGCACCTGCCCGAGATGGTCAACGTGACGAACAAGGGCCGCTGCGCGATCACGCTCGACCCCAAGGACAAGCTGCCCGGCCAGCAGCCCTACCAGGGCGTGGTGCCGCTTCACGGCGACCGCGGCGAGAAGCTCGACCGCCTGAGCGAGGTGCTTCAGCACTACATGCTGCAAAGCGAACAGCTCGACACCACGCTGGTGCTCGCGGCCGACGACAAGGTGGCCGCCGGCCTCCTGATCCAGCGCCTGCCGGTGAAGGGCGACGCCAACCTCGAAGGCACGGCCGCCGGCGACCGCGACCAGGCCAACGAAGACCAGATCGGCCGCAACGAGGACTACAACCGCATCTCGATCCTGGCCTCGAGCCTGACGCGCGACGAACTGCTCACGCTCGACGTCGAGACCATCCTGCGCCGCCTGTTCTGGGAAGAGAAGCTGCTGCGCTTCGAGCCCCAGGCCGGCATGCTGGGGCCGCATTTCGCCTGCACCTGCGGCCGCGAGCGCGTGGCCCAGATGATCCGCGGGCTGGGCGTGGAGGAGGCCGAGGGCATCCTGGTCGAGCGCGGCGACGTCGAGGTCGGCTGCGACTTCTGCGGCAAGCAGTACCGCTTCGACGCGGTCGACGTCGCGCAGCTCTTCACCGCGCCGGGCGACCAGGTGCCGGCGAGCCCGGTGATGCAGTAGATCGCTCGAAGCCGCTGAACCTGATGTCCGGCGCGCTGGTGTTGTGGCGCGAAGGCAGGCTGCGGCCGAAGCGCACGTCCGCCGCCTGCAGCGTCGACACCGCCGGCAAGGGTTTTGTCTCGATGCTCGATTGCGGCGTGGCGCGCCACGACACCTCGCTCATGTCGGCGTTGTCGGGCGCGACGTACATCGACCGAAGCACGCCGAAGCGCGGCCCATGCCGGCGCCCGGGCTTCAGGGCGACATCGAGCGCGGTGCGCGCTTCGCTGATCTCGCGCACATCGACCTTGGCCTCGCCGCCGTTCGCGAACTTCAGCCTGAAGCGCAGCGGCGCGGTATCGATCGCGATGTCCGCGATGTTTGCCACCGGGCGGCCATCCTGCTCGACCGGGCCCATCACGAACGACGAACCATAGACCCCGTCGCCGAAGCGCGGTGCGGGCAGCGGCTTGATGCGCCAGTAGCCGTCGGCCGGGTACATCACCAGTGCCTCGAGCGGCTTGGCGCCGGTCTTGGCAAACACCTGGATCAGGTGGAAACCGCCCGCGGTCTTGCGGCCGTCCACGCGCACCGGCACCCGGTGCGGGCGCCAGAAGCTGGGCAGCGTCATGCCGACGACCCGCCAGCGCGGCCCGTCGTGCAGCACTTCGGTGCGCTCCTTGAAGGTGTAGCGCGGGTCCGTGGGATGCGTGCCTCCATCGAAGTTGCAGCCCGAGAAATCCGGCGCCGTGCTGTCTTTCGCGATCGACGCCAGGTACACAGGCGGCAGCGCCTCGACGTGGAATCGGCGGATGTTGCTGCCGCTGAGGTTGAGCGAGACGTTGTCTTCCTCGGCGCAGGCGGTCGCGTGGGTCTCGTTGTCGATCGTCGCCTGGGCCGGCGCGGCCGATGCCGCTGCAGAAGACAGCAGCGCCCACAGCAGGGCGGCCGCACGGAGTCGGGGTTGCATTCCTAGGTTCCTTTTTTACGAGCGCTTCGCCACGAGATCGCTGAACAGCCTGTGCTCGCACGCAGGATCGGAGCACTTGTCGCATGCCCAGGACCACGCGCCTGCGGCCTGCGGTGCAGCGCGCTGGCGGGCCTCGGGATCCGCTGCGGCGTTGATCGCATTCCATGCGTTGGCCAACTGCTCGGCGCCTTCGCCGTGCACCACCGAAAAACTCAGCTTCGCATCCATCAGCGCCTTGCGCAGCATGTCATCGATCGGGGTCGGCGAGACCGAGGCGATGAGCAGGATGAGCGCATGGGCACGGCAGGCCTCGATGGCAGCCGCATCGAACGAGGCCGGGGGCAAGGGCTCGACCACGAGCGTGGCGGCGATGCCGCGCTGCGCAAGCCGTTGCGCCAGCACCTCGGCGAGATGGGTCTTGCCGCTGTCGGCTGCGCCAAACAGCGCGATCACGCAGCCGGCCGGCAGGACGGGCGTCATGGCGGCACTCAGCGCGTGATCTGCACGAACACTTCGTTGGGCTTGACCATGCCGAGCTCCTGCCGCGCACGTTCCTCGACCATCTCGAGCCCTTCCTTGAGGTCGTTGACCTCGGAATTGAGCCGGTCGTTGGCGATCGCTGCCTTCGCGTTGGACTCCTTCTGCTCGGCCAGCTTGTCCTTCAGCTGCGCCACGTCGCGCACGCTCCCGCGCCCGGTCCAGAGCTGCCACTGGAGGATCAGCAGCAACAGGACCAGGATGATCGGAACGATGCGTGAGCGCATGGCGCCTCGGTCGCCGGGCTAGCGCAGGTTGTAGAACGCGGCGCGGCCGGGGTAGCTGGCGACGTCGCCGAGGTCTTCCTCGATGCGCAGCAGCTGGTTGTACTTGGCGATGCGGTCCGAGCGCGACAGCGAGCCGGTCTTGATCTGGCCGGCGTTGGTGCCGACCGCGATGTCGGCGATGGTGGAATCTTCGGTCTCGCCCGAGCGGTGGCTGATCACGGCGGTGTAGCCCGCGCGCTTGGCCATCTCGATGGCGGCGAAGGTTTCGGTCAGGGTGCCGATCTGGTTGATCTTGATCAGGATCGAGTTGGCGATGCCGCGGTCGATGCCTTCCTGCAGGATCTTGGTGTTGGTCACGAACAGGTCGTCGCCCACCAGCTGCACGCGCTTGCCGAGGCGCTCGGTCAGGAGCTTCCAGCCGTCCCAGTCGCCTTCGTGCATGCCGTCCTCGATGCTGATGATCGGGTACTTGTCGACCCAGGTCGCGAGCATGTCGACCCAGTTGCCGGCCGAGAGCGTGAGGTTCTCGCCGGAGAGCACGTAGTGGCCGTCCTTGTAGAACTCGCTGGCCGCGCAGTCCAGGCCCAGGGCGATCTGCGTGCCCGCGGTGTAGCCGGCCTTGTCGATCGCTTCCAGGATCAGCTGGATCGCAGCCTCATGGCTTTCGACGCTCGGCGCGAAGCCGCCTTCGTCGCCGACGGCGGTGCTGATGCCGCGGTCGCCCAGGATCTTCTTCAGCGCATGGAACACCTCGGCGCCGTAGCGCACTGCTTCGCGGAAGCTGGTCGCGCCCACCGGGATGATCATGAACTCCTGAAGGTCCAGGCTGTTGTTGGCATGCGCGCCGCCGTTGATGACGTTCATCATCGGCACCGGCAGCTGCATGCCGCCCATGCCGCCGAAGTAGCGGTACAGCGGCAGGCCCGATTCTTCGGCCGCGGCACGCGCCACGGCCATCGACACCGCCAGCGTCGCGTTGGCGCCCAGGCGGCCCTTGTTCTCGGTGCCGTCGAGGTCGTTCAGCGTGCGGTCGAGGAAGGCCTGTTCGCTTGCGTCCAGGCCGAGCACGGCTTCGGAGATCTCGGTGTTGATGTTCTCGACCGCCTTGAGCACGCCCTTGCCGAGATAGCGGCTCTTGTCGCCGTCGCGCAGCTCGATCGCCTCGCGCGAGCCGGTCGAAGCGCCGGAAGGAACCGCCGCGCGGCCCATGGTGCCCGACTCGAGCAGCACGTCGCATTCGACGGTGGGGTTGCCGCGGCTGTCGAGGATCTCGCGCCCGACGATGTCAACGATTGCACTCATCTTTTCTCTTTCTCAAAAAATCGGATCACAGACCTTCGACGACGATCATGCGCATGATCGCCGCGCCCTGGCGAGACGTGCGCGCCTCGCCGTATTCCGGCGATTCGCTGAACTTCTTGGCAGCCTCGATGCTCGGGAACTTGAGCACGACGAGGCGCTGCGGGTTCCAGTCGCCCTCGAGCACCTCGACCTTGCCGCCACGCACGCAGACTTCGGCACCGTAGACCTGCATGGCTTTGGAGGACAACTTCTTGTACTCCTCATACTGCGTCGGATTCGTGACCTCGACATTCGCGATGATGTATGCGCTCATGACTGAAATGTGTTCTCCAGGAATGCGTTTTTCTTGGTAACGCCGTCGAGCGCCAAGAGCGTCTCGAGCAGCGCCTGCATGTGCTTGAGCGGCACGGCGTTGGGCCCGTCGCTCAGTGCATTGGCGGGGTCGGGATGCGTCTCCATGAAGAGGCCCGCCACGCCCACCGCCACCGCGGCGCGCGAGAGCACCGGCACCATCTCGCGCTGGCCGCCCGAGCTTGTGCCCTGGCCGCCGGGCAGCTGCACCGAATGCGTGGCGTCGAAGACCACCGGGGAGCCGGTCTCGCGCATGATCGCGAGCGAGCGCATGTCCGACACCAGGTTGTTGTAGCCGAAGCTGGCGCCGCGTTCGCAGGCCATGAAGCTGTCTTCGGGCAGGCCCTTCTCCCTGGCCGCCGCACGCGCCTTGTCGATCACGTTCTTCATGTCGTGCGGCGCGAGGAACTGGCCCTTCTTGATGTTGACCGGCTTGCCCGACTGCGCTGCGGCGCGAATGAAGTCGGTCTGGCGGCACAGGAAGGCCGGGGTCTGCAGCACGTCGACCACCTGCGCGGCGGCCGTGATGTCCTCTTCGGTGTGCACGTCGGTCAAGACCGGCAGGCCCAGCTCGCGCTTGACCTTGGCCAGGATCTCCAGGCCCTTGTCGCGGCCCGGGCCTCGGAAGCTGGTGCCCGAGGAGCGGTTGGCCTTGTCGAAGCTGCTCTTGAAGATGAAGGGGATGCCGAGCGCGGAGGTGATTTCCTTCAGCGTGCCGGCAGTGTCCATCTGCAATTGCTCGGACTCGACGACGCAGGGCCCGGCGATCAGGAAGAAGGGCTTGTCGAGCCCGATGTCGAATCCGCAAAGTTTCATAGTGCCCCCATGCTTGCCACTTCGTGTGCTGCGCTGCCCCCCAAGGGGGTCTTCGCGTCTCGGAGCGGTCCAGCGCCGCTCATGCAACAACCTTCAGTGCCTTCTTGTCCGCGCCCTGGTGTTCCAGCGCGGCCTTGATGAACGCGTTGAACAACGGATGACCGCTCCACGGCGTGGACTTGAATTCGGGGTGGAACTGCACGCCCATGAACCACGGGTGCACGTCCTGCGGCAGCTCGACGATCTCGGTCAGGTGCTCGCGCTGCGTGAGCGCGGAGATCACGAGGCCGGCGCGGCGCAGCTCGTCGAGATAGTTGACGTTGGCCTCGTAGCGGTGGCGGTGCCGCTCGGTCACCACGTCGCCGTAGATGCTGTGGGCCAGCGTGCCTGTTGCCACGTCGGAGCTCTGCGCGCCCAGGCGCATCGTGCCGCCGAGGTCGGACTTCTCGTCGCGCAGCTTGATGGTGCCGTCGCTGTCTTTCCACTCGGTGATCAGTGCGATCACGGGGCAGCTCGTTTCGGGATCGAACTCGGTGCTGTTGGCGTTCTTGAGGCCGGCCACATTGCGCGCGTACTCGATGGTCGCAACCTGCATGCCCAGGCAGATGCCGAGGTACGGAACCTTCGTTTCGCGGGCGAAACGGGCCGCTGCGATCTTGCCTTCGACGCCGCGCTGGCCGAAGCCGCCCGGCACCAGGATCGCGTCGTACTTGGCGAGCCGGGCCACGTCCTGCGGCGAGATGGTTTCCGAGTCGACGTAGTCGATTTTCACGCGCGCATGGTTCTTCATGCCGGCATGGCGCAGCGCTTCGTTGAGCGACTTGTAGCTGTCGGACAGGTCGACGTACTTGCCGACCATGGCGATCGTCACTTCCTTCTGCGGATGCTCTACCTCGTAGACCAGGTCGTCCCAGCGCTGGAGCTTGGCCGGCGGGGTGTTGATGCGCAGCTTGTCGCAGATCAGGCCGTCCAGGCCCTGCTCGTGCAGCATGCGCGGCACCTTGTAGATGGTGTCGACGTCCCACATCGAGATCACGCCCCACTCGGGCACGTTGGAGAACAGCGAGATCTTGGCGCGCTCGTCGTCGGGAATCGGGCGGTCGGCGCGGCACAGCAGGGCGTCGGCCTGGATGCCGATGGCGCGCAGCTCCTTGGCGGTGTGCTGCGTCGGCTTGGTCTTGAGCTCGCCGGCGGCGGCGATCCAGGGCACGTAGCTCAGGTGCACGAAGGCCGAATTGTTGGGGCCCATGCGCAGGCTCATCTGGCGCACGGCTTCGAGGAAGGGCAGGGACTCGATGTCGCCGACCGTGCCGCCGATCTCGACGATCGCGACGTCGACCTCGTGCGCCGTGCCGAGGCCGGCGCCGCGCTTGATGTATTCCTGGATCTCGTTGGTGATGTGCGGGATCACCTGCACCGTCTTGCCGAGATAGTCGCCGCGGCGTTCCTTCTCGAGCACCGACTTGTAGATCTGGCCGGTGGTGAAGTTGTTGGCCTTGCGCATCCGGGTGGTGACGAAGCGCTCGTAGTGGCCGAGATCGAGGTCGGTCTCGGCACCGTCGTCGGTGACGAAGACCTCGCCGTGCTGGAAGGGCGACATCGTGCCGGGGTCGACATTGATGTACGGGTCCAGCTTGATGAGGGTGACTTTGAGGCCGCGCGATTCGAGGATCGCGGCGAGCGAGGCGGAGGCGATTCCCTTGCCCAGGGAAGACACCACACCACCGGTGACGAAGACGAATTTGGTCATGCCATGTTCCGAACTTGCAGGTCCGGTCAGTGGGAAATGGGGATTATAGGTGGGGGCCATTGGCCCGGCCGCCGTAGGGCCGCCCGACAGATACACTGCCGCCCATGCAAGACCTCGCGGGAAAACACATCGTTCTGGGGCTCACGGGGGGCATCGCCTGCTACAAGTCCGCTGAGCTGTGCAGGCTGCTCGTCAAGGCCGGCGCCAGCGTGCAGGTGGTGATGACCGAGGCCGCCACGCAGTTCATCACGCCGGTGACCATGCAGGCGCTGTCCGGACGGCCGGTCTACACCTCGCAGTGGGACGGGCGCGAGGCCAACAACATGCCGCACATCAACCTGAGCCGCGAGGCCGATGCGATCGTGTTGGCGCCGGCGAGCGCCGATTTCATCGCCCGGCTGGTGCAGGGCCGCTCCGACGAACTGCTGAGCCTCCTGTGCCTGGCGCGCCCGGCGGAGCGCGTGCCGCTCCTGATCGCGCCGGCCATGAACCGCGAGATGTGGGTCCATCCGGCCACGCAGCGCAACCTGCGCCAGGTCGATGCCGACGGCGCCCGGGTGCTGGGCGTCGGCAACGGCTGGCAGGCCTGCGGTGAGACGGGCGACGGCCGCATGCTCGAAGCCGAGCAGCTGCTCGAGGAGATCGTGGCGCAGTTCCAGCCCAAGGTGCTGGCCGGCCGGCAGGTGGTCGTCACGGCCGGCCCGACTTTCGAGGCGCTCGATCCGATCCGCGGCATCACCAACCACTCGTCGGGCAAGATGGGCTTTGCGATTGCGCGCGCAGCGCGCGAGGCCGGCGCCGAGGTCACACTGGTGGCCGGGCCGGTCCATCTGCCGACGCCGCGCGGTGTGGCCCGCATCGACGTGCTGTCGGCCAGGGAGATGCTCGATGCGACCCTGCGCGCGACTGAAGGCGCGTCGGTCTTCGTCGCCACGGCCGCGGTGGCCGACTGGCGGCCGGCCTCCCACAGCGAGCACAAGATCAAGAAAGACGGCAGCGGCAAGCCCCCGGTGCTTCATTTCGTCGAGAACGACGACATCCTGCTGACCGTCGCGCGAGGCGAGCGCGCCAAGGCCGGCCAGCTGTTCTGCGTGGGCTTCGCGGCAGAAAGCGAGAACCTGGCCGAGCATGCGAAGGCCAAGCGCGAGCGCAAGAGCATTCCGCTCCTGGTCGGCAACATCGGCCCGCTGACCTTCGGGCAGGACCACAACAGCCTGCTGCTGGTCGACGCCAAGGGCGTTCGCGAGCTGCCGCGTGCGCCCAAGCTGACGCTGGCGCGCGAGCTGGTGGCGGAGATTGCGGCGCGTCTGCCGACAAGGAGCGAGCGATGAATCCGCAATGGAACACCCCGCCGGACGGTGATTTCGCCAGCTACGTGGAACGCCTCACCGCGCAGGCGGCGCTGCCCCGGCGCGAGGGCCAGAACGGCGAACACGGCCTCGACGTCGGCATGACGCCGTCTTCCGAGCCGCATGGCGTGGTCGCGGATGCGGCCGCCGCCGCGCGGCGCAGCGCGCAGTCCAACGGCGAGCTGCGCCCTGCATCGGGCAGCGCGGGCGCCGGCATGATCAAGCTGCTCGGCATCGCCTGGTTCCTGGCCTTGATCGTGCTGCTGGCGGCCGACGTGCCCTTCATCGTCGTGGCGGCGGTGTTCGCGGGCGGGCTGTGGGTGGCGCACAAGCTGCGGCGCTGGCTGTTGCCGCCCGGCGTGGCGAGTTGGAAGCAGTGGGCCGAAGAAGCGGCCAGGAAACAGAAAGAATTTCAGCAAAGGCGTGGCAATAAGTGAAAGTGGACGTTCGTATCCTCGATCCCCGCATGCAGGACCAGTTGCCTGCCTATGCGACCCCCGGCAGTGCCGGACTGGACCTGCGCGCCTGCCTCGACGCGCCCATCACGCTGGAGCCGAATGCATGGCAGCTGGTGGGCACCGGCATCGCGATCCATCTCGCCGACCCTGGCTACGCCGCGCTGATCCTGCCGCGCTCGGGGCTGGGCCACAAGCACGGCATCGTGCTCGGCAACCTCGTGGGGCTGATCGACAGCGACTACCAGGGTGAGCTCAAGATCAGCGCCTGGAACCGCAGCGATACCGCCTTCGTGCTGCAGCCGATGGAGCGGCTGGCTCAACTGGTGATCGTGCCGGTGGTGCAGGCGCAGTTCCGGGTCGTGCCGGAATTCCCGCCCAGCGAACGTGGCGAAGGCGGCTACGGCTCGACCGGCAAGCACTGATCGCCGCTGTAGGTGTGCTCCCACAGGTAAAGAAAGGAACCGGCGATGCGGCTGTGCATCGAAGGTTTCAGCATGTGTGCACGGTCATCGCGCCAGCGTGCCGTGCGTTGAAGCACATGCAGAGCGCGTCTCGCGCCGGACCCGTTTCGAGGAGTACTACATCATGAAAATTTCAATCCGCCTTGTTTCTGTCACTGCATCCGTCCTGGCGCTTGCCACGCTGACTGCCTGCGTGGCGCCGGCGCCGGTCTACCAGACCACGCGCTATCCCTACCAGCCGAGCTATCCGGCCGCACAGTCGGCCTACGTGGAATATGGCCACGTGGCCAACATCGAGGTGCTGCGCAGCCAGACGGCTGGCGCGGGCACCAGCGGCGGCGGTGCGGTGGCCGGCGGCGTCATCGGTGGCGTAGTCGGCAACCAGTTCGGCCACGGCAGCGGCCGCGCGGCGGCCACCGCGCTGGGCGTGGTCGGCGGCGCCTTGCTGGGCAACAACATCGAGGCCAACCGCAATGCGCCGCGCGTCTACGAAAGCTACCGCGTCTCGGTCCAGACCGACAACGGCGCCTACCGCTCCTTCGACGTGCCGAGCCCGGGCGACCTGCGCGTGGGCGACCGCGTGCGTATCGACGGCGGCCAGATCTCGCGCTTCTGAGCGCGCGCAGCGCACAAAAGGAAAAGCCGGGCAAGTGCCCGGCTTTTTTTTGTCCTTGTCAATGCAGGAGGTCGCTGCCCGGCGCCATCGGCGATACCTTGAAGAAGCCGGTGCCTGCCGTGCCGCGGCCGATTTCTTCCTCCGTGGCTTCGCGCACCGATTTCACCGTGATGTCGAGCCGGATCGCGATGCCCGCGAGCGGATGATTGCCGTCGAGCACGAGGTGCTCTGGATAGACCTCGCTCACGGTGTAGATCGCGTTCTTGGGTATGTCGGAGTTCACACCCTCCGGCAGTGCCGCACCGTCGAAGGTCATGCCTTCTTCGGTGCCTTCCGGAAACAGGGCACGCGGCTCGAGAAAGAGCAACTGGTCATTGAAGTCGCCGAAGGCCTGCTCGGGTTCCAGTTGGAGCCGCACCTGCGCGCCCGGCTCGTGGCCGAGCAGGGCGGCCTCGATCGCATCGAAGAGATCGTCGCCGCCGACCAGGAACTCGACCGGTTCGTCGAGCACGTCGAGCACCTCGCCCAGGGTGTCTTTCAGCGTCCAGGTCAGGCCGACCACGCATTGTTCAGAGATTTCCATACGAGAATTCTCCCATGGAGATTCATCAACCTTTGCCTTTGCTCGGCGGCCAGAGCGCTTCGCAGTTCATGCGCCGTCACTGGCAGAAGAAGCCGCTGCTGGTGCGCCAGGCCGTTCCCGCCATCGTGCCACCGATCGAGCACCAGGCGCTGTTCGCGCTGGCCGAACGCGAAGAAATCGAGTCGCGGCTGATCCGCCATGGCAAGACCGGCTGGACCCTGCGGAATGGACCTTTCGCGCGGCGTGCGCTGCCGTCGCTGAAGCATCCCGGATGGACGCTGCTCGTGCAGGGCGTCGACCTGCATCACCAGGGCGTGCACGAGCTGTTGCAACAGTTCCGTTTCGTGCCCGATGCAAGGCTCGACGATCTGATGATCAGCTACGCGAGCGACACCGGCGGCGTCGGCCCGCACTTCGACAGTTACGACGTGTTTCTGCTGCAAGCCCACGGGCGGCGCCGCTGGTCGATCGGAAAGCAGCGCGATTTGCGCTTGCAGCCCGAAGTCCCGCTCAAGATCTTGGCGCAGTTCGAGCCCGAGCAGAGTTTCGTGCTCGAGGCGGGGGACATGCTCTACCTGCCGCCGCGCTACGCGCACGAGGGCGTCGCGGTCGGCGGCGACTGCATGACCTATTCGATCGGGTTGCGCGCGCCGGCCGCCGCACCGCTCGGCGTCGACCTGCTCGCGCGCATCGCGGAAGCGCAGGCCGAAGCGCTGGAGGATGGGCCCTCGAAAACGGTGGTGCACTACCGGGATCCTGCGCAGCCCGCGGTCGGGACGCCGGCAGCGATGCCGCCCGCCCTGCAAGCCTTTGCGCGCGATGCGGTGCTGGCGGCCTTGCGCGACCCCGATGCGATCGACCGTGCGCTGGGCGAATCGATGACCGAGCCCAAGCCCACGGTCTGGTTCGACCAGGGCGAACTGCCGCCGGCGCTGAATGGCGTCGCGCTCGACCGCCGCACGCGCATCCTTTATGACGCGCGGCACCTCTACATCAATGGCGAAAGCTTTCGCGCGTCCGGCCGCGACGCCAGGCTGATGCGCCTGCTGGCGGACCAGCGCGCGCTCGGCCCGCGCGATCTCGCAGGCGCGAGCGAAGATGCGTTGTCGCTCCTGGGCGACTGGTGCGAAGCAGGGTGGTTGCATGCCGAATGAAGAAATCGACGGCACGTCCTTGCCCGAGGGACCGTTCGACGGGCGCCATGCCTTTCGTGCGCACTTGCAGGCGGCCTTCGCTGCCGCCGCGCGGCACAACTGGCGCGAGATCGTCCTGTCCGACCCCGACTTCGGCGACTGGCCGCTCGGCGAACGCGCCATCGCCGAGGCGTTGCAGGCCTGGTCGGCCAACGGGCGCAGCTTCGTGCTGCTGGCGCGGCGCTTCGACGTGTTCGAGCGCGAACATGCGCGCTTCGTGCACTGGCGCCGCATGTGGAGCCACATCGTCGATTGCCGGGCCTGCGACGGGCCGGGCCTGCCGCAGGTGCCGAGCGGCATCTGGACGCCGTCCTGGTGTCTGAATCGCATCGACGTCGAACGCAGCCGCGGCGTCTGCGGCCGCGAGCCCGAGGGCCGGCGTGCCCTGCGCGAAAGGCTCGACGAATGCCTGCGTCACGCCAGGCCGGCCTTTCCGGCTTCCACCCTGGGCTTGTAAGCCAATGCCGCGAATCGCGGCGCCGGACATCATCCTGCGAGAGTGCAGGTCTAGAATTTTCTTTCGAGACCTTCACCCAAAGGAGCCATGCAATGAGAAAGTTCGTCCTGCTCGCCTCGCTGATCGCCGCTGCTGCATTGACCGCTTGCGGCAAGAAGGAGGAATCCGCGCCGGCCGTCGTTACCCCGCCGCCTGCTGCCGTCACGCCGGCACCCGCACCCGCGCCGACTCCGGCACCTGCGCCGGCTGCACCCGATACATCATCGAGCGCGACGCCGGCTCCGGGCTCGACGTCGGCGCTCGACGCTGCCAATGCGGCCACTGAAGCGGCCAAGAAGAAAGAGGAAACGCCGAAGCAGTAAGCCTGCTGCAGCTCCCTCAGAGGCCGCCTTCGGGCGGCTTTTTTCATCGGCCTAGAGATCGAGCCATGGCGAGCCCTCTGCGGCGTTCGCCGTCAGCATCTCGTGCTCGCTGGCGCCGAGCGCTTCGGCCATCGCGCGGCGCACGATGTCGGGCCGATTGTTCTGCTCGCTCAGATGGGCTGCCAGCACGTGGCGCAAGCCATCGTGATGCACGGCTTGCGCGATGGCTGCCGCGGCCGCATTGGAGAGGTGGCCATAGTTGCCGCCGACACGCAGTTTGAGGAAGGGCGGGTACGTCGAGCCGGCCAGCATGTCGCTGTCGTGATTGAACTCGAGCAGCAGGGCATCGAGCCCCATCAGGCGTGCCAGCACATGCGGTGTCGCGTGCCCGAGGTCGGTCAGCACGCCGAGGCTGCGTACGCCATCGCTGCAGCGCAGCTGCAGCGGCTCCCGGGCATCGTGCGGCACGGTGAAAGGCTGGACCACGATGTCGCCGATCTCGATGCTCGCGCCGTCCCGTGCAAGGTTCAGCCGGCCTTCGAAATCGCGTCCGCCGGCGGCGAGCCAGGTTCCCTCGCTCATCCAGACCGGGATGCGGTCGCGGCGCGACAGCGCGCGCGCGCAACCGATATGGTCGCCGTGCTCGTGCGTGATGAAGACCGCATCGATGTCGCAGGCCGCAAGGCCCACGCGCGCGAGCCGTGCATCGAGCTGCCGCAGGCCGAAGCCGCAGTCGATCAAGAGCCTCGACGTGCGGCCGCCGCTGGTCGCCTCGACCAGCGTGGCATTGCCGGTGCTGCCGCTGCCCAGGCTGCGAAAGCGCAGCATGTCGCCGGCTGCTTTACTTCAGGTCGTCGGCAATGACCTGCACGATGCGCTGCGCATTGGCCGAAGTTTCGGGCGCACCGCTTTCGTTGAGCACCGCCACCGTGCTGGTCTCGCCCTGGCCCTTGACCATGATGCGGTACTTGAGCGGTGCGTCGGTCTTGCCGGAGCCGCCGAAGGTGAAGAGCTTGCTGAAGAAGCCCGGCTCCTTCTTGTCGGGGTTGGGTGCCACGTAGCGAACGAAGTAGGTGCCGGCGCTGCGGTCGCGGTCTTCGACGGTGAAGCCGGTGCGGTCCAGCGCGAGGCCGACACGGCGCCATGCGCGCTCGAAGTTCTCGTTGACCTGGACCACGGGCTGCCCGGCCACGGTGGCGACGCGTGCCGTTTGCGCCGGTGCGCTGGTCGAGGCAAGGATCTTCGACTGCTCCTGCGAGACGCCGAGCTTCACCATCAGCCGGCGCAGGAATTCGGTTTCGAGCTCGGGGTCGGTGGGTCGGGGCTGCCAGATCGTCTGGTCCTTGCGCGCGGTGTTGTAGACCTCTTCCATGCCGCGGTGGCTCACGAAAATCTCGGTGCCGTTCGTCGTGCGCTCCAGCCGGGTGCGGAAGCGGTCGAGTTCGCCGGTGGAGTAGACCGAATCCACCAGCTTGCCGAGCGCGCCGCGGATGACGTCCTGTGGCAGCTTGGCGCGGTTCTCGGCCCAGTCCGTTTCCATGATGCCGAGGTTGCGCTGGTCGGTGGTGAGCAGGAAGCCGCTCTCCTGCCAGAAGTCGCGCACCGTTTCCCAGAGTTGCTCGGGCGGCCGGTTGACGACGATCCAGCGTTGCGAACCGGCGCGTTCCATGCGCACGTCGCCGATGGCGCTCACGGCCGTGGGGAGTCCGGGCGCGCTGGCAATGCCGGCCTGGTAGGCGTTGGCCGTCACCGCACCGCCAGGCAACGCGTAGCGGTTTTCGCGCGACAGTTGCGTGAGGTCGGGCGGCACTTCGAGCGTGGGCGCCTTGCCGGCGCTCTTGTAGTCGATCTTGTCGCTCTCGAGGACCGAGCAGGCGGCGAGACTGGCAACCAGGGCCAGCAGTGCGAATCGCGAAATGGTTTTCAACGTCGTCTTCCTTGTGGAATGTTTAGCTCAATCGATGGGCCGCAGCGCCCGCTGTGTCAGAGCGCCGGACGCGCAAAAGGTTGCCGGCGCCGCGTACGGCAGGTGATGAATTCAGTCCTTGAGCAGGCCGCTGGCGCGCAGCGCGGACTCGACCACCGGACGGCTTGCTTCGGCGAGCTCGGTGAGCGGCAGGCGCAATGCACCGCCGCACAGGCCGAGCCGGGCCATGGCCCACTTGACGGGAATCGGGTTCGGTTCGACGAACAGATGGCGATGCAGCGGCATCAGTTCGAACTGGATCTGCATGGCGCGCTTCGCGTCGCCGGCGAGGGCGGCCACGCAAAGCTGGTGCATCTTGCGCGGCGCCACATTGGCCGTGACGCTGATGTTGCCCTGGCCGCCGCACAGCATCAGCGCGACGGCGGTCGGGTCGTCGCCCGAATAGACGGCGAAATTCTTCGGCAGGTCGCGGATCAGCCACTGCGCGCGCTCGATGTTGCCGGTGGCTTCCTTGATGCCGACGATGCCGGGAACCTGCGCTAGGCGCAGCACGGTGTCGTGCGCCATATCGGCGACCGTGCGCCCGGGCACGTTGTAGAGCACGACGGGCAGGTCGCCCACGGCCTCGGCGATGGCCTTGAAGTGGCGGTACTGGCCTTCCTGCGTCGGCTTGTTGTAGTAGGGCACGACCTGCAGCTGCGAATCGGCGCCCACGCCCTTGGCGAACCTGGCGAGCTCGATCGCTTCCTTGGTGGAATTGGCGCCGCAGCCCGCCATCACGGGAACGCGGCCCCGGGCCTGCTCGACCGAGACGCGGATGATCTCGCAATGTTCCTCGACGTCGACCGTCGGCGACTCGCCGGTGGTGCCGACCACGCCGAGGCAATCGGTGCCTTCGTCGATGTGCCAGTCGATCAGCCGGCGCAGGGCGGGATAGTCGACACTGCCGTCGTCATGCATCGGCGTGACGAGTGCGACGATGCTGCCTGTCAGTTGCTCCAAGGGGGTCTCTTTTGTCGGTGGACGAAAAGCAGACATTCTACTAATTGGCGGCGGCCCCCCGGAGCGGGTGGCGCGGCGGGGTCCGGGGCGGCGGCTCGGCCGGTCTGGCGGCTGCGATCCGCTGCACGAAGCGCTCCGGCTCTGTGAGGAATCCGTCCTCGTAAGCCACCACCCGCAGCCCCGCGCAAGCGCCCAGCAGCTCGCCGGGCTGAAGCAGGAAATCGGCGCGCGAAGGCTTGCCGACCGTCTCGTTGCCCACCGCGAAGGTTTCGTAGAGCAGCACGCCCCCCGGGGCGACCGCCGCCACGATGTCGGGCAGGCGCGGCCGCCACAGGTAGTTGGTGACGATCACCGCCCCGAAAACCTGCCCGGCGAAGGGCCAGGGACCGGACTCGATATCCGCGAGCAGCGTCTGGCCGAACTCGGCCGCGGAGGCAATGGCCTCCGGCGACCGGTCCACACCCGTCACCGGATGTCCGAGCCCGGCGAACCAGCGCATGTGCCGTCCCGCACCGCAGGCCACGTCGAGCACGGCGGCGCCGGGCGCGAGCAGGTGCGACCAGCGCACGATCCAGGGAGAGGGCGGAAGCTCGTGGCTCAGAAGCAGGCCCAGATCTGGTCGGCCAGCGTCACGAGGAACGCCGGGCGGGTGTAGAGCGCGAACACGGCCAGCAGCGCCAGCACCGCCGCGCCGAGCCAGCCGGCTTGTACGAGGTGATGGCGTGCGTGCGGTCGCATGGCGAGAACTCTCAGGCCGGCTGGGCGACCGGGCGCGCGATCGCGGCTTCCCTGACCGGCAGGTTGACCAGCGCCGCGAACACGCCGAGCGCGATCGAGAGGTACCAGACGATGTCGTAGCTGCCGGTGCTGTCGTAGAGATAGCCGCCGAGCCAGACGCCGAGGAAGGAGCCCACCTGGTGGCTCAGGAAGACGAAGCCACCCAGCATCGACAGGTGCGCCACGCCGAAGATCTGCGCGATGATGCCGCTGGTCAACGGCACGGTCGAGAGCCACAGGAAGCCCATCACACCCGCGAACACGTACACCGTGAGCGGCGTGATCGGCGCCAGCAGAAAGATCGCGATCGCCGCGGCGCGGCTGAAGTAGATGGCGGCCAGCAGCTTCCGCTTGGCCAGCCGGGCCCCGAGCGAACCGGCGACATAGGTGCCGAAGATATTGAACAGCCCGACCAGCGCCAGTGCATAGCTCGCCACCTCGGGCGAGAGTCCCCTGTCGCGCAGGTAGCTCGGCATGTGCACGCCGATGAAGGCCAGCTGGAAGCCGCAGACGAAATAGCCGGCCGTCAGCAGCATGAAGCTCGGGTACCGGAAGGCCTCGCGCACCGCCTGCACGATGGTCTGCTCGCGGTGCACGACGGCGGCGCTGCCGACCCGCGGCTCGCGCAGGCCGAGGGCGAGCGGCACGATCAGCAGCACCATGAGCGCCAGCACCAGCAGCGCCGTGTGCCAGCCGAAGCCTGCGATCAGATGTCCTTCCACCGGCACCATCAGGAACTGCCCGAAGGAGCCGGCCGCAGCGGCCACGCCCATCGCCCAGGAGCGCCGCTCGACTGAAATCTGCCGTCCGATCACGCCGTAGATCACGGCGTAGGTGGTGCCGGCCTGCGCGGCGCCGATCAGCACGCCGGCCGTCAGCGCGAACATCAGCGGCGTGGGCGAGAGCGCATGCCGGCCAGACCCAAGGCGTAGAACACCGCGCCCGCCACCAGCACGCGAAAAGCGCCCAGCTTGTCGGCCAGCATGCCGGCGAAGACGCCGACCACGCCCCACGACAGGTTCTGGATTGCGAGGGCGAGCGAGAAGCTCTGGCGCGACCAGCCCTGTTCCTGCGTGATCGGCTGCAGCCAGAGCCCGAAGCCGTGGCGGATGCCCATCGAGAGGGTGACGATCATGGCGCCGCAGAACAGGACCTGCTTGAGCGACAGCGGCTGGGGGGTGGAAGTCATCCAGGCAATGTATCCAAAAGGTGCCGCCGTCGTATGGCACGGCGGCGACGGGCATTGTTGATATTTATGGGCCCCTCTGATGCGGTGGCCGCATCAGAGGGGTTCTGTATGTCCATATGGGGTATCCATTTAGCTCCAGTTTGACTAGTATTACTGGATGGACATCCATATATTAGTCCCCAAGGCGGGATA
>NZ_JAGGNU010000039.1 GCF_018614915.1 Variovorax paradoxus | reverse complement strand
AATTTTCCTTTTGCCATTTTCTCGACTCCGAAAAATAACTAGATCAACACACTGATATGGGGCTGCAATCCGAAGACTGCAACCCCAAAAACTGGTGCCCATTGCGGGAATCGGACCCGCGACCTCTCCCTTACCAAGGGAGTGCTCTACCACTGAGCCAAATGGGCAAAATTCAAAAAAACGTGCCTCGCGTCGAATCGGACTTTGGAGCGGGAGACGGGAATCGAACCCGCGTCATTAGCTTGGAAGGCTAGGGTTCTACCATTGAACTACTCCCGCACTCGCGGCGCGCCAACGCTCTTCGTTTTGCTCCGCAATGTCCTTTTCTTCGCTGGTGGAGAGGGCTGGATTCGAACCAGCGTACTCGTAAGAGGGCAGATTTACAGTCTGCTGCCATTAACCACTCGGCCACCTCTCCGGCGAACCTCGGAATATAGCACGGTTGGGAGGGCAGATCGATGACAGCCGCTGCCAAGTTGCTACACCGCAGGTCGAGTCCGGCATTTTACCCGGGTCAATCAAAGACCCTGCGCTTCGCGCCAGGCGCGCGCCTGGCCGAAATGGCCGCAGCCGATGAAAGGCACGGGCGGGCGCAGCGCCGACAGCGGCGAAGGGTGGTTCGCTGTGAGCACCTTGTGGCGACGGGCATCGATCAGCGCGCGTTTGCTCTGGGCGTGCGAGCCCCACAGCATGAACACGACCGAGCGCTCGCCCTCTGCGACATGGCGGATCACGGCGTCGGTCAGCACTTCCCAGCCGCGGCCCGCATGGCTGGCCGGCTGGGCCTCCTCCACCGTGAGGCAGGTGTTGAGCAGCAGCACGCCGCGCCTCGCCCACTTGACCAGGCTGCCGCCTGGGTTGGGGAACTGGGGCGGCGGGGTGCCCAGGTCGCGCTCCAGCTCCTTGAAGATGTTGCGCAGCGACGGCGGCAGCGCCACGCCCGGCGCCACCGAAAACGCCAGCCCCTCGGCTTGGCCGCGGCCGTGGTACGGGTCCTGGCCCAGGATCACCACGCGCACCGTCTCAGGCGGCGTGAGTTCCAAGGCGCGCAACGGCCGCGGCGGGAAGACCACTGCGCCGGCATCCAGCCGCTCGCGCAGGAAGCCGAGCAGCTTCTGCCCGACCGGCCCGCCGAAGAAGCTGTCGACCAGCGGCTGCCAACCCGGCGCGACCGGCCAATCGGCCGGATCGCAGCTTGCCAGTTGATGGGCCTGCGCGCTCATTGGAACAGTTCGGCCAGCGCCTCGCCCGGCTCGTCAGCGCGCATGAAAGCCTCGCCGACCAGGAAGGCATGCACGCCCGCTGCACGCAGCTTCGCGACCTCGTCGCGCGTCGAAATGCCCGATTCGGTGACGAGCAGGCGCTCGGCCGGCACCTTCGGCAGCAAGTCGATGGTGGTCTGAACCGACACCTCGAAGGTGCGCAGGTTGCGGTTGTTGACGCCGATCAGCGGCGTTTTGAGCTTCAGCGCGCGATCGAGCTCGGCGCCGTCGTGCACCTCGACCAGCACCGCCATGCCGAGCCCCGCGGCGATCGCCTCGAACTCGCGCATCTGTGCATCGTCGAGGCTGGCCGCGATCAGCAGGATCGCATCGGCGCCCATCGCCCGCGATTCGTAGACCTGATAGGCATCGACGATGAAATCCTTGCGCAGCACCGGCAGGTCGCAGGACGCCCGCGCCTGCTTGAGGTAGTCGACGCTGCCCTGGAAGAACTGCCGGTCGGTCAGCACCGACAGACAGGCCGCACTGACCTTGCCGTCGCCTTCGGCGTAGCTCTGCGCGATATCGGCCGGGATGAACTCTTCGCGCAGCACGCCCTTGCTCGGGCTGGCCTTCTTGATCTCGGCGATCACCGCCGCCTGGCCGGCCGCGATCTTGGCGCGCAGGGCGCCGACGAAATCGCGCGTGAGCACCCGGCTTTCGGCGTCGAAGCGCACGGCCTCGAGCGGGCTCCTTTTCTTGGCCTGCGCGATCTCTTCGCGTTTGACGGCAACGATTTTTTCGAGGATGTCGGACATGGTTCCCTGCTCTCTCTTTCTCAACTCAAACGGCGGACGTCGCCTTGACCAGCTCGGCCAGCTTGGCCTTGGCCGCACCGGAGTCGAGGGCGGCGCGCGCGCGCTCCACGCCCGTGCCGATCGAATCCGCCAGATTGGCCGCGTAGAGCGCCGCGCCGGAATTGAGCACGACGATGTCGCGCGCCGCGCCGGGCTGGTTGTCGAGCACGCCCAGCAGCATGGCCTTCGACTGCTCCGGCGTCTCGACGCGCAGCGTGCGGTTGCTCGACATCTGGAAGCCGAAGTCCTCGGGGTGCAGCTCGTATTCGCGCACCTCGCCATCCTTGAGCTCGCCGACCATGGTGGCCGCGCCGAGCGAGATCTCGTCCATGCCGTCGCGCCCGTAGACCACCAGCGCGTGCTCCGCGCCCAGCCGCTGCAGCGCGCGCACCTGGATGCCGACCAGGTCGGGGTGGAACACGCCCATCAAGATATTGGGGGCGCCGGCCGGATTGGTGAGCGGCCCCAGGATATTGAAGATGGTCTTGATGCCGAGTTCCTTGCGCACCGGCGCCACGTTCTTCATCGCCGGATGGTGGTTCGGCGCGAACATGAAGCCGATGCCGACCTCGGCGATGCACCTGGCGATCTGCTCGGGCTGGAGGTTGATGTTGACGCCCAGCGACTCCAGCACGTCGGCGCTGCCGGACTTGCTCGACACGCTGCGCCCGCCATGCTTACTGACCTTGGCGCCCGCCGCGGCGGCAACGAACATCGAGCAGGTCGAGATGTTGAAGGTGTGTGAACCGTCGCCGCCCGTGCCGACGATGTCCACCAGGTGCGTGGTGTCGGCCACCGACACCTTGGTCGACACCTCGCGCATCACCTGCGCGGCAGCGGTGATCTCGCCGATGGTTTCCTTCTTGACGCGCAGGCCGGTGATGAGCGCCGCCATCATCACCGGCGAGCATTCGCCGCTCATGATGAGGCGCACGATGTGCAGCATCTCGTCGTGGAACACCTCGCGGTGCTCGATGGTGCGCTGAAGCGCTTCCTGGGGGGTGATCATGAAAAGTCTCCTCGGGGTGAATCAGCGGCCGACGCGAACGGCGGGCGCGTCGGTAAACGCGAGCTTGAGGCCGAAGCCGATGAACAGCACGCCGGCGGCGCGGTCGAGCCAGTGCATGCCCTTCTGCACGGCGCCGTGTCGCGCCATCCAGCCCGCGGCCACGGCCCAACCGACATTGACGGGAATGGCATTGAGATTGAACAACACGCCCAGCAGCACGAAGTACAGGGCCTTGTTGTCGGCTCCGGGTGCGATGAACTGCGGCACGAAGGCCAGGAAGAACAGCGCCACCTTGGGGTTGAGCACATTGGTCCAGAAGCCGCCCAGGAAGATCGCCTTGAGGCCGCGCTCCCCGTTCACCGCAGCCGCAGCCTTGCCGAGGTCGGCAGGCGGCGCCGGGCGCGACAGCACCATGCGCACGCCGAGGTACAGCAGGTAGGCCGCACCGATGTACTTGAGCACGGTGAAGGCCGCCGCCGATGTCGCCATCAGGGTGCCGACGCCGACCGCCGCGGCAAAGATGTGAACGAAGCAGCCGGCCGTGATGCCGAGCCCGGCCACGATGCCGGCGCGCACGCCGGAGCGCAGCGAGTTCGTCACGACGTACAACACGTCGGGCCCGGGCGTCAGGTTCAGCAGCCAGCCGGCGGCGATGAAAGCGAGCAGATGCGGAAGATCAGGCATCGCGTCCTCGCATCGTTCAAGCTTTGAAGAAGGCGCGGATCGCGGCGACGGCGCGGTCAACGCCGGCGGCATCGACATCGAGGTGCGTCACGAAGCGCAGCCGGTAGAGCCCGGTGGCGAGAATGCCCTGCTGGTTGAGGCTGGCGAGCAGTTCCGTGGAACGCGCCTGCGCCGCACCGGTGAGGTCGACGAACACGATGTTCGTGTGCGGCGCCTCGACCTTCAGCCCCTCGATACCTTCGAGCCCTTGCGCCAGGCGCTGCGCGAGCGCATGGTCGTCGGCAAGGCGGTCGACCTGGTGATCGAGCGCATGCGAAGCCGCCGCCGCCAGCAGGCCGGCCTGCCGCATGCCGCCGCCCGCCACCTTGCGGATGCGGTGCGCCCGCGCGATGAACTCGCGCGAACCGCACAGCGCCGAGCCGATGGGTGCGCCCAGGCCCTTGCTGAAGCAGACCGAGACGCTGTCGAAGCACTGCGCGATGCGGCGCGCTTCGGCGCGGATGTCGCTGTTCCTGCTCAACGCCGCCTGCGCGGTCGCCGCATTGAAGAGACGCGCGCCGTCGAGGTGCCGCTGCAGCCCCTTGCGCTTCGCCAGGTCGGTCGCGGCCTGCACGTACTCGAAAGGCAGCAGCTTGCCGCCCAGCGTGTTCTCCAGCGCCAGCAGCCGCGTGCGCGCGAAATGCGCGTCGTCGGGCTTGATGGCCGCCTCGATGTCCGCCAGCGGCAGCGTGCCGTCCTGCGCATGGTCGAGCGGCTGCGGCTGCACGCTGCCGAACACCGCCGCGCCGCCGCCCTCCCAGCGGTAGCAATGCGCCTGCTGGCCGACGATGTATTCGTCGCCGCGGCCGCAGTGCGAGAGGATCGCGCACAGGTTGCCCTGCGTGCCCGTGGGAACGAACAGCGCCGCCTCGAAGCCCAACATGCCCGCGATCTTTTCCTGCAGCGCATTCACGCTCGGATCGGTGCCGAAGACGTCGTCGCCCAGCGGCGCCGCCATCATGGCTTCGCGCATCGCGGGCGTGGGTTGCGTGACGGTGTCGCTGCGCAGATCGACGACGGTGGTGCGGTCGGTCATGATGGATCAGTCCAGGAAGTTCTTGAGCATGGCGTGGCCGTGCTCCGTCAGGATGGATTCGGGGTGGAACTGCACGCCTTCGATGCGCACGTCGTGCGCGAATCCGGTATGCCGCACCCCCATGATCTCGCCGTCGTCGGTCCATGCAGTGACAGCCAGCGCCTTGGGGCAGCTCTCGCGCTCGATCGACAGCGAGTGGTAGCGGTTGACGATGAACTTCTCGGGCAGTCCCGCGAACACGCCCTCTTGCGTGGTCGTGATCTCGCTGGTCTTGCCGTGCATCAACTGCTGCGCGCGAACGATCTTGCCGCCGAAGGCCGCGCCGATGGCCTGGTGGCCCAGGCACACGCCGAGAATCGGCAGCTTGCCCGCGAAGGCCTCGATGGCCGCCACCGACACGCCCGCCTCCGCCGGCGAACACGGCCCCGGCGACACCACCAGCCGCGTCACGCCCGAAGCGATCAGCTCGCCGATCTGCGCCACCGTGATCTCGTCGTTGCGGTGCACCTGCACGTCCGCCCCCAATTCGCCGAAGTACTGGACGATGTTGTAGGTGAAGGAATCGTAGTTGTCGATCATCAGCAGTTTCATGGCTTGCTCACAATCCGGTGCACGCCCTTGACGACGGGGAACACGTTGAAGTTGATCAGAAGGCCCAGCTTGAGCCCGGACAGCCGCAGCGCGGCCAGCACCTGCGCGCGATGCAGGTCGGTCAGCACCTCGACCGCTTTGAGCTCCACGATGACCGACTGCTCGACCACGAAGCCCGCGCGGTACACCTCGCCGAGCGATCGCCCCTTGTAGCTGGCCGACAGCGCCACATCGCGCTTGAAGCCGATCTCGCGCTCGGCGAGTTCGATGGCCAGCGCCGCGGCGTAGGCGCCTTCGTCCAGCCCCGTGCCGAGCACCCGCTGCACTTCGACGGCGGCGCCGATGATCTCGTGCGAGAAGTCGTTCTGGATATCGGGTGCGGTGCTCATTCCAGGCCTTCCTCGACCAGTTCGGCGGCCCGCAGCAGCGCCCGCGCCTTGGCCTCCGTCTCCTTCCACTCCAGCTCGGGCACGGAGTCGGCCACCACACCGGCCGCCGCCTGCACGTGCAGCATCTGGTCCTTCACGATGCCGGTGCGGATCGCGATCGCGACGTCCATGTCGCCCGCGTAGCTGATGTAGCCGCAGGCGCCGCCGTAGAGGCCGCGCTTGGTCGGCTCCAGCTGGTCGATGAGTTCCATGGCATGCACCTTCGGTGCGCCGGTCAGCGTGCCGGCCGGGAAGGTGGCCTTGAGCACGTCGATCGCGCTCATGCCGTCCTTGAGTGTGCCCTCGACGTTGCTCACGATGTGCATCACATGGCTGTAGCGCTCGACGGCGAAGGCTTCGGTCACCTTCACGCTGCCGGTCTTGGCGATGCGGCCGATGTCGTTGCGCGCCAGGTCGATCAGCATGACGTGCTCGGCGCGCTCCTTCGGGTCGTTGATCAGCTCGGCCTCGGCGGCCTTGTCGAGCTCGGGCGAGGCGCCGCGCGGGCGCGTGCCGGCGAGCGGGCGGATGGTGATCTTCTGCTCGCCCTCGCCCGTGTGCTCCTGCCGCACGAGGATCTCGGGCGAGGCGCCGACCACGTGGAAATCGCCCAGGTGGTAGTAGTACATGTAGGGCGAAGGATTGAGCGAGCGCAGCGCGCGGTACAGCGACAGCGGCGACTCGGTGTAGCGCTTGCTGATGCGCTGGCCCACCTGCACCTGCATGAAGTCGCCGGCCGCGATCAGCTCCTTGGCCCGCTCGACTGCCGCCAGGTAGTCGGCCTTGGCGAAGCTGCGCTCGGCCGGATGCGCCTGCGTCGGCCTCACCTGCGGTGCGCTCACCGAGTACTTGAGCTGCTCGCGCAGCTCGCGCAGCCGCCGCTTGGCGTTGGCATAGGCCTCGGGCTGGCCGGGGTCGGCATAGACGATCAGGTAGAGCTTGCCCGAGAGGTTGTCGATGACCGCCAGCTCCTCGCACTGCAAGAGCAGGATGTCGGGGCAGCCCAGCGTGTCGGGCGGGCAGCTCTGCTCCAGCTTTTTCTCGATGTGGCGCACCGTGTCGTAGCCGAAGTAGCCGGCCAGGCCACCGCAGAAGCGCGGCAGCCCGGGCCGCAGCGCGACCTTGAAGCGCTTCTGGTAGGCCGCCACGAAATCGAGCGGATTGCCCTTGACGGCTTCGACGACCTTGCCGCCGGTCACGACTTCGGTCACGGCGTCGGCGCCGAAGCCGCTGGCGCGCAGCAGGGTGCGCGCCGGCAGTCCGATGAAGCTGTAGCGGCCGAAGCGTTCGCCGCCCACCACCGACTCGAGCAGGAAGCTGTGCTTGCCGCCCTCCTTGGTATGGGCGAGCTTGAGATAGAGGGACAGGGGGGTTTCGAGGTCGGCAAAGGCCTCGACCATCAGCGGGATGCGGTTGTAGCCCTGCGCGCTGAGGCTCTTGAATTCGAGTTCGGTGATCACGGGTGGGGTCTCCGTCGGCCGCGACGCTTTCCGGTCGCTGGCGGGTCATTCAGGTGGATGGCCGGGTCGGAATGACCGGAGGCCGCGGGCGCACGGCGTGCGCCGTGCAATCAGACAGGCAACGACGATGGCGTGCGCCAAGGCCAGGCTCCCCGGCTGCCTTGACCTGTCTGAATGACGTGATGAATGAACATGGAACTGTGAGTTTAGCCCAGCGACAAGCCTTGTTCAAAAAGATACATTGAGGCACTTTAAATTTTCAGCCGACGGAGACAACCCCGATGACCCAGCCCGCCCTGCGGCGCGCGCTCGCGCTGACCGCCCTGGCCCTCGCCTCGCTCGCGGCCTCGGCCGCCCCGGTCGAGGTGGCCGGCATCCGGCTCGACGACGCGCTCGATCTCAAGGGCAGCAAGCTGGAGCTCAACGGCGCCGGAGTCCGCTACAAGGCCGTGTTCAAGGTCTACACCGCCGGCCTCTACCTGGCCAAGAAGGCCGCGACCACCGAGGAAGTGCTGGCCGCGCCGGGCGCCAAGCGCATGGCGATCACGATGCTGCGCGACATCGATGCCAACGAGCTGGGCAAGCTGTTCACGCGCGGCGTGGAAGACAACTCGCCCAAGAGCGAGATGCTGCAGCTGATTCCCGGCCTGGTGCGCATGGGCCAGATGTTCGCCGACCAGAAGCAGCTGAAGGCCGGCGATACCTTCACCGTCGACTGGCTGCCCGGTACCGGCACCGTGATCTCGGTCAAGGGCGCCGCCCAAGGCGATCCGATCAAGGAGCAGGCCTTCTTCAATGCGCTGATGCGCATCTGGCTCGGGCCGAA
Source organism: Variovorax paradoxus (assembly GCF_018614915.1). Classification (GTDB taxonomy): domain Bacteria; phylum Pseudomonadota; class Gammaproteobacteria; order Burkholderiales; family Burkholderiaceae_C; genus Variovorax; species Variovorax paradoxus_K. The sequence goes on along the minus strand of NZ_JAGGNU010000039.1, from coordinate 70,885 downwards.
TCCGGCCGACTGGAAGCTGAAGGACGCTCTCTTGGGAAAAAGTTAGCCCCCCGGCTATTCACTCCGCTTCGCTGCGTGTAACTCGCCACCCCCCGTGGGGGAGGCGCGGCCCGCCTTGGGGCGGCCCGGCGGCGGCCGCCGGCTAACGCACCAGGTGCACGCGCAGCGCGCCCAGCTGGGCGTAGAGCTGCTGCACCGCCTTCGGATCCAGTCCGGCGAACATCTCGAGCAGCCATTCCTCGTGCGCCGTGGCCATGGCCTCGAAGCTGCGGCGGCCCTTGGGCGTCAGGCTCACGATCCAGGCCCTTCGGTCCTCGGGACTGGCCGAGCGCTGGACCACGCCTTCGCGCTCGAGCTCGTCGGTGAGGCCGGTGACGTTGCCGCCGGTCACCATCAGGTAGCGCGAGAGCACGCGCATCTTGAGGCCGTCGCGGTAGCGGTAGAGCTGCGCCATGTAGTCGAAGCGCGCCAGCGAAATGTCGAAGCGCTCGCGCAGCCGCTTGCGGATCTCGGCCTCGATCTGGGTGGTGCTGGCCAGCATGCGCAGCCAGAGCTTGAGCACCGCATGGTCGCCGGTGCCGGCGCGCGCCTCGTGGCCCAGTTCCTGCGCGTCGCTGAGCAGCGCGTGCGAGGCGTCGTTTTGCTTCATGTGACTTCGCCTCCCGAGACCGAGATCGATTGGCCGTTGACCGATGCCGCGCGCTCGCCGCAGAGCCAGCGCACCGCATCGGCCACTTCGGCGGGCTGCACGATGCGCCGCTGCGGATTGACGATCGCGAACTCGGCCAGCGCTTCGTCCGCGCTGCGTCCGGTCTTCTCGACCACGTTGGCCACGCTGTCGCGCAGGATGTCGGTGTCGGTGTAGCCGGGGCACACGGCGTTGACCGTGACGCCCTTGCGCGCCACCTCCAGCGCCAGCGAGCGCGTCAGGCCGATCACGCCGTGCTTGGCGGCCGTGTAGGCCGAGACGTAGGCATAGCCCTTCTGCCCGGCCGTGCTCGCGATGTTCACGATACGGCCCCAGCCGGCGTCGAGCATGTCGGGCAGCGCGGCCTGGGCGCACAGGAAGCTGCCGGTGAGGTTGACGGACAGCATGCGCTGCCAGAGCGCGACCGAGGTCTTGAGGAAGGGCGCGCTCTCGGCCGCCCCGGCGTTGTTGACGAGGATCGCGACCGGGCCGCGCGCCGCGCGGGCCTCCGAGAAGGCGCGCTGCACGGCCTGCGGGTCGGCCACGTCGGCCGCGGCCACACCATGGCCGCTGCCCGCCAGCAAATCGGCCACGCGCTGCAGCGCATCGCGATCCCGCCCGAGCAGGGTCAGCACGGCACCCTCGGCGGCCAGCGTGCGGGCGATCTCCGCGCCGATGCCGCGTGCGGCGCCGGTCACAAGGGCGTGTCGTCCGGTCAGTGAATTTGCTTGCATGCCTGAAATGTTTAGTCCTGAATCATTTTAGCGGTGTGCTCAGCGCATGAGCCGGCCGCCGTTGAGGTCCAGGGTCGTGCCGGTCATGAAGGCCGCAGCCGGCGACGCCAGGTAGACCACGGCCGCGGCCACCTCCTGCGGCTCGCCGAAGCGGCCGAGCGGGATGCCCGCCGCCAACCCGCGCTGCTGCATCTGGCTCATCGCGTCGAGCACCGGGCCGCGCACCGCGGCCGGCGCCAGCGCATTCACCGTGACGCCGTGCGGCGCGAGCTCCTGCGCGAAGGCGCGGGTCAGCGCCACGATGCCCGCCTTGGATGCCGCGTAGTGGACGCCGGTCGCCGTGCTGGCCTGCTGCCCGGCGATCGAGGCCAGGTTGACGATGCGGCCCGAGCCCCGCTCGCGCATGTGGCGGCCGGCGATGCGGCAGCCGAAGAAGCTGCCGCGCAGGTTGACGGCCAGGACCTCGTCCCACTCGTCGGCCGTGATATCCCAGATCGAGGTCGAGGGCGTGCGCGCCGCGTTGTTCACCAGTACGTCGACGGCGCCGAAATGCTGCACGGCGGCATCGAAGCACAACCAGAACGCGGCCTCGTCGCGCACGTCGAGCTGCATGGCGATGCAGTCGTGGCCGTCGTTGCGCAATGCCTGCGCGACGGCGTCCACCGACTCATCGACGTCGGCGAGCACCACGCGCGCACCGGCCTCGGCCAGCCCGCGCGCGATCGCGGCGCCCAGGCCTTGCGCCGCGCCGGTCACGAAGGCGCTGCGCCCGGCCAGCGAGAACAGCGGTGCGTCCGGCATCAAACCCTAGCCCCTGGCCGGCGGCCGCGCGGCGGGCCCGCGGTCCCAGGTGATCGCGGTCACGCCGCGCTCGCGCAGCTTGTACTTCTGCACCTTGCCGTTCTCGGTACGCGGCAAGTCGGGCAGCAGGTCGACATAGCGCGGCAGCGCGAAGTAGGGCAGGCGCGATTCGCAGTACGCCAGCAGTTCGGCCGGATCGATGCGCTGCCCGTCGCGCGCCACCAGCGCGGCCATCACCTCGTCTTCGGCCAGCTCGGAACGCACCGGGTAGACCGCGCAGGCCGCCACGCAGGGGTGGCCGAGCAGCACCTGCTCGACCTCGAAGGACGAGATGTTCTCGCCGCGCCGCCGGATCGCATCCTTGATGCGGTCGACGAAGCGGAAGGCGCCGTCGGCATCGCGCAGCACCCGGTCGCCAGTGTGGAACCAGAGGTTGCGCCAGGCCTCGACCGTCTTCTCGGGCATGTTGAAGTAGCCGCTCGCGAAGGCGTAGGGCTCGTCCGCGCGCAGCAGCAGCTCGCCCGCTTCGCCGTCGGGGAGCTCGACATCGTCCTCGTCCGCCACGCGCGCCTGGAAACCCGGCCTGAGCCAGCCCATGACGCCGCCGCGCGGCGAATCGGGCGCGGTGGCGATGGCGAAGTTGGTCTCGGTGGAGCCATAGCCTTCGAGCAGGCGCACGCCGGTGCGTTCGAGAAAAGTCTGGGCGGCCGCAGCCGGCACGCCAGGGCCGAGGCCGGTGCGCACGCGGTGCTCGCGCTCGCCGGGGCCTTCGGGCTGGGCGAGCAGGATCGGCACCATGGCACCGAGCAAATAGACCACCGTCGCACCCGAGGCGCGCATCGCCGGCCAGAAGCCCGATGCCGAGAAGCGCCCTTCGAACACCACCTCGCAACCCGTGATCGCGGCCTGCGCGAAGGTGTTGAGCGCGTTGATGTGGAAGAGCGGCAGCGTGGTGCACAGCACGTCGTCGGCGCCGACGCCCAGCACGTCCGCACTGTTGACGCCCCACCAGTGGTACTGCGCATGCGGGCAGACCACGCCCTTGGCCGGGCCGGTGGTGCCGGAGGTGTAGAGGATGGCGAGCGGATCGCCGGGCTGCACCGCAGCCGGCGCGAGCGATGCGGTCGCAGCGGGATAGGGCCGCAGACGAATGCCGGGCCGCGCGGCGCCGCCCGTGTCTTCGCCCAGAACCCATATCTCGCGCAGCGATGTGCGCGCCAGATCGGCCGCCTGCAGGCGCTCGACAAAGGCTTCCTCGATCACCAGCAGCTTCGCCTCGCTGTTGGCGAGGAAGTATTCGATCTGCGGCCCCATCGACGCGGTGTTGATCGGCACCGTCGAGGCGCCGAGCCAACCGCAGCCAAGGAAGATCTCGAGGAACTCGATGCGGTTGCCGCTCATCAGGGCGACCCGATCGCCGCGCTCGACGCCGGCCTCGGCCAGCGCCGCGGCGCGCAGGCCCGCGGCTTGCGCTGCATCGCGGTGCGACCACGAGCGCCCGGCGATGCGCAGCAAGGGCCGTTCGCCGAACAGCGCCGCTTGCCGCTGCAGCATCGCCGGCAGCGTCCGCTGGCCCGGAGGCAAGGGACTCGCCGCGCGCTCAGGCCTCATCGCTGGTGCCTCCGCCAAGGTAGGTGGCCTGCACCCGCGGATCGCTGGCGAGTTCCTGCGAGGCGCCGGAGAGCGCGATCTCGCCGGTCTCCAGCACGTAGCCGTGGTCCGAGCTCTCCAGCGCAGCGCGCGCGTTCTGCTCCACCAGCAGGATCGACACGCCATCCTCGCGCAGCGTGCGCACGATGGCCAGGATGTCGCGCACGATCAACGGCGCCAGGCCCAGGCTCGGCTCGTCGAGCATCAGCAGGCGCGGCGAGGACATCAGCGCGCGGCCCACGGCCAGCATCTGCCGCTCGCCGCCCGAGAGCGTGTCGGCGCGCTGCGCGCGGCGCTCGGCCAGGCGCGGGAAGCGGTCGTAGACCGACTGCAGCCGCCGCTTCAAGGCATCGCTGCGCAGCTTGCTGCCGAAGGCGCCGAGCTGCAGGTTGTCGAGCACGGTGAGTTCGCCGAAAAGCTCGCGCTTCTCGGGCACCAGGCAGAGGCCGCGCTCGACGCGCGCCTCGACGTCGAGCCCGTGCAGGTCTTCGCCTTCGAAGCGCAAAGTGCCCTTGCACGGCAGGAGGCCCATCGCCGCCGCCAGCAGCGTGGTCTTGCCCGCGCCGTTGGGGCCGATCACCGAGATGATCTGGCCATGCGCCAGTTCGAGCGACACGCCGCGCACCGCGTCGACTTGCCCGTAGGACACATGGAGATCCCCTATTTCGAGCATGGCGCTCATACCACGCTCCCGAGATAGGCCGCCTGCACCCGCTCGTCCGCGCGCACCGCCGAGGGCACGCCCTCGACCAACTTGGAGCCGAAGTTCATCACCACCAGGCGATCCACCAGTTTCATCACGAAGTCCATGTCGTGCTCGACGATGAGGATGGTCACGCCCTCCTCGCGCAGCTTGCGCAGCAGCGCGCCGAGCGCCATCTTTTCCTTGCGGCGCAGGCCGGCGGCCGGCTCGTCGAGCACCAGCAGCACCGGGTCGGCCGCCAGCGCGCGCGCGATCTCCAGGATGCGCTGCGTGCCCAGCGGCAGGCTGCCCGCGAGCTCGTGCGCGCGCTCGCCGAGGCCGATGCGCTCGAGCTGGCGCTGCGCCTCCTGCAGGATCTGGCGTTCCTCGGCGCGGTCCAGCCGGAAGCCGGCCTTGAGCACGCCCGATGTGGTGCGCGAATGCGCGCCCAGGGCCACGTTGTCCAGCAGCGTCATGTGCGGGCGCAGCTTCACGTGCTGGAAGGTGCGCGCCAGCCCCAGCCGGGCCACCTTGCGCTGCGGCATGCCGGCGATGTCGTGGCCGAGAAAGCGCACCTGGCCGGCCGTCATCGGCAAGGTACAGGTCAGCAGATTGAACATGGTCGACTTGCCGGCGCCGTTGGGGCCGATCAGCCCCATGATCTCGCCCGCCTTCACCTCGAAGCTCACATCGTTGACCGCCACCAGGCCGCCGAAGCGCTTGACGGCGCCGGTCACCGACAGGATCGGCGTGCCATGCTCCGGCAGCTTGCGATGCGGCAAGGGCGCGACCGGCGTCGACAGCTCGCGCGGCGGCAGCGCCGCGGCGCGCTTGCGCGTGAAACGCCGCACGAAACCCATCAGCCCGCCGCGCGCGAAGTGCAGCAGCAGGATGAAGAGCGTCGCGAAGGCCACCGCCTCCAATTGGCCGGCGCGCTGGGTCAGCATCGGCAGCACGTCCTGCAGGCCGTTCTTGAGGATCAGCACCAGCGCCGAGCCGACCAGTGCGCCCGCCAGATTCCCGAGCCCGCCGGCCACGGCCATCAGCAGGTATTCGATGCTCGCGCGCACGTCGAAGGGCGAGGGGCTGACGAAGCGGTTCATGTGCGCATAGAGCCAGCCCGCGAGCCCGGCCAACAGCGCCGCGGTCACGAACAGCGTGAGCCGCACGCGATAGGCGTCGGCGCCGACGCTGGCCAGCAGGATCGAGCCGCCGCGCAGGCTGCGGATCGCACGGCCCGGCCGCGACTGCAGCAGGTTGTGGCTGAACAGGCAGGCGAGCCCCACCACGGCCCAGATCAGGTAGTAGATGGCGCGCGGATCGGCCAGCGACAGACCGCCGATCGTGAGCGGCGGAATGTTCGACAGGCCGGTGTGGCGGCCCAGCGCGTCGACGTTGCCGAACAGCATGGCGATCGACAGCCCCCACGCGATGGTGGACAGCGGCAGGAAATGCCCGCCCAGGCGCAGCGTCAGCAGGCCGATGGCCAGCGCCGACAGGCCGGTCAGCAGCAGCGCGAAGGCCAGCCCGATCCATGGCGAGAGCCCCTGCGTGGTGCTGAGCCAGGCCGTGGCGTAGGCCGCGATGCCGACGAATGCCGCCTGCCCGAAGGAAGTGGCGCCGCCGATGCCGGTCAGAAGCACCAGCCCGAGCGCGACCAGCGCGCCGATGCCGATGTCGTTGAGCAGCGAGACGGTGAAGTTGCCGGCCAGAAGCGGCACCAGGGCGAAGACCGCGACGACCAAGCCGAGCCAGAGCGGGCGTCTCGATCTCGCCTGCGCCGGCGCGCCGGGAGCGGAAGCGGCAGAAGCAGAAGCAGAGGCAGCCGCGGCCTGGTGGAACGCAGGACGGGTGACTTCGGGCGTGGGAGTGCTGCTCATTGTTCCACCTCCTCTTCTTCCTCTTCCGCATGCACGCTCAGGAAGGAGCGCAGCATCAACACCGGGATCAGCAGGCTGAAGACGATCACGTCCTTCAGCGCGCCGCTCCAGAACGAGGCGAAGCTCTCGACCACGCCGACCGCCAGCGCGCCGATGGCCGTCATCGGATAGCTGACCAGCCCGCCGATGATCGCAGCCACGAAGGCCTTGAGGCCGATGATGAAGCCCGAGTCGTAGTACATGGTGGTGACCGGTGCGATCAGCACGCCGATCAGCCCCGCCAGCAAGGAGGCGCAGCCGTAGGCCAAGAGCGCCGTGCGCGCCGGCCGGATGCCGACCAGCCGCGCGCCGACGCGGTTGACCGCGGTGGCGCGCAGCGCCTTGCCGGCCACCGTGCGCTCGAACACCAGGAAGAACAGGCCACTGAGCACGATGGCGGCGCTCACCATCAGGATGACCTGTCCGCTGACGGCAAAGCCGTCGCCCAGGGGAAGCGAGCCGCTCGCCAGCGGCTGCGTGCGCGAGCCCTCGGGGCCGAAGAACAGCAGACCCAGGCCGGACAGCAGGAAGTGCAGCGCCAGCGACACGATCAAGAGCACCAGCACCAAGGCATCGGCAATCGGCTGGAACACCACGCGCGAGAGCAGCGGCGCGATCGGCACCACCAGCAGCACCGCCATCGCGATGTGCACCGGCGCTGGAACGCCGGGCCGGCTCGCCAGCCAGGCCAGCAGGCAGGGAATGAGCGGCAGCACGCCCCAGCCCAGCAGCGCCCTGGGAATGCGCGCGGTCTCGCCGCGCCGCAGCAGGCTGCCGACCTCGGTCGCCAGCGCAAGCGCGGTCAGCACCAGCACCAGGCCGATGGTCGGCGGCAGGCGGCCGGTTTCGAAGGCCGCCAGCGTCAGTGCGGCGAAGGCCGCGACATCGCCGAAGGGCACGAAGACCACGCGCGTGACCGAGAAGATCAGCACCAGCCCCAGCCCGGCGAGAAGATAAACGGCGCCGTTCGCCAGGCCGTCGATGCCCAGGATCAGTGCCACGTCCGGTGTCATTGAGAAGTCCTCCGCTTGATTCTGTGCGCGCGAGCCGGCTTCAGTTCGCCAGCTTCCACTGGCCGTTCTCGAGCTTCACGATCACGCGCGCCCGCTCGTCCACGCCGTAGAGGTTGCCCGGCTTGAAGTTGTAGACGCCGTGCGTGCCCACCACTTCCTTGGTGCTCGCGATCGCGTCGCGCAGCGACTGCCTGAACTCGGGCGTGCCCGGCTCGCCCTTGGCGCGCGCCGCGGCATCGGCGAACACCAGCCAGCCGTCGAAGGAATAGGCCGAGAAGGCATCGCTGGTCGGCGCGTTGTTGACCTTCTGGAAGGCGGCGCGGAAATCCATCGCGATCTTCTTGGTCGGGTAGTTGTCCGGCAGCTGCTCGGCCACGATCACCGGGCCGGTGGGCATCAGCGCGTTCTGGCCGGCAGCGCCGACGACGCGCACGAAGTCGGGATTGATGAGGCCGTGCTGGCCGTACATCGGGCCCTTGAAGCCGCGCTCGGCCAGCGCCAGGAAAGGCAGTGCGCCGGGCGTGCCGGCGCCGCCGGTCATCACCGCATCGGGGCGCATCGCGACCAGCTTCAGCACCTGGCCGGTGACCGAGGCGTCGGCGCGCGCATAGCGCTCGTTGCCCAGCACCTTGATGCCGGCCGCCGGCGCCGCCTTCATCAGCGCGTTGTAGACCAGGTCGCCCCAGGCATCGGAGAAGCCGATGTAGCCCACGGTCTTGACGCCGTCCTTCTTCATGCGCTCGACCACGGCGTCGATCATCAGCTGCGTCGGCTGCGCGACCGTGAAGACCCAGCCGTTCTCGGCCGGGTCGAGCTGGATCGGCGTGAGCCCGATCATCGGCACCTTGGCATCGCGCCCGACCTGCGCCATCGCGATCGCGGCCGGCACGCCGGAGGTGCCCATCAGCACGTCCACCTTCTCCTCCTCGACCAGCTTGCGCGCGTTGCGACCGGCAGTGGTGGGGTCGGAGCCGTCGTCGAGCACGATCAGCTGAATCTTGCGGCCGTTGACCTCGGGCTTGTAGGCCAGCGCGGCCTGCATGCCCTTGGCGTAGGGCACGCCGAGCGAGGAGTTGGGGCCGGAGAGCGACACGCTCAGCCCGACCTTGAGGTCGGCGGCAAGCGCGGTGACCGCGAATCCGGCGGCGAGGGCAGTGGCCAGCGCAGTGCGCGTCAGGGTCTTCATCAAGCTCTTCATGTAGCGGCTCCTGGTGAGGTGGTGGGTGGATCGATGCGTCAGATGAAAAGCTGGATGGCCGGCAGCGCACGGCCGGCGTTCAGAAGGTCGATGCGCTTCTGCCGGATGAGGAAGCCCGCGGGCGTGCGCACGAGCAGATGGCGGCAGGTGCCGGCCAGCATCAGCTGCTCCTCGCCGCGCGCCTCGACGTAGACGAAGGGCGTGGAGAGCGCGACTTCGCCGGTGGCCGCGTCCTCGCGCTCCACGGTCGAGCGCTGCAGCACGTGCTGGCAATGGCTCTTCGGATGCTGCGAGTGCGCGCGCGGGTTCTTCAGGCGGTCCACCCGAAGCTGCAGCAGGAGCCGGTCTTCGTAGGCCAGCGAGTTGTGGGAATGCGGATCGGCCTGCGCAGCGCCCTGCAGCGGTATCCAGTAACGGCCGTCTTCGGCGAACAGTGCGAGCCAGTCGTCGAAGCGGCCGGCGTCGAGCAGCGCGGCCTCGGCGGCGACGAAGTCGGGAGCGTCGGTCACGGCTGCGCTCCCATGTACTTGGCCCAGGCGCGGAACTGGTTGCGCATCAGAAGCTCGTTGGTGCCGTTGGTGGTGATCGTTTCCTGCGCCAGCTCCGCGGGATCGAAGTCGCGATGCAGGCTCACCCATTCGTTGCCTTCGGCCTTGAGGCCCTGCTGAATGCTCTCGAACAGGTGCACGTCGTCGTGCGCCACCACCGACATCGGCGAGAAGACCAGCCGGTTGTAGCCCATCGCGCGCTCGAAAAGGAGATCGGGCGCGCCCGCCGCGCGGAAGCTCCAGGCCTCGATCAGCGTGCGGTTCGCGGCCAATGGGCGAATCACGCGGATCGCCTGGGGCGAGCCCTTGACCGACAGGCTGGGGAAGAGCACCGAGTTCTGCGGCGAGCGCTGCAGGATCTCCACCGCCCGCTCGTCGCCGTGCGCGCCGCGCATCGCGGCCTCGTAGTCGGGCAGCTGTGCGTAGTTCGAGTGGATGCTGAAGTTCACGCCCAGCACGCTGTGGCCGTTGGCGAACACGCGGCCGCCCATCTTGTCGAAGAAGTCGTAGCCCGAGCCGAAGGGCAGGATCTGCTCCATCGCCATCGGCTTGGGCTCGTCGGGCGCCCGGCCCTGCCACAGCGCGTCGGCCGCGCGGGTGGCCGACTCGTGGGTCGACATCGGATGCACCGTGTCGTTGATGTTCTCGAGGTACATCTTCCAGTTGCAGTGGACGATGTTGCGCAGCACGCCGCCGCCCACGCCGAGCTTGCCTTCGGGCGAGCGGTCGACCATGTTGTCGATGGCGCCGAGCACCTCGCCGAAGTAGCTCTCGAAATCCGGGCCGTGCTCCGAGAGGCGCACGAAGACGAAGTCGCGGTAGACGACCGTGTGCTTCAGCTCGGTCAGGCCCTGCCCCGATTCGCATTCCTTCAAGCGCGTGCCTTCGTAGCCCGTCTTGAGCGGGATGGCGAGCGGCGCGCCGTCGAGCTTGTAGGTCCATGCGTGGTAGGGGCAGCGGAAGAACTTGCCCGTGTTGCCGCTCTCGTCCGTCACCAGCCGCGTGCCCTTGTGCGCGCAGCGGTTGTAGAACACGCGCACCGCGCCGTCGGGCTGGCGCACCATCATCACCGGGCGGCCGGCCAGCTCCAGCGACCAGTAGTCGCCGCTGTCGGGCACCTGGCTCGCATGGCCGACATAGAGCCAGGTGTTGGCGAAGAAGCGCTCCTGCTCCAGCGCGAAGATCTCCTCGCTCAGGTACAGGTCGCGATGCACGCGGTCATCCTGCACCAGCGCCTGGATCGCTTCGGGACGGTCGCGGTAGAGGGTCATCAGGGCACCAGCTTCCACTGGCCCTTTTCCATGCGCACCACCACCACGGCGCGCTGGTCGGAGCCATAGCGGTTGTCGGGCTTGAAGTTGTAGACACCGTGCGTGCCCACCAGCTCCTTGGTGCTCGTGATCGCATCGCGCAGCGCCGTGCGGTAGGCCGCCGTGCCGGGCTCGCCCTTGGTGCGCGAGGCGGCATCGGCGAGCAGCAGGTAGGCGTCGTAGGTATAGGACGAGAAGGCATCCGTCGGCACCGCGCCATGCACCTTCTGGTAGGCGCTGCGGAAATTCATCGACACCTTCCTGATCGGGTTGTCCGCCGCGAGCTGGTCGGCCACCAGCACCGGGCCGCTCGGCACCTGCAGACCCTCGATGGCTGCGCCGCCGACACGCACGAAGTCGGCGTTGATGAGACCGTGCGTGCCGTAGATCCGGCCCTTGTAGCCGCGCTCGGCCAGGCCCAGGTAGGGCAACGCGCCGGGCGTGCCCGAATTGCCGGCGAACACCGCATCGGGCCGGCTCGCGACGAGCTTCAGCACCTGCCCGGCCACCGACGAATCGCTGCGTGCGTAGCGCTCGTTCGCCACCACCTTGATGCCCGCGGCGTCGGCGCTCTTCACAAGCGAGTCGTAGGCCAGGTCGCCCAGCGCGTCGGAGAAGCCGATAAAGGCCACCGTCTTCACGCCCGACTGCTTCATGCGCTCCACTACGCCCGCCACCATCAGCGGAAAGGGCTGCGACACGGTGACGGTCCACGCGCCTTCGGGGCCGGGAATGGTCACCGGCGTGGGCGAGATCAGCGGCGTGTTGAGTTCGCGCGCCACGGCCGCGATGGCCATGGCATTGGGCACGCCCGAGCTGCCGATCAGCACGTCGACCTTGTCCTCGACGACCAGCTTGCGCGCGTTGCGCCCGGCGGTGGTGGGGTCGGAGGCGTCGTCGAGCACGATCAATTCGACCTTGCGGCCGGCGAGCATCGGGTGCTCGGCGATGGCGGCGCGGATCCCCTTCTCGTAGGGGATGCCAAGCGCCGAGACCGGACCCGAGAGCGAGCTGATGAAGCCGATCTTGAGATCGGCGGCCGCGGCGTGGGCAGCCGCCAGCGCGAGGGCCGTGAGGCCGAAGATGCGAGCGAGTGTCTTGTGGTTCATCTCAGGGCACCAATTTCCATTGGCCTTTTTCGAGCTTCACGACCACGCGCGAGCGTTCGTCGGAGCCATAGCGGTTGTCGGGCTTGAAGTTGTAGACGCTGTGCGTGCCCACCAACTCCTTGGTGCTGACGATCGCGTCGCGCAGCGCCACGCGGTAGGCCGGCGTTCCGGGCTCGCCCTTGGCGCGCTGCGCCGCATCGAGGAACAGCAGCCAGGCGTCGAAGGTGTAGGCCGAGAAGGCGTCGGTCGGCGGCGCGCCGTTGGCCTTCTGGTAGGCCGCGCGGAAATCCATCGAGGTCTTGCGAATCGGATTGGAGTCGGGCAGTTGCTCGGCCACGATCACCGGGCCGGTCGGTGCCAGCAGGCCTTCGACCGCGTTGCCGCCCACGCGCACGAAGTCGGGGTTGATCAGCGCATGCATGCCGTAGATCTGGCCCTTGTAGCCGCGCTCCGACAGCGCGAGGTAGGGCAGCGCGCCCGGCGTGCCCGAAGTGCCGGTGATCACCGCGTCGGGACGCAGCGCGACGATCTTCAGCACCTGGCCCGTGACCGAGGTGTCGGCGCGCGCATAGCGCTCGTTCGAGACGACCTTGATGCCGGCCGGCTCGGCGCTCTTGGTCAGCGCGTCGTAGACCAGGTCGCCCCAGGCGTCGGAGAAGCCGATGTAGCCGACCGTCTTCACGCCCGACTTCTTCATGCGCTCGACCACCGCGCTCACCATCAGCGGCGCGGGCTGCGGCAGCGTGACCATCCACGCGCCCTCCTCGCCCGGCAGGTTGGCGTTGGCGATCGAGATCAGCGGCGTTTTGGTTTCGCGCGCGACCGCGGCGATCGCCAGCGCGCCGGGCGAGCCGGCCGTGCCGATGATGACGTCGACCTTGTCCTCGTCGATCATCTTGCGGGCATTGCGCGCCGCGGTGGACGGGTCCGACGCGTCGTCGAGCTGCACCAGCTGGATCTTGCGGCCGCCCACTTCGGACTTGTAGGCCAGCGCGGCTTTCATGCCCTTCTCGTAGGGGATGCCCAGCGAGGACACGGGACCCGACAGCGAGGTGATGAAGCCGACCTTGTAGTCGGCCGCCCAGGCGCTCGCGGTGCAGAGGGCGCCGACGCCGAGGGCGATGCCCGCCAGGGCGCGGATGGGTCTTGGAACTCTCATGACGATCCTCCAGAGGTTGAGCTGAGCCTTAACATGATTTATGAAATGTTTAGACCTAAACTATATTAGCGAGGCGAAGGTGCGATGACAAGGGAGACAACGAGGGGTTTTTACGTAAAAGCGCGCGATGCACCGCTACAAGGCAAGGCTGCCCACACTGGTGCCGCCGCACACATAGAGAACCTGCCCGGTGACGAAGCTGTTGGCCGGGTCGACGAAGAAACGCACGGCCCGCGCCACGTCGGAGGATTCGCCGAGGCGCTGCACCGGCACCGAGTCCGCGAGCGCGCGTTCCTTCTCGCTGCCGGCCTCCACCACGTCATAGAACATGTCGGTGCGGATCGGCCCCGGCGCCACCACGTTCACCGTGATGCCGTCGGCCGCGAGCTCCAGCGCCCAGGTGCGGGCCATGCCCAGCATGCCGGCCTTGGTGGCCGAGTAGCTCGTGCGCGTGGCCAGGCCGACCGCCGCGCGCGAGGACAGCAGCACCACGCGGCCGAAGCGCTCCGCGCGCATCGCGGGCAAGGCCGCCTGCACCAGCTGGATCGCGCAGCCCAGGTGCAGATCGACCAGCGCGTCGAGGTCGTCGAGCTTCACGTCGGACAGGAGCGCGGGCCGGATCACGCCGGCGTTGTGGACCAAGGTCCTGACCTCGAAACGCCGCGCCATCTCGCGCGCGGCCTCGGCGGTGGCGGCCCGGTCCATCAGGTCGACCTCGATGTTGTGCAGCTTGGGATGGTCGATCTCGCAGCGCCGCCGCGCCAGCGACACCACCTCGTAGCCTTGCGCCAGCAGGTCCGCGCAGATCGCCTTGCCGATGCCGGCGCTGCCGCCGGTCACGGCGGCGACGGGGTGCGTGAGGTTCATGACGATGCTCCCACCAGGGCCAGCACGCGCAGCGGGCTGCCGCTGCCCTTCTCGATCTTCAGCGGCGGGCAGATCAGCACCGCGCCGGCCGGCGGCAGCAGGTCGAGGTTGCTCAGGCACTGCAGCCCGTAGCGCCCTGCCCCGTGCATGTAGTAGTGGCAGGGATAGGGCGGACGCAGGTGATAGCCCTGCCCGGCGTCGGTGCCGATGGCCTCGGAGCCGAAGCCCAGCACCTCGCGCTGCTCGACCAGGAAGCGCACGGCCTCGGTGCTCGGCCCCGGCGTGTGCTGGCCGGTTTCGTCGAAGTTCTGGTAGGCCTCGGGGTCCTGGCGCTTCGACCAGTCGGTGCGCATCAGCGCCCAGGCACCCTTGGGGATGCGGCCGTGCTTGGCCTCGTAGCGCTCGATGTCTTCCACCGTCAGCAGGTAGTCGGGGTCGGTCGCCGACTGGGCGGAACAGTCGATCACGCAGGCCGGCGCCACGAAGTGCTGCACCGGAATCGTGTCGACCGAGTTGTTCGGCAGGTCGCGGCCCGAGATCCAGTGGATCGGCGCATCGAAGTGCGTGCCCGTGTGCTCGCCGCAGGAAAAATTGTTCCAGTACCAGCCGGGCCCGCGCTCGTCGTACTTCGAGACCTCCTCGATGCGGAAGGGCCAGCACTGGCCCATCTCGGGCGGCAGGGCGATCTGCGGAAACTCGGGCGTGAGCGTCTGGGTGAGGTCGATCACGCGGATGCGGCCGGCGGCCATCGCGCTCACGAGGCCGCCGAGGATCTCGGCGGTGGACATCAGTTCGGTCGTCGTCGTCATTTCATCCTCCAGCAGCGAGTTCGCGTTCGAGCACCTTGGGGTTGTCGCGCCAGCGCTCCAGCCACTCCTGCGCCACGTCGCCGGGATAGATGTCCTCGACGCCGTCGCGCAGCGCCTTGACGATCGCGTTGGCCAGCGCGCTCGGCGCCAGCTTGGGCGGCGGCATGTGCTGGTTCCACTCGTCGTCGATCGGGCCCGGGAAGAGATTGATCACGCGGATGCCGGACGGCCGCATCTCGGCACGCAGGCATTGGGCGAGCGAATGGGCCGCCGCCTTCGACGCGCTGAAGGTGCCGTGCGGCGGAAAGTTGGCGAGCGCGTAGATCGACAGCAGGTTGACCCAGGCCGTGGCGCTGCTGACGCCGTCGGCCGAGCGCCCCTTGAGCGCCGGGCCGAACTCCTGCGCCAGGCGCAGCAGCCCGAAGTAGTTGATGTCCATCTCGGCCTTGGCCACGTCGGTGCCGCGGCGCGCGCCGATGCCGAAGGTGCGGTGCACCTCGGCGTTGTTGATCACGATGTCGACCTTGCCGCCGATCTCGCCGGCCAGCTCGCTCACCGAGCGCCCGTTGGTCAGATCGAGCGGGACCAGCGTGACCTGCGGCAGTGCCGTGATGTCCTCGAGCCCGCCCATCTTCTTCCACGGCTCGGCATGGCCAACCCAGACGATGTCGGCGCCGGCCTTGACCAGCGCGCGCACGATCGCCTGGCCCACCTCGGTCTTGCCGTCGGTCACGAGCGCCTTGCGGAATTTCGGGTCGCTGGTCATCTCGCGCAGCATCTTGTCGTCGGCCATATGGGCACTCCCTTCGTTCGGAAAACCAATGAGGACGGCCTGCCCCGCGCGATCGAGCCGGGCGCCGACACGCACGCGCGCGGGCGCAACGCACACCTCGCCATGCAGGTGGACCATCAGCGTCGGGCCGGCATCGAGATGCACCAGACCCAGCCGCCAGGGCAGCCGCTCGCGGAAGAACAGGTCGTTGCTGTGATGCAGCGTGGTGCTGCTGATGAGTTCGCCCTCGCCCGTCTGCTCGCGCCAGTGCAGGCGCGGCGACAGGCACTTGTGGCAGGCCTCGCGCGGCGGGTACTGCACCGTGCCGCAGTCCTGGCAGGTCTGCAGCTCGAAGCGGCCCTCGGCCGCCGCGGCGGTCAGGCCCAGCGCGACACGGCCGCGGGACCCGGGCGGCAGGTTCATCTGGCGCGTGCGCAGAACCGGGTTCTTGCGCTTGGGGCGCATCAGGGGCATGGTCATTGCGGTTTCCCCAATATCACTGCGCCGGTGCAGAGGCAACGGTCGTAGGTCACCATGCCGAAGCCGGCGACCAGGCCGAGCTGCGCATCGGGCACCGCGCGCGGGCCGGCCTCGCCGGTCAATTGGCGGATCGCCTCGACCATGCCGAGAAAGCCGCCTGCCGCCCCGGCCTGCCCGGCCGACAGCTGGCCGCCGCTGGTGTTGTTGGGAAAGCTGCCGTCGAAGGTCATGGTGTGCGACCGCACGAAGGCCGGGCCCTCGCCCTTCTCGCAGAAGCCCAGGTCCTCGAAATGCATCATCACGATCACCGGATAGTCGTCGTAGGTCTGGACGAAATCGAGCTCGGCGGGCTTCACGCCAGCCTGCGCATAGAGGTCGTCGCGGTCCTTCAGCCAGCCGCCGCGCACCATCACCGGGTCGTCTGCATAGGCGTTGTGGCGCTCGATGGCGCCGCGGATCACGACGTGCGCCAAGCCCAGGTCGCGCGCACGTTCCTCGCTCATCACGAGAAAGACTTCTGCGCCCGCGCAGGGCATCACGCAGTCGAACAGGTGGAGGGGGTCGGAGATCGGCCGTGCCGCCATGTATTCGTCGAGCGTGAGCGGCTTCTTGAACATGGCGTGCGGGTTGCCCAGCGCATTGGTGCGCTGGTCCACCGCGATGCGGCCGAAGTCCTCGCGCTTCGCGCCGTAGCTGCGCATGTAGTTGGCGGTGATCATCGCGAAGATCGAGTTCGGCCCGCCCGAGCCGTAGGGATAGCTCGCGTCGCGCGCGAAGTTGCTGAAGCTGCCCAGCGTCTGGCGGAAGGAATCGACGTGGTTGGTGTCGGCCCCGACGCAGGCCACGATGTCGGCGTCGCCGGCCTGCACCGCACGCGCCGCGCGGCGCAGGCACATCACGCCCGAGGCGCCACCGGTCGGCACGTGGTCGAGCCAGCGCGGCGAGAGGCCCAGGTGCTGGGTGACGCCGACCGCCGTGTCGGGCGCCAGCGAGAAACTGCTGAGGCACAAGCCGTCGATCTGCTCCTTGGTCACGCCGCTGGCCTGCACCAGCGCCTCGAGGGCCTGGCCGATGAACCAGTGCGCGCTGCGTGTCGAATAGCGCACGTAGGGCACGGTGACGGGCACGGCCACCGCGACGCCTTCGTAGGACTGCCGGCGCTTCGTCATGCCTGCCTCTTCTTCATCGCGCGCGTGTCGATGCAGTGCGGCTGCCCCGGCAGCGCCTGCGCCAGTTCGCGCAGCTGGCCGCGCTGGATCTTCTGCGAGGCGGTGAGCGGCAGCGCGTCGACGAAGGCCACGTAGCCCGGCGCCTTGTAGTAGGCCAGCTGCGCCAGCGCGTGCTCGACGATGCCGGCAGCGATGCGCTCGCGCTGCGATGCATCGACCTCCTCGCGCACCACGATGCAGGCCAGCACCTCGTCGCCACGCACCGCATCGGGCGTGGCGGCCACGGCCGAGGTCTTCACCGCCGGATGCTGGTTGAGCACGCTCTCGACCTCGACCGCGGAGATGTTCTCGCCGCTGCGGCGAATCACGTTCTTCTTGCGGTCGACGAAGAAGAAGTTGCCCTCGGCATCGCGGCGCACCAGGTCGCCGGTATGGAACCAGCCGCCGGCCCAGGCCTCGCGCGTGGCTTCCTCGTCCTTCAGGTAGCCCGAGAAGAAGAAGCGCCGCGGGTCCTCGCCGGCGGAGCGCACCAGCAGCTCGCCCGGTGCACCGTCGATCGCGTCCTGGCCTTCGTCGTCCACCAGGCGGATCTCGACAAAATCCTCCTGTCGCCCGAAGCAGCTGGTGCCGACGAGCCGCGGTTCGCGACTCGCCATCACGCAGGCGGCGGCGCCGGTCTCGGTCATGGCCCAGGCTTCGACCAGCGGAAAGCCGAAGCGGGCTTCGAAGGGTGCATGGTTCTTGCGGTCGACGCCGGCGCCGAAGCCCCAGCGGATCGCGTGGTCCCGGTCGGCGGCCGACGGCTGCGCCGCGAGCAGCATCGCCGGCATCACGCCCAGGTAGTGCGCGATGGTGGCGCCGCTCTCGCGCGCGCTCGCCAGCCAGCTCTTCGGATGAAAGCGATCGAGCTGCACCAGGCAGCCGCCGGCGACCAGCACCACCATGGTCGAGAAGGCCATCGCATTCATGTGGTTGAGCGGCAGCGGCGTGATGACGCGCTCCGCATCGCGCCGGATGCCGCACACGCCGTCGAGCGCGGCATACCACTCGCCGGCGCGCAGGAAGTAGGCGTTGCCGAGGATGCAGCCCTTGGGCCGGCCGGTGGTGCCCGAGGTGTAGAGCAGGCCGCATTCGGTGTCGAGGCCGATCGCCTCGCCGGCGCGCGGCGCGGCGGTCCGCGCGCGCGGCACGGCGTCGTGCGGGCCCATGGTCTCGAAGGCGATGCCGGCCTCGGCCGCGGCGGCGCGCAGGTCGGCCGCGCGCTCGGGCAAGGTCACGGCCAGGGAGATCTCGCTGTGGCCGACGAGGTAGATGAGCTCGGCCGAACGCATCTCGGCATTGATCGGCACCACGCTCACGCCGAGCGCGTTGAGTGCGAACCAGTGGAACAGGAAGGCCGGCCGGTTCTCCAGCAGCAGGCCGACGCGATGGCCATGGCCGTAGCCGGCGCTCGCGTAGGCGGTGCGCAAGCGCTCGACCTCTCTGGCAGCTTCGCTCCAGCGGATGGCACCGGCCGCGATCCCATAGGCCGCGGCCGTCACCGATTCGGTGAACAGGAACTCGGCACCGGGCGTGCGCGCCGCGGTGGCCGAGAAGACATCGTGGACGGTGGCGTGCATCTCTTTCCTAGATGAAGAGCTGCACGGCCGGCAGGGCCGCGTCGCAGTTGAGCAGGTTGACGCGCTTCAGCGTCATGCGCAGCACACCGTCGACCAGCGTGAGGTGATGGAAGAAGCTGCCGACATAGAACTGCAGTTCGTCGCCCTGCGACTCGGTGTAGTGGAACTCGGTGCGCAGCACGTAGCGATGGCCGGCTTCGTCGAATTCCTCGACAGTCGGCGTCTGCAGCAAGTGATGACAGCGGCTCGGCGGCTGCTGCGAGAAGGCGCGCGGGCTCTTCAGCCGCTCGATGCGCAGCTCGCGCAGGAGCTTGTCCTCGTAGAGATGCGAGCTGTGGTTGATGCCGTCCTCCTGGTCGGGAACGAGCGGCACCCAGTAGAAGGCCTCGTCGGTAAAGAGCGCGTTCCACTCCTCGTAGCGCTTGGCATCGAGCAGGCGCGATTCGTGGACGACGAAATCGATCAGGTCCTGGCGGGTGACGGCCATCACATGGTCTCCGTCATGTACTTCGCCCAGCTGCGGTACTGGTTGCGCATCGGCAATTCATTGGTGCCGCCGGTCGTGATCTCGCCGCCGCCCAACTCCGCCGGGTCGTAGTTGCGGTGCAGGCTGACCCACTCGTTGCCGCTCGCATGCAGCCCGGCCTGGATGCCGCGGTAGGCCTGCAGGTCGTCGTGGCCCACCACCGAAAAGGGCGAGTTGATGAGCCGGTTGTACATGGTGGTGCGCTGCAAGAGTTCTGGCGGCGCGCCCTTCAGGCGGAAGGTCCAGCTCTCGATCAGCGTCTTGTCGACCGCGATCGGCTTCACGACGCGGATCGCCTGGATCGCACCCTTGATCGTGAGGTTCGGGTAGTACACCGTGTTGTGGCGCGCCATGCCGAGGATCTGCGCGGTGCGCTCCTCACCGTACTTCGCCTTCATCGCCTCGTCGTAGGCGGGGATCGCCTTGTACTTGCTGTGGATGCTGAAGTGCACGCCGGTGAAGCTGTGGCCGTTGTCGTAGGTGCGGATGCCCATGTCCTCGAAGAACTTGTAGTCCGACATGAAGGGCGCGAACTGCTCCACGGCCATCGGCTTGGGTTCGTCTTCCGGCTTGTCGGCCCACATGCGCTTGGCGGTGCCGGCCGAGGATTCGTGCGCCACCATCGGGTGCATGGTGTCGTTGAGGTTCTCGACGAACATCTTCCAGTTGCACTGGTGCATGAAGCGCAGGCAGCCGCCGGCGATCTCCAGTTCACCTTCGGGCGAGCGGTCGGCCATGTTGTCGATCGAGCTCAGCGAGTCGCCGAAGTAGTCCTCGAAATCCGGCCCCACGTCGTTGATCTTGACGAAGATGAAGCCGCGGTAGCTGCGCACGTTGCGGATCGCGGTCAGGCCCTTGGCCGATTCGCATTCGTGCAGCTGCGTGCCCTCGTAGCCGTTCTTCAGCGGGATCGCGAGCAACGAGCCGTCGGTCTTGAAGGTCCACGCGTGATAGGGGCAGCGGAAGAACTTGCCGGTGTTGCCGCAGGGCCCGCTCACCAGCCGCGAGCCCTTGTGGGCGCAGCGGTTCATCATGGCGCGCACCGAGCCGTCGCTGTGGCGCACGATGATCAGCGGCCGGCCGGCGATCTCGTTGCTGATCCAGTCGCCCGGCTTAGGGATCTGGCTCTCGTGCCCGGCGTAGTTCCAGGTGTTGGCGAAGAAGTGCGCCTGCTCGAGCTCGAACAGCTCGGCGCTGGTGTAGAGGTCGCGATGCACGCGGTCGTTCTGCACCAGCGCGCGCACGGCGTCGGGGTTGCCTCGGTACGAAGTCATCTTCGCTTCACTCCTTCAGATGTCCAGCACCAGCCGCGGCCCCTTGGCGCGCGAGATGCAGATCTGCATGACGTTGCCTTCGGCCTTCTCGCGCGCGCTCAGCACGTAGTCGCGATGGTCGATCTCGCCTTCGAGCACCGCCGTCGTGCACACGCCGCATTCGCCGCGCTTGCAGTCGAACATCGGGTCGCAGCCGTGCCCGATCAGGCAGTCGAGGATGCTCTGATCGGCCGGAACCGTAAAGCGCTGGCCCGATTGCGCCAGCTCCACCTCGAAGGCCTGGTCGCCCTCTTCGGCCACGGTGGTGGTGAAGAGCTCGAAGTGCACGCGGTCGTGTTCCCAGCCGCGCGCCTGGGTGCGGGCCAGCACGGCGTCGAGCATCACCTTGGGTCCGCAGACGTAGAGGCGGTCGCCGGCCGGGCAGTCGTCGAGCAGGGCGTCGATGTCGAGCGGGCCGCCGGTTTCCGCATCGGCATGGACGCGCAGATCGTCGCCGAGCAGCGCCTGCAGCTCCGGCAGGAAGGCCATCAGCTCGCGGCTGCGGCCCGCGTAGTGCATGCGCACGGGCGCCTCTTCGGCGCGCCGGCGCGCCGCCATGCTGGCGAGCGGCGTGACGCCGATGCCGCCGGCCACCAGCACCGTGCCGCCAGGGCCGGTGTGCAGCGGGAAGTCGTTCTTCGGCGCTTCGATGGTGAGGAGCTCGCCTTCCTTCACGCGCTCGTGCATGAAGCGCGAGCCGCCGCGGCCATCGGCCTCCTTGCGCACCGCGATGACGTACTCGGCGGGTGCGTTGGTGGCGTTGCGCGCGGTTGCGAAGTTGACGAGCGAGTAGTGGCGCCAGTCCTGCGTGCCGTCCGGCAGCTGCACCTGCACGCGGAGATGGGCCCCGGCAGCGTAGCCCGGCAAGGCAGCCTCGTCGTCGGCCCGCAGGCGCAGCATCCGGATCAGCGGATTCAGTTCGCGCGCCTCGACGACACGCAGCTGGAGGGTGGCAGTCATGGCTTCGGCAGTCCTTCTTCAGGCCAGCGCGTGCGCAGCGAGCGCGGCGCGCAGCTTGTGTCCATGTTCATCGGCCAATGCGGCATCGCGCAACTCGCGCAGCGTGGCCGGCGCCAGCGCCGCACCGGCGCGCTGGAAGGCGGCCATCAGCGTGTCGTAGTTGCGCAGGCCGCGCTCGTGGGTGTCGCTGTAGCCCTTGACCAGGCGCTGGCACTGCGCAAGCTCGACCGCGAGCTCGGGATGGCTCGCCGCGGTGGCCGCGATGCGCTGCAGCCATTCCTCGATGCGGCGGTTCTCTTCCGCGTAGCGCAGCGTGGACCGGCGCCAGCGTTTCATCGCGGCGACGGTGCTGAGCATCAGGTAGCCGCGCAGCGAGCTGGTCTGGATCACGCGGCCCTTCTGCGTGAGCCGCTCCACGAGCTTGCGCGGCAGCTTCGAATCCATCAGCCAGCGGCCGAGGCCGCCGGGCAGCGTCTCGCAGATTTCCTGCAGGCGCGGATGCATGTACTCGTTGATCGAAAACACCTGCCCGTCCTGCACGCGGGCTTCGCCGCGCACGCGCTCGAAGCGCGAGGCGCGGGTCTTGAGCGCCGCGACGCGGGCCGTGTCTTCGTAGGACATCCACAGCGCCAGGTGGCGCGCGGTCTCGCGCAGCAGGCGGTGCTCGTCCCGGCTCGGCAGCGCGGCAATCGCGGCCGCGCGGTCGAGGTAGAGGCCGGCGTAGGCCAGGTCCTGGTAGTCGATGAGCCGGCGCACGCCTTCCAGCAGCACCGGGTGCGCGGCAGCGGGAAAGTCGCGCTGCACGCGCTCGACCAGCGCACGCACGGCGGGGTGCGTCGGTTGCGGCACCGTCGCGGGCAGCGCGGTGGGCGGCGGCTCTTCGGCCACCGCGCCCTGCGCGCGAGCGAAGCCGACGCCGAAGGCCTTCAGGCTCGGCTTGACGCCCACGCCGCCGCGCTCGATGGTGGCCTCGAACTGCGCGCGGCTGAAGGGCAGCACGCCGGCGCCAGCCAGCGCGCCGAAGAGCACCGCGCTGATCACGCTGCCCGCGTCCTCGGCGGCCTGTGCCATGTCGAAGCGGATGAAGCGCTTGGCAGCCTTGCCCGCATGCGTGAGCAGCTCGGCGCTGTCGACGCGGCCGTCGCCCATCGCGCTCTTCTCGGCGATCGAGTAGACGCGGTGCGTCGAGGCGATCAGCGTGCTGCGATCGCGCGTGACCAGCCCGCGCTGCACCGCGCGGCCGGCTTCCATGAGTTCCGAGGCCAGCACCACGTCGACGTCGCCCGGCAGCGGCATCAGGGCCAGCACCGGCCGGCCGCCATCGGCCCGGGCCTGCGCCTCGGGGTAGAGCTCGACGTAGTAGATGGTGGCGCCGGTGCGCTGGGCCACGCCCGGCACCGAGGTGGTCTGCGCCACGTAGCCGTTGGCCTCGCCCATGTCGACGATCCAGTCGGCCAGCACGCCGCCGCCCTCGCCGCCCATGGCGAGGATTGCGATCTTTATGGGCTGTCCCGTCATGGCCATCCTTCAGAACGAGTAGGCGTCGCGGCGCTTGGCCTCGCCGCGCTGGAGCCAGCCGATCACGCTGGCGCGAACACGATCGCGCAGGCGGTCCCAACGGTTGGGGTTGCTGACGATCTGCGCCTTGTAGAAGGACGGGCACAGCACCGCGGCATGCGAGACGTCGCCGCAGTTGCCGCAGCCGACGCAGCTCTCCAGCACAGTGGCGACGGGATCGACGCGCAGCGGATCGGGATTGGCCTTGATCGACAGCGACGGGCAACCCGAGAGCCGGATGCACGAGTGGTCGCCGGTGCAGGTGTCCTCGTCGACGCCGAACTTGTCGTGCACCATGCGCTTGCCCTCGGCAATCGCCTTGCGCACCAGCGGCTTCTCGCGGCGCTGCTTGTTGAGCATGCATTCGGACTGCGCGATCAGGACCTTCGGGCCCTTCTCCTTCGTGGTCAGCGCTTCCTTGAGCGCATCGCGCATGCCGGCGACGTCGTAGGTGCGGCGGATCGTCCGCACCCAGTTCACGCCCACGCCGCGCACCGCGCGCTCGATCTCGTGGCCGGTGCTGCGCGTGGCGTTGTGCGCGGTCGACGACAGGATGTCCTGGCCGCCGGTGGCCGAGGTGTAGTTGTTGTCGACCACGATGGTCAGGTTGTCGCTCTTGTTGAAGACCGCGTTGGCGACGCCGCTGGTCAGGCCGTTGTGCCAGAAGCCGCCGTCGCCCATCATCGAGATCGCGCGCTTGCCCGCCGGCGCATTGAGCGCCGCGGCGCCGGCGCCGCCCAGGCCGTAGCCCATGGTGGTGTTGCCGATGTTGAAGGGCGGCAGGATCGAGAACAGGTGGCAGCCGATGTCGGCGCTCACGTGGTGGGGCCCCAGCTCCCGCTCCACCAGCTTCATCGCGCTGAAGATCGGGCGCTCCGGGCAACCGGTGCAGAAGCCCGGCGGCCGGGCGTGCACGTTCTCGTCCAGCGGCAGGGCCGGTTCGGGCGCGGCATCGACGCCGATCTCCGCGACCTCCTTGAGCGGGATGATCTTGCGCACCGGCACGGGCACCGGCAGCGGTTGCAGCCGGCCGTAGCGCTCGCCGAAGCTGCGCGCACCCTTCAGCAGTTCTGCCGCGGTGTATTCGCCGGCCACCGGCAGCATGTCCTTGCCATGCAGCGCGGTGCTCGAGCCGCCCTGGCGCAGGATGATCGCGAGGTTCTGCTCGACGAAGTTGGGCTGGCCTTCCTCGACGATCAGGACGGCGCGCTTGCCCATGCAGAAGCGCAGCACCTCGCTCTCGATCACCGGGTAGGCCACGTTCATCACGTAAAGCGGCACTCGGCTGTTGCCGTAGACGTCGGCCAGGTCCAGGCGTTCGAGCGCGCGCACGAGGGTGTTGTAGCTGCCGCCCTGCACGATGATGCCGATGTCGTCGGCGTCTTCCGAGAAGAACTCGTTGAGCTTGCGCTCCTCGATAAAGCGCACCGCGGCGGGCCAGCGCTCCTTCACCTTCTCCTGCTCGTGCACGAAGCTGGCCGGCGGCAGCACGATGCGGCTGACGTCACGCTGCGGGTTCTCCAGCGCATCCTTGAGCGTGAACGAGGGCCGGCGGTTGGCCCCGGCCACGAACTGTCCGTGCACATGGCAGGCACGGATGCGCAGCTGCAGCATCACCGGCGTGTGGCTGGCCTCCGACAGTTCGAAGCCCGTCTTCACCGCCTCGACGATCGAAGGCAGGTTGGGCCGCGGGTCGAGCAGCCAGATCTGCGACTTCATCGCGAAGGCGTGGCTGCGCTCCTGCATGATCGACGAGCCCTCGCCGTAGTCCTCGCCGACGATGACCAGCGCGCCGCCGGTGACGCCGCCCGAGGCCAGGTTGGCCAGCGCGTCGGACGCCACGTTGGTGCCCACCGTGGCCTTGAAGGTCACGGCGCCGCGCAGCGGATAGTTGACCGAGGCGGCCAGCGTGGCGGCGGCGGTGGCCTCGCTTGCGCTGTTCTCGAAGCGGATGCCCTGCTCGGCCAGGATGTCCTGGGCATCGGCCAGCACGTCCATCAGGTGCGAGATCGGCGCGCCCTGGTAGCCCGCGACATAGGAAACACCCGATTCGAGCAAGGCCTTGGTGACCGCCAGAATGCCCTCGCCACGAAACAGCTCCCCCTCCGAAAGTCGGAGCTTCTTGACCTCCTCGACGAACGATCGTTCAGCCATGATGTGCCTTGTTCCTCATGACGGCGTGCGCCGCCTCATCGTGCAGTCCATATAATGTTGACAACTGAATGTATCCACAATCATGAATAACCCTAGACATGCAAGCTGCATGCCCGCTTCAGCCCCGGGGGCCCTTCATGGCATCGAAGGCCGCTAAGCCGCTTCGTTTCGTCGACGACTACCTGCCGGCGTTGCTGGCGCAGGCCAGCCAGCTGATCTCCTCCGAGTTCCACGTGGTGGCGCGCCAGCACGGCTTCTCGGTCTCCGAGTGGCGGGTGATGGCCTCGCTGGCGGGTGGCGAGCCGATCAGCATCGGCCAGCTGGCCCAGGTCACGGTGACCAAGCAACCGACGGTGACCCGCCTCCTGGACCGCATGGAAGCCAAGGGGCAGGTCGAGCGCCTGCCCCATGACAGTGATCGCCGCGTCACGCTGGTGCGGATCACGCGCAAGGGCGCCAAGACGGTGGAGCAGCTGATGGAGCTCGCGAGGGAGCACGAGTTGCGGGTGCTGGAACCCTTCGGCCTCCTGCGCGCGGAAGAGCTGAAGACCACCTTGCGGCAGATGATCGAGCTGCATGCGGGCACGCCGCTGGAAACGGACGAGGAGGACGAGTAGCGCATCCCCTCACCCGGGAGCGCTCAGGGGACCAGCACCGCCCGGCCCCGGTGCCCGCGCTGCGTGATCCATTCGAGCGCAGCGGCGGCCTCGCCGAGCCGGAAGGTCTTGACTGGGAGCTTCAGTCGCCCGTCGCCGAGGCGGGCCAGCAGTTCGGGTGCGGCGGCGCGGCCCGCGGCCTCGCGCCGGAACATGTTGAGCGGCAGCAGCGCCACGTCGCGCTGGAGGAAATGCGCGATGTCCAGGGACAGCGTGTTGCCCGCCGTGTAGCCCACCAGGACGGCCCGTCCGCCGGGCGCCACCGAGGGCAGCGCCGCTTCGAGCACCGGGCCGCCGACGGTATCGACCAGCAGCGTCACCGGCTCACCGGCTTCGGTGATCACCTCGGCGCCCGCATCGCGCGCCAGCTGGACCGCCATCGATCCAACCGCGCCGGTGGCACCGGTGACGCGCACGCGCTCGCCGGCCTGGAGCTTCGCGATCTCGTGCAGCGCGACCCAGGCCGAGGTACAGGGAGAAAAGAAGGCGGAGCCGAGGGCCATGTCGACGTTGTCGGGCAGAAGGCCCAGCGCCTCGTCGGGCGCATCGATCAGCTCGCACCAAGTGCCGTTCGCGGTGGTACCGAGGCCCGCGCCGCGCAGCCAGACGCGCTGGCCTGCGGCGTGGCCTTCGCTCGCCACCACGGTGCCCGCGGCTTCGACGCCGGGCACGTAGGGCAGCGGCGGATGCCGGAGAAAACCGCCACCCCAGACCGTGCGGTCGATATGGCCCACGGTGGCCGCGGCCATGCGCACGATGCTGCGGCCGGCGCGGGGCTGCGGATCCGCCATCTCCTCCAGCATCGGCGCCGCGCCGAAGCCGTGGATGCGCACGGCCCTCATGGCAGCGTCTCCAGGAAATCGAGCACCGCCTTCGCAAAGGCTTCGGGCAACTGGTCAGGCAGTGGCACCATGCCGCCGGCGATGTCGACGATGCGCGCATGGGGCAGCTGCGCCTGCAGCTCCGCGGCGTGCGGCGCGGCGAAGGGATCATCGGTGGCGCGCAGGATGAGCGTGGGCTGCGTGATCTTGCCAATGCGCTCCTCCATGCGATAGGAGGCCACGGCTCGATGGCCTTCCTCCAGGCGGCGGCCGACCTTGAGCGCATCGAGAACGAAGGCTTCCAGCAGTTCGGGCCGCTCCGGCGGATAGAAGGACTGCCGCTTCTGCCACAGCGCAGCCAGATGGCTGCCATCGGTGCTCGGCGCCACCTCGTCGATGGGCGGGCGTTCGGCGCGCGCGCGGCGGAAGGCCGCGTCGGTATAGGGCGTGGAGGACAGCACCAATCCATGCACCCGACCGACGAAAGCGCTGGCAAGCTCGACCGCGATCACGCCGCCCGTGTGATGGCCCACCACGTGCGCGCGCGCAATGCCCAGCGCATCGAGCAGCTCGACAGCGACGCGCGTCCATTGCTCGATGCTCGCGGGCATCGCGCCGGCTTCCGAATCGCCGAAGCCTGCCGTATCCATCGCCACCGCGCGAAAGCGCCGGCCGATCAGCGGCAGCACCTCCCGGTACTCGGCCCAGCTGCGCGGCGACTGGTGCAGCAGCAGCACGACGGGTGCCGCCAGATCGCCGCAGGCCGCGTAGTGGACCTGCCCGACCGACAGATCGGCAAAGGCGCGATGGATCTTGGTCACGGCTGCGTGTCTTCGGCCGGTGGCTGCCAGAGTCCCGCGTGCTGGAGCATGCCGAGCGTGCGCGCCAGCACGTCGCGCCGGTAGGCCGCCACGTCGCGGCCTTGGTAGTCGTAGAAGCCGCTGCCGGTCTTCAGCCCCAACCGGCCCTCGGCCACCATGCGATCGACGATGGCCGGCGCGGTGTAGCGCCCCTTGTCGATCGAGGCCGACATCTCGCGGCTCGCGTGGTACAGGATGTCGCAGCCGCCGAAGTCGATGAACTCCACCACGCCGAGCGCGGCGAAGCGCAGGCCCAGGCCGTAGCGCGTGGCCTTGTCGATTTCCTCGGCGGTGGCTGCGCCCTCCTCGATCATCCGCGCCGCCTCGTTCATCACCAGCGCCTGCAGGCGCGGCACGATGTAGCCGGGCGAGGCGCCGCAGACCACCGGCAGCTTGCCGATCTGCTGCATCAGCAGCTTGGTGCGTTCCAGCACGGCGGCATCGGTGGCCGGATGGCAGCTGAGCTCCACCACGGGGATCACGTAGGCCGGGTTGAGCCAATGCATGTTCAGGAAGCGCTCGGGTTTCTTCACCAACGCTGCGAGCTGCGTCACCAGAATGCTGCTGGTGGTGGAGGTCAGGATCGCGTCGTCGCGGCAATGCCGGTTGAGTTGCTCGAAGGCTTCGCGCTTGGCTTCCAAGGTCTCGGGCACGCCTTCGAACACCAGCTCGGCGTGGCCCAATGTACGAGGCGCATCGGCTGCACTCACGAGTTCGACGCGATCGGCGATCGCGCCGACCTGTGCGGCGTCGAAGGCGCCCAGCTGCGCGAGCCCAGAGAGGCTGGCCTCGATCTCGCTGCGCGCCTCGGCACACAGCTTCTGCCAGGCCTCTTCACGGCGTGGACGCAGGTCGACCAATGCAATGCGATGGCCCGCGTAGGCAAAGGCGATCGCGATGCCGCGGCCCATCCGGCCCGCGCCGACGGCGGCAAAGCGCGGCGCCGCCACCTCATTCGCCATCGTGCAGCCTCTTCTTCAATGCATCCTTGTCGAGCCCGGCAAGACCGAGCCGCTCGAAGGTGCGCGGGCCCTGGCGCAGGTCGCGCCCGAGGAATCCGCCGACGATGGCCAGCAAGCCGTGTGCGATCGGCGCATCGACCCCCGCATAGCGCGCCGCCGAAGCGAGGAAGGCCAGGCCGAGTTCGGTGTCCTCGGTGATGTAGCGGTGGGCGTAGAGGTCGATGTTCTCGCGCCAGTCGCCCGACTTCACCAACTGCTTGTGGGCATCGCCGTACATCCACTGGTCGTTGTTGTAGTGGTCGGCCAGCGGATAGTGCGGCGCGCCCTGCCCGAAGGCCTCGCGCACCGCGATGCGCTCCTGGTCGAGCCTGTCGGTCACGTCGCGCACCGCACGCTGCGTGCCCTCGTTGTGAATGTCCCAGCGCTCGAAGTGCTGCAGCGGCGCGGCGTTCATCACCATCAGCGGCGGATGGATCACCGGCCCGGCGTTCATCAACGCGCCCGACAGCGCATTGCCGCAGCCATGCACGCTCGGGTAGGCCTGGCGGATCACCTCCAGCGCCTGCTGCTCCTTGCGCGCCGGGTAGACGCCGGTCGGCAGGCGGATGGCGCGGATCGTGACGTTGACTTCGCGCTCGCCGTGCTTGCGTGCCAGGTAGGGCAAGGTGCCGGTCTCGGCCCAGGCGACGTCGGCGCGGCTGCCGGCTGCCTTGACGATGCGCGCCATCACGAAGCTGCCGAAGGTGCCGGGCGGCAGGAACACCACCTGCCCGTCCACCAGATGCGGTGCCATGGCGCGGGCGATGTCTTCCTGCGCGATCGCGGGCGTGGGGATCACGATCAGCGCTGCGCCGCGCAGGGCTTCGGCGATGTCGGCGGTCGCCAGCGCGATCGGCACCTCGCGCGCGCCGCGGGCGTCCTTCAGGGTGATGGCGCCGGCCTGCCGCACGGCCGCGAGCGCGTCGGCGTCGCGCCGCCACAGGCGCACTTCATGGCCGGCTTCGGACAGATCGGCGGCGGCAGCGTAGCAGCCATGGCCGCCGCCCAGGATCGCGATGTTCATAGTTGAAAAGAGGTTGTACGCCACGGGGCCGCCAGCATGCAATCCGGCGGGCTCGCAGATACATTACTTTTCAACCATTCAATTGTCAACTATCAAGAACCCGAGCCAGCTCCGCCAGCGAATCGACGAAGCCGTCGGCGTCCACGCCGCGCACCGGCTCGCCGTGGTTGTAGCCGTAGGTCACCAGCACCACCGGGCAGCCTGCGGCACGGGCCGCGCGCGCGTCGTTGCTCGAATCGCCCACCATCAGGGTGCGCGCCGGTGCGCTGCCGAGCGCCTCGCAGGTTTTCAGCAAGGGCAGTGGATCGGGCTTCTTGCGCTCGAAGGCGTCGCCGCCGAACACCACGTCGAAGCAGCCGTCGAGTCCCTTGGCAGCCAGCAGCGGGCGCACGAAGACGGAGGGCTTGTTGGTCAGGCAGGCCAGGCGCAGGCCACCGGCCCGCATCGCCGCCAGGCCCTCGACCACGCCGGGATAGATTTCCGAGTGCCGGCCATTGATGGCGAGGTAGTGCTGCTGGTAGTGCTGCCATGCCCGGTCGAACAGGGCATCGTCGGCTTGCAGGCCTTCGCGCACATGACGCAGCACCGAATGGATCAGATATTCCGAGCCCTTGCCGACCATGGTCCCGACGATTTCGGCCCTGACCTCGGGCAACTCGAGCCTGGCAAGCATGTGGTTCAGCGCGACGACGAAGTCGCCGAGGGTGTCGACCAGGGTGCCGTCGAGGTCGACGATCGCGGCGTCGAAGTTGGAAAGGTGCAAACGAGTGGGGGTCAAAGCGCGCAGCGGGAGCCCGAAATCACCCTGATTCTGCCGCGTCGCGATCAGGTTTCGCCGCGACGGCGGCGGTTTTAGATTTCGGCCAGCTGCGCGCGCGGCTCGATCCAGTGGTTCGAGGGCGTGGAGACCGGGATGAAAACTCTCCACTGAGCAGCATGCGCGAGCGTGGTGGGCTGCGCCCGAAGCAGCACCTCGTGGCTGCGCGCAATCTTGCGCCAGTCCCTGAGGTCGAAGGGATCGATCGGGCTGCGCACGCCCAGGACGATCAAGCCTGACAGTGAAAAATCCTCCCAGGACGCGTAGTGCGCGCGGGCGGCCTCCTGCAGGCGCCTGAGCGCAGCTTGCGCATCCTCTCTGGACAAGTATCCGGCCGAATAACCCAGGCGCACCAGATAGGCTGCCTGCTGGATCTCCCAGGCCACCGGGTTCAGGTGAACACTCCGGATCTGTTTGGCTCCCACCACGCGCGCATCCTCCACCAGGAATCTGCAGATCTCGTGCAAGGCCGCATATGCATCGGAATCGACGACATGGCCGCTGCGCCAGGCCGCGTAAGCGGCTTTTTCCGCCGGGAATCCGTTCCCCACGGATTGAAGCCAGCGCTCCACGAGCCAGACACATTCGTACTTGGACTGCACGCGCCAATGCTGCATGAGGACGGCACTGACTCTTTCTTCGCCAAGCGAGCTGCCCAGTTGGTTGAAATCGTCTTCTTCGAGCACCGCGAAGTTCGCGCTCAGAAGGTAGCCGAAGAGCTCGTTCGACGTTGTCGGCTCAGTGGGCTGGAACGCGATCTGCCGAGCCCGGCGGGCCACGGACTTGCTCCACCTGGCGTTCAACAGAAGCAGCGCGCACAGGAGCCACAGCGTGAAAAGAGATATCCAGAAATTCATGGTGACGACTCCAACCATTGCTGGGGCTGACGCGACGCAGCGGCGAGCGCCTTCGAGTGCTTTTTGTCCTGGCTCCTGCTGAGCCTGTAGCCCGCATAGCGAACGTTGCTGAGCCGCCATTCGCTGCCACGAAAAGGGGCGAGCCCGAGAAGAGCGCGCAATCGGGCCACGCTGGTATCGATCCAGCGGCCGGACGGATCGGTCACCATGCCCGAAGTCATGGCGCGCAACCAATCCCTCGACAGCACGCGATCGACGTTGTGGAAGAACTCCAGGGCTAGCTCGAACTCCAGCGGCCTCAGACGGATCTCGGCCCCGTCAACCATCACGGATTCCAGGGAAGGGAGGAAGACGTAGGGGTCCCAGGTCAGCCCATCGTCGACGGTCGGGATGCCGTGCTGCGCCATGAACTCCCCCAGGCCGTTGTAGACCTCCGCGAACGACGACGGCGCCACCAGCACCGAATCGCCTTCGACGCCGCTCAGTGTCTGAAGCGCTTTCAGCAGGTTCTCACGGGCGAGGAACAACACCGGCACCTTCGGCCCGACCGCGCCTCTGGCCTTCTGGATCCATGTGTGGCGGTCTATGTGCGTCGGTGGAAGACCGAGGCACATCATCGAGCAGCGCGACTCCATGCCGCGCAGAGGCGTCAGTTCTTCCAGGGCTTCGAAGACAAGAGGCGCGTGGCCAAGCGCCCGGATGGCCCGGCGCAGGTGCTCCCTCGAGCGCAGGACGGAATCGAGGACCACCACCCGCTGGCGCAGTCCTTTTCGAGACGACATGTCATTGATCTCCGGTCACTTCGACCTCGACACGGCGGTTGGGCCGCAGGCAGCCGACCAGTGCCGGCGTCTTCTGCTGCCCGGCGCATTGCGTCACCGGCTGCTTCCTGCCGACGCCCGCGGTGCGAATCAGGCCCGGATCGATGCCCTGTCGAACGAGCAGATCGCGCACCGTTTTCGCTCGTGCCAGCGACAAGGCGTCGTTGTGTTCGTCGGAGCCCAGGTGGTCGGTGTGGCCGGTGACGGAGACAGACTTGAGCGCTCTGAAGTTGCGCCGAATCTCGGCGCCGAGAAGCTCCACTTTGCGCCGCCCTTCGGGCAGCAGGTCCGCCGCACTCGTGCCGTCGAGGCGGAACATGCCATCGGCATCCAGGGTGACCTTCTGCGGCACGGGTGGCGCGGAAGGCAGTACCGCCAAGGGCTTCACCACCGGCTTCGCACTCGAACGCTTCGCCATGGCTTCGCACTCGGGACTGTTCCAGTACGTGCCGGTGCTCAGCATTTCCTGATTGAAGCGCACCATGTACTGGCAGGTGACGTACGCGGGCCCGTCGCCGGTGCGGAAGTGAAAGATGTAGTTCCACTCCCGCACGTCGGCGAAGCCTTCGCTGAAGTGAGGGTGGCTCAACAGGCTGCGCACCTGGTCCTTGCCCATGCCCGAACTCATCTCGCGCAGCGCCTCGATGCTCGGAAAGGCACCCTGTTTCCATTTCGCCGATTCGATCGGCGGGAAGGCGGGCTTTTCGGGGTGCGCCGGCCCGACGATCGGCCCGGGCAACCGCGCACCGGGATCGGTCACGGCCCCCGGCACGCTGCAGGCTGCAACAAGCAAGGTCATCGAGATCGCGAGCAGCTCGAAGGGGCTGAACTGGCTGCCGGAGATCGATTCATTCTTCATGATGGAAGCCTCGGGTATCAGTGGAGCACCCACTCGGCCCCCACCGTGGCGGCCACGCCCGCACGGCTTAGGCCGACGCCGCCGGTGAGGCTCCAGGCGTTGTTGTCCGCGGTGCGGCGAAAGCTCAGCCCTAGCGCGGGCTCGCCCTTGAAGGCAGCAGTGCCGACACGCATGACGGTCTTGCCGGGCACATAGCTACCGGGCACGTTCACGGCCATCGCGGCGGCAGCGCCGGCGTGGGCCTCGCGCGCGACGGTATCGATGTGGTTGTTGAAGTTCTGCTCGTTGGCGTACTGCGCATGCGCGGGCGACGCAGATATGCCCGCCGCGCTTGCGACGACGAAAGCCGTTGCCATGGCGATCAAAGGCCGCAGCGCCTCGCGGCATCCGGTCCGGTATGACTTGTCCATCCTTTTCCTACGCCTGAGAACTGCAATGCGAAGAGGCTGCGCGCCGCAACAACGGGGCGCGTCGACCGCATACACGCACTTGCTTTAAAACTTAAGGTTGCGAATGGTGCCGAGCGGGCCGCGGCGAGGCGGAGGCGTTGTGACAATTAATCAGGATTGCACGGCGCGGAAAGCGGACTTCCGACTTAGTTCACATTTTTCGAGGGCCGGAGTGCGAGCACCTTGCGACAATTTGCGAGATTCCCTCCGCACCGAAGCGCAAGAATCGCAGCCTCCTTTACTCGAAGGCAGCCCCATGCGCATCGCGGTTCTTGACGACGACCCGACCCAGCTGAGCTATCTGGTTCACGCGCTGACGCGGCAGCTCGAGATCGGGGAAGAAGTGATTTCCTGCTGTCCCTTCAGCGAGGGCGAAGCGCTGCGTCGATCGCTGCGGCAGGAAACCTACGACCTGCTGGTACTCGACTGGAACGTGCCCGACCTCGATGGTGTCGATTTGCTGCACTGGCTGCGCAACTTCCAGAAGAGCGAGATCCCGGTCATCATGCTGAGCTCGCGCAGTGCCGAGCGGGACGTTGCCGGGGCGCTCGGCATCGGGGCCGACGACTACGTGGTCAAGCCCTTTCGCACGCTCGAACTCTGCGCGCGCATCCGCAGGCTGATGGCCCGCCGCCCGCTGCCGGCCGCGATGGACATCGAGCATTTCGGCGACTGGCGCTTCGATCGTCCCAATCTCAACGTCCAGTTCCTCGGGGCCGAGGGAAAAATCCTCCAGATCAACCTGACCGATCGCGAGTTCCGGCTGGCGATGGCCTTGTTCAGGCATATCGGGCAGCCCGTCTCGCGCGCCTACCTGCTCGAGAGTCTGGGCGTTCATGGAGATGAGATGCCGTCCCGCGCACTCGACAGCCATGTCTATCGTCTTCGCAACAAGCTCGGCCTTCACAGTGCGAGCGGCATGCGCCTGCAGACGGTGTACGGGCGCGGCTACCGGCTCGAGCGCGTAGGCACCGATTCCGCCGTCGTTCCGGATGATCGTGAAAGGCATCGCCATGGCAGCGACCGGGAGGCATAGGCGCGCGACGAGCGGCTGGCCCCTCGTCATTGCATGGGGCCTGCTGGCCCTTTCCATCGCGCAGGTTCAGGCGCAGGACAAGAAGCCTCCGGGGGCTTCCGATTCCACGCACGTGGTTCGCCCGGGCGATACCTTGTGGGATCTTTCGCGCCGCTACATGAACACGCCGATCCGCTGGCCCGAACTCCAGCGCGACAACGACGTGCCGGCGCCCCGGCGCATGCGCCCGGGACAGGTGCTCAGCCTGGGCAGCCTGGCCGCCGTGCTCGACGTCAACGGCGATGTGTTCCTCAACCGCGGCGCGGGCATCCAGCAGCCGCTCGCCGCCGGCACGACGCTGGAACCCGGCGACGTGATGGTCACCGGCCGCAACGGCTTCCTCTCGATTCGCTTCGTCGACGGCAGCAAGGCGGTGATCCCGTCCAACAGCACCGTCCGGCTGCTGGCGGCACATGGCCGTTCGACGCGCCTCGAACTGCTCAACGGGCGGATGGAATCCCAAGTCGAGAAGCAGAAGGAGCGCGATTTCGAGATCCGCACGCGCACCTTTGCGCTCGGCGTCAAAGGCACGCACTTCCGCGCCCGCGCCGAGAACGACCAGACCACGCTCGAAGTACTCGAAGGCCTGGTGGTCGCGACGGAACTGGACGGCGAGCACCGAAGTCTCGAGGCGCGCGCCGGCGAAGGCGCACCGTTCTCGCGCGATGCGCCGCTCGCCACGCGCCCGCTGCTCCCGGCGCCGCAACAGCACCCGACGCTGGAACGCCGGGTCGTCGCAGCGGGCGCCGTCGATGGCGCCGTGTCCTACCAACTGCAACTCGCACGCGACCCCGGCTTCCTCCAGCTCGTGACGGAGTCGCGCACAGCCGAACCGCGCTTCGAGCTGGCCGGCGACCTGGCGCCTGGCTTCTATCACACCCGGCTATCGGCCTTCGATGCACAGCGGGTCGAAGGCATGGCCGGCAGCGGGCTGGTGTTCGCCCCGCGCGCAGCAGAGCCCGACGAAAGCGTGGTACGCCCCTTGCCTGACGGCAGCTTCGAGATCCGCTGGACACCACGCCGAGACGGGCGCCATACTTTCGAACTCGCGCGCACGCCCGAATTCAGCGCTTTGCTGGTGAGCGAATCGGGCAACTATCCAGGCGGGGTGACGGTGGGGCCACTTGAAGCACCCGCGCGTTACTACTGGCGCTGTCGCGAGCAGGCAGAGGGAGAGTCGGCGCTGCAGTCGGCGTGGGGGGGCAGCTTCGAAGTACCGTCCCGTTGAAGCGGGAGGCTTTCTCGGGGTGGCTCATGCGCCAGGTGCGCCGTCGGTTCCTGATCGAGTGGACGCTGATGTTCCTGCTGCTGCCGTCGGCCATCGTGTGGCTCGATGGCAAGCCCGGGCTCATGGATGCCAACGCGGTCTTCTATGACCGCATCCTGCGCGACCGTCCGCCGACCCCTTCCAAGGACATCCTCGTCATCGGCATCGACAAGCGCTCGCTCGACGCGCTGGGCGCGTGGCCCTTTCCGCGCTCCACGCATGCACGGCTGCTCGACCGGCTTGCTGCGCATGCGCCCCGCGCCGTGCTGTTCGACGTGTTCTTCGATGGCCCGGCCGCCGAACCCCAGGAAGATCAATTGCTGGCCGAGGCCCTGTCCCGGCTGCCGGTCTATCTGCCGCTCAACTACGTGGCGCCACCGCCTGGGCAGGCTCCGGGCCAGCCCGCCTTCGCCCCGCCGACCCCAGCGCTGGCCAGCCAGGCTCGGGGTATCGGG
Organism: Variovorax paradoxus; assembly: GCF_018614915.1. Lineage (GTDB taxonomy): Bacteria > Pseudomonadota > Gammaproteobacteria > Burkholderiales > Burkholderiaceae_C > Variovorax > Variovorax paradoxus_K. The sequence continues at coordinate 34,886 of NZ_JAGGNU010000039.1, read as the reverse complement.
CATGCCAATGCGACGCCCGACACCGATGGCCTGGTACGGGGAATCTGGCGTTACGAAAGCGCCGGCGGCCTGGTCTGGCCCTATATCGGAATGCTGGTCTCAAGCGGCGGTGCAGATGCGGCGCCGGAGCGGGAGTTCAAGGACAAGATGCCAGGATTGACCAGGCAAGGTCGCTTCGGCGTGGCGTTCGCAGGGCCTGCAGGCACTTACCCGACGGTTTCCTACGTGGATGCTCTGCGCGGTGACGTGGCCGACGAGATGTTGCGCGGCAAGCTGATCCTGATCGGCGCGTTGACCAGCTCCGGCCTCGGCGACACGATGCCCGTGGCGGGCATCGGCGCACTGACGAGCCTGCCGGGCGTAGAGATCCACGCGAATGCGCTGGACGCACTGCTGAACGACCGGATCATCGACGTCCCCATGGACTGGCGCCGCGTGCTGTGGATCTCCGTACCGATCTGGGCCGTTTTCATCCTGTTCCTGCGCAGCGCCGGCCATGCGGTGGCGATCACCTTTGCCATGGCGCTGTTGTGCAGTACCGTCAACTACGCGGCGCTGACCCGTGGGCAAGTCGGATTGCCCCTGGCATCACGCTCGCAGGCGTCATGCTGGCCTACCTGCTGTGGAGCTGGCGCCGGCTGAGCGCGTTGCTCGTGTTCTTCCGCCAGCGGGCCGACGCGCTCAATGCGGTGCCTGCCGGCGCCTTCGAGCCGCCTCTGCAGGCCGAGGCGCCTGCGCTGGATTCGGTGGAGCGCCGCACGCATGCCCTGGACCGCGCGATCGATCGGCTGACCCGCCTGCAGTCACTCTTGACCGAAGGCGTATGGCAGTTGCCGGTTCCCGTGCTCATCTGCAGGCCCGATGGCGTTGTCAGCCAGAGCAATGCGGCCGCTCAAGCCTTGCTGGCTCCTGCCATGAATCCACTGCCGGAGGCCGCTCACCTCGCGGGCGCCGCGGAACCGCTGGGGGGTATCGACCTGCCGGCGAAACTGGCCGAGATGGAGAAAGTGGATCTCCCGGAGCGGCTGTCGGAAGCGCCCGACGGACTCTGGTCCAAGGCCATGGCCAGTGAATTCACCACTCCGCAGGGCAGGGTTTTCAGATTGCGGGCGGCCCCGCTCGGCACCTCGAACAATGCAGCGGGATCCGGATGGATCGTGGTCTTGCCGGATGTGACTGCCGAGCGCGGGGCGCAGCGCGAACGCGAGCAGTGGTTCGGTTTTCTCTCGCACGATCTGCGCGGCCCGCAGGTGACGATCCTCAGCCTGCTGGGTCTCTACGCCGAGAACGCGCCGGACATGGACATCCGGCGCCTGCTCGAAGGCGTGGAGAGCGAGGCGCGCCGAACCATCGGACTGGCGGAAGACTTCATGGACATGGTGGAAGCCGAGTCCGGCGTCTACCGCTTCTCGCCGACATTCGCCGGTTCGGTGGTACTGGACGCGATCGATGCCGCCTGGGCCTCCGCCGAGGCGCGCGGTCTGACGCTGATGCCGCGCCTCGGTGCATCGGACTGCATGATCACGGCCGACACTTCCCTGCTGACGCGCGCACTCGTCAACCTGCTGAACAACGCGATCCGCTGCAGCGAACGAGGGAGCACCATACTGGTCTGCCTGGAGGCGGACGGAGAGACCGAAGCGGTGATCTCCGTTCAGGACGAAGGCATCGGCATGGACGCGCATCAGCTTGCCCAGGTGATGCACCCCGGACAGCAGCGCAGATCAAACGCCAGCCTGTTCGCGCGTGGTGCAGGCCAGGGTTGGGGCGTCGGGATGACGATCGTGCATGCGGTGGTGGCGCACCACGGCGGACGGATCGACGTGATCAGTGCACCCAACGCCGGGACGACATTCTTCATCGGCTTGCCCTTGGCCATGGAAGCGCAAGGCATAAGCTGAACATCGTCGCAGAAAGCGATTCCTGAACAAGAACGCCGCGAGTTTCGGACAAGCCCGAAGCCGAGCGCAATCCTAAGCTTCGGTCAACCGCGTCGACCGCGCGGGAGCTGCTCCCCGAAAGCCCTGGACGCCGCAGCGCGTTCCAAACCACCGGAGATTTCCCCATGCCGAGCAAGACGCATCCCCGACTGAGGGTCGCCGCGGTTCAAGCCGCTCCCGAGTTTCTCGATCTCGACGCGACCATCGACAAGACCATAGCCCTGATCGGTCGCGCAGCCAAGGAAGGCATCCAGCTTCTCGCATTCCCGGAGACCTGGTTGCCTGGGTACCCATGGTGGATCTGGCTCGATTCGCCCGCCTGGGGCATGCAGTTCGTCCAGCGCTACCACGACAACTCGCTGGAAATCGGCTCGCCGGAATTCGAGCGCATCAAGACGGCCGCACGCAAGCATCGCGTCTGGGTGTCGCTGGGCTTCAGCGAAAAGGCAGCCGGCAGTCTCTACATTGCACAGGCCTTGATCGACGACCAGGGCAACACGGTCCAGACGCGGCGCAAGCTCAAGCCCACGCACGTAGAGCGCACGGTGTTCGGCGAAGGCGACGGCTCCGATCTCACGGTGTGCGAAACCGCCATCGGCAACATCGGATCGCTCTGCTGCTGGGAGCATCTGCAGCCCCTGAGCAAGTACGCCATGTATGCGCAGAACGAGCAGATCCATTGCGCTGCCTGGCCGAGCTTCTCGCTCTATCGCGGCGCCGCCTACGCCCTCGGGCCCGAAGTCAACAACGGCGCCAGCCAGCTCTACGCCGCAGAGGGGCAGTGCTTCGTCGTCGCGCCGTGCGCCACGGTGTCGAGCGCGATGGTCGACATGCTTTGCACCGACCCGGGAAAGAAGCAGATGCTGCTCGCGGGCGGCGGCTTCGCGCGCATCTACGGTCCGGATGGCGCCCCCCTCGGCAAGCCCTTGGCCGAACACGAAGAGGGATTCGTCGTTGCCGACATCGATCTCGGAATGATCTCGCTGTCGAAGGCGGCAGCCGATCCGAGCGGGCACTACTCGCGCCCGGACGTCACGCAACTGCTGCTGAACAAGACGCGCCGCGAACCGGTCGTTGTTCGAACCAGCCCAGCCGCCACAGCAGTGGACGACGGAGCAGGCGCGGAGCCTCCCACGGCGCAGGTCCTTTCGGCCTGAACAGGAACCCGCCATGGAATCATCGATCGCCCCACACCTGGTGTGTCCGCGCACCCGCACTCGACGTATCGAAGACGACTACGCGCCGCCCTACCCGTGCTGGAGCGCACGCGCCTCGACATCCGTCGAGCAGGTCGTGATGGGGTACTTCGGCGTCCAGTCGCGAGGCAGGGAGATGCATGGGAAGGCGTGCGTCGCGCTGATGAAGATGGCCGAGACCTTCGGCCAGACCGACGGACCCAGGCACCACGACCTGGCCCATTTCGTGGACGCCCAGGGCTACGACAACATGATCGCCATCGCCTACTGGGATGACCCTGCAGCCTTCGCGCGCTGGCGTTCCTCGGCCAAGGTCGACGCATGGTGGTCATCCGACGAGCGCCTGCACGACGGCATCGGCTACTTTCGCGAGATCGTGTCGCCGCGTGTCGAACACTACGAGACCATGTTCAACACGCCCGACCGCCTCGAAGGCGTCGGCATCGCCATGGGCAGCATCAGCGGCGACATCCAGGAACACGGCTACTGGGGCTCGGCCCGCGACCGCATTCCCCTGGCGCAAACGGATGCGCTGTCTCCCGCAGGCGCCTTGCGCGTGGTCGGCGACACGCCCGCGCATGGCCGGCGCGTGCGGATCGAAGGGCATGACAACCTCGCCATCATCCGCTCCGGCCAGGAGTGGACGGAAACACGAGGCAAGGAGCGCGAGCTCTATCTGCAAGACATGGAGCCGGTGCTTCGAGAAGGCATGAACTTCCTCCGCGACCGAGGCGCTTCCATCGGCTGCTATTCGAACCGCTACATGACCCATATCGACGCGGCGGGAAAGCCGGCAGAGAAGACCTTCGGCCTCAGCCTGTGGCGCTCGCTCGGCGACATGGAGCGCTGGTCCGAGTCGCACCCCACGCACGTGGCCATCTTCGGCACCTTCATGCGTATCGTGCAGGAGCTGCAGTTCCAGCTGAAGCTGCGCGTCTATCACGAGGTCGCCGTGCTCAAGCCCGACGAGCAGGAATACGAGTACATCCACTGTCACCCCAAGACGGGGTTGCTCAACGTACTCGCAGCTGCTTGACGGCTGCGGCTATTCAGGCCTCGGTGAGCGTCTGCGCCGCCACCACCGCCTCGGTGCGGTTGCGCACGTTGAGCGCGCGGAAGATGGCCGCGAGGTGGATCTTCACCGTGCCTTCGCTGATGCCGAGCGCGCGCCCGATCAGCTTGTTCGGCTTGCCCTGCGACAGCAATTGCAGCACCTCGACCTGGCGCTCGGTCAGCACGTTGCGCAGGTGCTCCAGCGTCTGCGCAGCGGCAGCGGCCGATGCGCGCTGCGCCGCGTCCGCGGCCGGCACGCCGGCCACGATGCCGGGCGGCACGGCCGCGAGCATCATCGGCGGCACGTAGACACCGCCGGCCAGCACCAGCCGCACGGCCGACAGCATGACTTCGGGCGAATACGCCTTCGGGATAAAACCGAGCACGCCGCGCTCGAGCGCGCTGCGCATGATGGCGGGGTCTTCGTAGCCCGAGAGCACGATGACCGGCACGGCCGGATGGCGGCGCCGGATCTCGTCCACGTGGGCCTGGCCGTCGGCGCCGGGCATGTTCAGGTCGATCACGGCCAAGTCGATGTCGTCGGAGGCGCCGGCGAGGAGTTCGTCGACGCTCATCGCCAGCACGAACTCGATGTCGGCTTCGATTTCAGACAGCTTGGCCTTGACCGCCTCGATGACGAGCCGGTGGTCGTCGGCGATCAGGATTTTCATGGCGGCCCCAACGTAGTGAACTTCAACGAGTACGAAAGATAACGTCGTTCGCAGCGCGCGGCAAGGCTCACCGGCTCCCCGAACGACATAGTCCCCAAGCGATATGGCGGGCCCCCGGAGGCGTTGAAAGAATGATCCCGCACCCAACGAACAACAGGGACATCGGCATGTGCCATCGAGGCAGGCGCAAACCCCAGGCTCGCGCCGCCACCGAAGAATAGCGCGGGCGTTTCATGGCTCGCCTGTTCGACTGTTTTTCTGCCCTCTTCTCCTTCGGCCTCGAACTCGACGCAGCGAACGCCGCCGGGCGCGCGGCCGAGCCGCCCGATGCGGCGCAGCGCCGGGCGCTCGAACTGCTGGCCGCCGCGCGCGCCGCAGCCGGCGCAGCGGGCGCGCCGGCGCAGCACATCGAATCGGCGTCCTTCGCCATGGTCGCGTGGCTCGACGAGGTGATCGCGCGCCATCCCGGCTGGAGCACCGGCGCGACGCCGCTGCAGGTGCAGCTCTTCAACTCCAACAACGCACACAGCGAGTTCTTCCATCATCTCTCGGCGCTGCAGGCCGACGACGCCGAAGTGCGCGAGATCTACTGGCATGCGCTGGTCCACGGCTTCAAGGGCCAGTACTACTTCGAGAACGGCGACAGGGGCGAGCTCGGCAAGCTCAAGGATCTGCACGGGCAGCAGCTCTCGGTGCAGCCTCTCGCACTGGGCAGCCTGGCCGAAGACCACATCACGCCGCAGCCCTACGGCGTACCCGACCCGCCGGGCCCGCGCGTTCCGGAACGGCGCGAGCGGGCGCTGCTGCGCGCCGCCGGCGCACTCGCGCTCTTGATTCCGCTCGTGTACCTGCTCGGGTCGATGCTGAATGGCCCGCGCGAGGCGCCGCCCACGCTGGCCCAGCGCGTCGAGCAGCAGCTGCAGGACTATGCCTGCGCGGACCTCGCCGCCACGGTGGCGAGAGACGGCACGACGCAGGTCGCGGGCTTCGTCTCCCTGCCGGAAGACATGGCGCGCGTGGAACGCGAGGTGCGTGCCATGCCGGGCGTGAGCCATGCGAGCTTCCAGCTCCAGCTGCGCGTGTGGCCGCACTGCGAGGTCGTCGCCATCCTCAAGCCCTACCAGGCGCGCAACCACGACAAGCGGCACGGGCTGAAGGTCGCCGCCGCCAGCGCACGGAACGGCCGGCTGCGCGAAGGCGACGCAGTGCTGGTGCAGGCCACGAACGCCGACTACGACGGCTTTCTCTGGGTCGACTACTTCACGGCCGACGGCGCCGTGATGCATCTCAACGCGAGCCACGGCCACGGCCAGGCTCGCCTGCGCGCCGGCGAAAGCATCGAGCTGGGCCGCGACATTGCATCGAGCTGGCTCGTCGGCCCACCCTTCGGCACGGTGCTGGTCACGGCCCTGTCTTCGCCCACGCGCTTCAACGGCGCGGCCGACCGGCCGCCCTTCGAGCTGGCCTCGGCCTACCTGCAACGAATGCGCGAATCGCTGGCCACCAACGAAGCGGGCGGACTGCCGATCGCCGACTTCGTGTTTCTCGAGACCGTCGCGCGCTGAATCGCGGCGAGCCAGGATCCGCCATGAACGCGCTGCATCCGCTGCCCACCTACTACTGGCCCCTGCTCGGGCTGTGCCTGCTCGGGCTGCTCGCGCTGTGGTGGTTCATGCTGGGCTCGCGCTACGTGGCGCGGCAACGGCTGCTGCGCCGGCGCATCGAAGCCCTCGGCCCGGCGCCGGACGCGTCGGAGCAGCAGGCGCTCGCCGTGCTGCGGCAAGCCATCGCCGACGCGCGCGGGCTTCTGCTGCGTTCGACGGCACTGCCCGCAGTGCGCAACCCGCTCTACGACCTGCCCTGGTTCCTGTTGATCGGCGACGAATCGGCAGGGCTGCCCGGCCTGCTGGCCGCAGCGCGCCGCGCCGCTCCATCGCTCGTACAGATGGGCCCAGACCCGGCGGGCGATGCTTTCTGGCGCTGGCACTTGCTGCGTTCGATGGTCGCCATCGAGACCCGCCCAACCTCGGTGCGCGAGCCGGCATCGCGGCAGGCGCGACACCTCTGGTACGAGGCGCTGCTGGCATTGGCCGACCAGCGCGAGCGCCTGCCGCTCAACGGCATCTCGCTGTGCGTGAGTGCCGTGCAGCTGCTGCGCGACCCGCAGGCGCTGGCTGCCGATGCGGCGCGCCTGCGGCAGCGCATCGACGAAACAGTGGAACACCTGCGCCAGCACCTGCCGGTCTACCTGGTCGTGACCGGCCTGGAGTGCCTGCCCGGCTACGACGTGTTCCGCTCCGCGCTGCCGCCCGAGGCGCTGTCCCAGGCCCTGGGCCATCGGCTGCCGGGCAATGCGGCGGGCGCTCGGCTCGACGATCTGTTCGCATCGATAAGCGACCGGCTGCACGCGCTGCGCATGGGCCTGCTGCAGAGCCAGCCGGAGCCGGCGCGCCGGCTGGCCATTCACAGCTTCGTGGAGCAGTTGCGCGCGCTGCAGCCGGGGCTGCACACCCTGGCCGAGTGCATGTTCGACAGCACCAGCGCGCACCCGCCTGCGCGCTGGCGTGGCGTCTATCTCGTCGCCGCACCTGCTGCCGGCGAGGACGATGCCTTCGTCGCGGATCTGTTCCGGCGCTTCCTGCCGGCCGACCAGCCGCTGGCGCGCGCCTAGCGATGCCGCTGTCGCTACTTCTTCTTCTCAGGCGGCGGCGGTGGCGCGGCTTCGATGCGGATCTGGATCTGGCGCGCGCCGAAGTTCACGTCCACCAGGAGCGGCTTGCCAGGCTCGATCGCGCGCACCTCGCGCCAGCGTGCACGGTCGAGGTCGCGGTAGGCCGCCATCACGCCGATCGCCTTGATGTCGGCCGCCAGCGTCATTTCGAGCTTCTTGCTGTCGCCGGGCCGCAGCAGGAACTCCTCGCGCTGCGCCATCTCGGCGCCGAGCGTGGCCTGGTCCTTCTCGAACAGCGAGAAGAAGTCGGCGGCCTCGAAAGCGCCGCTGGTCTTGAGCGCATAGACGCGCACCGTGAGCGGAGAGGCCCGGCCGCGCGCATCCGGATTGGCATCGGCGCCGGCCGCCAGCGTCATCGCGATCGGGGTGACGACCGGCTTCGGCGGTGGCGGCGGACTCGAGCAAGCGGCCACGAAGGCCAGTGCCATCAGCATGCCCAGGCCTGCCATCACGCGCCGGGCCCCCGCATCCGGAAGACGTCCATAGGGCGAACGGCTTGTACCAGGCTCTCTCATGCTATTTCCTTCGTTGCATTGACCGGTCGGTGGGCATCTTTGATTATCCCTAGTGATATTGAACAGGCAACATGCTGACACTCGAACTCGTCGACACCCTGCAGGCGCCCGTCAGCGAAGCCTCGCCATGCGGTGACGACCTCGAGTACGACCCGGCGTTCACCGCATTGGCCACGGCCGCGGAGGGCAAGCCCGAGCAGCAGTTCGGCGACACGGTGATCCCTGCAGTCGAGCCGGAATGGCGCGTCGTCGCGGAACAGGCGCGCGCCCTGCTGGCGCGAAGCAAGGACGTCCGCCCGGCCGTGCTGCTGCTGCGCGCCAGCACGCGGGTGCAGGGCATGACCGGCTTCGTCCACGGCCTGCGTCTGCTGACCGGCCTGCTCGACCGGCACTGGGAAGGCATACATCCAAAGCTGGATGCCGACGACGACAACGACCCGACGATGCGCCTCAACGCGCTGGCGCCGCTGACCGACGAAGGCATGGTGCTGCGCGACCTGTACGAGGCGAGCATCGGCACCGCGCGCGGCATTGGCCCGATCCGCGTGCGCGACATCGCGATCGCGCACAACGCACTGGCGGCAGCCGGCGCAGAGCCCGGCTACTCCGCCGCGCAGATCCAGGGCGCGCTCGAGGCCATCCACGGCGAATCGCCCGAGCTGCTGCAGATGCTGATGCAGGTGCCGGCGCTCGTCGGGCAGCTGCAGACGCTGATCGTCGAGCGCACCGGCCGCACGGACCTGATCGATCTCGCGCCGCTGCGCGCGATCGGCAACGTGCTCAGCAAGGCCTGCGCCACGGTCGCCGGCAGCGCAGCGCAGGCCGATGCGGAAGCTGAAGCGGCTGAAGGCGCGGACGCTGCAGGCGCTGGCGCTTCCGGCGCGCGCGCCGCATCGCGCGGCGAGATCCAGTCCCGGCAGGACGCGCTCCAGGCGCTGGACCGCGTGATCCGCTACCTGGAGCAGACCGAGCCGGGCAACCCCGCGCCCCTGCTGATCGCGCGCGCCAAGAAGCTGATCGGCGTGAGCTTCCTCGAAATCATGGCCGACCTGGCGCCGAACGCGCTGGACACCATCGAAACCGTGACCGGCAAGCAGTCGGTCGAGTAGGTCCCTTCGCAACATGCAACCCGCAAGGAGCATCTCATGGCCAAGAGCAGTCAGAAATTCATCGCTCGCAATCGGGCGCCACGGGTCCAGATCGAGTACGACGTGGAGCTCTACGGCGCGGAGAAAAAGGTCCAGCTGCCCTTCGTCATGGGTGTGCTGGCCGACCTGTCGGGCAACCCGGCCGATCCGATGGCGCCGGTCGGCGACCGCAAGTTCCTCGAGTTCGACACCGACAACTTCGACACGCGCATGAAGGCCATGAAGCCGCGCGCGGCCTTCGCGGTGCCGAACACGCTCACCGGCGAAGGCGATCTCAAGGTCGACATCACCTTCGAGAACATGGACGACTTCTCGCCCGCCGCAGTGGCCAAGAAGGTCGACGCCCTCAACAAGCTGCTCGAAGCGCGCACCCAGCTGTCGAACCTGGTGACCTACATGGACGGCAAGGGCGGCGCCGAAGACCTGCTGGCGAAGGTGCTGGAAAACCCCGAACTCCTGAAGACGCTGGCCGCCAGCAAGAAGCCCGAAGGCGGCGCGGCCGCCTGAGGCCCCCATTTTCTGAACACGAGGAGAACGCACCATGGCCGAAGCAGTCGAGCAGCAGAGCGCACTGAAAGACGTTGCCTACGAGGGAAGCGACTTTTCGTCGCTCCTGCAAAAAGAGTTCAAGCCCCGCAGCGACGAAGCCAAGAGCGCCGTCGAAGCCGCCGTGCTCACGCTGGCGCAGCAGGCGCTGGCCAACACGCAGGTCATCGGCAAGGACGTGACCAAGTCGATCCAGGCCATGATCGCCGCGATCGACGCCAAGCTCACCGAGCAGGTCAACAAGATCCTCCACAACGAGGACTTCCAGAAGCTCGAGAGCGCCTGGCGCGGCCTGCACTACATGGTGAACAACACCGAGTCCGACGAGAACCTGAAGATTCGCGTCATGGACATCTCCAAGAAGGATCTGCACAAGAACCTCAAGAAGTTCAAGGGCGCGGCCTGGGACCAGAGCCCGATGTTCAAGAAGATCTACGAGCAGGAGTACGGCCAGTTCGGCGGCGAGCCCTTCGGCGCGATCGTGGGCGACTACCACTTCGACCAGAGCCCGCCCGACGTGGAGCTGCTGGGCGAGATGGCCAAGATCGCGGCCTCGGCCCACGCGCCCTTCATCACCGGCGCCAGCTCCAACCTGATGCAGATGGAGTCGTGGCAGGAGCTCGCCAACCCGCGCGACCTGACCAAGATCTTCTCCACGCCCGAGTACGCCGGCTGGCGCAGCCTGCGCGAGTCCGACGACGCCAAGTACATCGGCCTGTGCATGCCGCGCTTCCTGGCGCGCACACCCTACGGCGCCAAGACCAATCCGATCGAGGAATTCGACTTCGAGGAGGACGTGTCCGGCGTTGACCACAGCAAGTACAGCTGGGCCAACGCGGCCTATGCCATGGCCACCAACATCAACCGCTCGTACAAGATCTACGGCTGGGGCTCGCGCATCCGCGGCATCGAGTCCGGCGGCGCGGTCGAGAACCTGCCGCTGCATACCTTCCCCAGCGACGACGGCGGCGTCGACCAGAAGTGCCCGACCGAGATCGCCATCAGCGACCGGCGCGAGGCCGAGCTGTCGAAGGCCGGCCTGCTGTCGCTGATCCACCGCAAGAACTCCGATTTCGCGGCCTTCATCGGCGCCCAGTCGCTGCACAAGCCGGCCGAGTACGACGACCCGGACGCCACCGCCAACGCCAACCTGGCGGCGCGCCTGCCCTACCTCTTTGCCTGCAACCGCTTCGCGCACTACCTGAAGTGCATCGTGCGCGACAAGGTCGGCAGCTTCAAGGAGCGCGCCGACATGGAACGGTGGCTCAACAAGTGGATCACCAACTACGTCGATGGCGACCCCTCGACCTCGTCGGAGGAAACCAAGGCCCGCAAGCCGCTGGCGGCAGCCGAGGTGGTGGTCGAAGAAGTGGAAGGCAATCCCGGCTACTACAGCTCGAAGTTCTTCCTGCGCCCTCACTACCAGTTGGAGGGACTCACCGTTTCCCTGCGGCTGGTGTCGAGGCTGCCATCCGCCAAGGGCGGCAAATAAGGGCCGAACTCATTATCCCCATCGCTCCCGGCAGTTCGCGGATGGCCACAACTGCAAGGAAGCCTCGTTTCCTACTCCTCAACTGAAAGGTGTACATCATGGCTGTAGACATGTTCATGAAGATCAGCACGATCGACGGCGAGTCGGCCGATGCCAAGCACAAGAAGGACATCGATGTCCTGGCGTGGAGCTGGGGCGCGTCGCAGAGCGGCACCACCCATGTCGGCACGGGCGGCGGCGCAGGCAAGGTGAATGTCCAGGACCTGTCCTTCACGAAGTACGTCGATGCGTCATCCCACGCGTTGCTGCTGGCCTGCTGCAAGGGGACGCACTACGACTCGGCCGTGCTGGTGGTGCGCAAGGCGGGCGACAACCCGCTGGAGTACATCAAGGTCACCATGGAAGACCTGATCGTGACCAGCGTCAGCACCGGCGGCAGCGGCGGCGAAGACCGGCTCACCGAGAACGTCACGCTCAACTTCGCCAAGGTGAAGTTCGAGTACGACCCGCAGAGCAAGAAGGGCGCCGGCGAAGGCGTGAAGACGGCCGCCTGGAACATCGCCGAGAACGCTCCCTTCGGTTGAACAAGGCGGCTGACGCAAGCCGTGGCGCTACGGAAGACTCACCGGCATCCGCTGCGTCACGTCGTCATCCGCATGCAGCCACAGCGCGACCGCCGTGTAGTTGTCGTGACCGGGCTTGGCACGCGCCTTGACCTCGGCGTCGAGTTGCTCCACCCACTGGCTGGGGTTGTGCGCGGCCCGCAGCGTCTCGCGCAGGCACTCGTCGCCCAGCGGCTCCCAGAGGCCGTCGCTGCACAGCAGCAGCACATCGCCCACCGCCAGCGGCATGCGTTCGGAGACGGCGATCTCCGGCGCTTCGTCTGCGGAGCCCAGGGCCGACAACAGCAAGTTGCGCTTCGGATGCAGCCGCGCGCCCTCTTCGTCGATCATCCCGCCGGCCACCATCTGCTGGACCAGGCTGTGATCGGTGGTGCGCGCCACCAGCGCGCCGGCGCGAAACAGGTAGGCGCGGCTGTCGCCGCTGTGGGCCCAGACGACCTGGTTGTCATGCAGGTCGATGGCGGCCAGCACCACGGTGGAGCGCATCTCTGCCAACTTGCCGCCCTCGGCCTGGCGCGCGACCACGTCGCGATTGGCATCTTCGAGCAGGCGGCGCAGGCCCTCGCCGTCGAGCCCGGGCGCCGCGGCAAAGCCGCCGAGCGCGCTGCTGCGCACGGTGGCCGCAGCCACATCGCCGCCGCCGTGGCCGCCCGCGCCGTCGGCCACCAGGCAGGCAACGAAGCGCCCGTCGTTCCACTGGCCGAACACGTCCTCGTTGTAGTTGCGGCCGCCCTGCTTCGACAGGGTGACGATCTCGATTTCCATCAGGCCTCCCTTTATTCTTCTTGCGTCAGCCGCCGGACTTCAGACGCGCCATCTGCTCTTCGTAGGCTTGCAGGAAAGCCTTGCCGAACAAGGTGTGGAAGTCGTCCTCCGCTTCGCTTGCGATGCCGCCATAGAGCGCGGTGAACTGGTCCCACAGCTTGGCTTTTCGGTTGGCGGCGAACAGGCTGTCGAGCGCTGACTTGGCCGCGATCTTTTTCTCGAGCTCGTCCGGAGCGAAGCGCTCGATCACGTGGGCCAGCGCAGCGCGCATGCCGACCATCACACCGAACTGGTGGGCGCGCAGATCGTCGAAGGCATCGCGCATCGCGGCCTCGGCCGGCATGAAGCCGCGCATGCCGGGGCCGAGCAGGTGCGCGAGCGCGACCTCGGCCGAGGGCGAGAACTTGAGCGGGTTGTTGGCCTGGGCGGCAATCATCGTGACCTCGGCACGCAGCTCGCGCTTGAACTCCTGGCGCGTGAGGAGCAGTTGCAGCGTGCCTTCGGTCGCTGCGCGCAGCACGACGCCTATGCGCTCCATCACGCCGGGCGTGAGCATCTCGGGCATCTGGTGCGTGCTGCCGAGGCCGCGCAGGAAGGCGGCCAGCAGCGCGTCGGGCGAGGTCGCGGGGATCGAAGCCGGAGCGGCGGCGGCCACTGGGGCAGCCCGGGGCAGCGGCGCAGCAGGAGGGGCGGTCGCCGCGATCGGCGGCGTGGTTGCCTTGGGCGGCACATAGCCGTACTGGCCGATCGGCAGGTGGTCGCTGCGCGCAGCCGGCGCCACCTGTGCGTTGCCCTGCAGTGCGGCGAAGGGATCGCCGGCGCCGGCCGTGTTCGGTTGCATCACCGGGTCGGCCAACGGCGAATGGGCCAGCGGATCGCCGCCCATGCCGTTGCCACGGGTGCCGCCGAACAGCGCGTCGATGCCCGCAGCCTTGCCCGCCGGCGGCGCGGCCATGTCGGAGAAATCATCGAGCGCGCCCGCGCCCCCCGACGATTTCGCCGCACCGGAAGGCGCCGGCGCAAGCAGGTCGGCAAAGGGATCGATATCCGTGGGCCTGCCGCTGCCGGCGCCGCCGGCGAACGGGTCGGGGAGCGGCGAAGCGTCTTCCGGCGCCGCGCGGTGCGCCGGCGCAGGCGGCGTCGCAGGGCCAAGCCCTGCGAGCAGATCGGCGAACGGATCGTCGTCGGTCGCAACCGGTCCGCCCGGTGAAGACGCAAAGGCACCCAGCGGATCGGCTGCGGCAGCCACCTGCTGCACCGAAAGCTCGAAACCACCGATCGTGAGCCGGTCGCCGTCGGCCAAGGGCGCCTCCTTGCCCGACCCGAGCGCTGCGCCGTTGTGCACCATCGGGTTGCTGCCCCGATCGACCACGAAGAACTGCTCGCCGCGACACAGCACCTGCGCATGGACCCGCGACACCGTGCGATCGGGATCGTCGAGAACGAGCGTGTTGGTATCGGCGCGGCCGATGGTGCCGCCGGCGGGGCCGAACTGTGCCGAGACCGCCCTCCCGACCGGTGCCCCGCGGAGTTTGACAACGACCAGATTGATCACGATTCGTGCTCCCAGGTCATGAACGCGTCTGAAAGAAAAAGAGCCAACCGGAAACCAGACCGAACAGTACCGCGATCGTCAGCCAAGTGCGACTGGCAGGGCCGAGTTTGAAGCCCTCGCGGGACAGGCGCCAGAGGGCTGCCAGCAGGAATGCGGCGGCGAGCAGGGGGAGGATGTACTTGGCGGCCATGGGTCTCAGGCGCCCATGGCGTCGAGCCAGCGTTGCTGGCGCCACGCGGGGGCGGCGCAGTTGAACAGCGGCGTGCCGGGGTTCATCAGGCACAGGTAGACAGCTGCGGCCTTGCGCTGGCGCTGAAAGCCGGATTTCAGGACGGACAGGCAAAGCGGCGGGGATGGCGGTTCGCCCATGAAGTAGCGAGTGCCGGGCGCGAAACGATGGCCGTTCGATTGCCACCAGGCGCCGATCTTCTCTGGGTCGGGCCAGGGGAGGCTGTCGTCTTCGTCCATGGCAACGCTGTCGTCGTTCGGATCCTCGTTGGGTCCAAGTTCGACGTTCTCGGGCGGCTTGCGATCGAGATTCAGGTACGCCAGGTCGAGGCCTGTGATGAAGCTGAACGACTCGCCAGCAACGCGCGTGAGTTTGATGTTGTGCATTTGCTGGATGAGCCATGGCACGTAGTGCGGGTCGCCGGCAACGCCAACCCCGTGGATCAGCAAACGCACGTCGACCGGGTCCTGCGACAGCGCCTTGAGAACAGCATAGGCCTCAGTTGACGCAAGGAGCTTGAGCGTCAAGCCAAGGGCACCCGAGCGCCAGGGCCCGGGTGCCGATGCGATGTTGTGAAGCGCGGCGATAGCTGCCCGACGATCGCCTAGCAAGACAGCGGCGCGCGCTGCTTCGTAGGCGCAATCAGTGTCCTCATCGACCATTGCATTCATGCAGGGCAGAAGGTCGACCCGACCTCGGTCGGCAATCACGTGCACGGCACGGACGCGAAGCGCAGCATCGGCGTCATTCAACGCGGTGGCCGCCAAAGCGCCAGGATCGACCTGGTGCATCCCACAGGCTGCGAGCCCGACCTGCCGCCGAAACGCATTTGGCGATGCGAGCAACGCCTTGGTGATGCCGCGCAGGCTGGAGGCAGAGACCCACCCGAAGGCCGAGATCAAACCCGCCTGGCCATCCGGCAGGGCCTCCACGAGCGCGAGCAGCCTTTCAAGGCCGACTGCATCGTGATCTTCGATCGCTCGGACTGCCGCGGTGAATGTTTCCCCTGGACCCGGGCTTGCAAGCGCAGCCGCTGTCAACTTCGAGCCGTATTCGCCTGCAACAGCCAGACCATCAAGGTGTGCCGCCAATCGGTCGTCCAGACGGCGCAGTTGGTGCAGCTTGACGTGCGGCGCCGACACGAGGAAAGATCGTGTGTTCCGAAGCGCGGCCGCCTCTTCAACGTGCTGTCGCACGACAACCGGGATGGGCGCGCGAATCATGGGCATCTCAAAGCAAGGCACCGGGTCGAGCGCACTCTAGGGCCTCATAGGCCACCCTCATCAAGCCTTTGCCGATTTCGCTGCGGATGTCGCAATTGGCGAGGTGGGTGGGGGACAAGACTGCGTTCCTTCCTTGCGCATCTGGCGGACCATGCCGGTCTAGCCGAGCAGGCACTTCCAGAACTTGCCGTCGCTCGTTTCCCAGACTTCCTGACCAGCGATCGACAGCAGTCGCTGCTCACTGGCGACAACCCGCACGCAAGGCACGATGTTCTCTGCCGCGTGATCGACAAGTTCAAGCAAGTTGCCCACCAACCTGCGCAGCGAATGGCCGTCGGCGACATAGAGCATCCCTTCGAACCAGGCGATAGAGCAGAAATCGAGTTCCTGCGTCCCTTCGTAGCTAATGGCAGCCCATTGCCCGGCGCTGCCAGCCAGCAACGTGCCGGAAAGTCCGCAAGCGTGAAGCTGCCCATCACCTCCGAGGGTCAAATCCTTCAGCATGAGGTTAGTGGGGCTGTCCATCTTTGACCAAAGTCGGCCGTCGTGTGTCCAGATCTCCCCTTTCATACCCACGGCCGTTAGTTCGCCGGCAGGCCCCAAGGCTATGGCGTTGATGCCGCCGAGATTCTTCCGGCGCACCTTCATTTCCTCGGCGAGCGTCAGCTCGCGTCCGTCCGAAGGCGGTTCAAATCCATCCATCAGCCGGACCCAGTGACCGCGCTCGCGACGCTGGAACACTTCGCGTTTCATACCGTATGCATACACGTTGTCGGCCAGGCTGCGCATGCCCCGGAACGGTCCCAACGCACTGTCGGGATCTATCTGCCATTCCGACGAAGCACCGTGCGCGGTTTCCCCGACCTGGCCATCTCTTCCCAGCACAACCCAGTATGTCCCCTGGTTGGCCAAGGCCACAGCCTCCCATGACCACGCGGCCAAGGGAACCCATCGCCCGTCGCGGTACTCGATGAGCTCGCAAACAGGCTGTTCATTCCGCAACGACGCTTCACTGTGTGCCAAGAACACATAGTGCGACGGCGCGGTGATGCAGGCGTCGACGAGGACACATTCCGAAATCTCGAACAATCCAGTACTGGCCATTGGTACTCCCGATAGATTTTCCGCTGCCGAAGGATATTCAGTCGTCCTCTGCGGCACCGACGCGCTTTGTTCGGACGAGCGTTCCGTCCCGGACGCCGACCGATTGCTGACGGTGATAGGCGTTCAGCTGGGCTTCGAGGCACTTCGCACCGCATTCGGATTTGGGGAAGCATTCCTCGTGCGCGTCCACGGCCGAGTCACGCGCTTCCTCGTAGTTCATCGCATACTCCGCATCCCGCCTGCCGACATCCTTGCCTTTGGCAATCTTCTTCTCGATGGTGTTGATGGCGTCGCGCTCCCCGGCATCCTGAATGTCGTGCATGTCGGCGTGCGTCTTGTCGCACTTATTAAAGTGCTGATCCTTGTCGCCGTTTCGGTGCCAAGAGTGCCCTTCGGCGCAGACGCAAGGGGCATCTCCTTCGTCATAGCCCGAAGAGACTTCCTTGGGGAAATGATGCTTGGGTACCAGATGATGTGCGGTCTGTCCCGGGCAGCAGCCGCCCTTCTTGTTGTTCTGTTGTGAGTACGGGACCAGCATGCAGCGCTTTGCCTTGATGCAGGCGTCGTTCTTGTAGCCGGCATTTTTCGTCGCATCGGCGTACACGCGAGGACAATCTTCCTCGGCATGGTCATTGGTCTCGCAGTTATCGCACTTCGTCTTAACCGCCTTCATTTCGTCACCACAAGCCTGCTCCGCTTGAGGAGCGGACATTTCATCCAGGTAAGGCCAAGTAGGTGAGTTGCCCGGCACCGACGCATGGTTGTGCGTCGTAATGTCTAACATCCGCACCACGTTTTCACCCTCGACCTTCACGTCCATCGACCAGGCGCTGAAGTACACCTTCCCCATGTTCTTACTCGTGACGACGCCCTTTTTTGGCGCACAACCTGCCTCGTCGCCCATGCTCTTCTTGAAGTAGCTCTTGTTCTTGAGCATCACCTCCTCGCCGGAGATCTTCACCGAAGTTGATCCCGAAGTCGTATCGCTCGCCATGCCAGTATTGGGATACGGAATCGGTACGCCCGGTGGCGTCGCAGGTGTCGTCGGCGGCGTGAAGCACACATCGGGGAATGCGCAGATCGACTTGCCCGCCGCCTGCTTGCACGAGACCTCCATGTTGTTGGCATAAACCTGATTGCTCATCGCGCGCCTCGATGTTGCAACGCCAGCGCAGCGCGCTGACCACCGTCGCTGGCCCAATGCGCCAATATGTTGGGCCCTTTTGTGTAGCCCTTGCTGCAGGCCGCCTGCGCAGTGGCGATGACCGAAATGCCGGACGCGGCACCCGATTCGCCCGTGCATTCGGCCGGGTGCCAGATGTCGAACTCCTCCTTGCGCTGTCGCAGCGTGCGCGATAGCGCCAGTGCCGCCTCCTTGAAGTAGTACTGCTCGCCCGAGATATCGGTGATGCGAAAGTCCATGTCGTGCATCTGGCAGCCCGCCTCGGTCAAGCTGGTCTTGATCGCTAGAGAGAGACCTTCGGCCCGCAAGGGCTCGCCGCTGTCGATGTGCGCCGCTTCGCGACCGAAGCCGATGCCGGTGCACACCATTTCTCCGGCGCGGCCTTGTGGAGCCCCCACCAGCAAGGCACCGGCCGCTTCGCCCGGCATGAAGCCATTGGAGTTGCGTGCCGTCAGCAACCGCTCTTCCCGGTCGTAGTGGCTCAACGTCGGCCACGAAAGCAAGCTATCGGTCGCCGCCACCAGCACGCGCGGAATGTTCGCATTCAGCATCAACGCACGCGCTTGCGCCAGCGCGACGGCTACGCCCACACGGCCCTGCGCGACGATCGCCGACTGCGTTGCAAACGCGACGCCGAGCTCAGTCTGAATCTGCAGGAAGAGTCGATCGTCCAGACCTGCCATGCGCCCAGGCCGTTCTGCCTCGGCCACGCAAAGCAGCAAGGGCAAACTGCTCCACTCCTGCTGCGGAATATCCTGCAGCGCCTCCTCGATCGCCATCGCCGCCATCTTGCTCAACTTGGTCAAGCCGCGCCACGGCTGCTCCAGCGGCACCTGATGCGCCATGATCCATTCGCCGCCCGAGTCGATGAAGCGCGTTTCGGTGGGGTTGGTGACCTTGGTGCGAAACGCCGCGCAGCTCGCCTCAGCGGTCAACCCAACCGAGGTAACAAGGCCGGCGCGCAGAATCGCGATGTGATGCGCGGTCATGCCGGCTCCGCCTCATTCGGCTCGGGCCTGCCCATAGGCACCATCACGACGGGAATGGGGAAAGCCACACTCTCGCGTTGCTGCCACCACTCCTTGCCCTTCTTGCCAACCAGCACCTGGGCAATCTCAAACATGTTCCTTTTCAGGGGCCTCGCCACACGCCATGTAAGGCTGAACCGGTGTTCGTCCGGCTCGATGACCACCGTGTCCAGCGTCGCCGTGTAGTCCTCGCGCTCGCCGTGCTTCGGGAACACATGCACTGGCGCCAGGAGCTGCGGAATCGCGAATTGCGTCAACCCTTCAGATGTCAGATTGGCCAGTAGCACATCCGCCGGCCCGCTCCTGAAATGCTCCAGCGGCACTTGCTGATCCGCCGGTGCAGCCTGGTAGTACTGCTCATCAAAATCCGGCGGCAAGAAAGGAAAGTGCTTCTCCAGCCATTCGTCGTCGTAGGTTCCAGCGAAGCGGGAACGCGGGTGCCAGCCACGCCCCACCGGCCCATAGGCCATTGGCAGATAGTCCCCATCGGGGTCGCGCACGCTGCGGTCGACTTCTTCCGTGGACGGCAAGGGCGAGCCCTCAACCCAGTCCATCCTGATGTGCTTGTGAAAGCCGCGGCCGACTGGGTTGGGCATAAAGGCGGCGTGCTGCGACGGATCTTCATGAAGCATGTCGGTGCCGCCGAATGCAACGTCGTAGGAAATCGGCTGCTTCACGAACACGCCGGGTGGCGTGGCGGTCACGTTGCCCAATCCGCATTCCCAGTGCCGTGGCCCAACCACCGCCATCGTCTTGCTCCAGCTGCCAACGCGCACCCCGACTTCGACGCGCGTCATGGGCCGGCCCTGCGGCGCGTACGCACTGCCCAGCAGCAGAATGTCGCAGCGCGGCTTGCGCGGCGCGAAGTCCACTTCATACACCGGCGCCGAAAAACCTGGCGCACCCGTGAAGGTGTCCGCCATCACCAGCGGCAATTGCTTCTCGTGCAGCGCGAAGTGCCCGGCCGGTTCATCAGGCTGCGGAAAGCGGAAGGTCCCCTTGATGACCACCACGAGCAACTCGCGCCCGCTCGGCTCCAGGCCCATCGTGTAGCCGGCGACCATGCGGGTGGCGTTGATCAGTTCCATACTCTCGCATCCACTTTCAATTCAGCTGCACCGACCCACCCTTGACACGGTTGACGCCCGTGGAGCGGCTCGACACATAGCTCCCGTGGATCAGCACCTTGCCCGCCTTGGTCAGGGTGACGCTGGCCTTGCCGCAGCGAAGCACCAGTTGCTCCCTGGCGCTGACGATCATGCGTTCGCCGTTTGCATCCACCTCGACCTGCGCCGGCGACTCGGCGAGCGGCCAACCCTCGGCCTGGCGCAGCACGCCCATCACGATGGGGCGACTTGCATCGCCGCCCTCGAACATCAGCACCACCTGCTGCCCGATGTGCGGTCCATGCAGATCGACCACGGTGCGCGCACGCACGGCCGCGCTGCCCTGCTGCCCCGCGAACAGCACCAGCGGCGTGCGTCCCTCGTCCGTGATGGCGATCAGCTCGCCTGTCACGACGGACGGCAGGCTCTCGCTCTGGTGCAAGGCGGACCGTCCGGACAGCAGCTGCTGCAATTCCGGAGTTGGTGCTTCCAGCACGGCCTGCGCGCTCTCGGTCATCAACTCGTCGATCATCTGTCTTTTGCTCATGATGTTCTCGCTGCGAGATGTCAGTTCTGAAGAATCTTCGACCCCTTCATCACGATGTCGCTGCTCGCCTTCACATTGATCTTCCCCGAGCCCTCCACCGTGATGTCCTTGCCTTTGATGACGATCGTTCCATCTTTCTTCATCGTGATGCTGGCGCTGCCCGTGGTGATGGAAATCGAATCGCCCGCGCTGATCGTCAGGTTCTTGCCGACCGTCAGCGCGTCGTCCTTGCCCACGCTCGCCGTGCGCCCCTCGCCAACAGAGCGCGACTCGCTCTTGCCGACGCTGGTCGACAAGTTCGACCCCACATCGATCGAGCGGTTGGAGCCCACGCTGGTCGACTGATTGGCGCCCACGTTGACGGTCTGGCTCGCGCCCACGGTCACGGCCTGCATGGCGCCGACGGTGATCTCCTGCGCCGCCCCCACCGAAATCGTCTCGTTCACGCCCACGCTGTGCGTGCGCTGCAGCGCCACCGTCGCCGTTTCGCTCGCACCGACGCTGATGCTGCGATTGGCCCCGATCGTGATCGTTTCATTCGCCCCCACCTTCTCGGTCCGGTTGACGCCGATCGCGATGTCCTCGTTGCTGCCGACCTTCTCCGTGCGGTTCACGCCGATCGTGATCGTCTCGTTGTTGTCCACCGTCTCCGTGCGGTCGTGCTTGACGTGCGTCGTCTCGTCGTGGTCGATGGTCTTCGTTCGATCGTGGCCGACCGTGTGCGTCTCGTCGTTCTCGACCGAGATGTCCTGGTTCTTCTCGGCATGCAGGTACACCTGCTCACTGCCCTTCTTGTCGTCGAACCGAAACTCGTTGCAGTTCGCCGTGCTGCCCTTGGGCGTGGACCGGGTTCGAAACCCGCTCTGCGTATGCGAATCGAATGGCTTCGGCTGATCGTCGTTGTAGACGCGGCCGACGATGATCGGCCGGTCCGGATCGCCGTTCAAGAAGTCGACGATCACCTCCTGCCCGATGCGCGGGATGAAATACCCGCCCCAGCCCTTGCCGGCCCAGGGCTGCGACACGCGCACCCAGCAGGTGGACTTCTCGTTGCTCTCGTCGTAGCGGTCCCAGTGGAAGTGCACCTTCACACGGCCGAAGTCGTCGGCGTGGATCTCCTCGCCCTTCGGGCCGACCACGATCGCGCTCTGCGGCCCCGGCATGGTCACGCGCGGCGTCAGGCGCTGCGGCCGAAACGGCGTGTCGACCGGCAGCACGGTGAGCAGGAAGGTGCAGTTGCCGCGCACCGGCCGGTCGAGCTCGGGCGTGCTGCGCACGATGTCCTGCACGGCCTCGGTCCAGTCGGCGTTGATCGGGTCTTCGCGCAGCAGGTCCAGCAGCACCTGGCCCTGCCGCTCGACGAAGCCTTGCGCTTCGCCCATGCTCTCGTAGCCCGGGTGCGTAGCGACGAAGGCGCAGCCGGCGATCAGGTAGTCGCCGTCGGAGCCGCCCATCGGATGGCCCTTGAAGCTGAAGTTCATGCCCGCCGCGACGTCGGGCCAGCGCGTGACGGCCCAGTTCAGGCGCCGGCGCGCCACCAGCTCCTCGGTGCGGACCTTGGCGGCTTCCTCGGTGTCGGCTTCGCGCAGGTAGCAGCCGGGAAACT
Source organism: Variovorax paradoxus (assembly GCF_018614915.1). Classification (GTDB taxonomy): domain Bacteria; phylum Pseudomonadota; class Gammaproteobacteria; order Burkholderiales; family Burkholderiaceae_C; genus Variovorax; species Variovorax paradoxus_K. The sequence continues at coordinate 12,625 of NZ_JAGGNU010000039.1, read as the reverse complement.
CGAAGGCCTCGAAATCGGCCAGCTCGTGGACGTCCGGGTCGCCCTTGTCGGCGCTGAGCTTCTTGCGGATGGCCTTGAAGTCGCTGTCGCGCGAGGCGAACTTGCCGGTGTCGAAGCGGCGCGAATCCACCCACAGGCTGATCTCGTTGAAGCGCGCCTCGCTCACGCCGGAGGGCACGTACTTCAGCGTATCGACCACAGGCAGCTTCTCGTGCGCCACGTCGCTGGCGTCGGCCAGGTGCATGGTGCCCGGCGCGTCGTGCGCGTCGAACCAGTAGTACACGCCCTCTTCCTCGAGCAGCCGCGACAGGTACTGGTAGTCGCTCTCCTGGTGCTGCACGCAATAGCGCCGCGCCTTGTGGGTGCCGATGACCTTGTCGGACTTGATCTTCTTGAAGCGCTTGATCGGGCTGTCCTCGAACACGGCGTCGAGCACGTCGAGCACGGGCTTGTCCTGCAGGATGCGCGAGTTGCTGCGCTTGGTGAGCAGCCAGAACCACGAGCGCAAGGTGAAACGGTATTCGAAGTAGCGCCCCACGCCGCCCTTGCGCATGAAGCGCACCGCGTGCCCCTGGCAATGCCGCTCGTGCGTGGCACCGTCGGCATCGAGAAACTCGATCACCACGTCGAAAGCGCGGCCGAGGATGTCCTTGGCATCGATCTTGTCGTTGGCCGACAGCACGGTCAGCTCGTAGATCGCCGGGCGCGAGAGGCTTTCCTGGCCCACCACGCTCCGGAACATCAGGTCGTCGTTGACTGGCGAATCGCTCTTGATGACGAATCGGGTGTCAGCCATGTCTTTTCTTTCTGGTGCTGTTCCGGCTAGGACGAACGAAAGGCGCTCGCCTTGCACGACACGACCCATCCATGCACCGGCTTGGCGGCTTCGGTGCGCAGGTGCGCCGGCTCAAGCGCGAGATCCGCGAATCCCGCGCCGGCGAACACCTCGCGCAGATAGGCTTCCCGATGGCTGTAGCGGCCGTGCGGGTTGAGCTGGAACCCGCCCTCCCCGGCGCCCTCCGAGGCCTCGACGGTGAAGACCAGCCGCCCTTCGGGCTGCAGCGCTTTCGCCGCAGCGCGCGCCACCGCCCGCAGGTCGCCGAAGTAGCACAGCGTGTCCGCGGAAACGATGAGGTCGTAGCTGCCCGGTGCCGCGCCGTCGATGAACGCGGTGAGCTCGGCCTTGGCCAGCGTGTCGTACACCTGCCGCGCCTGGGCCTTGACCAGCATGCGCTTCGAAAGATCGACGCCGTCCAGACGCCGCGCGTAAGGCGCGAGCAGCGGGCCGCACAGGCCGGTGCCGCAGCCGGCGTCGAGCACCGCCAACGCCCGCTGGGCTTCGCCCAGGAGCGACGCCACGACCTGGGCGATCAGATCCGGCGCGCGGTAGCCGAGGAGCGCCAGCTTGGCATCGAAGCTGTTGGCGAAGCCGTCGAACACCGTCTCCACGTACGCATCGGGCGCACGGTCGGGCACCCCTTCGCCCGAGCAGGCCGCGAGGTGGTGCAGCGCTTCCGGCTGGCCGGGCTCGTCCTTCAGCCAGTCGCGGTACACCTGTGCCGCCGCCTCGATGCGCCCGAGCATCTGGTAGGCCATGCCGAGCGCGTGGCGCGCCTTGACGTGTTTGGGATTGAGCACCAAGGCTTCGCAGAAGGAGGCCAGCGCTTCGTCCCCGCGCCCCAGCCCGTGAAGGAGCCGGCCGAGGTTGGTGTGCGCGTCGACGTACTTCGGATCCAGCGCGAGCGCGCGCCGATAGGCCGCCTCGGCTTCCACGGTCCGGCCCTGCTCGCGCCGCAGCACGCCGAGGTTGTTGTGGATGTCGGCACGCGCAGGCGCCAGGCGCGCGGCCTGCTCATAGGCCTGGGCGGCGGCGTCGAGCTCTCCCCGCTCCAGCAGCACGTTTCCTAGGTTGTTGTGCCAGTCCGGCATGGTCGCGTCGAGCGCGATCGACCGTCGGATCAGGCGCAGCGCGTCTTCGGTGCGGCCGCGCTGGTGCTGTAGCACGCCCATGAAATGCAAGGCGTCCGGCTGGTCCGGCCGCACCGCAAGGATGCGCCCATAGATCTTCTCCGCGTCGTCGAGTCCGTTGGCGCGGTGCACGGCAATCGCGAGCTTCAGGGCATCGGCGATGCCGACCTCCTTCGCCGGCTTGTAGCCGGCGGGAAGCCTGGGGCGGCGGATGCTGCTCTTCTGCTGCTGGTTCTTCATGGTGCATTGATCAGCGCATTCACCTTGAACGTCATGCCGGGATGGCGTTCCAGACGTCGTAGAAGCCCCTTTTCCCGCCCAGTGAAGCGCGGGATGCGCACCATGGGGACCGCCAGAGCTGCGTCGTGACCGCCGACCGCTTGAGCTCGGTAGCCGCCGTGCCGTTGGTCCTGAAGTCGGCGACCGTATAAAACTTCGGCGCCCCGAACGCCGGATTGATCTGCGCATCGCCTGGAATCTCGCCGCACTTCCTCACCCATCCCAGCAAGTTGGCGGGCGCGGGCTTGTAGTGGCCGCTCTTGCCCGTAATGAATCGAACCACTCCCGTATCCACGACGATCTCGCCAGCAGCCATCACGGCGCCGCCGCCAAGAAAGCTCGAGTGGTGGTGGACGCCCACGTCGTGGGAGCCGGAGAAGATCTTTCCCGTGGGGCTCACGACGAAGATCCCCCAGCCCTGGCCGGAAAAGGCCGTGCTTCTCGTGCGCGTGTCGTAGGGCTGATCGTGCGCGTCCAGCAGGACGCCCGCGTCGTAATGAAGCAGGAAGTCGGCGTCCTTGTAGACGGTGGACTCGGGGTAGTACTTCACGAGCACGGCAATTTCACTGGGATTGAAGTCGGTCCCGACGAAATCCCAGAACGACTGCTTGCTGGAGATCGCAGTGGGGTTGCTGATCCAGTTCGCGAACTGGGCCGACAGCGTATACCCCGGCCGGTGAGTCGGATCGAGCATCTCGAGCCAATAGCTCTGGTTGGCATGGGCGCCCGTGATCTTCTTGAAATCCGAAGGCCCCGACAGCAGCCGAAGCCCGAGGTTGGCGGCTTCGGCACCGGCCTGTTCCATCAGGTCCTTGACGGCCGTCCATCTCGCCTCGTTCTTGCTCTTGCCGGATTGCGGCGGTTTGCTCGTCAGATACCAGCCGCCCACCTGGCACACCCGTTTGAGCTGATCGGCTTTGGGCTGCTTGTTGACGGGCGACACGATCTGGTTGTACGCCCGAACCTCCTCCAGCAGACCGGAGACATAGCTGTTCGTGCTCGTTTGCGCACCGGCCCCAAGGAGCTTCACGGGATCCAAGGCCATCGCTCTTCTCCTCAATATGTTGCGAGAACCAAATTCAGTATTGCGGCCTGTGCTGCTGCCGATCGCACTAGAAGCCGTACTCGAACGCACCGTCGCGGGCACTGACCGACACCCGCTCGATCGGCTTGCCTTCCATCATCCGGTTCAGGAACTCGCGGCTGATGTCCGGCAGCATGGTGTTGGTGAGGATCGCGTCGATCATCCGGCCGCCTGATTCGCTCTCGGTGCAGCGGCTCACCACCAGCTTGACCACGTCGTCGCCGTATTCGAACGGGATCTGGTAGCGCGCTTCCACGCGCTTCTTGATGCGCTTCAACTGCAGCTCGACGATCTTGCCCAGCATCTCGTCGCTGAGCGGGTAGTACGGGATGGTGACCAGCCGGCCCAGCAGCGCCGGCGGGAAGATCTTCAACAGCGGATCGCGCAGCGCCTTGGCCATGCCCTCGGGGTCAGGCATGAGCTCCGGGTCCTTGCACATGCTGGCGATCAGGTCGGTGCCGGCATTGGTGGTCAGGATGATCAGCGTGTTCTTGAAGTCGATGCTGCGGCCCTCGCCGTCTTCCATGAAGCCCTTGTCGAAGACCTGGAAGAAGAGCTCGTGCACGTCGGAGTGCGCCTTCTCCACCTCGTCCAGCAGCACCACGCTGTAGGGCCGGCGGCGCACGGCCTCGGTCAGCACGCCGCCTTCGCCGTAGCCCACATAGCCGGGCGGCGCACCCTTGAGCGAGCTCACGGTGTGCGCCTCCTGGTACTCGCTCATGTTGATGACGATCATGTTCTGCTCGCCGCCGTACAAGGCCTCGGCCAGCGCGATCGCGGTCTCGGTCTTGCCGACGCCCGAGGTGCCGGCCAGCATGAAGACGCCGATCGGCTTGCTCGGGTTGTCCAGGCCCGCGCGCGAGGTCTGGATGCGCTTGGCGATCATCTCCATCGCATGGTCCTGCCCGATCACGCGCTGGCCCAGCAGCTTCGGCAGGTTGAGCACGGTCTCGATCTCGTTGCGCTGCATGCGCCCGACCGGGATGCCGGTCCAGTCGGCGACCACCGAGGACACGGCCTGCGCATCGACCGAGGGCAGGATCAGCGGCGACTCGCCCTGCACGCTGCTGATCTTCGATTGCAGCTCGTGCAGCTCGGCGAGGAGCGTGCTGCGGTCCGGCGCGGCGCTATCGGCGGGCGCATCCACCGGCTTGTTGCCGTCGCGCAGCTTGCCGCGCAGTTCGAGCAACCGATCGACCAGGCCCTTCTCCTCCTTCCAGCGCACATTGAGCTTTTCGAGCTCCGCATTGGATTCGGCCAGGAGCGCCTGTACCTGCGCAGCGCGCTTGCTCACGTCGATGCCGATCGCCTCCTCGCGGCCGATGATCTCGCTCTCGACCGTGAGCGCCTCGATGCGGCGCTGGCAGTCCTCCACCTCCGGCGGCATGGCGTGCTGCGACACGGCGACGCGCGCGCAGGCGGTGTCGAGCAGGCTCACCGCCTTGTCGGGCAATTGCCGCGCGGGGATGTAGCGGTGCGAGAGCTTCACCGCCGCCTCGATCGCCTCGTCGAGCAATTGCACGCGGTGGTGCTTCTCGAGCACGCTGGCCACGCCGCGCAGCATCAGGATGGCCTTGGTCTCGTCGGGCTCGGGCACCTGCACGACCTGGAAGCGCCGCGTCAGCGCCGGGTCCTTCTCGATGTACTTTTTGTATTCGGCCCAGGTGGTGGCGCCGATGGTGCGCAGGTTGCCGCGCGCCAGCGCCGGCTTCAGCAGGTTGGCCGCATCGCCGGTGCCGGCCGCGCCGCCGGCGCCGACCAGCGTGTGGATCTCGTCGATGAACAGGATGATCGGCGTGGGCGATGCCTGCACCTCGTCGATCACCTGCCGCAGACGTTGCTCGAACTCGCCCTTCATGCTGGCACCGGCCTGCAAGAGGCCGATGTCGAGCGTGAGCAGCTTGACGTCCTTGAGCTGCGGCGGCACGTCGCCGCGCGCCAGGCGCTGGGCGAAGCCCTCCACCACCGCCGTCTTGCCGACGCCCGCCTCACCCGTCAAGAGCGGGTTGTTCTGGCGGCGCCGCATCAGGATGTCGACGATCTGGCGGATTTCCTCGTCCCGCCCGGTCACCGGATCCATCTCTCCCTTCTTCGCCTTCTCCGTGAGATCGACAGCAAACTTCTTCAGCGCGTCGCCCTTGCCCATGGCGGCCGGCGCCATCGCACCGCTCTCTTCGCCCGGGGCGCCGCTGCCCATGCCGGTACCGTCCTGCGCGCGCAACTTCGATTCGGGCGAGGCGTCGCAGATCTTGGCAAAGTTGTCGGCCAGGTCCTCGACCTTCACCTTGTCGAACTGCTTCGACAGGCCCAAGAGCGGATTGCGCAGGCTCGGCGTCTTCAGCATGCCGACCAGGAGGTAGCCGGTGCGCACCTGCGCCTCGCCGAACTGCAGCGTGGCGTAGGTCCAGGCGCGCTCGATCGCGTTCTCGATGTGCGGCGAGAAGTCGCTGATCGCGGTGGCGCCGCGCGGCAGGCGGTCGAGCGCGGCCGTCATGTCCTTGGCGATGACCGAGATGTCCAGCTGGTAGTGCTGGATCACGCGGTGCAGGTCGGAGTCCTGCGCCTGCAGCAGCTGGGCGAACCAGTGCTCCAGCTCCACGTACGGATTCCCGCGCATCTTGCAGAACACCGTGGCGCCCTCGATGGCCTTGTAGGCGAGCGAATTGAGCTTGCCGAACAAGGCGGTGCGGCTGATTTCACTCATAGGGTTTCTCCATCAGTGTTCATGAGACTGCAGCGCGCGACAGCGCCCCTTCGCCATCGATGCGGACGTCGGGCGCATCGCGCGCGCGCTGGCGATCGCCGATCCAGCTGGCCCAGCCCAGCCGCGGCGCATTGCCGCGCTCCCGGCCCAGGCGCGTAGCTGGCACCTGCTGCTTCTCGAGAATGAGCTCGGCATCCCAGTACAGCTCGTCGCCCAGCAGTTGCTGCATCCAGCGCTGCAGTGCGGGCCGTGCCGCGCCGATCGGCAGGAACATGCGGTAGCGCTCGAAGCTGAGCGGCCCGAGATGCAGCCGCACGCGGTGCTGGCGGTCCCAGGCGCGGCGACCGAGCATCGCGCCCATGCCCAGCGAGCGCGAGGCCTCGCCGCGGCCCAGGCGGGTCAGCTCTTCGGGCGGCAGCGCCATCCAGTGGCCGACCCAGGGCTCGAGCCGCACCGGTACGCCGAAGTAGCTCTGCAGCACCGCCTCCACGCCCTCGGCGTTGTGCACCTGGCGCATCAGGCGCCCCGCGAAATGCAGCCGCGCATCGTCGTGCAGCTCGTCGCGCTCCTGCCGTGCCGCGGTGCCGATGCCGACCAGCGCGCCGACCTGGCAGCGGAAGTGGTCCTCCTGCGGCCGGTCGAGCCCGACGGCCGGCTTCGACTGCGCCCAGGCCCGATAGAGAAAGAGCGAGAAGCGGTGCGAGAAGGCATCGAGGAAGGCCAGCCAGGTCGGGTCGCCATGGTTGATGCTGCGCTCGCGGATGAAGTCGCTCAGGTGCACCGGCAGCGGCCCGTTGGGCCCGAGGTAGCCGAAGAAATGCTGGCGCAGCCGCGGCGGCGAATGCACGCCGGCCGCCTCGAAGCGGCTGAAGCTCGCCGGCGCGAACGAGAGCGAAGGCTCCTGCCCGATGCGCACCGGCTCGGCGCTCGGCAGCAGCGCACGGCCCCAGCGCGGCGCGGGCGCGGCAATGGCCTCGAGCCGCCGCATGACGGCGAAGTAGTCGTACGCCCAGGGCTCGGCCGACCATGCCTGCACGCGCTCGCCGACGCTCTCGCGCCGCGCGGGCGGGGCCGCGGGAAGCTCTACAGGATCGGGCGTGCCCCGCACAGCGGCCTCCATCGCATGATCTCGCCCTTGCCCGAAGCGGTGAGCACGGTCTCGACGAAGTGGTTGACCTCCACATGGCGCGCCAGGTAGCGCGCCATCACCGCGCCGAACAGAAAGGCGCTGTGGCCGTGGAAGGCGTTGCGGTCGACCTCGATCGTCACCTCGAGCCCGCGGCCGAAGGCGATCGGCCCGGCCAGCGGCAGCCGGCGCGCGACCGGCTTCGCGCGCACCGACAGCAGCCCGCGCACCTGGCCCTGCCGCACCTCGTCGGCGTGCACCGCGTAGAGCATCAACATCTCGCGCAAGGCGGCCGCGCCCTGCTCGCGCGAGCTGTCGGACAGCGACAGGTAGTTGAGCGCCAGGTGGTCGATCACGCGCCAGCCCAGGCCCTGGCTCACCACCGGCGACACCGGACGCGACGGGCCGCGAACCACGCGGATGCGCTGCGCGGGGAAGGAATCGATGCAGTCGAAATCGTTCTCGCGCCCGAGCGGCATGAGCAGCGGCAGGTCGCGGTTGGTGACCAGCGCCGTCACGGCCAGCTGCCGCAGCGCGTCGGCAAAGGGCGCCTGCTGCGGATCGACGATCTGCATGTAGACCTCGGAGCCGATGTGGCTGCTGCGGTGCCCCTCGGTGCGCTGCTTGACCGACAGCATGCGCGGCTCGCGCGTGGTCGTGAAGTACGCGGGATGGCTGTGGCGGGCGCCATGGAAGGCCGCGTAGAAAGGCAGGAAGGGCTGCTCCAGCCCGCCCTCGGCGCCCGGGTTGCCGTGGCCCACCACCTCGGTCACGGTCTGCACCTCGAAGTCCTGCGGCCGCGTGCGGTCGGGCACCAGGTGGAACTGGCTCACGCCCTCGCTCACCGCCACGCGGTCGAGGCGCTTGCTGAAGAGGTTGATGGCCGGCACGCAATGCAGCTGCACGTTGTCGGGGCCGACCAGCTTCTCGAGCGCCGCGTCGCCGCGCGAGAACAGCACCACGAGCTCGACCTCGGCGGCCGGCATCTGCGACAGCACGCGCTGCAGGCCGGTGATGCGCGCGAACTGGAAGCGCTCCGGAAAGGCGAAGTACTCCTGCACCAGGCGATGGCCGGAGAAGCCGGTCGCGGTCACGGGCAGCAGCGCCTCGTCGTCCTCGAAGCCGAGCGCCTGGACCGCGCTGCCGGGCAGCTGCCGCACCGCGGAGCCGGCACTGCCCGTGGCCATGCCGCCTGCGGCCAGTGGCTGCACCAGCACGCCGACGGGCTTGCCGAGCATGCATTCGTACAGCTGCCAAGCCACGTCCTCGGCGCCGCCGAAATGGACCACCAGCTCGTCGAGCCCGAGCTGCCCGAGCTGGTCGAACTTGAGGCCCGCGGTGGCACGCAGGGCGATGCGCAGCCCGCCGCGGATCTCGCGCGACTGCGGATGCTGGGCCAGCGGCAGGTCGGGCGCGTAGCTGAAGTACTGCGCGCGCTGCACCTCGACCGGCCAGACGCGCAGCGCGCGCGAAGTGCGGAACTCGCAATGCGTGTTCTGCCCCACCGCCTGGCGCGCGCGCAGGCCGCTGCCGCGCGGGAGCAGGGGCCCGTTGGCGAGGTTGGCGTCGTCCGGATCGCAAGCCAGCGACACCACCGCCATCGCGGGCGTCGGCGCCATGAAGTGCGGGTAGACGATGTCGAGCAGATGGCCGGTGAAGCGCGGGTATTCGGCATCGAGCTTGAGCCCGACGCGCGCAGCCAGGAAGGCCGTGGCCTCGATCAGCCGTTCGACATAGGGGTCGGACACCTCCTGCCCTTCGATGCCGAGCCGGCTCGCGATCTTCGGAAACGCGCGCGCGAACTCCGATGAGCTCTCGCGGAAGTAGCGGAGCTCCTGTTCGTACAGGGTCAGCAGGCGCGGGTCCATGGATCGGCTACCGCTGCGGCGTCGCGAGGTCCTCGATCTCGATGCGTCCCTCCTCGAGATCGATCCGGCTGCGCATCAGGAACTCCAGCGGGACCGGCTGGGCCCACAGCATGCCCCGGATCCTGAGGCCGACGCGGTTGTGGGAATCAAGTGCCGAGCCTTCCATGACGAGTTCAACTTCCAGTGTTCGAGGCAGGATGCGCGGCTCGAACTGCAGGATGGCGTTCTTCAGAGCCTGTTCCATGCTGACACGCTGGACAGAGGACGTGAACTGGCCGGACAGCATAGGCAATCCGTAGTTGAGAACAGAGCGCGCCGCATGGGGGTAGCGCTTGTCGTCGAAGGCCAGGCCGAAGCCGGTGGCATTGAAGAGCCACGACAGGTCGCGCAGCACCGCCTGGCGCAGTGCCTGGCGGGTCAGCGTGCGCTTGTCGTCGCTCTCGCGCTTCTCGTCGGGCGCGTTGTCCACCAGGCGATCGAGCAGCGAGGGCTGCAGGCGCTCCTGCGCGAGCGGCTCAGCCACCGGAGCCTTCTTCCTTCGGCGCCGACGCATCGGCCGAGAACAGGATCTCGCGCACGTCCAGCATGGCGTGCTCCTCGCCGCCTTCCTCGCCTTGGCCGCTCAGCATGCGCTGCCCCAGCCCGGCCCACACCTCGGGCCGCAGCTCGCGCCACTCGGTCTTGCGCGCGAGCTGCAGCGTGCCGTCGCTGCAGCGCTCGGTGCCTTCGTAGCGCGTGGGCACCAGCGCCAGCGTCTCGCCGCCGTTCTCGAACTGCAGGTGCGCCGGCAGCCACACGCAGTCGCGCAGGTCCTCGGGCGGATCGAACTTCACGTGCGCAAGGCGCGCATAGGGAATCCAGTAATAGCGGCCGTTCACGAAGGCCTCCAGCACCGGGCCCAGGCGCATGTCGGCATCGGCCAGCCATTCGAAGGGCTTGCCGTCCAGCGTGCCCGGCGTGGCGGGCGCGGCGTCGAAGGCGCGGCTGCGCAAGTCCTCGGCCAGCGCCGCATCGCCGCTGCCCTGGCGCAGCAGCGATTCGATCAGGAGCGCGAGCCATTCATCGGGCTGGCCGAACACCATCGGCGTGCGCGTGCCGGCGAACACCTCGGCGCGCAGGCCCTCGCAGCGGATGGCCTCGCCGTAGACCTGCTTCATCGGCACGGCGAGCGCATCGAGCTCGGCCGCGACGGTGAGCTGGTTGAGCGCGCGCTCCCACTGGCCGAGCACGCACAAGAGCTGCGCCATGAAGACGCGCAGCTTGGCGTCGGCGGGCTTGGCGCGCACTTCGTCGCTCAGTGCCTTGAGAGCGCCGGCCGGATCGGCGGCTTGCAGAAGTTCGGCGGAGAGTGTCATGACTGACCTTTCGACTCGATGTGCGCGGGTTGATTCGAAGAGCCGCGGCCGGCGAAGCCAGGCCCGTTCGGGGAACACCGCGGAACCGGCTTTGCCGGGCCGCTGGTGTTGCCCCCGGTGAGGGGGTGGGCGGCTACACGAAGTGAGCCAACCTGGGGGAGAGCCTTATTCATTTGCCATCACGCAGCTGCGCACGGCGCCGCGCTGGCCTGTCGCTTTTTGCGGCGCGGAGCGGATTTCGATCTTCCGGAAATGGAAGAAGATGATTTCGCAGGGCTTGCGGGGCGTGCCGCCGGTCAGGATGGAATGGGTGTCGACGCGCGCGCCCTCGAGCACGATTTCCAGGGTCGGCTGCATGTCCTTCGAAGCATCGCCGCCGGCCTTGAACACCGACAGGTTCACCTTGATCTCGCTGTCCTGGTTCTTCATCAGGCTCGCGATCGAGGCGGTGGCCGCGTCGCAGGCGCGCACGACGATCAGCGCATGGTTGCGCACCTTGCCCTTGCTGGCCCCGGGCGGCGTGACGACCTCGGCCAGGTAGGAGTAGCCGGCGATGTCCATGCGGCACTTGCCGTCCTCGTACTTGCGGTCGGACTCGCCCTCCATCACCGCGCCCTTGTTCTCGATCATCATGGCGAAGTCGTTGTCCGACTCGCCCGACATGTGGTCCAGCAGGCGCAGGGCCTCGTCGGGGTCCAGGGTTCCATCCTTCGTCCAGCTCATGTGCATCTCCTGAAAGAAAATCTGCGGGCGTTCGATCCGCCTTCCTAGTCGTCGACGCAAGCGCCTTCTTCAGGCACCAGGCATTGCGGCAAGTCCGCACCCACCGCCGCGCCGCGCGTGCGGATGGACGAGCTCGCCGCCGCCGCCACCGCGAGGCCGCGCGGCAGCAGGATCCAGAGCTGGCCGCGCTCCTTCATGCGTCGGGCCTGGGTCGCGGCCTGCTGGCCGTTGCCGAAGAAGTAGTCGGCCCGCACCGCGCCGCGGATTGCGCCGCCGGTGTCCTGCGCGATCGTGAGCCGCTGCATCGGCGTGCCGGTGCCGGGCGCGCGCGTGGAGACGAAGACCGGGTAGCCCAGCGGCGTGCTGCGCGGATCGACCGCGATCGAGCGGCCGGCCGACAGCGGCACGCCGAAGGCGCCGACCGGTCCACCGCTGGTGCTCGGCGACTCCTTGAAGAACACATAGCTCGGGTCCTTGATGCCGGAGCCGATCACCGGCCCGGTAGCGCGCCGCCCCGGCACCACGACCGCGCCGCTGACCTCGGGACGCGCCAGCGTGAAGCCGCGCGTGCGGATCACCGAGGTGTCGTTCTCCTCGTCGTCGTCGCCGTCGTCGAGCTCGAGCTCGATCGCGCCGCCGCGCACCTTGACCGGGCTGCGCGTCTTGCCCGAGGAAGACTGCGCCAACGTCGGCCGGAAGGGCTGGCCGTTCTGCTCGGCGTAGGCGACGCGGATCACCTCGCCGTTGGCCAGGCGGATGCGGCCAGAGCCCTGGATCTGCATCTCGTAGAGCGCGCTGGCGTTGTTCACGAAGGCCAGCACCTTCGCATTCGGTGCGCCCTTGGTCTCGATCTCCTCGCGCGTGTAGTAGGGCAGCAGGCGCCGGCCCTCGATGCGCAGGCGCACCTTGCGGTCGAGCGTGTCGCGCGTGAGCGCGCGGAGGTCGAGCGCATAGAGGCCCGGCGCGCCCATGTCGCGCGTGCTGAGGCCGGTCTGCACCACCACGTTGCGGCCCTGCACGCGCGCCGCCACGGTGGCGTCGCCGGGCGGGAGCTTGCGCGCATCGGCGAACAGCATGTCCTCGGGCTGGCCGTACACCGGGTAGATGAAGGGCGGTGCGTAGTTGCGGCTGCCGCTGATCTCGGGCTCGAAGTAGCCGGTGACCACGCCGTCGGGCCGGCGGTCGTCGTCGCGGATCTGGTAGGCCGAGAACTCGCGCTCGAAGAAGCCGCGGATGGCCGGGTTGCTCTTGTCGTCCACGGCGCGTGCGCGCTCGCAGACCTGCCGCCACTCGGTGCCGCGGCCGGTCAGCACCTTGCAGCTGCCGAGGAAGGCGGGCCAGCTCTCCGCGAAATCGTCGCGTCCCCAGCCGGGCACGGCGTCGTAGCCCGCCGAGGTGTAGGTGGCGAGCTGGGTCGAGAAGGTGCGCGACTGGCCGGCCACGCTGGCGCCGCTCGCAGCGGGACGCGAAGCGGCAGGCTCTGGCGCAGCCGGCGCCGGCGCCGGCGCGGCGGCCGCG
>NZ_JAGGNU010000003.1 GCF_018614915.1 Variovorax paradoxus | reverse complement strand
CGTGCCCTCCGTCTGTCTGATGCGTCCTGGAGAAATCACGGCTGGGCAACTTGCTGACCGCCTGTCTGTGAGCATCTATTTCGTTCGCTACTGGATCAAACGCGGCGTGATTGAGGCACGCCAACTCTGCGCACAGGGCCCCTGGTGGGTCACGATCAACGACCAACAGGAGCAGCAACTCCGTGATCGCGTGCGCACCTCAGCTCACCTGAACAACCATCGCGAGACGCCGCCCGACGCCCATCATCCCAACTCTCAATTGTGAGGAGTGCTATATGAAGCCACCGTCACAAGGCCCGTTCGACGAGTCGCTCCCCCGGCTTGAAATGGCCGCCGAGGATGGCGGCGCGCATCTTCTCGAGCGAGAGTTCCCGCAGCGTCTTGGCGCTGCGCTCCACTTTGAGCGAGGGGGGCGATACAGATGCAGGTGCAGTGGGCATGAGCCGGCGATTATGTGCGACCGCCCTGCAGGAACCGGTGCAGCGCATCGTTCACGGGCCCCGGGTGGGTGACGGTCATCATGTGTCGCGCATCCGGGATCACTTGGCACTGCGCACCGGGCACGAGCCCCGCCATGGCGGCCGACATCGAGGGACTGGAATTGAGATCCAGCTCGCCCGTCATGAACAGCGTGGGCATGGTCAAGCTGGCGAGGCGCTGCGAATGCGCACGGTCGGACGACGCGAACAGCGCATAGGTGCGGGCGTAGCCCAGAGGATTGACCGTCTGGAGCAGTCGCGCGGTGAGGCCGAATCGTGCAATTCATTTGGCACGGGCGCGCCGAACCAGCGGTCGAGCGTCGGGCCCAGGGTCGCGGCGGGTCCTTCGCTGCGCAGTGCGGCAGCGCGCGCCTCGACCGATGCGCGCTGCTCGGCTGTGCGCTCGAAGACGGCGCTGAGCGCGGCCAGGCGCAGCGTTCGCGCGGGATGGCGCAGGGCGAAATCCAGCACGACCTAGGCGCCCATCGAATGGCCGACCAGGTTCGCTGCGTCGACGCCCAGATGATCCAGAAGCGCCTCGAGCTGCGACGCGTAGGCCTCGAGCGTGACGCCTTCGAGCGGCAGGCGCTGTCGCCGTGTCCCAGCAGGTCGTAGGTGACCACCTGGCAGGACTTCGCCAGTTCCGTGACCTGCGGCTTCCAGATCTCGCGCGCCATGCCCACGCCGTGCACCAGCACGACCGGCACGCCCTGCCCCTGCACCGTGAAGGCCGCGGGCCCGGCCTTGCCCGATCGAGGCGGAAGCTCAGATGTTATTGCCGCCCAAATCCTTCAGGTCCTGGTAGCGGTCGCCGATCCGATGGTGCAGTCGACCGCCCACGGACGCCGCCAGGGCCACCACGATCTCGTCGGCCGCCGGCGCATCGTTGATGGCGAACTGCAGCGTCAGGTAGTGCGAGCGCATGCCTTCGTTGCCCTTGTGCATCATCGGGATCGAGATGGCGCAGTTAGGCCCGCCGCGCACGTTGGTGAAGCTCAGGTAGCTCTTCGCCCCCACGGCCTTGCGGAAGAAGTTGCCGAAGCGCAGGGTGTAATCAAAGGCGCGTGCGATGCGATGCGCGCAGTTGTTAGGCAATGGTGTCAGCGCGCGAAGAGTCGCGTCGTCCGGGTCGAACAACCATTGGCCGGACGCATTCACGGCTCAGATTTGCACAGCTAGGGAAATGCTTATATGGGCGCCTCCCGGATTGCAAGTAACTTGTGTGTGAAGAATCAGGAGGCAGGGCTGCAGTCTTATATCCGGCCTGTTGTGCAGGGGGTGATGCCTGCTGGCCCTGATGGTATTCGCTGACGAGGCTCCCAACTGATCATCGAGTTTGGTGCTCTTGATCCCTATCGGAGTGTCCCCATCCCGGTCCGACCTGTCTGGCCCATCGCACGCGTTGGTCGCTTGCTCTCCTTCAAAGCGGTAGTTTCTAGGTTCCTGTCAGTGCGCTGGCTGCCACGCCTCAGGTCTCCATGCCTGTCCGCGTGCCAACACCGCCCATATCGTTCGAGCCAGCTTGTTGGCCACCGCCGCGACGACCACGCTGTATGGTCGGCGCTGGAGCAGCGCTGCCAGCCAGGGCCATGTCGGCGCATCCTTCGATCTGACCACGATGGACCGTGCACCGTGCATCAGCAGCGTCCTTAGATATGCATCGCCGCGCTTGCTGATGCCAAGCTGCCTGACTCGGCCGCCAGTGCCGGTCTGCCGTGGAACCAAGCCAATCCACGCCGCGAACTCCCGTGCGTCCTTGAAGGCTGTTGGCGTCCCCATGCTGGCGACGACGGCCGTGGCCGTGAGAAGACCAACGCCGGGGATTTCGGCGATAGCTTTGCAGGCTGGAATCTCACGCATTTGGTGCGAGAGCCTGCGTTCGATGATGCCGATGTCGGCTTGCAGTTGGTGAATGCGTCGGACCTGCTCGTCCAGGCTATCCATGAGCATCGCGGGTAGCCGGCCCTTCGCCTCGATCAACGCGCCGGGCAATGCCTTGAGCAGCGCCACATGTCCTTCCGGCAGCACGATGGCGAACTCATAGAGCACACCCCTCAGTTCATTGGTCTGCATGATCCGTGTCTTCATGAGCTGCGCGCGCAACCGGTGCAGCGATAGAACGATTTGCTGTGCCTCGGTCTTCACAGGCACGAAGCGCATACCAGGCTGCCGGCTTGCTGTCCATATCGCTTGCGCGTCGGCGGCGTCGGTCTTGTTGCGCTGAACGAAGGGGCGCACCTTGCGCGCTGACAGCAGTCGAACATGGTGACCGAGTTGGCAAAGCGCGCGGCCCCACTCATGCGCACCACCGCATGCCTCCATCACAACCGCGGTGGAGACCCGGTTGGCAAACCACGGCAACATCTGCGCACGCTTGAGCTTCAAGCGCTCGATGCATCCGGTCTCCCCGTCGACCCAGTGCAGTTGAAACACCTTCTTGGCAATGTCGATCGCAATGACAGTACGTCCCATGATGGTCTCCAGTTTGATGATGACGACAGGGTCGTCACTCTGCCACTCCGCCAGTCGGCGGAATCCGGGAGGGAGGCGCCCATACCAAACTGATCAATAGCTCGCGGTGGGCACGGCCCGTGCATGCGTGAAGACACCGCAACTCGCAGCACCACCAAGATGAACCAACGCAGCTTTGCCAGTGCCGAGTACGCGATGAAGAAGAAGCGCACGCGGCGCGAGAAGTTCTTGGCCGACATGGAACGTGTCGTGCCGTGGACCCGTCTGGTTGCTGTGATCGAGCCGTTGTACCCAACGAGTGGACGCGTCGGCCGCCAGCCGATCGGCGTACCCCGAATGCTGCGGATGTATTGTTTGCAGCAGTGGTACGGCTTGGCCGATGAGGCGCTGGAGGACGCGCTGTACGACAGCCAGGCGCTGCGCGACTTCGTGGGCATCGACCTGTCGCGCGAGTCGGTGCCCGACGCCACCACGCTGCTCAAGTTCAGGCGACTGCTGCTGGACAACGACCTTACAAAGGCCCTGTTCGACGAGATCAATGCCCATCTTGCCGAGCAGGGCCTTCTGATGCGCGCGGGCACCATCGTGGACGCGACCATCATTGCGGCGCCCAGTTCGACCAAGAATGAGGGCAACAAGCGCGATCCCGAAATGCACCAGGCGAAGAAGGGCAATGCCTGGCACTTCGGAATGAAAGCGCACGTCGGTGTGGATGCGCAGTCGGGCCTCGTGCACACGGTGGTGGGAACGGCGGCTAACGTCAACGACGTGACGCAGGCCGGCGCGCTGCTGCACGGCGAGGAGACGGCGGCCTTCGGCGATGCCGGCTACCGGGGTGTCGACAAACGCGAGGAAGCGCAGGGCCCGCAGTGGCACGTGGCGATGCAGCCTGGAAAGCGCCGGCAACTGGACCCGACGCGCAAGTGGGCGCGGCTGCTCGAGAAGGCCGAGCAACTGAAGGCGAGCATCCGGGCCAAAGTCGAGCACCCGTTCCACGTGATCAAGAACCTGTTTCGTCACAAGAAGACCCGCTACAAGGGATTGGCCAAGAACGAAGCGCAGCTGTTCAGCCTGTTCGGCTTGGCCAATCTCGTCATCGCCAGGAGGTCGCTGCTGGCCTCTCATGCCCGAGGTGCGTCTTGAGCGCCGAAAGTGCCCTCGCAAGAGGCACGAAACGCCCGGCGGGCAGACCTCACCGCGCGATGCCGACAGGATTCACGACCGCATTGCGTCGTGATGTCCTCAGATCCGTCGGCGTCGTTCATTGATCAGCATTTCCTTAGCTCGCGTAGCTTCTAGAAAGGAAGCCAGTCCAGCCCAGAATCGCACGCGGCGTACTGGAGGCGCATCGTCGATGCACTTCGCGGCGCAGGAGGACTGTTGCTGTTCGGTGCCTGATGTCAGGCACTCCCCGCAGCAGGCTTGGGCGTCGAGGCCTCACCCGATTGCTGATGGGCAGCGAGACGTTGCACGTCCTCACCCACTCACACACGCCCGTTCTGGTGCTGCGCTAAAAGGAGGGTAAGGCCCAAAGGGACACCAACGAAAACGGCACCCCGAGGGTGCCGTTGGAAACTCGCAAGAGAGGTGCTCAGGCTTCTTCCTCGTGGAAGGCTTCCTCGCGTTTGGACTTGACCGCCGGCATCAGCACGATCACCAGCAGAACCAGCGCGCAGGCAAGCAATCCGGCCGAAATCGGTCGCGTGACGAACACGACCCAACTTCCGCGCGACAGCAGCAGCGCACGGCGCAGATTCTCCTCCATCATCGGCCCGAGGATGAAGCCCAAGAGCAGCGGGGCCGGCTCGCACCCAAGCTTGAAAAACCCATAGCCGATGAAACCGAAGATCGCGACCATCCAGATATCGAAGGTGTTGTTGTTGGTCGAGTACACACCGATCGCGCAGAACAGCACGATGGCCGGAAACAGGAACTTGTAAGGCACCGACAGCAGCTTGATCCACATGCCGATCAGCGGCAGGTTCAGGATGATCAGCATGGCGTTGCCGAGCCACATCGAGGCGATCAGGCCCCAGAAGAGCTCGGGGTTGCTGGTCATCACCTGCGGGCCGGGCTGGATGTTGTGGATGGTCATCGCGCCCACCATCAGCGCCATCACGGCGTTGGGCGGGATGCCCAAGGTGAGCAGCGGGATGAAGGAGGTCTGCGCGCCGGCGTTGTTGGCCGACTCGGGCGCCGCCACACCGCGGATGTTGCCTTTGCCGAAGGGGACTTCGCCGGGGCGCAAGCGGGTCTTCTTCTCAATGGTGTAGGCGGCGAAGGCCGCCAGCAGCGCGCCGCCGCCCGGCAGGATGCCAAGGCCCGAGCCCAGCGCAGTGCCGCGCAGCACGGCGGGAACCATGTTCTTGAAGTCTTCCTTGGTCGGGAACAGACCGGTCACCCTGGCAGTGAACACTTCGCGCTCATGCTCGGGGCGCGACAGATTGGCGATGATTTCGCCGTAGCCGAACACGCCCATGGCGATCACCACGAAGCCGATGCCGTCGGTGAGCTCGGGGATGTCGAAGCTGAAGCGCGCTACGCCCGAATTCACGTCGGTGCCCACCAGGCCCAAGAGCAGTCCCAGGACGATCATGCCGATGGCCTTGAGCAGCGAGCCCGAGGCCAGCACTACCGCGCCGATCAGGCCCAGGATCATCAGCGAGAAGTACTCGGCCGGGCCGAACTTGAAGGCCAGCTCGGTCAAAGGCGGCGCGAAGGCCGCCAGGATCAGCGTGCCGACGCAGCCGGCGAAGAAGGAGCCCAGGCCAGCCGCCGCGAGCGCCGGACCTGCTCGCCCCTTGCGCGCCATCTGGTAGCCGTCGATCACGGTCACGACCGACGAGGATTCGCCCGGCAGGTTGACCAGGATTGCGGTGGTGGAGCCGCCGTACTGGGCGCCGTAGTAGATGCCCGCCAGCATGATCAGTGCCGACACCGGCGGCAGCGCGTAGGTGGCGGGCAGCAGCATCGCGATGGTCGCGACCGGTCCGATGCCCGGGAGCACGCCGATCAGCGTGCCCAGAATGCAACCCACCAGGCAGTACAGCAGGTTGGTGAAGGTAAAGGCGACGCCGAAACCGATCGACAGGTTGTGAATCAGATCCATGGTGCGGTCCTCAGCCCGAGATGAAAGTGGGCCAGACCTGAATCTGGAGCTTGAGGGCCCAGATGAAGGCCACGTAGCTGCCGGCCGCCAGGATGGTGGCGAGAATGAGCACGTCGCGCAGCTTGAAGTGCTCGCCGGCCAGGCTGGAAATGATGGTCAGCGCGTAGATCGCGATGATCATGCCCATGGCCGGGACGCCGAAGCTCGGCAGGCCGCCGAGCAGCACGCCGAAGGCGAGGTTGGCCCCCAAGATGTAGGCCAACTGCTTCCAGGCCCATTTGCCGACCTTTTCGCCGTCGGTGGTTTCGAAGACGAGGCCAGAGAACACGATGCCCAGGCCGATCAGCGCCATCACGATGCCGAGCATCAGCGGAAAGTAGCCGGGCCCCATACGCGCACCGGTGCCCACGCTGTAGGTAGTCGCGCCCCATGCGAAGGCAATGCCGACGATGGTGAACATGAGACCCGCGAAAAAGTCTCTCTGACTCTTGATCTTCACGAAGTGTCCCCTCGAAAGTTCTCGAACAGCGCATTGTGTGGTCAGCTTCTGGTCACATTCGATGTGGATACCACTTAGCGCAATGCTAGGGTTACCCCCACGTAAGGGGAAGCGCCGAAATGGACCGCGCTGCTACGGGCTGCCGCAGTACTTCGAGCGACTAGACTGGCGCGATGGTGCGCGATGGCCAGATGCGCGATGGCCAGATGCGCAACGGCAAGATGGTCGCCATCAAAGACACGCAGGTCACCTTGCACGAGGAGGACACTCAACGCGAGTGGAAGCCGCCCTACGTGCCATCGAAGCACCAGGCCCCATAAGCAATGCCGCAACGGCGCCGGCGCCGCGCTCCTCGGCGCCGGACGTAGACATCTCATTGCCGCGCCACCCACTTCAGTCAAGAGGGTGCTGAGCCCACGCTTACCAGCAGGCACGCATCATTTCGCTTGATGCCTTGATGTCGGCCGGCCCCCTTGCGTTCGCCATGGCCACAGCGGCTGCATTCACCTTGGAAAGCCTGGGAGGCAAATAGGCTTCAAGCCGCAAACACTCGAACCAAGGCACATCTATGTGACTGGGCACTTGTTCGCCCTCTTCGGGGACAAGTCTCGAGCGCGGATGCTACGCAGGGGCTGCCTGAGGCGTGAGGCCGAGCCTTTGGGGTGAGGCAGCGGTCGTGCGCCTCTACCCCTTCCTCAACACTTCGCCCACTCGCGCATTACCCGAATTGTCGGAACAGGATTGTTGACTATCCAGTCCGCCGCAGCACGATTGTGACATTGGCACGCGGCCGCCAATCCTACTGCCTTAAGCTGGTCCGCGGGGTTGTTTGAACACGCGTGGACTTGGGCGCCGCGTCTGGTCCAGCCTTCTTGGGTCATGCTTGCAACCCACTGAGCCTCCACGCTGCCGTACCAGTTGCCAACCACTGTTCCAGCAAGAACCGAAGGACAGTACCCACGCGGTGGTTGTTGAAATATGGTGTAGTTCGCATCGCCAGCGAGACACCATCCGACATCCCCCTCTCCTTGCGAATGTGCGAGTCCAACTAGCCCAACACAAGCCGCCGCAACAAGCAATTGACGCATCAACATGTCAGTCTCCTCAATGGTGGAGCCGCATGTATTCGTCTTCTTCCGAGGCGGCACCATTGCTCGGTAACCAACTTTGGCAGATATGCTCGTCCGTTGCGAATGAAATCTTGAAGACCTGCGGAAGAAGGCTATTTGTTGAGCTTTTCGGCCGCCACTGCGGTACGCAGCGCTATCCCCCTCTCGAACAATAAATCGCTCGAACACGGGCCAAGGCGCACCGCGCATTCGCGTCTTGGGCCTGAATGCAATGGGCATTGATTTCGATTTCGGCTCGGCAGGCCTCGTGCAAGGCCACGCGGGGCGAATCGATCTGGCTGGCCCCCATGCTCCGAGCCGCGTTCTTGCGGTCGACGACATCCCCAAAGAATTGCTGATCGAAGCACGGCCCCGTGGGATTGAAACTGACGCACGCCGCGCTATAACTTACATGGAGCGCATGCGAGGTCGCAGGCATGAAAACCAATCGACAGCTGCTCGTTTGTGTTGTCGGCAATGGCGGGGCAAGGTGTAGCCGCAAGGCCATTGCAGCCATCGGATCTCGAGCTCACGACGGTCTACTGCGCCGGCGTGCTGCAGAAAAGGTTGGCTCTGCTTCACGCGCAGTCGCAGCGGTCGGAAGTTGCAACTTCAGCACTTCGGCGGGACATGAAGCGCCTTGGAAATTTCATAGGACCTCGGCTCGGCTTTTTAGATTCGGCCCGCCTGGCGATCGCCTGCCGGCAACACAGAACGCGCGAGCATCGAGAAGCGACGCGCGTGCTGGTCAGGTTGCTCGGACACTGGTGCCGCCTTCGAACGCATGCGGATCTGCAACACCATCGATTGGCTGCCGCCGTGAGGCGCGCGCTTCCCGAGCATCCAGACGTGCAATTTGCATTGACGCGGGAGAAGGTGTGTGGGCGGCCGGTCTTGGCGAGTTCAGCTCTCGTTCAGCCTGCGCCATGTAAAGTTGACCTGACTGGCGACGCTGCCGGCAACAAGGGCGAGGAGCGCGGCATGAATCTAGACCCTTTCGGCTCTGGTGCCGGCGGCCCGCTGGCGCCCGCAGACTGGACGATGGCCATTGGCATGGAGGGAACTGGCGAGGCCGTCTACTACTACGCTGACCTTCATCGCGCAGGTGACAGGATTTGCCGACTCGCCCTAACTGGCAGGGCAAGGTCCGAACAGGAGGCTCGTCGCCTATTGACCTTCAAAGCTCGCCTTTGGGTTGCTGATTACCTCTCCCGACCGCACACGGGCAGCACCGTCTTCGGGCCTATGCCTTAGCTAGGCCGCATTTGGCGCCCTGCCGTAGGCGTCACTCTGGCCTAACGCGACGTTCATCCCCATCGCGCAGCGCCCCGTGCCGTGAGCACGGAGGCCGCGCTGCTACTTCTTCTCTGCCGGGCGACCGTACCTGGCGGTGAACGTCGCCGATGCAATCTTGTTCGCGTTGGTCATGAAGCCTGCGACTGCGGCTGTCGCGTCCGGCGGCAGTTCGAGCTTGTCCGTCTTCAGCGCATGCACCGTGAATACGTAGTGATGCGGCTTGTCGCCCGCCGGCGGGCAGGCGCCGCCCCATGCGGCGAAGCCATAGTCGATGCGGTTCATCGCGGCGCCCTTGGGCAGGTTGGCGCCGCCTTGCGCGCCGGCATTGGCGGACAACTCGGTGACGTTCGCCGGGATGTTGTAGACGAACCAGTGCCAGAAGCCCGAGCCCGTCGGGGCATCGGGATCGTAGACGGTCACGACGAAGCTCTTGGTGCCCTTGGGCGCTCCGCTCCACTTGAGCGCCGGCGACTTGTTCTCGCCGCTGCAGCCGAAGACGTTGGCCTCAAACTTCTTGTCCATCGTGGAATTGGCCTTCACGTCCGGGCTCTCGAGCTTGAAGCCGGCGGCGTGGGCGCTCGCGACGCTGAAGGCCGCGAGGATCATGAGCGTGGTCCGCATGTGTATCTCCTTGACAGCAAGGCAGGATGATGCGACGCAGGCTCGAGGGCGGTCAAGCCATGCGCCAGCGGACGGCACCCTGCTGACTGTTGGCCTTGCGCTTCGGGCCTTCGCTCACTCCATTTCGAACTGGACGTTGCGCTGGCGCAGCGAACGTCCGGTCTGTGTCGACTTCCAAAGCATTGTCGAACGGCGGCTCCTGGCCCAATACTGTTCGATTAGAGT
>NZ_JAGGNU010000038.1 GCF_018614915.1 Variovorax paradoxus | reverse complement strand
GAAGTTCCTGCGCCAAATCGATCGCGAAACGCCCAAGGGCAAGACGCTGCACCTGATTGCCGACAACTACGCCACGCACAAGCACCCGGCCGTGCAGCAGTGGTTGGCCAAGCACCCCCGATTCGAAATGCATTTCACGCCCACCTCGGCGTCGTGGCTGAACATGGTCGAGCGCTTCTTCCGTGACATCTCCGAAAACCGGTTGCGCCGAGGCGTGTTCACAAGTGTGACCGAACTCGTGACCGCCATCGATGAATACGTCGGGCATCACAACACCGACCCCAAGCCGTTTATCTGGACCAAGAGCGCCCGCGACATCCTTCAAAAGGTCATTCGTGCCAACTCGCGCTTAAGTTCCAAACAGAACGCAACACTGCACTAGGCGTGGGCCTTCAGCGCCTCGATGATCGAGAAGCCGCCCGCGTCGTCGATGCGCACGAGCTCCAATCCCGCGGCGGCGAGCAAGGCTTCGAACTGCTCTCGCGTGCGCTCGCGCCCGCCCGGCGACACCAGCATGTTGAGATCGGAGAACTTGGCGTCGCGCCCTTCGTTCGGCGGCGCGATGACGCGCTCGACCAGCAGCACGCGGCTCGCCGGGGTGGTCATTGCCTTCGCGACCACCGTGAGGATGCGGAGCGCATCGCCGTCATCCCAGTCGTGGATGACGGAGCGCAGCAGGTAGGCGTCGGCGCCTTCCGGCACGCCCTCGAAGAAGCTGCCGCCCTTGACCGTGCAGCGGTCTGCCACGCCGGCCGCCACCAATCGGGCCAGTGCGGCCGCGACCACGTGCGGCAGGTCCAGCAGCGTGCCCTGCAAGCGCGAATGCGCGCGAAGGATCGCGGCCAACAGCGCACCGTTGCCTCCGCCCACGTCGACGAGGGTGCGCAGCGCCGAGAAGTCGTAGCCCCCGAGCAAGGCGGCCGCCGCCCGGCGCGACAGCGCGGCCATGGCGCGATCGAAGAGCGCACCGTCTTCCGGGTGCGCCTCGCGATGGCGCCAGACATCCATGCCGTGCACGTGCGCGAAGGCGTTCTCCCCGGTGCGCACGCTGTGCAGCAAGCCGCTCCACGCCTGCCAGTACGCGGGGCTGCCGACGAACTCGGCCCAGGCCGCCATCGAGCCTTCCGCATCCGAGCGCAGCGGCTCGCCCAGCGGCGTGAGCGCGAAGCGCTGCTCGGCGCTTTCATGCAGGACGCCCACGCTCGCCAGTGCACGCAACAGGCGGTAGAGCGTCGGTTCGTGCGTGTGCGTGGCCAGCGCCAGCTCGGCGGTATCGCGGGCACCGTCTGCCAGCAGGTCTGCGATGCCGAGCGTTGCCGCGACGTGCAGTGCCTGCGAGAGCTGGTAGCCGTCGATCAGCCGCCGCAAGGTCAGGGCCGGCGTCGGATCGTTCTGCATGAGGAACCTCCTGCGCGTCGGATCGGGAGGCCATTGTGATCCGCACGGGGCGGATCGCGCAGCGGCGAATCCCTATCGGACGACTGCCCGACGGGAAGGCACAATCCGCTCCAGAGCGGACGCTCGCACCTGAGCCGGCTTGAACCCCGGAAGCCTTGAGCAGCAACGATTTCCAGTGGAGTGGCCGATGGCTGTATTGCTGAGCGAAATCCAGTGGAGCGACCCGGTCTTGCCGGCGGCGCAAGATGCGGAGTGGGAAGCCGAGCTCAAGCGCCGCGGCGCACCGGTTCTCGAGGTCGACCGCCGGGTCGCACCCAACCGCTGGCTGCGCGAGGCGGCCTACCAAGCGACAAGCTACGTGCCGGCCGCGCTGTCGGAGCGGCTGCACCGCATAGGCAGCATGGTGACGGCGCAGGAGAACTCGTGCCGCTACTGCTATGGCGCGAACCGGGCCTTCATGAAGGTGCTTGGCTATTCCGAGTCTTTCATACAGCAGGTCGAACGCGATGTGCAGATGGCCGAACTGAACGACAAGGAGCGCGCGTACCTCGCCTTCTGCCGCAGGCTGGCTCGATCGAGACCGCGCCCGGCTGCGGCCGAGCGTGCCGCCCTGCTCGAACTCGGCTATACCCCGGCGCAAATCGGCGAAATCGCCTTCGCGATCTCCCTCGGCTGCTTCTACAACCGGGTCAGCACCCTGCTGGCGTGCCCTGCGGAGCAGAAGTTCGAACGCATGGCCAATGGGCCGCTTCGTTGGCTGCTCGCGTTGGCGATGCCGCTGATGAAGAAGTTCGCGCCGAGCAGGCCGGTGGAAGCGCCGCCGGACCGGGCCGAGCTGGCTGTCGGCCCCTTCGGCGTGGTGCTGGTGCCGCTTGCCGGTCTGCGGGCGAGCAACGTCATGAAGGCGGCGCTCGACGGCGCGTTCGGCACCGGATTGCTGAGCCGCAGCGCGAAGGCGCTGATGTTCGCCGTGGTCGCGCGCACGCTGGGCTGCCCGCATTGCGAAGCGGCGGCGACCCGATTGCTGCTCGAAGACGGCCTGAGCCAGGCGGAAATCGACAACGCGATCGCGACGCTTCGCTGCCCTCAGCTGGCGCAACGCGAAGCCGGCCTCCTGGCGTGGGCGCGCGATACGGTGTACTACGAACCTTCGTCGATCCAGCAGAAGACGCGCGCGCTCGGTGCCGAACTGGGAGACGCGGCGCTGCTGGAAGCCATCGGCGTGGCATCGCTGGCGAATGGGACCGTGCGGCTGGCCATGTTGCTGGCGTAATGACGCTGGCCTGGGTCTTCGCCGCGCTCGGGGCCCTCGCCCTTTCGGGCCTGGCCGTGCTCGTCCTGCGCGGCCGCCGCCAGAACGACCAGCTCGAGAAGCTGCTCTTGGCAGCCGACGACAGGCTGGAGCATCTGCAACGTCAGTTCGAGCGCTTCGTGCCGGCCGACGTGGTTGAGCGGCTCACCCATGCCGGTGACGCCTTCGCACCCGAACGACGCCAGGTGACGATGCTGTTTGCCGACCTGCGCGGCTTCACGGCCCTGTGCGACAGGCTCGACCCCGCCGTCACGGTGAGCATCCTGAACGACTACTTCCGCCACATGACGGTTGCCATCACCCGTCATCACGGCCATGTCACCGAGTTCGTGGGCGATGGCTTGCTGGCCCTGTTCGGCGCGATGGAGTCCAACCCCTGGCAAGCGCGAGACGCCGTACTGGCCGCACTGGAAATGCGCGGCGAACTGGCGCGCTACAACGCCACCTTGCGCGAGCAGGGCCTGCCTGAGCTGCGCTTCGGCATCGGCATTCACGGCGGCGAGGTCGTGGCGGGCGTGATCGGCACAGCCGGCCTGTCGAAGTTCAGCGTGACCGGCGACCCGATCAACGTCGCCTCTCGCGTCGAAGGACTGACCAGCAAGTACGAAGTCGATCTGCTGATCACGGAGGACATTCGCCGCACGCTCGATGACCAGTTTCGCCTGCGGCCCATGCCGCCTGCGATCGTCAAGGGCAAGGCAGAGCCGATCCGGACCTACTACGTGGAGAGGATGCAGCGGGAACCTTGAGGCCGCGCTGGCCGAGCAGCGCGGTGAGAAGCGCAACGCCCCCAGCCACGACCGAAGCCCAGAACCGCTGCCCAGGACCGAATGCATCGATGACCCAGCCGGAAGCGAACGAGCCGATGGCCATGCCGATGCCGATGCCGGTCATCACCCAAGTGATGCCTTCGGTGAGCTTGGCGGCCGGGACCAGGCGTTCAACCAGGCCGAAGGCGGTGATGAAGGTGGGCGAGATCGCTGCGCCGCTGACGAAAAGGGCGAGTGCCAGCATGGGAACGTTGCCCACGAAGAGCAGCGGCACGGTCGTCGCCGCCGCGATGGCGATCGCGATGGCGAACTGGCGCGAAAGCGGCATCCTGGGCTTCAAGGCGCCGTACACCAGGCCGACGAACATCGAGCCGAGGGCATAGCCGGCAAGCACCAGGCTGGCCGCGGCCGCGTTGCCGAATTCGGCCGTGAGCGCGATGACGGTCACCTCCGCCGTACCGAAGATCGCGCCGATGGCCACCAGCGCGAAGGTCAGGATCTGGACCGGGCGCAGCTTGATGGTCGCCGCGCCGCCGCGCCTCGCCGTCGGCTGCACCTTCGGCTCGGTCCCCTTCTGCAGGATGAAGGCTGCGGAGCCGACGGCCAGGAACAGGGTCGAGGCGAGCGGGCCGGCTTCCGGGAACAGTGACACGCTCAGGCCGACGGCCAGGGCCGATCCCGATATGTAGACCAGCTCGTCGGCGACCGACTCGAAGGCGAAGGCCGTGCCGAGCTTGGGTGTGCCCCGGTAAAGCTCCGTCCACCGCGCCCTGACCATGGCCGGCATGCTGGGCATCGCGGCGGCCAGCAGCGCGAATGCGAACAGCGTCCAGACCGGCGCGCCGAAACGCGTCGCGACCATCAGGCCGATGAAGCCCGCCACCGAAAGCGCGGTCGCCGGCGCCAGGATGCGGCTCTGGCCGAGCCGGTCCACGAGACGGGAAATCTGCGGAGCGAGGAGCGCGTTGGTCAGCGCGAAGGCGGCGGCGACCGCACCCGCAAGCCCGTACGCACCGTGCGCCTGGGACAACATGGCGACGATGCCGATCGTGGCCATGGCAATCGGCAGGCGGGCGATGAAGCCGGCCGCCGCAAAACCCTTGGCGCCAGGCGGCTTGAAGATCTCGCTGTAGAGCTTGAGCATCGGGCAAGTCCTCTCGGATGCATAATGACATACGCAGTGTATGTCAAAAACATACGCCGCGTATATGAAAGGATTGGCATGGCCCACAGACCCCGCAAGGAGATGCTTGCCGAGACACGGGCAAAGCTCGTGGATGCGGCGCGCCGGGCCTTCGGTTCGGTCGGTTATGCGGCCGCTTCGATGGACGACTTCACGGGTGCGGCCGGTCTCACGCGTGGCGCCCTGTATCACCACTTCGGCGACAAGAAGGGATTGCTTCAGGCGGTCATCGCCGAGATCGACGACGAGATGTCGCAACGCCTGCGCACCATCGCTGCCAAGGCGAAGGACCCCTGGCGTGGCTTCGTCGATGAGAACATCGCCTACATCGAGATGGCCCTGGAGCCCGAGATCCGGCGCATCGTCATGCGCGACGGTCCCGCGGTGCTCGGGGACCCCTCGACATGGGCGAGCCAGAGCGAATGCAACCGCTCGATGACCGAGAGCCTCAAGAAGCTGAAAGCCGACGGCTTCATCATCGACGTCGACCCGGAGGGTGCCGCTCGCCTGCTCAGCGGCGCCGCGCTGCACGCGGCCCAATGGATCGCCAATGCAGACGATCCGGCCGCCACCTCGAAGCGCGCGGTGAAGGCGTTCAAGGCATTGCTGAACGGGCTTCTCGTCGAGGACGCGAAGCCGTCGCGGCGGCGGGCCAGTAGCTGAACGCCAGCCCTATGCGGCGTGCGCCACCCGCAAGCGCTTCGCCGCCTCCACCATCGCCCGCAATTTGCCCGTCGCCGCCTCCCGCGGCAGGTACTTCATCCCGCAGTCCGGCGCGAGGATCACGTTCTCGGGCTTCACGTAGGGCAGCGCGCGCTCGATGCGCTCGACGATGGTGTCGACCGATTCCACCTCCGGTGTCGACAGGTCGATGCAGCCCACCATCACGCGCTTGCCGTCGAGCGCGGCCAGCGCCGAGCAGTCCAGGTGCGATTGCGCAGTCTCGATCGACACCTGCTTGCAGCTGCATTGCGCCAGCTCGGGCAAGAAGGAATAGCCGCTCGGTCGCTCGTGGATGATGGCCGCGTAGCCGAAGCAGATGTGCACCGCCGTCGTGCCCGTGATGCCGTCGAGCGCGCGGTTCAGTGCCGCGAGCCCATACTGCCGCGCTTTCTCGGGCCGCGCCTGCATGTAGGGCTCGTCGATCTGCACCACGTCGGCGCCGGCGGCGAAGAGGTCGCGGATCTCGGCGTTCACGGCTTCGGCATAGTCCATCGCCGCCTCTTCCTCGCTGCCGTAGAAATCGTTCTGCGCCTGCTGCAGCATCGTGAACGGGCCGGGCACGGTGATCTTCACCTGGCGGTCGGTGTGGGCGCGCAGGAACTTGAGGTCCTCCACCTCCACCGGGTGTCGGCGGCGGATACGGCCGACGATGCGCGGCACCGGGTTCGGGTGGCCCGAACGGTCGAGCGCGCTGCCGGGGTTGTCGAGGTCGACGCCCTCGAGCGCGGTCGCGAAGCGGTTCGAGTAGCTCTCGCGCCGGATCTCGCCGTCGCTCACGATGTCCAGGCCGGCCTCTTCCTGCGCGCGAATCGCCATCAGCGTCGCATCGTTCTGCGCCTCCTCCAGGTACTGCGGCGGAATGCGCCACAGCTCGCGCGCCCGCACCCGCGGCGGGAAGCGGCCCGCGAGCTTGGCGCGGTCGATCAGCCAGTCCGGCTGCGGGAAACTGCCGACGATGGTGGCGGGGAACAGCATGGGCTTCTCCAGATGAAAAACGAATGGTTCAAACGCCGAGGTAGGCGCGCTGGATCTCGGGCCGCGCGAGCAGCTCGTCGGGCACGCCCTCGGCCACGACGCGCCCTTCCTCGAGCACGTAGGCGCGCTGCGAGACCTCCATCGCCATCGCGACGTTCTGCTCGACCAAGAGCACCGACATGCCCGCCGCATTGATGCGCCGGATCGCCGCGAACATGTCGCCCACGATGCGCGGCGAGAGGCCGAGCGAGGGTTCGTCGAGCAGCAGCAGGCGCGGCCGCGCCATCAGCGCCCGCGCGATCGCCACCATCTGCTGCTGGCCGCCCGAGAGCTCGCCCGCCGGGCTCGCGAGCTTCTCGCGGATCATCGGGAACAGCTCGAGCACCTGCGCCAGCGACTCGCGCCGCTGCGCCTTCGCGTGCGGCAGGTAGCTGCCGAGCTCCAGGTTCTCCAGCACGCTCATGCCGGTGAACAGGCGCCGGCCCTCGGGCACCAGCGCGATGCCGGCCTCGCAGAAGCGGTGCGCGGGCAGCTGCGTGATGTCGCGGCCATCGAGCACGATGCGGCCGCTCTTGGCGCGCAGCATGCCGGCGATGGTGCCGATCAGCGTGGTCTTGCCGGCGCCGTTGGGGCCGACCACGCACAGCAGCTCGCCGTCGCGCACATCGAGCGACACGCCCCACAGCGCCTGCGCCGCGCCGTAGGCCACCTGCAGATCGCGTACTTCAAGCATGGGCGACCTTTCCGAGATAGGCGGTCATCACCTCGGGCCGCTGCATCACGTCGTGCACGCCGCCCTCGGCCAGCAGCTCGCCGTGGTTGAAGACCACGATGCGGTCGGTCAGCGCCATCACCGCGCGCATCACGTGCTCGACGAAGACGATGCTGGCGCCCTGGTCGCGGATGCGGCGGATCAGCGCCACCGCGTCGTCGATCTCGCTCGGCGTCAGCCCGCACAGCACCTCGTCGAGCAGCACCAGCCGTGGCCGCGAGGCGAGCGCGCGTGCGAGCTCGAGGAACTTGCGCTGGTGCAGGTTCAGGTCGTCGGGCCGCGCCTGCGCCTTGCCTTCGAGGCCGGTGAACTCGAGCCAGGCCATCGCCTGCTTCGCGGCGGAAGCCGGGTCGCGCACCGCGCCACCGAACATCGTGGCGATCGCCACGTTCTGCAGCACGCTCAGGTGGCCGAAGGGCCGCGGGATCTGGTAGGTGCGCGCGATGCCGCTGCCGGCCACGCGGTGCGCCGGCAGGCCGTTGAGGCAGCGGCCTTCGAAATGGATCGCGCCGCCGCTCGGCGTGTAGTGGCCGCTGACGACGTTGATGAAGGTCGACTTGCCGGAGCCGTTCGGCCCCAGCAGGCCGAGGATCTCGCCGCGCCGCACTTCCACGTCGACGCCCTGGAGCGCGCGCACGCCCTTGAAGGATTTGGACAGGCCCTGCACGCGCAGCAGCACCTCGCCCTGCCCTGCGGAGGTGGCGCGGGCCACCACGGCCTCGGCCGGTGCTGCGGCAACGACCGGCGCCGCAGCCGGCGCACGCCGCCACGCGCGCCGCACGCGTGCCAGGATGCCCTCCGGCATGAAGAGAATCGCCGCGATCAGGATGATGCCGATCAGCGCCTTGCCGGCTACCGCATGGTCGGCCGCGGTGAAGCTGTAGAGCAGCCCGGTGATCGCCACCGCGCCGATCGCCGGCCCGGCCCAGTGGCGCGTGCCGCCGAGCACGCTCATCAGCACCACCGTCAGCGGCACCGTGATCGTGAACACCTCGCCCGCCGTCACGTACGACAGGAAGAGCGCGTGGATGCCGCCCGCCACGCCGGCCAGCGCGCACGAGATGGCGAGCGCGAGCAGCTTGTAGCGGTAGGTGGGCACGCCCATCACCTCGGCCGCGTCCTCGTCGTCGTGGATCGCGAACAGCCCGGCGCCGAACTTCGACACCTGGATGCCCCAGGCGATCAAGAGCGTGGCCACCGCGGCGGCGAGCGCGAGCAGGTAGAAGGTGGAGGACGCCGTCGGCCCGATCTTCGGCACCTCGACCGCGGCGAGCGAGACGCCGTTGCCGCCGTCGAGCGGCGTGTTGACCACGATGGTGCCGATCACGAAGGTGATCGCCAGCGTCAGCAGCGCGAACAATTCGCCGCGCACGCCCTTGACGCGGAACACCACCGCGCCCAGCGCCACGCCGAGCACCGCGGCCACCAGCGCCGCCGCGGGCAGGGTCCAGAGAAAGGGCCAGTCGTAGCGCGACATCAGGTTGGCGCTGGTGTAGATGCCGGCGCCGAAGAAGGCGCCGTGGCCGAAGGAGAAGTAGCCCGAGTAGCCCGAGAGGATGTTCCACGAGGTGGCGAGCACCACCCAGTGCAGCATCAGGTAGAGCAGCGAGTCGTAGAAGGCCGGCAGGCCCAGCTGCGGCACGAGGGCGAGCGCGATGCCGGCCGCGAGGATGATCAGCGGTGTGCGTTTCATCAGCCTGTCTTCCCTGGCCTGAAGATCAGGATCACGATCAGCAAGGTGAACGACACGATCGGCGCCCACGAAGGCGCGGTCACCGCCATCGTGATGGCCTCGCTCACGCCGATCAGCGTGCCGGCGACCAGCGGCCCGAGCGCGCTGCCCAGGCCGCCGAGCATCACGGCCGCGAACACCACGCCGATCCATGCGTACATCTGCGAGGGCGCGAGCGTGAAGCTCAGCGCCAGGCACACGCCGGCCACGCTGGCGAGCGCCGCGCAGGTGCCGGCCAGCACCAGGCCCAGCGCCTTCTGGTTGACGCCGAAGACGGCGGCCACCGGCGCGTCTTCCGCCGCGGCGCGCATCGCGCGGCCGAGGTCGGTGTAGCGCAGCACGGCCCAGACGGCGAACGCGAGCGCCACCGCCAGCACCAGCGTGATGA
Source organism: Variovorax paradoxus (assembly GCF_018614915.1). Lineage (GTDB taxonomy): Bacteria > Pseudomonadota > Gammaproteobacteria > Burkholderiales > Burkholderiaceae_C > Variovorax > Variovorax paradoxus_K. The sequence goes on along the minus strand of NZ_JAGGNU010000038.1, from coordinate 8,252 downwards.
GCTCGGGCACCGGCACGAAGAGCCCGCCGATCCTGAACTTGTGCTCCGCGTAGCTCGATTCGAGCTTGCGGAAGTCGGCAGTCCAGATCGACTGGATCACGCTCTCGGCGATGCCGGTGAGTCCGAAGGTCAACAAGAGCGAATTGAAGGGCATGACCTTGAAGCGCACCATCACCCAGTGCAGCCCCGCGCCGAGCGCGAAGAAGAGCGGCACGATCACGGCGAGCGTGAGCAGCGGGTCCATGCCCATCGTCGCCATCTGGTAGCAGAGGTACGCGGCAAGAAAGGCGAAGGCGAAATGCGCGAGGTTGATCAGCCTGAGCAGGCCCCAGCTCAGGCTGAGGCCCAGTCCCATCAGGCCGTACAGCGCACCGACGAAGATGCCCGAGAGGATGGACTGGGACAGCAGCGAGATGCTGGGCAGCGTGAAGTTCACGGTGCGATCAGTTTGGCGTTGTCCGCGGTCACTTCCTTCGGCCACACCACCACCCATTTGCCGCCCTGGATCTGCTTGATGCGCATCAGGTCGTCGCCGAAGTTGCCGGTGCCGTTGAAGCGCAGCTTGCCTTGCAGCGTGTCGACCTTGTTGGCCTTGAGCCAACTGGCGATCGCCTTGTCGTCCAGGCTCTTGGTGTTGACCACGCCGGCCTCGAGGATCTGCCACGCGGTGTAGGAGGCCGCGGCCTGGGTCTCGACCGAGGTATCGGTGAAGCCGGCCTTGGCCGCGCGCTCGGAGTAGAGCTTCACGAACTCGGCCGCGCCGTAGTTGGAGGTGAAAGGCGGCTGCGCCTCGAAGATGGTGGCCGAGAGCGCGTTCTTCGCGTCCGGCGACGCGAGCAGCGGCCCCGGCGAGGGGTACAGGTAGAAGTGCTGCGGCGGCGAATAGTCGATCTTCTTCATCGCGTCGAGCAGCAGGTTGCCCTCCAGCCCGATGGCGCCGACCCACACGAAGTCGGGCTTGGCATCCTTCACGCGGTTGGCGATCGGGCCGAAGTCGCGGTTGCCGAAATCCCACTCGAGGAACAGCACCTCGGTCAGCCCGCGCTTCTTGATCACCTCGCGCGCGCCCGCGCTCATGAACTGGATCGACGGGAACTTGCTGGTCACCACCGCCACCGTCTTCGGCGGCTTGGGCGAGGCGGCGAGCGCATCGAACAAGGTGTTGGGCACGGTGGTCGCCGGGTCGGAGCCGATCGACCAGGCCGGGAACTGCATGTCGTACTTGGCGAGCGAGGGAATGCCCAGCGTGTGGTGCACCAGCACCTTGTTGTAGCGCTGCGCCACGCCCATCGCCGAGAGGATCGCGCCGGTGGCGTAGGGGCCCATCAGCAGGTCGACCTTGTCGGCGGTCACGAGCTGCTCGTAGAGCGTGCGCGCCAGGTCGGGCTTGGACTGGTCGTCCTTCACCACCCACTCTACCGGCCGGCCGAGCAGGCCGCCGCGCTTGTTGAGCTGCTCGATGTAGATCTCGCCCACCAGCTTGTGGATCTGCGCCGTGGCCGCGAGCGGGCCGGTCAGCGCCAGCGTGCTGCCGATGCGGACCGGCTGGCCTGACGGCTGCTGTGCGGCCGCGATGCCGGCGGCTGCGAGTGCGATGGCGGCCACTGCCGCGCGCCGGCCGATGCCGGGAAGGGTCTGGTGCGTCTTCATGGTTCTTGTCTCCTTGGGTTCTTGTGTGCGAAACGAACGAAAGCTGTCAGTCCACCTGGGCGCCCGAGCGCTTGACGAGGCCGGCCCACTTGCCGAGCTCGGTCTTGTTGAAGGGCTGCATCTCCTCGACGCGCAGCACGCGCGACTCGATGCCCTGGTCGCGCAGCCGCGCCATCACATCGGGCTGCGCGAGCGCGGCGGCGCTGGCCGTGCGCAGCTGCGCCAGCGTGGCCGCGGGCGTGGCGGCCGGCGCGTAGAGCATGAACCACGCGACCAGGTCGAAGTCGGCGATGCCCTGCTCCATCAGCGTCGGCACGTCGCTGGCCGCCGCGCTGCGCTGCGCGCCGCTGGACCCCAGCGCGCGCAGCTTGCCGGCCTTGACCTGCGGCATCACCGCGGCCGGGTGATAGAACATGAAGTCGACCTGCGAACCGATCACGCTGGTCAGCGCTGCGGCGCCTTCCTTGTAGGGCACGTGCAGCATCTTGCCGCCGAGGCGCTGCGCGAGCAGCTCGCCGGCCAGGTGGCCCGAGGTGCCGTTGCCGGCCGAGGCGAAGGTCACGCCGTTGGGCCGCGCGGCGGCCTGCGCCAGGTCCTTCAGTGACTTGATCGGCGAGTCGGCCGCCACCACCAGCAGCGTCGGCGTGTAGCCGATGAAGGCCACCGGCGCGAAGTCGCGCAGCGGGTCGTAGGGCAGCTTGCTGAAGAGCGCGGCGTTGATGGCGTGCGTGCCCACCGTGCCCATCACCAGCGTGCGGCCGTCGGGCGCCGACTTGGCGACCATGTCGGAACCGGTCGAGCCGCCGGCCCCCGCGCGGTTGTCGACGATCACCGTCTGCTGCAGCGCCTTGCCCAGCGCTTCGCCGACCACGCGGCCCACCGTGTCGGTGGTGGTGCCGGCGCCGAAGGGCACCACCATCTTGATCGGCCCCTTGTCTTGCGCCTGCACGGCCGCGCCTGCAAGCAGCACGCCCGCGGCGAGCAGGGTGCGCATCGTTGTCTTGATCGTCATCGCTTGTCTCCGTTCTTTCGATCTATCTACTTGCGCTTCAGCTCGGCGCGTATCTCGTCGTTGTGCTCGCCCAGCGTGGGCGGCGGCCGCACCTCGAGCGCGCGCTCGCCGTCGAAGCTGACCGGCGAACGCACCGTGCGAAACAGCCCCATCACCGGATGCTCGGCCGAGGTCATCAATTGCAGGTGCTTGGCCTGCGGGTCTTCCAGCGCCTCGCTGGTGTCGTACATCGGCGCGTTCGGCACGTCCTCGCGCTGCAGGCGGCGGCACCATTCGGCGCGCGGCAGCATGCGGAAGCGCGCGCCCAGCAGTGCGATCAGCGCCTCCTGGTTGTCGATGCGCGCGTCGCGCGTGGCGAAGCGCGGGTCCTCGAAGATGTCCGGCTGCTCGATCGCCACCGCGAGCCCGCGCCAGAACTTCTCGGGCGATGACATGTGCAGCGCGATCCACTTGTCGTCGGCGCAGCGCAGCACGTAGGACTGCGACACGCTCGGCCGGCTGTACGGCCCCATCACCTCGTCGACCTGGAAGAAGTGCGTGAAGGCGTCGAGGTTGAAGTGCGCCATCGCCTCCAGCATCGACACCTCGACCTTGCGGCCGATGCCGGTGCGACTGCGCTCGAACAGCGCGCCCAGCACGCCGTAGGCCGCATAGAAGCCGGTCAGCGAATCGGCAATGGCAGGCCCGACCACGCGCGGGTTCTCGGGGTTCACCAGCAGGTTGAGAAAGCCGCTCGCCGCCTGCGCCACCGTGTCGTAGGCCGGCCGATTGGCGGCAGGCCCGGTGGCGCCGAAGCCGCTAATCGCCACGTAGATGAGCTTGGGGTTCAGCGCCTGCAGCCGCTCCGCGCCGACACCCAGCTTCTCCGCCACGCCAGGCCGAAAGTTCTGGATGTACACGTCGGCATCGGCGATCAGTGCGTCGAGCACCTCGCGATCGGCGCTGCTCTTGGTGTCGAGCGTGATGCTGCGCTTGTTGCGGTTGTAGGTCTGGTAGTGCGGGCTGTACAGGCCGTTCTTGAAGGCGCGAAACGGATCGCCCGTGACCGGCTGCTCCACCTTGATCACGTCGGCCCCCAGGTCGCCCAGCAGCATGCCGGCGGCCGGCCCCGTGATGAAGGTGCCCTGCTCGATGACCTTGAGGCCTTGCAGTACCGGGATCATTCGTGCTTGCTCCCGAAGCCCGGCGGCACGTCGCCGTCGTATTCCATCTCGCGCGTCGCCTGGTAGGAGAGCGCGAAGCCGATCGGCTGGCGGATCTCTTCGACCATGTGCGCGATCAGCCCCGCTGTGCGCGCCAGCATCGGCACGCCCTTGAGCCCTTCGACCGGGAAGCCCGCGCCCAGCAGCACCGATGGGATCGCGCCCGACACGTTGAGCTTGAGCGGCTTGCCCAGCACCTCGGGCAGGAGCGCCTCGCAGGCTTCCGCGATGGCGACGAAGCGCAGGTCGGTGCCGGCCGCGCGGGCCACGTCGAACAGCGCGCCCACGCGCTCGTCGCGCTCCTTGTGCAGCGGATGGCCGTAGCCGGGGATCGAGCGCCCGGCCGCGCGCCAGGCCTTCATCACCGAGAGCGCGGCCTCGTCGACCGCGGTGCCGGCCTGCACCTGTTCATCGATCTCCACGTACATGCGCCCCGCCGTCTCGGACGAGCCCAGCACCACCGAGCCGCAGCCCAGGATGCCGGCCGCCACCGCGCCCTGCATCGCATCGGGCGCCGCGGCGAAGGTCATGCGCGCGGCCTGCACGCTGGGCACCAGCCCGTGCTCGGCGATCGCGACCAGCGTCGCGTTGAGCACCGCGGCCTGGCCCTCGGTCGGCCGCTTGCCGGTGAGCAGCAAAAAGAAATGCTCGACGAACGAGAGCTTGCCGATCAGCTCCTTCGACAGGTCATGCCCGCGAACGACGATGGTGTGGGCGTCCGAGGTGCAGATGGACGTGCGCGGCACGGTGGCCTTGCCGATCTTCATGGGGTTCCTTGCAAAGAAAAAGTGGAAAGAAGGGCTTCAGGCCGGCACCGGCGCGAGGCGCACGTCGAAGCTCGCCGAGTGGTAGGGCACGCGCATCTCGCGTCCGTCCACCGCCTTGCCCGGCGGATGCGTCTCGAAGTCGACCACCAGGCTGTCGCGCTTGCCGAACACCGCGTCCTGGTCGATGTAGGGGCTGCCGCCGACGAAGACCTGCGTGGTCAGCGTCACGTGGCCCGGCGCCGAGACCTGCAGGTGGAGGTGGCCGGGGCGGTAGATGCTGCGCTCGGCGGCATGCATCATCCGGCCCACCGGCCCGTCGTCGGGGATCGGGTAGTACGCGGGCCGGATCGACCAGAACCAGTAGCGCCCCTGCGCATCGGTGCGAAAGCGACCGCGCGCCGCCATCGTCGGCTCGGCGCTCAGTTGCACGTCGTACTTGCCCTCGCCGTCGCCCGACCAGACGTCGAGCAAGGCGCCTTCGAGCGGCGCGCCGTGCACATCGGTCACGCGGCCCATGTAGAAGGTCGGCTCGCCGCGCGCGCTGCCGCTGATGTCGGCACCCAGCGGCATGTCGGGCGCGCCGGGCCTGTAGAACGGGCCCTCGACCGTGGCCTCCGTCGCCTCGGTCGCGCCCTGCGCGCCGCCGCTGGCGCGCGCCTGGTCCAGCGCCACCACCATCATCGACAGCCCCAGCGTGTCGGAGAGCAGGATGAACTCGGGCCGCTTGTCGGTCGAGATCTGGCCCGTGGCCTCGAGAAACTTCATCGCCGCCAGCCACTCGTCGGGCTTCAGGTCGACCTCGCGCGCGAAGGCGTGCATGTGCTTCACCAGCGCCGTCATGAGCTCGCGCAGCCGCGGGTCGGGCGTCTTCGCGAAAGCCTCGATCACGTCCTGCGTGATGCTGTCCTGGTTGTAGTTCGCCATGTCTTGTCTCCTGGTTCTGGCCGGACGATAGGCCGCGCAGCAGGCCGCGACAAATGATGAATTTCCATCGATATCATCGATGGCATCGATCATTCGCAGGGGTTTGTATGGAGATGAGGCATCTGCGCTACTTCGTCGCACTGGCCGATTGCCTGAGCTTCACGCGCGCGGCCGAGCGCGTGCACGTGACCCAGTCGACCCTTTCGCACCAGATCAAGCAGCTCGAGGACGAGCTCGGCCAGCCGCTCTTCGAGCGCATCGGCAAGAAGGTGGTGACCACCGAGGCCGGCGAGCTGCTGCGCGGCTTTGCCTCGCGGGCATTGAAGGAGGTGGACCAGGGCGTGGCGCTCCTGAAGCCCGGCGCCGGCAACCTCACGGGCAAGGTGCGCATCGGCGCCACGCACACCTTCAACATCGGCCTCATCCCCGAATGCGTGGCGCAGTTTCTTGCGCGCCATCCGACCGTGCGCATCAGCGTCGAGGAGCTCGCCGCCGAAGTCATCGCTGCGCGCCTGCGCGCCGGCGAGATGGACCTCGGCATCTCCTACCGCCCGCAGGACTCGGACGGCCTGTGGTTCGAGCCGCTCTACAACGAGGAGATGGTGCTGGTCGTCTCCACCGGCCATCCGCTCGCGAAACGCAAGCGCATCCGCATGGTGGAACTGCACCGGCAGGACCTGGTGCTCGTCTCGTCCGCCTTCTCGACCCGCACCATGCTCGACGAGTGCTTCCACGCCTGCGGCGCCGAGCCCACGGTGGTGGCCGAAATGTCCACCGTCGCCCCGATGCTCGCGCTGGTGGCCCGCACCATGATCGGCTCGATCGTTGCGATCAACGCGGTGCCGGAGGCGATGGCGGGGCTGAAGGTGATTCCGCTGGAGAGCCCGACGCCGATACGGACGCCGGGCATCTTGTGGAAGCTGGGGGAGACGAAGCCTGCGGCGGTGCAGTCGTTTGCCGTGATCCTGCGCAAGACGGCGTTGAGCAACAGCTTGCGGCGCGAAGGGCCGGGCTGAACGCCGAGCGCATCAAGCCGCTTTGTTCACAGCGGCAGTTGCTGGCCGTGGGCAGCGGCACGCGCTTCGGCGCGGACCGCGGCGCGGTCGGTGATGCCGGCCGAGGCGTGCGCCACGCCTTGTCCATAGCCTTCCGCATAGGGGTTCGCGCTGTGCGCGGCGGCGACGGCATTCTTGCGGACGTTCGCGCGCTCGGCCGAGGCGAACAGCGCCGGCGCGACGCGCGACGAGACGGCTTCCGCATACGGGTTGTCGCTGCGTGCCGCCAGCACGGCTTCGGCGCGCACGTCGGCGCGGCTGTTGGCGGAGACGCGCGGGTGCACGCCCTCGTAGGTCTCGGCCTGTGCGCCTGCGACAGCGATCAGGGAGAGAGCGGCGGCGGCGATGAATCTCGAAGTGGTCTTCATGACGATTTCCTTTTTTCAGTGAACGGTGGTGAGTGAATGTGGGACGGCGCTGGCGATCAATTCGCCGGCACGAGAAGCGGCTTGCCCTTGGCGACGAGATAGGTGGCGAGCTCCACCGCCTTGACGTTGCCGACGTTCTTCGCGATGTGGTTCGCGCCGGCCGGAATGAACACGGCTTCGCCCGGCTTGAGCGTGACCGGCGGCTTGCCTTCGATCGTGTATTCCAGCGTGCCCTCGAGCACATAGGCGATCTCGGCGCCCGGATGCGAGTGGTTGATGGACTTCACCCCCACGTCGATGGCGACACGCGCCTGGACGACCTCTTGTCCGTGCTCGTGGAGATCGTGCTGCAGCACGTCGACGCGGCTGGTGCCCGCCAGCTGCGCGTGCGCCAGGTTCATTGCCAGGCTGCTGCCGGCGACCAGCAGCGCGGTGGTGAAGATTCGAACCTTGTTGTTCATTTCAGGGGTCCTTTCAAATGCGATGTGCGGGGTGACTTTGCCCATCGCCTTTGGAGGTTCATCCTCGTCTGCGAATCGGGTGCCCCTATTGCAGCGGGTGGATGTATCGACGATGTGTCGAGGGAGGTGGGTTTTTGAATGGCCGTGTATTCGGGGCGGTGCCAAATACAAGGGAATACAAAACGGGCCATGGATGGCGTCCCTTCGAACGCCTCTCCCACGCGGATATTTGATGAAGGCGAGACTTTGTGCCTCGCGCCAACGGGCGGGAGCCGCCAACAATCGCGGCCTCAATAAAACAACCGGAGGCCTTGGCCCGTGCTCTCGAAAAAGAACAACGCAGACCCGCAAGAACAATCATCGCCGTCACTGCGAATGGGGAGACGGCGGTGTTTGAGTTTGAGAGGGTGAAGGTTTCGAAGTAGGGGCGACTTGGAAACCAAACCTGTAGCGCAGCCAAATCGTCCGCTGATTGCATAGGAGCGAACTTGCACCCAGTCATCTATCTCACCGGGGCTCCGGCGTCGGGAAAATCAACCTTGTCGGGCAACCTCAAGCTCCGATATCCCGAGCTGACAGTGTTTGCCTACAGCGAAGAACTCCGCAAGACCGTTGCCATGCGAGGCGAGAACCTTGCGGAAGACGACATTCGTCGACTCTCCGCGCGCGTCATCACCATCGAGGACGTGAACAGGCTGGACCAAACTCTCATCGAGCGGGTAGCAACTGAACGCCTCACGCGACCTTTTCTGATCGACTCCCATCCAGTTACGAAAGAGACCTTTGGATTTCTGACCTTGCCCTTGGAATCCG
>NZ_JAGGNU010000037.1 GCF_018614915.1 Variovorax paradoxus | reverse complement strand
AGGTATCCGACAATCCTAAAGCGAAGCTCCAGTTGAGCGTCCGTGAATGCGGCCATTGGTCGGCACATGTTGGAAGTCAACGTTGGCCATCCGCTCGATCGCAAATGGCCGGCCGGTTCTGGGGTACCAGCTGACGGCCGACATAAACAAGGTCGAACGTCGGGTCTCCGAAGCAGCAGCCATTCATCTGCCGAACACGACCGACAGCACCCAGTCTTCTTGCCACGCTCGAGGCGTTCTACGCACAGCACAGCCCGCCCGCGGGCGTGCCTAGCTTATGTTCTAGGGCAGAGTCCCCTCGGCGCGGAGCAGAATCGGGAGGTCTCGTCGAAACCAAGGGGGCTCATGGCGCCGTTGGCGGGCCGGCGGGTCTTCTTGATCAAACCGGGGGACCACCATGCATGACAGCGACCCTGAGGGCAAGCGCCTTCCCATCAAGCTCGACAGCACCTCGAATGGCGAGTTCGCACCGGTGTCGCTGTGGCCGGCGAACATCGAAGCCAACCGCCTCGCACACGAGGCCGCGGCAAACAACGCGAAGCGGCTGGGATGCTCGAAGCGAGCGTTCCTGACCTCGTCCTGTGGCGCAGCCAGCACGCTGCTGGCCTTCAACGCGGCCAACGCCGCGGCCGGAAGGACCGGCGGCTTCTTCGAACTGCCCCGCGACGCCGTGCTGGATATGCAGCTCGCGCGCGCGCAGGTCGGCCCCGCCAGGCAGGAGTTCATCCTCGACGTCCAGGGCCACTTCATCGACACGCCGAAAGGCAATTCGAAAAGCGCGGAGGTCTTCCTCAAGGACGTGTTCATGGACAGCGACACCGACGTGATGGTGCTGTCCTTCGTGCCCTCCGCTCGCGACGCCGAACCGGTCACGATCCAGGCCGCCGACGAGGTCCGCAGGCTGGTCGACAAGCTCGAGGGAACGCACCGGCTGCTGCTCCATGGACGCGTCAACCCGAACCAGCCCGGAGACCTCGAGGGCATGGACGAGTTGCACGAGAAGTGGGGCATCAGCGCCTGGAAGACCTACACGCAGTATGGACCGAACGGCAAGGGCTACTTCCTGCACGACGACGTCGGCATCCGGTTCATCGAGAAGGCTCGCGCACTGGGCGTCAAGAACATCTGCATCCACAAAGGGCTGCCGTTCGGACCACGCTCCTACGAGCACAGCCAGTGCAGCGACATCGGCGTCGTGGCCAGGCGTTACCCGGACGTGAACTTCCTGATCTATCACTCGGGCTTCGTCAGCACGGTGGCCGAAAAGGCCTACGACGCGAGCGGCAAGAGCGACGGCATCGACACGCTGATTACGTCCTTGCGCAGACACCAGGTCAAGCCGAACAGCAACGTCTATGCGGAGCTAGGCAGCACGTGGCGATTCCTGATGCGTGACCCCGAACAGGCGGCTCACGCCCTGGGGAAACTGATCGTCGCGTGCGGCGAGAACAACGTGCTGTGGGGCACGGATTCGATCTGGTACGGCTCACCGCAGGACCAGATCCAAGCCTTCCGGACGTTCCAGATCTCGGCGGAACTGCGCGAACGGCATGGCTATCCCGAGATGACGCCTGCGCTGCGGGCCAAAATATTCGGTCTCAACGCCGCGAACGTGTACGGCTTGACGCCGACGGAAGTGAAGCGATACACCGCCCGCGACTCGGTCGCCCGAAAGCGCATGGCCTACCTGGAGAAACCCGATCCTCACTTCAGGACCTACGGGCCAAAGACGCGACGCGAGTTCCTCAGGGTGTTCGATCCCGCTGGCTGAGCAGCGCAGTAGAGACTGTTGGCGGAAGACGCTCTCACCCGGTACGTCTCAACGACAGGTTTCCGCTCGAACCGTCGTTCGACCGACGCCGCGCGAGTGGCCGCAATCAGTCTCAAGCTGTCATCTGGACGACGGTGCCGGACGTCCAAACTCAGTCGGAAGCCATCGCTGGTCGTGTGCGAGCGGCTGCGCCTGACTCAATAGCCCCAGGGGCGCGACCAGCACAGAAGTCAGGCCGGAGGCAGGCTTCTCCGACGATCTTTATTGTCATCGACGAACTTTATTCTTCCCGGACAGGCCGCCTTTGGATCACTAAGGTTGTGGGAATTTTCGACTAACCTTGATCGAGAAATGCGGATTCTTCGGTCAAGGCCGTCGCGCCAAACCAACAGTGGGCGTCGCGCCCCTCAGAAAGTAAGACAGCGTTCTTCTACTCGATGGCGCCCTCTGCGCCCCCCTCAAGGGCTGCAATGGCGCGCATAGCTGCCGCTCAGGCATGGCTCGGAACAGCGATTGTTCCGGGCTAATAGATCCCCAAACAGCGATCCAGGCGGCTCGCGGCTCGCCAAGCTGCTTGAGATCTAGGTAGGCGAGGCAAATGCCCGAACGACACCTTCCCGCGCAGGTTCGGAAGGCAAGCAACTGCCTGTACGACACAGGACGTGCGGGTTACACCAGGGTCTGCCCTGCCGTTGAAGCACAAAACCCGGCAAGTCAATCCAGATGCGCGCCGACTTTCTTGACGACTTCGGCGAACTGGGCCGATTCAGCTGAAATGTGCTGGGCGAATTCCGAAGGCGTCGCGGGAAAGGGTTCGTAGCCGAGAGCAGTGAACTTGTCGCGAACATCCTGCTCGCGCAGTGCCGTGTCGACTTCACGGCGGATCTTGTCCAGCACCGACGGGGGCACGTTGCGCGGCGCGGCCAAGGCAGTCCAGCCGCTGACTTCGAACCCGGCAGGGCCGCCTGCTTCCGCGACCGTCGGTACGAGCTTGTACGCCTCTAGCCTGCGGGGTGCCGCGACCGCGAGGAACTTGATCTTACCGGCGCGATAGAGCGGTCCCGCCGTGGCGCTTGTCCCGAAGGCGAAGGACAGTTCCCCGTTGGCAACGTCGTTGTAAAGCTGGCTCGTTTCCTTGTAAACGACGTGCTGCATCTCAATGCCCGTCCTCGTCTCAAAGAGCGCCGACCCGAGGTGTGCAGGGTTGCCAACCGACCAGGAGCCATAGCTCAGCCTGCCGGAGTTCGCCATCGCGTCGGCGACCAGGTCGGCCACATTGCGGTACTTGCTCGTGGCCGAAGTGGTGATAAAAAAATAGTTCTTGAACAACGGCGCGATGAGTTCGAAGTCCTTCTTGCCGTCGAAAGGAAGCTTTTTGAAGAGGTGCGGGTACGCGGTTAGGTGCACGTTCTCCAGCTGGATTAAGTCGTGCCCATCCGCGGCCCCGTGCTTGAAGGCGTTGATAGCGATGAACCCGTTGCCGCCCGGCTTGTTCTCGACAGTGACTGATTGACCCCAGGCGCGCGCGAGCTTGACCGCAACAAGGCGCGCCACTCCTTCGGGCCCGCTGCCGACAGGGAGTGGAGTGATCAATCGCATGGGTCGCGTGGGAAACTCCGGCTCCTTGGCGAAAGCCGCTGTTCCGGGAAAAAAGCCTGCAGCTGCAAGCAGCGCGGTTCGGCGGTTGATGGTGGTGCGCCTTTTCACTCGGTGCTCCTGGTCGTTATCGTGAAGGAGATCGCCTCTAGGTCGGCCTGATGCCGCGGCAATCAAACTGTCGCAGCGCTCGTATGTCTCGGCTGGTCACCGGGCAGCCGGGCCGTCACCGCGGCCACGCGCTCGCCGAACAGTCGCGCTGTCTCCAAGTCGCCGGCCGCCATCTCGCCGGAGCCCGCGTCGGAAGGCGACTGCGCCATGGCGCCGCTGAACGAGACGAGGTAGTTCACGTCATCCCGCTTCGCGGCCTTGGTGTTGCTGGGCATCAGCCCCTGGCTGACCCAGATCATGCCGTGTTGCATGGCCATCGTGAACAGCGCGTTGAGCGTCGACTGCTTATCGCCGTTCAGGCCGGCACTGTTGGTGAAGCCGGCGGCGATCTTGTCCTTCCATTCCTGCGCAAACCAGAACTTGGACGAGGCATCGGCAAATTTCTTGAACTGCCAGCTGACGCTGCCCATGTACGTGGGCGTGCCGAAGATGATCGCGTCGGCTGCCTTGAGCTGCTCCCAGCCGCCGGCCGGCAGATTGCCCTCGGCGTCGATGGCGATGAGTTCGGCGCCGGCGCCCTGAGCCACGGCCTGAGCCATGCGGTGGGTGTGGCCGTAGCCGGAGTGGTAGACGACTGCAATGGTGGGCATGTAAGTTCCTGTGGTTTTCAGTTGGTAGGGGAATATCGAAAGGGGGTTTCGTACGAACTCAGGTCCTTGGCGACGAGCCGGTTTCTCAGCTCGCCGAGTTGCGTCGCGCGGACCACGACCAGATCGCGCTCCTTGAGGTACACGGGCGGTGTCCGCGCGTTGCCGATCCCGCTGGGGGTTCCCGTGAGAAGCACATCGCCCGGCCTCAGGGTCATTCCAAAGGAGAGTTCGCAGATCAGCTCGGCAATGCCGAACGCCATTTCCGAGGCACTCGCACGCTGCATGACCGTGCCGTTCAGTTCGCACTCAAGGGTGACATTCGCGAGTTCGACGTCGTCGCGCAGCGTGAGCCACGGGCCCAGGGGCATGGTGCCGTCGATGCTTTTTCCCTTGAGCCATTGCCCGCCGTGTCGGCGTTGCAGGTCGCGCTGGGAAACGTCGTTCGCAAGGCAATACCCGAACACGTGCTTCATCGCGTCCTCGCGAGGGATGCTGCGCCCCTGCTTGCCGATGACGAGTGCGATCTCGGCTTCGTAATCCCACTTCTTGGAGATGAAGGGGTCGAACGCGATGTCGTCGCACGGCCCGATCACGACGTCCGGCCCCTTGGTGAAAAAGGTCGGGGCTTCGGGTTTCGGGACGTCCTGCCCTTCGCGCTTGCCTTCGCTCTCGTAGAAGTGGTCCCAGTAATTCCAGCCCGTGCACAGCACGTCGCGGCGCAAGCCGCGGATCGGAGACAGGAGCCGCACCTCGGAGAGCACGATCGCTTGCGCTTGCGAGGACTCACACAGTTTGCGCAATTCCGAAGTCGCGCTGTCGTTCGCCTCGATGACGTCGTGCATCTCGCCAAACTCGCGCGGCGCAATCACGACGCTGCCGTCCGCGCGCAGGCAAGCGACCCGCTCCTCGCCGGAGCGCAGTTCAACAGTTCCAAGTTTCACGTTTTTCTCTCAGAGTTCGAGCCGGCTGTCCCATGGCGACTCGCCGCCCCAGTTGATGCACACGCTCTGCCGCCGCATGTAGCCCTTCCAGGCATCGGACCCGGCCGTTCGCCCGCCGCCCGTCTCCTTCTCGCCGCCAAACGCCGCGCCGATGTCGGCTCCTGTCGTCCCCATGTTGACCTTGGCAATGCCGCAGTCGCTGCCCGCGGCCGACAGGAACATCTCGATGTTGCCGAGGTTCGTGCTGTGAATCCCGGACGCGAGGCCCTGGGGCACACCGTTGTGGATGTCGATGGCTTCTTCGATCGTGTCGTAAGGGACGACGTACACGATGGGCGCAAAAGTCTCGTGCTGCACGCAAGACCATTCCGAACGAACATGCGTGATGAGCGTCGGTTCCACGTAGTAGCCGGGGCGGTCGATGCGCCGGCCGCCGAAGACGATCCGGCCGCCCAATGCCTCGGCCTCGCGTACCGCACCTTCGAAATGACCCACCGCTGCCTTGTCCACCAATGGCCCAACCACCACGCCAGGCTCGCGTGGGTCGCCGACCTGGATCTGCGCAAAGGATTTCTTCAACAGCGCCACGAGCTCGCCTTCGACGGACCGGTGCACGATCACCCGGCGCGTGCTGGTACAGCGCTGCCCCGTCGTGCCCACGGCCCCGAAGGTGATGCTGCGCGCGGCGAGCTTGAGGTCCGCCGTCTCGTCCACAATGCAGCCATTGTTGCCGGAACACTCCAGCATGTAGCGCCGCCCGAGCGTGCCGCCGACGATGCTTGCTACCTTTCGGCCCACGGCCGTGGACCCGGTAAACGAGACCAGTGCGACGCGCGCGTCGGCAATGAGCATTTCGGCGAGTTCATTGCGCTCTGGAATGAACAGCGTGAACACGCCTTCGAAACCCATTTCCGCCATGGCGATGTTGCTCAGGTGCTGAAGTGCCAGGGCCGTGAGCGGCACCTTCGGGCTGGGCTTCCAGACCACGGTGTTGCCGCCGATCGCGGCCAGAAAGCCGTTCTGCGCCCAGACCGCCGCGGGGAAGTTGTAGGCCGAAATGATGCCAACCACGCCGAGCGGAAGCCACTGGTCGTACATGCGGTGTTTGGCACGCTGCGACTGCTGCGTGAAGCCATACAGCATGCGCGACTGGCCCGCGGCGAAGGTCGCCATGTCGACCAGCTCCCTGACCTCCGCCCGTGCTTCCATCAGCGACTTGCCCGTGTCGAGCGAGACGATGGTCGCCAGGCCTTCGAGGTGTTCGGCCGCGAGGTGCCCGATGCGCAGCACCAGTTCGCCGCGTCGCGGCGCCGGGACCATGCGCCAGCTGCGCTGGGTGGCGACTGCCGCCGCCATTACCTCCTCGTAGTCCTGCGTATTGGCGCCCGCCACGCGGGCGGTGAGGGTTTCGTCGGCCGGATTGACCGCGTCGATGAGTGCGCGGTCGGCGGTGGTACTCCAGCCCTCAGGGCCCCAGCAGGCGCCCGCATGAATCGGCTGGATACCGAACCGGCGCAGCATTTCTTTCGTGTCGAACATGTGCGTGAATTCCTCAGGTAGTCGACAGGAAACCGGAGATGGACTGGTCCGTGTGGAACACCGGCTTCTCGTAATAGTGGGGGCCGTCGTAAATCTCAATCAGGACGCTGCGCTCGTGCGCGATGGTGGGGCCGTGCGGATGGTCCTTCGGATTCATGTAGAACGAACCCGGCGTCAACCGAAGCAGGCTGTCCGTGTACTCGTAGTCGCCTTCCAGGCAGTACATGAACTGGTTGGATGCATGCGAGTGCTTGACCGGGATGCGCCCGCCCTTCTGGTACTCCAGCAAGGCGATGCTGGCGCCGGTGTCCGCGTTCTTCCAGAGGAAGTACTGGCGAAATCCGTACTCGGGAAAGTCGATCCACTTGGCTGGATCGAGCTCCTGCGTTCGGATCAGCAATTCAAGGGTTTTCATTGTGGCTTCGTTGGGCGCAGTCATTGCAAGACCTCCAGAGGTGGACGTCCGGCCGCGACCCAGCCGTCGTATTCCTTGCGGCTTTCCGGGGTCGCCGGAAACAGACCGAAGATCGGTCGCCCGTTCGAGATGTGCAGTGCCGCGAAGTGCTCGTAGTCGACCGCCTCCACCGCCTCTTGGGCGACTTCGTCGACCAGGTGCTGCGGGATCACAACCACCCCCTCGGCGTCGCCGACAATCACGTCGCCCGGGTACACCGCCACGTCCGCGCAGCCCACCGGCCCATTGAGCTCGACAGGGTGCATCGCGATGGGCGTGGCCGGCGGCGAGGCCTGCCGCTGGTAGGCTGGCAGCTTCGTCGCGCGGATACCGGGTGTGTCCCGGAAGCCGCCATCGGTGACGACCCCTGCCACACCACGCTGGCGCATGCGCAACGCCATCAGGTCGCCCGCGGCAGCCGAGCGCACGCATGCCCCCGTGTCGATCACCAGCACGTGGCCGGGCGGGCACTCCTCCACAGCCCGACGGTGCAGGTTGTCGTCGCGCCCATAGTTGGCCATCGTGTCGATGTCCTCGCGCGCGGGCATGAAGCGCAAGGTATAGGCCGGGCCCACCATCGGCTCTTGCAATTCGGCAACCGGCTGCAGCCCCAAGAGGTAGGCGTTGCGGAAGCCTCGCCTCAGAAGCGCGTTGGCGATGTTCGCCGTGCCGACACACGAAAGCTTCTCACGTGTGGATGACGACAGCTCGTGGGTGACGTCGCGGTAGATCGGCTGCTCTCTCAAGTTCATGCTGGCCTCCCTCCGTGCCCCAGCACAGCGACCGCCTCGATCTCCACCAGAATCTCCGGCTGCGCCAGCGCGCTCACCTCCACCAAGGTGGCGACCGGAAACGCGCCCGAGAAAAATTCGCGGCGAGCCCGCCAGACCTCCTCGCGTTCTTTGATGCGCGTGAGGTAGATGTTGAGCTTGACCACGTCGCCCATGTTGCCGCCCGCCGCGGTGACGAGATGCGCGATTCGCTCGAAAATCAGGCGCGCCTGCTCGTACTCGCCGCCGCCGGCCGGGTTCAGGTTGCGGTCGCGGGCCGTGAGGCCTGCGACATACACCGTGTCGCCCACCTTGAGGCAGTTAGACCAAGTGCCCGGCGCCGGCTCGGTGACCTCCGGGCTGCTGATGCGTTGTATCGTCATGCGCTGTGTTCCGTCATGTAAAGAAGTCGAGGGGCGGCTTCGCCCCCCATTGAGTGGTCTCGTCGGCAGTGCCGGCGAAGACGCCCGGGCGGTGCAGGTGGTTCACCACGTCACCGTCCGTGTAGTGTTCGATCCGGAAGCCGAAGGGATCGCGCCAGTAGTCGAAAATTTGGCTTCCCAGCAGGTGCCTGCCCACGCCGCAATCAAGCGTGTAGCCCCGCTCCAGCAGGTGGTCGTGCGCGCACATCACGGCATCCAGCCCGTCCATTTCGAACGAGCAGTGGTGCACGCCCACCACCGGCGCCTGCAGCACGAGCATGCAATGGTGGTCCACCCATGCCTCCCCCGCATCCATTCGCAGGAAGCTGCCGATGATCCGCTCCGCCTCGCCAGGCACGGCCAGGTAGTCCGAGGCGATCAGCCCAAAGCGTTCGCGCAACCAGGCCACCGACGAGTCGTGATCGCTGACATGCAGTACGAAATGCCCCAGGCGCAGTACCGGCTGGGTCTGCCGTGCCACGCGCACCGGCATGTTCCTGCGCGGCTTGGCTGCCGCAGCGTTGAAGTCGCCCGCCTGCGGAAGGTGAAGCGACTGCGCCGGCGCGGCGCCGTACAGGGCGTCGATCTCGAAACCGTCGGGCATGCGCATGCGTACGCGTTCACCACCACCGGGAAGCTCGGTCACCGGTTCGACCAGACTTGAGCCCGGCAGCCCCGCAAGCGCCTCGAGGTCGGCGCGCGAGGCCATCTGCAGGCCAGCGCCCAGAAAACGCGGTTCGCCGCCCAGCACCGCCTCGTAGATGACTGGCGCGGCGCCGCTCCCGCGCATCAGCAAGCGCTTTCCGTCACGAGGCACGGCCGGATGCATTCCGAAGTCGAGCAGAAATGTTTCCAGCCGCGACAGATCCGGCGTCTGGTACCGTACGTACGCAAGGTCTGTCGCGTTCATTGCAGCACCTCCATCCCCGCGTCGACCTCGGCGGGTGCATGCCCCAGAATGGTGGCAGCCAAGTCCCCGCGCGCCCGTGCAGCCTCGGCGCTGCCCGACCAGACGAGCCGCCCGGAGTCGAGCACGTACACGCGATCTGAAAACGCAAGTGCCTTGGACAGGTTCTGTTCAACCAGCAGCACCCCAAGACCCTGCTGCTTGAGTTGCCCCAGCGCCGCATAGCAGATATCCACATTCTTCGGCATCAAACCCAGCGACAGCTCGTCGATGAGAATGAGTTGCGGCTCCGCCATCAGCGCGCGGCCGATCGCCACCATCTGCTGCTCGCCGCCCGAGAGCGTGCGGCCCATCGATCCGAAGCGCTCCTGGAGCCGAGGGAATATCTCCAGCACCCGCTGCATGTTGTGCGCGGCCGCGCGGCCGGGCCGCGTGTAGCCACCAACTAGCAGGTTCTCGCGCACCGTCATATCGCCAAACAACTTGCGGCCCTCCGGTGAGATTGCGATGCCAGCGCGCACCCGCGCCTGCGGCGCAAGCGCGGTGATAGCGCGGCCGGCGAAACGAACACTGCCGCTGGTCGCGCGCACATGACCGGCGATGCATTGCAAAGTGGAGGTCTTGCCGGCGCCGTTCGGCCCGATCAGCGAGACAATCTCGCCCCGCTGAACGGTCAATGAGAGCTCGTGCAGAACCACTGCGGCGCCATAGCCGCAGCTCAGGCGATCGACTTCAAGCATGGACTGCTCCTTCGCCCAGGTAGGCCTCAACCACTTCCGGATCCGCCATCACATCGGCGGCGCGGCCGTCGGCGATCTTGCGGCCGTTGTCCAGCACGACGATGCGCGGGCAGATCCGCATCACCTCCGTGAGGTTGTGTTCGATCAGCAGGATGGTCAGCCCCGATGCGTTCAGTCGCTGAATCAGATCGGCCAACCGCACCGCCTCCTCGTGCCCAAGGCCCGCTAGCGGTTCATCCAACAGAAGCAACCGGGGCCGCGTTGCCAGTGCACGGGCGACTTCCAGGCGTTTGAGCACTCCGAGTGGCTGCGTCGAGGGCATGCAATCTGCCAGAGCCGCGATGCCGACCATTTCCAGGCAATGCAGCGCCGCCTCGCGCAGGCGCTTGCGATCCAGCGTGGCGACGGCCCGCCACGGCGCCCGCGTAATTTCGGCTCCGGCTGCCAACACCACGTTGTCCAACAGGGTCATGTTGCGAAAAGGGCGCACGATCTGGTGCGACATCGCCATCCCAAGACGCGCGCGAGCGGCCGGGTCCAGCCGGTTGATGGACCGGGCACGGAAGCGGATCTCGCCCTCCACGGGTGCCACGGCACCGGAGATGAGGCGCAGCAGAGTCGTCTTGCCCGCCCCGTTGGGCCCGAGCAGACCCACCAGCTCGCCTTGTGCAATTGCAAACGAGACACCGTCCACCGCAGCGACCCCGCCGAAGCGAACGCCTAGATTGCACACCTGCACCAGCTCCGTGCTCATGCAATCTCCCTCGCCCGCAGCCGATGCAGATGCTGCACCAACCAGGGAAACAACCCCTGCGGGGCGAGCCGCATAATGGCGAACAGCAGCAGCCCGAACACCAGCAGCTTGTAGTCGTTCACGAAGCGGAACCACTCGGGCGCCAGAGTCAGCAGCACCGCGGCGAGTACGCTGCCCCACAGCGAGCCCATCCCGCCGATCACGACCATGGCAAGAATCATCACGGACACGGGGAACCCAAAGGCCTCGGTGCCCACGTTGCCCAGGTGATACGCGTACAGGCAACCGGCAAGGCCCGCCAACGCAGTGCCGATTGCGAACGCCGCCAGCTTGTAGCGCGGGGTGTCGATTCCGAGGCTGCGCGCAGCCGGCTCGTCGGCGCTGAGCGCCTCGAACACATACCCCAGCCAGCTGCGCTTGACGACCCAGCACACCAGCCCTGTGAGCGCTGCGCAGGAAACAACCAGGATCGGGTACGCGGCACCCAGGCCGGTCGCCGGGATTTGCGAGATGCCGAGCTCTCCGCCCAATGCCTCGGTCGTGCGCACCGCACCCACAAACAGGAAGCCCGCGGCCATGGTTGCGATCGCCAGGAAGTCATCGCGCACTCGCAGGCTGCAAAAGCCAACCACCAGGCCCGCTGCGCCGGCCAGCAGCAACGCGGAGGACAAGGTGACGACCAGTCCGAAGCCTGCCTTGGCAAGCAGCCCCGTGGCATACGCACCGACACCGAAGAACGCTGCGTGTCCCAGGCTCACCTGCCCGCACAGACCCGTGATGAGGTTGAGGCTCAGCGCAAGAATCACGTGGATGGCCACCAGCGTCAGGAGTGACGTTTCATAAGCGCCCATTGAGTCGCTCCTTTCTGTTTCATAAGCTGCACCAGCCGGCGCTGTGGGTGGCCTCCGGAGAACAGTCCTTGCGGCTTGATCAGCAGCACGACGAGCATCGCGGCGAACGCCACGGTGTCGCGGTCCAATACGTTGGCGAGATAGGTGGACCCAAACGCTTCCACCAGCCCAAGGAGCAGAGCCGCCACGAGGGTGCCGGCCATGTTGCCCAGCCCTCCCATGACGATGATCGCCAGCGCCTTGTAGGTCGGCACGGCACCCATGGAGGGCTCCACCAGGTTGTTGAGTACCCCCACCATCACACCCGCAGCCGCGGCGAGTGCGGAGCCGATCGCAAAATTGAGATAGCGGACCTGGCGCAAGCTGATGCCGCATGAGGCCGCCATGCGCGGCTCGCTCACCGTGGCTCGCCATGCCATGCCGACCCGTGTGCGCGTCGCGAAGATCGCAAGTCCCGTCAGCAGGACCACGGCCATGCCCACGGTGCAGAGTTCTGCATACTTGATCTGCATGTCGCCGAGCACGACAGCGCCTTGCAGTGGCGGCACGCGATAGGACAGACCGTAGTCGCCGAAAACCAGCCGCAGCAACTCCTCGATGGCCAGGAACATGCCCACGGAAGCGATCAGCGGGACATACGGTGGCTGCTCGAGGATCGGCTCGTAGCAGAACCGGTACATCAGCATCCCGCAGGCGGCTACGATGACCATGCTCGCCAGCATGCCCAAGGCGAAGCTGCCCGTGGCGTTGGTGATAACCAGGCCCAGGTAGCCGCCGAGCGTGAACAGGCCCGCGTGCGCGATGTGCAGCACCCGCAGCAACCCGAAGACCATGGCCAGGCCGATCGCGACCAGCGCGTAGATTGCCCCGTTGATCAGGCCCTGGGTGGCAAGATTGAATATGAGGTTCATAGGACGCGAAACACCGAGGACGCTCAGGCGCGCAGGACCGGGCAGCCCTGATGACGCGAGTAGGACTCGCGTGCATTCAAGGATGTCACGTCGAATCCCGCTCTTGTGCGGAATGCCTCAGCGCGTTGCGCAATCTCGGCTGCCGGGATGACATCGTCGATGTTGCTGAACCCCTCGGGAGCACGCTCGTACACGACGTCCATGATGATCTCGTGCGACAGGTTGCGATTGGACAAGCAGATGTCCCGCATCGGCGGCAAACGTTCAGCTTCGTATTCCTGCAGCGCGAACTCAGGGCGATCCGGATGGTCGGCCAGGTGCTTGGCGAGCACGCGCCCGTCCACTACCGCCTGGGAGCCGGCCTGCGATCCAACAGGGTGCATCGGGTGAGCAGCGTCGCCCAGCAGGGTGACACGCCCGAACGACCAGCGCTCGACAGGGTCGCGGTCCATCTTCGGAAACTCGAAAATGCTGTCGGCCGCTTGAATGAGTGAGGGCACGTCGAGCCAGTCGAACTTCCAATCGGCAAAGGCTTGCGCGAACTTGGCCTTGTCGATCTTTCGGTTCCACTCCTCGCGCGGGGGACCGTCGCCGGACTCCCCCAGTTCGAAGATGAAGTTTCCAAGGACTTGCCCCTGTGGCAACGCACGGATCGGGTAAGCCACCAACTTCTGGTTGCGGTGGCCGATCATGGTCATCGTCTTGCCGCCAAGCCAAGCCTTGACGGGCACGGCTGTGCGCCACATCAGCTGACCGCCAAAGCGCAGCCCCTGCTCGGGATAGAAATGCTTGCGCACGACCGAATGCAAGCCATCGGCAGCCACCAGAATGCTGCCTTTCACGGGAGCCAGCCGCTCCCGGGTCTCGCTGTTGACGAAGTGGAGCGTGACGCCACCCTCCTCCTGCTCGAAATCGATCAAGCGGTGGCTTGTCACGATGTTCTGCTCGCCGATGCGCTCCCTGGCGGCCTTGAGTAAAAGCACCTGCAGATCGCCTCTGTGCACCGCGCACTGGGGCCACCGGTAACCCGCGGCGGTGCCGCGCGGCTCGGTCGAGATCTGCTTGCCATGGATACTGTAGAAGCCCAGCTTCTCGATGCCGACCGAAATCGCCATCAACGCCTGCCCCAAGCCCAGCTCGGTCAGCTCGCGTACCGCATTGGGCTGCAAATGGATACCGAGACCCATTGCCTCGATGCGAGGCGCTGCCTCATATACCTTCACAGGAATCCCTGCAGCGTGCAGGCTGAGTGCCGCACTCAGCCCGCCGATGCCGGCCCCGACGATGATCACTTCCATATCTGCTCCTCCAGGAACCCGGATCACCGGACTTCCACAATCGTTTCGACTTCCAGCGCCGTGTTGCTCGGATTGGCACTCACCCCCTCCAGCACCCGCGGATGCTTGCCGGCTTCACCAAACACCGTGGTGTAGAGGGTCGAGCACCCTTCCGCGATCTTTGTCAGGTCGGAGAATCCGGGCTGCACGGCAATGTTGAAGCGCACGTAGGCGATGCGCTTGACCCGATCCAGATCTCCAAGCACGTGCTTCATTCGGTTGATCTGGCGTACGCACGCTCGGCGCGCAAGCATGGGTGCGTCCGCTGCTGAGACCTTGTCCGGAATGGATCCCTTGACCCATTGCCCGTTGGCGTCCTGCGGAGCGGCGGACGAGAGAAACAGAAGATTGCCGACCACGGCGCCGTGCAGCCATGGACCACTGTCGGGCCCCAAGGCCGGGAGCTTGCCATCGGGGTAACCCATGGCGGTCAGTTCGGCCTTGAGCCGTGACTCGACAGTGCTGGGGGTTTCGGCCGAAGCGGCGCCGGCGGCCAGAATCGCCGCGGCCAGAACGAGGGCTTGCCGAAATGTGGAGCGGGTTGCGGTTTTCATGATGTTGTCTCCTGGGTTGACTCGACTGTTGTGACACTCACTCGTCGGGACCCTCAGACGTCCCCGAAGTTTTCTCTCGCCAGCAACACCGAAGCGCTGAAGCCGCCGTCAACGTTGATGTTGGCTGCGTTCCACCAGCTCGCGTAGTCGTGCTGCAGCAGGACCAACGCCTTGGCCACGTCCTCGGCGCGGCCTGCATCGCCGGTGCGCTGCGCGTCTTTTTTGAGGAGGGCCTCCCCGTGTGCTTGCACGAACTCCGCGTGCATTGGCGTGTACGTCAGTCCCGGGCTCAAGGCATTGATGCGACGGCCCGTGCCTATCCATTCGAGCCCCGTCTTCATGGTCCAGATAATCAGCGCCTCCTTGGACCATGCGTACGAGATCGGACTCTCCTGAGGGTTGGCCTCGAGCCACTGCAGGCCTTCCTCGAAACTCTTGGTCTCGACCAGCGGCAAGAAGCGGTCCAGGTGCTGTTCCCAGCGCACCGCCGTGCTGGAGGCGACATTGAAGACAGCGGACTTGGACTTGAGCCTTGGCACCATCGCGAGGGTGAGGTGGCGCGTGCCGAGGAAGTTCACGCGGAACTGCATATCCGTCGACGCGAGCGAAGACACTCCGGCGACGTTGATCAGCGCGTCATAGCCGTCACCTGCAACTGCAACGGCGCGATCGATCAGCGCGGGATCGCTCAGATCCAGCTGATGAAAGGCCGTGAGTTCGAGCGGTTCGCTCAACTTGGCACGATCGGCGCCGACGACTTCAGCACCAGCTCGAATCAGCAGGTCGGCAGTGGCATGACCGATGCCCGATGCGACGCCGGTGACGAAGAATTTCTTGCCGGAAAGATCTAGATCCATATGTTTTCCCACGTTGTGCATGTCAATGAAAGTCCAGAGCTGCTTGCAGCGCCGCGCGCACTTCGTGCCGCTGGACCAGTTTCTCTCGCGCTTTGCCGGAGCGCGCTCCCATTCGTTTCTCGAACTCGTCCAGCCTGGACCACTCCTGCAGGTCCAGAAAGTCAACACCGCGATCGCGAAGCAGGTCGGCGATGTCGTCGCCCACTGGAGGCTCAACCAGCGGGCCGGCCTGAAGATCGGCGAACAACGTCGCCACCGTTTCCATGCTGTCGTTTCGGTTGGTGCCAATGACGCCTGTCGGGCCACGTTTGATCCAACCTGTGCAATACAGGCCGGCCTGCGGTACACCGGACTCGTCGACGACCCTGCCGTTCACATGGCGCACGGTCGAACTACGCGCGTCGAAAGGAACGTTCGCCGGTGCAACTCCCTTGTAGCCCACGCTGGCGAACACGGCCTGGCACGGAATGGCGAGAAACCGGCCCGTGCCGCGCGCTTCTTGCTTGAACGGAAGTCCCTCCAGGTCGGTACCTTCGAGCACCAGCGCAGTGACCTTCCCATTCCCCTCCAGCCTGACGGGCGCCAGGCAGAACCTGAATTCAACAGACCGCGAGTTACCGGCACCGGCCGCGACATCGGCAAACCTGCTCAGCAATGCCACGTTCCTGCGCGCCTCGTCGCCTGCCGGGCTGTCCAGCTCGCGCTGGCTGGCATCGTTGAGTGTCAACTCGTCGGCCCGCGCCAACGCGGTGACGCCTGCAAGTTGCTCGAACTCGGCCACCTCCTTGTTGGTGAACTTGGCCTGCGCCGGGCCGCGCCTGCCCATCACAAAGACCTTTCGCACGTTGCTGTTGCGCAGCGCCTCCAGGGCATAGCTGGCCATTTCGGTAGTGGCCAACTCGTCCACCGGCTTGAGCAGGATGCGCGCGACGTCCAAGGCCACGTTCCCATGGCCGACCACGACCGCCGTCTCACCTGACAGGTCGAACTGAAGGTGTCGGAAATCGGGATGGCCGTTGTACCAGGCGACGAAGTCCGCGGCGTTGTAGCTGCCCGGCTTGTCATCCCCGGGAACGCCAAGCTTTTTGCTACCCTGAGCACCGGTGGCGAGCACGACCGCGTGATATCGCTGCTGCAGCTCCTCAAGCTGGACATGCCTGCCTAACTCCACCTGACCGAACCAGCGCAAGCCCGACTTGCCCGCCACCATGTCGAAGACCTTGGTCACCGACTTGAGCTTTTCATGGTCGGGTGCAACCCCATAGCGCACCAGACCGTAGGGCGCGTGCAGACGTTCGAACATATCGATGCTCACGCCGGGAACCTTCTTCTGTACAGCTTCAGCGGCGTAGAAACCCGAAGGTCCGCTGCCAACTATTGCGATGCGCATTTAGTTCATCCCCACGAAAAAAGGCGGCTCAATTGCCATAGCCGAGGGCCTGCTGTCGGCTTAGTGCCGTCGGCAGCGGGTCGAGCTTCTCGGAAATGATTGGCAGACCAGGCGCGCGCTCCGCGTTCAGGGCCCTCCAGTGCGCGAATTCGGCCGGCAGGTCGCGCGCTTCGTAGATGGCGTGGACCGGGCAGACCGGTATGCAGGCTCCGCAATCAATGCACTCCGCGGGATTCACGTACACCATATTGCCGTCGGTGTGAAAGCAGGCCACAGGGCAGACGGTCACGCAGTCGGTGAACCGGCAGCTATCACACTTCTCCGTGACGATTACAGTCATGGTCAGAACTCCACCACGTTGAAATCCGCCTTCTTGACGTCGCAATGCGGGCACTGCCAGTCGTCCGGAATGTCCGCCCAGCGCGTTCCCGCCGGAATTCCTTCTTCGGGCAAACCGTCGCTCTCGTGGTACACCCAGCCACAGCTCATGCAGATATAGCTCTTGAAGTCCATGTTGTTTCCAGTCAATGTGGCGAGGCAGATCCGCTCAGGTGGCGGCGCATGAATTGCGCCGCGTTCCTCAGGACCTCGTCTGCTTCAGGCAGCTGCCCGGCAAAGATGGGCCAGACGTGAGGCATGTCTTTCCAGACCTCGAGTTCGACGTCCACGCCCAGCCTGTCCAGCCGGTGCGCAAGGACGGTGGCATCGTCATGCCAGACTTCGGTATTGCCGCAGGCGATGAAATTGGCCGGCATGCCTCTCAAGTCCGCACCCAATGGAGACGCGAGCGGATGCGCCCAGCTTTCTTCCCCCATGTACTGCGTGACCCACGAGTCGACGATGTTGACGTGCACGAACTCGTCGAGTTGGGCGTTCGCGCGAAACGACGGCAGTGAGGAGGTCAGATCGAGCCACGGCGAAAAGCAGACCATGCCTCTTGGCATGGGCAAGCCCACGGTGCGCGCCTTCAGCAAGGCACCGTAAGCCAGGTTGACGCCGCAGGAGTCGCCGCCGAGGAAGAGGGTTGCGGGATCGATTCCCTCCACCTCGAGGAGGTACTTGTAGGCTGCAAAAGAGTCATCCACTGCCGCAGGAAATCTGTGTTCCGGGGCCAGGCGGTAGTCAGGAGCGAAGACTCTGGCGTTTGCGAGACGCGCCAGTGAAACCGTGATGGGCCGCGCGGTTTGCGGGCTTCCGAGGAAGTAGGCGCCGCCGTGCAGGAACAGCAGGTTGCAATCGGGCGTCGCCCCGGCAATGCTGACCACCTCGGCCGTTACCCCGCCCATCTCGGCCGAAGCGAACACGTCGCCTTCGCGCCGCACGTACTGCGCGTAGCCGTTCTCCATCATGCCGACGATGGCCAGCCTACGGTCCTGGAGCGGCACCGCGTCGGGCCGCTCGCAGCTCGCGCGGAAACCACGCGTGTCCTCACGCACGGCCCGCGACTGAGGGCTCGATCGTTCGATGTTCGTGTGTTTCACGACTCAGCTCCCGCCGACCGAGGCTCCGGTTCGATCAGGACGGGCATGGAGTCGAATCCATGCTCGTTGCCCGTTCCCCCGATATGGGGCTTCACCGTCCGATCGGGGTCCAGCTTGATGAACGCCACCGTCTCGAACAGGTGCGTCATGGCTTTGGACAGCTCGCGGCGGGCAAGCACCGCGCCGATGCAGGTGTGGACCCCGCGGCTGAACGACAGATGCTCGCTCACGTTCGGCCGGTCGATGTTGAACTCCTCAGGGTTCTCGAAGACGTCTTCGTCCATGTTGCCGCTACCCGTGCACAGCTTCACGATGGAACCCTTGGGGATCGTCACGCCGCGCAGCGTGATGTCTTCGGCCGCGATGCGCGGGTTCGACTGCAGCACGGGCCGGTAGCGCAGGGTCTCGTCAATGAAGGCGGGAATGCGCGTGCGATCGGCCTTGATGCGCTCGAACAGAGCCTGGTCTTGTGCCAGGATGCCGATCGCGCTGCTGAGGGTGAAGGTGGTCGTTTCATGACCACCGGTGAACAGCATGTTCATGAAGTCGGCCACATTCCGCACGGACAATCTGCCGCCAGGCGCCGCATTCTGGGCGAGCAGCGAGCCGATGTTGTCTTCCGGATGGGCGATGTAGTCGTGCACGACACCTTCGAGGAAGGCAACCAGGTCCGCCTGCCCTTTGTGGTCTTCCGGCTTGCCTGGCAAGCCGAAGGCCTGGCCCATTGCTCTGAGCGAGCAGCCGATCCAGTAGTCGATCTGCTGCGGTTCGATCTTGATTCCCAGCATGTGGTTGACCACCGCCGCAGGGAACAGCTGGCAATAGGTGGCCGCGTCACCGCCCTTGCCGTCCAGCAAGTACTGGAAGGCCTCACGATTGATGCGGTCGATGGCCCCGTCGATCAGATCGATGCCCTTCTTCGACAGGTGCGATTGCACGCTGCTGCGAATCGTGGTGTGCTCGGGCGGGTCCTTGAACATCAACCACCCGACGGTGTCCGTGACGGCGGCGGAAAACCGCTTGTGGTCTAGGGCCGAGGCCTTGATGTCCTTGTACTTGGTGATCATGTAGACGACATTGCCGTTCGGCAGCGTCACCTTGTGCACCGGGTCGTTCTCGCGGCACCAGCGATAGTGTTCGTACGGAAAGACCTGATAGGTTTGCGTGCCGAAGTCCCAGGCCAGGTCATCATGGGCCACTTTGCGTGTACGGGCGTGGTAGGTCATTTGCGTTTACCTTCATTGACGCACCAGGCGGTGCGATGTCTCTTTTGTGGGTGTCACTGCTCGGGAGGCGCCAGCAGTGCGGCGTCATCGATCACGCCGAAGCTCTGCCACTTGCCGTTTCGAACAATCGACAGGAAGAAGTTCTTCTTCACCTCCCGCAGCTTGTTGAAACTGATAGGTCCCATGATGGTCATGGCTTGGGTGGTTTCCAGGGCCGCGCGGATACTGGCCGGTTCGTCAGATCTGGCCTTGCGCAGCGCGGTGACGAGGACGGTGACTGCGGCGTGCGTTGTGGCCGCGACTGCCGCCGCCGGCGCTCCGGTCGCAGTTTCGTAGCGCTTCAGGAACTCCACCATGTCGGGCAGCTGCGACCCCCAGTCGATCACGTTGGTGATCACCGTTCCCTCGGCCGCCGGGCCGGCGATGTCGATGAATTGCTGCGGGCTGAGCGATTCCGCGCCCACGATGTCGGCAGTTATGCCGGCGCTGCGCAGCTGCGCGACCAGCGGGCCGCCCGTGAAGTAGAAGCCGGTGACATAAATCGCCTGCGGATTGTCTGCCTTGATCGACGCGATCAGCGGGCCGAACTGCCGGTCGCTGGGCGCGTACTCGTACTCCTTCACGATCTCGACGCCGAAGCGGGGCGCTGCTTCCTTGAAGCCGGCGACCAGGGTCTTGCCGAAGTCGGTCTTGATCGTGAGCACCACCACGCGCTTCTTGTGCAGGGTGCCGCCGACCACCTTGGCTCCAGCACGGCCCTGCACCTCGCCGACGCTGGTCGCTCGGAACATGTAGTTGCCGGCGTGCGTGATCTCGGGAGCGGCGGACACTGCAACGACGTACGGCAGCTGCGCCTTCTGGAACAACGGCGCCGCGGCACGCGCCGGCGCGGAATAGGCGGCAGACACGACCGCGCGCACGCCCGCTCCGATCAGGCGGTTGGCGACCTGCGCGGCCTGCTCGGGCTTGCCCTGGTCGTCTTCGACCACCAGCTCGAGCTTGCGGCCGTTGACGCCGCCCTGCGCATTGGCCTGGTCAATGGCCAGCTTGGCCGCGGCGAGCGCCGCGTTGCCGTCGGCGGCAGCGGGGCCCGTCAAACCCGCATGGAAGCCGACCTTGATCGCCGACTGTGCTTGCGCACCCTGGATCAAGGCAGCGGCGAGGAAGAGGCCCACGAGCCAGCGGAATTTCGATAACAACATGGTGAGTGCTCCTGGGGATTGGTGTGCCACGGCCTGCGCGAATCATGGACGTGGCAGCTCGCCTCCACAATTGACAAATGGGGTGTCCGATATAATCATTTTGGTAAATTGCCGCAGTATTTCTCCGCACGCTTCCCTCTCATATGCGACGGGCAGAAGAATGCCGGCTCAATCAGAACGGCATATCAGGAGAACTCATGGCCAAGCTGGACTGGTACATCCGCGCAGGATTGAAGCTGCGCCACTTGCAGGTCCTCGTGGCCATCGACGATCTGGGCAACCAAGGCAAGGTGGCCGCGTTCATGAACGTCACGCAGCCCGCGCTGTCGCGCACGATTTCCGAGTTGCAGGCAGACATGGGCCATCAGCTCTTCGAGCGCACCGGACGCGGCTTGCGGCCCACGCTGTATGGCGAATGCCTGATCCGGCACGCACGCAGGATCCTGCAGGACCTACAGGATGCAGGCGAGGAATTGCACGCGCTTGCCACGGGCACGTCGCGCAAGATCCGCGTCGGCGCGCTGCCGGCGTCCGCATCGTGGCTGCTGCCCAGGGCGCTGACACTGTTCAAGCAGCTTTTCCCCAAGACGGCGATCGCCGTGCGCGAGTCGACAATGGACGTCCTGCTGAACGAACTGCGCCTGGGCAACCTGGACCTGGTCGTCGGTACGCTTCCTTCGCGGCAGACGGGCGCGGATCTCGAGGAGAAACCACTGTTCGACGACGCTACGGTTCTGGTCGTCCGTGCGGGCCACACAATGGACCGTGACAAGAAGGCCCTCGATTGGCGCGAACTGGTCCAATGCCCGTGGGTGCTGCCGCCGTACGATTCGCTGCTGCGTCAGCCCCTGCTCACGGCATTCGTGTCGAACAAGGTCGAGCCGCCAACCGAGTTCGTCGAGACGCTCTCGCTCAACGTGACGCTCAATTACCTGCAAAGCAGCGATGCGATCGCGACCATGCCGGAGTCGCTCGCACGCAAGTACGCCGCACTCGGTGCGCTTGCGGTGCTGCCGATCGAACTGCCCCGGCTTGTTCGACCTGTTGGGGTCCTCTGGCTGCGTGGGCACTCTGCGGGAGATCCTGCCTTTATCGAATGCCTCGCCCAGGCCGCGCAGGAGCTTGCTGGTCCCTGATCGCGAAGCCCGTCTGATATGAAAACCACCAACCTCGTCGACTTTCAGCCGATCGGCGGACGCGCCCGCGTCGAGAGTCGGCAGGACAATGAGAATTCCAAGCCAGGATATGTGCCTTCCCATGGGCTACCTCTCAGTATCCATTTCGGGCCCTTAAAAGGCGTGGCCCCATGCTTCCACGCTCGGCATTCGAGGCGTCGATGCCTTTGACCTGGCAGTTCTGCAGCAACGAGTACAGGTTGGCGCTGGCATTGGCGCCGGCCACCGTGTCGGCGAACAGGAGAAGGTCGTGTTGTCAGGCACGCGTTGCTCCGGGGCGAGGCGCCGAACCAGCAGTAAGCGAGCTTCAAGTGTACCTCCTCGCACAGCCACCTCTCCGAGCGGATGCCGAAGCAGTAGCCAATGACCATCATTCGGATCATTAGCTCCGGGTCAATCAACGGACGCCAGCGTGACTGTAGAAGGAAGCGACGTGCTCGCACAGCTCGCTCAGATCGAGGAAGTGAGACGGCTCGCAGCAGGTAATCTCAGGGAATTTGGCCTTCAAGGCTGAACGAGTAGGACATTCCGCTCCTGCGCTCCGCCTTGGCACCCATCATCGTGCTGCCCCCGCCGTGAGTTCCGGCATCGCGTCTCAAGCGCCCCTCGCGTTCACCGACCTATCGCATCAGTCCATGCTTATCTATCCACCCTTGGATCAACTGTGCGATGGCGTCCGAGTTTCTGTCCATCATCATCATGTGCGAGTTACCCCGGATGCCGACTGCCGGCAGCTGCACCAGATCAGCGACGCCGCCAGCAGCCTTCACACCTTCGCGGAACTTCTCCTGTCGGGCGACGAGCGTTTGCCAGAGTGCGTACTTCTCTGTGTTGTCTGCCCAGACCCAGAGCATTGGAGTGTTCCTCAGTTTGGCGAAATCCGTCTTAGCCGGGTCCGGGCTGCCGGTCGGCTCGACGAGAACCAACGCCTTCACCTTGTTGGGATATGCGAGCGCGGCTTCGTAGGCGAAGTTGGCGCCTTGGCTATGCACGAGGATTACACACGGACAGACCTTGGAGACGTATTCGTTGTAGGCAGCCTGCGTCGCTGCGTCGTTCGTGGACCAGCGCGGGACACCCTGCTTCATGAACTGGTCGAAGGATCCGACGGGAAACTGGCTACCGGGCAGCGCTTGGCGCCGCGACGGGTCAGTGGCGTAGGACCCCGCCGCCCCGATGCGAAACAGTTCCCAGGCTTCCTTCTTGGACCGGAAGAAGGGTTCGGTCTTGAAGATTTCCGGGTACCTTGCCCAGGATGCGCGACCACGTTCGACGGAATCACTGACGTAGACAGAGTGGCCCGCCTTCAGGAAGAAGTCTTCCCACCCAGGTTGTCCGTCAGGCTTGGTTTCGAAGCTAACGCCGGTCAGCCCTCCCCCATGCCATAGAAGCAGCGGATAGGCGGCACGCGGCTGGAGCAGCCGCGTGTACCTGACGTACATGGCCTCAACCTCGAAATCCCCGTTGGGATCGACCTTGATGGCCGGTGCGCCGGGCGTGGGAACCAGCTCTCGTTGGGGCAGGCCGGAGAGAGTAACCGGTCGACCGCCCACGTGGAAACTTCCAACCTGGGCGACTTCGAGTCGGCCTACAGACGAGCATCCGCCGAGCGCGAGCAAAAGACCGAAGATAAGGACGCAGGACTTTCGCACGTTGTCCTCCTATTCAGCCTTGGCGCCGGACGCTTTCACGATACGGCCCCACTTGGTGATCTCAGAAGCAACGAAGGCGTCGAACTCAGGGCCGGTCGTCGGCGCCGGGTCGGCGCCGCGCTCTTTCATGAAGCGCACCATCGACTCCTCCTTGAGGATCTCGTTCACGTCCTTCTGAAGACGAGCGATCACGTTCGGCGAGGTCCCGCGAGGCGCCATCAGGCCTAACCAGCCGACCGCCTCGAAGCTCGTCACGCCTGGTACGCCTGACTCGGAGACAGTTGGAACGTCCGGAAGCAGGGGGGATCGGGCGACGGAAGTGACCGCCAGCGCAACAGCGCGCTTGGATCCGATATGCGGAAGCGCGGAGGTCACTGAGTCCACCATCAGCGGCACCTGGTTTCCTAGGAAGTCGGCTTGTGCAGGGCCACTGCCCTTGTAGGGGATGTGTGTGATGGAAACGCCTGCCATTGACTTGAACATCTCGGCCGCGAGGTGTTGCGTGCCGCCGATGCCTGCGCTGGCGTACACCAGCTTGCCCGGTTGATCCTTCGCCTTGGCGGCCAGATCCTTCATCGAGGTGATGCCAGATTGCGCAGTAGCAAGGAACACGAGCGGTACCTTGGCAATCAGCGATATTCCCACCAAGTCCTTTGTGGGATCGAAGCGCACGTTCGAATAGAGCGTCTGGTTCACGGCCATGGCGCTGCCAGCGACCAGCAACGTGTATCCATCCGGGGCCGAGCGAACTACGGCCTCGGAGCCGATATTGCCGCCGGCACCAGCTCTGTTGTCGACCACGACTGGCTGGCCGAGCCGTTTTCCGAGGTGCTCGGCCAGCGCACGCGCAAAGATGTCGGTGGCCTGTCCTGGCGGGAACGGCACGATGAATTTGATGGGTTGCTCCGGCCATGCTGCCTGCGCTGCAGGCGCAGAAACTGCGACGGCCAGGCCGCAGGCGATCGCGATGCGACCAATGAATCGACGTTGAATGCTTGTCTCCATGGGGGGCTCCTGTTGTTGACTCCGGAATTCTCCGGGCCGGCTCTCGGCCGTTCCTAAAGCCGACGCACGCTGGCGCATTCTCGTACGGCTCGCAAGACGGGTAAAAGCGAAAACTCCGCTGCCTAGTATTGATTCAATCGATACCACTTGGTCAGGCTTCGAACTTCCCGGCAAGCGCTGAAACAATCGCGTCGCCCATCTCGCGAGTGCCGACCTTCCTCGTGCCTTCGCTCCAAATGTCGGGCGTACGCAGTCCCGCGGACAGCACCGTCTTGACGGCCTGCTCGATGCGCTCGGCTGCGTCCAGCTGATCCAATGAGTGGCGAAGCATCATGGCCGCAGAAAGGATCGTCGCCAGCGGATTGGCGACCCCCTTGCCGGCAATGTCGGGGGCACTACCGTGACTGGGCTCGTACAAGCCCTTGCCCGACTCATTAAGCGAGGCACTCGGCAGCATGCCGATGCTGCCGGTCAACATGGCGGCCTCGTCGCTGAGGATGTCCCCGAACAGGTTGCCAGTGACGAGGACGTCCAGCTTCTTGGGCGCCTTCACCAGTTGCATCGCCGCGTTGTCCACATACATGTGCTCGAGTTCGACGTCCGGATATTGGGCATGGACTTCCGTCACCACGTCGCGCCAGAGTTGGAAGGTCTCCAGCACGTTGGCCTTGTCCACGCTCGTGAGCTTGCCGCCGCGGGTGCTCGCAGCCCGGAACGCAACGTGCGCGATGCGCTCGATCTCGGGCTTGCTGTATCGCATCGTGTCGAAGCCCTCGAGGCTGCCCGGAAAGTGGCCGTCCACCGCGGTGCGGCGCCCTCTCGGCTGACCGAAATACACATCGCCGGTGAGCTCACGGACGATCAGGATGTCCAGCCCGGAGACCAGTTCCGGCTTGAGGCTGGAAGCGTGCGTGAGCTGCTCGTAACACAGGGCCGGGCGCAGGTTGGCAAACAACCCAAGGTGCTTTCGCAAGCCGAGGACCGCTTGCTCGGGTCGAAGCGAGCGCTCCAGCGTGTCGTAGCGGTAGTCACCGACGGCGCCAAACAGGACTGCATCTGCCTCGAGCGCGAGCTTGAGCGTGCGCTCGGGAAGAGGGTGGCCGTAGACGGCATAGGCTGCGCCGCCCACGGGCTCTGTCTCCATCTCGAAGCGAAGATCAAGCGCCCCGAGCACCCGCACCGCCTCATCAACGATTTCAGTACCAATGCCGTCACCGGGAAGAATTGCGATTTTCATATATGTTCAACCTCGTCGTGTTGTCAAAAGATTAGCTTGGCTGTCCGTTGTCAGAAGACACTAAGGCGAGCTAGGATGGGCTTCACGGAGATGCGGGCAGCACGAGCGGCGCGTACCTGCCATCGGAAGCTCGCACTCCGATTCGAGGCGGTCGGCGATGTTCGCCTCGGAAAAGCCGCCTGGAACCTTTCCTAAGCACGAACGCTGACCGACGTCAAAGCTCAGGCCTAGCAACTGGATCATGATGTCCTAGAGAGGTGAGCTTAGGCGGCGATGAGAGGGCGATCCTGGGCAAGAGTCGCTTGTTCGAATTCGGCGAGCAGACGCTGCTGCTTGGCGGCTGCAGCCCGGTGGTTGCGCTCCTTGACATGCCCGAAGCCGCGTATGGATTGCGGCAGTCGCGCGAGCTCAAGAGCGATCCGGCGACTGTCTCCCGTGAGCTGACTTGCGACACGACGCATCAGGTTTTCGAATTCACCGATGGCGGCGCGCTCGGCCCTGCGCTCCGAGGTGTAGCCAAAGAGGTCAAGGGGCGTGCCACGCAGACGCTTGGCTTTCGCGAGAATCTTGTACGCGGTGGCGATCCAAGGTCCGTACGCACGCTTCACGAGATGGCCTTCGGCGTCTCTCTTCGAGAACAGCGGCGGCGCGAGGTGAAACCGCAGCGCATAGTCGCCTTCGAATTGCCGGGCGACCCGGTCGAAGAAGCCGGTGTCGACGTACAGCCGCGCCACCTCGTATTCGTCCTTGTAGGCCATGAGCTTGTAGAGGCTCACCGCCACTTCGCGGGCCAACCGGTCGCTGCCGGTTCGCTGCTGCTCAAGATGCGCGATTTCCCGCACGTACTTCTCATAGCGCCTTGCGTATGCCGCGTGTTGGTATGACGCGAGCCGCTGTGCACGGTCCGCGATCAACGCCTCCAGGGACGGGGTGCGCTGGGGCATGGCCACCACCACGCCACTTTTCTCCAGACCAGCCGCGGCACGGACGGAAGGCAGATCGATCGCAGCCTGCCGGCCCCAGGCGAACGCCGCCTCGTTCATGGGCACGGCGGCACCGTTGAGCACGATCGCCTGTTGCAGGGCGTCCTCACCGAGCGGAATCCAGCCGCGCTGCCACGCGTAACCAAGCAGGAACACGTTCGTTGCGACTGCATCGCCCATCAACGCCGTGGCAATCGACGTGGCATCCAACGATTCACACGCGGAGGAAGCCTTGCGCACGCGCGACAACATCGCCTCCGGAGATGTTTGCCAATCCGGGTCCTGCGTGAACGCGCCAGTCGGTGCGACGTCCATGTTCATGACGGCAAACGTGCGTTGCGTGTCCATGGTGGCCACCGCGTCCTTTCCAGCGGCCACCATCAGGTCGCAGCCGAGGACCACGTCAGCTTGTCGCGCCGCGACGCGCGCCGCGTGCAGACCGGCCGGCGATGCGGCGAGGCGCACGTGAGACATCACGGCGCCGCCTTTCTGCGCCAGGCCGGCCATATCGAGCACCAGCGCCCCCTTGCCTTCGATGTGCGCCGCCATCCCGAGCAACGCGCCAATCGTAACCACGCCTGTGCCGCCGACGCCGGTAATGACGATGTTACGGGGACCTTCGAGTGAAGGGATCTTCGGCGGCGGCAGATTGGCGGGCACGGTCGCCATCGCCTTTCCCGGTCTACGCAATGACCCGCCTTCCACGGTGACGAAGCTGGGGCAGAAGCCGTTCACGCACGAAAAGTCCTTGTTGCACGAGCTCTGGTCGATCATGCGCTTGCGTCCAAGGGGGGTCTCCAGCGGAACGATCGATACGCAGTTGCTCTGGACACCGCAGTCACCGCAACCCTCGCACACCTCTTCGTTGATGACGACACGCTTCGGCGGGTCTGCAAGCGCCTTCTTCTTGCGCCGGCGGCGCTTCTCCGCTGCGCACGTCTGCGCGTACACGATCGCGGATACGCCCTTGATCTCGCGCAGCTGCCTCTGCAAAGCATCCATCGTGTTGCGGTGATGGATCTCAACGCCTTTCGGCATGTCCTCCATGGCCTCGTACAGGTGGGGCTCGTCACTGACCAGGTGCAAGTGCTGCACCCCTTCAGCCGCGAGCTGCTGGACGATCTGCGGCACTGTCGGCGAGCCCTCCACGGGCTGGCCGCCGGTCATGGCCACGGCGTCGTTCACCAAGATCTTGTAGGTGATGTTGACTCCCGCGGCCACCGCGGCCCGGATCGCGAGCGATCCTGAATGCATGTAAGTGCCGTCACCCAGATTGGCGAACACGTGGGGCGTCTTCGTGAACCGCGCCTGCCCGATCCAGGTGACCCCCTCGCCTCCCATCTGGGTAAAGGTCTCTGTGCGCCGATTCATCCACTGCGCCATGTAGTGGCAACCGATGCCTGCTGTGGCGCGTGAGCCCTCGGGCACCTTGGTGCTGGTGTTGTGGGGGCACCCGGAGCAGAAGTAGGGAAGCCGCTGCTGGGCTCCGGGCTCGGCTCTCGTGAAGCCGTCGGCCGCTGTGCACGGAAGAAGGTAGTCCCGTGCCCGCGGGCCCAGCCTGTCCGCGCCGAGCACCTTGGCCATGCGCCCGGCGATGACGTTCGCGATGGTGGCGGGCGTCAGTTCGCCATTGGGCGAGAGCAGGATGCCGTCGTGCGGCACTTGCACCCATTCACCGGCTTCGTCGTACTTGCCGACCACGCGCGGGCGGGAATTGGCCGGCGCGTTGTAGAGTTGTTCCTTCAGCTGGTATTCGATGATCTGGCGTTTCTCCTCCACGACGAGGATTTCATCGAGGCCCTCCGCGAATACGCGGATGCACTGGGGCTCAAGCGGCCAGGGTACTCCGATCTTCAGGAGGCGAAGTCCCGCCGACACCGCGCCAGCTTCGTCGATACCCAGCATGGCGAGCGCCTCGCGCACATCGAGGTAGCTCTTTCCGGTGGTGACGATCCCGAGCTTTGCACAGGGTGCGTGCCAGTCCTGCCGGTTCAGTCGGTTCAGGCGCACGTACTCCAGCAATGCGTACAGGCGCTCGCGTTGCAAACGATTCTCCTGTTCGAGTGGCGGATCGGGCCAGCGGATGTGGAAACCGTCTGGAGGGATCGGGTACGAATCTGGAACCTTGATGTCGATAGCGAGCGGGTCGATGTCGAAGGAGGACGACGACTCGATGGTGTCGCTGATGGACTTGAAGCCCACCCAGCACCCGGAGTAGCGCGACATTGCAAAACCATGCAGGCCGAATTCGATGAATTCCCGGACGCCAGAGGGATTGAGCACCGGAACCATCGCCGCGATGAACGCATGCTCACTCTGGTGTGGAAGGCTCGAGGACTTACATGAGTGATCATCGCCCGCCACGAGGAGCACACCACCGTGCTTCGAGCATCCCGCGATATTGCCGTGCTTGAACACGTCCCCGCTACGGTCAACGCCAGGTCCCTTGCCGTACCAGAGCGCGAACACGCCGTCGACTGTTGCCTCAGGATCGAGATTGACCATCTGCGTGCCCCACACTGCGGTAGCGGCCAGTTCCTCGTTCAGTCCCGGAACAAATTGGATGCTGTTCGCCTCCAGGTGCTTGCGGGCCTTCCACAGTTCCTGGTCTACGGCGCCTAACGGAGATCCACGATAGCCCGAAACGAAACCGCCTGTATCGAGGCCGGCAGCGGCATCGCGCTGCTTTTGCGCAAGCAACAGGCGCACGAGCGCCTGTGTGCCCGTCATGAACACACGCCCGCGCGGCTTGAGGTACTTATCCTCGAGGGACACGACATGCACCGGCTCAGGCTGAGCAACGACATCGTCCATCGCGAGTTGAGGAACGGGCATTCCAGTGAACTTTGGCATGCTCGCAGTTTCCAGGGGCGCCTGCAGTTTGTAAAACGCAAATGCTTGTTTGCAGGTATTAAAGGAACCGATACACGAGGACGAATGCGCTCGCCCAGTGAGTAATTCACAAGGCGTTCTCGTGGTGACAAATTCGCGGTTGGAGCTCTGGAGCCACCCACCGCGCGGCAGTCACCTGAGGGTCTGGAAACCGCTACGGGGCCCCGCAGGTGAAGCTCGCTGCGTCGTTTGGATCGCCGGTTCCGTTGTATCTGAGGACGTTCGGATATGCGCACAGCGGCCGCGTCAGCTGCACTCCCTGCTTCTGGTCGCCGTTGACGAACTTCGTCGTGATGAGGCCGTCCGGGGCAGTCCCTTGTTCGACCCACGCTTGAACCGCCGTCAACAGATCCCTTTTCGGATCTCCGGCGAAGGGATGGCTCAGCAAGCCTCCGAAAGCATCCGGACCCGCGCCGCCACCGCAGTGATTCACCCCGGGCGCGCTGATCATGCGTGCAAACTTCTGTGACTCGCCAGGCATCTGCTTGTTGACCGAATCCCAGTACTTCTGGGACATCGTGTATGCCAGAACGCCGTCGCTCATACCGTGCCAATGGATGATCTTTCCTCCAGCTTTCTGAAAAGCGCTGAGATCGGGACTCATCGCGTTAACCATCGGGCCGAGTGCCCAATCCATCGTATCAATGTCGGCGCCGAAGTCGAACTGCTCCGCCGTCCAGCTCGGACCAAAGACGGTTTGAAAGATCTGCGGCAACGGCACGTTGGTCGCTGAAGGCGGCGAGATACCCACGTTCCAGCCGCCGGTCTCCGAACCAGGAATCATTCCATCATAGTAAGTCTGTCCGGTGAGCTTGTGGAGCACGCCGGCGTAGATCTGCTTCGCCCCCTTCACCTGGGCCGCGGTCAGGCATGTGTCGTCATCGGCGCCGGTGCACTGCAGCACAGCGGGATCGAACTTGCACAGGTCCGGCCTACCGATGATTCCGTCCGCAACGCCATCCAGCTTGTCGCATGCGGCCACCGCTCCCTTGTTCAGAAGTGTGAGCTTGGCGGCGGGCAGGTTCTGGTCACC
Organism: Variovorax paradoxus; assembly: GCF_018614915.1. GTDB lineage: Bacteria > Pseudomonadota > Gammaproteobacteria > Burkholderiales > Burkholderiaceae_C > Variovorax > Variovorax paradoxus_K. The sequence goes on along the minus strand of NZ_JAGGNU010000037.1, from coordinate 16,702 downwards.
ACGCGTCGAGAGATAGTTCCACAGGATGCCTATGTGTACGCCGGTTCGGAATTGACCAGGCGCGCCCGCCACGATGCCGTTGTAGTCGCCAGGATACTGCTGCGCCTCGTGGAAGCCCTGTCCGCCTCCCGTGGAGCACCCGTGGAAGTAGGAATATGACGGCGCTTTCTGGTAGAGCGTGTTAACGACGCGCTTGCCGAACGTGGTCATGAGGTGGGTCGCCCGGTGACCGAAGTCGATCCACATCTCCGGTCTCCCGACGAGAGCAGCACGATTGGATGTTCCAAGATCGGTATTCGCGACAGCGAAGCCCCTCTTGAGACCATCGGCCAGTGCCTGGTAGACGATCCGGCCGGCGAAACCGTCATTCCCGGTGCCCAGGAATCTCCCGTTCCAATCCTTCGGCATCCACACCTCGACGTCAATTTTTGAGTCCGGAGTGGGCGTGAGGGTCGCCGCGACGCGGCAGAACTCCGGTAGACCGGTAAGTGCCGTGGAGCTGGCGGACGCTTGGAAGGAGCCGTTCTGGAGGGCCTCCGCGGCGGTGATCTTTTCTTGCGCTTGCGCGCTGCCGGACAAATCTGCGCAGGTCTTCGCGAACGTGGGTGCGGGGTTCTGCGCGACGGGAAGTACGGCGATACCATCGCCACCGCCACCGCCACCACAAGCAGTCACCATGGCCCCAACGCTGATAACAGCGCCCAACCAGATGGAGCCCTGAGAACGTCGACTCATGCATGTCTCCTCAATCAGTAGATACGTAATATCCGGCTTTCTTCGCGACTCGCATGCAGCCGCGCGTAGAACTATGGAGACAGGCCCAGCGAAAGTAAAATTGAGACTTCTTGTACGAGGTATCAAGAGAATCGAAATCGCCTCATGGTAAGCACCCCTTGCATTTCCCTACACATTACCCGCGCCTCGGACATAACGGGCCGCGGGCAAAGACGCACGTGCCCTCGTTTAGCAGGTAAAGAAAAACCGATTAAGGGAATGAATGCCCCGGCGCGCGCATCCACCGGAGTGCAGCGTGCCCCGCGCCTGAGAAGCAGCTACGTTCCCCAACCTGCGCATTCGGCTCGCTGCCGTGCCGAGGTTCATTGGTCAGAGTCTCTACAAGCGAAGGCATCGCGCTGGTTCTGCGCAAGCAACAGCGACATCGCTGCTTGCGTGCCGGTCACTGTGTTTGCGATTCCACCTGCCAGAGCATCGTGTTGGGGTGTGCGCTGCGTCGCTATTCTTGCTTGATTCCCATTTTCCGTACCAGCTCACCCCATCGCGCGCGGTCTGATGCCATGAGCGCAGCCAGTGAAGTGCTGTCAATGTGCCTCGCCTCGAGTCCCTGGCTCGCCATCTGTCGGACGAAACGCCGGTCCGTAACCGTCTTCCGTAAAGCGAAAGCGAGGCTATCGAGCGAACCTTGCGGAGACGCTACCGGCGCAAACAGTCCATACCACGCCTGTACTTCTAACCCGGGGAATCCGCTTTCGGCCAATGTTGGCACATCCGGAAGCAGCTGAAGTCGTTGCAGGCCCGTCACTGCAATGGCCTTCAGGCGGCCGGACCGGATGAGCGGCTCGACGGCCGACACTGTGGCAAACAGCATCTGCACCTGACCACCCATGAGGTCCGTGATGGCCGGCGACATTCCCTTGTACGGAATATGCACCAGCGACAGGCCAGCACGTTGAGCAAACATCTCTGCAGCCAAGTGGGGCTGCGAGGCGATGCCCACGGTGGCGTTGTTGATCTGCCCAGGACGTTCCTTGGCGTGGCGCACCAGTGAAGCAACGTCATGCACCGGCGAGCTGGTTGGGACAGTCAACACGAACGGAAACCGCGCGACTTGGCCGATGGGCGCGAAGTCCCTAATGGGATCAAAGCCCATGTTGATGAACAGATTCGGATTCACCGCCATCTGGTGATCGGTTGCCAGCAGCAGCGTGTACGCATCGGCTGGCGACCTTGCAACTGCTGTGGCACCAATGACGCCGTTCGCGCCCGGACGATTGTCCACGATGATAGGTTGCTGCAGGTCTTCAGCCAGTCGTTCCGCCAAAGCCCTCGCTATGCTGTCGCCGCCACCACCGGGGGGATAGGGAACGATCAACTTGATCGGCCGCGCGGGATAGGACTGCTCGCGGGCGCCACCCACGCTTGGTGCCGCCACGGCGGCTGCCAAGCATAAAAAGTCCCGACGGGCGCGAGATCGCAGCCCGGAATTCTCATTCGTCATACGGACCTACTTTCACGATGCCTTGTTGAACTCAAAGCTGTCAACCGATGAGTCACGAACGGCGCAACGGCTGGGTCGCGGTTCAGGAGCTCCTTACCGGCACCCGTTGACCACTTGGTTCCAGAAATTTCCGGTCCACGAGTTGACCGTGTTCCACACTGGGCTCATCCAGCGGGGGAGCACCTCCGGCTGCTTATTGCATCGCCACGCAAAGTCCGTCGTGCTGTCCCACTCCTTGGCAGGTGCAACCTGCTCGGGCTGCGTGCAGACGAAGTTGTCAGCGACGTTGGTGTCTCCGCTTCCCTTGTACTTTGCGAGCTGCGGATAGGGGCATAGGGGACGCGTGCGCTCGACGACCGATCCGTTCAGCTTCGATGCAATGATGCGTGTCGGCGGTGCACCGCTTTCAACCCATTTCTCCATTGCCGTCAACTGGTCAAACGAACCGGGGCCAGGGCCGTTACCGCAGTGGTAGTTTCCAGGGACCATGAACATGCGAAACCAACTGTCGATGTCGCCTGGCATCGCCTTGGCGACCTGGTTGTAGTACCAGATTTTCTCATCTGGAATCTGCGCTGCATCTCCTGCACTGACGAACATGATCAGTTTGCTGCCGCGCTGTTTAAACGGGGTGTAATCTGTTTGATCGGCATTCGTGATCAGGCTCATTGGCTTGAGTTGTTCAAGGTCTGTGTCACGATTAAAGCTGTCGATGGTGTAACCCGCGCCTGGATTCTGGAAGAGGAACTGACACGCCATTCCGTTGCCGCCGGTTGTCACGTAGCTCATGAGACGCCCCGGTGTGTTGTTTTCTCCGATGAGGGCACCGGGCCAGTTGGCTTCAGAGCCCTTGGGTAGTCCCCCTGGATAAATCGCTCGACCTGCCGAATTGCGCGGCGCATCGTAAAGCTTGCGCAGCGCTGCGACCTGTGAGGAGGATAGGCAGTGTGTCCCCTCATCGGCGCCACTGGGACAAGCCAGAGAAACAGGGTCGAAGTCGCATCGTCGCGGGTCCTCAATGACGCCGTCGACGACGCCGTCGATGCCGTCGCATTTGGCATGAACCGCTTTGTCAACCAGAGAGATCTTGTTGATGTTCAGGATGAACTCGGCTTTCTGGGAATTCCAGTTGATTGATGCCCAGTAGGGATGCGCAATCCCAATGTTTGCTGTCAACATGTTTCCCGGATCACGCGCCATGATGCCGTCGTAATCATCCGGAAACCTCTGCGCCTCGATCAGGGCTTGGCGTCCGCCTTGAGAACAGCCGCGGAAATAGGAAAAGTCCTGCGCCCTCCCGTAGAAGCCCTTGATCAGGCTCTTCGCCGCGATCGTTGTAAGGTGCGGCGCGCGGAATGCAAAGTCGATACGCGCTTGGTTGGGATAGTTTTCTGCGGCGTCGCGCCCAGGCTCACTGGGATCGTTGCAACCCCAATCGGTGTACCCGCCGTTCGGGCGACTGTGCCCGCTATCCGTGGCCGCGACCGCATAACCTCGGGCAAGCGCGTCAGCTGCAGACGTCAAATAGTTCGACGGTGGAGAGCCGCAAAAGCCGCTGCAGCCTTGCTGCAGGAAGCGGCCGTTCCAGCCGGCAGTCGGCAACCGGACTTCGTAGTTGATGGCTGGAGCGATGAGGCCGAGGACTTTGCAGTATTCAGGCGTTCCCCCACTGGCCGGAACGATCTCACTTTTCGTGATCTTTCCGCGCTCCTCGGTGGCTGCCAAGGCCGCACAGGCCGCGACCGGATCCAGGGAAGCCGCAGGCGGGGTGTTCTCTCGACCTCCACCTCCACCTCCACCTCCACCTCCACCTCCACCTCCACCTCCACCTCCACCACCGCACGCCACGAGAACTGCACTGATCAATCCACCGACGACTAGCGAGCGTGCAACCCTCGCCATGCTCAGCTTTGAGGGGTGGGTATCTCCTTCGGCGGGAAACGGTGTTCCTGCTCGAGCGGCCGGGGAAATCGCAATTTTCATCATGGTCTGGTCTCCAAGAACCTGGCGATCTCACCCAGGCAGGGTGGATCGGACCGTGACTATGATGAACAACGACCCGCACCTAGTAAAATCGAGATGCTTGGTACGTGGTATCGGAAAATTGTGGCTCGACTAGGGGTAATCACCGTTGAAGGTCGAGTTCAACATGAGGCTTCTTTGACGTCGGGAGTGACCCGTCCGGCGGCCGCAGCTGCTCAGTCGAGCTCATGTCTGGAAAGCGCATCTGTCCCTGGCTTGCATCTGTTCAGTCGATGCTCGTTCGGCAGTACATTCATGAGTGGGAGGGATTGATGTCTATCCGCTCTTCCACTCTGCTGGATGCTCGCGCGCCATCGTTCGGCACTGGACCAGTAGTTGCGGCGGGTGCGACAGCTAACAACGAGTAAAGGCCATGGCGGGCGTATCACGCAATATCCGGTTCACGCTGAAGCAGCTGCAATACTTCGCCGCCGTGGCACGTACTGGACAGATCTCGCTTGCAGCGGCAGAGGTGCATGTATCGCAGTCCGCCATGACGTCGGCCATCGCCGAACTCGAGCGACTACTCAGTGCTGCATTGTTGGAACGCAGCCGCACAGGTGTGACCCTGACCCACGAGGGTCATCTGTTCCTCCAGCGTGCAAACGCAGTCTTGGAAGCGGCGGATGAAGCCGCCCGCCAACCCTTTCGCGAGCGCAGTGTTGTCACCGGAACCCTAAACATCGCGGCTAGCTATACGGTTCTAGGGTACTTTCTCCTCCCGTTCATCGCTAAATTCCAGAAGCACCACCCTCTCGTGAAGATCGTGCCGCTTGAGCAGAATCGCACGCAGATCGAAGATAGCGTGAGCAACGGCGACCTAGAGATCGCAGTGGCACTGACGTCGAACATGACAGAGCCTGAGCGCTTCAACCGTGTTGTTCTCGCACGCTCTCGTCGGCAACTCTGGGTTGGCCCGGCGCACCCATTGGTGGACGCCGCACAGACGACGCTCGCTGAAGCTTCAGCGTTCCCGTACATCCTGCCCATGGTCGACGAGGGAGACATCTCCGCGATGCGCTATTGGAAGAACGCCGGCGTGCAACCGCCGCAATACATCCGCACGTCGTCGATGGAGGCCGTCCGCGAGATGGTGGCTTTGGGCTTTGGAACGACAATCCTGTCCGACATGGTGTTCCGGCCTTGGTCCCTAGATGGCCGCAGAATCCGCACCGTCCCGCTCGAAGATGCGATTCCAACGATGGAGGTGGGTCTGATCTGGAAGAAGGACCAGACGCTCAGCCCAGTGGCCGAGGCGCTTCGCCAGTACCTGAAAGTCGCAGTCAGCGCGCGCGTCGATGATTGAGTCGAGTTAGGGAAATGCTGATCAAAAGGTCGCGGCGGGCACGGCCCGTGCATGCGTGAAGACACCGCAGCCTGGCGCACAAGCTGCGCTTGCTGCGCGCTCACATAGCGCCGCGTAGGTTTGCCGGACTTCATGTGCGACCACTCGTAGTACGGCCCGTGGCGGGCGCTGGGATCGGTGGCGCAGCGGCAATTGGGTTGCAGCACTTCATCATGCGCTCGCTCAGCGTGCCCGAGCACAGCAACTCGAACTCCTGCAGCGCGACGCGGATGCGCTGGTGTTGGCGTTCTTAGATGTCTCTAGTCTTCCAGAGATCGTAGTAGTGCAGCTAAACCTCACATTCCTCGCGATCGCTCGAACTCAAGGCGCCCCACCATCTTGAGGGTCTGATCGAAGTTTCTGCAGCGGCGCAACTTGCTCGACGCGATAGAAGCGAGAGGGGTGCCATGAACTTCGCAACATGCGCCCTCGGGGTTGAGCCACCCTCGCTTCCACCTCGGAGCTGTGACGTCGACTGGGTTCACGAACAGGCAGTGCGCGCAGTAAAGCTGCGTTCTCCCATTTGCCGCTGTACCAATCGGCGTCTGAATCTCATGCAGTTTGGCCTCATCGAGTCGCGCGAGACGCGCAAGTCGACCAACTACGACATCCGGCACGACAGGCAGCACCAACCAGCCAGCGCGCGAAGCGTCAATGGCCAGCTCGAGTGCATATTCGTCGCACAACTGGCGCACGCTCATTCGGTAGCGCGCTGCTATCCGCCCCAGCCAGCTGCCCATCGCCTCCTCCGGGAACGGTCGCGGCGCAACCGGCCACGGCGCCAGCTCAGTTAGACACCTTTGCCACATGCTCCAAATGGGTCAAGGTGACGCTCTCCGTCCCGTCCCGGATCGCGAGCTCTGCCGCCTCATTGAGGATCCGGACCACCTCCCCGGTCAGGCCACCGCTCGCCGCCAGCATTGAACTGCACGATCGCCCTCTCGCCCAATTCGGAAGCCCTGCGAAGAGGCAGCAGTTTGCTGAAAGCAGCAAGGAAACGCCGGAACTCGTCGCTCTCGCGCCAGCGGGGGACTTCGAAGGGCGTGAAACGGCTGCTCATTTGCGCGTCGGTTTGCAACGCAACCGGCGCGTCTGCAGTCCCGACCAACGCAATGCTCAGTCGCAAATCGTTGGCGAGGTACTTCAGCAGGTTGGGGGAAGCGCGTTGCTCGCGATAGCTACCCGCCAACGGATGATGCACCTCGTCGACCACCAGCATCCGCGGTGCGATCCGGCGCAGGAGGTCGCGTGCCAACCGCTCCAGGGTCGACACACCCGCGCTCGTGTTGTGTGGGGCACCGAGCTCGAACAGCAGCGCGCTGTAGAAGCGGTGTTGTTCGGGCGTAGCCGGCATCTGCATCGCCACGATGCGCCGACGCTCAACTCCGCGCGCATCGTCAAAAGTACTCGGATGCTCACGCTGGAACTTACGAACGATGAGCGTCTTGCCGATGTTCGATTCGCCGTGGATGACCATGCACGGCATGCGCTCGCGCTCGGGAGTGCCAAGCAAGCGCTCGAGGCGCAGTCGCGCTTCAGCAGCGCGCGGATAGTCCACCCACCGATCGCGCTGCATGGCCCGAATACGGTCGTCATCTGGCAACAGCGCCTGTGAACGCACAGCCGGGCTTAGATGGACAAGAGCAGCGGCGTTCGTAGAATGTCCTCACCAGATTTCGACGTCGTAAGGTTCTGCCGGCTTGCTGTAGTCAACGGGCGCCTCCGTCATGGCGGCCCGCTCCGCTGGCCAAGACCCAGCGGGCAAGACCTTCACCTCCCTGGGGCTTGCATGGCGAGTGGCCCGAGTCTCAGACTTTGCACTCGCCACAAGCTGGCGTTGCTGCTCGATGGTCCTGAAGATCATGGCCTCGGAGACACTGCCCTGGCCTTGTGCCTTCATGAGTTTCAGGGCGTGGCGCTGTTCCCAGAGCGAGATGCGCGGCCGACGAAGGTCGGCGCACCTGGCCTCAACGTACGTCTTGTGATCGGCGGTGACGAACACCCGTGACAGGTCTTCCGGGTGATAGCGCACCACCACTGTCTTTCCGGTCTCGCGCCAGGCCGCAAACACCGGGTGCCAGTACCGGATGTGGAAAACCGTCAGACCCTCGCGCTGGATGGTTCGCGATTTCATTGGCAGGAAGTGCATGACAAAGCGCAACGCTTCGCCAGAATCGACGGACAGTTGCCGCGGCGGGGACGTGGAGCTGAGCGACTGCCAAACCCCGGCCGGTGTTGCGTCCTGAAGACCACGGTGCGTACTGTGGTGATAGCGCAGCGCAATCTCAAGAACCATCCAGCGCTCGTATTCCGCCAACGTGAGCGCCGCCCGTTCCTCCGCTTTTCTTTCCTTGCGCCCACTGGTTGAACCGCCAGTGGCGCCAGGCAGTCCTCGCAGGCGTTCCATCAGTGTGCGGGTCAGCCGCTCGACATGCCCGCCGAAGTGCGGCCGGCCGACGGGTCGATAGATGAGCTCGATACCGTACTGGGCGCATCCCGTGCGAAGCGCCCTGCTGCGGAACTCGGAGGCATTGTCCAGATGCAGCGCCTTCGGCAGCCCATGCATTGGCCATTGCGTATCCACACCGATGCTGGCCAGCCAAGGGCCTTTCGGGAGCGCTACGCGGGTGAGGAGCAAGGCCACCGTCGCGGCGCTGGGACGTTCCACGGCGATGTAGGCACCCACGACGCAGCGGCTTGCGATGTCGATGGCCACCGTGATCCATGGCCGACCGATCGGCTTGCGCCAACGCTCGTCCACCACAACCAGATCCGACTGGGTGTGATCGATCTGCACAAGCTCCAACGGCTCTGCGGCCACCAAATGCCCGGGCGGGATCTGGGCACCCGGCGCGTTAGCCAAGCGAGACGCCTCCTCTTCTCGATGCCGCGCCCAGCGACGCGCGATGGTGCTGCGCGATGGAAGCTTTAGCCCTGCCCCTTTGCAGCAAGCGCGAATGTGCAGGGTCAAGTCCAGTTGCGGATGAGCCAGGTCTCGCTGCCGCGGCAACCACCGGACCAAGGCATTGCGGATGATCTCTTCGACGTCCGGATCCAGTCTCCTGGATCCTCTCTCCGGTCCGGGCGTCTTGGGCAAAACAGATGATGCCACCGGATCCTCCAGAAACCGCTTGCGAAGGCGGTACACCGTTGTCCAGTGCAGGCCAAGCAACTTGCTCAAGCATGAGCTGATTCAAGACAAACTCGTCGGTCAACAGCTTGAGGGGGAGGCTCAAGATGTCGGCAAGGCCGCTGCCGTACTGGCGAGCGGCGCCTTTCCGTTCAGTACGGGTGGCGCTATCCACGTCGACGCAGGCTTCGGTGTAGGCATATCGGACTCCTTCATCCATAAGGATCGGGTGTCCGCGAAATCGGGTCAACTTCACCCCCCCGGGAAAGGCTGCCGGCACTCAGGTCCATGCGGAAGCGATAGACCGCGGCGCCCACCAGTTCGCCATAGCTGCCGGCCGACTTCTCAAGTTGACCGGCAATGCGTTGGGCCAGGTCGGCGCCTGCGCACTCGACGATGACGTAGCTGTCTTCGCTGCCGGGATGTGGTCCGGCGATCGTCACCGGCTTGGACAGCCGCGCATCGCCTTCCACGAAATGAACGGAGACAACGCCGGGCACGTCCATGAGTCCGCAGTAGGACTGCAGGCCAGGCACCATCCGTGCGCCCTCCTTCGGCCGCAGACGCACCAAGACGACGGCAGCACCGCGCGCCTGTCCACAGCTGAGCACCAGCCGGCCAACAACCCGTGTCGGCTCGATGAACCGGGTGATGTGATGAATGGACCATTGCGTCTGGTTTGCGAGCGCGGCCCGGTACGCTGCCCCGTCCAGCGCCTCGAAATCCACCGCGCTGTAGATCTGCAGGTACCGCACCGGCGAGCTCAACGACTCGTAGCGCCGTGCCTCCAGGAAGCCGGGTATCGCCACACGCTCCGGCAGGTGCTCCGTGTCGAACCACAGGTTGAAGTCGTCCTCTTCTTCCGGAAGCACCTGCATCGAGGACATCAGGATGCCTGTTCCACCAAATACCATGTGAGTTTCCCTCTCTTCAGTCGAGCCGGATGTTGGCTTCCACGATGACCTTCTCCCATTTCAGGCGGTCTCTCTTCATCGTGTCGGCGAGCTTCTGAGGCGTGCCGCCTTCGATCTCCAGGCCCAGGTCCATCAGCTTGGCCTTCATCTCCGGATCGCGCAGGATCTCGTTGACGTTCTTGTTGAGCAGGAAAATGACCGCGTCCGGCGTGCGCGCCGGCGCCAGCAAGCCGAACCAGTGCAGCAGCTCGAAGCCGGCGAATCCCTTGCTTTCCGAGACGGTGGGCAGGCCGGGATAGGCGGGCGACGCCTTGGCAGTGGTAATTGCGAGCGCCTTCAGCTTCCCGGCCTTCGCCATGGGCATGGACTCGGGGCCGATCGCCATCATCACCGGGACCTGGCCCGACATCACGTCCTGCAGCGCCGGCGCACCGCCTTTGTACGGAATGTGCGTGAGCTCTAGGCCCGCCACGCGCTTGTACAGCTCCATGCCGAGGTGGCTGGGGTTGCCCGCACCGCTGGAGGCATAGCTCACCGGTGTCGGCGACGCCTTGATGTAGGCCGTCAATTCATTGAAGGAATTCACCGGCAGCTTGGGATTGACCATGACCACGCTGGGCAGCGTCACGACCATGGCGATCGGTGCGAAGTCGTTTTCAGGGTCGTAGGGCAATCGGCCCTTGTAGAGCGTGGGGTTCACCGACAAACCAGCCGTCGAAGCCAACAGCAGTGTGTAGCCGTCGGGTGCCGACTTGGCGGCATAGCCCGCTCCGATCTGCTCGGTGGCCCCTGGCTTGTTCTCCACGACGACAGGCTGCTTCAGGCGCTGCGACAGCTGCTGGCCGACCAGGCGCGTCACCGCGTCCGAGGCCCCGCCCGGCGGATAGGGGACGATGATCCGGATGGGCCGGTCCGGGTAGTCACCGGCCAGTGCTGCGCCGGACACCAGGAGCGATGCGGCCGAGAAAAGGGAAAGCAGTACGGTCTTCATATGCATCCAATCGAGCAGGAGTGATCGCGCCCTGGTCAGAGGGCCAAGGGAGGGATAAAGAGATCGCCGCCTACTGCGGCGTGATGCCGGCTGACTTGACCAGCGCCTCGTAGCTCTGGACGTCCTTGCGGATGAACTCACGGAAGGCCTCGGGCGAGTCACCCACGGGAATGAGTGAAGTCTCGGCCAACTGGCGGCTCAGTTCGCCGCGCAGCGCGGTCTTGATGGCCGCGTTGATCTTGTCGATGACCTGCTTGGGGGTGCCCGCGGGCGCCGCGATGCCGGTCCAGGTCACCACCTCGAAGGCCGACAGGCCGGCTTCCTTCATGGTGGGCACATCTGGCAGAAGGGACGAGCGCTGTCCGCTGGTGATGGCCAGCGCGCGCAACTTGCTGCTCTTGACGTAGGGCAGCGCGGTTGGCGAGGTGTCGAACAGCATGTCGATCTGTCCGCCCATCAGGTCGGTGAGCGCCGGGGCCCCGCCCTTGTAGGGCACATGCAGCATTTCGACGCCGGCCTGCTGCATGAAGATCTCCGTCGCAAAGTGCTGGGCCGAGCCCACGCTGGCACTGCCGAAACTGACCTTGCCCGGCCGCGCCTTCGCCATCGCGATCAGTTCCTTGACGCTGTGTGCCGGCGACTGCGGGCTCACTACGAGGATGTTGGGCTGGTCCACGATCCGCATGATGGGCGCGAAGGCCTTCTGCGGATCGAAGGGCGGGTTGGCGTAGAGGAACTGGTTGGCAGCGAACACGCCTGCACTGCCCACCAGGAGCGTGTAGCCGTCAGGTGCCGAGTTGGCGACGTAGGCCGCACCGATGTTTCCCGATGCGCCCGGCTTGTTGTCCACTACGAACGGTTGCTTCAGCGTGTCCTGCAGGCTCTTGCCAACCAGGCGGGCCACCAGGTCCACGCTGCCACCCGGCGGAAAGGGCACGATGAGTTTCACCGGCTTGATGGGGTAGTCCTGGGCCAGGGCAAGCTGTGCGCTGCAGGCCAGCAGCAGGGTAAGCACTTTCCTAAGCATGAGCGCGCTCCTTGTTCGCGGCGAGTCCGGGGCGCAGCGCAGCCTCGGCCTGCGCCGCCACGGCCAGCAATGCGAAGTCCTGGCCTGCCTGGCCGACCAGCTGCAGTCCGATCGGGCGGGCCTGATCGTCCTCACCGGCCGGCAGAGAAATGCCGCACAGGGAGAGGAAGTTGACCGGGCGCGTGAAATGCACCGGCGCCAGGTTGTGGTCCACGTCCTCGATCCGCGGGGCCGGTCCGGGGGTCACCGGCATGGCGATCGCGCTCAACTCGAGCCGCGTCATCTCGTCGGCAAACTGCTGCTGCCAGCGGGCAGCAGTATCGCGGGCCTGCAGATACTGCACCACGGTGGTCGAACGGGCGGCAATGAGCCGCGCGCGCACCGACGGATCGATCGGCAGCGAGGGATCGTCCAGGAAGCGGTCGTTCACCGCGGCGCCTTCAGCAATCATGATGGCGTTGGTGACCTCCTTGAAGGCCGCCAGTGCCGCGGGGAACCTGAAGGGAACCAGCGTGAAGCCCGCGCGCTCCAGGGCCTGGAGATTGCGCTCGAGGCACCGCGCCGCCGCCGGCTCCAGCGGCGCCAGTTCGTCGGCCTCCAGACAACCGATGCGCTTGCCCACCGGCTCGGACGCAGCGACGTCGAGGCGAAGCGCCTTGGCGCACTGCAATGCGTCGTCGACCGACGAAGTCAACACACCGAGGCTGTCCAGCGTCTCGCTGAGTGCGTAGACGCCTGCGCGCGGCAGGGCATCGATGGTGGGCTTGAAGCCCACGATGCCACAGAAGGCTGCAGGCACGCGAACGGATCCGCCCGTGTCGGACCCTACTGCCCAGGGCACCAGATGCGCCGCCAAGGCCACGGCCGACCCGCTGCTGGAGCCGCCAGGCACGAGGATGTCGTCGGCACCGCCGGCCGGGTTGCGGGGCGTGCCCATGTGCGCATTGGTGCCCCAGGCGCCCAGTGCGAACTGCACCATGTGCGTCTTGCCGATGATGATGCCGCCAGCGGCACGGATGCGCTCCACGATCGCCGCATTGTGGCGGGCGATGTTCGCCTGCAGCAGCGGCGACCCCGCCGTGGTGGGCTTGCCCCGGACATCGACCAGATCCTTCAGGGCCACCGGGATCCCGTGGAGCGCACCGCGCCAGCGACCCGCGGCTATCTCCTGGTCCGCCTGCCCGGCTGCGGCGAGCGCTTCCTGCTCGTAGACCTTGATGAAGCTATGGAAGTGGCCGTCATGCGCTGCGATGCGGCGCAGGCACTCGCGGGTGAGCGTCGTGGAATTGGTCTCTCCCGAGCGAAGGGCGTGCGCCAGTTCCGCGATTGGCGGGAAGACGGCAGGCATGGTCTGCTTCTTCGTGTTCATGCCAGCACCTCCTCACCGCGCAGCACCGTGCCCAGGATCTCAGGGTAGGTCTCGCCCGCGCGAAGCCGGCTGAGAGTGGCTTGCTCGGCCTGCTGCATGTCGATGGCCTTGTCGGCCAGGCTCCGCGCTTCGTGCGGCGACATGACCAGGATGCCGTTTTCGTCCGCCAGCACGAGGTCACCCGCGTGGACCTGCACGCCGCCGCATTCCACCGGCCGGCAAAAGCTGCCCACCGCGCCATCGCTGCGGGTGGTGCGCGCACTCAGGCCTCGCGCCCAGACCGGCAGCCCGATCTCGCGCAGATCATTGATATCGGTCACGCAGCCATCCACCACGACGCCCACGGCACCGCGCAGTTGCGCAGCCAGCGCGCTGGCGCCGCCCAGGCAGGCCACCTCGTCATCGCCCGCACGGTCGATTACCAGCAAGTCCCCGGGCCTGAGTTGCCCAAGTGCGTGATGCAGGATGGAACCGTCGATGCCTTCGCAGCGCACGGTGACGGCAACGCCGGCCGTCCGCCTGGCGCCGGCCACTGCCCAGATCCTGCGGTGCAGGAATCCCCGGTCGTGAAAGTGTCCGATGGTCGCGAGCTCTGCCTCGCGAAGTGCTGCGAGGAGTGCCGGGTCGCACGGCGCCGGCAAGGGGCCCAGTTCAATGCCATTCATTTGCGTATATCGTCCTTGTCGAATGACAGAAATCTTAGGAAAGCACCGCCATTCTGGATACTGAGAAATTCTGAGCGTCGTTAATTCGGATTCCTAATCAATGAGATTCACACTGCACCAGCTCGAGGCCTTCGTGTGGACTGCCCGCCTCGGCACCGTGCACGCAGCGGCGCGGCACCTCCATCTGACACAGCCGGCGGTGTCCCATCGCATCCGGGACCTGGAGGAGGAGCTGGGCATCCAGCTGTTCGAGCGGCACAGCCAGCGCCTGGCGGTGACCGAGTTGGGCCGCAACGTACTCGTGTACGCGGAGCGCGTCATGTCCTCGGCCCAGGAGATGGCACGGCTGGACCTGCGGCGCACCATCACCGGCCTGATCCGGATCGGTGTGGACGAGTCCTGCGCCAGCGTGGGCATGCCGCAGATCCTCAAGGACATCAAGGAAAGCTACCCCGCGCTGCGCGTCGACCTGACGGTTGGCGGCGGTGTGCAGCTGCTGGAGAAGATCAACAGCCATGAACTCGACGCTGCTCTGCACACCGGCCAGAGCACGCAGCCAGACGTGACCAGCCAGTTCATCGGCCTCACGGAGCACCAGTGGGTGGCGCCTGTCGATCTCATCGTGCCCGATGGCGACTTCCTCCCGGCGCATGCGCTGAACCACCGCATCGTGTCCAATGCGCCGCCATCGACGCTGCATGCGTCCGCATCGCGCTGGCTTGCCTCCGACGGCTATGCCTTCGAGGACTACAGCGGGTGCAACTCGCTGTCGCTCATGGTCTCGCTGGTCGTATCCGGCCATGCCATCGCGGTGCTGCCGGCCTCCTTCGCGCGCCCCTACGTCGCCGCCAATGCGATCAAGGTGCTTAGGGCCAATCCCGAAGTGCCGCCCGTGTCCTACTACTTCTCCTACCTCGCCCACCACCGCAGCGACACCACCGCCCGCATCCTTGATATTTCAAAGCGCAATCTGCAAGCGGCGGGCTTCTTTCATAGCTTGGGCAACCAGGATCAGAATTGACCTGCTTCGGGGGCGCGCGCTCCTTCAAGTTTTCTGCAAGGTTTGGGGCATCTCGCCAACGTAGCGGCCTCGGGGTCGAATCACTTGCGTTCCACCCAGTTGCTCCAAGGCGTTTGCCAGCATTCCGACGCTGCGTGCGGTTGCGAACAGGCCGAATGCCGCATCGGTTGGCAACCTATGGTGCGCAACCAAGGCGGCCAGCGCCACGTCGAGGTTTGGCAGCAGGCCAGCATGGTCCGTGACTTTCCGCAGGAAGCGCGCGATCACCTGAGGGGGCTACAGCGACCGGCAATGAGCCTGAGGGGGTCGCTATTCGCCAGCCAGAATTCATGGACATGCTCGGCGAGTACTGCATCACCAGTTCGATGTGTCGCAAAGGCAACTGCTGAGATAACGCTTGCAGCGAGACCCTGTTTCGGCGAGACCCTGTTTCGGGTCGTAGATGGTCGAACGCCTGCACGGGCAACGATTCAAATCGGACGTGAAGCCGGCCCTGCCGCTGGCTTTGCCCGTTCGCGATAGCCACGAATGCGCTTCACATGGACGGTCCCAGCACGCCGGCGAATCGGTATCGTTCCCGCAGATACCGCGTCCCCGACTACGGCGATTGAGTATCGATTCTCATCTTTGTACTCTGCGGTCAGTTCACAACAAAAGGAGACAAAGATGACGCCACGATTGAGCCCACTCGCCGCCCTGCTACCGTTCTTGGCGGTGGCCGTGACGGCAGGATGCGGCGGAGGCGGCTCCGGCAACTATGCGGCGCTGCCGGCAGCCGCAACGCCGACACCCGCCGCACCGACGCCGACGCCGGCGACACCGACTCCCCCGACGCCGCCTGTGGCCATGAACTGCGCCGCTGTGACTTCACAGTCGCTCGCGCTGCCCGGTCTTGTCGTCGAGTCGGCGGCTTCAATGCCAGCGAAGGGCCCTTCGGGATCTGCCGCCTCCTATCCTGCACATTGCAAAGTCACTGGAAGCATCAACAAACGCGTCGGCATCGACGGCAAATCGTATGCCATCGGATTTGACGTGCGCCTTCCTGACGCAGGGTGGAACGGCAAATTCTTCTATTCTGGGGACGCTGGTCTGGACGGAGCCATAGGCGATCCATTGGGCACGGTCGCGATGGGAGGAAAAACCAATGCACTAACGCTCGGATACGCCGTCGTCAGTAGTGACGGCGGCCACATCGGTACGTCCAGCATTTTCGATGGAAGCTTCGGGTTCGACCCCCAAGCGCGTGTCGACTATGGATATAACGCGCTCGGAACACTGACTCCGCTCGCCAAGAAAATCGTCACCCAATACTTCGGGACAGCACCGGTCCGCTCCTACTACGCTGGTTGCTCGAAAGGAGGCCAGTCGGGCATGCAGGCGGCGGCAAGATATGCAGATCAGTTCGACGGAATCATCGCTGGCGACCCCGGCTTCAACCTGCCCAAGGCTGCGGTCGAGAACATGTTCGAAAACCAACAGTTGGCTACGGTCAACGCAGACCTTACCAAGGCATTCTCTGCCGCGGATCTTGGCCTCGTTTCGTCGAGCATCCTCGCGAAGTGCGACGCGCTCGACGGTGCGGCCGACGGCATGGTGAATGATCTCGCCCGATGCAAAACGACATTCAACCCTGATACGGATGTCCCGCAGTGCGCGGCGGGAGGAACGCCTGACGGAAGCTGTCTGAGCGCCACCCAAAAGACCGCATTGAAGGCGATCATGGGCGGCGCGAAGGCGAGCAATGGCGATCCTCTGTATGCTGACTGGCCTTGGGACCCAGGGGTTACGGGAAGCGGCTGGACCTCGTGGAAGACATTCTTGAACAGTTCGCTCGGGCCGGTGGCGATGTCAAGCGTGTTTTCCGTGCCTCCAACGCCCGGAGTGCTTGCGTTCAGGCCGACGGCCACGACGTATTGGCAAACGTTCGATCTCAATCAAAGCTTCAATTTGATTTATGGGAGGCGGCCTCAAGTCTGAAGTGC
>NZ_JAGGNU010000036.1 GCF_018614915.1 Variovorax paradoxus | reverse complement strand
TCAATATCCGAACAGTATTGGGACCAGACTGGTTGCTGCCTTCCCAATTTCGCTGCCGAATGACAGCGCTTGCCGAGAGCGGTCGGTGAGGCCTGCCTGGGGCGACTGTCGGCTTTGCTCAAAACCAGTCCTCCACGGTGGGGCACCCATGCGGGTGACAGCATCTGTCCTTTGCGACGGCCGCCCAACGACTGCTTTCATCGGCAGCGAACTGGAACTCTGCGCCCGGAGCCGTCCTTCGCGTACGTTCGTTGAACGGCAGGTATGCGGCGATGACCTGACATCGATTCTCGCTCGCAAAATTACAAGTTTGCCGATCGCCGTCCAGCCGACGATCGAATCTCACGAAGAGGCTATAGAGCAAAGCAACGCGGTCACGTCAGCAATCGGGCCATTTCAAAGTTGCGGCTTCGCAGCCTCGAGCGAATCAACATCTTTCGGTGGGATTGAAAAATGTTCAACGCGGCGCGCACGGTCCCGTCCGAAGTGCACTGGAGGCCGGCGGCCGAAAGCGTTTCGGAGACCTGCGAGACGATCAATCTGGCGTTTCCATCGGCGGCCATGAGCCTCACAACCCCCTGACCATGCGAGTGCACATGGCCAGCTGCAACCAGGTCGGCCGATCAGGTGTTTGACTCCGGAAAGTGCAGCGCTCGTGTGCAGCGTCTTGGTAAACACGACGAGAAGTTCGGGTATGTCGGAGGCCTCCTCGGGCCGGCAGATCTTGAGCGCCTTGACCTGCCGATCGCCGCTGTCCGTGGCTAGGCGAAGACCGTGCGCGCGGATGGCGCCGATGTGCGCGTCGTTGACGTCGATCAGCGTGACGTCGTTGCCGCATTCGGCCAGAAGGCCCCCGAACATGGAGCCCATGGCCCCAGCGCCAACAATGGAAATTTTCATGATGCTTTTCCGGCAGAAAGGACCGCGGTACGTCGCAGGAGGACCTCACGCTTTGGGATGTGACGCCTGACAATCAGGAGTGCGACCATCGCGAAGACCATCGCCGAACCAAGGAGCGTGAGGTAAGCCGTCGCGCCGCCCGCCGTGATCACAGCCGCGCCTGCAAAGGCACTCAGGATGGCGCCCAGCCGTCCAAAGGCAAGCGCGGAAGCGGTGCCGGTCGCTCTAACACTGGTCGGGTACATGAAGGCGCACAGCGCATACATGGTGGACTGCACTGCGTTCACGAACATGCCATGCACGCCAAATCCGAAGATCAAGAGGTTCGTGTCTCGCCCGACATTCAACGTCTGCATCGCGAACGCACTTGCAGCTGCGCCGGCGCAGCACAGCACCAACGGCCAGCGTGAACCAAAGCGCGTGATCGCAACGGCGCAGACCAAGGCGCCAATCACACCGCCAAGGTTGTAGGCAGTCAGGCCCGAGCCGGCGACCGACATCGACAGGCCTTCGGATGCGAGCATCGTCGGCAGCCAGCTGAAGGCGCTGTAGACAGCAGTAAGACACATGAAGAACGCCGCCCAGGTTGCCAATGTGTCACGCGCCTGGCCGCCCGAGAAAAGCGCACCGAAGCCAGCGCGTTTTTCCACGATCTGTTCAGCGGCGTCGCTATAGGTCACGTCGGCGGCCATTGGGCGATCCATCCGGCCCAGCAGCTTGCCCAACTCACTCCAGCGGGCCGGATGGCGTGCAAGAAATCGGGGCGACTCGGGCAGCGTGAACAGCAGAATGACGGCCAGCGCAATTGGAAAGGTTCCACCAATGAAGAACAGGCCACGCCAGCCGAAGGCGGGTAGGATTTCACCGGCAAAGAAGCCAGCCAGCATGCCGCCGAGCGGCACGCAGACGATCGTTGCCGTCACTGCCAGCGTCCTGCGGCGCGCCGGGGTGAACTCGGCCGTGACCGTGGTGGAACTCGGCAGCGCACCGCCGATGCCGAGACCGGCAACAAAACGGAGCGCAGCGACAGTCAGCACGTCCGGCGCGAAGCCGATGGCGCAGGTCGCTGTACCGAACAAAAAAACACTTGCGATGACCGCCATCCGACGGCCGAAGCGGTCTGCAAACAGCCCTGCGCAGGCGCTTCCGATCCCCATGCCGATGAGCCCGGCAGCCACTGCCGGTGCGAAGGCGCTGCGCGTGATGCCCCACTCCTTGATCATGAGAGGAATCGCGAAGCCGATAAGTTGGCCATCAAACCCATCCATCACGATGGACATGGCTGCCAGGAAAACCACGACCTTCTGCATGGTTGTGTAGGCACCCTCGTCCAGCAGACGGCCGATGTCGGCATTGCCCTTGAAGGGGATTGCTTGGGCGTTCATGCGCATGCTCCTGAGTCACAGGTAGCTGGCAGCGAGCGCTGATGGGGGCGGTGCAATCGCAAGGATTGCGTGACAACCGCTGACGGGATTTGTTCGATCATGTCTTGTCTCCGGGTTGAGCGCTCTGGCGACGCCTGGCGCTTCGGTAGAGGCAGTGTCAAAGATTGATCACTGCCAGAAAATTGCTTTCTTGAGAGAACGTCATGCCTCCCCAACATGACTTCGAGCAAATGGCCGCCTCTTCGCGGGCGGTTTGGCTGAACTCAGACGTCGAGTGCGTCGAAAGGAAGGCCGACGTAGTTCTCTGCCAGGGCTGTAGAGGCAGCGCGCGAGCCGGTGACGTAGTCGAGTTCGGCGATTTGCACCTTGTGCTGGAATTCGTCGGCGCCAGGAAAGCGATGGAGCATTGAAGTCATCCACCATGAAAAGCGCTGCGCCTTCCAGATTCGTCGCAACGCGGTGTCGCTGTAGCGCTCGAGCAGGTCCTCTCGACCTGTCTTGTAGAACTCGCCGATGGCACGCGTGAGCACGCGCACGTCTGCGACGGCCAGGTTCAGACCCTTGGCACCCGTCGGTGGCACCACGTGGGCGGCATCCCCCGCCAAAAAGAGCCTGCCGTACTGCATCGGCTCGGTCACGAAGCTGCGCATGCCCACGACAGTCTTGCTGAAGATCGGACCTTCCTTCGGTGCCCAGCCATCGCGCGTCGCCAGGCGAGCGCGGAACTCACTCCAGATACGGTCGTCGGACCAGTTCTCGATCTTGTCGGTGGGCTCGCACTGCAGGTACATGCGCTGCACGGCAGGCGAGCGCGTGCTCACGAGCGCGAACCCCCGATCGCTCAAGGCGTAGATCAATTCATCGGACGAAGGCGGCGCCTTGCACAGGATGCCAAGCCAACCGAATGGGTAAAGGCGCTCGAAACCCTTGAGCACGCCCTTCGGAATCGCAGGACGGCTCACACCTTGCGTGCCGTCGCAGCCGGCGATGAAGTCTGCCTCGATCGTCTGCAACTCGCCGCCCTGCTGGCGAAAGCGAACACTCGGTGACGTCGAGTCGAGGTCATGGACACTCACATCGGTCACTTCGAACCGGATGTCACCACCGGTGGCCAATCTGGCTTCCGCCAGATCCTTGATGACCTCGTGCTGGGCGTAGACCATCACGGCCTTGCCGCCGGTCAACTCGGGGAAATCGATGCGCCGGTCAATGCCGTCAACGCGCAGGATCGTTCCTTCGTGGCGAAAGCCTTCGCGCTCCATGCGGGCGCCGATGCCCATCTGCTTCATTAAGTCCACCGTGCCTTGTTCGAGTACGCCGGCACGGATGGTGGCCTCGATGGACTCCCGGCTACGGGTTTCGAGCACGATGGACTCGATGCCCTGCAGGTGCAGCATGTGAGAGAGCATCAGGCCGGCCGGGCCGGCACCAATGATTGCAACTTGGGAGCGCATTGTGTTTCCTTCGGTTCTGTGTTGAATGGCGTGGTTGAGGTTCGTGCTGTGTAAACGGCGTTTCAGTCGCCGACGATCTTTCTCTCGCGAATGACCTTGCCGAATCGCTTGCCGTCCTCCAGCGCCTTGTCATGGAACTGGGCCGGGGTCATGGGCGCCACTTCACCGCCGAGCGCTGCGATTCGCTCACGCGGGCCAGGCAACGTGAGTGCCTTGTTGATCTCACGATTCAAGCGGGCGATGATTTCCGCGGGCGTTCCAGCCGGGGCATAGAAGCCGAACACCGTGTCGGCATCAAAGCCTTTAAGCCCCACCTCATCCAGCGTTGGCACATCAGGAAACAAGGGCGATCGCTTGGGACTGCCAACAGCAAGTACTCGGACCTTGCCCGCCTTGATGTGGGGGATGGCTACGCCGGGATCGAACAGAAAGTCCAGTTGTCCCGCCAGCAGATCGGTCAGAGCAGGTGCGGCGCCGCGGTAGGGGACGTGCGTTGCAAAGACGCCCGCTTGCGACTTCATCATCTCGGCGGCCAGATGAGGCGAGCTGCCGTTGCCTGGCGAGCCGAATGACAGCTTGCCCGGGTTCGCCTTGAGATGGGCCAGGAACTCCTTGGCGTCCTTCGCAGGGAAAGTTGGCTGCGTCACGAGGAAAACGAGCACACGCGCTGCCGAAGCCACCGGCACCAGGTCCTTGGCCGGATCAAACGGCATCTTGGGATAGATGTGCGGGTTGACCGAGACCATGCCGCCCGAGCTCATCAGCAGCGTGTAGCCATCGGGCGCGGCCTTCGCCACCGCCTCGCCACCAATGTTGCCGCCGGCACCGCTTTTGTTTTCCACAACCACCGGTTGGCCCAGCGCCTCCTGCAGCGGCTGCGTCAGCGACCTTGCGATCTGGTCCGCCGCACCGCCCGGCGGGAAGTTGACGATGACCTTTATTGGCTTTGCCGGCCAGGCTTGGGCGAAGGCTGCGCCGGGCAAGGCGAAAGCCAGGGCCGCAGAGACGACCAGACCGGCGCACCGGGCAGCGGACGTCTTCGCGGACAACCGAAATTGAATGAAGCTCACTCTTGTCTCCTGTGAATTTTTTGGGCGCACCGCTCCAAGCCCGGCCGCAAGGCGGTCGGGCGGTGCCAGCCGGCGACGGGCAGTTAGAAGGGGTAGTGACGCGGCGCGGTCTGAACCGTCAGCCAACGCAGTTCGGTGAAGGCATCGACCCCGGCCTTCCCACCGAAACGTCCGATGCCGCTGCCCTTGACGCCTCCAAACGGCATCTGGGCTTCGTCATGCACCGTGGGACCGTTCACGTGGCAAATGCCCGACTCGATGCGTCCTGCCACTTCCATGGCGCGCGCCACGTCGCGGCCAAAGACCGCGGCTGCCAGGCCGTACTCGTTGTCGTTGGCGCAAGCGATCGCCGCTTCGACCCCGCTGACGCGCGCGATGCCCTTCACCGGACCAAAGGCTTCCTCACGGAAGATGCGCATTTCCGATGTGACGTGATCAAGCAGCGTTGCGGGCATCAGCGTGTCTTTCGCCTTGCCGCCAGTGACCAGCTTGGCGCCCTTGGCAACTGCATCGTCGATCAGCTCGTTGCAGCGCTTGGCCGTGCTCATGTCCACCACGGAGCCAAGCACGACCGGGCCGAGCCGCGGATCGCCCAGCGGAAGGCTGGAGGCCCGCGCACCAAGTTTGGCAACAAATTCATCGGCGATGCTTTCGTCGACAACGATGCGTTCGGTCGACATGCAGATCTGTCCCGAGTTGGCGAACGCGCCGAAGACAGCTGCATTGACGGCAGCATCCACGTCGGCGTCATCCAGGACGACCAGCGGTGCCTTGCCGCCGAGTTCGAGCACGACGGGCTTGAGGTACTTGGCGCAGGTTGCGGCGATGAACGAAAACAGGGGATCGAAAAGGAAAAGCGAAGAGGCTGAAGCGTCAGGCGACCACAACCTCAACGACGTTGGGCGCGTTGCTTGTCAAGGCGCGCTCAAGCACATCGCGCAGTTCGCCGGGATCGCTGACACGGGAAGCTTTGCAGCCCATCCCCTTGGCCAGCGACTGGAAGTCGATGTCAGGCAACTCCGTTCCCTGAACGACATCGGTTGAGGAGAACCCGAATACCGGGGCAAAGTCCTGCAGCGCGGCATAGCGACGGTTGTTCAGGATGACAAACGTGATGGGCAACTTGTTCTGGGCGGCGCTCCACAGCGCCTGGATGGAGTACATGCTGGACCCATCACCGATCAGACAGATACCAGCGAACGCTTCAGCACCGAGCAGAAGAGCTTGTTGGACGAGGCGATCGACGAAGACCTTGAGGCGCTCGCTCGAGAAGTCGAGAAGTTGGTGCCAGGCGCCAAGGACAGCGGCGAGAAGCGACAGCCCAAGCGCCAGGCATTGCCGGCCCACCTTCCACGACGCGAGGTCCGCCACGAGCCAGAAACGACGATGTGCAGCTGCGGTTGCGAGCTCAAGCGCGTCGGCGAGGATGTGGCCGAGAAGCTCGACTACACGCCCGGCACGTTCACGGTCGAGCGCCACGTGCGCGGCAAGTGGGCCTGCACCAAGTGCCAGACGCTGGTCCAGGCGGCTGTGCCCGCGCACGTCATCGACAAGGGCTTGGCGACGGCTGGGTTGATGGCTCACGTCACGGTGGCCAAGTTTTGGTGAGGAATACGACCATCAATAACAACGGCGTTGGCGTTGGTGTCCAAGAGCCTGCAGATGGCCTCGATATTGACGGCTCAAGGAATGTTGTACGAATTGAACACGTCACCTTCAGCGCCAATACCGAAGAAGGTCTCGAAGTGGAAGGCCCCGGCAATCAAGTCACAGTGAGCCACAGTACGATTGCCGGCAACGGCAGTAATGGCATCCTATATCAGGACGTCACGTCCTCATCCATAGTCGTCGTTTACAACAGCATAGTTGCAGGCAATGTGGGAGCCGATGCGCAAGGAAACATTCGCAGTGCTGGGTATAACTTGGTTGGCAACGGCTCGTCCAGTACAGGCTTCAATCACAGGGCGGTTTCAAGGGCGAAGTGC
>NZ_JAGGNU010000035.1 GCF_018614915.1 Variovorax paradoxus | reverse complement strand
TGGACCACGTCGGTGGCGCCGCTGTAGCTGTTGGCACCGGTCAGCACGGTGGTGCCCGTGCCTTGCTGGGTGAGCGTGCCCGTGCCGGAGATCAGGCCTGCGAGGGTGAGGGTGTCGGAGCGGTCGAGGACCAGAGTGCCGTTGTTCACGACGTCGCCGACAATGCTGCCGCTGGTGCCGCCATTGCCGAGCTGCAGCGTGCCGGCCGCGATGGTGGTCCCGCCGGTGTAGCTGTTGGCACCGGTCAGGATGGTGGTGCCGGAACCCTGCTGCCTGAGCGCGCCCGTGCCCGAGATCTGCCCGCCGTAGCTGAGGTTGTCCGAACGATTGAAGGCGAGCGTGCCGTTGTTGAGCACGTCGCCTGCGATGCTGCCGGTGGTGCCGCCGTTGCCGATCTGCAATGTGCCGGCCGAGATGGTGGTGCCGCCGGTGTAGGTGTTGGTCCCGGTGAAGACCAGCGTGCCGGCACCGAGCTTCTGCAGCGGGCCGCCGCCGGTGAGGCTCTGGCTCACGGTGAAGGTGTTGGTCGGGTCGGCAATGTCGAAGCCGCCGCCGGCGGCGCCCCAGTTGATGGCTCTGGCCGTGCTGGTGAAGCCGGTGCCGGTGACCTGCAGGATGCCGCCGTTGATGGTCAGCGCGCCGGCGGTCGCGCCGAGACTGGCGTCCTGGGCCACCGAGAGCGTGCCGCCGAGGATCTGCCAGGGCGTGGTGGCCGCGGTGGTGCCCGTCAGGGTCCAGGTGCTGCTGCCGACCTTCTGGTAGCTGCCGAAGCCGCGATATTGGACGGCGGGTCCGATAGCCGCCGCGCTGAAGCTGCTGTTCGTGTTGCCGCCGAGCACGAGGCTGTCGGTGGCCGTGCCGATTACGTTGCCGTTGTTGACAAAGCCGGCCCGCAGTTCCAGCCTGTTGTTGCCGCCCGTGAAGACCACCGCGGCATTCTGGGTGGCGGCGGCATTGCCGGACCGGCCCCCGGAGATCTCTCCCGACGTAACGACGTTGGCGCCGCCGCTGCCCACGATGCCAGCATTGCCGGGTCCGAAGACGCCGCCTGTGCCTCCGCGGATCGCTCCGGTGTTGGTGACGGTGCCATTCGTGACGGAGACACCGACGCCGCCTGGCGCGTTCATCGCGCCAGTGCCGCCCGTGATCGTGCTGTTGTTGGTCAGCGTGCTGCCCGTGACCGTCGCGCCACTTCCACCCGGGGCACCCTTGTTGTCAGCACCGAACGCCTCGGCGGTTCCCAGACCACCTCTGAGCGTTCCGTTGTTGACGAAGGTGGCGCCTCCTGTGAGGACCAGGCCGCTTCCTCCTGGTCCAGATCCGCTGGTACTGCCGACGTCGTTTCTACCCACTCCGCCGTTGCCGCCCGTGATGGTTCCGGTGTTCGCGTGCGTCCCGCCGTCGAGCTGTGCGCCAGGCCCACCGGGACCGCCGAAGTAATTGTCCGCATTGCCGGGAAATCGGACCCAGCTGCCCCCATTCCCCCCGGTGATCTGGGTTTGGTTGTTGAGTGAACCTCCTGCCATCACGAGTCCGGCGCCTCCAACGCCCGCTGAGCGGCCCGACGAGAAGCCGATAACGCCTCCGGCATCCGCCCCTCCGCCATTGCCGCCGGTGAGGCTGCCCTGATTGAGGAGCGTGCTGCCCGTCAGGTTGGCACCGGCTCCGCCAGCGCCGGCGTTGTTTCGAAACGTCACGCCGCCGATGCCGCCGCTGATGGAGCCCAGGTTGGTCAGGGAGCCAGTCGAGAGCGTTATCCCTGCTCCGCCGGGTTGCCGCACGCCACCGATAGGGATCTGATTGGCGTTACCGCCCCTGAAGGTGCCAGAGGTCGTCAGCTGAGAGCCCGCCACGAAGCTCAAGCTGCCGCCTGTTGCAGTTGCAGTTTCCGTATCGAGGCCGGAGAGGGTGAAGGAGCCGGTATTGATCGTGACCGGCTTGATGAAGGCGGGAAAGGCGGTCGTGCTGCTGAGCGCGATGTTGCCGGTCAGCGTGATCGACGCGCTCGGGTCCCCATCCGAGTTGGCCGACTGAATGGCCTGGCGCAACTGGGTTTCATCTGCCGCGGTATAGGTCGCGGCAGCGGCGGCGACCGAAAGCAAGCTGCCGAAAACTCCCATGCAAGCGGCCGCCGTGATCGAGCGCCTGGACGATTTCACTCCTGCGCGGCGCAGCGGATTCCTCGCCGACTTGCAACTTGCCTTGCCGACCGAAGGCGCCAGCTCGGATGCGACGACCCAAGCCTGCTTTGCACGATTCCAAAGAACTCGATATGCGTGGTTCAAGACTGACCCTTTTTGTGAATTGAATGTGCGGGTCGGTTGCGCTCAAGAAGCTGCGCACCTGCGGGACCCGCGTTTGTCTGATTTGCGATGCTTGGGCTCTGCGAGCGTGTGCCCGTCGATTCCCCGATGGGGACGATGCTGATGTGATCGGCACAGGCCGCATCGCCAGGCATCAGCTGGCGCGATTCGGTCGCCCCTCAAAACGCCCAGTTCAAATTGACCTTGAACCCATGGTCCTCCAGCCCGTTGCCGAACTGGCCCGAGTAGGAGGCGCCCAGCGTCAGGTTGGGCCGCAGCTGCGTCTCGACACCCGCTTCCACCACCGCCACGTTCTTCGCCAGCGGCACGCCTTCGAGCGTGAACGGAATGCTGCCCGCGAACGCGTGCGTGCTGGTCGGCGTGGTGTCGCCGAAGGCATGGCGCCAGCCCAGCATGCCGCGCAGCCGGGTGGTGGCGCCGATCTGCGTGCTGGCTCGAATGCCCAGCGTGGTGAAGGTGGCATCGATGCTGCCGCCTTCGCCGTACAGCGCCGCCAGCCCGCCGCGCTCGACGAACGAGTCGCTGTGCAGCCGCACGTAGGCCAGGCGCGCGAAGGGCTCCAGCGCCACGGATCCCGCGTCGATGCGGTGCCCCGCTTCGCCGAAGAGCTGCGTGGTGCTGCTGTCGTAGTCCGCCGAGAGGCTGTCGGCGAAGCCCGCGAAGGCGACCGAGCGGCTGGTCTCGGTCTTGTTCCAGCTGTGGTTGGCGCCCAGGCGCAGCGCGGTGGCGCCCCACTGGGTGCCGCCGTAGACGCCCAGGTGGTAGCTGTCGGTCTTGGCGCTGCTGTTGCGCGCATCGGTGTCGGCGCTCGCGCGGCTGTAGCCGCCGAGGCCACCGACACGCCAGCCGGCACCCACGCCGGTGTCCGCGCCGACGACGAAGCCGCCGATGTCGCGCTTGAGCTTGGCCGCATTGGCGTTGCCGTCGATGCTGCCCCAGGAGCCGAAGACCTGGCTCCAGGCGGCGCGCTGCGGGCCCTCGGGGGTGCAGGCGGTGCCGGCTGGCTGCGGTGATTGCTGCTGCTGCTGCGCGGTGCCGCGCTGCCGGGGGCGCAGCTGGCGCTGCGCAGCCGGTCGATCGCCGCTTCCTGCACGAAGCGGCTGTCTTCCAGCAGCGCCGTCTTGGTGGAGGCGTGGATGTCCACCGAGAGCTGGTTGAAGGCGTCGCGCGCAGCGAAGTCGCTGGGCAGCCAGGCCACGGCGTTGAGCAGGCCGTTGTCTTCGGGAAGGCTCTGCAGCGCGGCGGCGACGGCGGCCTGGTTGGGCGAAGCCGCCACGCTGGTGAAGCTGCGCACCTGCTGGGCATCGAGGTAGACGTTGTTGGCGTCGTAGCTCGCGACCAGCTGGGCGAAGGCGGTTCGCGTGTCGCCTGTCAGGCTGTAGGTGCCGGTGATGCCGCCGTCGGCCGTGAGCACGCGGTAGCGGTTGCCGATCACGTAGCCGCTGTTGGCGGTGTGCACCACGCTCAGGTTGGCGCCGCTGGCGATGCTGGCGGTGCCGGTGGCGTGGATCAGGTCCGAGGCGTTGGAGGCCGGGTCCACTTCCACCTGGTAGGTGGAGCCGGCCGCCTGCGTGTAGTTGCCGTTGACGTTGAGGGTGCCGATCGAGTTGCCGGGGGCGATCGTGCCGGCGACTGTCAGGTTGCCCACCGAGCCGGTGCCCTGCAGGCGGCCGGCGGCGAGCACGTCGACGTTGCCGGCGATGGAGGCCGGCGCGCCGCTGGTGCCGAGCTGCAGGATGCCGCCGGCCACCGTCGTGGCGCCGGTGTAGGTGTTGGCCGCTGTGAGGACCAGCTTGCCGCCGTTCACGTTGACGGCGGTCGTGCCAGTGATGGCGCTGTCGATCTGCGCGGTGCCCGAGCGCATCGTGACGCTCTCGATGCCGCTGAGCGCGTAGGCTGCGCCGTAAGTAAAGCTGCCGGCGCCCAGATCGAAGGCGAGCGTGTCGGGGCCGTCGCCGGTGATGTTGCCGTTGATCGCGCCGCCGGTGATGGTCATCGAGTCGGTGCCGCCGCCGAGCAGGACGTTGCCGTTGACGGTGCCTGCGGTGGTGATGGCAGAGTTGCCGCCGATCTCGTCGGTGCCGTCGAAGTTGAGGTCTCCATCGCGGATCGCGATGCCCGATCCACCGGCGTTGATGACTGCACCTGCGCCGATGTTCAGCGTGCCGCCGGCTGCACCTGCAGTGTGGATGCCGGCGGCAAAGCCTGCGCCACCGCTGACAGTTCCACCGGTCACGTTGACCGCGTAGCTGCCGCCCGTGCTTTGGGCGAGGATGCCATCGGAGTTGTTGCCAGCCGCGGAAACTGTCCCCCCGCTCATGTCCACGGTGGCTTGGCCAGCTCCAAAATTTCGACTGTAGATCCCGTGGGCGGTGGTTCCTTGCGTGGTCACCGACCCGTCCTGCAGTACCACCCGCGCGCGGGCAGAGGAAGCCGCATTGTTGACGCTCGAAACAAGTCCAGACGAGCTAAGAGTGGTTCCCGTTGTCGTGACCGTGCCGCCCGTCATCGTGATCGCGGCATCACCAAGTCCGCCATTCGTGGCGCTCACGCCCGTGAAGCGACTCGTGACCGATCCACCGCTCAAATTGATGGTTGCCGCCGCCAAAGAAGAAGCATTGTTGACGAAGGCGCGCAGACCGGTGGACACGCTAACGGCGTTGCTTTCGACGGTGCCGCCCGTCATTGTGATGATGGCATTCCCTGTCGAAGTGCCGCTGGTGCCCACAGCGAGGGCGGCACCTCCAAAGAGATTGCCTGCATTCGAAACCCGTCCTCCGTTCAGAGTGATCTGAACGTCGCCGCTGCCTGATGCGTTGGTGGCGGAGAGGGTGTTGGCTGAGCCCGTGTTGGTCGCGAAGCCGCTGTCCATCCTGATGATGCCCATGCCGTCACCGGGGTTCACGATCGAAATGGCCGAACGGGAGACACCGACACCCGTGATCGACGTCAGGCTCGTTGCATTGACGACAAGATCGTTCGTGTTTCCCACCGCGCCTTGGATGCTGACAGCGCCTCCGGGCCCCGCACCCGACTGGACCACCATACCCGGGTTGTTCAGGTCGAGCGTGAGCCCATCGCTGCCGGTGTACTGGATCCCAGCGAGATAGCTGGCGTCGCTGCAGGTGATCGAGTCGGCGCCAACAGCCTCCGCACCGCACTCGTTGGCGGCACGCGCCTGCTGCGGCAGCGCGGCCATCAACGCGACGGCGAGCGCAATCGTCGAAAGAGGGACCGAATGCCCCTGGCTCAGGACGGAGCCGCACCTCTTGCCGGGAACCGTCCGCTTGCGCCGTTCGAGCGCGAGATTTTGGTTGCTGCCGCCGTCGCCTGAGTTCATCGAGAGTCCCTATACAAATAGTTACTCTCGAATGATGCAGTGCGCCGCCCACGTCATACGACTTGTTCGTAAGCCGAAGGTATTGGAGCTGGTCTGCAACACCCTCCGGGCGTTGCGGCTGGACGACATGGGGGCCGTTCATGCGGCCCATTGCTCTACACGGCGGCGGATTGTCAGCGCCAGTTCAGCAGAGCAGCGGCTGCAGTACCGGTGGTCGGCGCAGGGGAGCTCGTGTTCAGCGGCAGCTCGATCGCTAATCGTGCCGGTTGCTGTAGGACACGACATGCGCTTGTCCCCGCGCTTGGACTGCGCCGCTCGTGCCGAACGTGGGTGGCAATCGTCCACAACAAGAACACAGGCGCAGCAATGACGCGCAGCACGCGTCGGCGCCGCTATATCTCCCATGACCAGCGTTTTCGATCGACCGGCCGCTCCAGGCCGCATGCCTACCACCATGGACCTCCTGGACATGGCTTTGGAAAAAGACAATCTGCGCGCCTGGGCGCGCAGACTCGATCTGTCGGACGAGGCATTGCGCACGGCACGCAGCAGGCGGCGGCTCTCGCCCGTCCTCGCGGGCTGCCTGGCCGAGGACCTTCATGAAGATCCGGCAAAGTGGATGCTCATTGCCGTTCTCGAGAGCGAACGCGAAAGCATGTGCAAGACAAGGATGATTCAGCGCTTCAGCAAGACATGGTCATGACCCCCGGCGTGCGAGGTGATGGCCTCCGCGGCGCGACGGCAGGCGGGTCCCATCCCGTGGCAAAACAGCAAGTTGATGCGAGCGATGAAACTGATCTTGAAGTTCACCATCGCCTGCCTGATCGGGCTGGCGGGAGTCGCCATGTTCCAGGATCATCTGCTCTATTTCCCCGGCAAGGCCACGGTCGCCGACATGGTGTCCGGTGGGCTTCGCGCCTGGCCGGCGGCGGAGGATTTCCGCGGTCTGGTGGCAGAACCTGAGGGCGCCACGCGCGGGACGGCCATCGTCTTTCACGGCAACGCGGGGCATGCCGGCCACCGCGAGCATTACGCCGCGGCGCTCACGCGCCTGGGGCTGCGCGTGATCCTGGCCGAGTACCCGGGCTACGGCCCGCGCGGCGGTGAAGTGGGCGAAAAACACCTGGTCGACGACGCCGAGCAAAGCATCGTGCAGGCCCATCGCCTGCATGGCGCGCCGCTGCTGCTGGTCGGCGAATCGCTGGGCGCCGGCGTCGCCGCCGCGGCGGCCGCGCGCCAGCGGGACAAGGTGGCGGGCCTGCTGCTGATCACGCCGTGGGACCGGCTCGAACATCTCGCGGCCTTCCACTATCCGTGGCTGCCGGTGCGATGGCTGCTGCGCGATCGCTACGACAACGCCGCGCATCTCGCGTCCTTCGGCCGCCCGGTGCTGGTCGTCGTGGCCGAGCGCGACAGCATCGTTCCGGCGCGCTTCGGCCAAGCGCTCCACGACGCGCTGGGCCCACCCAAGCGTCTCGTGACGGTCAAGGCGGCAGGGCACAACGACTGGCTCGGGCACGTCGACGATGCGTGGTGGCGTGGCGCGATCTCGTTCCTGCTCGAAGGAGCCGTTCCTCCCTGAGCCAGCATCGTCCATTGCGTCGCCGCGCCGATCACGCACCACAGCAGCGGGATCGGCCACAGCATCCATGCCAATGGCATCGCGGGCCGCAGGAGCAGCAGCAGGCCGATGGTCGCGAGGACCGTCGGGTCCGGTGCGAGGCCGAAGAGCTCGGCCTCGCGCCACGGCCGGCCGACGAGCGGGCCCAGCCAGGGCTGGACGAAGAGCGCGAAGACGAGCAGCACCAAGCCGAAGTCGCCCCTGAAGCTGCCACGCTCGAGCCGGAGGCGAAGGCGGGCGCCGAACGCGCCGCACAAAAGGAGCAGCAGGCCCTCGAGCGCGAAGGCGGCGGCGAACCAGGTGGCCGCCCAGTTGATGGCGGCATAGCGCTGCAGATGAAAGGCCCAGGCCACCCACATCCAGCAGAGCGCCAGCAGCGCGCAGCCCCCGCGCGCTGCCATGCCTCCGCCTCGCAGCGCCGCCGTCAGCAGCGCCAGGCCGATCGCCAGCGCAACCAGGTGCAGGGGCCAGACCTCGGCGTTGTAGAGCTCGAAGAGCCGGTGGTAGGTGCGCGCCGAGAACAGCAGGAAGTCCGACGGCCGGTAGCTCCACCACTCGGACAACTACAAGCCCTCCACATGCGCGGCCATGCGCTTGCGCATCGCGGCATCGGGCTGCCGTCCGAGCGCGGCGCCCATGTTCTGCCGCACGTGCGCCACGCTGCTGGTGGCGGGGATGGCACAGGTCACGGCCGGATGCGAGACGATGAACTTGAGCGCGAACTGCGCCCAGCCGTCGCAGCCGATCTCCGCCGCCCAGGGCGGCAGCGGATGGCGCTGCAGGCCGCGCAGCAGCGCGCCCTCGCGGAAGGGCCGGTTGGCGATGACCGCGATGCCGCGCTCGCGCGCCAGCGGCAGGATGCGATCCTCGGCGTCGCGGTCGAGCAGGTTGTAGCTGAGCTGCACGAAATCGATCGGCTGGCTCTGCATGATCGATTCGATCTCGCGGTGGCGCCGGCCTTCCGAGGTGGTGATGCCGACGTAACGCAGCCGCCCGGCCGCCTTCATCGCGAACAGCGTGGGCAGGTGCTCCTCCCAGGCGAGCAGGTTGTGGACCTGCAGCAGGTCGAAGCGCGGCAGCCTCCACAGGCGGCGCGATTCCTCGATCTGGCCCGGCCCGCGCGCACCCGAGCCGATCCAGACCTTGTCGGCCGCGAACACGCGCGCCGCGGCGCCGATGCGGGCCAGGCCCTCGCCGATCACGCTCTGCGACAAGCCGTACATCGGCGACGAATCGATCATGCGCCCGCCGGCCTCGAAGAAGGCGCGCATGACCTCCGTGCAGGCATCGCGCGCGGCGCGGTCGTTGCCGACGTTGAAGGTGATCCAGCTGCCCAGACCCACCAGCGGAAGCTGTTCGCCGGTCGAGGGAACGGGCCGGGTCGCGGGCGCCGCTGTGGCCGCGCCCGATTGCGCATGGCCGGCACCCGGCCACAGGGTGGACGGGGCGAGCGCTGCGAGCCCTCTCTTCAGGAACTCGCGGCGCAGCGATGCGGTGCGCTGGCTGGCAGCCATGTCCGCATGGTGTCAAGGACGCGCCGCGGCTGCAAGCCCGTAGAGCGCCAGCGCGGCCAGCACCACCGCCGTGAACCCGAAATGGATCGCGAGCAGCGTGGCCAGCACCGCGCCGGTGACCGACGCGCAGCCGTTGATGCCCCAGGCCCAGGGCACGAGCCGCGCATCGACGGCTTCCACGCGCGCCAGGCCGAGCGGAAAGGGCATGCCCATGAAGAAGGCCAGGGGTGCGATGAGCGCGACCGCGAGCAGGATGCGCGCGGCTTCCGGCCATCCCATGGCATGGCGCAGCAGCAGGGGAAGCAGCAGCAGGCACAGCGCTGCCGCGAGCCCGATGGCGCCGGCCACCGCCGCCACCGGCGGCGCGCGCGCAGCGACGCGGCTGCCGATGCCGGCGAAGAGCAGAAAGGCGAACAGCACGACCGCGACCGCATACAGCGGATGGCCGAGGAACAGCACGAACTTCTGGATGAACGCGATCTCGATGAACATGAAGCCGAAGCCGATCGCCATGAAATAGGCGAGCACGCGGCCGCGCGGTGCGGCCGGTGGCGGCGTGGGCTCGCCGTGGCGCCGGAGGCCGGCCCAGGCCAGCGGCAGGCCGATGAGCAGCAAGCTTGCGGCCACCGCCTGGACCAGCGTCGCCACCAGCACCGGATAACCCCATTCCAAAAGCGGCAGGCCGCCTTGTTCCTTGAGCGATAAGAGCTCGGCCAGCGAGCGCCACTTGAAGAAGTGGAAGAAGTGCGGCCTGTCGTCGGTGGCGGGCGCGATGTGGAACTTGTAGTCCTCGACGAAGGCGTTGCGGCCCGCGCCGAGCAGCGCCGTCGCGCCATCGAAGAGGTCGGGGCCCGCCACCACGTTGTAGCGGTTCGCTTCCTCGGCGCGCATGCCGTGGTAGTAGCCCAGGTCGAAGGAGCGGGCGGTGCAGAAGGCCTTGATCGCGGCGATCTCCTCGCTGCCGAAGGCGCCGTTCTTCACCAGCAGCGTGCTGGTCTTCCAGCTGCGGATCAGCGCGAGCTGCGAGGCGGGGTCGGCCACGCCCGAGCGCTCCAGCGCCGCCACTGCGGCGGCGAAGAGCTTGAAGGCGTCGCGCGGCGGCAGCGTGACCCAGCGCGTGATCGCCAGCAGGCCGCCGGGCTCGAGGTGTCGCAGCTGGTCCTGCAGCGCCTCGACGGTGTAGAGGTGGTTCTCGGCCAGCGCATAGAGGCCGGCCGATGACGCGCTGAAGGAATCGAGCAGCGCCACCTGGATCAGGTCGTAGCGTTCGTCGCTGGCGGCGACGAAGCCGCGCGCTTCGGCCACGTGCACGCGTGCGATGTGCGCGTACAGGCCGCCTGCATGGTCGGCGAAGCGGCCCCGTACCAGCTCGACCACCTGGGGGTTGAGCTCCACCGCATCGATCTGCCGCGCGCCGTGGTAGTGGGCCTGCAGCACGTCGGCCCCGGCGCCGGCCCCCAGCACCAGCACGCGCGGATGGCGCAGCAGGTGGTAGGGCAGTGCCGAGCTGGTCTGGTCGAGGTAGGCCAGGCTCTCGCGCCGGCCGTCGAAGCGGGTCAGCGCGTTGAGGCCCTCGCCGTCGACGAAGAACGCGAGCTGCGGCGGCGGCTCCGTCGTCGCGTTGAGGCTCAGCCCCGGCGCATGCCGCAGCGGGATGCGCGGGCTCTCGACCACGCTGACCAGGCCCAGCGGGCTCGATCGCTGCGCGATCACGCGAGCCTCGGGAATGCGCAAGGTCTGCGACAGCTCCTTGTACGGCGACATCGCGGGCGCCACCCAGGCCTGCGGCAGCAGCAGGGGCAGGGCGGCCATGGCCATCGGCAGCAGCGCCGGCCATCGCCGCGGGCCGCCGCACTCGAGCCACGCGACCGCCGCGGCGGCGAATCCCAGCGCGCCGATGAGCTTCAGCGCGTCGGCCGGCGACAGCACGAACAGCAGCGCCATGATCCCGAGGCTGCCGGCGCCCGCGCCGAGGATGTCGAAGCTGTAGATGCGCGCCAGCATGCCGCGAAAGCGCGACAGCGCCATGCACACGCAGGCGCCGGCACACAGGAAGGGCAGCAGGAGCAGCAGGTAGAGCGCCAGCAGCCAAGCCGGCTGGCGCGGATCCCAGAGGATTTCCAGCGGGTTGAAGGGAATGCGCTGCGCCAGCAGAAAGCAGCCGACGGCGCTGGCGCCGAAGGCCGCGGCGCAGCTGCTGAAGAGCGGCGCGAAGTGCCGCTGCACCGCGCCCTGCGCGAAGCTCAGCACCGCGCCGCTGGCGCCCCAGCCGAGCAGCGCCAGGCTGATGATCATGTAGGCGAAGTGGTGCCACAGGATGATGGAGAACAGTCGCATCAGCACGATCTCGTAGGCCAGCGCGGCGGCCGAGATCAGGGCCACGGCGATCAGCGGCGCGCGGGTCCCCGCCATGGCCGCGCCCCGGCTCAGCGCTTGCCGGTCAGCGGCACGAAGGCCACCGGCAGGATCTGCCGTGTCGAGACCGTGCCGTCGGCGTTCTTCTCCACCAGCATCAGCTGCTGGACCATGAAGGCGGGGCCCACCGGGATCACCATCCGGCCGCCGGGCTTGAGCTGGCGGATGAGCGGCGGCGGGATATGGCTGGCCGCCGCGGTGACGAGGATGGCGTCGTAGGGCGCATGCTCCTCCCACCCGTGGTAGCCGTCGCCCAGGCGCACCCGGACCTTGTCGTAGCCCAGCTTGCGCAGTCGCTGTTCGGCTTCGCGCCCCAGCGCTTCGACGATCTCGATGGTGTAGACGGCGCCGGCCAGATGCGCCATCACCGCGGCCTGGTAGCCCGAGCCCGTGCCGACCTCCAGCACCTTGTGCTGCGGTTCCGCGCGGGCCAGGTCGGTCATCAGCGCCACGATGTACGGCTGCGAGATGGTCTGCCCATGGCCGATCGGCAGCGGCCGGTTCTGGTACGCGGAGGGCAGCTGGTCGGACGGAACGAAGGCGTGCCGCGGTACCTTGCCCATGGCCTCCATCACGCGCTCGTCGAAGGCGCGCTTGCCGGTGTCGGCGCGGGCCTCGCGCGCATGCGCCGCGATCTGCTGCGTCATCCGCAGGCGCTCGGCCGCGAACTCGTCGGCCGCTGCGGCCTGTGCCTGCGCCATGGCCGAGAGCAGCGCGGCGGCGGCAACGAGGACACGGACGGTGGGGGCGGCCATGGTCCGCCGATCATGGCCCGGCGCTGGATTGCGGTCCAGCGCGCGGGCGCATGCCCACGGCGGAAAAGCGGGATGCCTAGTGGATCCCGAGCCAGGTCATCAGCGTCTTCTCGACGTCTGCCGAAGGCGCGACGAAGCCCGAGTAGGTCGAGGTGGCGAGCGCGCGCTTGCCGGCTTCGGACTGCGCGAGTCCGAGCAGGGCTTCGCGCACCGCGGTGGCGGTGGTTGCATCGAGCCGGCTCGATGCCAGCCATTGCTTGATCGGCACTGCGCGCGACTCGGCGCAGGTCTTGCCGCCGGTGGCCTTCCAGGCCTTGATCACGCCGGTGGATGCCGTCGCGCCGTAAGCGGCGAAACCGTTCTGCACGTAGAAAGGCACCGCATCCTGGTAGCGCGTGTTGGTGAGCTTGACCGCGCTGTCCTGCAGGCCCTGCTCGCGCAACATCGCGCGCGTGATTACCGAGGTGATGGAGTCCGGATCGGGCATCACCAGGCTCTTGCCGCTGATGTCCTTCCAGTTGGAGATCGCCTGCAGGTCCTTGCAGAGGAACGAGACCTTGTACTCGGTGAAGCCCGCGGTCCAGGCGAGCGTCTTGTAGCTGCCGCCCTTGGTTGCCTCGAAGGCCACGTGGGCCGGATGCACGAAGGCCAGGTCGACCTGCTGCTGCCGCAATGCATCGCGTGCGCTGCTGTACGAACTCAGCACCTTGATGGTCACCGGCTGCTTGAGCGCCTTGGCGAGCAGCTCCGCGATCGGCTCGAACTTGGCTTCGATCTGGGCATCGCTGGCCTGGTAGGTCACGCCTTCGGTCACGCCGATCACCAGCGCATGGGCCGGTGCGACGGCGGCCAGCAGGAGCGCCGTTGCCCATCGGGCCAAGCTTGGCCGGTGCCCGAAGTCGATGCCCGTGTCGCGGTGTTCCATCAGCGTGTCTCGTCGTTGTGTTGGGGCCGCAGAATAGATCAGCACGAAGCCGTCGCGGCGCAGCCGCCGGGACACGGGGCGCGATTTAGCGTCAAAGTACACAACTTGGCACGTCGCGCTGCACGGGGCCGTCGGCACTCCGCGACTGTTGCGGGTTCGACGGGCTCGATCTAAAGTGGCTGCAGCCAGTTGAAGGCGCCGATCCGGTCGTCGCACGGCTCTCACCTCATGGTGCTGGAGAGGAACATCACATGTCGGACGTTCTCCTAAAAGTGTCGACGGAATTCCTGCAGGCATTTGCCGATGCCTGGAATCAGCACGATGCCGACGCCCTGATGACCTTCATGACCGACGATTGCGCTTTTGAAGCGTCCGCCGGGCCCGAAGTATGCGGGACCCGCTTTCAAGGCAGGGAGGCTGTGCGCGCCGCCTTCGCGGAGGTCTGGGCGACCTTCCCGGATGCGCACTGGGGCAACGCACGCCACTTCGTGTGCGGAGATCGTGGCGTGTCGGAGTGGACATTCACGGGGACTCGACATGACGGCAGCCGGGTCGAAGTGCATGGGTGCGATCTGTTCACGTTTCGCGACCGAAAGATCGCGCTGAAAAACTCCTATCGCAAGAACCGGCCCCCGACATGAGTTTGCGTCGCCGGTCTCTGCCGCAAGAGCGCTTCGGGTTCGGGGCCGGACAAGAAAAATGGAGACAAACATGCAACGTCGCATCTTCCTCATCGCCACCATGGCTGCTGCAGGCGCCCCGGCCTCGGTCCATGCCCAGGACAAGTGGCCCAGCAAGCCCATCACCTACGTGGTGCCCTTCGGTCCCGGCGGCACCACCGACCTTCTAGCGCGCCTGGTCACCACCAAGGCCGCGTCCGGGCTCGGTGCGACCTTCGTGATCGAGAACAAGCCGGGTGCCGGCGGCAGCATGGGCTCGGATTTCACCGCGAAGGCGCCGCCGGACGGCTACACCATCCAGGGCGGCACGATCAGCTCGCATGCGATCAACGTCAGCCTCTATTCCAAGCTGCCTTACGACCCGGTGAAGAGCTTTCAGCCGATCACGATGATCGGCTCGATGCCCAACGTCCTGGTCGTGCGGGCCGACAGCCCCTACAAGAACGTGCAAGACCTGATTGCCGCAGCCAAGGACAAGCCCGGCATCGTCAACTACGCCTCTTCGGGCAACGGGACTTCGCAGCACCTGTCAGGGGTCTTCTTCGAGCAGATGACCGGCGGCAAGATGGTGCACGTGCCCTACAAGAGCAGCGCCGAATCGTTGAACGCGCTGCTCTCCGGGCAAGGTGCCGAGTTGATCTTCGAGAACCTGGCACCGGCGCTGCCGCACATCAAGGCGGGCAAGCTGCGGGCGCTGGGTGTGACATCCGAGAAGCGCTCCCCGTCGCTGCCCGATGTGCCGGCGATCGCCGAGACATTGCCCGGCTTTGCCATCGTCTCCTGGCAGGCGATCTTCGCACCCGCCGGCGTGCCCAAGCCCATCGTGGACAAGCTCGCCGGCGAGATGATCAAGGCCGTCAATGATCCGGAGATCAACGCCAAGCTGATCGCCCAGGGCATCGACCCCGGCGGCATGACGCCTGCGGAGCTGGCCGCATTTCAGAAGGCCGAGATCGACAAATGGGCCCGCGTCATCAAGACGGCGAACATCAAGGTCGATTAGCGCGGACAGGCAGAGGCAGAATGCGGCCACAAACAGAGATCCAATTTCAGCAACTGCTATGACCTGATGCCATGACGATCGAACTCAGCAAGGAAGCCCGCCAGGAGGCCATGGCGTCCATCGAAAGATATTTCCGTGAAAACATGGAAGAGCCTATCGGCAACATCGCGGCAGGTGCGCTTCTCGGGTTCTTCCTTGAAGAGGTGGGGCCAGCCATCTACAACCGCGCCGTTGCGGATGCACAGGAGCGAATTCAGGCAAGGGTGATGGAGCTGGACATCGAGGTGCATGAAGAGGAGTTTCAGTACTGGCGCAAGCACAAGAGCGCTCGCAGATGACGGGCGGAAGCGATCGAGCTTCGGCCATCGAAGAACCAAACCAAAATGCGCGCTGCTCGATGCAACGGAAGAACAACATCATCGTCGCGCTCGACTTCGACTCGGCCGCTGAAGCATTCGACCTCGTGGACCAGCTTGGTTCGGCCGCGCAGTTCTACAAGGTCGGACTTCAACTGCTGACGGCAGAAGGCCCTGCCGTGGTCCGGAAGCTGGTTTCGGCAGGGAAGGGGGTCTTTCTCGACCTGAAGCTGCACGAGATACCCAACTCGGTCGCGGGTGCGGTTGCAGCAGCCGGGGCCTTGGGCGCTTCGATGGTCACCGTTCACGCATCCGGAGGCTCCGCTGTGCTGCGGGCCGCGACCGAGGCCGCCCGCCCGTATCCTGGCTTGAGTGTCCTTGCCCTGACCGTCATCACAAGCATGCAAGACGAAGACCTCACCGAGATCGGCCTGACCGTGTCAGTCCCGGAGCAAGTCACCCGCCTGGCCAAGCTGGCAGTCGCTGCCGGCTGCCATGGTGTGGTTGCCTCCGCCCAAGAGGCACGACTGCTCCGTG
This sequence comes from Variovorax paradoxus, assembly GCF_018614915.1. Classification (GTDB taxonomy): domain Bacteria; phylum Pseudomonadota; class Gammaproteobacteria; order Burkholderiales; family Burkholderiaceae_C; genus Variovorax; species Variovorax paradoxus_K. The sequence goes on along the minus strand of NZ_JAGGNU010000035.1, from coordinate 1,809 downwards.
CGCTCCTTCCGCACCACATGCTCATCGTGACGCCAGGTACGCAATTGGAGACCGATGCGAAGAACGACCAAGCGCGGGTGACAACACCTTTGCAGGCGATTCGCTGGGGTGCCAGTCATCTGGTCGTTGGACGCGCAGTCGCTCGTTCCCCGAATCCATCAGGCGCGTATGCGGCCATCAAGGCGCAGGTGGATGAAGCTGTTCTCTAAGAGCTCCGCAGCGATTTCATAGACTCCACGCAGAATGAACTCTCATGCACGTAGCCTCTTGGCCCTCGGCGACCTTGGAGCTGAAGACCTGATTGCCATCATTGAGCGGGCTCAGACGATGGCGATCCTTTGGGAGGAGCGGCGCATGCCCCAGTGTCTTGCCAGCAAGCGCCTGGCACTCGTCGTAAATGATGGCGGGTGGCGCAACACGACGGCATTCGACCTGGGCATCCAGGCGATGGGCGGCCTATGCATACACGCTCCGCTTCGCTGGGATTCGCGGGAGGAGCTCGAGGACCTTGCGGCCTACCTGGGCAACTGGTTCGACGGTGTCGTCACTCGCGCGCCGGACCTGACGCTGATGCGCTCGCTCGCCGATAACTTCAGCGGCCCCGTACTCAATGCCCGCACGCGGGTCAACCATCCCTTTGAAACGCTGGGCGACCTTGCCTTCAGCGCGCATCGACGCGGTCGTATCGATGGCATGAAGGTGGCAATTGTCTCCCCGATGGCAAATATCCTGGGCTCGTGGATCGAGGCGGCAGCGGTGTTGCCGCTTGACGTGGTGCAGGTGTTCCCCGCCAAGTGGCATGCGCCTGTCGAATCCTCGACGAGCCGATTTCGCACGAGCGTGGACATGGGTGAACTGGAGAACGCGGACCTCATCGTGACCGACTGTTGGCCGGAAGGCGCGGAGCCCAATGAACTTCAAGCATTCCAGGTCACCACGGAACATCTGCGGGGGCTTCGTGCGGATGCGAGCTTTGTCCCATGCCCTCCGGTCTCAAGAGGCATGGAGGTGTCAGCTGAAGCGATGCTGCATCCAGCCTGCCGCGTTACAGCAGCGAAAGCCTTCCTGTTGCATGCACAGAACGCAGCCTTGGAATGGGCATTCGCTCCTCTTTGAGCGTGTCCGGCGATTCGAGCGCGTGCGCACTGCCCTCGTCACAACAATCGGCCTAATAGCGGACATCCACGATGAAACTTTATTTTCTCCCAGGCGCGCCTTCGCCCATGCGAGTACGCCTCTACGTCGCTGAGAAGAACGCCGACTCCACAGTTCTGGAGATTCAGGAGGTAAACCTGCAAGGCGGCCTGCAGAGAGAAGCTGCTCACCTGCGCCGCAACCCATTCGGAAAAGTCCCGGTGCTGGAAGTCGATGAAAGTACCTTGGCGGCCTCAACTCTGAAGTGCAACACCTCATCGCCTAAGGCAATGCTGAACAAGCCATCGATTCCAGCAACGCCAACAACGTTGCCTATTTCTGCGCATGCGTTGCCGGGTTTTCGGTCCGGTTTGAGCCCTCTCGGCTCTCCCAGCGCCTCATCGGCGCATGCCGCGCGCCGCGCGGGCGCACTCATGCCATGAGATGCTTGCGCGCCAAATAAATGTTGGCCAAGCCCGTGACCACGAACGCGCGTGTGGCGTTTTTCGACAGGCCCCGGTAGCGCACCTTGTTGAATCCCCACAGCCGCTTCACGACCGCGAACACATGCTCGACGCGCGAACGCACCTTGGACTTCACCCGGTTCACGATCCTCTCCAGGCCCTCGATCGCACTGCCGGGTATCACTCGCTGATTGGTGCAATCCTCAGCGTT
>NZ_JAGGNU010000034.1 GCF_018614915.1 Variovorax paradoxus | reverse complement strand
CAAGATGAGTGTCGCCGTCCACCGGGGTAAGGCAGTCGCCGCTGGGGAGCCCGACTGGAAACCGGTACACCGCCACCAACTCGACCAGCGCAGCCCCGCCACCACGCGCTCCATTTGCGCTGGGAACTCGCGCAAGCGCGTGCGCTTGGTCGTCAGGTTCATGCCCAGATCGGTTTCCTTCATGATCGGTCGCAAGCAGATTCGGCGCCGGGTTATGCAGAGCGTCCCTAGAAAGAGAGCTAGCCGACCACTTTGGCCATTTAGGCGATAGCGTGGCACGGGTCACCGGCTAAGTGATTGATAAACAAGGAAAAACTCTCGGCCACGACTAAGGCGAATATCCGACCCTCGGCCAAAACCATGCGAAGTTGCTTATGAATCTCGGTCGATGAAACGGCTCACTTCATAGGAGAGAGTTTCCGGGACGGCCGGGCGCTTGGCCAAACTCGTGCGAATCGAGCGGCCAAACCGTCCGCTAAGTCACACCTGCTGTCGACTGATAGCAGGCTTTTTGCTTTCTTCACCGGTCGCAGTTGGCTGCGCCGAATCGACTGGCAGATCGCCTCACCATTGCTTGATGCGCGAGACCACGAACGAGCTGTCTGGCGGCGGGTCGGAATGCCCCAGAAGCACGCTGGCGGCTTCCGCGGCAAGCTCGCTGGCAGCCTTGGCGCTGGCGGCGATTTCGATCAGGACCCGCAGGCGTTCCGAAGGTGGCAGGTCCACATCGCAGCTGATGAGCTCGAGGCCCGCTTTCAACGCACGGCTTGCCGACGAAAGGCACATGTGTGTTGCAAAGCGGGTTCGATTGCCCAGCTCGGTGTCCTCCTTGGCCCTGAGTTCCGACTCCTGCTGCGTGGGTGGAAGGCCTCCGAGATTGGTCGGCTCGAAGTAGTGGACCGGGCTTGCACCCAGTTCCGTGTCTGCGAGGACGAGATTGACCGCTTTGCGGGCCGCCGAAATGGTTGAGATGTTCCTCACGTGCATGGCAACTTCCTAAAAGGACATGCAGCGTTGTATCACTTTGACACATTCAAGTCTGCCGCTTGCTTGCTCAAAAAGCGCAGTCCTGCACGAGGATTCTGCTCATTTACAACGGCACGGACACGGCCTCGCGGCAAACCAAAACTTTGGCACTATCACTTGGGAGGGCGCGCCGACTACCGTCCAAATGGCGGATGGCAAGAGCCGCCTTCCCCGGCAGAATGCGCCGGATGGAGAATCTGGATGATGAGCAGCTCGCCGCGACCGCCTATGTGTGGCGCAAGCGGGCGATGCTTGGAGAAAAACACGCGGAAGGAATGGCTCGCAAGCTGGATGCCGAACTGCGTCGGCGCCTGGGGGCTACACCGTCCAGGGATGCGCCGCTTGATACCTTGCCCGGATCGAAGTCGCGGCCTTGGTGGCGGTTCTGGTAGGTAGGCCGAAGGCCGATCAGGCGGCCTCGTCGCTACCCAGCGCCGGATGGGCGCCCGCGATCGAAGAAACGATACCGATGGCGCCCGCGCGCAGCAGCTCCTGCCGCAACGCCGCCTCCAACTGGCGGCGTGCCGTTTCCGGTCGATCGTGGTCGTACTCTTCGTCCAGCTCGCAGTGCAGGTAGTAGTCGACTCGGGCCATGAGCCGCTCCACGGACGTCGCGAGGTCTGTCTCATTCATCTTTGGCTCCTCACCTTGATCCCTGTTTGGCCTCTGGATGCTCTGTTGCTTCGGGCGCATTATGACCCGCAAGCACGATCGCGCCGGATTCGCCCGCGTGGTAGTCCAACGGTTCGTGGGGGCAAAAGCACAGTCCTGTCAGTGCAGCCGGAGCCGATTCCATGTCCGGCGGATGCGGGAGGGCCCCGCAGGTTCGTCGGCCCGCGGCACGCCTTCCGGCGGCGGGAGCAGGTGCCGAACCGATTGCGCCACCTGAACGCACTCCTTGATGTGCAGCTCGCCGAGCGTGCGCAGGGCAGCGTAGCCCAGCGCGGCCGAGACGATCTGGCCCGCGATCGGCACGTATTTGGTGGCCTGCTTGGCCGTCAGCCGGATGCCGGCATGGCGGGCCAGCTTGATCAGCAGTTCGCGCGTCATGAGCTTGCCGACCAGCAGCGCGCCGACGGCCGTGGCCGCTTGCTGCACGCGCTCGCGCTGGTGGGGCGCCAGTCGCTGGATCTGGGCCACGGAGAGGCCGAACTCCGCGCTGATCTGCGGCACCACGCGCGAGAGCAGGGCAGCGTCGGCCGCCCAGTCCACGCCGGGGATTGGCACCGCGCTCGCGGCAGCGGCGATCAGCGCCTTGCGACCGAGCAGGCGCCGGCTGCGCCGGATCGCCGCGATGAGCTGCGGATCACCCTGGGCGAGTTCGATGGCCGACGGCATATTCGGCGCAGCCTATCACGCCCCGCTCAGGCTGCGAGCGCCTCGAGCCGGTCCGACAGCGCCAGCCAGCGCTCCTCGAGCTGGCCGATCTCATCGTTCAGCGTCTTCAGGCGCTTGCCGGCCTCGGCGATCTCGGGCGCCGGCAGTGGAGTGGCCAGTCGCGCTTCGAGCGAGGCCCTTTCGACGCCGGCGGCGGCGAGCCGCTCGTCGACCTGCGCCAGCTCGCGCTTGAGCGGCTTGGCCTGCTCGCTGCGCTGCTGGCGGTCCTGGGCGGCGGCCTGGGGCGAAGGCGCGGCCGCCTTCTCGCTCGCCTGGGCGGCCTCGCGCGTGGCCAGCTTGGCCTCTTCGCGCAGGCGCTTGGCCTCGTCCAGCAGGTAGCGCTGGTAGTCGTCGAGGTCGCCGTCGAAGTCGACCACCACGCCGCGGCCGACCAGCCAGAACTCGTCGCAGACCGAGCGCAACAGCGCGCGGTCGTGGCTCACCAGCATCAGCGTGCCTTCGAACTCGTTGAGGGCCACGGCCAGGGCCTCGCGGGTGGCGAGGTCGAGGTGGTTGGTTGGTTCGTCCAGCAGCAGCAGATTGGGCCGCTGCCAGACCATCATGGCCAGCACCAGGCGCGCTTTTTCGCCGCCGCTCATGGTGCCGACGGCCTGTTTGACCATGTCACCGCTGAAATTGAAGCTGCCGAGGTAGCCGCGCAGGTCCTGTTCGCCGGTGCGCTCCCGGGCATTCGGGCCGAGCTCGCGGGCCATGCGCACCATGTGCTCGAGCGGCGTGTCCTGCGGGCGCAGCACGTCGAGTTCCTGCTGCGCGAAGTAGCCGATGTTGAGGCCCTTGCCCTCGGTCACCGTGCCGGCGAGCGCACCCATTTCGCGCGCGATCGTCTTGACCAGCGTCGACTTGCCTTGGCCGTTGGCGCCCAGGATGCCGATGCGCTGGCCGGCCAGCACCGAGCGGTTTACGCCGCGCAGGATGGTTTTGGGCGGTGCGTCCTCCATCCGGTAGCCGAAGCTCGCATCGCCGATGGTGAGCATCGGGTTCGGGATGTTGCCCGGCTCCTTGAATTCGAAGCTGAAGTCGGCCTCGGCCAGGAGCGGCGCGACCTTCTCCATGCGCTCCAGCGCCTTGACGCGGCTCTGCGCCTGCTTGGCCTTGCTGGCCTTGGCCTTGAAGCGGTCGATGAACTTCTGCAGATGGGCGATCTTGTCCTGCTGCTTGGCGAAGGCGGACTGCTGCAGCTCCAGCTGCTGCGCGCGCAGCGTCTCGAAGGCGCTGTAATTGCCGCCGTAGCGGGTGAGCTTGGCGTGCTCGATGTGCAGCGTCACGTCGGTCACGGCGTCGAGGAACTCGCGGTCGTGGCTGATCACGATCATCGTGCCGGCGTATTTCTGCAGCCAGGCTTCGAGCCAGACCAGCGCGTCGAGGTCCAGGTGGTTGGTCGGCTCGTCGAGCAGCAGCAGATCGCTGGGGCACATCAGCGCACGCGCCAGCTGCAGGCGCATGCGCCAGCCGCCCGAGAAGCTGTTGACCGGTTGATCGAGCTCATGGGCCTTGAAGCCGAGGCCGAGGATCAGCGCCTGCGCGCGCGGCACAGCATCGTGCTCGCCGGCGTCGGCCAGGTCGGTGTAGGCGTGGGCCAGGTCCATGCCGATGTCGTGATCGTCGGGGTCGGCTTCGTGGGCGGCCTCGGTGACGGTGAGGGCGTCGCGCAGCTCGGTGAGCCGGGTGTCGCCGCCGACCACGAAGTCGGTGGCGGACTCGGCGGTCTCGGGCATGTTCTGCGCGACCTGCGCCAGCCTCCATTGCTTCGGCGACGAGAAATCCCCGCCGTCCTCGTGCAGCGTGCCGTTGAAAAGCGCGAACAAGGTGGACTTGCCTGCGCCGTTGCGCCCCACCAGCCCGACCTTCTCGCCGGGGTTGATGGTGACGCTGGCGCCGTCGAGCAGCACTTTGGCGCTGCGGCGCAGGATGACGTTTTTGAGGGTGATCATTGAAGGAGTGATTCGCGGGTGACCAGCAGCACCTGGTCTTCGCCCGCGCTGGTTTCGAGCCACACCACTTCGAGTTGCGGGAACGCTGCCTCGAAGTGCGAGCGCTCGTTGCCGATTTCAAGCACCAGCACGGCGCTTTCGCTCATGTGCCGGGGTGCGTCGGCGAAAAGCCGGCGGATGAAGTCCATGCCGTCGGCGCCGCCGGCCAGCGCGAGCTCGGGCTCGGCGCGGTATTCGGCGGGGAGCCCGGCCATGCTCTGCGCATTGACGTAGGGCGGGTTGCAGAGGATCAGGTCGTAGGGGCCGTGCACCTGCGCGAGGCCGTCCGATTCGATGAGTGTGATGCGCGCATCGAGCTGGTGGCGCGTGACGTTGATGGCCGCCACTTCGAGCGCCGCGGTCGAGAGGTCCGCTGCATCGACGCTGACTTCCGGGTAGGTCATCGCTGCCAGCACCGCGAGGCTGCCGTTGCCGGTGCACAGGTCCAGCACGCGCTGCGTATGTTCGCCAAGCCACGGGTCGATGCTGCCGTCGGCCAGCAGCTCGGCGATGAAGCTGCGCGGCACGATGGCGCGCTCGTCGACGTAGAAGGGCACGCCTTGCAGCCAAGCCTCTCTGGTCAGGTAGGCCGCGGGCTTGCGCGATGCGATACGGGTTGCCAGCAGTTCGGCCACGCGCGCTGCATCCGCGGGCGACACGGGGCGGTTGGCAACAGCATCCAGGTCGTCGAGTGCCAAGCCCAGGCGCCACAGCACCAGCCAGGCGGCTTCGTCGAAGGCGCTGGCGGTGCCATGGCCGAAGGCCACGCCCGCATCGGCCAGCTGCTTCGCGCCGGCCTCGATCAGTTCGATCACCGTGCTCACTAGCTACCCCGCTCGAGCAGGTCCAGCGTGCGCTTGTAGATGTTCTTGAGCTGATCGATCTCGGCGACGGCGATGTGCTCGTCGATCTTGTGGATGCTGGCGTTGACCGGGCCCAGCTCGACCACCTGCTTGCAGATCTTGGCGATGAAGCGCGCGTCGCTGGTGCCGCCGCTGGTCGACAGCTCGGTCTCGATGCCGGTCTCGTCGCGGATCGCCTGCTGCACCGCACCGACCAGCTCGCCGGGCGTGGTCAGGAAGGGCAGGCCGCCGATGGTCCAGGCCAGCGTGTAGTCGAGGCCATGCGCATCGAGCACGGCCTGCACGCGCTGCTGCAGCGATTCGGGCGTCGACTCGGTCGAGAAACGGAAATTGAAGTCGACCACGGCCGCGCCGGGAATCACGTTGCTGGCGCCGGTGCCCGCGTGGATATTGCTGATCTGCCAGCTGGTCGGCTGGAAATAGGCATTGGCTGCGGCATCCCAGCCGCCGGCCGCGTTGATCGCGACCAGTTCGGCCAGCGCTGGCGCCAAAGCGTGCACCGGGTTCTTCGCCAGGTGCGGGTAGGCGATGTGGCCCTGCACGCCTTTCACCGTGAGCTTGCCGCTCATGGTGCCGCGCCGGCCGTTCTTGATCATGTCGCCGCAGCGCTCGACCGCGGTGGGCTCGCCGACGATGCAGTAGTCGATGCGTTCGCCGCGCGCGGCCAGCGTGTTGCAGACCACCACCGTGCCGTCGAGCGCGGGGCCTTCCTCGTCGCTGGTGAGGAGCAGGGCGAGCGTGAGCCGCGGCTCGGGCGTGGCGGCCAGGAAGTCCTCGATCGCGACGACGAAGGCCGCCAGCGAGGTCTTCATGTCGCAGGCGCCGCGCCCGTAGAGCTTGCCGTCGCGGTGCGTGGGCGTGAACGGATGGCTCGTCCACTGCTCGAGCGGGCCGGTGGGCACCACGTCGGTGTGGCCGGCGAAGGCGACGGTGCGTGCGGCCTGCCCCTCGGCAGCGCCGGGGCGCACGGCCCAGAGGTTGGTCACGCGAAAGTCGGCCGGGCCGCTCTCGATGCTCTCGAGCCGGAAGCCGAGCCGGGCCAGCCGCTCGCCGAGGATCTGCTGGCAGCCCGCATCGTCGGGGGTGACCGAGGGGCGCGAGATCAGTTGTTCGGCGAGTTGCAGCGTTCGGGACATCGAAAGAAGGGGGAGTTCAGAGGCGGACGTCGAGCGTGATGTCCGTGAAGGTGGGCTCTTCGACCTGGTCGAGCAGGGCGCGGTCTTCCTGGCGTGCGGCCGGTGCCGCGCGGTTCTGCAGGCGCCACATCAGGTTGGTCGGCGAATCGGCTTGGGAGAGGCCTTCCTCGCGGGTCACGCGGTCTTCGTTGATCAGCCGCGCGATGTCTTCCTCGAAGGTCTGCGAGCCTTCGGCCATGGACTGTTCCATCGCCTCTTTGATTCCGGAGAAATCGCCCTTGCCGACGAGCTCGGCCACCAGCGCCGTATTGAGCAGCACCTCGAGCGCGGGCACGCGCGCGCCGTCGGGCGTGCGCAGCAGCCGCTGCGCGATGACTGCGCGCAAGGCGCCGCTGAGATCGCCGAGCAGCGTGGGCCGCACCTCGACCGGGTAGAAGCTCAGGATGCGGTTGAGCGCGCGGTAGCTGTTGTTGGCATGCAGCGTGGCCACGCACAGGTGGCCCGACTGCGCGTAGGCGATCGCGGCCGTCATGGTCTCGCGGTCGCGGATCTCGCCGATCTGGATCACGTCGGGCGCCTGGCGCAGCGCGTTCTTGAGCGCGATCTGCAGCGACTGCGTGTCGCTGCCCACGTCGCGCTGGTTCACCATCGACTTCTTGTTGGTGAAGGTGAATTCGATCGGCTCCTCGACCGTGAGGATGTGGCCGGTGGCGTTCTCGTTGCGGAAGTCGAGCATGGAGGCCAGGGTGGTGCTCTTGCCGGCGCCGGTGGAGCCCACCATCAGGATCAGGCCGCGCTTCTCCATCACCAGCGTCTTGAGGATGTCGGGCAGATGGAGCTCGTCGAAGGAGGGAATGACCGAGGCGATGTGGCGCACCACCACCGCGTAGCTGCCGCGCTGGCGCATGGCGCTGATGCGGAAGTTGCCGGCGTCCTCGAGCGCGATCGCCATGTTGAGCTCGCCGGTGCGTTCCAGCTCGGCGATGCGGTCCGCCTGCACCACCTCGGACAGCAGGGCGAGCGGCGCCTCCGGCGGCAGCACCTGCGCGTTGATCGGCAGGCAGTTGCCGTTGATGCGGATCAGCGCCGGGGAGTGCGCCGAGAGGTAGATGTCGGACGCCTTGCGTTCGGCCATCAGGCGAAGAATTCGCTCCATCGTCTTCATCGGCACTTCTCCTCGGCTTCGTGGTGTTGATTGAAAGTTCTAGTCGCGCAGCAGGTCGTTGAGCGAGGTCTTGGCGCGGGTTTGCGCGTCGACTCGCTTCACGATGATCGCAGCGTACAGGCTGTACCTGCCGTTGTCCTTGGGCAGCGTGCCGCTGATCACGACCGAGCCGGCCGGCACGCGGCCATACGTCACTTCGCCGGTCGCGCGGTCGTAGATCGGGGTGCTCTGGCCGATGTACACGCCCATCGACAGCACGGAGTTCTCTTCGATCACCACGCCTTCGACCACTTCGGAGCGCGCGCCGATGAAGCAGTTGTCCTCGATGATGGTCGGGCCGGCCTGAAGCGGCTCCAGCACGCCGCCGATGCCGACGCCGCCCGAGAGGTGCACGTTGGCGCCGATCTGGGCGCAGGAGCCGACCGTGGCCCAGGTATCGACCATGGTGCCTTCGCCGACGTAGGCGCCGATGTTCACGTAGGAGGGCATCAGGATCGCGCCCTTGGCGATGTAGCTGCCGCGGCGCGCCACGGCCGGCGGCACGATGCGCACGCCGGCTTCCTTGAGTTCGCCGGCCGACAGGTGCGCGAACTTGGTCGGCACCTTGTCGTAGAAGCCGAGCGAGCCGGCCTGCATCTGCTCGTTGTCCTTGATGCGGAAGGACAGCAGCACTGCCTTCTTGATCCACTGGTGCACCGTCCACTGGCCCACGGCCTCGCGCGTCGCAACGCGCAGCTGGCCGTTGTTGAGCTCGGCGATCACGTGCTCGACCGCATCGCGAACCTCCTTGGGTGCGCTGGTGGCGGAGATGTTGGCGCGGTCTTCCCACGCGGCGTCGATGGTCTGCTGGAGTTGCTGGGTCATGAATGGACTCGGTTCTGGATGAAGTTCACGATGCGCCGTGCGGCCTCGGTGCATTCGGGGGTGTCGGCCACCAGGGCCATGCGTATGCGTCCGCGGCCGGGGTTGGTGCCGGCGACGTCGCGGGCGAGATAGCTGCCGGGCAGCACGGTCACATTGTATTGAGCGTAGAGCGCGCGGGCGAAGCCCTGGTCGTCGCCCTGCCACGATGCGGGCACGCCGGCCCAGAGGTAGAAGCTCGCGTCGGGCAGCCGGACGTCGAGCACCGGCTCGAGCAGCGGTGTGACGGCAGCGAACTTGGCGCGGTACTGGGCGCGGTTTTCGACCACGTGCGCTTCGTCGTTCCAGGCCGCGATGCTGGCCGCCGCGACCGTGCCGCTCATCGCGCTGCCGTGGTAGGTGCGGTAGAGCAGGAAGGACTTGATGATCGCGGCATCGCCCGCCACGAAGCCGCTGCGCAGGCCCGGCACGTTGCTGCGCTTGGACAGCGAGGTGAGGGCGATCAGGTTGCGGAAGTCGTGGCGTCCCAGCCGCGCTGCGGCTTCCAGTCCGCCCAGCGGCGCTTCGTCGCGGAAGTAGATCTCGCTGTAGCACTCGTCGGCCGCGATCACGAAGCCGTGGCGGTCCGACAGCGCGAACAGCTTCTGCCATTCGTCCAGCGGCATCACGGCGCCGGTCGGATTGCCGGGCGAGCAGACGAAAACCAGCTGCGTGCGTGCCCAGACCTCGGCCGGCACGCTGTCCCAGTCGACGGCGAAATTGCGCGCCGGCACGCTGGGCACGTAGTAAGGCTCGGCGCCCGACAGCAGGGCCGCGCCTTCGTAGATTTGATAGAAGGGATTGGGCGAGAGCACCACCGGCGCCTTTGTCGCATCGACCACGGTCTGCGCCAGTGCGAACAGCGCCTCGCGCGACCCGTTGACCGGCAGCACCTGCGTGGCTGGGTCCAGGGCCAGTGCGTAGCGGCGCTGCAGCCAGCCCGTGAAGGACTGGCGCAGCTTCAGGTCGCCCGCGGTCGCCGGATAGACGGCCAGCGCGCCCAGGCTGGCCGCGAGCGCCTCCTTGATGAAAGCCGGCGTCGGGTGCTTGGGCTCGCCGATGCCGAGGCTGATGGGCGAGAAGTCGGCGCTCGGTGTGACGCCCGCGAAGAGTTGGCGCAGCCGCTCGAAGGGGTAAGGCTGCAGTTTGGCGAGCAGGGGATTCATGGGCCGCGATTATCCGGGCTCGGGCGCTGCTGCAGCGAACCGGCCGGCAGGCCGCGCAGGAATTTCCACAGCATCGGGCTGTCGCCAAAAGCCACGTTGAAGCGGAACCAGGCGCTCGGCAGGTCGTCGGGCGAGAAGTAGGAGCCGGGCGCCAGCCAGATGCCATGCGCCAGCGCCTGGGCCGTCAGCGCTGTCGCCGCGCCGGCATCGATGGGCAGGCGTGCCCAGAGAAAGAGGCCCGCGCCAGGCTGATGGAAGAGCTCGGCCCCCATGGCCAGCAGGCGCTTCGCCATGCGTTCGTGGGCCTGGCCCAGCCGCTGGCGCAGGTGCTCGACATGGCGGCCGTACTGGCCGTCGACCAGCACGCGATAGACCACCTTCTCGGCCACCGAGGACGAGGTGAGGCCGATCGCCATCTTCACGCGGGCCAGCTCGGTCAGGAGCTGCGGCGCCGCCGTCACGTAGCCCACGCGCAAGGCCGGCGAGATGGTCTTGGAGAAACCGCCAAGGTAGATCACGCGGCGCAGGCCCTCCATGGCGGCGAGCATGGGCGCGGCCGGCGGCGCGAGTTCGCGGTTGACGTCGTCCTCGATGATCCAGAGGCCGGCACGCTCGGCGATCTGCAGCAGGCGGAAGGCCATCGGCAGGCTCATCGTGGAGCCGGTGGGGTTGTGCAGCACGGGCGTGAGGAACATGGCCTTGGGCCGGTGCTGTTGCAGCACGTTCTCGAGCGCATGCAGATCCAGCCCGTCGGGCGTGCGCGGCACGCCGATCACCTGCAGCTGCGCCAGCTTGAGGATCTGCAGCAGGTTGCAGTAGCAGGGCTCTTCCACGATCACCGCGTCGCCGGGGCGCAGCAGCAGCCGCGTCACCAGGTCGAGCGCCTGGGTCGCGCCCTGGGTCAGCAGCACCTGCTGGTCGTCCAGCGGCAGGCCGTGGCGGCGCAGTTGTTGCGCGATCTGGGCGCGCAGCGCCGCATGGCCGTAGGGATGGCCGTAGTCGCCGAACTGTTCCGCCGGCAGCCGGCTCGCGGCGCGCAGCGCATTGCGCAGGCCGGGCTCGATCACCCATTCGCCGGGCAGCCAGCCGCAGCCGGTCTTGATCGGCACCGACTGGTCGGCGTAGACCTCCGACAGCAGCCAGTCCGCGTCCAGCCGCGGCGGCACCCAGGCCGGCACGGCGTCGCGGCGCGGCAAGCCGGCGTCCTGGACCTGGTAGCCGGCGCCGCGCCGCGCGGTGATGAGGCCGAGCGAGACCAGCCGCTGGTAGGCATCGGTCACGGTGAAGGTGCTGATGCCGTGCTGGCGCGCGAGCTCGCGCACCGAGGGCAGCCGCGCGCCCGCGAGCAGCCGCCGCTCGGCCACCGCTTGCCGGATGCCCTCGACGATCTGCTCCACCAGCGTTCCGGCCTCGGCGCGGCTGCGTTCCAGGGTGAGGGGGTGCATGGGCTGCACCATAGCGCAAACCAGCACAGTTCGGCGCAGATGCCCAGCACAGTTCGCCGCTTCTTTGCCGACTGTCCATGTCGCGCATGGGCCGTGCTGCCTACAGTCCCATCGACCCTCGCGCCTTCCGCGCCCCTCACAAGGATCGAAGCATGACCGCCAACACCCCGCACATCCCTGACCTGTCGGCCTTCTGGATGCCGTTCACTGCCAACCGCCAGTTCAAGAGCGCGCCGCGGCTGCTGGTTTCGGCCAACGGCATGTACTACAAGACCGACGACGGCCGCGAGGTGCTCGACGGCACCTCCGGCCTGTGGTGCGTGAACGCCGGCCACGGGCGCGAGCCGATCGTCCGCGCGATCCAGCAGCAGGCGGCGCAGATGGACTATGCGCCCACCTTCCAGATGGGCCACCCGCTGGCCTTCGAGGCGGCACGCAAGGTCGCCGACCTCATGCCCGAGGGGCTGGACCGCATCTTCTTCGCCAACTCCGGTTCCGAGGCGATGGACACGGCGCTCAAGATCGCGCTGGCCTACCACCGCGCGCGCGGCGACGCGCAGCGCACCCGCTTCATCGGCCGCGAGCGCGGCTACCACGGCGTGGGCTTCGGCGGCATCTCGGTGGGCGGCATCGCCGGCAACCGCAAGACCTTCTCCAGCGCGCTGCTGTCCGGCGTGGACCACCTGCCGCACACCTACAACGCCGAAGAGATGGCGTTCACCCGGGGCCAGCCGCTTTGGGGCGCGCACCTGGCCGACGAACTGGAGCGGCTGGTCGTGCTGCACGATGCCTCGACCATTGCCGCCGTCGTGGTCGAGCCGCTGGCCGGCTCCACCGGCGTGCTGGTGCCACCGCAAGGCTACCTGGAGCGCCTGCGCGCGATCTGCAGCAAGCACGGCATCCTGCTGATCTTCGACGAGGTCATCACCGCCTTCGGCCGGCTGGGCGCCGCCACTGCGGCCGAGCGCTTCGGCGTCACGCCCGACCTGCTGACCATGGCCAAGGCCATCAACAACGCGGCGGTGCCGATGGGGGCCGTGGCGGCGAGCCGCACGATCCACGACACCGTCGTCGATTCGGGTGCGGCTGGCGCCATCGAGCTGTTCCACGGCTACACCTATTCGGCGCACCCCCTGGCAGCGGCGGCGGCGATCGCCACGCTGGACCTCTATCGCGAAGAGAAGCTCTTCGAGCGTGCCAACGAGATGGCGCCCTTGTTCGAGGAAGCGGCCCACGGCGTGCGCAATGCGCCGCACGTCAAGGACGTGCGCAACCTGGGCCTGGTGGCCGGGATCGAACTGGTGCCGCGCCCCGACGCGCCCGGCGCGCGGGCCTACGAGGTGTTTCTCAAGTGTCTCGAAAAGGGCGTGATGGTGCGCTACACCGGCGACATCCTGGCCTTCTCTCCGCCGCTCATCATCAGTGCCGACGAGATCGCGCGCATCTTCGACACCGTGCGCTCGGTTCTGGCCGAAGTGCAATAACTTTTTCCAGTCTTCCCTGCCATGACCACCTCCATTGCCATTCCCACGCCGATCTCCCACTACGTCGGCGGCCGCGTCGTCACGCCGCAGTCCGCGCGCAGCCAGGACGTGTTCAACCCCGCGACCGGCGCCGTGACCGGCCGCGTCGCGCTGGCCAATCGCGCCGATGTCGATGCGGCAGTCGCCGCCGCGCAGGCCGCTTTCCCGGCCTGGGCCGACACGCCGCCGATCCGGCGCGCGCGCGTGATGTTCAAGTTCCTCGAGCTGCTCAACCGCCACAAGGACGAGCTGGCGCACCTCATCACCGCCGAGCACGGCAAGGTCTTCACCGATGCGCAGGGCGAGGTCACGCGCGGCATCGACATCGTCGAGTTCGCCTGCGGCATCCCGCAACTGCTCAAGGGCGACTACACCGAGCAGGTCTCCACCGGCATCGACAACTGGACGCTGCGCCAGCCGCTCGGCGTGGTGGCCGGCATCACGCCTTTCAACTTCCCGGTGATGGTGCCGATGTGGATGTTCCCGGTCGCGATCGCGGCGGGCAACTGCTTCGTGCTCAAGCCCAGCCCGCTCGACCCCAGCCCTTCGCTGCGCATGGCGGAACTGCTGAAGGAAGCGGGGCTGCCCGACGGCGTGTTCAACGTCGTGCAGGGCGACAAGGAAGCGGTCGATGCGCTGCTCGAACATCCGGAGATCAAGGCCGTCAGCTTCGTCGGCTCGACGCCGATCGCCAACCATATCTACGAGACCGGCGCGCGCCACGGCAAGCGCGTTCAGGCGCTGGGCGGCGCCAAGAACCACATGGTGGTGATGCCCGATGCCGACATCGAGCAGACCGTCGACGCGTTGATCGGCGCCGGCTACGGCTCGGCCGGCGAGCGCTGCATGGCGATCAGCGTCGCGGTGCTGGTGGGCGACGTGGCCGACAAGGTGCTGCCGCTTCTGGCCGAACGCGCGAAGGCGCTCAAGATCAGGAACGGCACCGAGCTCGATGCCGAGATGGGCCCGATCGTCACGCGCGCGGCGCATGAGCGCATCACCGGCTACATCGCGCAGGGCGAGAAGGAAGGCGCGAAGCTGTTGGTGGACGGCCGCCGCTTCGACGCGAAGCAGGCTGGCGAGGGCTGCGGCGACGGCTTCTGGATGGGCGGCACGCTGTTCGACCACGTCACGCCCGAGATGCGCATCTACAAGGAAGAGATCTTCGGCCCGGTGCTTTCCTGCGTGCGCGTGCAAGACCTGAAGGCGGCGGTGGATCTGATCAACGCGCACGAGTTCGGCAACGGCGTCGCCTGCTTCACGCGCGACGGCAACGTCGCGCGCGAGTTCTCGCGCCGCATCGAAGTCGGCATGGTCGGCATCAACGTGCCGATCCCGGTGCCGATGGCCTGGCACGGCTTCGGCGGCTGGAAGAAGAGCCTGTTCGGCGACATGCATGCCTACGGCGAGGAGGGCGTGCGCTTCTACACGAAGCAGAAGTCGATCATGCAGCGCTGGCCCGAGAGCACGCCCAAGGGCGCCGAGTTCGTGATGCCGACGGCGAAGTAAGGCCGGCCGGCCACGCCGGTGCTCGTGTTCGAGGTGGGGTTCGCGCTGGGCTGGTCACACCCCACAATGAAACCCATGAAGATCCTGATCGCCGGCTTCCAGCACGAGACCAACACCTTCGCGCCGACACGCGCCGACTGGACCGCCTTCCTGCGCGGCGACAGTTTTCCGGCCTACGAGGAAGGGCCTGCGATGCTGGCGCGCTTCACCGGCTCCAGCCTGCCGGTGGGCGGCTTCATCGCCGAGGCCGAGGCGCGCGGCTGGCAGCTGCTGCCGGCCTGCTGGGCCGGCGCCACGCCCTCGGCCCACGTGACGCGCGAGGCCTTCGAGCGCATCGCGGGCACCATCGTCGAGGCGACGCGCGCCGCCCTCGACGGGCCCGGACTGGATGCGATCTATCTCGACCTGCACGGCGCCGCCGTGGCCGAACAGGCCGACGACGCCGAAGGCGAACTGCTGGCGCGGCTGCGTGCGCTGGCCGGGCCCGAACTGCCGATCGTCGCCAGCCTGGACCTGCATGCCAACGTGACGCAGCAGATGCTCGAGCTGGCCGACGCGCTGGTGGCCTACCGGACCTATCCGCACGTCGATACCGAGGCCACCGGCCGGCTGGCCGCGCAACTGATGGAGCGGCGCCTCGCGCGCGGCCGGCGCGAACCTGTGGCCGCACGCCGGATTCCTTTCCTGATCCCGATCAATGCGGGCTGCACCATGATCGAGCCGGCCGGTGCGGTCTATCGCCAGCTGCCCGGACTGGACGCCCGCCACGGCACCATCGCCAGCGTCGCGATGGGCTTTCCCGCGGCCGATTTCCCGGAGTGCGGGCCGATGGTCTGGGCCTACGGCGACGCGGCGCAGGCCGTGGTGGATGCGCTGCACGACGACATCTGCGAGCCGGCCGCGCGCTGGCGCGTGGCGACCTGGGCGCCGGACGACGCCGTGGCCCGGGCCATCGAACTGGCGGCTGCGGCCGAGCGCCCGGTGGTCGTCGCCGACACCCAGGACAACCCTGGCGCCGGCGCCGACAGCAACACCACCGGCATGCTGCACGCGCTGCTGCGCGCAGGCGCCGGGCGGCGCTTTCCGCAGCAGGTGGCGCTCGGGCTGATGTTCGATCCCGAAGCCGCCGCGGCGGCGCACGCGGCTGGACAGGGCGCGCGCCTGCGCCTGGCGCTGGGCCGCTCGGTGCCCACCTGGTCGGGGCAAAGGAGCGATCCGCCGGTACAAGCCGAATGCACGGTGCGCGCGCTGCATGACGGCGTGGTCGTGCTGCAGGGGCCGATGATGACCGGCGTCCGGGTCCGGCTGGGCCCCTGCGCCTGTCTCGAACTGGAGGGCGTGCTGGTCGTGGTCGCGAGCGGCAAGAAGCAGATGCTCGACCGTGCGCTGTACCGCTCTGTGGGCATCGAGCCCGAGCGGATGAAGATCCTCGTCAACAAGAGCTCGGTGCATTTCCGCGCCGACTTCGCGCCGATCGCACACGAGATCCTGGTGGCGCGCGCGCCGGGTCCGATGTCCGCCGATCCGCAGGACCTGCCGTGGACCCGCCTGGCGGCGTCGACCTCGCCCCGGGTGCCGGATTGAGGAGCGCGGCAGGGCCTACAGCTTCTTGACCAGCACCTGGCTCTTGCGGTCCCAGTTGTACTTGCGCTTGCGCGCTTCGGGCAGCCAGTCGGGGTTGACCTGCTGGAAGCCGCGCTTCAGGAACCAGTGCATGGTGCGCGTGGTCAGCACGAAGATGCTTTCGAAGCCGCCGGCCTTGGCGCGCTGCTCGATGCGCTTCAGGATGCGCTCGCCGTCGCCCTGCGATTGCGATTGCGGCGACACCGTCAGGGCCGCCATCTCCGCGGTCTTCGCTTCCGGGTAGGGGTAGAGCGCCGCGCAGCCGAAGATCACGCCATCGTGCTCGATCACCGTGTACTGGCCGACGTCGCGCTCGATCTCGGTGCGGCTGCGCTTGACCAGCGTGCCGTCGCGCTCGAAGGGCTCGATGAGCTGGAGGATGCCGCCGATGTCGTCTGCCGTCGCCTCGCGCAGCGATTCGAGCTTTTCGTCGATCACCATGGTGCCGATGCCGTCGTGCACGTAGACCTCCAGCAGCAGGGAGCCGTCGACCGAGAAGGGGATGATGTGGTTGCGTTCCACGCCGGCTTCGCAGGCCTTCACGCAGTGCTGCAGGTAGAAGGCCGTGTCGGTCGGCTTCTGCGGCGGCGGCAAGGAGGCCAGCAGCGTCCTGGCGCCGTCGAGCGGCAGCTCGGTGTCGATGGGGTTGTCTTCGCTGACCGGCAGGCTGGTGTCCTGCGCAATGCCGGGGATCTCGGTCAGGAATAGCAGCTTGTCGGCCTGGATCGAGATGGCGACGCTGGTCGCGACCTCTTCCATCGTGAGATTGAAAGCCTCGCCGGTGGGCGAGAAGCCGAAGGGCGACATCAGCACCATGGCGCCGAAATCGAGCGCGCGGCGGATGCCCGCGGCATCGACCTTGCGCACCAGCCCCGAATGCTGGAAATCGACACCGTCGACCACGCCGACCGGCCGTGCCGTGATGAAGTTGCCCGAGATCATGCGCACCGTGGAGCCGGCCATCGGCGTGTTCGGCAGGCCCTGGCTGAAGGCGGCCTCGATCTCGTAGCGCAGCTGGCCGGCGGCTTCCTGCGCGCAGTCGAGCGCCACTTCGTCGGTGATGCGCATGCCGTGCGAGTACCTGGCCTCGTGGCCCTTGGCGCGCAGCTGCTCGTTGACCTGCGGCCTGAAGCCGTGCACCAGCACCACTTTCACGCCCATGCTCTGGATCAGCGCCAGGTCCTGCGCGATGTTGGGCAGCTTGCCGGCCGCGATGGCCTCGCCCGCGATGGCGACCACGAAGGTTTTGCCGCGGTGCATGTGGATGTAGGGCGCCACCGAGCGGAACCAGGGGACGAAGGTGAAATTGAAGACGGTGGACATGGGGGAGGGTCGTGGGAGTTGGCGTCAGTCCGGATGGAATGGATTTTCGACCACAAGCTTGCCGAAGCGCTGGCCGTGCTGGCCATCCTGCGAAACGAGCACGTCGGCGTTCGCGCGCAGTGCGGCTTCGAGGATCAGCGCGTCCCACCATTGCAAGCGGTGTTTCTGCGCGAGCTCGGCCGCGGCGAGCACGCTGTCGGCCGTGGCGCCGACCACGTCGAACGCGCAAAGCTGGCTGATCTGGCTGGTGGCTTCGCGCGCGCTGAGCGGCGGCTTCAGCTTGCGCGTCGTGATGTTGTAGAACTCCTGCAGCACCTGGGTGCTGAGCGCGATCGAATCATCCTTGATGGCCCTGGCGAAGCGCTCGATGGCGATTTCCTTGCGGACCGGATCGCCTGCATCGACCGCATAGACCAGCACATTGGCGTCGAAGAAAGTGGTCATCGGGAAGGGTAGGGCCGATCGTGCGCATCGTCGCGCGACCACTTCGCACCTTCGCTGTTCGCCTTGCTGCGTCGCGCCGCCGCGATGAATGCCTGGCCGGCGATCTGCTGGCGATCGTTCCCTTGCGCATAGTCGGCCAGAAACTCCCGGATGCGGGCGCTGACGGAGGTGCCTTCATTGATGGCGCGCACGCGCGCCTTGCGAACGATGGCTTCGTCGATGGCGATGGTCAGATTGGTCATTCGGCTTGATTCCGCTGCGATACGAGAACCAGTGTAGCACGTGAACTCGTGAAGTGAGATAATGAGCGGCTTCATGAGTTCCTCCCCACCCGATCCGATCCGCGCGGGCGCGCCGCTTTTCATCGAATTTCCCGAATCACTGCCCGTTTCTGCGCGGCGCGACGAAATCATGGCCGCCATCGCGGCGCACCAGGTCGTCATCGTCTGCGGCGAGACGGGCTCGGGCAAGACCACGCAGCTGCCCAAGATCGCGCTGGCCATGGGGCGCGGCAAGCTCAACGCGCCGCCGGGCAAGGGGCGGCTGGTCGGCCACACGCAGCCGCGGCGCATCGCCGCTTCGTCGGTGGCCAAGCGCATCGCCGAAGAGCTCAAGACGCCGCTGGGCGAAGTGGTCGGCTTCAAGGTGCGCTTCCAGGACCGCCTGGCGCGCGACGCCTCGGTCAAGCTGATGACCGACGGCATCCTGCTGGCCGAGACGCAGACCGACCCGCTGCTGAAGGCCTACGACACGCTGATCATCGACGAGGCACACGAGCGCTCGCTGAACATCGATTTCCTGCTCGGCTACCTGCGCGAGATCCTGCCGAGGCGGCCGGATCTCAAGATCATCGTGACCTCGGCCACCATCGATGCGGACAGGTTCGCGCAGCATTTCGCCTCCGTGAAGGGTCCAGCACCCACGATCATGGTGTCGGGGCGGATGTTCCCGGTGGAGCAGCGCTATCGCCCCTTCGAGGAGTCGCGCGACCACGACCTCAACGACGCGATCGCCGACGGCGTCGACGAGCTCTGGCGCGACCCGCACAACGCCGGCGACATCCTGGTCTTCCTGCCCGGCGAGCGCGAGATCCGCGAGGCGGCCGACCATCTGCGCAAGCATCTGAGTCACCAGCCGCTGATGCGCAGCGCCGAGGTGCTGCCGCTGTTCGCGCGCCTGTCGCAGGCCGAGCAGGACCGCATCTTCGACGGCCACACGGGACGTCGCATCGTGCTGGCCACCAACGTCGCGGAGACCTCGCTGACCGTGCCGGGCATCCGCTACGTGATCGATGCCGGCACGGCGCGCGTCAAGCGCTACAGCTTCCGCAGCAAGGTCGAGCAGCTGCTGGTCGAGCCGATCAGCCAGGCCGCGGCCAACCAGCGCGCCGGCCGCTGCGGCCGGGTCGCCAACGGCATCTGCATCCGGCTCTACGACGAGAAGGACTTCGACAGCCGGCCGCGCTTCACCGATCCGGAGATCCTGCGCTCCTCGCTGGCCGGCGTGATCCTGCGCATGAAGTCGCTGCACCTGGGCGACGTCGAGCGCTTTCCTTTTCTCGAAGCGCCGCAGCGGCGCGCGATCGCCGACGGCTACCAACTGCTGAACGAGCTCGGCGCCGTCGACGATGCGAACGAGCTCACGCCGATGGGCGGCGAGCTGGCCCGGCTGCCGCTGGACCCGCGCGTCGGCCGCATGATCCTCGAGGCGCGCTCGCGCGGCGCGCTGGAAGAAGTGCTGGTGATCGCCAGCGCCCTGTCGGTGCAGGACGTACGCGACCGGCCGATGGAAGCGCAGCAGCAGGCCGACCAGGCGCATTCCAAGTTCGACGACGAGAAGAGCGAGTTCAGCGGCTACCTGCGGCTGTGGAAGTGGATCCACGATGCGCGCGGCGGTCAAGGTGAGACTCACAAGCTCAGCAACCGCCAGTACGAGTCATTGCTCAGGCAGAACTTCATCAACGTGCGCCGCGTGCGCGAATGGCGCGACATCCATTCGCAGCTGCTCACGGTGGTGACCGAACACAAGTGGCGCATCAACAGCGTGCCGGCGGGCTACGAGCCGCTGCATCTGTCGATGCTGTCCGGCCTGCTGGGCAACATCGGCTGGAAGCTCGAGGATGACGAAGCCTACCTGGGCGCGCGCGGCATCAAGTTCTATCGCCATCCGGGCGCGCACCTGAAGAAGAAGCCCGGCCGCTGGATCGTCGTGGCCGAGCTGGTCGAGACCACGCGCCTGTTCGGCCGCGGCATCGCCAATATCGAGCCGCAATGGCTCGAGCAGGTCGCGGGCCATCTGCTCAAGAAGCAGCTGCTTGATCCGCACTGGGAGAAGAAGGGCGCGCAGGTCGCGGCCCTGGAGCGTGCCACCTTGTACGGGCTGGTGGTCTACAGCGGGCGGCGCGTGGACTTCAGCAAGATCGACCCGGTGGCTGCGCGCGAGATCTTCATTCGCGAGGCGCTGGTCGGCGGCCAATGGGAGAGCAGGCTTCCTTTTCTGGCGGCGAACCGCAAGCTGGTGCGCGAGGTCGAAGGCCTCGAGCACAAGTCGCGCCGGCAGGACGTGCTGGTCGACGACGAACTGATCTACGCCTTCTACGACGCCCAGCTACCGGCCGATGTCTCCAGCGGCCTGGCCTTCGAGAGCTGGTACCGGCAGGCGTCGAAGAACCAGCCGCGCCTGCTGTTCCTGACGCGCGATGAGCTGATGCGGCACACGGCGGCCGGCATCACGACGCAGTCTTTTCCGCCGACGATCCGCCTCGGCGGCGTCGACTGCGCCGCGACCTACCTGCATGAGCCGGGCGATCCGAAGGACGGATTGACCGCCACCGTGCCGCTCTTCGTGCTGAACCAGGTCAGCGAGGAGCGCTGCGAATGGCTGGTCGTCGGCATGCTGAAGGACAAGGTGCAGGCATTGCTGAAAAGCCTGCCGCAGAAGCCCCGCGCGCGGCTGGTGCCGCTGCCCGAATCGGCCGCGCGCTTCGCCGAACAGTTGGCCGCGCCCGAGCTCTTCGGCCATGGCTCGCTCATCGACGCGCTGCAAAAGCGCGTGCGCGACCAGACCAGCCTCGACGTGAAGCGGACCGACTTCAAGCTCGACATGCTGCCGCCGCACCTGTTCATGAACCTGCGCGTGGTCGACGAGCACGGCCGCCAGCTCGGCATGGGGCGCAGCCTGGGCGCGCTGAAGGCGGAGCTCGGTGCGCAGGCGCGCGGTGCGTTCCAGGCGCTGGCGGGGCTCAACGTCAAGGCTGCAGCCGAATCCTCCGGCCAGGCCGCGCCGGCAAAGAGCCAGGCCGCACCGCCAGCGCCGGCAACGCCAGCATTGCCGGCGGGGCAGCGCTACACCGCCTGGACTTTCGGCGAGCTGCCCGAACTGATGGAAGTGCGGCGCGGCATGCAGTCGCTGATCGGCTTTCCGGCCCTGGTCGACGGCGGCGACGCGGTGACGATCGAGGTCTTCGACGAGCCTGCGGTGGCCGCCACGAAGCATCGCGCCGGCCTGCGCCGCCTGTTCGCGCTGCAGCTCAGGGACGCACTCAAGTACCTCGAGAAGAACATCCCCGATCTGCAGAAGATGGCGGTCGCTTACATGCCGCTCGGCACGGCGGAGGAATTGCGCGCGCAGATCGTCGACGTGGCGCTGGAGCGCGCCTTCCTGCAGGAGCCGCTGCCGGCCGACGAGGCCGCTTTCAGGCAGCGGGTGGAGGAAGGCCGGGGGCGGCTCACGCTGATCGCGAACGAGGTTGCGCGGCTGGCCGGGACCATCCTCGCCGAGTACACGATCGCTGTGCGCAAGATCAAGGACACGAAGATCCAGCCGGCTGCGACCGCCGACGCGGCGCAGCAATTGCAGCGACTGGTCGGCAAGCGTTTTCTCGCCGACACGCCCTGGGCGCGCCTCGCGCATTTCACTCGCTACCTTAAGGCCATCACCTTGCGGCTCGACAAGCTGCGCGCCGACCCGGCGCGCGATGCGCAGCGGCTCGCGGAGCTGCGGCCACAGGAGCAGCGCTACTGGCGCCTCCTGGCCGAGCGCAAGGGAGCGCTTGACGAACGCATGGGCGAGTTCCGCTGGCTGCTCGAGGAGTTGCGCGTGAGCTTCTTCGCCCAGGAGCTGCGTACGCCGCAGCCGGTGAGCATCAAGCGGCTCGACAAGCTGTGGATTCAGCTCGAAAGCTGAGCGCGGGCAGAAAAAAAGCCCACCGAAGTGGGCTTGGCTTTCAAGCGTTCGAGCGCCCCTGCGCCACCTATATTCGGCCCATGAGCAGCAGCACGATCACCACCAGCAGCACCAGCCCCAGACCGCCGCTCGGGCCATAGCCCCAACTGCGGCTGTAGCCCCAGCTCGGCAACGCGCCCACGAGCAGCAGGATCAGCACGATCAGCAGGATCAATGAGAGAGACATGAAGTTCTCCTTGGCATTTGTGTGTCGAGAAGCCGATGGTCGCCGCCGGTCGCAGAATCCATCGCCGGAAGGGGCGCCCTTCCGCGGTCAGGACTCTCCTACCGTTCGTGTCAGAGCCGCGCCAGTCGGTCGATCGCCGTTTGCAGCGTCTCGTCCTTCTTGGCGAAGCAAAAGCGCACCACGCGCTGGTCGAAGCCGTCGGCATAGAAGGCCGAGAGCGGAATGGCCGCGACCCCGATCTCGCTCGTGAGCCATTGGCAGAAGGCGGACTCGCCCAGGTCGCTGACCTCGCTGATGTCCACGCACTGAAAGTAGGTGCCGGCGCTGGGCAGGAGCTTGAGCCGCGTCTTCGCCAAACCGGCGGCGAACAGATCGCGCTTGTGCTGGTAGAAGGCGGGCAGCTCGAGGTAGGGCGCCGGGTCGGCCATGTAGCTCGCCAGTGCATGCTGCATCGGCGTGTTGACGGTGAACACGTTGAACTGGTGCACCTTGCGGAATTCAGTGCTGAGCGCCGCGGGCGCGGCCACGTAGCCGACCTTCCAGCCTGTCACGTGATAGGTCTTGCCGAAGCTGCTCACGATGAAGCTGCGCGCCGCAAGGCCCGGAAAGCGCGCCGCGCTTTCGTGGCGTGCGCCGGTGTAGACCATGTGCTCGTAGACCTCGTCGCTGATCACCAGCACGTCGGTGGGCGCGAGCAATTCCTCGAGCTGGCGCATCTCGTCCTCGGTCCACACGGTGGCGCTGGGATTGTGCGGCGTGTTGACGATGATGGCGCGGGTGCGCGGCGTGATCGCGGCCGCGATCTTGTCGAAGTCGGGGCGGAAGCTGCCGGGCGTGAGCGGCACGCGCACCACGGTGCCTCCAGCCAGGTCGATGTTGGGCGCGTAGCTGTCGTAGCAGGGTTCGAGCACGACCACCTCGTCGCCCGCGTGCACCACGGCGAGGATCGCCGTGATGATGGCCTGGGTGGCGCCGGCGGTGATGGTGATCTCGGTGTCGGCGTCATAGCGATGCCCGTAGAGCGTGGCGATCTTCGCCGCGATCGCTTCGCGCAGCGCGGCAATGCCGGGCATCGGCGGGTACTGGTTGTGGCCGGCCGCCATCGCGCGGGTGACGGCCTCGAGCAGCTTCGGGTCGCAGTCGAAGTCCGGGAAGCCCTGGCCGAGGTTCACAGCCTTCTTCTCGGCGGCGAGCGCCGACATCACAGTGAAGATAGTGGTACCGACGGTCGGCAGCTTGGTTTTGACATCCGGGGTGCGCACGTTGCTCACAGCTCATAGTCCTGGTGATGACCGCTCAATGCCTTGGCGATCAGGTTGCGGTCGAGCCGATCGGAGAGCAGCTCGGCGAATTTGAAGACGAAGTTGCGCAGGTAGGCGCTGCGCTTGAATGCGACGCGCGCGATGTTGGCGCCGAACACGTGGCCCATCGGCCGCACCGCGAGGTCGGCATTGGAGTCGTCGCGCACCGCCATCTCGGCCACGATGCCGACGCCCAGCCCGAGCCGCACATAGGTCTTGATGACGTCGGAGTCGATCGCTTCGAGCGCGATGCGCGGCGTGAGCTTTTTCTGCGCGAAGGCGTGGTCGATGCGCGTGCGGCCGGTGAAGGAAGGGTGGTAGGTGATGATCGGCTCGGCTGCGAGGTCCTCGAGCGAGATGCGCTCCTTGCTCGCCAGCGGATGTTCCTTGGGCAGCACGAGCACGTGCTGCCATTCGTAGCAGGGGATGGTCACGAGCTCGGCGTAGTCGGACAGCGATTCGGTCGCGATGCCGATTTCCGCGATTTCGTCGATCACCATCCGCGCCACTTGGTCCGGGGAGCCCTGGTGCAGGCTCACGTTGACTTTCGGGTAAGCCTCGCGCAGCTTCGCCACCGGCACCGGCAGCACGTAGCGCGCCTGCGTATGCGTGGTCGCGATCGAAAGGGTGCCGCTGTCCTGGGCGCTGAACTGCTCGCCGATCCGCTTGAGGTTGCCGACCTCGCGCATGATCAGTTCGATGCTGGCGAGCACGTGCTGGCCGGGTTCGGTCACGCGCTTGAGGCGCTTGCCGTGGCGCGCGAAGATTTCCACGCCCAGTTCTTCTTCGAGTTCGATGATGGCCTTGGACACGCCCGGCTGCGAAGTGTGAAGCGCCTTGGCTGCCTCGGTCAGATTGAGATTGCGCCGCACCGCTTCCTGCACGAACTTGAATTGGTGAAGATTCATAACAAATTCCGTCTTAATTCGGAATTCATTATGCCTTCGATGTCTATCGAAAGCACTTGCAGTTTCAGGATTTGAGCGCCACGCGGGCCAGCAGATCGATCACTTCCGGCTCTTCGCCGACGGCCCGCGCGAGCGAGAAGACGACGCCCGGATGCACCGCTCGCAGTTCGTTGAGCAAGCCGGGCAGGTCTTCGCGCAAGTGCTTTCCCATGCCGAGAAAAAGCGGCACCACGCGGATGGCGGTGGCGCCGCCGGCGACCAGCGCTGCCGTCGCGGTGCCAAGGTCAGGTGCGACCAGCTCGAGGTACGCGCAGGCGACGCGGGCCGAGGGATCGAGCGCTGCGACGCGTCGCGCCACCGCCTCGATCGGCGCACGCCAGCGCTCGTCGCGCGAGCCGTGCGCAAAGAGCACGATGCCGGATGCGTCCGCCTGCATGGCCGCTACCGCCGCAGCACCAGCCAGGTGAAGGCAGCCAGCGACATCACCGTGTAGATCATGCCGGGCGCCGCCGCCGTGATCCAGGGCCACCAGTTGCTCAGATTGCCCAGGTAGCCGAATACGTTGTTCAGCAGGAAGAAGCTGATGCCGATCATCACGCCGCCGAACACATAGGCCGTGATGCCAGCTTGGCGAAAGTGCAGGTACGCGAAGGGCAGGGCGAGCACCACCATCACGAGGCAGGACAGCGGATAGAACACCTTGCGCCAGAACTCGATCTCGTAGCGCTGCGAGGTCTGGCCGTTGGCGTTGAGGTGCTGGATGTAATCGAACAGGTCGAGCGTGCGCATGCGGTCCGGACGCAGCAGCGCCACTGACACCATCTCGCGCGTGAGCGAGCTCGGCCAATTCACCGCAGGAAGCTTGGTGGTGACGATGCGGGCCCGGTCGGCCGCGTTGCGCGTGTCGTACTGCTGCCGCTCGACACCGAAGAGCGCCCAGTGGCCGTCCTGGATGCGCGCGAAGGATGCCGTGGTCTGCGAGGTCACGTAGCCTTTGCCGTCGAACTCGAAGATGCGCGGATCTTTCAGCGTGCCGTCGCGCGCCATCGAGACCACGTTGACGGCGTAGGACATGTCGCCCTGCCTCTCCTTCAGCCAGGCGCCCGTGTTGCCGGCCAGCGTGAAGACACCCTGGTAGCGCGATTTGAGCAGTTGCGCGGTCCGGTCCGAAGCCGGCGAGACATAGTCGCCGACGGCGAAGGTCAGGAACACGAAGCCGAGTCCCAGCACCAGCAGCGTGCGCAGCGCGCGCCAGGGACCGAGGCCGCTGGTGCGCAGGATCGTGTACTCGGAGCTCTGCGCCAGCCGCGCCATCACGAAGATGGTGCCGATCAGCACGGTGATCGGCAGCAGCTCGTACAGGTGGCTCGGGATCAGCAGCGCCACGAAGACCAGCGCCTGGGCCGCTCCGTACGCGCCGCTCCCGGGCTTGCCGATCGACTGCAGCTCGTCGACGAAGTCGAAGAAGAAGAACAGGCTCAGGAAGCCGAGGGTGACGAAGGCCACGGCCTTCACCACCTCCACGTAGATCAGTCGACGAATGGTTTTCACGCGTGGGGCGGCGTTGCGGGCCGCATGCGTGGGCGGCTCCAGTTGTAGTGTCGCTTGGCGAGCCAGAGCAGCCCGAGCAGCAGGGCGCCGCCGTGCAGCGCCAGCATGAAGCCACCCATGCTGTAGCGGCCGGAGCCTACCCAGTTCTGGCCGAGATTGAGCATGTTGTAGTAGAGGACGAAGGCGAACAGCGCGAACAGCAGGTTGCCGCTACGGCCCACGCGCGGATTCACGCTGGACATGGTCAGCGCCAGCAGCACGAAGTTGATGGCGGCGAGCAGCATTCCGATGCGCCATGCCAGCTCGCCGCGATTGGCCGCATTCGGCTCGCGCATCAACGTCAGCGTGGTGCGGGTGCGCACCGGCGTCGTGTCGGTCGCCTCGCCCTCGTCGCTCCCGATCTTGGCGCCGTAGGTCTGGAACTCGCTGATCTTGAGCTCGACGCCGTCGAGCGTCCGCGAGAGGCGCTGGCCGTTGCTCAGCATGAGGTAGCGCGCCTCCCCGAGGTCGTCGATCCGGCCGCTGCGCGCCGAGGTGATGATCTGCAGGTTGCGCTCGATCGAGGAGATGAAGACGTTGGAGGCGGTGGCGCCGTCCGGCGTGTCCTTGTCGATGAAGAACACGCGGTTGCGGCCGGCCGACTCGCGGAATTCGCCGGGCGACACGCGCTCGATGTCGCCACGCCGCTGGTACTGCTCGCGCATGCCCTGGGTCTGCGAATTGGCCCAGGGCCAGCCGACCAGCGCGAACACGGCGATCAGCAGCAGCACCGGCCAGGCGAAGCGGAACAGCGGAAGCAGGAAATCGGCCAAACCCCGCCCGCTCGAGAACCAGATCACCATCTCGCTGTCGCGGTACATGCGCGACAGGGTGCCGACGATCGAGATGAACAGGCTGAGGCTCAGGATCGTCGGCATGTAGCCGAGCACCGTGTAGGCCATCACCAGGAAGATCTCGGACGGATTGACGCTGCCCCGCGATGCCAGTCCGAGCGTGCGGATCAGCATCATGGTCATCACGATGGTGGCCAGAACCACGAGGGTGGCTCCGAAGCTGCGCGACAGCTCCTTGCGTAAAGAGGAATGGAATAACATCGTCGAGGGAAAAAAAGGATTATGGACTTTCAACTCAAGACCCTCTCCACCGCTCAGGCTGCCAACGAAAAATGCGATGCGCTGATCGTGCTCGTAGCCGCCGGAATCACCCCCTCCAAGGATGCGATCGCCACCTCGATCGCCGAAGCCCGCAAGGCCGGGGACCTCCCCGACAAGGCCGGCAAGCTGCTGGCGCTTTACCGTCCGGCGGGCGTCGCGGCGCCGCGCGTGGTGCTGGCGTCGGTGGGCGACGGCAAGCCTGTGTCGGTGCGCACCGGCGTGCTCGCTGCAGTCAATGCGGTCAAGTCCGGCGATCCCAAGCGCGTGCTCATCGTCTTCGCTCAGGCCGCCGACGTCGTCGGCCTGCGCTCTGCGGTGACTGCCGCCGCCGATGCGAGCTACGTCTATACGGCCACCAAATCCAAGCCCGAGCCGCGCTCGATCCGCCAACTCGGCTTCGGCGTCACGGAGGCGGGGCCGCTGCGCGAGGCTTTCGACCAGGTCACGGCCACCGTCGCAGGCATCGAGCTGGCCAAGGAGTGGGGCAATCGGCCCGGCAACCACTGCACGCCCTCGCTGCTGGCCGATGCGGCGCGCAAGCTGGCCGCGCTGCCGCGTGTGAAGTGCGAGGTGCTGGGGCCGAAGGAAGTCGAGAAGCTCGGCATGGGCGCGTTCAGCGCGGTGGCGCAGGGGTCGGCCGAACCGCTGCGCTTCATCGTGCTGCGCTACCAGGGCGGGTCCAAGGACGAGGCGCCCGTGGTCCTGGTCGGCAAGGGCATCACCTTCGACACCGGCGGCGTTTCGCTCAAGCCGGCCGCCGAGATGGACGAGATGAAGTTCGACATGTGCGGCGCCGCGAGCGTGCTGGGAGTGTTCCGCGCGCTCGGCGACATCCAGCCCGCGCTCAACGTGGTCGGGCTGATCCCCACGTGCGAGAACATGAACGATGGCCGCGCGCTCAAGCCCGGCGACGTTGTCACCAGCATGAGCGGCCAGACCATCGAGGTACTCAACACCGATGCCGAAGGCCGCCTGATCCTGTGCGATGCGCTGAACTATGCCAAGCGCTTCGATCCGGCTGCCGTGATCGACATCGCCACCCTGACCGGCGCTTGCGTGGTCGCGCTGGGCGGCGTGCGCAGCGGTCTCTTCGCCAGCGACGATGCGCTGGCCGCGGCGCTCGAGGCCGCCGGCGAAGAGGCGCAGGATCGCTGCTGGCGCATGCCGCTGGACGAGGACTATGCCGAGGGCCTCAAGAGCAATTTCGCCGACGTCGCCAATATCGCGGGCCGCGCTGGCGGTGCGGTCACCGCGGCCAAGTTCCTGCAGCGATTCGCGGGCGATTTCACCTGGGCTCACCTGGACATCGCGGGCACGGCCTGGAAGAGCGGCGCGGCCAAGGGCGCGACAGGACGCCCGGTCGGGCTGCTCCTGAGCTATCTGCTGGAGCAGGCCCGCAAGAGCGCCGGCAAGGCAGCGCCGCGCAAGGCCCGCAAGAGCACCAAATCCCGATCTGCGACGTGACCGAAATCGACTTCCACTTCAACACCCCGGACAAGGTGAACTACGCCTGCCGCCTGCTGCGCAAGGCCGTGGGCGCTCGCGGCGCGCGCGTGGTGGTGGTGGCCGACGCGCAGATGCTGGATGCGGTTGACCTGGCCCTGTGGACCTTTGCGCCCGCCGAGTTCATCGCCCATTGCCGCAGCGACGGCGAGCCGCACACGGTGGCGCGTTCGCCGGTCGTGCTGGCAGAAAGCGGCGCTGCGCCGCTGCCGCATCAGCAGGTGCTGGTGAACCTGGGCGCCGATTTGCCCTCCGGCTTCGAACGCTTCGAGCGCCTGATCGACATCGTGAGCGCCAATGATGCCGACCGGCTCGCGGGCCGCAAGCGCTGGCGGCACTACGCGGAGCGCGGCTATGCGATCCAGCGCCATGACTTTGCAGGGAGCACCGCCTGATGTCTGGAACGCAACGCACGCCTCCACGTTTCGTGCCCACGTTGACGACGGTGCTGGAGCTGCCCACCGAGCGGCCGCCCGCTGCCGACTCGGCACCCGAACCGGCACCGGCGCCGGCACCGGAACCCGTCGCACCTGCAGTGGCCGAGCCTTCGCAGGCGAGGGCGCTGAACCCAGAGGCCCTGCTGTCGGAGGCCGACGCTTTCCGGCTCGAGGAACAGTTGCTGCACCGCGTCCTGCAGCGCATCGACCTGTCGCTCGAGGAGCGCGTGAGCGACGCGGTTTCGGCTGCCGTTCAGCAGCAGCTCGACGTCATGATCCCTCGGCTGCGCGGCGAGATCGAGACCGTGCTCAGGACCTTGGTGAGCGACGCGCTCGCATTGGAGCTTTCTGACAACACAACAGGGTCTACGCCAGCATTTGGTGCACAAAGCTTGGGCTAAACTGCGCGCCGGGTCGAAAGCGCGGGGCGCTGCGTTCCCGCGGCGCGAAACTTGCTGAGTCTTCGTACGCGGGCCGAAAGACCGCTGTGTACTCTTAATTTATCAATGTTCTGGAGGTTCCCATGCAATTGAAATGGACTGCGGTCGCACTGGCTGCTCTCACGCTCGTGGCTTGCGGCAAGAAGGAAGAAGCAGCTGCACCCGCGGCGACGCCCGCCCCGACTGCAGCGGCACCTGCGCCTGCCGCACCTCCGGCCGATGCACTGGTGGTCAAGATCGGCCACGTGGGCCCGACCAGCGGCGCCATCGCCCACCTCGGCAAGGACAACGAATTCGGCGCACGCATGGCCATCGAAGACCTCAACGCCAAGGGCCTCAAGATCGGCGACAAGGTTGCCAAGTTCGAACTGCTGGCCGAAGACGACGCCGCGGATCCGAAGCAGGGCACCGCCGTGGCGCAGAAGCTGGTCGACAGCAAGGTCAACGGCATCGTCGGCCACCTGAACTCGGGCACCACGATCCCGGCTTCCAAGCTGTACAGCGATGCGGGCATCCCGCAAGTGTCGCCTTCGGCAACCAACCCCAAGTACACCCGCCAGGGTTTCAAGACCACCTTCCGCGTGGTGGCTGACGACACGCAGCTCGGCGGCACGCTGGGCAAGTACGCGGTCGAAACGCTCAAGGGCAAGAACATCGCCGTGATCGACGACCGTACCGCTTACGGCCAGGGCGTGGCGGAAGAGTTCGAGAAGGCCGCCAAGGCTGCCGGCGGCAACATCGTCGGCCACGAATTCACGACCGACAAGTCGACCGACTTCAATGCCATCCTGACCAAGCTCAAGGGTGCCAAGCCCGACGTGCTGTTCTTCGGCGGCATGGACGCGGTCGGCGGCCCGATGCTCAAGCAGGTCAAGCAGCTCGGCATGAACGTCAAGTTCATGGGTGGCGACGGCCTGTGCACCGGCGAACTGGCCAAGCTGGCCGGCGATGCGATCGGCGAGGAAATGGTCGTTTGCGCGGAAGCAGGCGGTGTCGAAGGCGACTTCAAGCAGCCGCTCGAAGACTTCAAGACCAAGTTCAAGGCCAAGAACGGCGTCGACGTGCAGATCTATGCACCGTACGTCTACGACGCGGTCAACGTGCTGGCCGAAGCCATGGTCAAGGCCGGTTCTTCCGACCCGGCCAAGTACCTGCCCGAACTCGGCAAGATCCAGTACAAGGGCGTGACCGGCCCGATCGCCTTCGACGAAAAGGGCGACATCAAGAACGGCGCACTGACGCTCTACACCTACAAGGGTGGTGCACGCACGCAGATCGCCGTGGTGCGCGGCGCGAGCTGAGAAGCGCGCTCGCCAAAATGAAAAGGGCCTTCGGGCCCTTTTTTCATGGTTCTCTGCGGCTCGCCTCGTTGCAGTAATCGAAGAAGGCATCGAGCTCCTTCGACTTGTCGAACACCGCGTCTGCACCCAGGGCCAGGCATCGTGCACGGATATCGGCGCTGATGTAGTTGCTCAGGACCACAGCGCGCTGCAGCGGCTCACGCAACCGGCAAGCTCGGAGCACGCCCAGTCCCGAGCCTTGCTTCAGGAACAGGTCCACGATCAGCAGCTGCCACTCGCCGGCATGGGAGGCCAGCCAGGCGATTGCGTCCGCCTCGCTCTCGGCAAAGCCGACCACCCGGGCGCCGACCAGATCATCGAGGGCCGGGATCAGGTTATCCCGTATGGTCCTGTTGTCCTCGACGAGGAAGGTGAAGAGGGCCATGCGCTTTCGGGGCTATGGAAACAAGGCAAGCCTAGCGCCGGGGAATACCGGGTTCCTGCGACAGCCTCTCGCCATTGCGTAGGAGAAAGCAGATGGACGAGAAGTCGGCTTCAATCGGCCGCGCGCGGAGGGCGCTCTTTGCCGGTCGCCTCCTTGCGCTTCTCGATCTCCTGGGCCAGGGCGGCGTTGACCTCGGCCAGCGTCTCGGCGGACTCGGCCAGTCTCTTTTCCAACTGGCCCGTATGTTCGATGGCTTGCGCCACGTCGCCCACTTGCACGTCCTCGGGGAGTTCCTGCTCGAGCACCGTGTTGATGACGGCCAGGTCGTCGGAGGCGCGCTGCACCTCGGCGGCGACGGCCTCGGTCTTGTCCAGGGTTCGATCGAGCGGCGCTGCGGTCCGATGCGGGGTGGGTTGTCCTGCCATCCGGGCTCCTCCTTCGTGTGGAGATTTGTGAAGTAGGCCGATGGTACTCTTCGGCTGCTCGCGACCCCAACGAAAAAAGCCCCGGCTGGCGGGGCTTTCAAGAGGTTTTTGGAGTGACCTGACGCGATGTGAAGCGTCCTTTTGGCGGAGCAGGCGGGATTCGAACCCGCGGAGGGCTATTAACCCTCACACGCTTTCCAGGCGTGCGACTTAAACCGCTCATCCACCGCTCCGAAGCCCGCGATTGTAGCAGTGGGGATGGATCGATCAGTTGCTCTGCTGTGCTTCGCGCGAGCGCGGTGCATCAAATGCGACGACCCTTTCCAGGAACACCGCGGAACCGGCTTTGCCGGGCCGCTGGTGTTGCCCCCGGTGAGGGGGTTGGCGGTGCGACACGAAGTGCGCGAAGCCTGGGGGTGAGCTCATTCAAGCGGCGCTCGATGTCTTTCCGGCCTGCACCATGCGCATGGCCGAGGCGATGAGCGCGGCGGTCTCGTTCATGTTGCTCGGCACGATCAGCGTGGTCGTGGCGTCGGCCGCGACCTTGCCATAGGCATCGACCGCACGCTCGGCCACCTTGAGCTGCACGGCCTGTTCGCCGCCCGGCTGCCGGATGGCGGCGGCCACGCGCTCGATGGCGCCGGCGGTCGCCTCGGCCACCGCGGTGATCGCCGCCGCCTCGCCCTGGGCGTTGTTGATCTGCGCCTGCTTCTCGCCTTCCGAGCGTGCGATGAATGCTTCGCGCTCGCCGGTGGCGATGTTGATCTGCTCTTGCCGGCGGCCTTCGGAGGCCGCGATCAGCGCCCGCTTTTCGCGCTCGGCAGTGATCTGGCGCTGCATGGCCTGGAGGATTTCCTTGGGCGGCGTCAGGTCCTTGATCTCGTAGCGCAGCACCTTCACGCCCCAGTTCAGCGCGGCTTCGTCGATGGCGGCGACGACCTGGGCGTTGATGATGTCGCGCTCCTCGAAGGTCTTGTCGAGCTCGAGCTTGCCGATCACGCTGCGCAGCGAGGTCTGCGCGAGCTGGGTGACGGCAACGATGTAGTTGGACGAGCCGTAGCTCGCGCGCATCGGATCGGTGACCTGGAAATACAGGATGCCGTCGACCTGCAGCTGCGTGTTGTCGCGCGTGATGCAGATCTGGCTCGGCACGTCGAGCGGGATTTCCTTCAGGCTGTGCTTGTAGGCCACCTTGTCGATGAACGGAATCAGGAAGTTGGGCCCGGGCGTCATCGTGTTGTGGTACTTGCCCAGGCGCTCGCGCACCCAGGCGTTCTGCTGCGGCACGAACTTGATCGACTGGCTGATGACGATGATCGCGATGACCAGGATGACGAGGGGGACTGCGAGTTCCATGGATGCTTCCTTGTAGATTCTTGTTGCTTGTCAGGTCTTGTCGACGACCAGGCGGCTGCCGACCACCTCGGCCACCCGGTGCTCGCCGATCGACGGCGTGCTCCCGGCACGGGGCACCACCGTCCATTGCGCGCCGCGATAGCGCACGGTGGCGGTGCCGTCGGGATTCCAGGCGTCGACGTACACGCTCTCGCCGATATCCAGGTTGACGTCGCGGTTGGCGCCGGTCGGCGGCTCGGCCGGCCGCCGGCGGCGGATGATGTGCCAGATGAGCATGGCGCCCACTCCGACCACCGCCGCGACCACCAGTTGGGTGGTCAGGCCGGCGCCCGCGTGCGCCGCGATGGCCGCCGCGGCGAAGCCCGCGCTCAGCAGCAGCAGGTAGACCGTGCCGGAGAGCAGCTCCAGCACGATGGCCGCTCCCGCAATCAACCACCAGACGGTGGAACTCGCCATGACGATTCCTCTCTTTATTGAAGGCACGACATTCTGAGTCAAAAGCCGCCCGTCTCCTTCACCTGAATTCCGTACACTTCGCGCCTATTTGCCTGCCCCGGAGCCCCGCTCATGAAATTCCGCTTTCCGATCGTCATCATCGACGAGGACTTCCGCTCCGAGAACAGCTCGGGGCTCAGCATCCGTGCGCTCGCGCAGGCATTCGAGAGGGAGGGCTTCGAGGTTCTGGGCGTTACGAGCTATGGCGACCTGAGCCAGTTCGCCCAGCAGCAGAGCCGCGCCAGCGCCTTCATCCTGTCGATCGACGACGAGGAGTTCACCGTCGGCCCCGACCTCGACCCGGCGGTGCTGAACCTGCGCAACTTCATCGGCGAGGTGCGGCGCAAGAACGCCGACGTGCCGATCTACATCTACGGCGAGACCAAGACCTCGCGCCACATCCCGAACGACATCCTGCGCGAGCTGCACGGCTTCATCCACATGTTCGAGGACACGCCGGAGTTCGTGGCGCGCCACATCATCCGCGAAGCCAAGAGCTATCTCGAAGGCGTGCAGCCGCCGTTCTTCAAGGCGCTGATCGACTACGCCGAAGACGGCTCGTATTCCTGGCATTGCCCGGGCCATTCGGGCGGCGTGGCGTTCCTGAAGAGCCCGGTGGGCCAGATGTTCCACCAGTTCTTCGGCGAGAACATGCTGCGCGCCGACGTCTGCAATGCGGTCGAAGAACTCGGCCAGTTGCTGGACCACACCGGCCCGGTGGCGGCCAGCGAGCGCAATGCGGCGCGCATCTTCAATGCCGACCATTGCTTCTTCGTGACCAACGGCACCAGCACCAGCAACAAGATGGTGTGGCACCACACGGTAGCGCCCGATGACGTGGTGGTGGTCGACCGCAACTGCCACAAGTCGGTGCTGCACGCGATCATCATGACCGGGGCGATCCCGGTCTTCATGAAGCCGACGCGCAACCACTTCGGCATCATCGGGCCAATCCCGCAGAGCGAGTTCGAACCGTCCGCCATCAAGGCCAAGATCCGCGCCAACCCGCTGCTCTCGCACGTGGATGCCGACAAGGTCAAGCCGCGCGTGATGACGCTGACGCAGTCGACCTACGACGGCGTGATCTACAACACCGAGACCATCAAGGGCATGCTCGACGGCTACGTCGACACGCTGCACTTCGACGAAGCCTGGCTGCCGCACGCCGCCTTCCACCCGTTCTACGGCGTCTACCACGCGATGGGCAAGCGGCGCGTGCGCCCCAAGGAGTCGCTGGTGTTCGCGACCCAGTCGACGCACAAGCTCCTGGCCGGCATCAGCCAGGCCAGCCACGTGCTGGTGCAGGACTCGCAGAACCGGGCGCTCGACCGCGACCTCTTCAACGAGGCCTACCTGATGCATTCGTCGACCAGCCCGCAGTACGCGATCATCGCCAGCTGCGACGTCGCGGCCGCGATGATGGAGCCGCCCGGCGGCACTGCGCTGGTGGAAGAAAGCATTCTCGAAGCGCTGGACTTCCGCCGCGCGATGCGCAAGGTCGAGGCCGAGTTTGGCGCGGACGAGTGGTGGTTCAAGGTCTGGGGGCCGGAGAAGCTGGTCGACGAAGGCATCGGCCGCGCCAGCGACTGGATCATGCAGGGCGAATCCCGCATCGGCTCGAACGGGAAGAACGGCGCGCGCAACTGGCACGGCTTCGGCAAGCTGGCCGACGGCTTCAACATGCTCGACCCGATCAAGTCGACCATCGTGACGCCGGGCCTGGACCTGCAGGGCAAGTTTGCCGAGACCGGCATTCCCGCCAGCATCGTCACCAAGTTCCTGGCCGAGCATGGCGTGATCGTCGAGAAGACGGGGCTCTACAGCTTCTTCATCATGTTCACCATCGGCATCACAAAGGGCCGCTGGAACACGCTCCTGACGGCACTGCAGCAGTTCAAGGACGACTACGCGCGCAACCAGCCGATGTGGCGCATCCTGCCCGAGTTCTGCCAGCAGCACCCGGGCTACGAGCGCCTCGGCCTGCGCGACCTGTGCCAGCACGTGCACCAGCTCTATGCGCGCTACGACGTGGCGCGCCTCACGACCGAGATGTACCTGAGCGACCTGACGCCGGCGATGAAGCCGAGCGACGCCTACGCCCACATCGCGCACCGCAAGACCGAGCGCGTCGAAATCGACGAGCTCGAGGGCCGCATCACCACCAGCCTGATCACGCCGTACCCGCCGGGCATCCCGCTCCTGATCCCCGGCGAGGTCTTCAACAAGAAGATCGTCGACTACCTCAAGTTCGCGCGCCAGTTCAACACCGAATGCCCGGGCTTCGAGACCGACATCCACGGCCTGGTAGCGCGCAACGACGAGAGCGGCAAGAAGCGCTACTACGCGGATTGCGTTCGCGGCGGCGACTGAAGTGGCGGCTGCGTCCGGGGCTCAGCCCAGGCGCAGGATCATCACGCCGGCCACGATGACCAAGGTGCCGGCGGCGCGCTGCCAGCCGAAGGCCTCGCGCAGGAAGAGGGTGCCGATCAGCGCGGCGAACAGCACCGAGGTCTCGCGCAGCGCCGCGACGACTGCGACCGGCGCGCGCGTCATGGCCCATAGCGCGATGCCGTAGCTCGCCAGAGAGGCGAGGGTGCCGATCATCGCGACCGGCCATCGCCCCGCCATGTAGGCCAGCGCGGCACGGCGCTGGCCCGGCCGCCGCCAGAGCACCAGCAGCAGGTACGGGATGCCGTCGAACACGAACAAGCCTGCCACATAGGCCAACGCGTTGCCCGAGAGGCGCACGCCGATGCCGTCGATCACCGTATAGAGCGCGATGATGGCGGCGTTGGCGAATGCGAAGCCCAGCGCCTTGCGCCGCCGCGCTTCATCGCCGCCCTGCAGGGCCGCGCGCGAGAGACCGAGCACGACGACCCCGGCGCAGAGAATGGCCACCCCGGCCCAGGCCGCGGCCGAGATGCCTTCGCCGATGAAGACCATGCTGCCGATCGCCACCATGAGGGGCGCGCAGCCTCGCATGACCGGGTAGGTCAGGCCGAGGTCTCCGTGCTTGTAGGCGCCGGCCAGCGTGATGTAGTAGCCGAGGTGGATCGCGAGCGATGCAGCCATGAAGGGCCATGCGGCGGGTGCCGGAAGGCCGGTCAGCACCAAGAGCGGAATCGCGACGAAGATGCCGAGGCTGTGGACCAGCGCGGTGTCGAGCGGCTTGTCGAGGCCTGCCTTGATCAGTGCGTTCCACCCGGCATGGAGCAAGGCGCCGCACAGCACGGCCAGGACGATTGGTCCGGTCAACGTCACCGTGAAGGGTTCGACTTGCGCATGCGGCGATCGTAGGGCACTGCGCAAGCCAACTGAAGCGCGGCATCGCGCGCGGTGCATTGAATCCGCTTTGGCGAGCTTCCCGTATTGGTTGCAGCCGTCGCGCTTTCTGCGGCGGTTTCAAACCCACAGGAGCCTTTCATGAACCCCAGATCCCACCGTTTTGCCTCCCTCGCCCTGGCCGTAGCGATGGCTGCCGGCGCGGCCTCGGCCGTGGCGCAAGTCATGGTCGGCGGCGCGCCGATGTTCGCCACCAAGGACATCATCGACAACGCCGTCAATTCCAGGGACCACACCACGCTGGTTGCCGCCGTCAAGGCCGCGGGCCTGGTCGAGACCCTCAAGGGGCCGGGCCCGTTCACGGTGTTCGCGCCGACCAATACGGCCTTCGCTGGCTTGCCCGCGGGCACGGTCGAAACGCTGCTGAAGCCAGAGAACAAGGGCAAGCTCACGAGCGTCCTGACCTACCACGTGGTCCCCGGCAAGCTGGACGCGGCCGCGCTCGGCGGGCAGATCATGGACGGCAAAGGCATGGCCACGCTCAAGACCGTGGCCGGCGGCACGCTGACGGCCAAGGCGAGCGGCGGCAAGATCATGGTCGGCGACGAGAACGGCGGCTGGGCCACCGTGAGCACGGCTGACGTGTACCAGTCCAACGGCGTGATCCACGTCGTCGACAAGGTGCTGCTGCCGAAGTAAGGCAGCGGCACGCGGGAGGCTTCAGGACGCGAGGTCTCCGCGCACCCGCAGGAAGCGCGCGAACCTCGGCAGGCCGCCGGGGTTCGTGCCGTTGTAGCGATAGCTCACCCAGCTGCCGATGGTCGGCGGCGTCTCGCGCTGGGCATCGCTGAAGCCGCCGCCGAGCTTGAAGCGCTTGCCTTCGGGCGTCTCGACCAGCAGCGCGCCCATGCGGCCCGCGTGTTTGCCGCGGCCGGGCACGTGCGCGAGCACGCGCGCATCGGCGTCGTCGAAGGGCTTGACCTTGAGCAGGTCGGCGTTGCGTTCGGCGCGGTAGAGCGCCGAACCGCGATGCAGCATCAGCCCTTCGCCGCCCATGCGCACCGTCTTGTCGAGCAGCGCCTGCAGGGCCGCATGCGTCGACGCCCGCAACTGCGGCACCGGCACGATCCAGGGTGCGTCGGTCAGGGGCAGCAACTTTCGGAGCGTCGCGAGGCGTGCCGTGAAATCACCGGGCTGGGCTGGGAGGTCGAAAACCATGAAGCGCATCTCGTGCCATGCCGCGTCGTTCGGCGTCTGGCTGCGCACCGTGGACACCGCCTGCGCGAAGCGGCCGCGGCCGACCCACAGTTCGCCGTCCATCGGTGTGGCGGGCAGGGCTGCAATGAACCATGAAGGTGCGAAAACGCGCTCGCCGCCGCGCGTCCAGAGCTGCCTGCCGTCCCAGTAGCCGCGCACGCCGTCGTACTTCTCGCTGACCCAGTAGTCCTCGAGCGGCATGCCGCGCCGATAGACATCGGCCAGCATCAGCGCCGGCGCGGCGGGCTTGGCGAAGGCGAGCGAGGGTCCGAGCGCGAGGGCGCCCGCAGCGGCCAGCAGCGAGCGGCGCGTCAGCACGGGCGTCGGATCAGGCGCCCGCCGGCTCGGCGATGCCGCCTACGACGTGGCTGAAGCCGCCGTCGACGTAGGTGATCTCGGCGGTCACGCCGCTGGCGAGGTCGCTCATCAGGAAAGCGGCCACGTTGCCCACTTCCTCGATGGTCACGTTGCGACGGATCGGCGACACCTCGGCCACCACCGAGAGAATCTTGCCGAAGCCCTTGATGCCGCTGGCGGCCAGCGTCTTGATCGGGCCGGCGCTGATGCCGTTCACGCGCATGCCCTTGGGACCCAGCGACTCGGCAAGGTAGCGCACCGAAGCCTCGAGCGAAGCCTTGGCCAGGCCCATGGTGTTGTAGTTGGGCAGCACGCGCAGCGCGCCCAGGTAGGTCAGCGTGAGCAGTGCCGACTTGTCGTTGAGGTAGGGCAGGGCCGCCTTGGCCATCGCCGGGAAGCTGTAGGCGCTGATGTCGTGCGCGACCTTGAAGGCCTCGCGCGAGAGGCCGTCGAGGAAGTCGCCGGCGATCGCCTCGCGCGGCGCGAATCCGATGCTGTGGACGAAGCCGTCGAAGGTGGGCCAGGTCTGGGAGAGATCAGTGAAGAGCTTGGCGATCTGGGCGTCGTCGCCCACGTCGCAGTCGAAGACCAGCTTCGAATCGAAGTCGGCCGCGAACTCGGTGATGCGATCCTTGAAGCGTTCGCCGACATAGCTGAATGCGAGTTCGGCGCCCTGTTGGCGGCAGGCCTTGGCGATGCCATAGGCAATGGAGCGATTGCTCAGCACGCCGGTGATCAGGAATTTTTTGCCGGAAAGAAAGCCCATAAAGCGACCTCGTGAAAATCTTGTGCAGAATTCTCGCATGCGAGCTTGGCTGCTTCTGGTGTTGGCACTCTCGGCAGCCCCCTCATGGGCTGCCCATGCTTACGCACAGTTCGGCGACGTCAAGTACGCGCCCGGTTTCACCCACTTCAGCTATGTGAACCCGAACGCGCCCAAGGGCGGCGAGATCCGCATGGTGCCGCCCACGCGGCCCACCAACTTCGACAAGTTCAACCCGTTCACGCTCAAGGGCACTGCGCCGTACGGCATGGGACCCCTGATGTTCGAGAGCCTCTTGACCGGCAACTCGGAGGAGCCGACGACCGCCTACGGGCTCCTGGCCGAAGACGTCGAGGTGGCGCCGGACAAGCGCTCGGCCACCTTTCGCCTCCATCCGAAGGCGCGCTTCAACGACGGCTCGCCGGTGCTCGCGGCCGATGTCGTGCATTCCTTCACCACGCTCACCGGGCCGTTGGCAGCACCCCAGTTCCGCACGATCTATGCCGAGGTGAAAGGCGCCAAGGCCATCGACGAGCGAACTGTGCGCTTCGACTTCGCCAATCCCAACCCCGAGCTGCCGCTGGTCGTGGGCGGGATGGCGGTCTTCAGCCGCGCCTGGGGCGCCGGCAAGCCTTTCGACCAGGTCACGACCGAGGTGCCGATCGCTTCGGGCCCCTACAAGGTCGCGAATCCCCGCATGGGCCGCGACATCACCTACGCGCGCGACCCCAACTATTGGGGCGCCGGGCTTCCGGTGCGAAAAGGCCTCTACAACTTCGACCGCGTCACCTTCAAAATCTACCTGGACGACACCTCGCGCTTCGAAGGGCTGAAGGCCGGCGAGTACGACTTCATGCGCGAGTTCACCTCGCGCAACTGGGCGCGCCAATACACGGGCAAGCAGTTCACCTCCGGCGAGATCCTGAAGCGCGCATTCGAAAACAAGAACCCGGGCGACTTCCAGGGCTACGTGTTCAACCTGCGCAACCCCAAATTCAAGGACATCCGGGTGCGGCAGGCGATCGGCCTGGCGATGGATTTCGAGTGGCTCAACAAGCAGCTCTTCTATGGGCTGTACAAGCGGGTGCAGGGCTACTACCCGAACAGCGAGTTCCATGCTGAAGGCTTGCCCAAGCCGGACGAACTGGCGCTGCTCGAGCCGCTTCGTGCCAAGCTTCGGCCCGAGGTCTTCGGCCCCGCCGTGATCTCTCCGAGCACTGCGCCGCCCGGCAGCCTGCGGGAGAACTTGCGCCGGGCGCGGACGCTGCTGGCCGAGGCAGGCTGGACCTACCGCGACGGTGCGCTGCGCAATGAAAAGAACGAGGTCTTCACGATCGAATTCCTGAACGACCAGCCTTCGCTGATCCGCGTCGCGACGCCGTTCCAGACGGCGCTGCAGAAGCTCGGCATCCAGATGAGCTTTCGCACGGTGGACTTCTCGCTCTCGCAGCAGCGCATGGACAATTTCGAGTTCGAGATGACCTCCGTACGGCTGCCTGGCACCACAGCCCCCGGCGGTGAGCTGCTGGAGTTCTTCGGCTCCAAGGCGGCTGCCACGCACGGCTCCTCGAACATCTGGGGCATTGCCGATCCGGCGATCGACGCGCTCCTGCAGAAGGTGGTCGGCGCCGCCACGCGGCCCGAGCTGAGCGCTGCGATGCGCGCGCTCGACCGCGTGCTCTCGCATGGCTACTACTCGGTGCCGCAGTACTACGGTGACGCCTTCCTGATCGGTTACCGGCCGCGGCCTTTCGTGCTGCCCGAGGTGATACCGCCTTACTACCAGGCCGACACCTGGGCCATGAGCACCTGGTGGGCATCGCCCGTCAACAAATAAGACCGCCATGGCCAGCTACATCCTCAAACGCCTGCTGCTGATGGTGCCCACGCTGTTCGGCGTGCTGCTCTTGACCTTCGTCACGGTGCAGTTCGTGCCGGGCGGCCCGGTGGAGCAGATGGTGGCGCAGCTGCAGGGCCGCGACTCGGGCGGCGAGCGCGCGGCCAGTTCCGGCGCCGGCTACCGCGGCCGGCAGGGACTCGACGAGAAGCGCATCGAGGAGATCAAGAAGCTCTACGGTTTCGACAAACCCCCCGTCGAGCGCTTCTGGCTGATGCTGAAGTCCTTCGCACGCTTCGATCTGGGCACCAGCTTCTACCAGCACAAGGACGTGTGGCAACTGGTCAAGGAGAAGCTGCCGGTGTCCATCAGCCTCGGCTTGTGGACCTTCTTCATCAG
Organism: Variovorax paradoxus; assembly: GCF_018614915.1. Lineage (GTDB taxonomy): Bacteria > Pseudomonadota > Gammaproteobacteria > Burkholderiales > Burkholderiaceae_C > Variovorax > Variovorax paradoxus_K. Next base: position 234,103 of record NZ_JAGGNU010000034.1, on the reverse strand, counting down.
CTATCTCATCGCGGTGCCGCTCGGCGTGGCGAAGGCCGTGCGGGCGGGCTCGCGATTCGATTTCGTCACCACCCTGATCGTGCTGGTCGGCTATGCCATTCCGGGTTTCGTGCTCGGCGTCGCGCTGCTGGTGATCTTCGGCGGGCAGCTGCAGTGGTTCCCGCTGCGCGGCCTGACCTCGCCCAACTGGGACAGCCTGAACTGGGGCGCCAAGGTGGTCGACTACCTGTGGCATATCGCGCTGCCCGTCACGGCGATGGTGCTCGGCAGCTTTGCGGTGACCGCGATGCTGACCAAGAACTCCTTTCTCGAGGAGATCCGCAAGCAATACGTGCTGACCGCGCGCGCCAAGGGCCTGGCCGAACGCCAGGTGCTGTGGAAGCACGTGTTCCGCAACGCGCTGATCCCGATCATCACCGGCTTTCCGGCCGCCTTCATCGGCGCCTTCTTCACCGGGTCGCTGCTGATCGAGACCCTGTTCTCGCTCGACGGGCTCGGCCTCCTGAGCTACGAGAGCGTGATCCGGCGCGACTACCCGGTGGTGCTGGGAACCCTTTATCTGTTCACGCTGATCGGGCTCGTCACCAAGCTGATCTCCGATCTCTGCTACGTCCTGGTCGATCCGAGGGTGAAGTTTGACTAGCCGACCCGCCACCATCTCGCCCGGGCGTCGCGCCTGGCTGCGCTTCAAGCGCAACCGGCTGGGCTTCTGGAGCCTGGTGCTCTTCTGCGTCCTCGTGGTGCTGAGCCTGTTCGCCGAAATGCTCTCGACCGACAGGCCGCTGGTGGTGCGCTACGAAGGGCGGACCTATTTCCCGGTGGTGCGCGACTATTCCGAGAAGACCTTCGGCGGCGACTTCGAGACGCCGGCCGACTACCTCGACCCCTTCATCCGGGAGCGCATCACGCAAGGCAGCAACTGGGCGATCTACGCGCCCAATCCCTACGGCCCCAAGACGCTCAACTACTTCGCGAAGTCGCCGAACCCGGCGGCACCTTCCGGCGAAAACTTCTTCGGCAGCGACGATCGCGGCCGCGATCTGCTGGCCCAGCTGATCTACGGCTTTCGCGTGAGCGTGCTGTTCGCGCTGGCCCTGACCTTTATCGGCGTGGTGCTGGGCATCGTCACCGGCGCGATCCAGGGCTTCTTCGGCGGCAAGACCGATCTGGCCTTCCAGCGCTTCATCGAGATCTGGGGCTCGATGCCCGAGCTGTACCTGCTGATCATCTTCAGCGCCGTGTTCGCCCCCAGTGTCGCGCTGCTGCTGATCCTCCTGAGCCTGTTCGGCTGGATGGGCCTGTCGGACTACGTGCGCGCCGAGTTCCTGCGCAACCGGCAGATGGACTACGTGCGCGCCGCGCGCGCGCTCGGCGTCGGCAACCTGCAGATCATGTGGCGCCACATCCTGCCCAACAGCATGGTGCCGGTCGTCACCTTCCTGCCCTTTCGCATGAGCGCGGCGATCCTCGCGCTCACCTCGCTCGATTTTCTGGGCCTGGGCGTGCCGCCGGGAACGCCGTCGCTCGGCGAGCTGCTGAGCCAGGGCAAGGCCAACATCGACGCCTGGTGGATCTCGCTGTCGACCTTCGGGGTGCTGGTGCTCACGCTGATGCTGCTGACTTTCATGGGCGACGCGCTGCGCGATGCGCTCGATCCGCGCAAGGCCGAGAAATGAGCATTCCGTTGTTGGACGTCCGGGATCTGCGCGTGGCCTTCGGCGGCAAGGAGGTCGTGCACGGCATCGACTTCGCCATCGCTCAAGGCGAAAAGCTGGCGCTGGTCGGCGAATCGGGCTCGGGCAAGACCGTTACCGCGCTGAGCCTGCTGCGGCTCGTGCAGAACGCCGACATCTCGGGCGCCGCGAGCTTCACGGGCGGGGAGGGCGGGCCGGCGACGCGCGATCTGCTGTCGCTGCCGGAGGCCCAGCTGCGCGGCATCCGCGGCAAGGAGATCGCGATGATCTTCCAGGAGCCGATGACGGCGCTCAACGCGCTCTACAGCGTCGGCGACCAGATCGCTGAGGTGCTCGAGCTGCACGAAGGCCTGCCGGCGCGCGCGGCGCAGGAGGCCGCCGTGCAGTTGCTGGCCGATACCGGCATTACCGAGCCGGCGCGGCGGGCGAAGTCCTTCCCGCACCAGCTCTCGGGCGGCCAGCGCCAGCGCGCCATGATCGCGATGGCGCTGGCCTGCAAGCCGCGCCTGCTATTGGCCGACGAGCCGACCACCGCGCTCGATGTCACGGTGCGTGCGCAGATCCTCGAACTGCTCGCCGAACTGCAGCGCAAGCACCACATGGCGGTGCTGCTGATCACGCACGACCTCAACCTCGTGCACCGTTTCGCCGACCGCGTGGCGGTCATGGAGGACGGCCGCATCGTCGAGCAGGGCGCCGTGGCGACGGTGTTCGGCGCGCCCCGGCATGCCTACACCCGCAAGCTCATCGACAGCCGGCCGACGCGCGATGTGGTGTCGGCGCCGGCACCGTCCGGCGCAGCGCCCGTGCTCGAGGCCCAGGCCCTGCGCGTCGGCTATCCGGTTGCGCGCCCTGGGGTGGCCGGCTGGTTCCGCAAGGGCGAGTTCGTCGCGGTGCAGGGCGCCGATTTCCGCATTGCACCGAGCGAGACGCTGGGCGTCGTCGGCGAATCGGGCTCGGGCAAGTCGACGCTCGCGCTTGCCGCCCTCGGGCTGCTGAAGCACGGCGGCAGCCTGAGCGTGACGGGGCAGCGCTGGGACGCCGGCAGCGCGAGCGACCGCGCGCTGCGGCGCCAGATGCAGGTCGTGTTCCAGGATCCGTTCTCGTCGCTGTCGCCGCGCATGACGGTCGAGCAGATCGTCGGCGAAGGACTGACCGTGCACGAGCCCGGTCTCGACACCGCGGCCCGGCGCACGCGCGCGCTGGCCGCGCTGGCCGACGTGGGCCTGAGCGAGGCCCAGTTTCCCTCGCTGCTCGATCGCTATCCGCACGAGTTCTCGGGCGGCCAGCGCCAGCGCCTGGCGATCGCCCGGGCGCTGATCGTCGAGCCGAAGCTCCTGGTGCTCGACGAGCCCACCAGCGCGCTCGATGTCACCATCCAGAAACAGGTGCTGGGGCTGCTGCAGCGCCTGCAGCGCGAGCGGGGGCTGAGCTACCTGCTGATCACCCACGACGTGGAGGTGATCCGCGCCATGGCGCACCATGTGATCGTCATGAAGGACGGCGCCATCCTCGAATCGGGCGGGGTCGATCGCGTACTCGATGCGCCCGAGCATCCCTACACACAGAAGCTGGTGGCCGCGGCGCTGGCTGATTAGAGAAATCCGGAGAGCGTGGAATGTCGATGATCGGAAAGGACCGGCGCGGGGCCTGGCGCGCTGCGCTGGCCTGCATGGTCAGCTTGGCGGTGGCGATGGGCCTGGGCCGCTTCGCATTCACGCCCATGCTGCCGATCATGCTGCATGAGGGCAAGCTGGACCTGCAGGCCGGCGGCGTGCTGGCCTCCCTCAACTACCTCGGCTACTTCCTCGGCGCGCTGTCCTGCGCGGCGATCCGGCTCAAGCCCGCCAGCATGGTGCGCGGCGGGCTGGTCGCCACCGCGGCGTTACTGCTCGGCATGGGCCTGCTGCAGGGCTTCACCGTCTGGGGCGTGCTGCGCACGGCGGCCGGCGTGATGAGCGCCTGGACCTTCGTCTTCGCCTCCGGCTGGGGCCTGCGTCGGCTGGCGGAAACGCACGCCCCGACGCTGCAGGGCGTGATCTACACCGGGCCGGGTGTCGGCATCGCGGTCACGGGCCTGCTGGGCGGCGCGGTCGGGCGCTGGGGTTCGGAGGCCGGCTGGATCGGCTTCGGCCTGTTGTCGCTGGTGGCGATTGCCCTGCTCTGGCGCGTCTTCGGCGACGGCGAAGCGGCGCACGCCGCGGCGCCGGCGGATGCGGCGGCAGCGCCCAGCGCGGCCGAGTCCGCCGCCGCACGCAGCGACGCGCGCTGGCTGATTGCGCTCTACGGTGTGGCGGGCTTCGGCTACATCATCACGGCGACCTTTCTGCCGGTGATCGCACGGCAGGCCTTGCCCGGCTCCCCCTGGCCCGACTTCTTCTGGCCGCTGTTCGGGCTGGCGATCGTGCCGGGCGCCCTGATCGGCGCACGGGCGCCGACGCACTGGGACAACCGGCTGCTGCTGGCGGCAGCGTACGGGCTCCAGGCGCTGGGCGTCGTGCTGTCGGTCGCCTGGCCGACGATCCCGGGCTTCACGCTCGGCAGCCTGCTGCTGGGCATGCCGTTCACCGCCATCACCCTGTTCGCGATGCGGGATGCACGGCGGCTGCGCGGCAATGCGGCGGCCGGGCTGATCGGCTACGCAACCGCTTCCTACGGCGTGGGCCAGATCCTCGGCCCGGTGTTCGCCGCGCCGCTGGCCCAGCGCACGGGCTCGTTCACGGTGCCGCTCCTGGTGGCGGCGGCCGTGCTGGCGCTCGGCGGACTGCTGTTCGGCCGGGTCTGGTGGCGCTCGCGCCGATCGGAAGGCGCTTTGGCCGCGTAGAAACCCGTGCTTTCAGACGTGATTGGCATATAATTCGAGGCTCACGACCAAACGGGCGGGTACCCACCGCCCGTTTTTTATTGGTCGAAGCATTTCTCGATGCCGCCGATGACGCCAATGAAGCCAATGACATAGGCAAGGGCAGTTGGCGGCGTCGGGCACACCAGAAGGCGCATCAAGACACGTGGCATTGCAGCAGACAGTGGAACAAACCGTGGCCGGCCTCGGCTACGACCTGGTCGAGATCGAACGCTCGGCCGGAGGACTGCTGCGCGTAACGATTGATTTGCCCTGGAGCGGCCCCATTTCAGAAGCTGCTGCCGATGCCGGCGCGCCCGAGCCTTTCGTCACCGTCGAAGACTGCGAGAAGGTCACCCGGCAGCTGCAGTTCGCCCTCGAGGTGGACGGCGCCGACTACAAGCGGCTCGAGGTGTCCTCGCCGGGTATTGACCGGCCGCTGCGCAATGAGCAGGATTTCGAACGTTTTACCGGCGAGGTGATCGACATCACGCTGAAGGCGCCGATGGGCGCGGCGGCGCTCGGCCAGGTGGCGGCCAACCGCAAGAAATTTCGCGGCACGCTGGAGCGGGTCGCAGGGGCCGATGGCTCCCAGGGGTGGCAGATCGTCTGGAGCCAGGAGCCAGAAGGACGACCCGAGCCGAAGCCCGGTCAGAAGATCAGCAAGAAGCGCGCGCCCGCCCCCCTGCAGGCGCTGGGTTTTGCATTGGACGAGCTGCGCGAGGCGCGGCTGGCCCCGATAGTGGATTTCAAGGGGCGCAGGCCCAAACCCGACACGAAGGTGTCGGACTGAACAAGGAGAGTGGTGGCATGAATCGCGAAATGTTGATGTTGGTGGATGCGATCTCGCGCGAGAAAAACGTCGAACGCGACGTGGTCTTCGGCGCGGTCGAGTCCGCCCTGGCGCAAGCCACCAAGAAGCTCTACCAGGGCGACGTGGACATCCGCGTCGCGGTCGATCGCGACAGCGGCGACTACGAGACCTTCCGCCGCTGGCACGTGGTGCCCGACGAGGCCGGCCTGCAGCTGCCCGACCAGGAAATCCTGCTGTTCGAAGCCAAGGAAGAGATGCCCGACATCGAGCTCGACGAGTACATCGAGGAATCGGTGGAGTCGGTGCCGATCGGCCGCATCGGCGCGATGGCGGCCAAGCAGGTCATCCTGCAGAAGATCCGCGACGCCGAGCGCGAGATGCTGCTCAACGACTTCATGTCGCGCGGCGAGAGGATCTTCACCGGCACCGTCAAGCGCCTGGACAAGGGTGACATCATCGTCGAGGCCGGCCGCGTCGAAGGTCGCCTGCGCCGCAGCGAGATGATCGCCAAGGAAAACCTGCGCAACGGCGACCGCGTGCGGGCCATGATCATGGAGGTCGACCTGACGCTGCGCGGCGCGCCGATCATCCTGTCGCGCTCGGCGCCCGAATTCATGATCGAGCTGTTCCGCCAGGAAGTGCCCGAGATCGAGCAGGGCCTGCTCGAGATCAAGAGCTGCGCCCGCGACCCCGGTTCGCGCGCCAAGATCGCCGTGCTTTCGCACGACAAGCGGGTCGACCCGATCGGCACCTGCGTCGGCGTGCGCGGCACGCGCGTCAACGCCGTCACCAACGAGCTGGCCGGCGAACGCGTCGACATCGTGCTGTGGAGCGAAGACCCGGCCCAGTTCGTGATCGGCGCGCTTGCGCCGGCCAATGTGTCGTCGATCGTGGTCGACGAGGAAAAGCATGCGATGGACGTGGTGGTCGACGAGGAAAACCTCGCGATCGCGATCGGCCGCGGCGGCCAGAACGTGAGGCTCGCCTCCGACCTGACCGGCTGGAAGATCAACATCATGGACGCCAACGAGTCGGCCCAGAAGCAGGCGACCGAGACGGATGCCAGCCGCAAGCTTTTCATGGAGAAGCTCGATGTCGACGAGGAAATCGCCGACATCCTGATCTCCGAAGGCTTCACCAGCCTGGAAGAGGTGGCCTATGTGCCGATTTCCGAGCTGCTCGAGATCGAGAGCTTCGACGAAGACACGATCAACGAGCTGCGTTCGCGCGCCAAGGATGCGCTGCTGACGATGGAAATCGCCCGGGAAGAGAACGTCGAGAGCGTCTCGCAGGACCTGCGCGACCTCGACGGCCTCGACCCGGCCCTGATTCCGAAACTGGCCGAGGCGGGTGTGCACACCCGCGACGACCTGGCCGACCTTGCGGTCGATGAACTCACCGAGATCACCGGCCAGAGCGCCGATGACGCCAAGCACCTCATCTTGAAAGCCCGCGAACACTGGTTCGCCGGCCAAGAGTGACGGTCATGGAGGCACGAAACCAATATGTCCAGTACCACTGTCGCCGAGTTCGCGAACGAGCTCAAGAAGACTCCCGAAATCCTGCTTGACCAGCTCAAGAGCGCAGGGGTGGCCAAGGCCGCCCCGACCGATGCGCTCACCGAGGCCGACAAGCAGCGCCTGCTCGGCTTCCTGAAAGCCAGCCATGGCACGGTCGAGCCGGAGCGCAAGAAGATCACGCTGACCAAGAAGTCGACCAGCGAGATCAAACAGGCCGACGCCACCGGCCGCGCGCGCACCATCCAGGTCGAGGTGCGCAAGAAGCGCACCTTCATCCAGCGCGATGAGGGCCACCCGGCCGCGCCCGAGGTGGTGCACCCGCCGGTCGAGGCGCCGGTTGCTGCCGCGCCGGCCGCTCCGCGCATCGACGAAGCCGAACTCGCACGCCGCGAGGAAGAGGCGCGCCGCCAGGCCGAGCTGATCCGCCGCCAGGAGGAAGAGCTGGTCGAGAAGCGCCGCCTGCGCGAGGAGACCGAGGCACGCGAGCGCGAGAAAGTCGAGCGCGCCGAACAGGCCGAGCAGGAAGCCAAGGCGGCTCGCAGCAAGAAGGCTGCAGAGAAGCCGGCCGCGGTGACCGAAGGTGCCCCCGAGGCGCCTGAAGAAGCACCGGCTGAGACCAGCCGCAAGGCCGCTGCCGAAGCGGCCGCCGCGCAGGTCAAGGAAGATGCCAAGACCAAGGCCGCCGCCGAGTCCAAGGCCCGCGCCGACGAGGAAGCCGCGCGCGCCAAGGACCTCGACGAGCGCCGCCGCAAGGCGCTGGCCGAAGCGGAAGCCATCCGCGCCATGATGAACGCACCGGCCCGCGTGCTGGTGCCGCACAAGGCGCCCGAGAAGCCTGCGCCGGAAGTCAAGGCCGCGGGCGTGAAGGGCACGCTGCACAAGCCGACCGCGCCGGCGGCGCGCGCGGGGGCGCCCGCCGCTCCTGGCACCACGGCACCCGGTGCCGCCGGTGCCGGCAAGGAAGTCAAATCGGCCAAGCTCTCCTCGAGCTGGGCCGGCGACACCGCCAAGAAGAAGGAAATCAAGACCCGCGGCGACGCCAGCGGCGGTGTCGGCCGCGGCAACTGGCGCGGCGGTCCGCGCGGACGTCGCGGCAACGACCGCGGAGGCCATGAAGAACGCGTCCAGGCCGCGCCGGTGGAGGCGCGCGTGCTCGAAGTGCACGTGCCCGAAACCATCACGGTCTCGGAACTCGCTCACAAGATGGCCGTCAAGGCGTCGGAAGTCATCAAGCAGCTGATGAAGCTCGGCCAGATGGCGACCATCAACCAGTCGCTGGACCAGGACACCGCGATGATCATCGTGGAAGACATGGGCCACACTGCGGTGGTTGCTGCGCTGGACGATCCGGAAGCCTTCACCGACGAGGACGTCTCGGCGCAGAACGCCGAAGCCCTGCCGCGCGCGCCGGTCGTGACCGTCATGGGCCACGTCGACCACGGCAAGACCTCGCTGCTCGACTACATCCGTCGCGCCAAGGTGGCCGCGGGCGAAGCCGGCGGCATCACGCAGCACATCGGTGCCTATCACGTCGAAACGGCGCGCGGCATGGTGTCCTTCCTCGACACGCCCGGCCACGAGGCCTTCACCGCTATGCGAGCCCGCGGCGCGCAGGCGACCGACATCGTGATCCTGGTGGTCGCTGCGGACGACGGCGTCATGCCCCAGACCAAGGAAGCCATCAAGCACGCGAAGGCGGCGGGTGTTCCGATCGTGGTCGCGATCAACAAGATCGACAAGCCCGATGCCCACCTCGATCGCGTCAAGCAGGAGCTGGTGGCCGAAGAAGTCGTGCCGGAAGAGTACGGCGGCGACGTGCCCTTCGTGCCGGTCTCCGCGAAGACCGGGCAGGGCGTCGACGACCTGCTCGAGCAGGTGCTGCTGCAGGCCGAAGTGCTGGAGCTCAAGGCGCCGGTGGATGCCGCCGCCAAGGGCCTGGTGATCGAAGCGCAGCTCGACAAGGGCCGCGGCCCGGTCGCGACCGTGCTGGTGCAGTCCGGCACGCTCAAGACCGGCGACGTGGTGCTGGCCGGCTCGACCTTCGGCCGCGTGCGCGCCATGCTCGACGAGGACGGCAAGACCATCAAGTTGGCCGGTCCCTCGATCCCGGTCGAGATCCAGGGCCTGACCGAAGTGCCGCAGGCCGGCGACGAGTTCATGGTGATGGGCGACGAGCGCCGTGCGCGCGAGATCGCGACCTACCGCGCCGGCAAGTTCCGCAACACCAAGCTGGCCCGGCAACAGGCCGCGAGCCTGCAGAACATGTTCACCGACCTGTCGGCGGGCGAAGTGCAGACCTTGCGGATCATCATCAAGGCCGACGTCCAGGGCTCGCAGGAAGCACTGGCGCAGTCGCTCCTCAAATTGGCGACCGACGAGGTCAAGGTTCAGATGGTGTACGCCGGTGTGGGCGGCATCAGCGAAAGCGACATCAACCTTGCCATCGCGTCGAAGGCGATCGTGATCGGCTTCAACGTGCGGGCCGATGCCGGCGCGCGGAAGCTGGCCGAAGGCAACGGCGTGCAGCTGAACTACTACAGCATCATCTACGACGCTGTGGACGAGATCAAGGTGGCCATGTCGGGCATGCTGGCTCCGGAGCGGCGCGAAGAGATCATCGGCTCGGCCGAGATCCGCACCGTGTTCGTGGCCTCCAAGATCGGTACGGTCGCAGGCTGTATGGTCACCTCGGGTTCGGTCAACCGCAGCGCGCATTTCCGCCTGCTGCGCGACAACGTGGTGGTCTACACGGGCGAGGTCGACTCGATCAAGCGCCTGAAGGACGACGTGCGCGAAGTGCGCGAAGGCTTCGAGTGCGGTATCAAGCTCAAGAACTACAACGACATCAAAGAGGGTGATCAGCTGGAGTTCTTCGAGATCAAAGAGATCGCGCGTACGCTGTAAGCGTCCGATGCGACCCTGGCCATGCCTAAGCGAAAAGCCGCCACTCCCAACCGCGCCTTCAAGGTCGCCGATCAGATCCAGCGCGATCTGACGGAGCTGATCGCGCGCGAGTTGAAGGACCCGCGGGTGGGCATGGTCACGATCCAGGCGGTCGAGGTCACGCCCGACTACGCGCACGCGAAGGTCTTCTTCAGCCTGCTCGTGGGCGATCCGGTGGAAACCACCGAGGCGCTGAACCAGGCCGCGGGCTTCCTGCGCAACGGCCTCTTCAAGCGCTTGCACATCCACACGGTGCCGACGCTGCATTTCCAGTTCGACCGCACGACTGAGCGCGCAGCCGACATGAATGCGCTGATTGCGCAGGCCGTCGCTTCACGTTCCAAAGACGACTGAAGATGAACGCGCCACGCACACGGGTGCAGCGGCGCCCTGTGCACGGGGTGCTGTTGCTCGACAAGCCGCTGGGTCTTTCCAGCAACCAGGCATTGCAGAAGGCCAAGTGGCTGCTGCGCGCCGAGAAGGCGGGGCACACGGGCACGCTCGATCCGCTCGCAAGCGGCGTGCTGCCGCTGTGCTTCGGCGCGGCGACCAAGTTCAGCCAGCTGCACCTTGACGCCGACAAGCGCTACGAGGCGATCGCGCGGCTGGGCGTGAAGACCTCCACCGGCGATGCCGAAGGCGCGGTGATCGCCGAACGGCCCGTCGCCGTGACGCCCGCCGACCTGGCGCGCGTCGAGGCGCAGTTCACCGGCCCGATCCGCCAGGTGCCGCCGATGCACAGCGCCCTCAAGAAGGACGGCAAGGCGCTCTACGAGTACGCGCGCGAAGGCGTCGAGGTCGAGCGCGCGGCGCGCGAGGTGACGATCTACCGCCTTGCGCTTGCGCCTTTGTCCAGCGACGACATCCGCATCGATGCGACCGTGAGCAAGGGCACCTACATCCGCACGCTCGGCGAGGACATCGGTGAAGCGCTCGGCTGCGGCGCCCATCTCAGCGCGCTGCGCCGCACCGCCACCGGCGGCTTCGACGTTTCGCAATGCGTGACGCTGGATGCGCTCGAAGCCATGAGCGAGGACGAGCGGTTGGCGCAACTGCTGCCGACCGAAGCCCTGGTGGCCGGCCACACGAGCGTCACGCTCGGCATCGAAGATGCGCAACGTTTTCTTTCGGGCTTGCGCCGTCGCGGCGATTGGCCTGACGCGGCGGAGGTTGCCGTCTTCGGCCGCGAGCCGCATGCATTTCTCGGCACGGCCCACATCAAGGCCGGCGAACTGATCCCGGGGCGCTTGCTGAACCCCATCGAAATCCAGCAGACACTTTTGACCGAAGCGACACCATGAGCACCAACCAGATTCGCAACATCGCCATCATTGCCCACGTGGACCATGGCAAGACCACCATGGTCGACCAACTGCTGCGCCAGTCCGGCACCTTCGCCGAACACGAGAAAGTGGTCGACACCGTGATGGACAACAACGCCATCGAAAAAGAGCGCGGCATCACGATCCTGGCCAAGAACTGCGCCGTGACCTGGCAAGGCACGCACATCAACATCGTCGATACCCCCGGCCACGCCGACTTCGGCGGCGAGGTGGAGCGTGCGCTCAGCATGGTGGACGGCGTGGTGCTCCTGATCGACGCGCAAGAAGGCCCAATGCCCCAGACGCGCTTCGTGACCAAGAAGGCGCTGGCCTTGGGCCTCAAGCCCATCCTGGTGGTGAACAAGGTCGACAAGCCCGGCGCGCGCCCCGACTACGTGGTCAACGCCGCCTTCGACCTCTTCGACAAGCTCGGCGCCACCGACGAACAGCTCGATTTTCCCGTGGTCTACGCCTCGGGCATCAACGGCTGGTCGTCGATGGAAGAGGGCGAGCACGGCGAGCAGTGGGGTCCCGACATGTCGGCGCTCTTCGACACCATCCTCAAGCACGTGCCGTATCACGCGGGCAATCCCGAGGCGCCTCTGCAGCTGCAGATCTCCGCGCTCGACTTTTCGTCCTTCGTCGGCCGGATCGGCGTCGGCCGCATCAACGCCGGGACCATCCGTCCGATGATGGACGTGGTCGTGATGGAAGGTCCGGACGGCAAGTCCGTCAAGGGCCGGGTCAACCAGGTGCTGACCTTCCAGGGCCTGGAACGCGTGCAGGCCACCGAGGCGGGCCCGGGCGAGATCGTGCTGATCAACGGCATTACCGACATCGGCATCGGCGTGACTGTCACCGACCCGACGACACCGGCGCCGCTGCCCATGCTCAAGGTCGACGAGCCGACGCTCACGATGAACTTCTGCGTCAACACCAGCCCGCTGGCCGGCCGTGAAGGCAAGTTCGTCACCAGTCGCCAGATCTGGGACCGCCTGCAGAAAGAGCTGCAGCACAACGTGGCCCTGCGTGTGAAGGAAACCGACGAGGAAGGCATCTTCGAAGTCATGGGCCGCGGCGAACTGCACCTGACCATCCTGCTGGAGAACATGCGTCGCGAAGGCTACGAGCTGGCCGTGTCCAAGCCGCGCGTGGTGTTCCGCGACGTCGACGGCGTCAGGCACGAGCCGATCGAGCTCGTCACCGCTGACATCGAAGACCAGCACCAGGGCGGCGTGATGCAGGCGCTGGGCGAGCGCAAGGGCGAGCTGGTCAACATGGAGCCGGACGGCCGCGGCCGCGTGCGCCTCGAGTACCGCATCCCGGCGCGGGGCCTGATCGGCTTCACCAACGAATTCCTGAACCTGACGCGCGGCTCGGGCCTGATCTCCAACATCTTCGATAGCTACGAGCCGCACAAGGGCGACATCGGCAGCCGCAAGAACGGCGTGCTGATTTCCATGGACGACGGCGAGATCTTCACCTATGCGCTCGGCAAGCTGGACGACCGCGGCCGCATGTTCGTGCGCGCGAACGATCCGGTATACGAAGGCATGATCGTCGGCATCCACAGCCGCGACAACGACCTGGTGGTCAACGCCACGCGCACCAAGCAGCTCACCAACTTCCGCGTCTCGGGCAAGGAAGACGCGATCAAGATCACCCCGCCGATCGACCTCACGCTCGAATACGGCGTGGAATTCATCGAGGACGACGAGCTGGTCGAGATCACGCCCAAGAGCGTGCGCCTGCGCAAGCGCTACCTGAAGGAACATGAGCGCAAGCGCGCCGGCCGCGACACGGCCTAAGGCTGCGCTGACCCACGGTCGCGCGGTCTGGCTGATGCTCGCCGTGACCCTGATGTGGGCCACGGCGGGCGTCGTCACCCGCCATCTCGAAGAGGCGCGCAGCTTCGAGATCACCTTCTGGCGCAGCTTCTTCACGCTCGTGGCCCTGCTCGTGATCCTGCCGCTGTGGCAGGGGCGCGCCGTGTTCGCGAAGATCCGCGGCGGAGGGGCGGCGCTCTGGGTCTCCGGCGTCTGCTGGTGCGTGATGTTCACCGCCTTCATGGTGGCGCTCACGCTGACCAGCGTGGCCAACGTGCTCGTGACCATGGCGCTGGGTCCGCTGCTGACCGCGCTCGCCGCGCGCATCTTCATCGGCCAGCGGCTGCCGGCGCGCACCTGGGCCGCCATCGTGGTGGCGGGCCTCGGCATTGGCTGGATGTATGGCACCCAACTCGGCGACGGCCTCCTGGCCGGCACGCTGGTGGCGCTGTGCGTGCCGATTGCCGGCGCCTGCAACTGGACCGTGGTGCAGCATGCGCATGCCAAGGGCCTCGATATCGACCTGGTCCCCTCGGTGCTGGTCGGCGCGGCGATGTCGTCGCTGGCCACGCTGCCGCTGGCGTGGCCTCTTCAGGCCAACGCGCACGACCTGAGCCTGCTCGCCTTCCTGGGCGTATTCCAGCTGGCGATCCCGTGCGTGCTGTCGGTGCTCTGCGCGCGCATCCTGAAGGCGCCCGAGGTCGCGTTGCTGGCGCTGCTCGAGATCATCTTCGGCATCGCGCTGGCCTGGGTCGGCGCCGGCGAGGAGCCGGCACCCAGTGTGCTGACTGGTGGTGCCCTTGTGATCGGGGCGCTGGTGTTCAACGAACTGCTCGGGCTGCGTGATCGCCGCGCGGCCGTCGAGCCCTTGCCCGGTACCCACTAAACTCGCCCTGGTGTTTCTACCGACGTCCGGCGCAAGCCCGGGTCCGTTTGACTTCCATTTTCAAGAGGGAGATCTCGATGCGCCTTTCCACCTTCGTGCTGGCCGCTGTGCTGGCTGCGGCATCTTCGGCCACAACGGCCCAGGTGTCGGTCAACATCCATGTGCCGGGGCTCATTGCAGTGGCCCCGCCGGCGCCGCGTTTCGAGCGCATGCCGGCACCGCGCGTCGGCCATGTCTGGGTGGCAGGCCATTGGCAATGGGAACGTGACGCCTACGGCTGGCGCCAGGGCTACTGGGAGCGCGCTCGCCCCGACTACGACTATGCGCCGGGCCGCTGGGTGCGTGCCGACGGCGGCTGGCGCTGGGCGGAACCCAACTGGAAGCGCAAGGCCAAGCACCGCGGTCATGACGACGATCGCTATGAAAGCCATGGCCGGCATGACGATCATGGCCACGGCGGCGGTTATCACTGCCCGCCGGGCCAGGCCAAGAAGGGCCGCTGCTGAGCTCGAGGCTCAGGGGCGCGCCACCTTCCAGACGTTGTTGACGCCGTCGCCGGTCTTGTCGCCGGCCTTGGTGTCCTTGGCCCAGTAGTGGAGCGGCCAGCCCTTGTAGGCCCACTGCTTCTTGCCGTCGTCGCGCACGACGATGGTATAGGCGCCCATCGGCTTCGCCGTGTCGGCGGCCATCAGGGGCGGCCAGTTGGTGGCGCACGGTCCGTTGCAGGCGGACTTGCCGCTGCCGACGGCATCCCGATCGAAGGTGTAGAGCGTCATGCCGGTGGGGCCGATCAGCACGCCGTCGGCGGTGCGCGTCGGGGTGTCCGGCGCCGAGGCCATCCTGGACATGCCGCCGCATCCGGCAAGCAGGGCGGCAGTGAGGATCGAAGCGCTGAGCAGTTTCATGAAGTTTTCTCCTTCGGTTAAAAAAATCGCAAACAAAACAGATCGATGACGGGCCAGTCTAGCGCCCCGCTTTTCTTCAAAGTTGACGGTGCACCGCGCCGGCCAGGCCCAGCAGGGCGTCGCGCGGCAGCTTGCCGGCCAGCGCATAGCCGAAACCACGGTCGATCCAGTAGAAGCTCGGAACCGGTCCATCGGTCGAGTAGCGGAACGCTGTTTCGTCCGCTTGCGCAGGCGCTGCCGCCGCGCCCATGCTGCCGATGTAGAGGGTCACGCGCTCGCCGTCGGCGCGCTCGAACATGAACTGGGCTCGCGCGGCCTCGCTGCCCGGCAGCAGACGGCCGCCCACGAGCGCATAGCCCTCGGCCGACAGATCCGGCACCTTGAGCGGCTTGTCCAGCCGCCTGGAGAGCCACTGGACCAGGTGCTGCTGTTCGGCGGCCACCACTTCGACCGGGTGCCGTTTTTCGGGCGCATAGACGGCATGCGCCACCGAAGCGGCGTGCACGAACTCGCGTGCTGCCGGCGCGCGGGCCGATGTCGCGACGGCCCGTGTGGCCGACCACTGGCCGTTACCGATCCAGCCGGCACCGAAAGCGATCAGCACACCCGCGGCCATGCCGCCCCAGCGCGTCCAGCGCGCCTGCCGGGCTTGGCGACCGGCCAGATGCCCTGCCGCAGCGAGGAGTGCCGGCGGCACGGGCTCGTCGAGCACTTCGCGATGCAACCGGCGCAGCGCTTCGCGCTGGGCGCGCCAGGCGGGCTCGTCGGTGTCCGGGGGCGGGGCAGGGCTCTTCATGGCATCAGCGCGATTCACTTGAGACGGCGCAGGCTGGGCCGGCCGACTGCCGCGGGCGGAGCGCCTTCCATCAGGTCCAGCAGCCGCACCCGTGCGCGTGACAGGCGCGACATGACGGTTCCTGCAGGGATGTCCAGGATCCGCGCGACCTGCGCATAGGAGAGGTCTTCGAGCGCCACCAGCAGCAGCACCGCGCGCTGCTCTTCAGGCAGCAGCAGCAGGCAGCGCTGCAGGTCGATGGCCTGGTCGCGATGGCCTTCGAGGCCCGCGAGTTCATGTGCCACGTCCTCGATGTCGACCGTGGCGCGCGGCGGCGCACGCCGCACCTGGCTTGCGAACAGGTTGTGCATGAGCGTGAACAGCCAGGCCCGCAGGTCGCTGCCCACGATCCACAGGCGCCACTTGCTGCAGGCACGCTCCAGCGTGTCCTGCACCAGGTCGTCGGCGGCCCAGGCATCGCCCGTCAGCGCGCGTGCATAGCGCCGGAGGCTGGGGATGTGGTCGACGAGCGCGCGGGAATCCATCACTGCACTAACGCGATGGCGGCACGGTTTATTCCACCGTGCCTTGAATATTCAGCGCTCGCTGCGCAGAACCCGGCGCTTGAGCGGCTTCGCCGGATTGCCGCCGTACACCGTCCAGGGCTCCAGCGACCGGAAGGCGACGCTGCGGGCGCCCAGCACCGCGCCTTCGCCCACTTCCACGCCGGGCCCGACGAAGGCCTCGGCTGCGATCCAGGCGCCGGGGCCGATGGTGATCGGACTCGCCGTCAGCTGGAAGTCGGCAGAGGCGATGTCGTGGCTGCCTGCGCACAGGTGGGCGCCCTGCGAGACCAGAGCCGCGCGGCCCAGCGTGATGGGGGCCATGTTGTAGCAAGTGACGCGCTCTGCCAGCATTGCGCGGTCGGCCAGGTGCAGATGCGGCGGATACCAGACCCGCGCACTGCCGCGCACGTCGCTCGATTCGCCGAGCGTGGCGCCGAAGAGCTTCAGCAGAAAGCGGCGCCAGAAGCGCATCTGCGGCGGCGTCCACGAGGCGAGCAGCCCCCAGCTGAGGTTCCAGGCCGCACGCAGCAGCCGGTTGGAGAGCGAGAAGCTCGGACCGCCTTCGAGCGGGTTGACGCGTGCGGCATCGAGAGGTCGGAGGGCCATGGGTGCTTCCTTCAGCGGCTGCGGCTCTTCATGGCCCGCTCGACTTCGCGCTTGCCTTCGCGGTCCTTGATGGTGTCGCGCTTGTCGTGCTCGGCCTTGCCCTTGGCGAGCGCGATCTCGCACTTCACCTTGCCGGCCTTCCAGTGCAGGTTGAGCGGGACCAGCGTGTAGCCTTTCTGCTCGATCTTTCCGATCAGGCGGCGGATCTGCTCCTTGTGCAGCAGCAGTTTCTTGGTGCGCACCGAGTCGGGGTTGATGTGCGTCGAGGCGGAGCGCAGCGGGTTGATCTGGCAGCCGATCACGAACAGCTCGCCGTTGCGGATCACGACGTAGCCGTCGGTCAGCTGCACCTTGCCTTCGCGCAGCGATTTGACTTCCCAGCCTTCCAGCACCATGCCGGCCTCGAAGCGTTCTTCGAAGAAATAGTTGTACGCGGCCTTCTTGTTGTCCGCGATCCGGGAGGTGGTGTCTTGTTTTTTTGTGGCCATGGTGTGTCAGGTGAGGGCTGCATGGCTTCAATACAATCCGTCGCGCACGCTGTGCCGATTCTATGAAAACAGTCCACAAGTCCATCCTGATCTGGTACAGCGCCGATGAGATGTACCGCCTCGTCACGGACGTGGCGAAATATCCCGAGTTCCTGCCGTGGTGCGACAAGGCCAAGGTGATCGAGCACGACGAAGCGGGCATGACGGCCGAAGTGGGCCTTGCGTTCAGCGGCTTTCACCAGAGCTTCACCACCCGCAACAGGCACGTGCCGGGCCGCGAGGTCCATTTGAAGCTGGTCGATGGACCGTTCTCGAACCTCGATGGGGTCTGGAAATTCGCCCCGGTGGGCGAGGAGGGCGAGCGGGCCTGCCGCGTCGAGCTCAATCTCAGCTACGGCTTCAGCAATTTCGCGCTGCAGGCGCTGGTCGGCCCGGTGTTCGACAAGATCGCCTCCAACCTCGTGGAGGCCTTCGTGAAGCGCGCCGAACACATCTACGACAAGGTCTGATGCTGCAGGTGACCGTGGCGTATTCGCCGGCGCCGCGCCAGGTGTTCGAGCAGGTGTTCGACGTGGCGGAAGGCGCGACGGTGCGGGATGCGGTGCGTGCGAGCAATCTGCCGCTTCGGTTTCCGCAGCTCGACTGGCAGGCGATGGAGCCGGGCATCTGGGGCCGCGCGGTGCCATGGGATCGGCCCTTGGAAAACCTCGATCGCATCGAGCTCTGCCGCCCACTGCTGGTCGATCCGAAGGTCGCGCGCCGCGAGCGATTCAAGAAGCAGGGGGCGCGCGGAACCGGCTTGTTCGCCAATCGCCGCAAGGGCGGCAAGGCCGGCTACTGAGCATCGGCTATTTGCAATCGGAACTGATCACCGACTGCAGGCGTTCCTGCTCGGCGGCACGCGCCTTGTCGTCCATGATCTCGCGCTCGCCCTGGGCGTTCAGGCGGGCCACGCGGATGCCGCTGTCGAACGTCGCCTTGGCCTGGCGCGCGCGGCCGCAGTTCTCGGTTCTGGCTTGAGCGAGCTTCTGCGCCTCGGCCGCTTTCTTGGCCTTCTCGGCTTCCTCGGCCTTGCGGGTCTTTTCCTCGAGCTCCTTGTCGACGCCGGTGGGCTTGTTGGCGCCGCTGGCAGCAACGCGCGGATCGGGAGCGGCGGCAGCCTCGGGACTTGCCGGCGGCGGGCTGAAGTTCGGCCGCGACGAGCCCGCGCCCGGCCGGCGCAGGATGTTCTTGTCCGGAACCTCGGGCGGTGGGGCCTGGTCGCTGAAGACTTTCTTGTTGTCCTTGTCGATCCATTGCCATTGGGCATTGGCGCCCATCGACAGCAGGCAGGCCCATCCGACTACGAGCAGGTGCGCGATTTTCATGGCCGGCAGTTTAGCGCCGCCTTACGTTTTGCAACGTACTTGCTGGCGTTTTTGCAACGTAACAACGCTATTGCTGCCGGATGACCATTCACCCATGGCCCGGGTAAGTACCGAGCCATCGTTACAATCCGTCTTTTGGAGCTTCACCCATGCGCCTTCTCGGCAAAGCGCTCACCTTCGACGACGTGTTGCTGGTGCCAGCGTTCTCCCAGGTCCTGCCCAAGGACACCTCCCTCGCCACCCGACTCTCCCGAAACATCACGCTGAACCTGCCGCTGGTCTCCGCGGCGATGGACACCGTGACCGAGGCGCGCCTCGCCATCGCGATGGCGCAGGAAGGCGGCATCGGGATCGTGCACAAGAACTTCACTGCCGCCGAGCAGGCCGCACAGGTGGCCAAGGTGAAGCGCTACGAATCCGGCGTGCTGCGCGACCCGGTGGTGATCACGCCCACGCACACCGTGCTGCAGGTCATGCAGCTGTCCGACGAACTGGGCATCTCGGGTTTTCCGGTCCTCGACGGCGGCAAGGTGGTCGGCATCGTGACCGGCCGCGACCTGCGCTTCGAGAGCCGCTACGACGTGCCGGTGAGCGAGATCATGACCCCGCGCGAGAAGCTCATTACCGTGCCCGACGGCACCACCTTGGCCGAGGCCAAGGCGCTGCTCAACAAGCACAAGCTCGAACGCCTGCTGGTGATCAACAACGCCTGGGAGCTCAAGGGTCTGATCACCGTCAAGGACATCACCAAGCAAACCAGCTTTCCCAATGCCGCGCGCGACGCCAGCGGCCGGCTGCGCGTGGGTGCCGCGGTCGGCGTCGGCGAGGGCACCGAGGAGCGCGTCGAGGCGCTGGTGAAGGCCGGCGTCGACGCGATCGTGGTCGACACCGCCCACGGCCACAGCGCCGGCGTGATCGAGCGCGTGCGCTGGGTCAAGAAGAACTATCCGCAGGTCGACGTGATCGGCGGCAACATCGCCACTGGCGATGCCGCCCGGGCGCTGGCCGATGCAGGTGCCGACGCGGTGAAGGTCGGCATCGGCCCGGGCTCCATCTGCACCACGCGCATCGTGGCCGGTGTCGGCGTGCCGCAGATCATGGCGGTGGACAACGTCGCCACCGCGCTGCAGGGCAGCGGCATCCCGCTGATCGCCGACGGCGGTATCCGCTATTCGGGCGACATCGCCAAGGCCATTGCCGCCGGCGCCAGCACCGTGATGATGGGCGGCATGTTCGCCGGCACCGAGGAAGCCCCGGGCGAGATCGTGCTGTTCCAGGGCCGCAGCTACAAGAGCTACCGCGGCATGGGCTCGATCGGTGCCATGCAGCAGGGCAGCGCCGACCGCTATTTCCAGGAAGCGACCAGCGGCAATCCGAACGCCGACAAGCTGGTGCCCGAAGGCATCGAGGGCCGTGTGCCCTACAAGGGCTCGATGGTCTCGATCGTCTACCAGATGTCGGGCGGCTTGCGTGCCAGCATGGGCTACTGCGGCTGCGCCACCATCGAGGACATGAAGAACAAGGCGGAGTTCGTCGAGATCACCACCGCCGGCATCCGCGAGAGCCACGTGCACGACGTGCAGATCACGAAAGAAGCGCCCAACTACCGCGCGGAGTGATGTCTGGCCAGAACTGAAGGTCTGGCCAGATGTGACTACAATGGCCAGACTTTTTCATTTCTGGCCAATTTCATGCAGTACACCGGCATCTACGAAGCCAAGAACAATTTTTCCGCCTTGATCGAGATGGTCGAGAAAGGGGAGGAAGTGCGCATCACCCGGCACGGCAAGGAGGTGGCGCGCATGCTGCCGGTGCGGCGCAAGCCGGTCATCACGGACGAGCAGATCGAGCGCGAGCTGAGCCAGATGGACGCACTGCATGCCTTGGTCCGGCCGGGTCCGTCGATACGCGAGCTGCGCGACGAAGGCCGCCAGGAATGAGCGCTTTCGTGCTGGACGCTTCGGTCACTGCGGCCTGGCTTCTGCCTGACGAGGCGAGCGAACATACCCGGCGTCTCTACGCCATGATCCGCCGCGACGAGGTGGAGCCTCAGGCACCGACTCTCTGGCAATGGGAGTGCGCCAATATTCTTGCCAACGGTGTGCGGCGCGGTCGCATTCCGCCGACCGCGGTCGAGGGGCTATGGACCGTCCTGGAGGCCGTGCGCCATCGCGTCGAACTGCACGAGCTGGCGCCGCCGCAACACAAGGCCGCGCTGGGCCTGGCCATGGATACAGGCCTGTCGGCTTGCGACGCGGGCTACATGTGGCTTGCACGATCGCTCAATCTTCCACTCGCTACCTTCGACAGCAAGCTCGCCGCCGCGGCGCCGGCCTGCGGTGTCAAGCTCCTGGATCTCTCGACCCTCTAAGCCCATGCAACACCAGAAAATCCTCATCCTCGATTTCGGCTCCCAGGTCACCCAGCTGATCGCGCGCCGCGTGCGCGAGGCACACGTGCTCTCCGAAGTCCATCCCTGCGACGTCAGCGACGAATGGGTGCGCGAGTATGCGAAGGACGGCAGCCTGAAAGGCGTCATCCTCTCCGGCAGCCACGCAAGCGTCTACGAAGAGACGACCGACAAGGCGCCGCAGGCGGTGTTCGAGCTCGGCGTGCCGGTGCTCGGCATCTGCTACGGCATGCAGACCATGGCGCACCAGCTGGGCGGCAAGGTCGAGGGCGGCCACAAGCGCGAGTTCGGCTTTGCGGCCGTGCGCGCGCGCGGCCACACCGAGCTCTTGAAAGACATCGCCGACTTAACCACCGATGAAGGCCACGGCATGCTCAACGTCTGGATGAGCCATGGCGACAAGGTCACCGAGCTGCCGCCTGGCTTCAAGCTCATGGCCTCGACCGAGAGCTGCCCGATCGCCGGCATGGCCGACGAGGACCGGCATTTCTACGCGCTGCAGTTCCACCCCGAGGTCACGCACACGCAGCAGGGCAAGGCGATCCTCGAGCGCTTCGTGCTCGGCATCTGCGGTGCCAAGCCCGACTGGGTGATGCGCGACCACATCGCCGAGGCGGTGGAGGCGATCCGCAAGCAGGTGGGCGACGAGGAGGTGATCCTCGGCCTGTCCGGCGGCGTCGATTCTTCGGTGGCCGCGGCGCTCATCCACCGCGCCATCGGCGACCAGCTGACCTGCGTGTTCGTCGACCACGGCCTCTTGCGCCTGAACGAAGGCGACATGGTGATGGACATGTTCGTCGGCCAGTTGCACGCCAAGGTGATCCGCGTCGATGCCAGCGAGCTCTTCCTCGGCAAGCTCGCCGGCGTGAGCGATCCGGAGGCCAAGCGCAAGATCATCGGCGGCGAATTCGTCACCGTCTTCAAGCAGGAGGCAGCCAAGCTCACCAATGCAGGCGCCAAGGGCGCCAAGTGGCTGGCCCAGGGCACCATCTACCCCGACGTGATCGAGTCCGGCGGCGCGAAGAGCAAGAAGGCCGTCACGATCAAGAGCCACCACAACGTGGGCGGCCTGCCCGAGCAGTTGGGCCTCAAGCTGTTGGAGCCGCTGCGCGACCTGTTCAAGGACGAAGTGCGCGAGCTCGGCGTGGCGCTGGGCCTGCCGCCCGAGATGGTGTATCGCCATCCGTTCCCGGGCCCGGGCCTTGGCGTGCGCATCCTCGGCGAAGTGAAGAAGGAGTACGCCGACCTGCTGCGCCGCGCCGACGCGATCTTCATCGAGGAACTGCGCAACTTCAAGGACCCGTCCAGCGGCAAGAGCTGGTACGACCTCACCAGCCAGGCCTTCACCGTGTTCCTGCCGGTCAGGAGCGTGGGCGTGATGGGCGACGGCCGCACCTACGACTACGTGGTCGCGCTGCGCGCCGTGCAGACCAGCGACTTCATGACCGCCGACTGGGCCGAGCTCCCTTATGCGCTGCTCAAGAAGGTGTCGGGTCGCATCATCAACGAGGTGCGCGGCATCAACCGCGTGACCTACGACGTGAGCAGCAAGCCGCCGGCGACGATCGAGTGGGAGTGATCCGCGCGGCTTCGTGCCGCCGCGCCGCGGCTCGAGAACACGCCGCTGCAGCGTCCTGACTCAAAGCCGGATCTCGGAGATCTTTGCACCCTGCAAGGCGACGCCGGCCTCCAGGCCCACATTGGTCAGCACGAAGCCGACCACCGGCTGCCGAATGGTGTTGCTGTCGATGCCGCCGGTGGCCCCGAGCGTCGCGGCCGCCACGGTGGCGTCCACGCCCGCCGTCCAGCCCTTGCTGCTGCGGAACCTGTTCAAGGCCTCTCCGGTGGTGAACACATAGAACACGGCCCGGGATTGGGCGCCGGCTTGAAAGCCGATCGAACCGGCGGTCATGCTGTAGTAGGCCTGGGTGCGGCCGTTCGCACGCAGTGCGCCGCGACCGTACTCGGCGCCGACACCCAGGCTCGCGCCGATCACCGAGGGGAACACCACGACGCCTGCGGATCTGGCCACCATCTCGCGCGATCCCGGCACGGCGTTGTATAGCTTGGACAACGCGGCATCGGCCTGGGCCTCGATGGACGCGCGCGAGGCGCTAGCGCTTGCGTGATCCTCGGGGCGAGTCGTCGTGCAGCCGACAAAGGCAATGCCGCAGATGCAGATGGCGACGGCTGCTGCGGTGCAGAAGCTTCGCAGATTCGTCGATTTCATGGCTACCTCCTTTCAGGTGCATACCTGGCAGAGCTTGGACTTTTGTGCGCCCTCGACTGCAACTCGCCTGTTCCTGTATGGCTGATTTCGACGTAGTCCGTTTTCTCGTTCTCGCGGCCTGTTCGCTTTTCGGCCTGAGTGGCTGACTTCACCGGATCGGGCTCTTCACCTACATGCTCGGGCAGCGGCGAGAACAGCGTAGAGCCTTGAAGAAGCACCAGGCAGGACGAGGAGGGTCGAGCTTGGCGCGCGTAGCGGATTGCTTCAAGTGGGGTGAGAACATGCTGGCGGCCGAATGCACATGGGTTATCTTGCGTGCGGAGCACGCGCGCATCCGCGAGTTGCTGGCGCTCGTCGAGAGCGCACTCGGCGCTGCAGATGGGACCGGCGCGGGGCCCCGGGCGGCGAAGGTCGTCGAACGCATCGAGCGCCTGCAGGCATTCGACGAATCGACGCACCGGCCGAAGGGCGCCGTGCTCCTGAAGGTGATGCGCGGCCGATCTGCGGAGGCGGACCGGCTTCTCGCTCGGCTCGAACTGAGATGCAGGCGTTGCGACAGCCTGCTCATGCGGGCGAAGGCCCTGTTGGCTGCAGGCCGGTCGGGAGACATGCGCGCCGCCGAGGAGGCCGAAGACCTGCTGCGGGTACATCGAAAGTTGATGCGCGCCCAGTTGGATCAGGAAGACACTTTGCTGCATTCGCATACGGCCGAGTTGCTGAGGGGCGACGAATGGGCTGCCGTGGCCTCATCGGTATCCACGGCGACGGTCCAAGCGGCAGCGCCGGGCCGACGCACGAGAGGCACGCAGCACGCAAACGGCAGCGACATCCATCGGCGCTGATCACTCAGCGCAGATGACGCTGCAGCCGCTGTTCGTCTTCCGCGAGTTGCTGCCGCATGACCGCCAGGAACTCCCTCGCCGTACCCGACAGCACCTTGCCGGCCGGCAAGGCCAGCAAGCAGGCGAATGACACCTCGATCGACAGCTTGCGCACGACCAGCCCGCGCTCGGCGTAGTCGAGTGCGGTGATCGGATTGACCAGGCCGACACCCAGGCCGCGCAATGCCATCTCGCACACGCTGGCCGCGTAGGGCGTCTGTACGGCCACGCGCACTGCAATCCCTTGTTGCGCCATGGCCGCCTCGAGCCGGCGATGCGCCGGGTCCTCGGGGTTCAGGGCCAGAAAGGGCAGCTCCGCGAGCTGCTGGGGCTTGATGGTCTTGAAGCGCGCCAGCGCATGCCCCTCGCGCATGACGACCACGCCCGGCATGCGCGCAAAGGTCGAATGCTCGATGCCCTCCAGCGACAGCTCGTCGGCCATAAGCCCGAAATCCGAGATGCCCATGGCCACGCGGTCGCGCACGTCCTTCGAGCTCAGCACCTGCAGCGACACCTGCGGCCATGCGCCATCGCCGCGCTGCGCCTTCAGCCGCGCCAGGGCGCGCGGCATGAAGCCGAGACCGAAGGCCGGATAGCAGCTGAGCTCCAGCTGGTTGACGCCGAAGTCGCGCAGGCTGCGCAAGCGATGCTCGATGGCGTCCATGCCGATGAACACGCGCTCCACCTCGGTCCACAGCGCGCGGGCTTCCGGCGTGGGCACCAGCCGCCCGCCGCTGCGCTGGAACAGCACCATGCCCGCCTGCGCCTCCAGACGCTTGAGCGACTGGCTGACCGCAGGCTGCGTCACGTGCAGTTGCGCCGCCGCCTTGCGCGTGGTGCTGCTGCGCATCAGTGCGCGGAAGGTCTCGATCTCGGTGAATCTCATCGATAAGTTCCGTTATCGGTTGAATAGATTAGTGCGCTCTATTTTATTTACCGGCACCTAAGATTCGAGCTCGATTCAAGCGACGAAGAAAGCGAATAGATGAGCCTCCCGGTCCAAGTGCCGTTCACCGCTCGCAGCCTGGGCCGGCCGATCCGCAACCCCTTGCTGCACGGCCTGCAATGCCTGCGTTGCGGCGCTCCGTACCCGGTCCGCCTGATGCACGACGGCTGCCCGGCCTGCCGCGCCGAAGGCGTGCACGTCGGCTTGCGCGCCAGCTACCACGCCATGCCGGGGAGGGCCGCGGGCTCGTCGATTCCCATGCCGTACAAGACGAGCTTCACGCTCGGCGAAGGCCATACGCCGCTGCGTCCGATGCCCGAGCTGGCGCGCCGGCTGGACGTGGCTCGCCTCTGCATCAAGGACGAATCGGGCAACCCGACCGGCTCGCACAAGGACCGCATGACGGCGGTCGGCGTGACGCAGGCCCTGGACTTCGAGGCCCACACCCTGGTGCTGGCCTCCTCGGGCAACGCCGCGCTGTCGGCCGCGCACTACGCCTGGGCGGCGGGCCTGGCATGCGAGGTCGCGACCTACGAGGACATGCCTGCAGCCTACGCACGCGAGCTCGATGCCGCGGGTGCGAGGCGCTTCAGCTTCGCAGACAATGCCGGCCGCTGGGCCTTCGTTGCCGAACGGGTCCGGTACCCGGGCTACTTCGCGCTCACCAACTACCACCTGCCTGCACTCGGCAGCGCGCCCCTGGCCATCGAAGGCTACAAGCCCATCGCGCAGGAATGCCTCGACCAGGGCGGCCTGCCGGACGACATCCTGGTGCCGACGGCGCGCGGCGACCTGGCCTGGGGCATCTTCGCCGGCTTTCGCGATCTGCTGGCCGCCGGCCGTATCGCGAAGCTGCCGCGCATCTGGGCCGTCGAGCCTTTCGCGCGGCTCGCGCGCGTGCTCGAAGGCGGTGCGCTCGACGCCGGCTACCTCGGCCGCACGGCGCAGTTCTCCACGGCCGGTGCCACCGTCACCTTTCTTCAATGGCAGGCCGTCACGGCCAGCGGTGGAGGGGCCGTGGTGGTGAACGACGACCAGGCGCGCGCAGCCCGGCGCCTGCTCGCAGAAGCGGGTGTCAGCGCCGAACTCTGCGCAGCGGCCGGCCTGGGCGCGCTGCAGCAGCTGCGCAAGCGCGATGCGATCGCTGCCGAGGCCCACGTGGTGCTGATGCTCACCGCCGATGCCTCGCGCGATCCGAGCTGGCCCGATCCCGCTTGAGTTTCAAGGAGTCCTCATGTCACCGATGCAACGCCGCACCTTCCTGAGCGCCGCCGCGCTGATGGCCGCCGGCCCGAAGGCCTGGGCCGCCTTCCCCGACAAGCCGATCAAGCTCATCGTGCCCTGGGCGGCCGGCGGCAGCACCGATGCCATCGCACGCGCCATCGCGCAGGGCATGGGCAGCGCCATGGGCAGCTCGGTCATCGTGGACAACCGTCCCGGTGCTGCCGGCCAGATCGGCACCGAGGCCGCTGCCAAGGCGGCGCCGGACGGCTACACCGTCGCCATCGTGGAACTGCCGCACGCCATTGCGCCGGCGGTGATGACACGGCTGCCCTACGACCTGCTGCGCGACTTCACGCCGGTGACGATGATCGGCACCTCGCCCCTGGTCTTCTTCGGCGGCACCGGCGCCGACAGCAAGGATTTCAGGAGCTTCATGAAGGCGGCCGCCGCAGCGCCGGCGCCGCCGGCCATCGCCCACAGCGGCGCGGGCACCGTCAGCCACCTGGCGGCGGAGCTCCTGGCCACCCGCAGCCGGATCAAGTTCAACATGGTTCCCTATCGGGGCTCGGCGCCGGCGCTCAACGACGTGGCGGCCGGCCTGGTGGCGGGCCACTTCGCCACCCTGGCCAGCGGCTCCGGCCTGTTTGGAGCGAACAAGATCCGTGCGCTGGCCGTGGCCAGCCCGCAGCGCGTGAAGTTGCCGGGCCTGCAGGAGGTGCCCACGCTCGCCGAGGCCGGCATCAAGGGGGTCGAGATCGACCAGTGGTGGGCCCTGGTTGCGCCGGCCACCACGCCGCTTGCGGTGACCGAGCACCTGCGCAAGGAGGCGCTGGCGGCCCTGGCGCAACCGGCCGTCGGGGAGCGCCTTTCTTCGCTGGGCGTGGCACGGAAGGGTTCCACCACCGGCGAGCTGCGCGCGTTCATGCGCGCCGAGGCCGAGCGCTGGCAGAAGGTGGCGCACGAGATCGGCCTGCGGCCGCAGTAGCGGCAGCGGCGCTACTTGACGCGCTGCTTGACCAGCTTTCGCGCGAGCGTGCGCCGGTGCATGCCGAGGCGCCGCGCCGTCTCGGAGATGTTGAAGCCGGTCTCGGCCAGCGTCTCGTGGATGCGCTCCCATTCGAGCGTCTTGATCGAGGTCGAGCGCTCGGTCAGCTCGACCTCGGCATCGCCGGCGGCGCGGCCGAAGGCGGCCTCGATGTCGTCGGTGTTGGAGGGCTTGGCCAGGTAGTGGCAGGCCCCGAGCTTGATGGCCTCCACGGCGGTGGCGATGCTGGCGTAGCCGGTGAGCACGACGATCAGCATCTGCGCATCGTGCGCATGCAGCATCTGCACGCAGGCCAGGCCGGAGGCGCCGCCGGCGAGCTTGAGGTCGACGACCGCATAGCCCGGCGAGCGGGTCTTCAGCATCTCGGCCACCTGCTCGGCGGCAGCGGCCTGCAGCACCGTGTAGCCGCGGCGCTCGAAAGAGCGACAGAGGGTGCGCGCAAAGGCCGCATCGTCCTCGACGATCAGGAGCAGTCGTTCCTCAGTTTCCATCGCTTGCGATCTCCTCGAGCCGGATCGCCGCCAGCGGCAGGCGCAGTGTCACGGCGGCACCACCTTCCGGACGATTGTGCGCCGCCACGCTGCCCCCCAGCGTGCGCGCCACGTTGACGACCAGGAACAGGCCCAGCCCGCCGCCGGGGCGTCCCTTGGTCGACTGGTAGGGCTTGCCCAGCTGCGCCAGCATGCCGGGCGCAAAGCCGGGGCCGGCATCGGACACGGTCAGGACCAGCTCCTCGCCGTCGCGCGAGGCATCGAGCCCGACCCAGCCCGGCGAAGCCTCGAGCGCGTTGTCGAGCACGTTGTAGATGGTCTGCTTGAGCGCCGAATCCGAGACGATGGGCAGGTCGTCGCCGAAGCCGTTGGCATAGGCAAGGGCGCCGGGCGCACGCGTGGCGCGCCACTCCGCGACCAGCTCGTCGAGAAAGGCGCGTACCGTGGTCTGTACCGGCGATTCGCCGCGCGCCTCGCCGGCCGACAGCAGGATGCCGCTCACGATGGTCTTGCAGCGCGCCACCTGCGCCTGCATCTCCTCGATTTCCTGGCGCAGCTCGGGCTCGCCGACGAAGGGCTGCATGCGCTGCCAGTCGCCGAGGATCACCGACAGCGTGGCCAGCGGCGTGCCCAACTCGTGGGCCGCGCCCGAGGCCAGCAGGCCCATGCGCACGATGTGCTCCTCCTCGGCGGCGCGCTGGCGCAGGTCCGCCAGCCGGGCATCGCGCGCGCGCAGGTTGCGGTTGATGCGGGTGATGAAGATCGCCAGCAGCGCCGCATCGAGCGCGAAGCAGATCAGGAGGCCCTGGATGTAGGGGCTGGCGAGGCCGCGGCCGTTCTCCAGCGAGATCTCCAGCGGCCGGTTGAACAGGATCAGCCCGATGAAGCAGCAGACGGTGACGGCGATCAGCGTGCGCGTGTAGCGCGGCCCCAGCAGCACTGCGCCGAGGCAGACCTGCAGCAGGAACAGGAAGATGAAGGGGTTGGTGACGCCGCCGCTGAGGTACAGCTGCACGGTGAGCGTGCCGACGTCGACCAGCAGCGCGACGAAGAGCTCCATGTCGGTCACGTCCTCGCGGCGGTCCCAGCGCCAGAGGCTCGCCAGGTTGAAGATGGCGAGGAAGCCCAGCGCTGTCAGCATCTGCGCGAGCGGCAACCGGATGCCGAAGCCGAAGTGGACGATGGCGATGGTCGCGACCTGGCCGACCACCGCGATCCAGCGCAGCTGGATCAGCTGCTGCATGTTCTTCAGGCCGGTGGCGTCGGCGTCAGTCGTCGGCTGCATGCTGGGCTTTCCTTGCGCGCGCCACCAGCCATGCGGCCACCGCGACCCCCAGGGCCAGGCCGAACCAGGTGAGCGCGTAGACCAGGTGGTTGTTGGGGAAGGCGATGACCGTCAAGCCGGCCGCCGGCCACCGAGGCTCGGCGCCCGGGACTTGCGGCGCCGGCGCATCCTCGTCCACGAAGAAGGGCGCCACCGCCGCCAGTCCGCGCGCCGCCGCGATGGCCTTCACATCGCGCGAGTACCAGCGCTCGGCTGCGGGATCGTTACGGCGCAGGAAGCCGCCGCCAGGCTCCGTCATGCGCAGCAGCCCGCTGAGCTCGACGTGGCCGGCCGGCTCGTTGCCGGCGCGCGTCGCACGGTCGCGCCGCTCGCGCGGAACGAAGCCGCGATTCACCAGCACCAGCGAACCCTGTGCGGTGCGCAGCGGCGTCAGCACCCAGTGGCCGGCGCCGAGCACGGTCGAGGCCTGGACCAGGGTCTCGCGGTCGTGGAGAAAGGTGCCGGCCAGCCGCACGTGCCGGTATTCGTCGCCGGCGGCGTTCACGCGCGGCCATTGCGCGGGTGCCGGTGCGTCTACCGGCAATGCATGCACGCGCGCTTCGACGCGATCGATCAGCTGGAGCTTCCAGCTGCGCCGCTCGAGCTGCCAGGCGCCCAGCGCCAGGAACAGGAGGAAGAGCAGGGCACCGGCCGCGGCGAGCAAGGCCAGTGCCGGCCCGGAACGCGTGGCGCTCAAGGCGCGTTGCGCATCTCGTGCATCGAGGCCGGCATCATGTTGTGGTTGAGGTGGAACATCACCCACAGCGAGCCGCTCAGGGCGATCACGACCAGCACGATGGTGAAGATCAGGGCCAGCATGTTCCAGCCGCCCTGGGACCTGGCGTTCAGGTGCAGGAAGTAGATCATGTGGACCACGATCTGCACGGCGGCGAAGCCCAGGATGACGAAGGCGGTGAGGCCAGGCTTGTCGAACACCTTGCCCATCACCAGCCAGAAGGGGATGGCGGTCAGCACCACCGACAGGATGAAGCCCGTCAGGTAGCCCTTGAGGCTGATGTGCAGGTCGCCCACGCCCTCGGCGTCATGGCCGTGGCCGTGGTCATGCTCGTTGCTCATGGCAGGACTCCCATCAGGTAGACGAAGGTGAAGACGCCGATCCACACGACGTCCAGGAAGTGCCAGAACATCGACAGGCACATCAGCCGCCGGCGGTTCTCGGCGATCAGGCCGTGCTTGCCGACCTGGATCATCAGCGTGATGAGCCAGACGATGCCGAAGGTCACGTGCAGGCCGTGCGTGCCCACCAGCGTGAAGAAGGACGAGAGGAAGGCGCTGCGCTGCGGCCCGGCGCCTTCGCGGATCAGGTGCGCGAACTCGTAGAGCTCGATGCCGATGAAGCCCGCGCCCAGCAGGCCGGTGACGGCCAGCCAGGCCAGCGTGGCGCCGGTGCGCTTCTTCAGCATCTCCAGCATCGCGAAGCCGTAGGTGATCGACGACAGCAGCAGCAGCGAGGTGTTGAGCGCGACCAGCGGCAGCTCGAACAGGTCGGCGCCCGAAGGCCCGGCCGCATAGCTACGGCCCAGCACGCCGTACATCGCGAACAGGCAGGCGAAGAGCAGGCAGTCGCTCATCAGGTAGAGCCAGAACCCGAGCAGCGTGCCGTTCTCGGGATGGTGCTCTTCCGTCTCGTAGAAACGGAGGCTCTGGTCGGCGGCCGCGTCGCTCACGGCGCCATGGGAGGGGATGGTGAGCTCAGACATGGCCGGCCAGGAGTCGGGTGCGGGCGCTCTCCGTGCGGACGACCTCGTCCGCAGGGATGTGATAGTCGCGCTTGTAGTTGAAGGTGTGGACGACGGCCGCGAGGATCAGCGCGACGAAGGACACGCCGGCCAGGGGCCACATGTGCCAGATGAGCGCGAAGCCCATGGAGGCGCTGAGCATCGCGAGCACGAAGCCGGCACCGGTGTTCTTCGGCATGTGGATCGCCTTGTAGCCTTCGAGCGGGCGGGCGTAGCCGCGCTTCTTCATGTCGGCCCAGGCGTCGTTGTCGTGGATGCGCGGCGTGAAGGCGAAGTTGTAGGCCGGCGGCGGCGAGGAAGTCGACCACTCCAGCGTGCGGCCGTTCCACGGGTCGCCGGTGGTGTCGCGCAGCGCCTCGCGCTTGCGGAAGCTGACCACCAGCTGAATGATGAAGGAGAGGATGCCCAGCGCGATCAGGACGGCGCCGAAGGCGGCGATCTGGAACCAGATCTGCAGCGACGCATCCTCGAATTGGCTCACCCGGCGCGTGACGCCCATCAGCCCCAGCACGTACAGCGGCATGAAGGCGAAATAGAAGCCGGTCAGCCAGAACCAGAACGAGCACTTGCCCCAGAACGGATCGAGCTTGAAGCCGGTGGCCTTGGGGAACCAGTAGGTGATGGCGGCGAAGGCGCCGAACACCACGCCGCCGATGATCACGTTGTGGAAGTGCGCGATCAGGAACAGGCTGTTGTGAAGCACGAAGTCGGCCGGCGGCACCGCGAGCAGAACGCCGGTCATGCCGCCGATCACGAAGGTGACCATGAAGCCGATGGTCCACAGCATCGGCACCTCGAAGCGGATGCGCCCGCGGTACATCGTGAACAGCCAGTTGAAGATCTTCGCCCCGGTCGGGATCGAGATGATCATCGTGGTGATGCCGAAGAAGGAATTGACGCTTGCGCCCGAGCCCATGGTGAAGAAGTGGTGCAGCCACACCAGGTACGAGAGGATGGTGATCACCACCGTCGCGTAGACCATCGACGCATAGCCGAACAGGCGCTTGCCGCTGAAGGTGGACACGATCTCCGAGAAGGCGCCGAACACCGGCAGGATCAGGATGTACACCTCCGGATGGCCCCAGATCCAGATGAGGTTGACGTACATCATCGGATTGCCGCCCAGCTCGTTGGTGAAGAAGTTCGTGCCGACGTAGCGGTCCATCGACAGCAGCGCCAGCACCGCGGTCAGCACCGGGAAGGCGGCCACGATCAGCACGTTGGTGCACAGCGCGGTCCAGGTGAAGATCGGCATCTTCATCAAGCCCATGCCCGGCGCGCGCATCTTCACGATGGTCGCGATCAGGTTCACGCCCGACAGCAGGGTGCCGACCCCGGCGACCTGCAGCGACCATATGTAGTAGTCGACCCCGACGTCCGGGCTGTAGGCGATGCCCGAGAGCGGCGGATAGGCGAGCCAGCCGGTCTTGGCGAACTCGCCGACGAACAGCGACATCATCACCAGCACCGCGCCGCTCGCGGTCATCCAAAAGCTGAAGTTGTTGAGGAAGGGGAAGGCCACGTCGCGCGCGCCGATCTGCAGCGGCACCACGTAGTTCATGAGGCCGGTGATCAGCGGCATGGCGACGAAGAAGATCATGATCACGCCATGCGCCGTGAAGATCTGGTCGTAGTGGTGCGGCGGCAGATAGCCCGTCGCGTCCCCGAAGGCGATGGCCTGCTGCAGCCGCATCATGATCGCGTCGGAGAAGCCGCGCAGCAGCATCACCAGGCCGAGCACGATGTACATGATGCCGATCTTCTTGTGGTCGATCGTGGTGATCCAGTCGCGCCACAGCGTGCCCCACACACGGTAGTAGGTGATGGCGCCCAAGAGGGCCAGGCCGCCCAGCACGACCGCGACGAAGGTCGCGAGCAGGATCGGGTCGTGCAGGGGAAACGCCTCCCAG
Source organism: Variovorax paradoxus (assembly GCF_018614915.1). GTDB lineage: Bacteria > Pseudomonadota > Gammaproteobacteria > Burkholderiales > Burkholderiaceae_C > Variovorax > Variovorax paradoxus_K. The sequence continues at coordinate 201,328 of NZ_JAGGNU010000034.1, read as the reverse complement.
GTGAGGCGTCCGAAGACGAGCTTGGTCAGGTCGGGATGGTCGGGCATCGTGATGAACGGCTTACTGGACCGTGGTGCGGGCGGAAAGCGGCGCGCCGGTCGGGTTGTCGATGGTGCAGATTTCTGCGGCGAGGGTGCGCATCGGCAGGCCCTGTTCGCCGCGCGGCACGGCGGTCATGGCCAGCGGCGACAGGCCGGCGCGGCCCGCGCCGCCGGTGGCGTCGATCGCCATCATGTGCTTCATGCACATCTTGCCCGGCTCCACGCAGCGGTTGACGATGGCGTCGTACAGGCCCGGCGCCACGCTCGCATAGCGCCGCACCGGCTCGCGCTCGCTCGGGCGCTCGAGCTGCATGTAGGCCTCGCGGCTGAGCGCCTGGCCTTCCGTCTTGTTCGTTTGCACCCAGCGGTCGAAGTCGGCGCGGCTCATGCCGTGGAACTTGAAGCGCATGCCCGAGAAGCCGGCGCCGCTGTAGTTGGCCGAGATGCCTTCGTAGGTGCCGGGCTGGTTCATGACCGCATGCAGCTTGGTTTCCATGCCCGGCATGGCGTAGATCTGGCCGGCGAGCGCGGGGATGTAGAAGGAGTTCATGACCGAGGAGGCCGTGATCCGGAACTGGATCGGCACGTCCACGGGCGCCGCCACTTCGTTCACGGTGGCGATGCCTTGCTCGGGATACAGGAACAGCCATTTCCAGTCGAGCGCCACCACCTCGACCACCAGCGGCTTGGCGTTGTCGGGCACCGGGCGCCGCGAGTCGATGCGATCGAGCGGCCGGTAGGGGTCGAGCGTGTGGGTGCTGATCCAGGTCAGCGCGCCGAGCGCGATGATGATGAGAAGCGGCGCGGCCCAGATCACCAGTTCGAGCTGCGTCGAATGGTCCCAGTCCGGCTTGTAGATCGCCTCGGTGTTGGATTCCCTGTACTTCCAGGCGAAGAAGAAGGTCAGCGCGATGACCGGCACGATGATCAGCAGCATCAGCATCGTGGACACCACGATCAGCCGGCCCTGCTGGGCGGCCACGTCGCCGGACGGGTTCAGCACCACCATGTTGCAGCCCGCCAGCAAGGCAGCGAGCACGAGGAGAGCCGGTCCGCGAAGGGTCTTGAGGAGTGGCATGCCTGGAGCGATAGAAAAACGTCGGCCGGGGGGAAAACGCGGATTGCGGATGAGCGCAAAATGTACGGCCATCGACGCTGTTTGGCGATTGGACGTTTTGTCCTATGGCGCAAAACCGCATCTGATGCGACCCTGAGCGACCTTGCCAGCTCCCTGAAACCCAAAGTACGCACGATGTCCAGCATCAGCCACGCCCATCCCGAACCCTCTTCCGAATCCCTGGAGAGGGACGCCCGGCTCATCACGGCCGACCATTCGAAGGTGGCGCCGGGCGAGATCGCCGTCGGCGTCGTCATCGGGCGCGCGTCCGAGTATTTCGACTTCTTCGTCTACGGCATCGCGTCGGTGCTGGTGTTCCCGGCCCTGTTCTTTCCGTTCGAGGACCTGCTGCAGGGAATACTGTACGCCTTCGTCATCTTTTCCTTCGCCTTTATCGCGCGGCCCATCGGCACCGTGATCTCGATGGCGATCCAGCGCCGCTGGGGACGCGCCACCAAGCTGACCGTCGCGCTGTTCCTGCTGGGCACCTCCACCGTCGGCATCGCTTTCCTGCCCGGCTACGAGACGGCGGGCTTCAGCGCCATCGTGCTGCTCTCGGTCTTGCGCATCGGGCAGGGCCTCGCGCTCGGCGGCTCCTGGGACGGGTTGCCCTCGCTCTTGGCGCTCAATGCGCCGCCGAACCGCCGTGGCTGGTATTCGATGCTGGGCCAGCTCGGCGCGCCGGTCGGCTTCATCATCGCCAGCGGGCTGTTCGCCTTCCTCTATGCCAGCCTGTCGCTGGCCGACTTCCTTTCGTGGGGATGGCGCTACGCCTTCTTCGTGGCGTTCGCGATCAACGTGGTGGCGTTGTTCGCACGGCTTCGGCTGGTGGTCACGCACGAGTACGAGCGGCTGCTCGACGAGCAGGAGCTGGAGCCCACCGACGTGGTCGAGCTGGTCCGCTCGCAGGGCGGCAACCTGCTGATCGGCGCCTTCGCCGCGCTCGCGAGCTATGCGCTGTTCCATCTGGTGACGGTGTTCCCGCTGTCCTGGATCCGGCTGTACTCGGAGCAGTCCATCACCGAGTTCCTCGGCATCCAGATCGTCGGTGCGCTGCTGGCGGCCGGCGGCATCGTCGCCTCGGGCTGGATCGCCGACCGCGTGGGCCGGCGCCGCACGCTCGGCACGCTCGCCATCATGATCGCCGTCTTCAGCGGCTTCGCGCCGACCCTGCTCGACGGCGGCACCCTGGGCCAGGACGTCTTCATCCTGGTCGGCTTCGTGCTGCTGGGCCTGTCCTACGGCCAGGCTGCCGGCACCGTGACCTCCAACTTCATCGCCAAGTACCGCTACACCGGCGCTGCGCTCACCTCCGACCTGGCCTGGCTTATCGGCGCTGCTTTCGCGCCACTGGTCGCGCTGGGCCTGTCGGCGCACTTCGGGCTTGCCTACGTCAGCGTCTACCTGCTGTCCGGCGCGGCTTGTACGCTGGCGGCGCTGGGGATCAACCGCGCGCTCGAGGCCCGCGAGTAGGCGAAAGGAGGCTTCGTGATGTCAAATATATTTGACATCAGGTCTCCAACCGAATAGGCTGCCCCATGTCGGCAATTCTCGAACTCAGCACCGCGGTGCGTACCCGTCGATCGGACATGGGCCTGACGCAGTCGAGCGTGGCCAAGCTCAGCGGCCTGTCGCGCGCAACCGTCAATCAGTTGGAGAACGGGACGATCAAGGACCTGAGCCTCAGCAGGGCAAACAGGCTTCTGGAAGCCCTGGGCCTGGCCATGACGGTCGCTGCGCCTCATCGCAGGCTCGACCCCGCCGAGAGGAAGAGCCCGGCGCTCGATCTCGCCGCTCGCAGCGCGAGCGTCAGCTTCAGGACGATGTTGACCCCGAGAGCGCTGCGCGAGATCTTGGCCGGCGGCGCGGTACCGGTGGACTTGCGCCCGCATGTCTTCGCCTTGCTCGACGAGGTACCGGTCTCCTTGCTGGCCGCCGTCGTCGAACAGATGTATTTCGAGCAGAAGATCGAACGTCCGCGAACCTGGAAGCGGATGCGCGAACTGGCGCAGGTGCTCAAGAGCAATCGGGAACTCTGGCAGTGAGCAGGCCGGACATGGACCGGGGCGGCGTCTGGACCGAGCTGTTTCCACAAGCCCTTGCGCTCATGACCCACTTGGAAACCCAGGTGCAACAGGCGTGGTGGACCTTTGGCGGTGGCACGGTGCTGATGCTGCGCATCGGACATCGCCAGAGCAAGGACATCGATCTGTTCGTTCCGGACCCGCAGTACCTCGGTTACATCAATCCCCGATGTCGCAGAGCGGATCAGCACCGACTATGAGGAAAACGCCGAGTTCATCAAGCTCTTTCTGCCATCTGGCGAGATCGACGTCGTCGTGGGAACGCCATTGACCGATCGGCCCTTCGACATCGTCTCGCACAACGGGCGCGATATCAAGGTCGAAACGAGTGCCGAGATCATTGCCAAGAAGATGTGGTATCGCGGAAATCGAGCCAAGGCGCGAGACCTCTACGACCTGTGTGCCGTGGCAGATGCGGAGCCAGAGGCCATCGGTCGGACTGCGCCATTCCTGCGCAGGCACGGCGCAGCCTTCCTGATGCAATTGCAGCAGCGGTCCGGGTTGATGGAGGCTGAGTTCGATGCCATTGACGCGATCGGGCCTCGTCGTGCCTTCGCCGATTGCCTGGCGCAGGCTCGCGGCATCATCGAACCTCTACTGGGTTGACGCTGCAGCGTCGAGCGAAGGAAAGCAATGTCCGGTCAGATGGCGCTCGCGGGCTTCGACGCTGTACCGTCCCATCCGACCGACCGGCTGTTCTTCGCGATCCTTCCGGACGAGAAGGCCGTTGCGCGCATCGAGCGCCTCGTGCGGGATCTACGCGCCGACCTCGGACTGAAGCGCAAGGCACTCGGCGCCGGGCGCTTTCATGTCACGCTCCATCATGTCGGCGACTTCGTCGGCTTGCCCGAGGAGGTTGTCGAGCTGGCATGCAAGGCGGCCGCTGCCGTGGCCGCGGCGGCGCCCTTCAAGCTCGCCTTCGATCGCGTCGCGAGCTTCAGGCGGCCGCGCAACATGCCGCTGGTGCTCCGCGGCGGCGATGGCCTGATCGCATTGGCGGCCTTCGCCCATGAGCTCGGCACGGCCATGGCCAGCGCAGGACTCGGCCGCAGCGCCGGCGCGCACTACACGCCGCACCTGACCCTGCTGTACGACGATCGCCATGTCGTCGACACGCCGATCGAGCCGATCGCCTGGACTGCCCGCGAGTTCGTGCTGGTGCGCAGCCTGATCGGCCAGAGCCGGCACGAGGCGATTGCACGCCTGGCGCTCTGCGGCTGAACGGCGCACTCAGCCGCCGCGAGGGCGGCTATTCGTCCGCACCGTACTTGTCGCCCGGCTTCAGGGCTCGGGCACGTACTTGTTGCCGGCAGCCTTGTACCGGTCGATGGCCTGGCTCAGCCTGTCCAGCTCGAAGCAGGCGTTGTTGCAGACCAGCTTCAAGGTCGTCAGGCGCTGCTCCGCCTTGGGCAGGTTGTCCAGCGCCAGGTAGAGCTCGCCGGAATACGAGAGCGCCCCGCGATGGCTGGGCTCGATGCGCAGCGCCGTGTCGTAGAAGCGTTCGGCGGCCGCATAGTCGGGCGTTTTGGCCTTGCGATGGCTGAAGCCCATCAGGTTGTTCCAGTCGGCATCGCCGGGTGCGTTCACGCCCTGCAGTTCGGCGATGGCGCCTTTCCAGTCCCTGGCTTCGATCATTGCTCGGGCGTTGGCGAGGCGGATCGACGAGGGCAGGGATGCCGAGTCGAGGGCGTGCACGGGCGGGTGCATCGCGAGCATGGCGAGAAGGACGCAGGCGGCTAGGCTGAAGGTCTTGGTCATCCGCCGAGCATAGGGAGCGGCACCCGCGCGGTCTTGAAGATTTGCGTCATCGCGGGCCTGGGCTCAGGCGGTCAGCTTGCCGAAGCCCGAATCGCGCGCCAGCACGATCGCGCGGCCGCGGTTGTCGACTTCCAGCTTGGCGAAGACGCTGGTCAGGTGGTTGCGCACCGTCTTTTCCGACAGGCCCAGCGTGGCCGCGATCTGCGCGTTGTCGCGCCCTTGGGCCAGCAGTTCGAGCAGCTGGCGCTCGCGGCCGGTGAGCGTGTCGAACAGCGGGTCGTGCGCCGGCACCGCGGCGGGCAGGAAGCTGCGCACCTCGGCCAGCCAATGCGCCCAGCCGGGCTCGTCGAGCAGCAGATGGTTGCCGCTGTCGATCGGCACGAAGCGCGCGCCGGGGATGGCGCTCGCGATCAGCCGCCCCTCGGCGAAGGGTACGCGGAGATCCCGCATGCTGTGCAGCACCAGGGTCGGGCAGCGCACTTCGGCCAGCAGGTGCGTGACGTCGATGCGGTTGAACTCGCGCATGAAGCGCGCCGCATTGGCGGGCGAGGTGGAGATGCGTTCGAGCTCGTTGAACCAGCGATGCTGCCCGGCCGTTGCGCCGGGCATGAACTGGCTGGTGAAGAACTGGCGGAACGAGGCGTCTTCCTTGCCCCAGCCCAGCTCGGCCAGCTTGCACATCATCTCGGCTTCTTCGCGCTGCTCGGCCGTGTTGCTGCGCACCAGGCGCCCGCGCGCATAGCCGCCGTGCAGCACCAGGTGGCTGACGCGCTCCGGATGCCTGGCTGCGTAGGCGATGGCGATCGACGCACCCTGCGAGATGCCGAGCAGGCTGAAGCGCTCCGAGCCCAGCGCATCGACCACGGTTTCGAGATCGCGCAGCCAGCTGTCGAAGCCCAGATCGTCGACCTCCCAGTCCGACAGGCCGCAGCCGCGCTCGTCGTAGCGCACGAAGGTCGCGCTGGCCGAGAGCCCGTGAAGCACGTGGCGCCAGACCGGGCTCTCCCAGTCGTACTCCAGGTGCGACAGCCAGGTGGCAGCCTTGATCAGCAGCGGGCCGCTGCCGGACAGCGCATAGGCCAGCTGCACGGCGTCATGGCTGCGGGCGAAGCGGATTTCCTGCCGCGGACGCGCGGGCCCGCTGGCGGACAGGTGGCTCGATTTCTGCACAGCCTCGAGTTGAGGACGTTTGTCCGGCAGGGTCAATCGACCAGATGGCCGGCCTTGTCCTGGCCGGCGCCATGGCCCGCCAGAGGCGACATCTTGGGATCAACCCAGCTGGCCGCTGGCCAGCGCTGCGGCAGCCGAGCGCGTCTCGACGCCCAGCTTCTCGAAGATGTGCTCGAGGTGCTTGTTGACGGTGCGCGGGCTCATGCCGAGGATCTCGCCGATGTCGCGGTTGGTCTTGCCCTTGGCGAGCCAGGACAGCACCTCGGTCTCGCGCGGCGTGAGGGCCGCGTCGGCCAGGCGCGAGGTGCCGGCGGGGCCGTCCTTGTGCGGCGCCAGCAGCAGCATGGTCTCGCCCAGCGTCGCGGTGCCCAGGTTGCGCACCGACAGGCGGGTGCCGGCCAGGGTCGAGAGCGCCACACTCGCGCCGCCTGCGAGCACCGGGTCCAGCGCCGCGGGCAGCTGGCCCGGCGCGGCGGGCTCGCCCAGCGCGTGCAGCCACAGCGCGGCCTGCGGCGAACGCCAGGCCACGCGGCCCTGCGCATCGATCAGCACCACGCCCATGCCGGCCACGTCGACCGCGTCGCGCGCCATGCGCGCGATGTGCGCGTTGCGCGCATGCGTGTGCAGCCGCGCCAGCACCTCCTGCGCCCGGATCGGCTTGATCACGTAGTCGACGCCGCCGCTCTCGAAGCCTTCGACCACGTGCGGCGTTTCGGACAGCCCGGTCATGAACAGCACCGGGATGTGGGCCAGCGCCGCATTGGCCTTGATGCGCCGGCAGGTGTCGAAGCCTGACAGCCCCGGCATCAGGCCGTCGAGCAGGATCGCATCCGGCACCACCAGTTCGAGCAGGCGCAGCGCCGACTCGCCGTCGCCGGCCACCAGCACCGTGTAGCCGCTGGCCTCCAGCGTGTCGCACAGCACGCCCAGGCTGCTCGGCGCGTCGTCGACCACCAGCACCACGGGGCGCTCGCTCTCAGGGGTTGGGGACATGCAGCAGATCCTCCGACAGGGCCTTCTTGAAATCCTCGAGCTCGAAGCGCATCACCATCCGGCGCAGGTAGCTGCAGCTGGCGGCCAGCGTCGCGTCTTCGGCGGCGAGGCGGTCGAGCGCACGCTGCAGGCCGCGCACGTGGCCGAGCTGCACCAGGCTCATCAGCTCGGCCCGCGCGTCTTCCGACAGGCCCAGCTGCTGCGGCGGCGCCTCTTCTGCCGGCGGCGGCGCATGGCCGGGCACCATCCATTCCAGGCCCAGTTGGCGCTCCAGCGTCATGATCAGCTCGGACTCGATCACCGGCTTGCCGATGAAGGCCTGGCAGCCCGATGCGCGCAGGCGCTCGGCCTGGTTCTCGAACACGTTGGCCGAGACCATCACGATCGGCACCGCGCCGAAACCGGCCGCACGGATGCGCCGCGCCGTCTCCCAGCCGTCCATGTCGTCCATGGTGATGTCCAGCAGGATGGCCGAGGGCACCTGGTCGCGCAGGCTGTCGAGGCATTCGGTGCCGCTGGCCGCCTCGCGCACGTCGAAGCCCAGCGGCACCAGCATGCCCGCGAGCATCTGGCGCTGCACCGGCTGGTCGTCCACCACCAGCAGCGTGCGGCGCGGGCCGAAGTAGCCGGAGATCTGGCGCTGCGGCTCGGCCTGCGGACCCGGGTCGGCCACCTCGCGCAGGTAGACCCGCACGCTGAAGGTGCTGCCGGCGGCCGAGCTCGACGCCAGCGTGAGTTCGCCGCCCATCAGCGAGGTCAGCAGGCCGGTGATGGTCAGTCCGAGGCCGGTGCCGGGTTCTCCGCGCTGCCGGCCCGCGGCGCCGCGCTCGAAGGGCAGGAAGATGCGCTGGTGGTCCTGCGGCGCGACGCCGATGCCGGTGTCGACGACGTCGAAGCGCAGCACCTGGCGCCTGGCGTCGACGTGCAGCGTGACCGTGCCGGCATCGGTGAAGCGCACCGCGTTCGCCAGCAGGTTGAAGAGGATCTGCCGCAGCCGCTTGGCGTCGGCCTGTACCCAGGCCGGCAGCCGCCCGCTCTTCGTGAAGACGAAGGCCAGGCCCTTGGCCTCGGCCTGCGGCCGCACCATGCGCACCACCTCGTCGAGGAACTCGGGCAGCGGCAGCGGCATGCGCTCCAGCTGCAGCCGCCCGGCCTCGATGCGCGCCAGGTCGAGCAGGCCGTCGATCAGGCTCAGCATGTGCTCGCCGCTGTGGTGGATGGTCTGCAGCGCGTGGCGCGGCGGGATCTGCTTGCCGTCTTCCTTCAGCAGGATCTGCGAGTAGCCGAGGATGCTGTTGAGCGGCGTGCGCAGCTCGTGCGTCATGCCGGCCACGTAGCGCGTCTTGGCCTGGTTGGCGGCCTCGGCCGCGTCCTTGGCAGCCTGCAGCGCGGCATCGGTGCGCTGATGGGCCTCGATCTCCAGCGTGAGCAGGTGGTTGTGGCGGTTCGATTCCTCCTGCGCCATCTCGCGGCTCTCGCTGCCGAGCACCACCCACCAGGCACCCAGCGCCGCCGCCAGCGACAGCAGCGCGAAGGCCTTGAGGAAGGCATCGCGCAACGCACCGCGCTCCACCGTGCCCTGGACCAGCTGCTGCTCGTACACCACGCCCATGATCACGGCCAGCAGCAGGATGAAGGAGCTAGCGACCACCAGGTAGCGCGCCACGCGGAAGTTGAGCCGCGCCGAGAGCGCGGGCGGCAGCAGCGCCGTGAGCCAGGCGTTGACCTGCTCGGCGGCGCGCGAATCGGTCTTGCAGCGGTCGTGGCAGCGCGACTCCAGCGTGCAGCACAGCGAACAGATCGGCGCGTTGTAGGCCGGGCAATGGGCCATGTCCTCCGATTCGAAGGCGTTCTCGCAGACCGAGCACTTCACGCTCTGGCCCGGCGTCCACGGCGTGTCGCCGCTGCGCGCGAGGTAGTAGCGCCCGCGCGTCCACCAGGCCAGCAGCGGCGAGACGAGGAGGGCGGTCAAGAGCGCGATGAAGGGCGAGAAGGCCTGCGCCAGAGAGCCCAGCGCGCCGGCATAGGCCACGATGCCGAGCAGCGCGGCCACCAGCATCGCGCCCAGGCCGACGGGGTTGATGTCGTAGAGGTGCGCGCGCTTGAACTCGATGTGCTTCGGGCTCCAGCCCAGCGGCTTGTTGACGACCAGGTCGGCCACCAGCGCGCCGACCCAGGCGATCGCCAGGTTGCTGTAGAGGCCCAGCACGTTCTCGAGCGCAGCGAACACGCCCAGGGTCATCAAGAGCACCGCGATCATCACGTTGAACACCAGCCAGACCACGCGGCCCGGATGGCTGTGCGTGAGGCGCGCGAAGAAGTTCGACCAGGCCAGCGAGCCGGCATAGGCATTGGTCAGGTTGATCTTGATCTGCGACACCACCACGAAGAGCGTGGTCGCACCCAGCACCCAGGCCGGATCGCCGAACACGTAGGCGAAGCCGGCCAGGTACATCTGCGTCGGCTCCACCGCCTGCTCGCTCGGGATCTGGTGCTGCAGCGCGAGGAAGGCGAGGAAGGCGCCGCCCAGCATCTTGAGCATGCCCGGCACGATCCAGCCCGCGCCGGCGACCAGCACGGCGCCCCACCAGCGGCGCCGGTTGGCATGCGTCTTCTCGGGCAGGAAACGCAGGTAGTCGACCTGCTCGCCGATCTGCACCACCAGCGAGAAGGCCACCGTCGCGCCGGCACCGAACATGACGGCGTCGAAGCCGCTGCTGCTCGATATGCGGCCCGAGAGGCTGGTGAAATCGCCGAAGGCCTGCGGGTTCTTCAGCAGCACGGCGATGTAGGGGCAGACGAAGAGCACGATCCAGATCGGCTGCGTCCACAGCTGCAGCCGCGAGATCAGCGTGATGCCGTACATCACGATCGGGATCACCACCAGCGACGAGACCAGATAGCACGCCGCGAGCGGCCAGCCGAAGTAGAGCTGCAGCGCGAGCGCGAGGATGGCCGCTTCGAGCGCGAAGAAGATGAAGGTGAAGCTCGCGTAGATCAGCGAGGTCAGCGTGGAGCCCAGGTAGCCGAAGCCGGCGCCGCGCGTCAGCAGGTCCATGTCCAGCCCGTACTTGGCGGCGTAGTAGCCGATCGGCAGGCCGGTGAGGAAGGTGATCAAGCCCACCACCAGGATCGCCCACAGCGCGTTCGAGAAGCCATAGGAGAGCGCGATGGTGCCACCGATGGCCTCCAGCGCGAGGAAGGAGGTGGCGCCGAACGCCGTGCTGGCGACCCGGAACTCCGACCACTTGCGAAAGCTGCGCGGCGTGTAGCGCAGCGCGTAGTCCTCCAGCGTTTCGTCGGCGACCCAGGCGTTGTAGTCGCGGCGAATCCGGAAGATTTTCTGGCCTGTCACGGGTTGCATGGTGTGGCGACGCTGCTCGAGTGGAGGACCACCGCAGCAAGAAGCGATCCCGCCTCTTCGGGGCGACGCGCGAAGTGTCTGCGACAGGGCGCGGCGACCCGATACGTTGATTGACGTATTCGGATTGCAGGCCCCGATTCCTAGAGTGGCGGCCATGGTGTTCGACGCACCGCCGGCTGGATGCACAGCGGTGGTGCGCGGCACCGGACACCTTCACAACCTGCCTGGAGAGTTCGATATGTCCCGTGATCCCGACGCATCCCCCGAGTCGCTGCTGCTGCTGCAGCGCCGCCGCCTGATCCAGGGCGCCGCCGCGCTGCCGATGCTAGGCTTGGGCGGCCTGGCCTTCGGCCAGCAGTTCCCGACCGCCAAGGTGAACACCACCAAGCTCGCGGTGACCGACACCGAGGTCACGGTCGGCCAGTTGCATTCGTCGAGCGGCACGATGGCGATCTCCGAGACCGGCTCGATCCAGGCCGAGCAGCTGGCCATCGACGAGATCAACGCCATGGGCGGCATCCTCGGGCGCAAGATCAAGGTGATCAAGGAAGACGGCGCCTCCGACTGGCCCACCTTCGCCGAGAAGTCGAAAAAGCTGCTGGTCAACGACAAGGTCGCGACCGTGTTCGGCTGCTGGACCTCGGCTTCGCGCAAGGCGGTGCTGCCGGTGTTCGAGAAGGAGAACGGCCTCCTGTACTACCCGACCTTCTACGAAGGCCTGGAGCAGAGCAAGAACGTGATCTACACCGGCCAGGAGGCCACGCAGCAGATCATCTGGGGCCTGGACTGGGGCGCGAAGGAGAAGAAGGCCAAGAGCTTCTTCCTGGTCGGCTCCGACTACATCTGGCCGCGCACCTCGATGAAGATCGCGCGCAAGCACATCGAGAACTTCCAGAAGGGCACGGTCAAGGGCGAGGAGTACTACCCGCTGGGCCACACCAACTTCAACTCGCTGATCAACAAGATCAAGGTCGCCAAGCCCGACTGCATCTTCGCGGCGGTGGTGGGCGGCTCCAACGTGGCCTTCTACAAGCAGCTCAAGGCCGCGGGCATCACCGGCGACAAGCAGTTCCTGCTGACGCTGGCCGTGACCGAAGACGAGATGACCGGCGTGGGCGGCGAGAACTTCGCCGGCTTCTACTCGTCGATGAAGTACTTCCAGACCTTGCCGAACGACAACAACAAGAAGTTCGTCGCCGCCTTCAAGGGCAAGTACGGCAAGGACGCGGTGATCGGCGACGTCACCCAGGCCGGCTACCTCGGCCCCTGGCTCTGGAAGGCCGCGGTCGAGAAGGCCGGCAGCTTCGACGTCGACAAGGTGGTCGCCGCCTCGCCGGGCATCGAGCTCAAGACCGCACCCGAGGGCTACGTCAAGCTCGACCCCAACCACCACCTGTGGAGCAAGGCGCGCATCGGGCAGGGCATGCCGGACGGCAGCTTCAAGGTGGTGGCGGAGTCGAGCGAGCTCATCAAGCCCGACCCGTTCCCCAAGGGGTACCAGTGATCCGTGGCTGAAAGCGCGTCATGAACCTCCACGAGATGTTGAACATCGGCCTGATGCAGGGCTTCGCGGGCCTGAGCCTGTTCGCGGTGCTGCTGCTGATGGGCCTGGGCCTGGCGATCATCTTCGGCCAGATGGGCGTCATCAACATGGCGCACGGCGAGTTCATGACGATCGGGGCCTACACGATCTACCTGGGCTCGACGCTGACCGAGGCGCATGCGCCGGCCTTCCTGCCGTACTACTTTCCGCTGGCGATCGCGACGGCTTTCGTGTTCGCCTTCATCGCCGGCTGGCTGGTGGAGTGGGGCCTGATTCGCCATCTCTACCAGCGCCCGCTCGACACGCTGCTGGCCACCTGGGGCATCAGCCTCGGTCTGCAGCAGATCTTCCGCACCGGCATCGGGCCCAAGGAGGTCAGCCCGACCCTGCCCGAATGGCTGATGGGTTCGTGGGCGCCGGCCGAAGGGCTGGACATCCCGATCAACGGCCTGTTCGTGCTGGCGCTTACCGCCTTCGTCACCGCGGGCATCCTGATCGCGCTGCACAAGAGCCGCTGGGGCCTGCGCGTGCGCGCCACCGTGAGCAACCGCGTGATGGCGAATGCGACCGGCATCGACACCAGGAAGACCGACCGCCTGACCTTCGCCATCGGTTGCGGCATCGCCGGCGTGGCGGGCGCGGCCTTCACCACCATCGGCTCGACCGGGCCGACCTCGGGCCAGCTCTACATCGTCGACGCCTTCCTGGTCGTCACCTTCGGCGGCGCGGCCAGCCTGCTGGGCACCGTGGTCTCGGCCTTCGGCATCGCGCAGACGCAGTCGATCTCGGAGTTCTTCATCACCGGCTCGATGGCCAAGGTGCTCACGCTCTCGCTGATCGTGCTGATCCTGATGATGCGGCCGCAGGGCCTCTTCGCCGTCAAGGTTCGGCGCTAGGAATGCCTCCTATGAAATCCCTTCTGGACTCCTTCAGGCGTTCGGGCCTGTCGAGCGTCATCGTGCTGGCGATCCTGCTGGCGCTGGTGCTGCCGGCGACGCTCGACATCTTCCGCCTCAACCTGGTCGGCAAGTACCTCACCTACGCCTTCGTCGCCGTCGGGCTGGTGATGGTGTGGGGCTACGGCGGCGTGCTGAGCCTGGGGCAGGGCGTCTTCTTCGGGCTCGGCGGCTACGCGATGGCGATGTTCCTGAAGCTCGAGGCCTCGGACCCCATCACCACCAAGATCCAGTCGACGCCGGGCATCCCCGACTTCATGGACTGGAACCAGATCACAGAGCTGCCGATGCTCTGGCTGCCCTTCAAGAGCCTGCCGCTGACGCTGATCCTGGTGATCGCCGTGCCTACCGCGCTGGCCTGGCTGATCAGCTTCGCGATGTTCAAGCGCCGCGTCGGCGGCGTCTACTTCGCGATCATCACGCAGGCGGTGGCGCTGATCCTCTCGGTGCTGATCATCGGCCAGCAGGGCTACACCGGCGGCGTCAACGGCATGACCGACCTGAAGACCGTGCTGGGCTGGGACACGCGCACCGACAGCGCCAAGTACATCCTCTACTACCTCTGCGTCGGCCTGCTGCTGGCCAGCATCCTGCTGTGCCTGTGGATCCAGAAGAGCAAGCTCGGCACGCTGCTGCTGGCGATGCGCGACAAGGAAGACCGGGTGCGTTTCTCGGGCTACGACGTCTCGAACTTCAAGGTCTTCACCTTCTGCCTGGCGGCCGCGCTCTCGGGCATCGGCGGCGCGATGTTCGCGCTGCAGGTGGGCTTCATGTCACCGTCCTTCGTCGGCATCGTGCCCTCGATCGAGATGGTGATCTTCGCGGCCGTCGGTGGGCGCATGAGCCTGGTGGGCGCGGTCTACGGCGCGCTGCTGGTGAACGCGGGCAAGACCTTCTTCTCCGAGAGCTTCCCCGACCTGTGGCTGTTCCTGATGGCCGCGCTGTTCATCGGCGTGACGCTGGCCTTTCCGATGGGCCTGGCCGGACTGTGGGAGAGCCATATCAAGCCCTGGTGGCTGCGGCGTTCGGGGGAGCGGAAGCTGCATGCCGAGAAGCTGGCCGCCGCCCAGGCCAGCAACCCCGAGCCCGTGAAGCCGCCGCCTCGCGCCGCCGAGGAACCCGTGCTGCCCGACGGCGTCGGCAGCCAGGGCGCCTGAGGACACCCCATGAGCAACACCGATTTCGCGCTCGCCGTGGAAGACCTGAGCGTCTCCTTCGACGGCTTCAAGGCCATCGACGATCTCACGCTCTACATCGACCGCAACGAGCTGCGCGTGATCATCGGCCCCAACGGCGCTGGTAAGACCACATTGCTCGATCTGATCTGCGGCAAGACCCGCGCCACCAGCGGCAGCATCAAGTTCCAGAACACCGAGCTCACGAAGATGGCCGAGCACAAGCGCGTGCGCCTGGGCATCGGGCGCAAGTTCCAGACGCCCTCGATCTACGAGAACCTCAGCGTGTTCCAGAACCTCGAGGTGTCGTTCCCCAAAGGGCGCTCTGTCTTCGGCGCACTGGCCTTCAAGTGCGACGACGAGGTCAAGGCCAAGGTGCAGGCCGTGGCCGAGGACATCGGCCTGGCCGACAAGCTGCGCACCGAGGCCGGCCTGCTCTCGCACGGTCAGAAGCAGTGGCTGGAGATCGGCATGCTGCTGATGCAGGAGCCCGAGCTCTTGATGCTCGACGAGCCGATCGCCGGCATGAGCGCGCGCGAGCGCGAGCTGACGGCCGAGCTGCTGAAGCGCATCTGCAGGAATCGCGCGGTGATCGTGATCGAGCACGACATGGATTTCGTCAAGCAGATCGCGCACAAGGTCACCGTCATGCACCAGGGAAAGATCCTGGCCGAAGGGCCGATGGAGAAGGTGCAGGCCGACCCGAAGGTGATCGATGTTTATCTGGGGCACTAGATGAAGTTTTGCTTTTCGATTCAACGCGGGGTTTGCGAACTGGGGCGGGATCATGCCGACGGCGTGCTCTGCTCCGCGAATGTCCCCCGGCCTGCGGCCTCCTCCTTTATTTCGCTGCGCAGAGCACACCGTCGACCTGATCCGTCAGGGCGGTTGTTGATTTCTCGGCACCACACGGCGTCACTCGTGCCGAGGGCGCCGGGTGGCCCCCGCAGCGAAATAAAGGAGGAGGCGAAGCCGGGGGACATTCGCGGAGGGGGCTACCCGGTGCCCTCGGCACGCACCCCGAATGAAAGCAACGCACGGCGGAGGGCACTGAGATGAGCGACATCATGCTGACGGTTGAGGACCTGCACGTCGCCTACGGCCAGAGCGAGGCCCTGCACGGCATCTCGTTCGAGGGCAAGGCCAACGAGACCATCGCCATCATGGGCCGCAACGGCATGGGCAAGACCACGCTGTTCAAGAGCCTGATGGGCGTGCTGCCGACCAGGAGCGGAAGGATCGAGGTCGCGGGCCAGGACGTGTCGCGCGACGAGAGCTTCCGCCGCGTGGCCAAAGGGATCGCCTACGTGCCGCAGGGCCGCATGATCTTCCCGACGCTCACGGTGGAAGAGAACATCCAGACCGGCCTGGAGAACGCCAAGGTCAAGCGCATCCCCGAAGAGATCTACGCCCTGTTCCCGGTGCTCTTCGACATGAAGCGGCGCAAGGGCGGCAACCTCTCGGGCGGCCAGCAGCAGCAGTTGGCCATCGCGCGCGCGCTGGTCACCGAGCCCAAGGTGCTGCTGCTCGACGAGCCGACCGAGGGCATCCAGCCTTCGATCATCAAGGACATCGCGAAGGCGCTCAACGAGATCCGGAAGATGCGCCGGATCACGATCGTGGTCTCGGAGCAGGTGCTCAGCTTCGCGCTCGACGTGGCCGACCGCCTGTTCGTCATCGAGGGCGGCCGGTTGGTGCACGAGACCGCTCGCGACAAGACAGACGTCAATCACATCAAGGCCTACCTCTCCGTGTGAAATGACCACCCCCGTTGCTTGCTCACTTCGTGTAGCCGCCTCCCCCCTCAAGGGGGCGACACCAGCGGCCCGGCAAAGCCGGTTCCGCGGTGTCTCCCGAACGGGCTTCGCTTCGCTTGCCGCGAGGTCCGGGTGCGGCTCTTCCAACTCATCACAACCTGGAGCACCCTTATGACCGACACCCTGATCAAGGTCGACCTGACGAAGTCGCCCACCGATAACGAGATGATCCACAACCGCTGGCATCCGGACATCCCGATGGCCTGCTGGGTCAACCCGGGCGACGACTTCATCCTCGAGACCTTCGACTGGACCGGCGGCTTCATCCAGAACAACGACAGCGCCGACGACGTGCGCGACATCGACCTGAGCACGGTGCATTACCTCTCGGGGCCGGTGGGCGTGAAGGGCGCCGAGCCCGGCGACCTGCTGGTGGTGGACCTGCTCGACATCGGCGCCAAGCCCGACAGCCTCTGGGGCTTCAACGGCTTCTTCTCGAAGAAGAACGGCGGCGGCTTCCTGACCGACCATTTCCCGGAAGCGCAGAAATCGATCTGGGACTTCAAGGGCATGTTCACCAGCTCGCGCCACGTGCCGGGCGTCAACTTCGCGGGCCTGATCCATCCGGGCCTGATCGGCTGCCTGCCCGACAAGCCGATGCTGGACATGTGGAACAAGCGCGAGATCGACTTCATCGCCACCGATCCGGAGCGCGTGCCGGGCCTGGCCAACCCGCCTTTCGCCGCCACTGCCCACATGGGCAAGATGACCGGCGAGGCGAGGGCCAAGGCGGCCGCCGAAGGCGCGCGCACCGTGCCGCCGCGCGAGCACGGCGGCAACTGCGACATCAAGGACCTGTCGCGCGGCTCGAAAGTCTTCTTTCCGGTGTACGTCGACGGCGCCGGCCTCTCCGTGGGCGACCTGCACTTCAGCCAGGGCGACGGCGAAATCACTTTCTGCGGCGCGATCGAGATGGCCGGCTGGGTGCACATGAAGGTCAGCCTCATCAAGGGCGGCATGGCCAAGTACGGCATCAAGAACCCGATCTTCAAGCCCAGTCCCATCACCCCCAGCTACAACGACTACCTGATCTTCGAGGGCATCTCGGTCGACGAGGCCGGCAAGCAGTACTACCTGGACGTGCACATCGCCTACCGCCAAGCCTGCCTGAACGCGATCGAGTACCTGAAGAAGTTCGGCTACTCGGGCGCGCAGGCCTACTCGATACTCGGCACGGCGCCGGTGCAGGGCCACATCAGCGGCGTGGTCGACGTGCCCAATGCCTGCGCGACCTTGTGGTTGCCGACGCAGATCTTCGATTTCGACATCAACCCGAACGCGGCAGGGCCGACGAAGATGATCGACGGCTCGATCGACATGCCGCTGTCGCACGACCTGCGCTGAGCCGCCGATGCCGACCTACGACTACGCCTGCAGCCGCTGCGGCGGCTTCGACGCCTTCCGCCCGCTCGCGGCGCGCAACGAGCCAGCGGCCTGCCCGCACTGCGGCGAGGCCTCGCCGCGCGTGTTCGCGAATGCGCCGCAGCTGGCCCTGATGCCGGGCGGCACGCGGCGCGCGATCGAGGCCAACGAGCGCGCCTCGCACGAGCCGCGCAGCTCACGCGACTACCCGCGGCTCAAGCACCCCGCGGGCTGCGGCTGCTGTTCGAGCGCGCGCTCGGGCGCCACGGTGAAGGCGCCGAACGGGGCCAAGACTTTTCCCTCGAAGCGGCCGTGGATGATCAGCCACTGAAGCGCTTCACTCGGGCATCAGCTTCATGCTGGTGCGCAAGCCGCCGATGGCCGAGGGGCCGATCCACAGATCGAACTCTCCCGGCTCGACGGTGGGTGCCATGTCCTGCCCGATGAACATCAGGTCGGCGCGCGACAGGGTGAACTCGACGGCGACCGATTCGCCCGCGGGCAGGCGCACCTTCTTGAAGCCCTTCAGCTCGCGCACGGGCCGCGTCACGCTGGCTGCCCGGTTGCCGATGTAGAGCTGCACGACCTCCTCGGCCTCGCGGCGGCCGGTGTTGACGATGCGGGCACGCACGGTGAGCGTGCCATCCCAGGCCATGCGGGTGGAACTGCGTTCTATCGCCTCGTAGCGCACGCGCGCATACCCCAGGCCATGGCCGAAGGGGAACAGCGCATCGTTGCTCGCATCGAGGTAGCGCGCCTTGTAGAAGGTGGCCGGCGCATTGGCGAGCTGCGGCCGGCCGGTGCGCTTGTGGGCGTAGTAGTAGGGCACCTGGCCCGGCGTCTGCGGAAAACTCACCGGCAGCCGGCCGGAAGGATTGAGGTCGCCGAACAGCACGTCGGCAATGGCCGGACCGGTCTGCGTACCGAGGAACCAGGTCACGAGGATCGCACGCGCATCGCGCACCGCGCCGCGCAGCGCCAGCGCACGGCCGTTGCGCAGCAGTACGACCACCGGCTTGCCGGTGGCCGCGACGGCATCGGCGAGCGCCTGCTGCGCGCGCGGAATCTCGATGTCGCTGCGCGAACGCGCCTCGCCCGACATCTGCTCGTTCTCGCCGATCGAGAGCACCACGACGTCGGCCTCGCGCGCCGCCGCGACCGCGGCGTCGATGCCGCCGGCGATCGGCGCTTCGACGTCCGAGCCGCGCACCACCGTGAGCAGCTCGGGCGAGGCGAGCGAATTCCGGATCGCCTCCTCGATGCCGACCGGCGGCACCTGGCCCGGAAAGACCATCCAGGGCCCGAAGAGATCGGAAGCGCCGGCGAAGGGGCCGATGAGGGCGATGCGCTGGCTCGACTTCGAAAGCGGCAGCACGTCGCCCTCGTTCCTGAGCATCACGATCGAGCGGCCGGCGGCATCGCGCGCCAACGCCTGGTGTGCGGCACTGTCGAAGCGCGGGCCGGACGGGTTCTCTTCGAGTCCCCGGAACGGATGATCGAACAGGCCCAGCCGCAGCTTGATCCGCAGCACGCGGCGCACCGCATCGTCGAGGCGCGACATCGGCACCTCGCCCGCGGCCACGAGGCCGGGCAGATGCTGCATGTACAGGCCGCTCTGCATGCTGACATCGGTGCCGGCGAGGAAGGCGCGCTTGGCGGCGTCGCGCCCGTCGGCCGCGAAGCCGTGCGCGATCAGTTCCTCGTCGGCGGTGTAGTCGGAGACGACGAAGCCCTGGAAGCCCCATTCGCCGCGCAGCACGCCGGTGAGCAGATTGCGGTTGGCGTTCGAGGGAATGCCGCCGATCTCGTTGAAGGCGCTCATGATCGACAGCGCGCCGGCATCGATCGCGGCGCGAAAGGGCGGCAGGTAGACCTCGCGCAGCGTGCGCTCCGAGAGGTCGACCGTGTTGTAGTCGAGCCCGCCCTCGGCCGCGCCGTAGCCGGCGAAGTGCTTGGGCGTGGCCAGCATCGAATCGGCGCGCCCGAGGTCCTTGCCCTGGAAGCCGCGCACCCGCGCGGTCGCGAACTGGCGGCCCAGGTAGACGTCTTCGCCGGCGCCCTCGACGCCGCGGCCCCAGCGCGCATCGCGTGCGATGTCGACCATCGGCGCGAAGGTCCAGCGAAAGCCGTCGGCCGTGGCCTCGACGGCGGAGGCATGGGCGGTGCGCTCAGCCAGGGCCGGCTCCCAGCTGGCGGCTTCGGCGAGCGGCACGGGGAACACCGTGCGGAAGCCGTGGATGATGTCGGCGCCGAAGAGAAGCGGGATGCCCAGGCGCGACTCGTTGACCGCCGCCTGCTGGGCGCGGCGCTTGCCTTCGAGGCCCTCGTTGTTGAAGAGGCCGGTCACGCGACCGGCGCGGATGTCGGCCAGCTGTTGCTCCATGTTCTGGCGCGCCGCCTGCGGATTGGCCACGGTGTCGACGCCGGCAGGCGCGTAGAGGCTCAGCTGGCCGACCTTTTCCTCCACCGTCATGCGCGCGATGAGGGACTCGACGCGCGCAATCGACATCGGGTCCAGCGCACCGGGCGAGGGGCCCGTGGCGCAACCGGTGATGCAGGCGAGAAGGAAGAGGAGGGCGAGGACGAGGCGGGGAGATCTGCAGACGCTCATCGGCTCGATTCTCGCGCGGCTCGAATGGCTCGGAAATTCGTCGGGCTCTACGTCAATCAACGTATTCGCCGCAGCGGGACGGCTTCGCAGAATGAGCCGCTTCCATGGCAGAGACGAAGGACCGATCATGATCCACGGCGATATTTCGAGCAGCAAGGACACCGTCGGCGTCGCGGTCGTCAACTACAAGATGCCGCGCCTGCACACGCGCGACCAGGTGCTGGAGAACGCCCGTGCCATCGCGAAGATGGTGGAGGGCATGAAGACCGGCCTGCCGGGGCTGGACCTGGTGATCTTCCCCGAGTACAGCACGCACGGGATCATGTACGACGGTGCCGAGATGATCGAGAACGCGGCCACGGTGCCCGGCGCCGAGACCGAGATCTTCGCCGCCGCCTGCCGCAAGGCCAAGGTGTGGGGCGTGTTCTCGCTCACCGGCGAGCGGCACGAGGAGCATCCGAGGAAGGCGCCGTACAACACGCTGATCCTTATGAACGACCAGGGCGAGATCGTCCAGAAGTACCGCAAGATCATGCCCTGGGTGCCGATCGAGGGCTGGTACCCGGGCAACAGCACCTACGTGAGCGAAGGGCCCAAGGGCTTGAAGATCAGCCTGATCATCTGCGACGACGGCAACTACCCCGAGATCTGGCGCGACTGCGCGATGAAGGGCGCCGAGCTCATCGTGCGCTGCCAGGGCTATATGTACCCGGCCAAGGAGCAGCAGATCCTGATCTCGAAGGCGATGGCCTTCGCCAACAACACCTACGTGGCGGTGGCCAACGCGGCGGGCTTCGACGGCGTGTACTCGTATTTCGGCCACTCGGCCATCATCGGCTTCGACGGCCGCACGCTCGGCGAATGCGGCGAGGAAGAAATGGGCATCCAGTACGCCGCACTCTCGAAGAGCCTGATCCGCGACTTCCGCAGGAACGGCCAGTCGGAGAACCACCTGTTCAAGCTGCTGCACCGCGGCTACACCGGCATCCTCAACTCGCATGAAGGCGACAAGGGCCTGGCGAACTGCCCCTACGACTTCTACGCGCAATGGATCGCCGATCCGCAGGCCACGCGAGAAAAGGTCGAGGCGCTCACGCGCTCGACGGTGGGCACAGCGGAGGCGCCGATCGAAGGCATTCCCAACGAGGAAACGACCCGGCTCCATCGCTGAGCCGCCCATTCGCGGGCGGCTCGGGGACAATCGGGCGATCCCCACCGAGGACCGCCCATGTACATCCCGCCCCAGTTCAACGCCCAGGACCGCGCCATCGCCGCGGAACTGATGCGCGCACATCCCTTCGCCAGCCTGATCTCGACCGACGACGAGGGCGTGCCCTACGTCACGCACCTGCCGCTGGTGCTCGAAGACCGCGGCGGGGAGGGCGGCTTCGCGCTGCTCGGCCACTGCGCCAAGCCCAATCCGCACTGGCGCTATCTGCAGGCGCGGCCGCAGGCGCTGGTGAGCTTTCTGGGGCCGCATGCTTATATGTCGCCCTCGGTCTACCCCGACCTGGCGCGCGTGCCGACCTGGAACTACCTGGCGGTGCATTGCACGGTGCAGGCCCAACTCATCGAGACGCCGGCCGAAAAGGATGCGCTCTTGAAGCGCCTGATCGGCCAGCACGAGCCGGCCTATGCGCAGCAGTGGCGCGACCTGGGCGAGGAGTTCCAGCACAAGATGCTCAACGGCATCGTCGGCTTCGAGCTGCAGGTGAGCGCGCTGCAGTGCAAGCTCAAGCTCAACCAGCACCGGCGCGAGTCGCACGCCGCCATGTACGCGCGCTACAACGAGGGCACGCCCGACGAGCAGGCGCTGGCCGTGTGGATGCAGCGCCTCGGGATGAAGACCGACGCTGCGCAGACCGAGGGGCGCTGAGATGCGGATCGTCGGACTGATCGGCCTGGTGCTGGCGCTCCTGATCGTCGGCTTGCTGGTGAAGAAGCAGATGGGCGGCGTCGCCGGCGCGCCGGCTGCGAACCCGCATGCCCAAAGCCAGCAGATCCAGCAGCAGTTCAAGCAATCGCTGGATGCCGCGATGCAGCAGCCGCGCCCGGTGGCCGATGACAACTGAGACCCACTGGATGCAGCTCGCGCTGGCCGAAGCGCGGCTGGCGGCCGAGGCCGGCGAAGTGCCGGTGGGCGCGGTGCTCGTGAAGGACGGCCGCCTCATCGCCAGCGGA
Source organism: Variovorax paradoxus (assembly GCF_018614915.1). Taxonomy (GTDB): domain Bacteria; phylum Pseudomonadota; class Gammaproteobacteria; order Burkholderiales; family Burkholderiaceae_C; genus Variovorax; species Variovorax paradoxus_K. The sequence goes on along the minus strand of NZ_JAGGNU010000034.1, from coordinate 179,156 downwards.
CGCAATGCGCCGCTCGCGCAGCACGACCCCAGTGCGCATGCCGAAATGAATGCCTTGCGGGCCGGCGGCGCGGCGCTCGGCAACTACCGGCTCGACGGCTGCGAGCTCTACGTCACGCTCGAGCCCTGCGCCATGTGCGCCGGCGCGATCCTGCATGCCCGGCTGGCCCGCGTCGTGTTCGGCGCCGCCGATCCGAAGACCGGCGCGGCGGGTTCGGTGCTCGACCTGTTCGCGCAGAGTCAGCTCAACCATCAGACGGAGGTGCAGGGCGGCGTGCTGGCGGCCGAATGCGGCGATCTGCTGCAGGACTTCTTCAAGGGCCGCCGCAGCGCCGCGCGCGAAGCGGCCGAGCCCCTCAGCGACGATGCCTTGCGCACGCCGGCCGAACGCTTCGGCGCGCTCGCCGACTACGGTTTCGCGCCCCGCTACGTGAGCGATCTCCCGAGCCAGCACGGATGGCGCATGCACTATCTCGACGAAGGGCCGGCCAGTGCGCCTTGCGCCTGTGTGTGCGTGCACGGCCCGGGCGAATGGAGCTACTTCTTTCGCCATCTCGCAGCCTTGCAGACGCTGCGCGTGCTGGCGCCTGACCTGATCGGCTTCGGCCGGAGCGACAAGCCCAAGCGAGACGCCGTGCACCATTGGGCCTGGCATCGCGACCTGCTGCTCGAATGGCTGGAGCGCCTTCAGCCCGGCCCGCTGGCGCTGATTCACAGCGCGGGCGCCTCCGAGCTTGCGTCGCTGCTGGCCGGCGCCGCGCCCGGACGCTTCCCGCTGGTGCTGCTGGCGCCCGACGCCCGCGAGCCCGTGGCCGACGCATGGCGCGCGCCCTTTCCCGATCGCGGATACGAAGCCGCATTGCGTGCCCTGGGGCCGACGCCGCCGGATGTCTCGGGCCCGGACACCGTGCAGGCGGCCCGGCTGGCACGGGACGCGATGGGATACTTCGCCCCGTGAAAAAGAAACACATCTACATCTACTCGCCCTCCAGCGCGGTGCGTGACAAGGCGGCTTTCCGGCGCGGCGTGAAGCGCCTGCAGGCACTGGGCCATGAAGTCGAACTGGACGAGGCCGCGCTCGACAGCCATCAGCGTTTTGCCGGCGACGATGCCACCCGCCTGGCCGCCATTGCGCGGGCGGCAGCCAGCCGCGCGGACGCGGCACTGATCTCGCGCGGCGGCTACGGCCTCACGCGCATCCTCGACGCCGTTCCCTACAAGGCCGTGACCAAGGCGATCGAGCGTGGCACCGAGTTCGTGGGCCTGAGCGATTTCACCGCCCTGCAGAGCGCGCTGCTGGTGAAGACCGGCGCGGTGAGCTGGGCCGGTCCCGCGCTCGGCGAGGACTTCGGCGCCGAGGACGGCGCCGACGACATCATGGAAGCCTGCTTCGACGACCTGTTGTGCGGGCAGGGCGAGGGCACCGGCTGGCGCATGCCGGCGCGCGATGCGGCGGACATCGCGGGCTTTCGCGGCATTCACGATGCGGTGCTATGGGGTGGGAATCTTTGCGTGCTTGCCAGCCTGCTCGGCACGCCGCACTTTCCCCAGATCGACAAGGGCGTGCTCTTCTTCGAAGACGTGAACGAGCATCCCTATCGCGTCGAACGCATGCTCGACCAACTGCGTCACGCGGGCGTGCTCGCACGCCAGAAGGCGCTGATCTTCGGACAGTTCACGGGCGCGAAGAAGGTGCCGCACGACCGCGGCTTCGGCATGCAGACCGTCGTTGCGCGGCTGCGCGAACTGGTCAAGGTGCCGATCCTGACGGGCCTGCCCTTCGGTCACGTGCCGACGAAGGTGCTGCTGCCGGTCGGCGCCAAGGTGGAGCTGGCCGCCGACGGGCGCGACGTCTTCATGGTGTGGGGACACCGGCACGCGCATTGAGCGCGTCGAGAAAGGGAAAAGGGCTGGGGGAATGCGAGGCTCGCCGTTCGCGGCGAGCTGCATCACGTGGTGATGCGGTGGTGCGGCCTCGGGCCCATGGCATTGGGAAGGCCGCCCTTGAACAAGCGGTTGATCTGTCTCATCTGGCGGCGCGCGGCGACTTCGCCATCGACCGCGCTCAGCGCGGTCAGCACGTCCTGGCGGAGATACCAGAGCGCTTCGAGATCGCCGGCAAAGCGAACGCGCTGGGCCACGCGCTGGATGGAATGGCCCCCGTGAACCTGCAACAGGGACAGCATTGCAGTGCGAATCTGTCCCATCTGGCGATCTGCCGAACGGCGAAGGCCGAGGCCCGCGAGCGGCAGAAAGCGAAAGAAGCTGCTAAGTGACACCATGAAAAATGAAAGGCGTTTGCCGAAAGGCCTTGAGACTTGCTACGTTAAGGCCGCACCAGAGCTCACACAAGCATGGAAACATCATTTCATGTTCAAAAACAACATACTTCACGAATCAGTTCATGTGTCTGTCGAAGAAGTGATACCTAAGTTCTACTGCAAACTCGGAAATGGTGCCAAGCGGCTGTATCGAAATGAAAAAGCAACAGGCAAGGGCGCAACCCGCCGGATTTAACGTGCCAAAAGGGCGCTTTCCCGATGCTTTGCCATAATCCTTCGGAGAGAGCTACCCAAAATTGCACACAAGACACGATGAGCGCCCACCCCACTGTCGTTTTTGCTGACCTGACGGGGAGCACCAGGGTCTTCGAGGCCATGGGGAACGCGCGGGCCACCGAGACCGTGACCCGGCTGATCCAATGGATCGGCGGCGTCTGCGAGGCGCACGGTGGTCGCGTCGTGAAATCGCTGGGTGATGGCGTCTTTGCGATATTTGCCAATGGCGCGACGGCCACCCGGGCCGTGCTGGAACTCCAGCGTAACCACCAGAAGCGGCTTCAGACCTGGCCCGCGCCGCTCAGGATGGAGCTTCAGATCGGCGTGGCGAGCGGCGAGGTCGTCGAAGTCGACGGCGACTGCTACGGTGATGCCGTCAACCTGGCTTCACGGCTCAGCGACCTGGCCGGCCCGAGCCAGATCTGGGCCACCGAATCGGTCATCGACGAGCTGATGGGCGGCGAGGTGCGCCACCGCAGCCTCGGGCCGATCAACATCCGCGGCAAGAACGAGATGCCGACCGTGCATCGCATCGACTGGCAGGACGAAGTCACCGAGTTCCTCACGATGCCGGCCTCGCTGGTGCCGCCCGTGCGAGCAGCGGATTCGTCCTTCGGGCAGATCGAACTGGCATGGCTCGATGTCCGCTCGATGTTCCGTGCGGCGGAGCTGCCCATCCATCTGGGGCGTGTGGACGAAGCCCAGTTCGTGGTCAACGATCCGCGCGTGTCGCGGCTGCATGCGCGCATCGAAGCGCGGCAGGGCAGTTGCGTGCTGGTCGATGTCAGCACCTACGGCACCTGGGTCCGCTTTCACGGCACGGCCGGCGCCAGCGGCGAGATTGCGCTTCGCCGCGACGAGTGCGTGCTGCACGGCAGCGGCGAGATCGGGCTGGGCGCGCCGCTGAGCGATTTCAGCGCGCCGACGATCTCGTTCAACACCACCGGCGGCAACGTGCTGCTGGCGCGGCGCGACCTCCGCTAAGCCCCTTCCGGCAGCGCGCCGGGCGCGATTCTTCTTGGCATCCCCGGCGAGTGCGTCCACCATGGCGGCCTCATTCGTCGCCGCGCCATGCTGCCGCCCTTCGACCCCTGGCTCACGAGCTGCGTCACCCTCGACGTGGCTGCGGCTTCGCGTGCAAGCGAAGCCGCGTTGGCCGGCCGGCGGGCGCGACGCCTGGCCGATCTGCTGAGGTCGGCGGCGCGCGGGTCGGCCCTTTATCGCAAGCTGCTCGCGGGCCGCGATCCCGACAAGCTGCGCCTGGAAGAGCTGCCGATTGCGCGCAAGCCCGAACTGATGCGCCAGTTCGACGAGTGGGTCACCGATCCCGCGCTGCGGCTCGATGCGCTGCGCCGCTTCGTTGCCGACCGCACTCGCATTGCCGACCCTTTCCTGGGCCGCTACGTGGTGTGGGAGAGCTCGGGCAGCAGCGGCGAGCCGGGCGTTTTCGCGCAGGATGCCCGGGCGATGGCGGTGTACGACGCGCTCGAGTTCTGGCGGCGGCCGTTTCAGCGGATGATGGACCCGTGGTCCGTCGGCGAGCGCATCGCCTTCGTCGGCGCGACCGGCGGCCACTTCGCCAGCACGGTGTCGATCGAGCGGCTGCGGCGGCTGAATCCTGCGTTGGCCAGAAGCCTTCATGGCATTTCGTTCCTGCAGCCCGCCGACAGGCTCGTGGCAGAGCTCAACGCGCTGGCGCCGACCGTCATCGCCACCTATCCCAGCGTGGCCGTGCTGCTCGCAGAGGAGCGCCTTGCCGGCCGGCTCGAGATGGCGCCGCGCGAACTGTGGACCGGCGGCGAGGACCTCTCGACGGCGACGTGTGAGTTCCTGCAGCAGGCACTGGGTTGCCAAGTGGTCAACAGCTACGGCGCCTCGGAGTTCCTGACGCTCGCCGCCGAATGCTCTTCCGGCAGCCTGCATCTGAACTGCGACTGGGCGATTCTCGAATCGGTTGATGAAAGCGGTCGGCAGGTGCCCATGGGCGAAGCCGGCGCGACCACCTTGCTGACCAATTTGGCGAACCATGTGCAGCCGCTGATCCGCTACGACCTGGGCGACCGCGTCACGCAGCGCGCATCGGCGTGCGCCTGCGGTTCGCATCATCCGGTGATCGAGGTTCAGGGCCGTAACGACGACACGCTGCGCCTGGGCGGCGCCGATACGCGGATGGTGCGCATATTGCCGCTCGCGGTGAGCACCGTGCTCGAGGAGGATGCCGCCCTGTTCGACTTCCAGCTCGAGCAGCAAGGGCCTTGCGATCTGGTGCTGCGCACTGGATTGCATGGCAAGTCGGCCGACGCGAGCTTGCGGCGGGCACGAGCGGCGCTCTCGGCCTTCCTGGTGCAACAGGGCGCGGCCGGGGTGCACATCCATTGCCGAAGCGGCGAGGCCGGACGCCGCAGCCGCAGCGGGAAGGTGCAGCGGGTGGTCGCCGCGCCTGCTTGAAGCACCGGGCGGCATCCGGTAGGCTTGTTCGGACACCCATGGAGACCAAGGCATGACCATCGCTAATCCGTTTCCCAACCCCTACGGCGGCCTTCAACCGATCCTCGATTGGCAGGCCGCCTTCATCGAGGGACTGATGCAGGCTCAGAACTTCCAGTTGCAGATGCTGGCGGTATGGAATCCGCCTTTTGCCGCGGTCAACCAGGATCTATGGGACCAGTGGGTGTCCCGCTTCGGAGGCGGCGTGCCCTTGGACGGCTAGGGTGCGCATGGCGCGCTGCTGCCGCGGCGAGACAAGGGTTTATACCTAGTTTCAGCCCTCAAGTTTCACCGCCGGTTTGCCGATATGCCTAACAACCTGGCCCAGGATCGGCGGCCGTCACGGGGGAAAGCACATGCGCAATTGGAAGATCAGTGCCCAACTGGGCATGGGGTTCGGGATCGTGTTGCTGTTGATGGCAATACTGGTCGCGATCGGCGTCGCGCGCCTGCAGGACGTTGCCGACGCCGGCAGCATCGCGCCGGAACTCGCACGGCGCATCGATTCGACACAAAAGCTCATGCTGGGCCTCGGGCTCCTCGCCTTGCTGGCGGGCATCGGCTGCACCGTCTGGCTCGCGCGCAGCATCATGCAGCCGCTCGGCGAAGCGATCTTCATTGCAGAAACCGTGGCCTCGGGCGATCTCAGCAAGGAATTCGAAACCGAGCGCGGCGGCGATTTCGGACGGCTTCTGCGCGGCATGGGCGAGATGGAGGACACCCTGACGGACGTGGTGACGCGCATCAAGGCCTCGACCGACTCGATCGTGGTGGCGTCCAGGCAAATCGCGGCCGGCAACCAGGACCTCTCTTCGCGCACCGAGGAGCAGGCCAGTTCGCTCGAACAGACGGCGGCCTCGATGGAGGAGCTGACCTCCACCGTCAAGCAGAACGCTGACAACGCGAGACAAGCCAACCAGCTCGCGCTCTCGGCCTCCGAAGTCGCGGTGAAGGGCGGCAGCGTGGTGTCTCAGGTGGTGGACACCATGGCCTCGATCAATGCCTCGTCGAAAAAGATCGTCGACATCATCGGCGTCATCGACGGCATCGCCTTCCAGACCAACATCCTGGCGCTCAATGCTGCGGTGGAAGCCGCGCGGGCCGGTGAACAGGGCAGGGGCTTCGCGGTCGTCGCCGCCGAGGTTCGCAGCCTGGCTCAGCGCTCGGCCGCCGCAGCCAAGGAGATCAAGGGCCTGATCGACGACTCGGTCGGCAAGGTCGATGCGGGCAGCGCCCTCGTGGGGGTTGCTGGCAAGACCATGGAAGAGATCGTGGGCAGCGTGAAGCGCGTGACCGACATCATCGGTGAGATCACCGCAGCAAGCCACGAGCAGACCCAAGGCATCGAGCAGATCAACCAGGCGATCACGCAGATGGACCAGGTGACGCAGCAGAACGCGGCGCTGGTGGAAGAAGCCGCCGCCGCGGCGCAGTCGCTGCAGGAGCAGGCCGGCAGCCTGTCGCAGGTCGTCGGGACCTTCAAGCTCGACGATGACGACGACGCGAGGCCGGTCGTCGCGGCCCAGCCCAGGCCGGCACCCGTGCCAACGGTGCCAACGCGGCAGGTCGGGCGGCCGGTGGTGCAGCCGGCCCCGCCGGCACGGCGGGCCATTGCCGCGCCGCAACGCAAGCAACTGGCGGCATCGACGTCTCCGGTCCGCGGCGGAGACTGGGAGACCTTCTAGGCGTGCGATGCGCGCCCGCGAACTTATTGCGTCCAGGCGTTACATAGTTAACGATGCGATGGTGCCGAACGCCGTCGTGTCCCCGACGGGGACGCGACAATTCATCAGGATCGGTATGCGAGATTTGAGGGGTTTCCGACTGGGGTTCCTGGGCTTTGATCTGGCGCCATTTGGGCCTAGGATCAGGCCGCAGAAGGGGGCGGGCACGTTGAGCGGTTCGTCTACTCGTTCCAGCAACAAGAGACTATGGATGCAACCATGACACCATCTGCGACTGCCGGCGGCGAATTCGGCGACGACGCAGGGCGCGATCAACGTATTGCCGACGAGGTGTCCGTGGATCAAGCGTTGCTGGATGCGCTGCGCAGCTCGGGACAGGTCAAGGAAGAGCTTCTGCAACTCGCTTATCCGGAGTTGCGGCGCATTGCTCGCCGCTACCTGCTTCGTGAACGTCCGGGCCACACCTTGCAGCCCACGGCCCTGGTGCACGAGGCCTACCTTCGAATGATTGCTCAGAGCAGCAGTGCGGAGAACTCCGCCCATTTCGTCGCCTTGGCGGCACAGATGATGCGCCGTATCCTGATCAATCACGCCTTGAGCAAGAAGGCGGAGAAACGCGGTGGCGGCCAGACTCATATCCCGCTGGACGACGATCTTCCGATCGCAGAAGAAGGCCGCAGCGTCGACGTGCTGGCGCTGGACGAAGCGCTCACCGAACTCGAAGCCCTGGATCCGAGGCAAGCGAAGATCGTCGAGCTTCGCTACTTCGGTGGGCTGTCGATCGAGGAGACGGCAGGTGCGATGTCGATCTCCACCGCCACCGTCAAGCGCGACTGGCTGACCGCGAAGCTTTGGCTGCGGCGGCGCCTGAGCGCTTGAGCGCTTGAGCCGTATTCAGACCGCGGAGGTGGTGGCAGCACCGCTGTCTGCGGCACCGAGCACGGGCGGTGCCGTGACGATCGACTTGAGCGCGGGTACGGCGGCGTGCAAGGCCGACAGGTCGGGGCGCGGACGGCGCAGTTCAGGATCAGCTGCAAATGCCTTTTCCATCGCATGGGCAGCGCCCAGAACCTGGTGGTCCGCCCTGAACCCGCCGACGATCTGCAATCCGAAGGGCATTTGCGCATGGTCGAGGCCGCAGGGCAGCGTCAGCGCCGGATGCGTGATCAGCGTGACGACGTAGGTCAGCGCCAGCCAGCGGTAGTAGTTGGCCTGCTGCTCGCCGTTGATGGTGTCTGCGTAGAGCTGTGTCCACGGAAAAGGCGACACCGGCGTGGTCGGCGAAAGAATCAGGTCGTAGTCGGCAAAGGTGGACTGGAAGCGCTTGATGAGGCGGGTCTGCTCGGCCTGCGCCCAGGCGCTGTCCAGCAGGCTCATCTGCGCGCCCATTTCGTAGTTCGCACGCGAGTTGGGCCCCAAGCTGTCCGGATCGCGCTGGTACGCGGCATGCATGCCCGCCACGAAGGCCTCGGCGCGCAGCACGTCGAAGCAGCGGTGGGCTTCGCCCAGATCGAGCTGCACCGGGTCGCAGCTTCTGAACAGATGCCGCATGGCGCCGATCTTGCGGCGAAAGGTGTCGCGGATCCTGTCGTCCACGGCGCAGACGCCGAAGTCCTCGGTCCACGCAACGCGCAGGCGGCTCAGGTCCACCTCCGGAGGCTTCAGAAAAGACAGCGGATCGAGCGGATAGCTCAACGGGTCGCCCGCGTGCATTCCGGCCGACGCAGCCAGTTGCAGGCAGGCATCCTCGACCGTGCGGCCCATCGGGCCCACCACGGAGATCGGTGTCCAGCCCAGAAGCTTGCGTACGCTCGGCACGATGCCGGGTGACGGTCGGAAGCCCACCACGCCGCACTTGGCGGCCGGTATGCGCAGCGAGCCTCCCGTGTCCGAACCGGTGCAGACCGGCAGCATGTCGCAGGCCAGGGCGGCGGCCGAGCCGCCGGATGAACCTCCGGCATTGAGATCGGGATTGAAGGGGTTGCCGGTGGCGCCCCACACATCGTTGCGCGAGTTGGCGCCGGCGCCCATCTCGGGCACGTTGGTCTTGCCCGCGACGATGGCGCCAGCCTTGCGCAGGCGAGCGACCAGCTCGATGTCCTGCGTCGGCACGTGATCGCGGTAGATGGCCGAACCCCAGGTGGTCAGCAGACCCTCGGTGGGCTCAAGGTCCTTGACGCCCAACGGCAGGCCATGCAGCAGGCCCAGCGGCCTGCCGCCCATCACGGCGTCCTCTGCGGCTTGCGCCTCGGCCCGTGCGCGCTCGAAGCAGGTGGCCGTGACGGCATTGACGTAGGGGTTCACGGCCTCGATGCGTGCGATGCAGGCCTCCAGCAGTTCGACCGGCGAGATCGCCTTGCTCCCGATCAGGCGGCGCAACTCGACGGCGGAGGTCTCGACCAGTTCATTGCCCGCGGAATCGTTCGCTGTGCGCATCGTTTAGTCCGCCGTGATGTTCGAGCGGGCGGCCACCGCACGCATGATCGGCAGTTCCCTGTTGATCAGTTCGCTGGCCGCAGCGGCGTTGCTGTAAGCCGGCTCGAAGCCCTGGGCGACCAGCTTGGCGCGGGTGTCCGGATCTGCCACTGTCGCGGCCAGGGCCTTCTCGAGCTTGGCTTTCACATGGGCTGGCAGTCCTTTGGGGGCGGCCACGATCAGCCAGGTGTCCATGTTGATGTCGGGGTAGCCGCTCTCGGCCATCGTCGGCACGCCTGGCAGCAAGTTCGAGCGCTTGGCCGTCGTCACGGCGATGGCCTTGACCTTGCCGCTCTTGAGTTGCGGGATCGCTGCGGCCACGGTGTCGATGCTGAACGGAATCTGGCCACCGATCAGGTCGGTCATCGCCGGCGCGCTGCCCTTGTAGGGGACGTGCGCCATCTTTAGGCCGGTGGCGTTGAGGACGGTCTCGCCGGCGAAGTGCGCCGTCGTGCCGCTGCCGAAGGAGCCGTACGCGTACTTGCCCGGAGATGCCTTCACGTAGTCGACGAATTGCTTCACCGTCTGCACGGGAACCTGGCTGTTCGCCAGCAGGATGAGGCCGGTGCGCCCCGCGATGCCGATCGGGTCGAATCCCTTGACCGGGTCATAGGGCAGGTTGTTGCGGATGGCGGGATTCACGGTGAAGGTGGTGCCCGAACTGACCAGCAGCGTGTAGCCGTCCGGTGCCGACTTGGCGACGTAGCTCGCGCCGATGATGGTTCCGGCGCCGGCGCGGTTTTCCACGACCACGGGCTGGCCGAGTTCGGCGCCCAGCTTGACGGCCATGACGCGCCCCAGCACATCCGTCGCCCCACCCGGAGGGAAAGGAATCACCAAGGCGACCGGCCGGGAGGGGAAATCCTTCTCGACGGCCGAGGCGGCGGCGGGCATCAGGCCCAGACCGGACATCAGCATCAAACCCAGCGCAATGGAATTTTTCATCGGGTACTCCTGGAAGGCTCATCCTAGGAGAGCGCATGGGGTGCTACAAGCGCAATGTTTAGAATGGTCGATTGCTTAAAAGGCAATCCACATCCATGCCGAGCCACATATTGCAGGAGACCGCCGTCCGCTACTTCCTGGAGGTGGTGAAAGCCGGATCCATCAAGGACGCAGCGCTCAGGCTCAACGTTGCTTCTTCGGCGGTAAGCCGCCAGGTCGCGCGCCTCGAAAGCGACCTGGACACCTTGCTGTTCGAGCGACATGCACGCGGCATGGTCCCCAATGCGGCGGGCGAGCTGCTCGCGGCACACGCCAAGCGCGCGCTGCAGGACATCGAGCGGGTCACGGGCGACATCGCAGCCCTGCGGGGCCTGCGCAGCGGGTATGTGCGCGTGGCCAGCGCCGAGGGCTTCGCCTTCGATTTCATTCCCAGCCTGATCGCGCGCTTCCGCGAGAAGTACGAGGGCATCCGCTTCCATCTGGACGTCTGCTCGCAGAGCGACATCGCCAAGCGCGTGCGCGACGGCGATGCGGACGTCGGCATCACCTTGAGTTCCGTGCCCGAGCCCGGCATCAAGCTCGAACTGCGCTACCCGAGCCCGATCCTCGCGGTGATGGCCAGCGACCATCCGCTGGCGAAACAGCGCCAGCTCTCCCTGAGCCAGGTGGTGGCCTATCCGCTGGCGCTGCCGCTGCAGGACAGCTCGGTCAGGCAACTGCTGGACATCAGTTGCGGCCGGCAGGGCTTGCAGTACGCGTCGCCGATGTCCAGCAACCATGCCGATGCGCTCGTGAGCTTTGCGGCTGCGGGAGGAGGGGGCATCGCCTTCTACGGGGAGCTGTCGATCCGCACGCGGTTGCTGAGCAAGGCGCTGGTGGCCATCCCCCTGCGGGACCGCGAGATGAACGAACGGTACCTGGAGGTGGAAACGCTCGCCGGCCGCGCGCTTCCGGAAGCCGGCAAGGCCTTCGTGCAGTTCCTGACCGATGCGATCAAGGCGACCGGCTGAACGCGGCGCGCATGCCGGCCGCCGGCATTCAGTTGCCGAAACCGCAATGCAGGGTTCTCTTTTCGGTTCCGGACGCACGCGGTGCTTCTCGCATGGCAATGCACAATCGAAGCCGGCGCCGGGATATCCCGGGCCGCTTCTTTCCTTCTTCCTCGGACAATGAAAACTGAAGTCCTGGTCCTTGGCGCCGGCATGGTGGGCGTCGGCACCGCGCTCGCGCTGCAGCAGCGCGGTCATGCCGTCACCCTGGTCGACAGGAAGATGCCGGGTCTCGAGACCTCCTACGGAAACGCCGGCATCGTTCAAAGAGAAGCCGTTCAGCCCTACGCATTCCCGCGCGACCTGGCGACGCTTCTGCGCGTCGCGACCGGGCGCAGCAACGATGTGAACTACCACGTGAACGCGATGTGGCAGTTGCTGCCGAGCCTCGCGCGCTACTGGCATGCGTCGGCGCCCGCGACCTATGCCGGGATCGCGCAGGCCTATGCCAAGCTGGTCGAACACTGCATTTCCGAGCATCGGTCCTGGATCGAACAAGCTGCCGCCGGCGAGCTCGTACGGCAGGACGGATGGCGCCAGGTCTATCGATCGGCGCGCGCCTTCGACGCTGCGGCGAGCGCAGCGACGGCCGTGGCGCAGCGTCACGGTCTCCAATGCGCGGTGCAGGGCACGAAGGAACTGGCCGCCGCGGAGCCTGCGTTGCGCATCCCGCTGGCCGGCGCGATCCACTGGATGGATCCATGGAGCGTGAGCGATCCGGGCGAGCTGGTTTCTCGCTATGCGAAGCTGTTCATCCTGCGAGGCGGGAGCTTCGTGCACGGCGACGCCATGCGCTTGCAGCAGCAGGGCGCAGCCTGGTCGATCGAATCGGAAGGCGGCAGGCTCGACGCCGAACATGCCGTCATCGCGCTCGGGCCCTGGGCCGACGCGCTGACCCGCAGCCTGGGCTACCGCTTGCCCCTGTTCAACAAGCGGGGTTACCACCGTCACTACGAAGGGCATGCCGGCCTCAGGCTGCCGATGCTCGACACGGCCTACGGTGCCATGCTGGCGCCCATGTCGCGCGGGCTGCGCGTCACCACGGGTGCGGAGTTCGCAAGGCAGGATGCGGGCCCGACGCCGGTGCAATTGGCGAGGGCAGAACAGTCCACGCGCGAGTTGCTCGATCTGGGCAAGCCGATCGAAGCCTCGCCCTGGCTGGGCGCGCGGCCTTGCACCGTCGACATGAAGCCGGTGCTGGGCCGCGCGCCGCGCCACAAGGGGCTCTGGTTCAACTTCGGGCACGCGCACCAGGGCTTCACCCTGGGGCCGGTCACGGGGCGCCTGCTGGCCGAGCTGATCGGCGGTGAAACGCCCTTTATCGACCCGTCGCCTTACCTGGCGGATCGGTTCGGTTGAAGCGTCGCGCCGCGCGCTTCATTTGGCGAACAGCATCGCGATGTCGGCGAAAGCCTTGATCTCCAGCGCGTTGCCGGACGGATCGAGGAAGAACATCGTGGCCTGCTCGCCGGGCTGTCCCTTGAAGCGCGTGTACGGCTCGATGATGAATTCGGTGCCCTGTGCCTTCAGGCGAGCGGCGATCGCCTCCCATTCGGCCATCGGCAGCACGATGCCGAAGTGGCGCACGGGCACGCCGTGCCCGTCGACCGCGTTGCGCCCTGCGGTGCCGCATTCGCCGGGCGCCAGGTGCGCGACGATCTGGTGGCCGTAGAAGTTGAAGTCGATCCAGTCGTCCGAGCTGCGGCCTTCCGGACAGCCGAGGGTCTCGCCGTAGAACTTGCGCGCCAGTGCAAGGTCATGCACCGGGAATGCGAGGTGGAAAGGGGACATCGGTGAGGGATTCGTCGTGGGGGCATGCATGTGTATCGCTACGGGAAGGTGGGAATGCCGGCCATCGTAGGGCCCGTCGATCGAAAAGAAAATCAATATATATTTGTGCCGAGCATCAAGAAAAGTTGTGAATGATCCGCGAACTGAAGACCTTCGTCGCCGTGGCCCGTGAAGGCACCTTTGCCGCTGCCGGCGAGAAGATCGGCCTGACGCAGGCGGCCGTCAGCGCCCAGATGCAGCGGCTGGAGACAGAGCTCGGCTTTGCACTCTTCGACCGCACCGGCCGGTCGGCGCGCCTGAACTCGATGGGCCACCAGACCCTGGTGCAGGCGCAGGAGCTGATCCGCCTCTATGGTCATCTCGGCTCGCGCGATGCCGGGCGGCCCGAAGCGGTCTTCCTCAATATCGGCGCGATCGCGTCGGTGCAGCGCTCGCTGCTGCCGGACGTGCTCGCGAGCTTTCACAAGCAGTGCCGAGGCTGCCGCACGCGTGTGATTCCCGGCGTGTCGATGGAGCTCGTCAACCTGGTCGATGCGGGCGAGATCGACATGGCGGCAGTCGTCCGACCGCCGTTCGCGCTCCAGAGCGACCTGCGCTGGACCACGCTGGCGCGCGAGCCGTTCCGGCTGCTGGTGCCACGGCATCTCGAGGGAGACGACTGGGCCGAGCTTCTGTCCGATCAGCCCTTCGTTCGATACGACCGTGCCTCCTTCGGCGGCCGGCAGGTCGATCGCTTTCTGCGCGCCTCGCACCTGAGCGTGCAGGAGGTCTGTGAGGTGGACGAGCTCGAAGCCATCGTGCGGCTGGTGGCGAACGGGGTAGGGGTCGCGCTGGTGCCGCAGACCGCCACCCATCGGCGCTGGCCCGCGGCGGTGCGCGCGATCGACCTCGGGCATCACACCTTCCATCGCGACATCGGGCTCGTGCATCGCGCGAGCCGCAGCCTGAGCGAGCCTGCGCGGCTGCTCGCGCAGCTGGTCTGCGACGCATACCCAAGCTGAGGCCGCCCGCCAGGCCTATACGCTGAGCGCTTCGAGCCGGTCGATGAAAACGACCAGCCCGGGCAGGAGTTTTTTTCGTGCTGCCGCCGTCGTGAACCAGGCAGCTCGATCTGCTTCTGCACAGGTCTGGAACTTGCCCGATCGCGGAGGCCATTCGAGCTCGAAGCTGTTCGACACGAGCGCCTCGGGGTCGCAATCGCCTTCGAAGGCCCAGGCCGACACGAGCTTGCCGCTGCGCTGGCGAGCCTCTCCGAGGCTCACATGACAGGCGCCGGGCGCGAACCCGGTCTCCTCGACGAACTCTCGCTTGGCCGCGTCGAGGGCGTTCTCGACCGCGCTGTCGTATTCGCCCTTCGGAAAAGACCACGCCCCGTCGTCGCGCCGCGCCCAGAACGGCCCGCCGGGGTGCATCAGCAGCACCTCGAGTACGCCCTCATGGCGACGGTACATGAGCAAACCAGCGCTGCGCCTCGGCATCTCAGTTGCTCCACTGTGCTTCGCGCGACCCGCGACGCATAAAACTGACGCAGACCGATGCCAGGGATACCGCGGAACCGGCTTTGCCGGGCCGCTGGTATCGCCCCCTTGAGGGGGAGGCGCCGCAGGCGCTTCGGGGGTGTTTCATCCTAGTCGATCTTCACGGCGCGCAGGCGAAGCGCGTTGCCGATGACGCTCACCGACGACAAGGCCATTGCAGCAGCTGCCACGACAGGGGAGAGCAGCAAGCCGAGGAAGGGGTAGAGAACGCCTGCCGCGAGCGGGATGCCGGCGACGTTGTAGGCGAAGCTGAGGAACAGGTTCTGCCTGATGTTGCGCATGGTCGCGTGCGACAGCGTCCTCGCTCGCACGATGCCCATGAGATCGCCCTTGAGCAGCGTGATGCCGGAACTCTCCATCGCGACGTCGGTGCCCGTGCCCATCGCAATGCCGACTTCCGCAGCGGCCAGCGCGGGAGCGTCGTTGACCCCGTCGCCCGCCATGGCGACCACGCGGCCTTCGGATTTCAAGCGCTGGACCACCGAGGCCTTGTCTTCGGGGAACACTTCGGCAACGACCTCGTCGATGCCCAGCTCTCGCCCCACGGCCTCCGCGGTCGTCTTGCCGTCCCCGGTCAGCATCACGATGCGCACGCCAGCCGCCTTGAGCGCCGACAGCGCCTCGGGCGTGGTCGCCTTGATCGGGTCGGCGACGGCAACGAATCCGGCCAGGCGTCCATCGAGGCCCACGAAGATGACCGTCGCCGCCTTGGCCCGCTGCGCCTCGGCCGCAGCCTGCAGCGGCGCTGGCTCGATGGCGTGCTCCTGGAGGAACTTCGCGCTGCCGGACACGACCGGGACGCCCGCCACCATGCCGAGCACGCCCTTGCCGACGGGCGAGTCGAAGTCGTTCACCGCCTCGAGCGGCAGCTTGCGCTCCAAGGCGTCGTTGACGATGGCCAGCGCCAGGGGATGCTCGCTTGCGCGCTCCACGCTGGCAAGCTTCTGCAGCACCTGTTCGGCGGTGAAGCCTGCCGCCGGCTCGATGTGCACCACCTTCGGACGGCCTTCTGTCAGCGTGCCGGTCTTGTCGACCACCAGCGTGTCGACCTTTTCCATGCGTTCGAGCGCCTCGGCGTCGCGGATGAGCACGCCGTGCTGCGCGCCGCGCCCGACACCCACCATGATGGACATCGGCGTCGCCAATCCGAGCGCACAAGGGCAGGCGATGATCAGGACAGCGACCGCCGTGATGAGCGCATAGCTGAAAGCAGGCGTGGGGCCCCATGCGAGCCAGGCTGCAAAGGTCAGGACGGCCACCGCGATGACGACGGGCACGAACCAGCCCGCGACCTCGTCCGCCATGCGCTGGATCGGTGCCCGGCTGCGTTGAGCGGCGGCCACCATGTGGACGATTTGCGAGAGCAGGGTGTCTGCGCCCACCTTCTCGGCACGCATCACGAAACCCCCGGTCTGGTTCAGGGTGCCGGCCGTGACCTTCGAACCCGCGGCTTTCGCCACCGGGACGGGCTCGCCGGTGACCATGGATTCGTCGACGTTGCCCTTGCCCTCGGTGAGCTCGCCGTCGACCGGAACCTTCTCGCCTGGCCGAACGCGCAGCAGGTCTGCGACCTCGATGGCATCGACTTGCACCGTCGCGTCCGAGCCGTCGGCAAGAACCTTCACCGCGGTCTTGGGCGCGAGCCCGAGCAGGGCCTTGATGGCGCCCGAGGTCTTCTCGCGCGCGCGAAGCTCGAGCACCTGGCCGAGCAGCACGAGAACGGTGATGACCGCGGCCGCCTCGAAGTAGATCTGCACCGCGCCATCCGGCAGGCGAAGTTCGCCCGGAAAGAGCCAGGGCGCGACGGTGCCGACGATGCTGTAGAGCCATGCCGCGCCGGTGCCCAGTGCGATGAGCGAGAACATGTTCAGGCTGCGGTTCCTGACCGAGGCCGCGGCGCGCACGAAGAACGGCCAGCCGGCCCAGAGCACGACCGGCGTTCCCAGCAGCAGTTGAATCCAGTTCGACAGCTGCTGGCCCAGCACGTGGCTCAGGTTGCTCAGATGCCCGCCCATCTCCAGCGCGAACACCGGGGCCGTCAACGCCGCGCCGACCCAGAACCGGCGCGTCATGTCACGCAGCTCCGGGCTTTCGCCGGCCTGCGCGGTCGCCAGGACCGGCTCCAGCGCCATGCCGCAGATGGGGCAGTGGCCCGGGCCGATCTGCCGCACCTGCGGATGCATCGGGCAGGTGTACTCGATCTGCTCGCCCGGCGGCGGCGTCACCGCCGGTCGCTTCGCTGCCGGCGGGTGCCGATGCGCATGGTCGGAGTGGTCGTGGCTTTGCGGGCTGGTCGACGGCATGGACGGCTCCTGTTCTTGCCTTGCAGTTTCAACCTTGCCGATGGGGGAAGGTCAAGCGGCGTCTGGCGCGATCCAGACATCGACACGGCGGCGCAACCAGGAGACAACGATGACTACGCAACACGCGCATCCGTTTCCGAGCCGTCGTCGAGCGTGCCAGTTTCCCTTCAAATGCGGGGCCGCCGCATTTCCTTCAAAATTCGCAGGGATGTATCCAATTGGTTGACGGCAAACGATTCTTCAAACCGATCGCCGACTCATGAACCACTTGGCGCCACACACCACGGAGTACGCCATGCTAATGCCTCGCCAACGCGCGCCCGCCTATCCGGCACGAGGCGAGTACGCGGGCGAGATCTGATCATGCGCCACCGAGCCCTCGCATTCGACACCGGCGGCACCGTGCTGGACTGGCACGGATCGATCGTCGATGAACTCGGCGCCGTGAGCACATGGCAGACGCTGTCTTTCGACCGCCACGAGTTCGTCAACGAGTGGCGTCGCCGCACGATGAAAGGCATCGTCGGCCAGCTCAGGCCGGACTTCCACATGGACGATGTCCACCTGCGCACCCTCGCTGAGACCATCGGACACTTCGGCTTGCCTGCGTTGGACTCGACGCAACTTCAGGCGCTCTGGCGTGCCTGGCACCGACTGCGGGCCTGGCCCGACTTCGCGCCCGCGCTGGCGCGCCTGCGGGAGAAGGCGCCCGTGGTCTCGTTCACGATGCTGCCGACCGCTCTGGTGCTGGACGTATCGCGGCTCAACGGGCTGGTATGGGATGCCGTCATCTCCTGCCAGATGATCGGCGTCTACAAACCGCATGCCGAGGCCTATCACATCGCCGCGGCCTGGCTCGGGCTGGCACCGTCGGACATCCTCATGGTGGCCTGCCACAACTTTGACCTCAACGCAGCCCAGGACGCCGGCATGCACACGGCCTTCGTTCGCCGACCCGACGAATGGGGGCCGGCGGGCCCACCCGACCCGACGCCAAATCGCAAGTACAACCTGGTTGTCGAGGGTTTCGACGAACTGCAAGAGCGACTCCTCGCCGAGGACTGAGACCAGGTCGAGACCGGCGCCGCCGCGCCTGCGGCTCGTCGAGAGCCCATGACGTCGCCGGCAGGCTGTCGATTCCAGTTCGGGCTGAAGCCGCTGGACAAGGCCTTCGTCGCCGCGCTGATCGACGTTAGCTTCGGCGAAGGCCCGGCCGCCTGAGCGGCGGCTGCACATTCGTTCAGTCGACCGGCATCGGCGGCACGCCCCGCGCCTCGATCGCCTCGCCGGCGGCCAGGCACAGGTCTTCGCGAAAGCGTCCCGCAACGATCTGCACTCCGACCGGGCTGCTGCCCGACATGCCGGTGGAAACGACGAAGGAGGGCAGGCCCGTGAGCGGCAGGCCGACCATCGTCATCTGCGCAGCCCACACGCGGGCATAGGCCTCGGGCCCCTGCAGGTCGAGCTCGGCCGCGAACGGCAGCTCGGCGCACGCCGGCAGCAGCACGACCGGGTAACGCTCCATGAACTGCTGCCACTGCCGCGTGATCGTCGCGCGGCGCACCAGTGCGGCCGAGAACTTCTCGAGGGTCATGCCCGCGCCGATGGCCGCCTGGCCCGCAAGCGCGGCGAGCGCGCCGGGGTCGCCCTCGCGCTCGGCGCTGCGCACCATGGCCTCGTAGCCGTCGCCCATCCAGAGGCCGATCTGGATCGCGGCGGTCTCCTT
This sequence comes from Variovorax paradoxus, assembly GCF_018614915.1. Classification (GTDB taxonomy): domain Bacteria; phylum Pseudomonadota; class Gammaproteobacteria; order Burkholderiales; family Burkholderiaceae_C; genus Variovorax; species Variovorax paradoxus_K. The sequence continues at coordinate 160,600 of NZ_JAGGNU010000034.1, read as the reverse complement.
CAGCGGCGGCAGCGCGTCGAGCTCGTCGACCGTCCAGCCCGCGTCGCGCAGGCGCTCGGCCGCGTCATGCAGCGCCGCGACGATCTCGGGCTGCGTGTCCAGCCCGTCGGGCCGCAGGCACAGGCCCGCGACCCTCGGCACAAGCGGCCCGGCGAGCGGCGCGGGCACCCACCAGGGATCGCGCGCGTCCGGCGCGGCCATGGCGGCGAGCGCGAGCCGCACGTCGTGCACCGTGCGCGCGATGGGGCCCGACACGGCCGTGATCTGCCCGCCGATCGTCCGCTCGGGGCTCGATGCGTTGTAGGCCGCGACACGCCCGAGCGACGGCCGCAGGCCGTGCACGCCGCACGCGTACGCCGGATAGCGGATCGAGCCCGCGATGTCGGTGCCGTGCGCGATGTGGCCGATGCCGGCCGCCACAGCCGAGGCCGCGCCACCGGACGACCCGCCCGGCGTGAGCGCGGCGTCGCGCGGATTGAGCGTGCGGCCGTGCAGCTGGTTGCCGGTGAACCAGCGGTAGCTGAAGGCCGGCGTGTTGGTGCGTCCGACGATGACGGCGCCGGCCCGCAGCAGGTTGTCGACCACAGGGCTGTTGGCGACGGCGACCAGGTCCTTCTGCAGTGCGACGCCGTTGGTGGTCGCGAAGCCGGCCTGGTCGATGTTGACCTTGACGGTGACGGGCACGCCGGCCAGCGGGCCCGGGTTCTCGCCGCGGGCCAGCGCGGCATCGATGGCCGCGGCGCGCGCCAGCACCTCGTCAGGCCGGTAGTCCACCACGGCGTTGAGCCTCGGGTTGACCGCGTCGAGCCGCGCCAGCGCCGCCCGGGCGGCTTCGGAGGCCGACAGCTTGCGCTGCGCGATCAGGGTTGCGATGCGGGATGCGGGGAGGCGCCAGATGTCGGTCATGCGATCGGTTTCAGAAGGTCTCGAGCACGCTGTCCAGCGTGTCCGCGAGCAGGTCGGCATTCGCTTCGGAGAACACCAGCGGTGGGCGGATCTTGAGCGTACTGGCGTGCTCGCCGGTGCTGCTCAGCAGCACGCCGCGGTGGCGCAGCGCGTTGACGACGCGTGCGCACTGCGCCGTGGCCGGCCTGCGCGCGGCGCGGTCGGCCACGAGCTCGACGCCGGTGAAGAGGCCGGCGCCGCGCACGTCGCCGATCAGCGCGTGGCGCGCCGCGAGTTCGCGCAGGCGGTGGCGCAGGTAGCTGCCGACGCGCTGCGCGTTCGCCATCAACCCTTCGCGCTCGATCACGTCGAGCACAGCCATGCCCGCGGCCATCGACACCGGGTTGCCGCCGAAGGTGTTGAAGTAGCGGCACTCGCGGCCGAAGGCGGCCAGCACGTCGGGACGCACCGCGAGGCCGGCCAGCGGATGGCCGGCGCCGAGCGGCTTGCCCATGGTGACGATGTCGGGCACCACGCCGTGCCGCTGGAAGCCCCAGAACGCATCGCCGGTGCGCCCGAGACCGGGCTGCACTTCGTCGGCGATGAAGAGGCCGCCGGCCTCGCGTACCGCCTCCACCGCCTCGGCCATGAAACCGGGCGGGTCGGTGAAGATGCCGTCGCTCGAGAACGCCGTGTCGACCATCAATGCGGCGGGACGAATGCCGTGCGCTTTCAGGTCGGTGATGGCCTCTCGCACGCCCTGCGCGAACGCGCGGCCCAGGTCGCCGGGCGCGATGCGGTAGCTGTCGGGCGCGGGCACGGTGCGCACCGCGTCGCCGAGCTGCACGAACTTGCCGAGCGAGGGCGAGGCCTCGGCGATCGACGCGGTGACGCCGTGGTACGCGAAGCGGGTGACGATCAGCCCCTCGGCCTTCGTGTGTGCGCGTGCGATGCGCATCGCGAGGTCGTTGGCCTCGCTGCCGGTGCAGGTGAACATCGCGTGCGCGAGTTCGGCCGGCATTGTGGCGAGCAGCCGCTCGGCGTAGTCGAGCACGCCTTCGTGCAGGTAGCGCGTGTGGGTGTTGAGCACGCCGGCCTGGCGCGCGATGGCCTCGACCACGTGCGGATGGCAATGACCGACCGAGGCGACGTTGTTGTAGGCGTCGAGATGGCGTTTGCCGTCGGCGTCGTACAGCCACACGCCCTCGCCGCGCACCGGATGCAGGGGCATGTCGTAGAACAGGCGGTAGGCCGGGCCGAGCACGCGCGCGCGGCGCTGGACGAGCGCCTGGGTTTCGGGAGCAAGGGTGGTCATGGGCGATCTCTCAGAGGTTCACGGCGCGCCGAAAGGCGGCCGTCGCGGCGGCGGCGCCGACGCGCTCGCAGGCCTGCAGCCGCGCCCACGACAGCGGGTTGTTGCGCAGCAGGTAGGGCGCGTTCTCGGGATAGCGCGCGGCGCGCCAGCCGCTGATGGCCACCACCATCACGAGCCGCGCCATGATCAGGTCGAACAGCACGCCGATTTCGGCCGGCGACAGCGGCCGCGCCGCGTGGTACGCGGCGACCAGCGGCACGATGGCCGCGAGCGGGTCGTCGCCCGTGTCGGCCTGGTACGCGGCGGCCACGGCCAGATCGTTGATGCACGGCGCGCGCACCATGTCGCCGAAGTCGAGGATCGCGGCAATGCGATCGGTGTCGGCCGGGTCGACCAGCACGTTGTAGATGTTGAAGTCGTTGTGGATCGGCTGCGCGGGCAGCGTGCGCAGCACGGGCTTGGCGTCGCGCTCGAAGCGCTCGAGCGCGGCAGCCGCGAGCGTGCGGCGTTCTGGCTCGGCGATGTGCGCGAGCAGGCCGCGCACACTGTCGGCGCGCTGGAGGTCCCAGGGCAGCGGCAGCTCGCCGGCCGGGTGGTCGAAGCCCGCGAGCGCAATGTCGAGCCGGGCCAGCATGCGCGCGAGGTTCTGCTGCTGCAGCGGCGTGCGCGGCGCCTCGGGCAGCGGCAGGCCGGGCAGGTAGCTGAAGAGGCGCACCACGCGCGGCAGGCCATCGCCCGGATTGCAGACGAAGGAGGCGGCGCCGTCGCGCGTCGGCACGATGCGCTGCACCGGCAGGCCGGGGTCGGTGGCCGCAAGGTACAGCAGGGCCTGGGTCTGGAAGTCGGCGACCAGCGCGGTCTCTGCCGGGTGCGAGATCTTCAGCATGAAGCGGGCGCCGTCGGCCGTGCGCTCGAGCCGGTAGTTGCGGTCGCGTTCGCCGGTCAGCGGCTTCATCTCGCCGTCGATGCCGTAGCGCTCGCGCGCCAGCTGGCGCACCCAGGTGCCGTCGAGCGCGGGCGAGCCTTCGCTGAGCACCTGCGCGTCGGCGAAGTCCGCGGCCGTCATTGGTGCATCCTTGGCGCTGCGCGCCTTCCCGTCAAGCGGGAGCGAGCTTGCTTGGGGCGGCCCGGTGCTGCGCTCATGCAGCCCCCTCGAACCCGCGCAGCGCGCTCGCGATGTTCGGGCCGAGGTCGTCGGAGAGGTAGCCGCCCTCCTGCACCAGCACCGTGGGCAGCCCCAGGCGGGCGACCTCGCCCAGCAGCACGGCGAAGCCGGCCGTCTGGATCTTCATGCCCTTGTAGGGGTCGCGCTCGTGTGCATCGAGGCCCAGCGCCACCACGAGCGCGCCGGGCGCATAGGCGCGGATGCTGTCGCAGGCATCGCGCAGCGCGGGTAGGTAGCCGTCGAGGTCGGTGCCCAGCGCCAGCGGCTTGTTGATGTTGTAGCCCAGGCCTTCGCCTTCGCCGCGCTCGTGCGCATGGCCGATGAAGAAGGGCGTGAAGTTGCGCGGGTCGCCGTGCAGCGAGAGAGTCAGCACGTCGGCACGGCGATAGAAGATGCCCTGCGTGCCATTGCCGTGGTGCACGTCGATGTCGAGGATCGCCACGCGGTCGTGCACGCCGCGCAAATGCTGCGCGGCAATGGCCACGTTGTTCAGGTAGCAGAAACCGTTGGCGCGGTCGGCGTAGGCGTGGTGGCCGGGCGGACGGCAAAGCGCATAGGCCGCGCGCTCGCCGTCGAGCACGAGCTGCGCCGCATGCGTCGCCATGTTCGCCGATGCAATGGCGGCTTCCCAAGTGCGCGCGCCGATCGAGCAGGCGTTGTCGCCCATGTGGAAGCCGGCCTGGCCGACCACGCTGTCGGGGTAGGTACAGGGCTGGCCCGGGAAGGGATGGATGTTGGGCATCACCTCGCCGGACGGGTCGTCCAGCAGCTGCCAGCGCGCGTAGGCCGTCTCGAGAAAACGCAGGTACTCGGGCGTGTGGATGGCGGCGCGCGGCCCGGCACCGAAGTCGCACGTGGCGACGATCTCGTGGCCTTCCTGCTCGACCGCCTTGAGCAGGCGGAACGCGCGCTCGGGCTGCTCGTTGCTGCGCTTGAGCTTGCCGCGCACCATGAAGAGCTGCGGGTCGTGGTCCTTGTGCGTATCGCTGTAGACGACTTTCATCGGGCGAGCCTCTCCGGGATCAGGCGTTGCTGGGAAGCGGTGCGGTTGCGCCGTGCTGCTTCACGAACAGCGCGCGCACGTGCTGCCAGGCGTCTTCCAGGTGCACGCGCATCGCCGCCTTGGCGGCCTCGGGATCTCGGCGCGCGAGAGCGTCAACGATGGGGCGGTGGGTCGCGGCCATCGCGGTGGGGTCATGGTAGACCGCATCGATCAGCGCGATGATCATCTGCATCTCGGTCTGCGTGTTCATGAAGATCCGGTGCAGGTGCGCATTGCCCGACAGCTCGCAAATCAGCGTGTGCAGCGCCAGGTCGGTGGCGATGCGGTGGTGCTGCGGCTGCGTGCTCGCCTCGCGCACCATGGCTTCGACCAGCGCCTGCACGCGCGCGATGCCCGCGTCGTCGGCCTTGCGGCAGGCCAGCTCGATCGAGGTCAGTTCGAGGCTCAGGCGCACCTCGAACAGGTCGTCGATCTCCTGCACGCTGATGGTCCGCACCGCGAAGCCGTGGCGCGGCTTGGCCACCAGCACGCCCTGGCGCTCGAGCCGCCGCGCCGCCTCGCGCACCGGCGCGCGGCTCACGCCCATGCGGCGCGCGATGTCGGCCTCGACGATGCGGCTGCCGGGGGCCAGGCGGCCTTCGACGATGGCGCGTGTCAGCTGGGCCTCGACCAGCCCGACGAGATCGGTCGATTCGACCGACTCGAAGAGGGCCGTGTCGGCAGAAGGAGAAGAAATTACGGAGGTTGCCATGTTGCTTGTCTCGTCATTGGTAGGGGCCAGGGGCGATTCTTCACCGGATGGCGTCTGGCGCGGCCGGCGCGGTCTTCAAGCCCCGCCCCGCGCGCGCCAGGTAGATGCCCGCCGCCATGATCAGCGCGATGCCGGCCATCGCGATCGCGTCGGGCGGCCGGCGGAACCAGAAGGTGCTGAAGGCCACGGCCAGCAGCAGCTGGAAGTAGTTGAGCGGCGCCAGCGTCGAGGCCTCCACACGCTCGAACGCGGCCAGCAGCAGCCATTGCGCCGCGGCGCTGCAGGCGCCGCCCGCGAGCAGCAGCGCCAGGTCGCCCCACGGCGGCTGCTGGGCGGGCAGGAAGAAGGGGGCAGGCAGCAGCGTGGCCACCAAGCAGGCCAACGCGGTCCAGGCGTACTGCATCGGCCCCGCGACCAGGCCCGCAAGCCGCCGCGTGAGCAACTGGAAGATCGCGTAGCAGGCGGCCGCCACGGCCATCAGCACCGTGCCGAGCAGGGGCAGGTCGGCGCCCGGCCGCACGATCAGCAGCATGCCTCCGAAGCCGACCGTCACCGCCACCCAGCGGCTGCGCCGCACCTGCTCGCCGAGCAGCCACGGCGACAGCGCCACCATCAGGAGCGGCGCGGTGAAATAGATGGCCGTGGCCTCGGCCAGCGGCATCCAGATCAGCGCCGTCATGAAGCAGGTCGCTACCGTCGCGAGCATCAGCCCGCGCAGCAGCAGCAGCGGCTTCTGCGGCGTGCGCCACATGCGCAGGTCGCCATGGCGCAGCAGCACCGCGAAGGCGACGCCGCTCACCGCGATGTAGCGCATCACGTTGACGAAGGGCGCCGGGTAGAACTGCAGCATGTGCTTGCAGAACGCGTCATAGGAGGCAAAGGCCACCAGCGCGCAGAAGAACAGCGCCACGCCGGCGCTCTTGGAGCGCGCCGGGCGCAGTGCGAGGGCGATGGCTGCGGTGCTCATCGCGCGGCCTGGAAGCCCCGCAGGAAATGGTCGAGCGCGGGGCCGATGGCCTCCACCATGTAGCCGCCTTCCTGCACGATCACGGTCGGCAGCTTCAGCGCACCGACGCGCTCGCCGATGTGGCGGTAGGCGTCGAGGTCGAGCTTCAGCACGCTGATGGGGTCGTCCTTGTAGCTGTCGAAACCGAGCGCGAGCACCAGCGCCTTCGGCGCGAATTCGCGCAGCGCGGCCGCGCCTTGGTCCACTGCCTGCAGGAACACCGCGTTGTCCGCGCCGTGCGCAAGCGGCAGGTTCAGGTTGAAGCCTTCGCCCGCACCCACGCCGCGCTCGTGCGCATAGCCGGTGTAGAACGGGTAGTAGCCCGAGGGATCGGCATGCGTGGACACGGTCAGCACGTCGCCGCGCGCATAGAAAATGTTCTGCGTGCCGTCGCCGTGGTGCGCATCGACGTCGAACACCGCCACGCGGCCGTGCCGCTCCCAGAGCCGCTGCGCCGCAATGGCGCTGTTGTTGATGTAGCAGAAGCCGCCCGCGCGGTCGCGGTGCGCGTGGTGGCCCGAGGGGCGGCACAGCGCATAGGCCGCGTCGCCGCTTTCCAGCACCGCATCGGCAGCCGCCACCGCGGTGTGCGCCGAGCGCAATATCGAGCGCCAGGTGTGCGGGCCGAGCGGGCACGAGAGATCGCTGACGTAGTAGCCCGTACGCGCCACCAGCGAGGGCGAGGGGCACGGCGCGCGCGCCACGCCCGGCGTGCCGTTGTAGTAGGGCGAAAGATTCGGCAGCACCTCGATGCCGGGTTCCACGCCGGGCACCTCGAGCTCGCGCCACAGCGCATAGGCTGTTTCCAGGTAGTCAAGGTAGTCGGCGCTGTGCACGGCTTCGAGCGGCGCGCGGCCGCAGTCCCGCGGCTCGGCCAGCGCGATGCCGCGCAGGGCCAGGGCGCCGCGCAGCGCATGCGCGCGGCTCGGCAGGTCGGTCGGCTTGCAGATGCGGCCCAGCCGCATGAACTGCTGCGGTTCGTGCAGCAGCTGGTCGTTCGTGAAGAAGGCCTTCATGCGAAGGTTTCTTCGAAGACCGCCATGGCGCGGCTGAAGCGCGCAAACATGTCGTCGATCTGCGCGGCCGTGATGATGAGCGGAGGGCAGAAGGCGACGGAGTCGCCCATGGCGCGCACGATGAGGCCTTGCGCCAGCGCGAGTTCGGCCAGCCGGGCGCCGGCCTTCTGCGCGGGATCGAAGGGCGTGCGCGTCGCGGGGTCGGCATACAGCTCGATCGCGCCGATGAGCCCCACGCCGCGCACCTCGCCGACGTACTTGCGCGCGGCGTGGCTGCGCAACCCCTGCTGGAATTGCGGCACCAGCGACTGGACGTGCGCGAGGATGTTCTCGTCCTCGTAGACCCGCAGCGTCTCGAGCGCGATGGCGCAGGCCACCGGATGGCCCGAGTAGGTGAAGCCGTGGCCGAAGGTGCCGATCTGTCCGCTGTTGGCCGCCACCGCGGCATGCACCTTCTCGCTGATCATCACGGCCGAGATCGGCACGTAGCCCGAGGACAGCGCCTTGGCCGCGGTCAGGATGTCGGGCTTCAGGCCGAAGGTGGTCGAGCCGAACATGTCGCCGGTGCGGCCGAAGCCGCAGATCACTTCGTCGGCGATCAGCAGCACCTCGTACTTCGCGAGAACCTTCTGGACCTTGTCGAAGTAAGTGGCCGGCGGCACCAGGACGCCGCCGGCGCCCATCACGGGTTCAGCGATGAAGGCGCCGACCGTCCCGGGGCCTTCGTCGAGGATGCGCTTGTCGAGCGCATCGGCCAACCGCGTCGCGAAGTCTTCCTCGCTCTCGCCGGCTTCTGCGTAGCGGAAATGGTGCGGACAGTCGACGTGCAGGATGCGGTCGATCGGCAGGTCGAAGTCGCGGTGATTCGGCACGAGGCCGCTCAGGCTCGCGGCCGCGACGGTGACGCCATGGTACGCATTGAGGCGCGCGATGATCTTCTTCTTTTCGGGCTTGCCGATGGCGTTGTGGTAGTACCAGACCAGCTTGACCGCCGAGTCGTTGGCCTCCGAGCCCGAGTTGGCGAAGAACACTTTCGACATCGGCGCCGGCGCCAGCGACAACAGCTTTTCGGCCAGCGCGATCGCGGCCGGATTGGAGCGGCCGTTGAACGTGTGGTAGTACGGCAGCCCGTGCAGCGCCTCGCTGCCGGCCTTGGCGAGGCGCTGGTTGCTGAAGCCCAGCGATGCGCACCACAGGCCCGACATCGCTTCGAGATAGCGGCGGCCCTGGTCGTCCTCCACGAAAATGCCGTCGCCGCGCTGGATCACCAGCGGGCCGACCTGCGGATGGGTCGCGAGGTTGGTGAAGGAATGGAGATGCGCGGCGATGTCGTTGGCGACGTTCTCTGCGTGCGTGCTGGCGTTCATGAAGGGCGATTCCGGTGGATGGGAGTTCAATAGCCGCGCGCCAGGTCGACCTGGTTCGCGGGACGCCGGCCCTGCCGCACCGACGCGAGGTTGTCGAGCGTCTGGCGCGCGATCACGAGGCTGTCGGTGCGCGTCGCGATGTGGGGCGTGACAAGGATGCGCGGGTCGCCCCAGAACGGGTGCTTCGGCGGCAGCGGCTCCTGTGAAAAGGCATCGAGGGTGGCCGCCGAGAGCTGGCCCGCATCGAGTGCCGGCTGCAGGTCGGTCTCGACCAGATGGTCGCCGCGGCCGACGTTGATCAGGTGCGCGCCGCGCGGCAGCTTTGCGAACAGCGCGGCATCGAGAAAGCCGTGCGTCTCGGCGGTGAGCGGCAATAGGCACACCAGCGTGTCGCAGCCCGAAAGAAATTCGTCGAGCTGCGCCGCACCGTGGAACCCGGCGACGCCGGCCGGCAAGGCCTCCTTCGCGCTGCGGCTCCAACCGCGCACCTGGTAGCCGACGGCGGCGAGCGCCTCGGCGCAAGCCATGCCCAGCTTGCCCAGGCCGGCAATGCCGACGCGATGGTGGCGCGGCGACGCTATCGGCTGCTCCTCCCATCGGCGAGCCGCGGAACTTGCGACGTAGGCCCGCATGCCGCGGTGCTGCTGCACCACGGCCCAGCAGACATAGGCCTTCATGCCGGCCGCCATGCCGGTGTCGACGATGCGACACAGGGGCAAGTGGCGCGGCAACTCCGCATCGGCTGTGATGTGCTCGATGCCCGCGGCCAGCGACTGCACGAGCCGAAGCTTCGGCATCTGCGCGAGCAGACCATGCGGCGGAAACCAGCACACGGCCGCGTCGATCTCGTGCAGTGCGCCGAGCTCCCCGCCCAGGCGCAGGTCGATGCCCGGATGGGCCTCGCGGAAAGCCACGGCGATGTACTCGAGGTCCAGCACCTCGCTGAGCAAGGCCACGCGCGGCGCTCTGGCACGGTCGTCCGGCGACATCACGCGACCAGCGCCTCGGCCGACGACGCGGAGGACACCAGCCGCGGCACCGCCTCGATCAGCTTGCGCGTGTAGGGGTGCTTCGGATCGCCGAGCACCTTGTGCGTCTCGCCGTATTCGACGACTTCGCCGCGCTGCATCACGGCGATGTGGTCGCACATCTGGCCGGCCACGCGCAGGTCGTGCGTGATGAAGACCATCGCGAGCTGGAACTGCTCGCGCACCTGCGCGAAGAGTTCAAGCACCTGCGCCTGCACCGACACGTCGAGGGCCGACACCGGCTCGTCGGCCACCAGCAGCTCGGGCTGCATGGCCAGCGCGCGCGCGATTCCGATGCGCTGGCGCTGCCCGCCCGAGAACTCGTGCGGATAGCGCTCGGCCGCGTCGGCGCCCAGGCCCACGAGCTTCAGCAGCTCCATGGCGCGTGCCATGGCTTCGGCCTTGCCCACGCCCTGCGCGATCGGCCCGCCCGCGATGGCCGCGCCCACGCGGTGGCGCGGGTTCAGCGATGCGTACGGGTCCTGGAACACCATCTGGATCCTGCCCGCGGCTTCGCGGCGAAACGCCGGGCCCGGCGAGAGGCTTCGGCCCTTGAAGAGGATGCGGCCGCTGTCGAACGGCGAGAGCCCCACCAGGCAGCGGCCCACGCTCGACTTGCCCGAGCCCGATTCGCCGACCAGCCCCAGCGTCTCGCCGCGGCGCAGTTCGAAGCGGACGTTCTTCGCGGCCTGCACCGAGCGGCCGCGCTTGAAGAGGCCGTTGCCCGAGGTGTAGGTCTTGCACAGGTCCTGCACCTGCAGCACGCGCGCGACCTCGCCGGTGGGGGTGGCGCGCTCCGCGTTGCCGGTCGGGATCGCGGCGATCAGCTTGCGCGTGTAGGGGTGCTGCGGCGCATCGAGCACCTGGCGCACCGGTCCGGCCTCGACCACCTGGCCGGTCTGCATCACCACCACGTGGTCGGCAATTTCCGACACCACGCCGAAGTCGTGCGTGATGAACAGCACCGCGGTGCCGCGGCGCTGCTGCAGCTCGCGGATCAGCGCGAGGATCTGCGCCTGCGTCGTGACGTCGAGCGCGGTGGTCGGCTCGTCGGCGATCAGCAGCACGGGCTCGAGCACCAGCGCGCAGGCGATCATTACGCGCTGGCGCTGACCGCCCGAGAGGCGGAACGGATAGGCGTCGATCAGCAGCTCCGGGTCGGGCAGGCCGACGTCGGCCAACGCGGCCAGAATGCGCCGCCGCTTCTCGGCCGCGGGCACGCTGCCGTGCGCGTCGAAGACTTCGCCGATCTGCTCGCCGATGCGCATCACCGGGTTCAGCGCTGTCATCGGCTCCTGGAACACCATGCCGATGCGGCGGCCGCGCAGCTCGCGCATCTGCGGCTCGGTGAGCTGCAGCAGGTCGCGGCCCTCGAACAAGATCTGCCCGGCCACGGGCCCGACGTGCGGGCGCGGCAGCAGGCCCATCACGGCGTTGGCGATCATCGACTTGCCCGAGCCCGATTCTCCGACCACGCACAGCGTCTGGCCCGGCAGCACCGACAGCGTGGCGCCGTCGACGGCCAGCGCGCGGTCCGCTCCCTTGGGCAGGCTGATGCCGAGGTTGACGACGTCGAGCACCGGCTGCACCGGCTTCATGGGCGTGACGGTGGCGCTCATTTGCCCCTCCCGTCGAGCCGCGTGTTGAGGCCGTCGCTGAGGCCTTCGCCCACGAGGTTGAGCGCCAGCACGGTCAGCACGATGGCCAGGCCGGGGAACAGCGCCATCCACCAGGCCTGGCGCAGCACGGTGCGCGCGGCGCCCACCATATAGCCCCAGCTCATCTGGTTCGGGTCTCCCAGGCCGAGGAAGCTCAGGCTCGACTCGAGCAGGATGGCCGTGGCCGTCATGAGCGAGGCCATCACGATGATGGGCGACATGGCGTTGGGCAGGATCTGCGTGAGGATGATGCGCGGCGTCGACTGGCCCGCGAGCAGCGCGGCTTGCACGAAGTCGCGCTGGCGCAGCGTGAGGAACTCGCTGCGCACCAGCCGCGCCACCGGCGGCCACGAGACGATGGCAATGGCCACCACGATCGAGTTGACCGAGGGCTGGAAGATCGCGACCAGCACGATGGCGAGCGCGAAGCTCGGCACGGCCTGGAACAGCTCGGTGAAGCGCATCAGCGCCGCGTCGATCCAGCCGCCGAAGTAGCCGGCGATGGCGCCGAGCGTCACGCCGATGAGCAGCGCCACCACGGTGGACACCAGCCCGATCAGGAGCGAGATGCGCGCGCCGTAAATCACGCCCGAGAGAATGTCGCGGCCCAGCGTATCGGTGCCGAGCGCGAAGCCCGGCTCGGTCCACGGCCGCAGGAACGGCTGCTCGACCATGTTCCACGGATCGTTGGTTGCGACCCACGGCCCGATGATCGCTACCACGGCCACCAGCACCAGCACGGCCATGCCGAGCACGGCGCCCTTGTTGCGGCAGAAGCGCCGCCAGAATGGACTTTCCAGGGTCATAGCTCTATCCGGGGATCGACCAGCGTGTAGACGAGGTCGGTGATGAGGTTGAACAGCACGGCCATGGCCGCGGTCACGAGGAAGGCGCCGAGCAGTAGGTTGTAGTCGCGCTGCAGCAGCGCGTCGAACATCAGGCGGCCGATGCCGGGCCAGGCGAAGACGGTCTCGGTCAGCACCGCGCCGCCGATCATTCCGCCGGCCTGGATGCCCGCGAGCGTGACCACCGGCAGCAGCGCGTTGCGCAGCACGTGCGCGCGCAGGATGCGGCCGGGCTTGACGCCCTTGGCGCGCGCGGTCTTCACGAAGTCCATCTGCGCCACCTCGAGCATGGCGGCGCGCGTCATGCGCGCATACACCGCCATGTAGAAGAGCGCAAGCGTCAGCGCCGGCAGCACCAGGTGCCCGGCGATGTCCCAGGCCAGCGCGAGGCCGGTGGCGCCGGAGCCCACGGTGCTGAAGCCGAAGCCCGGCAGCCAATCGAGCTGCACCGTGAACACCAGCACCGCCATCAGCGCGAGCCAGTAGAGCGGCGTGGCATAGAAGATGAGCGCCACCACGGTGATCGAGCTGTCGACCCAGGTGCCGGCGCGCCGCGCGGCCAGCGCCCCGAGCGTGATGCCGAACAGCAGCGACAGCGCGAACGCCGTGCCGGTGAGCAGCAGGGTGGCCGGCAGCCGGTCCATGATGAGCTTCAGCACCGGCTGCTGCTGGCGGTACGAGAAGCCGAGGTCGAGCTGCACCACCTTGCCGACGTAGGTGGCGAGCTGCGTCGTGATCGGCTGGTCGAGCCCGAACTGCGCGCGCAGCTGCGCTACGAACTGCGGATCGGACGCGCCCGCCTCGCCGGCCAGCACCGACACCGGATCGCCCGGCGCCGCGCGCACCAGCATGAAGTTGACCGTGGCGATCAGCAGGATCGCCAGCAGCCCCTGCATCACGCGGCCCAGCATGAACTGCGTACGTTTCATTCAGTACTCCACATCTTCGAAACTCCCGCGCGAGGCTGCCTCGTTCCAGAAACACCGCGGAACCGGCTTGGCCGGGCAGCAGGTGTTGCCTCCTGCAAGGGGGCAGGGGCTGCCATACGGGTGGGCAAGCCTGGGGGTCAGGCAATGCTCGCGGTGCCCAGGCTGTCGTTGAGGCCGATGCCGGAGCTGACGAGATTGCTGATCTTGGTGCGGTAGAGCGTCGGGAAGTTGAGCTCGTGCAGCCAGGCCACCGGCACCTCGTCGAGCAGGATCTTCTGCACCTGCACGTAGATGGCCTTGCGCTTCTCGGGATCGGCCTCTTTCGCGCCGGCCTCGAACAGCGCGTCCACCTTCGGGTTCGAATAGCCCTCGACGTTGTTGAACGGCGAGCCCTTGGCGATGTTGGCGGTCGTGTAGTTGCGCGCCACCCCCAGTGCCGGGTCCCCGTACTGGTAGAGGTAGGTGAAGGCGAGGTCGTAGTCCCACTCGTTGAGCTTCTGGTTCCAGCCGGCCACGTCGGTGGCCACCAGCTCGACCTTGATGCCGGCCTGCGCGAGGTTCTGGCGCAGGATCTCGGCGCTGCGCGTCCATGTCTCGCCATAGGGCAGCGGCAGCAGGCGCAGCGTCTCGCCCTTGTAGCCGGCTTCTTCCAGCAGCTTCTTGGCGGTGGCCACGTTGCGCGGGTACTTGGCGACGTCGGTGCTGTGGAACTTGATGTTGCTGTTGAACGGGCCGGTCGCGGGCTTGGCGAAGCCCTGCCATGCGATCTTGGCCATGGCCTCGCGGTCGATGGCGTACATCAGCGCCTGGCGGAACTTGACGTTGTCCATCGGCGCCTTGCGGTTGTTGATCCACAGCCACGACTGCGGCGCGAAGAACTCCCAGCCCTTGGTCGTGACGGCCGCGCCCGGCAGCTTGGACAGCCGCAGCACGTCGAAGTACTCGACCGCGCCGCCCGGCACCACGTCGACCTTGCCCGATTCGAAGGCCGCCGCGCGCGAGGCCGCATCGGGAATCACGTGGAAGTAGACGCTCTCGACCATCGGCACGTCCTTGACGTGGTACTTGTCGTTGGCGACGAGCTGGATGTACGAGCCCTTGACCCATTCCTTGAACTTGAACGGGCCCGTGCCGATGGGTGTGGCGTTGGCCGGGTTGGTGGCGAAGTCGGTGCCTTCGTACACGTGCTTGGGCACCATCGGCATGCTGCCGACCTCGAAGATGCCGAGGAAGGGGCCGAACGGGTACTTGAGCTTGAACTCCACCGTGAGCGGATCGATGGCCTTGATGCTTTCTACCGACGCCAGGTTGGCCCGCAGGCGCGCATGCGTCTTGCGCAGGAACACATCGGCCGAGAACACCACGTCGGCCGAGGTGAAGGGCTTGCCGTCGTGCCACAGCACGCCCGGCTTGAGCTTGAAGGTGAACAGCGTGCCTTCCTTGTTCGACGTCCACGAGGTGGCAAGGCCGGGCAGCGGGTTGATCTTCTCGTCGTAGCGCAGCAGGCCCTCGTAGATGTTGCCCGCGATCATCTGCGTGGGGCCGTTCTGCGTGATGCCCATCATGAGCCCCGGCGGCTCCGGCTGCACCACGGCGTTGATCACGCCACCCTTCTTGCCCTGCGCCAGCAGGTGCAGCGGGACACCCGCCAGCGTCAAGCCGGCGGCCGAGGCGGCGCCCATCTGGATGAGATTGCGACGTTTCATGTGCGGGAACTCCTTGTGGCTCTGTCGAGCGGGTAGGGAAGGGAACAGGAACGGAAGAAGCGCAACGGCGCGCCGCGGCGGCGTCGCTCAGTCGCGAAACGACGTGGCGGGAAGAGGGTCGATGCGCTGCAGCAGCGCGCGCCATTCGCGCGCATTCGGGTCGGGCTGGCCCGGCTGGCGCACGCTGTCGCCGCTTTCGTACTGGCGCGCGGTCTTCTCGCAGACCTCGGGCGGCACGGGGTAGACCGGCTGCCCGCTCGAGGCGATGGCCACCTGCACGCGGCAGGCGCGCTCGAGGTTCAGCATCAGGATGAAGGCCTCCGACACCGTGCGCCCCAGCGTGACCAGGCCGTGGTTGCGCAGGATCAGCGCGCGCGCCGTCGGGCCGAGGTCGGCCACCAGGCGCTCGCGCTCGTCGGCGTCGAGCGCGATGCCTTCGAAGTCGTGATAGACGACGCGGTTGTAGAACTGCAGCGCCCACTGGTTGCACGGCTGCAGCCCGCCGGCCAGCGACGACACCGCGACGCCCGCCACCGTGTGCGTGTGCAGCACGCAGGCCGCGTCGTGGCGCGCCGCGTGCACCGCGCTGTGGATCGTGAAGCCGGCCGGATTCACGTCCCAGGGCGAGTCGTCGAGGATGCGGCCGTCGATGTCGATCTTGACCAGCGACGAGGCCGTGATGTCCTTGAACAGCATTCCGAAGGGATTGATCAAGAACTGCCCCTCGGTGCCCGGCACCCGCGCCGAGATGTGGGTGTAGATGCTGTCGTCCATGCCGTAGTACGCGACCAGGCGGTAGGCGGCGGCGAGGTCTGCCCGCACCTGGCGCTCGGCGTCGGACGGGGTCTGGGCCTTGCTGCCCACGGCGTGCAATTGCATGTCGTATTCCTTTGTAGGCGGCGGGCCCAAGCCCTGCCGCCACTGTCTGGATAGAGGCGTTGATTGTCTGCAAACTGTCGACAGTCAACCTGCGACAGTCTTAAGCAACATGCGGGCCCGGTCGATGGGGTAAGCCCGTACTGACCTGGTTTTCGCGGGCCGATCGCGGCGAAAGCCGCATGGATACTGGGTTCGGTGACGCCAAAAATTTTTGGCGCGCACGCCGCCACTGGCCCGGAGGCCGCTGGCGGCGCTGTTTCATGGCTGGGCGGAATGCACCGATCGCGTGACGGTGCACCGGGCATGCGCCCGGCGCCGCACTGCCGGCATAGAGAACTGATGGACGCGCTGCGTTGATCGTGATCAGCGGCATTTGCGCTGTAGACCCCGAACTCGAGACGCCCCAGGAAGTCGTTCACAAGTGCGGCGCCTTGTGGCGTCCGAAGGAGCTCGATGGGCCGGGCGCCATCGAGGCAGGCGACTTTCATTGACATCCAGTGCTCAGCCTCAAGGGCGAGCTGTCGCCATCGCTCAGGTGTTTCACCTCAATGTGCGCGCCCCGATCTTTGATCGGAGATCAACACGATTCAAGCAGTGCCCGAAGGAGAGGGGGCGCGGAGAAGCGCACAAGGATTGCTTGCAGCTTGGCAGAAGAATTACTAGAACCGCATGGAGAAAGAAGCTGGGCGGATCCAGCTGCATTGCTTATTTAACATAATATACATTGTATGTTCCGATCCGATTCAGGCAGTCAGGCCAAGTCCGTCACCATTTGCCGTCGCTCGGCTTCTTGGCCCGGACCGCCGCGCCCAGCAGCCGAACGGCATCCGACCGGCCGGCGCGCTGGGCGAAGTCGATCGCCGTCATGCCTTTCTCGTTCTTCATCTGCGTGTCGGCGCCTTCGTCGAGCAGCAACTGCACCGCGGCGGTCGAGCCGTACATCGCGGCCATCATCAGCGGCGTGGTGCCGTTGGGCGACTGCGCGTCGATGAAGGCATGGTTGTCGAGCAGCTGCTTCATGACGGCAACGTGGCCGTTGGTGGACGCGTAATGCAGTGGCGTCCAGCCGGGCTTGTTGATGTCGGCGTCGCGCGCGATCAGCTTGGTCACCACGTCCTGCTGGCCCTTCAGCGCCGCCATCATCAATGGGCTTTCGTCCTTGGCATTGCGCAGCTCGACGTTGGTCTTGGGCGAATCCAGAAGTACCTCCACCACCTTGGGCGACGGCTCGCGCATCGCGATCAGGAGGCCGGTCTGGCCGTGCTCGTCCTGTGTGTTGGGGTCGAATCCGCGGCCCAGCAGCTCCTTGACGACGCCTGCGTTGTCGCTCCGGGCGGCCCGGAAGAAGTCTTCGAATGAGCCGGCGCTTACTGAAAAACTTGCTGTCAGAACAGCAAGATAAACGAATTTCCTAAGGTTGTTTCTCATGTATTCACGCTGGTAAATAGCGTCTCGAAATTGCGGCTGGTAACTTGGCCGATGGTTTCGACCGGCAGCTGGCGCAGTTCGGCGATCTGCTGCGCCACGAAGGGCACGTACGAGGGATTGTTGGTCTTGCCGCGGTAAGGCACCGGCGCGAGGTAGGGGCTGTCGGTCTCGATCAGCATGCGGTCGAGCGGCACGAAAGCCGCCACGTCGCGCAGATCCTGCGCCTTCTTGAAAGTCAGGATGCCCGAGAAGGAGATGTAGAAGCCCAGGTCGAGCGCGGCGCGCGCGACCTCCGCCGTCTCGGTGAAGCAATGGAACACGCCGCCGGCCGCTGCGGCCGAGCCGTCCTCGCCCTCCTCCTTCAGGATCGCCAGCGTGTCGGCCGAAGCCTCCCGCGTATGGATCACCAGCGGCTTCCTCACCTGCCTGGCGGCGCGGATGTGCACGCGGAAGCGCTCGCGCTGCCATTCCATGTCGGCGATGCTGCGCCCGCCCTTGCGCTCTTCCATTTGGTAGTAATCGAGACCAGTCTCGCCGATGGCCACCACCTTGGGCAGCGCGGAGCGCTGTACCAGGTCTTCCACCGAAGGCTCGGCGATGTCCTCGTTGTCCGGATGCACGCCTACGGAGGCCCAAAAGTTGTCAAAACGCGCCGCCAGGGCCTGCACTTCGGCGAATTCCTCCAGCGTGGTGCAGATGCAGAGCGCCCGATCCACGCCCGCGGCGGCCATGGCCTCGCGGATCTGCGGCATCCGGCCTGCGAACTCGGGGAAAGTCAGGTGGCAGTGGGAATCTGTGAACATCGCGGAACTTCAAGAAACGGCGGTGCAACCGCAGCGCCTGCGGTCCGCGTCGCGAGGACGGGACTCAAATGGTCTGGGTCGGCCGGTCGGAGGCCATGGTGCCGCCGAGCGCCTCTTCGATGCGCGCCTTGAGCTGGCGCGACTTGTCGTCGGACGGAAAGCGGATGCCGACACCCGGCGCCCGGTTGCCGGCGGCGCGCGCCGGGGTGATCCAGGCGACCTTGCCGGCCACCGGGTAGCGCTGCGGATCTTCGGGCAGCGTGAGCAGCACGTAGACGTCGTCGCCGAGGCGGTACTCGCGCGAGGTCGGAATGAAGATCCCGCCTTCGGCGAACAAGGGGATGTACGCCGCGTAGAGCGCGCCTTTTTCCTTGATGGCCAGCTGGATGACGCTGGGCCGGGCGGGTGCGGAGGGGGTGGGGGCTGCGGGTGTGTTCATGGGCGGCGAGCTGCCGAGTTTAGGGTGCTTCGCGCTTCGCTCACAAGCGCCTCGAGCATCAGGCCGGCATTGAACGGATGTTCTGCGGTCTTTGCGGCATTCGCGAGCGATTTCGACCACCGCGCCAGCGCCACCTTCGACGGCACCGCCGGCAGGTCGGCGGCTTCGAAGAAGCGCGGCGTGGCGCCGCTGTCCAGGGCCATGAGGTCGTGGCACAGCTTCTGCAGCGCGCTGATGGCCTGGGCCGGCGCATGGTCGGCCAGCGCAGCGACATCGCCGCGCAGCACCGCCTTGGGCAGCAGCCCCCAGGCCTTGGGCGACTGGCCCGAGGCGGCAAGCCGCAATGCATCGCTCGGCCGGCCGCCGGCGGCACGCAGCAGGGCGGGCGCATCGTTGGCAGGCACGCCCTGCGCCACCAGCCAGTTGCGCGCCTCCTCGTCTGCCGGCCAGGGCAAGGTGAAGCCGAGGCAGCGGCTGCGGATGGTGGGCAGCAGTTGCCAGGCGGCCTCGCTGGCCAGCACGAAGCGCAGGTCGCCAACCGGCTCCTCCAGCGTCTTCAGCAAGGCATTGGCCGTGATCGTGTTCATGCGCTCGGCCGGATAGACCAGCACCGCCTTGCCGCGCCCGCGCGCGCTGGTGCGCTGGGCGAAGCCGACCGCATCGCGCATCGCCTCGACGCGGATCTCGCGGCTGGGCTTGCGCTTCTTGTCGTCGATGTCGGCCTGGCTCTTCTCGTCGAGCGGCCATCCGAGCTCCTGCATCGCGACCTCGGGCATCAGCACGCAGAGGTCGGCATGGGTGCGCACGGAGATCGCATGGCAGCTCGGGCAATGGCCGCAGGCACCCTCCCCCTTCGACTCGTCACGCTGCTCGCAGAGCCAGGCTGCAGCCAGCGCCAGGCCGAGCTCGTACTGGCCCAGGCCCGAGGGCCCCTGCAGCAGCCAGGCGTGGCCGCGCTGGCGCAGCAACTCGGCCAGGGGCCGCTGCAGCCAGGGTGACAGCGCCGTGGTGCTCACAGGCCGCGGCCCGCCAGCGCCGCCTCGATCTGCTGCCAGACCTGGTCGCGCGACTGGCTCGCATCGATGCGCACGAAGCGCGGCGCCGTGGCTGCACGCTGCGCATAGCCGGCGGCGACGCGCCGGAAAAATTCGACCGGCTGCGACTCGAACTTGTCCGGCAGCCGCGCGCCGGCCAGCCGCTCGGCGGCCAGTTCGGGTGGCAGGTCGAACCACAAGGTGATGTCGGGCTGCAGCAGCGCGCCGCCGGCTTGGCCCTGCACCCACTGCTCGAGCGTGGACAGCAGCGCGGTGTCGAAGCCGCGGCCGCCGCCCTGGTAGGCGAAGGTGGCGTCGGTGAAGCGGTCGCACAGGACGACATCGCCGCGCGCCAGCGCCGGCTCGATCACCTGCACGAGGTGGTCGCGGCGGGCCGCGAACACCAGGAGCGATTCGGTCAGCGCATCCATCGGCTGCGCGAGGACCATGGTGCGTAGCGTTTCGGCGATGGGCGTGCCGCCGGGCTCGCGCGTGCGCGTGACCTGCCGGCCCCTGGCCTTGAACAGCGCCTCGAGCGCATCGATGTGGCTGGATTTGCCGGCGCCGTCGATCCCCTCGAGCGTGAGAAACAAGCCCTTCATTGCCCGCTCCGTTGATAGCGGTTCACCGCCCGGTTGTGCTCTTCGAGCGAGCTGCTGAATTGGCTCGATCCATCGCCCCTGGAAACGAAGTACAGCGACTTGCTTTGCGCCGGCTGGACCGCCGCCAGCAGCGCCGCCTTGCCCGGCATCGCGATCGGCGTGGACGGCAGGCCGGGGCGGGTGTAGGTGTTCCAGGGCGTATCGGCCTGTAGGTCTTTCTTGCGCAGGTTGCCGTCGAAGCGCGGGCCCAGGCCATAGATCACGCTGGGGTCGGTCTGCAGCGGCATGCCCACACGCAGGCGGTTCGAGAAAACCGCGGAGATTTCGGCGCGATCCTGCACCTTGCCTGTCTCTTTTTCGACAATGCTGGCCAGGATCAGCGCTTCATCGGCCGTCTTGAGCGGAAGGCCGGAGGCCCGCGCGGCCCAGGCGGCGTCGAGCTTCTTGTCCATGGCGCGCATCGCCCGCTGCAGCAGCGCGATATCGGAGGAGCCCTTGGAGTAGGTGTACGTGTCGGGGAAGAAGCGGCCCTCGGGGTGCAGGCCCGGCTTGCCGAGCCTGGCCATCAGTTCCTCGTCTGCCAGGCCGAAGGTGTCCGGCTTCAGTTGCTCGGCCTTGGCCAGCGCGGAGCGCACCTGGCGGAAATTCCATCCCTCGACCAGCACCACGCTGCGCGTCGCCTCTTCGCCGCGCACCAGCACGTTGAGCAGGGTGCGCGGCGTGATGCCGGCTGCCAGCTCGTAGCTGCCGGCACGGATCTGCCGGTCCTGGCCCGAGAAGCGGAACCACCAGTAAAGAAGCTGCGGCGAGACCTCCGTGCCCGTGTCGGCCACTGCCTGCGCGACGCCGCGCGGCGTGGTGCCCGGCTCGACCGAGAGATCGACCGTGGGCGCGGGCAGCTTCAGCGGCTGCTGCACCCACCACAGCCCCGCCGCGCCGGCACCCAGCGCGGCGAAGGCGGCGAGAAGAAAAATGGTGAGGAAGAAGCGGCGCACGGGTCCGATGAAGGAGGCGGAGAGTAAAGAGGTGCGGTTGGCCCTGCGGGCCGAACGGAACGGAGCCGACCATGATAATTCAGCGATGACCTCCGTCGTTCTGAATGGCGTAACCGCCCTCTCCCACCTTGGCGTGATCCGCGCCGAGGGCCCCGAAGCCGCCAACTTCCTCAATGGCCAGCTCACGCAGGACTTCGCGCTGCTCGGCGCCTCCGAAGCGCGCCTGGCGGCGCTCTGCACCGCCAAGGGCCGCATGATCGCGAGCTTCATCGGCATCAGGCCCGAGCCCGAGCGGGTGCTGCTGGTCTTGACCCGCGACCTCCTCGCCGCCACGCTGAAGCGGCTTTCGATGTTCGTGCTGCGCGCGAAGGTCAAGCTCAGCGATGCGAGCGAGGCGTTCGCGCTCCACGGGCTGGCCGGCACCGCCCTGACCGCCAACGGCGTCGATGCCGGCGCGGTGCCGGGCCGCTGCAGCCAGGTCGGCGACGCCAACGTGGTGTCGCTCTACCCGTCCGACGGCGTTCCGCGCGCGTTGTGGATCGCGCCCGCCGGCAGCGCAGGCCCGCAAGGCCCGGCGCTCGACCCCGAGTTGTGGCAATGGAGCGAGGTGCGCAGCGGCATCGTGACCCTGAGCGCGCCGATCGTCGAAGCCTTCGTGCCGCAGATGATCAACTACGAATCGGTCGGCGGCGTGAACTTCAAGAAGGGCTGCTATCCGGGCCAGGAAGTGGTGGCACGCAGCCAGTTCCGCGGCACGCTCAAGCGCCGCACCTACCTCGTGCAGGCTGATGCGCCGGTCAGCGCGGGCCAGGAGGTCTTCGCTGCCAACGATCCGGAGCAGCCGGTCGGCACTGTCGCCCAGGCAGCGCCTGCGCCCGGCGGCGGCTCGGCCGCGCTGATCTCGATCCAGATCGCGGCGCTCGATGCCGGCGGCCTGCGCGCGGGCGCGCCCGACGGGCCCGCACTCAAGGTCGAACCCCTGCCCTACCCGCTGCTCGAGGACATCTGAGGCCGGCGCCTCAGCAGCAGCGCCCCTTGCCGCTGCCGTAGCGGGCCTGCTGCCGTTCGCGGAAGAAGGCCTCGTAGCTCATCGGCGCCTGCTCCGGATGCGTGCGCTCCATGTGGCTCAGGTAGGCGTCGTAGTCCGGCAGGCCCACCATCAAGCGCAGCGTGGCGCCGAGCGAACGCGCCAGGTAGCGCCCGGCTTCCGGCAAGGTGGCGCCAGCCGCTCTCATGCGGCGGCCGACGGCGCCAGCGGCTCGAAGGGCGTCTCGCGGGCGGTCGGCTTGTGGGCCGTGCGCGCCGCCATGCAGGCGCGCACGCTGTAGAACAGCACGCTCAGCACCACGAAGATGAAGAGCCCGCACAGCGCCGCGTCGAGCCGGTCGTTGAAGACGATGCGCGCCATGGCCTCGGGCGTCTTCGCCGGCGCGATCAGCACGCCCTGTGCCAGCCCGTCGGCGTACTTCGCGGCGTGGGCCAGGAAGCCGACCTTGGGGTCGGACGAGAAGATCTTCTGCCAGCCCGCGGTCAGCGTGCAGGCCAGGAGCCAGAGCGCCGGCACAACCGCCACCCACGCGAAGCGCTCGCGCTTCATGCGGAACAGCACCACCGTGCCCAGCATCAGCGCCACCGCGGCGAGCATCTGGTTGGAGATGCCGAACAGCGGCCATAGCGTGTTGATGCCGCCCAGCGGATCGACCACGCCCTGGTAGAGGAAATAGCCCCAGGCGCCGACGCAGAGGAAGGTCGCGATCAGGTTGGCAACCATCGAGTCGGTGCGCTTGAGCGCCGGCACGAAGCTGCCCAGCAGGTCCTGCAGCATGAAGCGGCCGGCGCGCGTGCCGGCATCGACTGCGGTCAGGATAAACAGCGCCTCGAACAGGATCGCGAAGTGATACCAGAAGGCCATCATCGCCGGCCCGCCGATGGCCTGGTGCAGGATGTGCGCCATGCCGACGGCGAGTGTCGGAGCGCCGCCCGCGCGGCCGAGGATGGTGCTCTCGCCCACGTCCTTCGCAGTCTGCACCAGCATCTCGGGCGTGACGGCGAAGCCCCAGCTCGAGATGGTCTGCGCCACCGCCGCCGGCGTGCTGCCGACCAGCGCGGCCGGGCTGTTCATCGCGAAGTAGACGCCCGGCTCGATGCACGCAGCCGCCACCAGCGCCATCACGGCGACG
Organism: Variovorax paradoxus; assembly: GCF_018614915.1. Taxonomy (GTDB): domain Bacteria; phylum Pseudomonadota; class Gammaproteobacteria; order Burkholderiales; family Burkholderiaceae_C; genus Variovorax; species Variovorax paradoxus_K. Next base: position 137,566 of record NZ_JAGGNU010000034.1, on the reverse strand, counting down.
AAGGACTCGGCCAGCATGCCGCCGTAGCCGATGAAGCGCGCATGGCGCTCGTTGTCGAGCATCTTCGGCGTGGTGCCCGAGGAGATCAGCGCATGGAAGCCAGAGACCGCGCCGCAGGCGATGGTGATGAAGAGGAAGGGGAACAGGCTGCCCGACCAGACCGGTCCGTTGCCTTGCGCGAACTGCGTGAAGGCCGGCATCTGCAGCGTGGGCGCGACGAACACGATGCCGATCGCCAGCGCGACGATGGTGCCGATCTTCAGGAAGGTCGAGAGGTAGTCGCGCGGTGCCAGCAGCAGCCACACCGGCAGGCTGGCGGCGATGAAGCCGTAGCCGATCAGCATCCAGGTCAGCGCCTTGCCGTCGAAGGTGAACATCGGCGCCCAGGTCGCGCTCTGCGCGACGGCCTGGCCGCCGAAGATGGCCAGCATCAGCAGCACGAAGCCGATCACCGAGATTTCGCCGATGCGACCCGGGCGGATGTAGCGCAGGTAGACGCCCATGAAGACCGCGACCGGAATCGTGGCCGCCACGGTGAAGGTGCCCCACGGCGATTCGGCCAGCGCCTTGACGACGATCAGCGCCAGCACCGCGAGGATGATGATCATGATCATGAAGGTGCCGAACAAGGCGATCAGCCCCGGCACCGTGCCCATCTCCTGCTTGATCAGGTCGCCGAGCGAGCGGCCGTCGCGCCGCGTCGAGATGAAGAGCACGATGAAGTCCTGCACGGCGCCGGCGAACACCACGCCGGCCAGGATCCACAAGAGCCCGGGCAGGTAGCCCATCTGTGCCGCAAGCACCGGCCCGACCAGCGGACCGGCGCCGGCGATCGCCGCGAAGTGGTGGCCGAACAGCACGTTCTTGTCGGTCGGCACGTAGTCCAGCCCGTCGTTGTGGCGGTGCGCGGGCGTCTTGCGATTGCCGTCCAGCCCGAGCACGCGGTCGGCGATGAAGAGGCTGTAGTAGCGGTACGCGATGAGGTAGGTGCAGAGGGCTGCGACCACGACCCACAAGGCGTTGATCGCCTCGCCGCGGGCCAGTGCCACCGTTCCCAGCGCGAATGCGCCGATCACGGCCACGACGAGCCACACCAGGTGGCGGCGGATGCTGTGCATGCGGATGTCTCCTTGATTCTTGAACCCCCAGGAGTGTCGCGAGCCTGGGCCGCGCCGGCATCCGTCACACCGCGCGGCCGGGCCGCGTGGTGTTGCGTAATGGAAAACCCCGAAGCGCCCTGCCCGCTCAGCCGCCGCCGAACTGCTGTGCATGCTCGACGGCGTACTTGATCAGCTCGGCCTGGCCCTCGATGCCGAGCCGGCGCTTGATGCTCTGGCGGTGCGCCTCGACCGTGCGCACGCTCAGGCCCAGATCGCGCGCGATCTGCTTGCTCGACTGGCCGCGGCCGAGCGCCGAAAGGATCTCGCTCTCGCGCGGCGTGAGCAGCGGCTTGGGTGCCTGGTTGCGGAACAGCCGCTGCGACACCGCCGGACTCAGGAAGGTGCCGCCGGCCGACACCGCGTCGATCGCGGCCACGATCTCGGCCGCCGGCGCATCCTTGAGCACGTAGCCGCGCGCGCCGGCCTGCAGTGCCTGCTGCACGTACTCGGGGTTGTCGTACATGCTGAGCATCACGACGCGCACCGCCGGTTGCCGCTGCTGCAGCTGCGCGGCCAGCTCGATGCCGTTCATGTCCTTCATGCCGACGTCCGCCAGCACCAGGTCCGGCTGCAGGCGCTCGATCAGCGCCAGGGCTTCGGCGGCGCTGCCGGCCTCGCCGACGATCTCGATGCCCGGCAGCGGATCGAGGCGCGCACGCAGGCCGTCGCGCACCAGCGGATGGTCGTCGACTAGAAACAGGCGAACCGCCGACGGCCGTGTCATGCGGGCTCCAGGCTGTGGGCCGGCACATCGGCCACGATGGAGGTTCCGCCGCCGCCCGAGCGCATGTCGAAGCTGCCGCCGATCGAGGCCACGCGCTCGCGCATGTTGCGCAGCCCGATGCCGCGCCGCGGGTCCAGCTGCATGGCTTCGACATCGAAGCCGATGCCGTCGTCGCTGACTTCCAGCCGCACGCCTTCGGCGCCGAAGTCCAGCGCGATGCGCACCTGGCGTGCCCGGGCATGCTTGCGCACATTGGTCAATGCTTCCTGCGTGACGCGGAACAGCGCGGTCTTGACCTCCTCGGGCAGGTCGCGCGCCGGGCCTTCGACCGTCACCGAGGCGGCGATGGCGCCCTCCTCGGCGAACTCGCCGCCGAGCCGTTCGAGCGCTGCCGGCAGCCCGAGCGTATCGAGCAGGGCCGGCCGCAGCCGATGCGAGATGCGCCGCACTTCGGCCAGCGAATCGTTGAGCCGCTGCAGCGCCTTGCCGAGCGCCGGCGGCGCGTTCTGCCGCGCACGCTCGAGCGCGTCGACCGCCGATTCGATCAGGAGCTTGGCCGACACCAGCGTCTGGCTGGTGCCGTCGTGCAGCTCGCGCGCGAGATGGCCGCGCTCTTCTTCCTGCGACTGCACGACCTGGCGTGCCAGGAGCCGCAGCTTGGCTTCGGCGACGCGGTGTTCGCTCAGGTTCAGCAGCAGGCCCGCGGCGCTCACGACGCCCAGGCACAGGGCGGCGATGCCGGCGATCCACAGCATGGTGGTGGTCACGTTGGAGCTCACCTGGCGGTCCAGCGCCTGCATCGTCGCTTCGATGTCGTCGAGATACAGGCCGGTGCCGACCATCCAGTTCCAGCGCGGCAAGGTCGTGACGTAGCCGAGCTTGGGTGCCGTCTGCGCGCTCGACGGCTTGCGCCATTGGTACTCGACATAGCCGCCGCCGTCGCGCGCCTGCGCCAGCAGGTCCTGGATCGTGAAGCGGCCCTCCGGATCGCGCAGCGCCCACAGGTTCTGTCCCACCAGATCGGGCTGGCGCGAATGCATGAGCGAACGGCCCTGCAGGTCGTAGACGAAGAAGTAGCCGTCGTCGCCGTAGTCCAGCGCAGCCAGCCGGCGCAGCGCCTCCGTGCGGGTCGCCTCGTCGTCCTGTCCCGCGTCATACAGCGGCCGCACGGTGCTGAGGGCGAGCTCGACATAGCTGCGCAGCTCGCTGCGGCGCTGCGCCATGTAGGTCTGCTCGATCAGGGCGCGTTCACGCTGTGCCAGGTCGCGCTCCTGGTGGCGCACCGCAAGCGCCACCAGCACCAGCGCGACCAGGAGCGGCGCAACCGCGAGCGCAACGATCTTGGTGCGGAGCTTCATCGGCCAGCGACGCTACAGCGCGCGCCGCATCTCGAGATGAGGAATGCCCGCTTCCTCGAAGGGCTCGCCGTGCGGCAGGTAGCCCAGTCGCGTGTAGAAGGCCTCGGCGCTGCGTTGCGCGTGCAGCGCCACCTCGCGGTCGCCGCGCGCGCGGGCCGCATCCTCGAGTGCGCGCAGCACCGCCGCGCCATGGCCGCCGCTGCGCAGCGTGCGGTGAACCGCCATGCGGCCGACGCGGCCCTGCCCGGGCTCGTCGCCGGGCACCAGCCGCCCCGTGGCGATCACCTGGCCGAGGCGGTTGCGTGCCACCGCATGCACCGCGGTCTGGTCATGCTCGTCCCATTCGAGTTCCTTGGGGATACGCTGCTCCTCGATGAAGACGCTGCGGCGCACTGCGCCGGCGCCTTCGCCGAGCTCCGACCAGTTGCCGGTCGCGACCTCGCGCATCGGCTCGCCCGCCTCGTAGGCCGTGAAGATCTCGCGCAGGAGCGGGGGCACCGGCTTGGAGGTCTGCGTCGCCGGATCGGCGAACACGTAGACCAGCTCGCAGCTCACCAGCAGATCGTCACCGCGGAACAGCCCGCCGTGGAACACGATCGACGAATTGCCCACGCGCACGCACTTCATCGCAACGTCGAGCAGGTCGTCCACGCGCGCCGAGGCGTTGAATTCGATGGTGGCCTTGCGCACGTAGAGATCGCCGCCGAGCGCCTGCATCGCCTCCTCGTAGGGCAGCGCCAGCGCGCGCCAGTAGTCGGAGATGGCAGTGTCGAAGTACATCAGGTAGTGCGCGTTGAAGACGATCTTCTGCATGTCGACTTCGGCCCAGCGCACGCGCAGCCGGTGGAAAAAACGGAAGTCGGTCTTCTTGTGCTGGCTCTCTGTGCTCATTGGATATCCTCCGCGCTTCGCGCTGCGGTATTCGCCTTGGGAACGGCCCGGCGGCTCATGTCTGCAATGCTTCCTTCAATGCGCGGGCCGCGTCGGCGTGCGCCTGCAGCGCCTCGGGGATGGCGCGGCCCATTTTGACGAATTCGTGGATCACGCCGCGGTAGATCTCCAGCTCGACCGCGACGCCCGCAGCGCGCAGCTTGTCGGCATAGGCAATGCCCTCGTCGACCACGGGGTCGCATTCGGCCAGGCCGATCCAGGCCGGGGCGACGTCGTCCACGTCGTCGGCGTTGAGCGGTGCGAAGCGCCAGTCGTCGCGCTCGGCCTGGCTGTTCAGGTACTGGGCGAAGAACCAGGTGATGAGCGGCTCGTCGAGCAGCGGGCCGGCGGCGAAGTGCCGGTGCGAGGGCGTGTCCTGGTGCGCGGTGGTGCCCGGGTAGAAAAGCATCTGCAATGCGAGCGGCAGCCCGGCGTCGCGCGCGAGGATCGCGCACACCGCCGCCAGCGTGCCGCCGGCGCTGTCGCCGCCGACCGCGATGCGCGTGCCGTCGAGGCCCAGCTCCGCCGCATTCTTCGCGATGAACTTCAGCGCATCCCACGCATCGTTCGAAGCGGTAGGGAACTTGTGCTCGGGTGCGAGCCGGTAGTCGAGCGAGATCACGGCAGCGCCGCTTTTTTTGCTCAGCACGCGGCACAGGGTGTCATGGGTCGCGACGCTGCCGACCGTGAAGCCGCCGCCATGGAAGAACAGCAGCACCGGCAGCCGCGCGCGCGAGGGCGCGTAGAGCCGTGCCGGCAGCGCGTGGCCGTCGCGCGCGGGCAGCGTGAAATCCTCGATGCGTTCGAGTTCCGGCTTGGGCACCTCGAGCACGCCGGCGCCCTTTTCGTAGGCGGCCTTGGCCTCGGCCGGCGCGAGCGTGTAGAACGGCGCCTGATGGGCGCGCGCCATGCGATCGACCACGCCGGCCATCTTCGGCGTCAGCGCTGGCGCAAGGGTTTGGCTCATGGGCAAACGAGTCGGCACTTGTTAAATTGGAAGGCCCGCATCGTACCGTCCACACGCCATGGCCCTCATCCAGTACCTCACCCAGATCCAGTTCGAATTCGGCGCCATCAAGCTGCTGGCGAGCGAATGCGCGCGCATCGGCATCACGCGGCCGCTGGTCGTCACCGACGCCGGCGTGCGTGCGGCCGGCGTGCTGCAGAAGGCGCTCGATGCGCTCGGCGAACTGCCGGTGGCGGTGTTCGACCAGACCCCTTCCAACCCGACCGAGGCCGCCGTGCGCGCTGCCGCCGCGATGTACCGCGAGGGCCGCTGCGACGGCCTGATCGCCGTCGGCGGCGGCTCGGCAATCGACTGCGCCAAGGGCGTCGCGATCGCGGCCACGCACGAGGGCCCGCTGAAGACCTACGCCACCATCGAAGGTGGCTCGCCGAAGATCAGCGAGCGCGCGGCGCCGATCATTGCCGTGCCCACCACCAGCGGCACCGGCAGCGAGGTCGCGCGCGGCGCGATCGTGATCGTCGACGACCACCGCAAGCTCGGCTTTCACAGCTGGTCGCTGATGCCCAAGGCCGCGATCTGCGACCCCGAGCTCACGCTGGGCCTGCCGCCGCGGCTCACCGCCGCCACCGGCATGGACGCCATCGCGCACTGCATGGAGACCTTCATGTCGGCCGCCTTCAACCCGCCGGCCGACGGCATCGGCCTCGACGGGCTGCAACGCGCCTGGAACTACATCGAGCGTGCCACCGAGGACGGCAGCGACCGCGAGGCGCGCCTCAACATGATGAGCGCGTCGATGCAGGGTGCGCTGGCCTTCCAAAAGGGCCTGGGTTGCGTGCATTCGCTGAGCCACAGCCTGGGCGGCATCGATCCCCGCTTGCACCACGGCACGCTCAACGCGCTCTTCCTGCCGGCCGTGATCCGCTTCAACGCGGGCGCGGAATCGGTGCAGAAGGAACAGCGCCTGCAGCGCATGGCACAGGCCATGCACCTCGATTCGGCCGGCGACCTCGGCGCCGCCATCCGCGACATGAATGCGCGCCTCGGCCTGCCCAAGGGACTGGCCGAGGTCGGCGTCACGCCCGCCATCTTCGACCAGGTGATCGACGGCGCACTGGCCGACCACTGCCACAAGACCAATCCGCGGCTCGCCACGCGCGATGACTACCGCGAGATGCTCGAAGTCTCGATGTAGCCGAGGAGCCAGGTGCGAAAGGCCTCCATCGCGGGGCTCGGCGTGCGCGATCTGAGCCGCGTGAGCCAGTAGCTGCCGGTCATCACCTCGATGGCCAGCGGCCGCACGAGCCGCCCCTCGCCCAGTTCGCGCTCGAACATCGAGGCCGGGGCGAGCGCCACGCCGGCGCCCTGCATCGCGGCCTCCACCATGAGGCGCGACGAGTCGAACACCGGTCCGCGGATCGCCGGACAAGCCACGCCGGCCGCCGCGAACCAACCCGGCCAGTCGTCTGGCCGGTAGGAGCGCAGCAGGGTCTCGTGCGCGAGGTCCTGCGGGCGCACGATGCGCGCCGCGATGGCCGGCGTGCACAGCACCGCCAGCGGCGCCGCCAGCAAATGCTCGGCGTGCAGGCCTTGCCAGGTGCCGTCGCCGAAGCGGATGGCGAAGTCCAGGCCCTCCCCGGCCAGGTCGACCACGTTGTTGTGCGTCATCAGGCGCAGGTCGATGAAGGGGCAGCTTTGCTGGAACAGGCGCAGCCGCGGCAGCAGCCAGCCCACCGCGAAGGTGCCCACCACGCCCACCGTCAGCACCTCGAAGAAATGGCCGTTGTCGAACTGCTGGACCACCGCCTCCATGCGCCCGAAGGCATCGGCCAGCACCGGCAGCAGTGCATGGCCTTCGTCGCTCAGCGCCAGCCCGCGCGGCAGGCGCCGGAACAGCGTCACCCCGAGCCGGGATTCGAGACCGCGCACCTGCTGGCTCACCGCCGCCTGGGTCACGTTCAGCTCGGCGGCAGCGAGCGTGAAGCTCAGGTGGCGGGCGGAGGATTCGAATGCGCGCAGCGCGTTGAGCGGGAGATGCGGACGGGCCATGAAGGAGCCAAAAGATTTTCTTGCGTAAGGCAGCAAATACTATCGTTTGTGCTGCCGCATCGGATGGCTGAAAGTCGCTTCCTTTCAGGAGCACCCATGATTCATCGACGTGAGTTTTCAAGCACCCTTTTTGCCGCGCTGGCGGCAGCCTCCTTCGGCCTGCGCGCCGAGCCCGCGACCGATCTTTCGAAGCAGTTCGCGGACATCGAAAAGGCCAGCGGCGGCCGGCTCGGCGTCGGCGTGCTCGACACCGCCACGGGCCGGCGCGCCGGGCACCGCGAGGACGAACGCTTTCCCCTGTGCAGCACCTTCAAGTTCCTGGCCGCGGCCTTCGTGCTCCAGCGCGCGGATCAAGGCAAGGAGCAGCTCGGTCGCCGTGTCGTCTATGCCCCGAGCAACCTGGTCACCCACTCGCCGGTGACGGAAAAGCACGCCGACGGCACCGGCATGACCATCGCGCAACTGTGCGAAGCCACGCTCACCCTGAGCGACAACACGGCGGCCAACCTGTTGCTCTCGAGCTTCGGCGGACCCAAGGCCCTGACCGACTTCATGCGCTCGATCGGCGATACGAAGACGCGGCTGGACCGCTTCGAAACGGCGCTCAACGAGGCCCGGCCCGGCGATCCGCGCGACACGACCACGCCGGCCGCCATGAGCCGCAGCATGCAAAAGATTCTCTTGGGCGACGTCCTCGCGGTGGCCTCGCGTGCCCAGTTGCTCCAATGGCTGGACGGCAACAAGACCGGCGACGCGCGCATCCGCGCCGGCCTGCCGCCGGCCTGGAAGGTCGGCGACAGAACGGGCTCGGGCCAGAACGGCTCCACCAACGACATCGCGATCCTGCGGCCGCCGGGGCGTGCGCCGATCCTGCTCGCCGTCTATCTCACCGAGACCCAGGCCGCGCCGGGCGTCCGCGATGCGACGCTGGCCTCGGTGGGCGCGGCCGTGGCAGCCTGGGCCTGAACGCGGCTCAGTCCGCCTTCACGCCCGCCGTCTTGATCACCGTGGCCCACTTGGCCGTCTCCGCATCGATGAAGGCATCGAACTCCTCGGGCGTGCTGCCCGCCGGAAAGGTGCCCATCGCGTCGAGCTTGGCGCGAGTCTCGTCGCTCCTGATGATCCGCGCCACCTCCTCCGACATGCGCCTGACGATCTCGCGCGGCGTGCCGGCCGGCGCCAGCATGCCGGCCCAGGTGCTGCCGGTGAAGCCGGCGAAGCCCTGCTCGATGAAGGTGGGCACGTCGGGCAGCGCAGGCAGCCGACGGTCGCTGGCCACGCCGATCAGCCGCACCTTGCCGGCCTTGCCCTGGTTGATGAGCCCGGTCGGCGCATCGAAGAACAACTGGATCTGCCCGCCCATCAGGTCGGTCAGCGCCGGCACCGCGCCGCGGTACGGGATGTGGATCATGTAGGTCTTGGTGAGCGACTTCCACAGCTCGCTGGTCAGGTGCGCCGCCGAGCCGTTGCCCGAGGAGCCGAAGCTGACCTTGCCCGGGTTCGCGCGCGCATAGTCGATCAGCTCCTTCGCGGTCTTGAAGGGCGCGTCGTTGTTGACCGCCGCGAGCAGCGGCGAGATGCCCATCAGCGAGACGCCGGTCAGGTCCTTCTTCGGGTCGTAAGGCAGCTTCGGATAGAGCGTGGTGTTGGCCGCGTAGGCCGCGATCACGACGCCGAAGGTGCTGCCGTCCGGCGCCGCCTTGGCGATCGCATCGACGCCGATCAGGCTGTTGGCGCCCGGCTTGTTCTCGATCACCACCGGCTGGCCGAGCCGCGCCGAAAGGCCCGGCTGCACCAGCCGCGCCATCTGGTCGGTGAAGCCGCCGGGCGTGTACGGCACGATGATGCGGATCGGCTTGTTCGGCCAGGCGGCCTGTGCGAAGGATGGCGCCGCGACCGCTGTGGCCGCGGCTGCGGACCACAGGTTGAAGGCACGGCGGGACAGAGGGGCTTGCGGCATGAGGATCTCCGATGGAGGGGAGATTCTGGAAGGGCGCCCTCACCCTGCCCCTCAGGGTTTGCCCTTCGCGCTAGCATGCGCACATGGCACATGACCACGATCACAGTGAGTTGGGCGAGATGGACCTGCGCGTGCGCGCGCTCGAAACCGTGCTGACGGAAAAGGGCTACATCGATCCCGCCGCGATCGACGTGCTGATCGACACGTACCAGACGAAGGTCGGCCCGCGTAACGGTGCGCGTGTCGTCGCCCGTGCCTGGACCGACACGACCTTTCGCGACTGGCTGCTGAAGGACGCGACAGCGGCGATCGCCTCGCTGGGCTACACCGGCCGCCAGGGCGAGCATATGGTCGCAATAGCCAACACCGACGCGCAACACCACATGGTGGTCTGCACGCTGTGCAGCTGCTACCCCTGGCCGGTGCTGGGCCTGCCGCCCACCTGGTACAAGAGCGCGCCCTACCGCTCGCGCGCGGTCAAGGATCCGCGTGGCGTGCTGGCCGAGTTCGGCGTGAAGCTGCCCGCCACGACCTCGATCCGCGTGTGGGACTCGACGGCCGAAGTGCGCTACCTCGTGATCCCGCGACGGCCGGCCGGCACCGAAGGCTGGAGCGAAGAGGCGCTGGCCGATCTGGTGACGCGCGATTCGATGATCGGCACCGGCCTGGCCCGCAGCCCGGAGACTGCGCCATGACGTACACCACGCATGCCGATCTCGGCGGGCGCGAGATGCCCGGCGCTATCGTCCCGGAGCCGGAGGCCGAGCCCTTTCACGCCGACTGGGAAGGGCGCGCGCATGCCCTGACCCTGGCGATGGGCGCCACCGGCTCCTGGAACATCGACGCGAGTCGCAATGCACGCGAAACCCTGCCGGCCTATGCGCGGCTCAGCTACTACCAGATCTGGCTGGCCGGGCTCGAAAGGCTCATGGCCGAGCGCTCGCAGCTCCTGCCCGATGAAATCGCCGCCGGCCGCATGCTGCATGCGCCCGTGCCCGTCCGGCGCGTGCTGCACGCCGCCGACGTGCCCGCCGCGCTGGCGAAGGGTTCCGCCACCGAACGCCCGACGACCGCACCTGCGCGCTTCGCCATCGGCCAGCAGGTGCGCACGCGCGCAGGCCATGTCGATCACCACGCGCGCCTGCCAGCCTACGTGCAAGGCAAGCTCGGCACCATCGAAGCGCTGCACGGCATGCATGTGTTCGCCGATGCGCATGCCCAGGGACTGGGCGAGGAGCCGCAATGGCTCTACACCGTGGTCTTCGACGGTGCCGCGCTGTGGGGCCCGGAGGCCGAAGCCGGGCTGCGCGTGTCGGTGGATGCCTGGGAAAGCTATTTGACGGAGGTTGAATGAGCGCCACATCGCCGCTGCTGCCCGGCATGCCCGCCGACGGCGCCGAGCCGGTGTTTCGCGAACCCTGGGAGGCGCATGCCTTCGCGCTCGCCGTCTCGCTCCATCAGCGCGGACTCTTCACCTGGCCCGAATGGGCCGACGCGCTGGCGCTGCAGATCGGCGCCGCCCAGGCGGCCGGCGATGCCGATGCGGGCGACACCTACTACCGTCATTGGCTCGCCGCGCTGGAGACGCTGGTGGCGCGCAAGGGCGCCAGTTCCGACGATGAGCTGACCCGCTACCGGCAAGCCTGGGATCGCGCGGCCGACCGTACGCCGCATGGTCAGGCGATCGAGCTGCGCGAGCAGGATTTTCGCTAGGGGCCGGTTAACGGGCCCCTAGCCCTTCTTCCCGCCGAACACCAGCAGCGCCCCGCCCACCACGATCGCCGCCACGCCGGCCCAGGCGGGGAAGTTGACGTCCTGCTTTTCTTTCACCGACAGCTCGAGCGGCCCGATCTTGGCTTGATGGGTTTCCTTGGTGAAGCTGAAGCCGCCCAGGCCGAGCGCGGCGATGCCGGCGACGATCAGGATGATGCCGACGATTCGGGTTGCATTCATTGAGAGGTCCTCCTTGGGTGGCGACATGCCGGCCTCGACTTTAGCCGGCCGCCGCCTCAAAGCGGCAGCACCTCGTGCACGCCGGCACCGCCGTGCAGCCACTCGGCCAGCTCGTCCGCCAGGCGGCTCGCTTCGCCGGCCGCTGTGCGCCATGCCTTCATGCGCGCCGGCGCATCCTTGCCGTAGCGCACGAAATCGTTGCGGTCGGGCAGCTTGCCGTTGGGCAGGCTGCGCACCCACTCGGGATCGGGCGCCAGCACCACCGTGCGTTCGAGAAAACGCGTGGGCCGGTGGCGCCACTTGAGCCCCTTGTCCAGCCAGCCCGGCACCACCGCCTGCTGGAAGTGCGGGTACAGCACGATGCCGTCGGTGTTGCCGTAGTTCAGGTGCAGGTGGTAGTCGGTGATGCCGCCGTCCCAGTAGGCGCCCAGCGGTGCGCCGGGGATGTCGTGCACTGCTTCCAGCATGAAGGGGATCGAGCACGAGGCCTGCAGCGCGAGTTCGAAGTTCGCCTCAGCCAGCTCGACCTGGCGCGTGCGGAAATCCTGGGTGGCGAAAGGCAGCGCCGCACCGGCGCTGGAGAACACCACGCGCTCGAGCCATGCGCCCAGGCTCTTGCGGCGCACGCTGTTGGTGATGAAGGCGCCGAGATAGCCGACCGGCGTGCGTGCCCTGCCCTCGCGCCCGAGGATGTGGCGCCCGCGCGAGGTGATCACGTGCAGCTTGTAGCGCGGATGGTGCAGCACCTCGCGCGCACGGCCGCCGTAGAAGTCGCGCAGCCCGTCGCCGAACTGTGCGCTGACCTGCTTCGCGCTCATGCGTTTCTGGCCCGGCGGCACGTCGAAGCGCTGATGGATGTAGCCGTGCTCGAACTGCAGGAACACGGCCTTCGGATCGTCGAGGCAGGCGTTGGCGAGGCGCCAGGCACCGATCGATGCGCCGACCAGGTCGATGGGCTGCGTAGCCTGCGGCAGCCACTCGCCGAACAGGAAGCGGTCGATCGGCCCGAGGATCAGGCCCTTCGGGCCGCCGGCCGCGCCGGGAATCGTGCGCACGTCCTGCGGCCGCAGGCCGTGGCGGGCGATGTGTGCGCGCGCGAGCGGGCCGGCATGGATGCGAAGCGCCTTCATCGCTTGCCGACCAGCACCCCGAGGCCCAGCGCCTGCAGCAGCCAGCCGATGCCGAGGCCCCCGCCCAGCGTCACGGCGACCACGGCAAGCAGTCCCCAGGGGCCGGCGTGCGACACCGCGAAGGCCGTGAAGCCCGTGCTCCGGCACACCTCCAGCATCGCGACATTGGCCACGTAGATCGCGAAGGTGTTTCGGCCCACGAATGCGATGGGCCGGTGCAGGACCGACGGCCGCTGCGCCGCGGCGCGATCGCCCGCGACAGCGCTCATCAGCAGCAGCAAGGATGCGATCGTCACGGTGACCGAGAGGTAGGCGGAGTGCTCGGCAAAGAGCCTGCTCTCGAGCGGCGCTGCCATCAGCAGCAAGACGGCGACGATGCCGATGCCCGGCCTGCGGCGGAACTCGCCGCGCGCCAGCGCGATACCCATCGCCACGTACGGAATCCAGTAGATGAAGAGCCGGTCGCCGACGGCCGAGATCCATCGGTGCTCGAACAGCCAATAGCATGCGGCGACGTTCAGCGCCACGCCCGCGGCGATGACCGGCAGCGTCGGCGCCTCCGCCACCCAGCGCCGCAGCAGAGGGAAGAGCAGCGTGAGCTGGAACAGGATCACGAAGTAGTACTGCCCCGACCATCCGTAGCCGCCGAACCAGCCGCCGACGATGGTGTGCAGCGGCGTGGCATCCCACCGGCCGTCATAGAACTTCTGGATGTAGAGCAAGGTCCAGGCAATGTAGGCAACGCCCAGTTCGACCAGCCGTTGCCCGAGGTAGGCCCCGTGCGTGCCGGGACGCCGACGCGCGAGCGCCTTCTCGAGGTAGTAGGCCCACAGCCCGATGAAGACCGGCACCCCGAAGCGGTACACGTCCTCGAACGGCAGGCCGGCATGGATGCAAACCACGCCGACGATCGCGGCCGCCTTCAGGCAGTCGGCATACAGATCGCGCGTGCCGGCGGCGGCCTGCGCAGCGGCGCTGCGATCGGCGGCATTGCGAAGCTCAGCCATGGGCTCCTTTCATCGTCGCAGCCCTCAGGGCTTGCGCAGCCCCTGCAGCTTGGCAAAGGCACTGGCCATTTGCCCCGCTGGCTGCGGCGCGTTGTCGCGGCGCGGGCCCTGCTGGCCGCGCGCCGCACCTTCGAAGCGGTTCTCGCGCGGACCGTCGCGCCGCGCCGGCGCCGCATCCAGCTTCATCGACAGGCCGATGCGCTTGCGCGCCACGTCGACCTCCATCACCTTGACCTTGACGATGTCGCCGGTCTTCACGATCTCGCGCGCATCGTTGACGAACTTGTGCGAGAGCTGGCTCACGTGCACCAGGCCGTCCTGGTGCACGCCGAGGTCGACGAAGGCGCCGAACTGGGCTACGTTGCTCACGGTGCCCTCGAGCACCATGCCTTCGACCAGGTCCTTGATGTCTTCCACGCCGTCGTTGAAGCGCGCCACCTTGAACTCCGGGCGCGGGTCGCGGCCCGGCTTCTCGAGCTCGCCGAGGATGTCCTTCACCGTGATGACGCCGAACTTCTCGTTCGCGAACAGCTCGGGCTTGAGCGTCTTCAGCATCTCGGCGCGGCCCATCAATTCGGCGATGGGCTTGCCGGTCTTCTCGATCATCTGCTCGACCACCGGATAGGTCTCGGGGTGCACGCCCGTGACGTCCAGCGGATTGGCGCCGCCGCGGATGCGCAGGAAGCCCGCGCTCTGTTCGAAGGTCTTGCCGCCGAAGCCGGTGACCTCGAGCAGCTGCTTGCGGGTGGAAAACGCGCCGTTGGCTTCGCGCCAACGCACCACCGCCTTGGCCACGCCGGCCGTGAGGCCCGAGATGCGCGACAAGAGCGGCACGCTCGCGGTGTTGAGGTCCACGCCGACCGAGTTCACGCAGTCTTCCACCACCGTGTTCAGCGTGCGCGCGAGTTCGCTCTGGTTCACGTCGTGCTGGTATTGGCCGACGCCGATCGACTTGGGATCGATCTTCACCAGTTCGGCCAACGGGTCCTGCAGGCGGCGCGCGATGCTCGCGGCGCCGCGCAGGCTGACATCGACATCGGGCATCTCCTGAGAGGCGAATTCGCTGGCCGAGTAGACCGAGGCGCCGGCCTCGCTGACCACCACCTTGTCGACCTTCAGCTCCGGCGCGCCGGCCTGCGCCGCCATCTTGGCCAAGAGCTTGATCAGGTCGGCCGCCAGCTTGTCGGTCTCGCGGCTGGCGGTGCCGTTGCCGATCGCGATCAGGTTCACGCCGTGCTTGGCGCAGAGCTTGCCGAGCGTGTGCAGCGAGCCTTCCCAGTCGCGGCGCGGCTCGTGCGGGAACACGGTGGCGGTGTCGACCAGCTTGCCGGTGGCGTCGACCACCGCGACCTTGACGCCGGTGCGGATGCCGGGGTCCAGGCCCATCACCACGCGCGGGCCGGCCGGCGCGGCCAGCAGCAGGTCGCGCAGGTTGTCGGCAAAGACCTTGATCGCGACCTTCTCGGCCTCTTCGCGCAGCCGGGTGAACAGGTCGCGCTCGGTCGAGAGCGACAACTTCACGCGCCAGGTCCAGGCCACGCACTTGCGGATCAGGTCGTCCCCCACGCGGCCCGCATGGCTCCAGCCCAGGTGCAGCGCGATCTTGCCTTCGGCGATCGATGGCTTGCCGGGCTCGGGTTCCACGGGCAGCACCAGCTTGGCGTCCAGAATGTCTTGCGCGCGGCCGCGGAACACGGCCAGCGCGCGGTGCGAGGGCACGCGGCCGATCGGCTCGTCGTAGTCGAAGTAGTCGCGGAACTTGGCGACGTCGGCGTTGTTCTCGTCCTTGCCCGCCATCAGGGTGGACTTGAAGAGGCCTTCGGCCCAGAGCCATTCGCGCAGGCGCTGCACCAGTGCGGCGTCTTCGGCCCAGCGCTCGGAGAGGATGTCGCGCACGCCGTCGAGCACCAGCTGCACGGTCGAGAAATCGAGGCCGTCGGCGGCCGGCTTGACGAAGGCCGCGGCCTCCTCGGCCGGGTTCAGCGACGGGTCGGCGTAGAGCTTGTCGGCCAGCGGCTCGATGCCGGCTTCGCGCGCCATCTGGCCCTTGGTGCGGCGCTTGGGCTTGTAGGGCAGGTAAAGGTCTTCCAGCTCCTGCTTGGTCGGCGCGGCGTCGATCGCGGCGCGCAGTTCGGGCGTGAGCTTGCCCTGCTCCTCGATGCTCTTCAGCACCGCCGCACGGCGGTCCTCGAGTTCGCGCAGGTAGGAAAGGCGTGCCTCGAGTTCGCGCAGCTGGATGTCGTCGAGGCCGTCAGTCGCCTCCTTGCGGTAGCGCGCGATGAAGGGCACGGTGGCGCCGCCGTCGAGCAGATCGACGGCGGCCTTCACCTGGTGCTCGCCGACCTTGATCTCGGTGGCGAGCTGGCGAATGATTTTCTGCATGTCTGAGGGGGATCCCTGGCTGACGACGCCGTGGGCGCCTTGCGGGTAAAGCGCGGAAGTTTGCCATAGGGTGCGGTCGCCCCACTGGCACCGGCGCCCATGGAAATGCCCAACTTAGTGGTAAACCACTATGGGACAAATTGGTAAACCAAGCAAACTGCGGTCTAACCACATGGAACAACGATGGCACTCAAGCTCATCCCTTCGTCCCCTGACAGTCTGTCGAAATTCGGCCAACCTCAAGTAGAAAAGTCCTACCAGCGCCTGGCTGCCAACATTCATGAATTGGTTAGACAGGGTGAGTTTCTGGTTGGCCAGAGGCTGCCCTCCGAAAGAGCGCTGGCGGAGCGGTTCGACGTCAGCCGCACGTCGGTGCGCGAGGCCATCATTGCGCTGGAGCTTCAGGGCGTGGTCGAGGTGCGCGGCGGCTCGGGCATCTACATCTGCCACACACCGGACGCGCCGACGCGCCTGCCGGTGGCCCAGGAGATCGGCGCCGGCCCCTTCGAGCTTCTGCGGGCCCGCTGCCTGATCGAGTCCGAAATCGCCTCCCTGGCGGCGACGACGCGCAAGGACTCGGACCTCGACCGGATGTTCGGCGCGCTCGCGACCATGCGCGAGCAGATGCATGACAAGGAAGCCAACGAGGCCGCCGACCGGATGTACCACCTGTACATCGCCGAATCGACCGGCAACAGCGTGCTGCTGCAGACGGTGACGAACCTCTGGGATCAAGCCAAGGGCCCGATCTGGACCCAGATCGAGCAGCACTTTCATTCGCCCGATCTGCGCCTGAAGTCGCAGGACGACCACCAGCGCATCTTCGCCGCGATCGTCGCGGGCGAGGCCGATAGCGCGCGGCTGGCCATGCGGGCGCACCTGGAGCGCGTCATCGGCGAATTCGCCCAGAGTTGGCGCTAAGCCCACTGCGCCGCACCCGTGCCATCCGCGGCGGCGCTTCACCCTCGAGAAAAACCGGAGACACAGCCATGAAGCCCACCCTCACCCGCGGCCTTGCCGCACTGCTGCTCGCCGGCGCCTTCGGCGGCGCCCAGGCGCAGGACGCGCCCACAGCCGGCGCGAGCCCGCGCATCGATGCCATCCGCAAGGCTGGCGAGCTGCGCGTCGGCGTGCTGCAGAACGCGCCCTGGCTGATCGAGAACACGACCGGCAGCGGCGAGCCGTGGAGCGGCCCGGCGTGGCTGCTGGCCAAGGAGTACGCCCGACTGCTCGGCGTCAAGCTCAGCACGGTGCCCGTGTCCCACGAGACCAAGGTGCCGGTGCTGGCGTCGAACCAGGTCGACATGACCATCAGCCCGCTGGGCGAGACACCCGAACGGCTGAAGGTGGTGGACTTCGTCATCTACTCCGCCACCAGCGTGTGCATGTTCGGCCGCGCCGACAACGCCAAGCTCGCCAAGGCCGCTTCGGTCGACGATCTCAACCGGCCCGACGTGACCATCGCCTATTTCACCGGCGGTGCCGAGGAAGGCTGGGTCAAGCAACGTTTCCCGAAGGCCCAGCTGCGCGCCGTGGCCAGCTCCGGCGCCACCGCCCCCGTGGAAGAAATCATGGCGCGCCGCGCCGATGCCGCACCAATCAATCGCGTGCCGTGGGTCGGTCTGCAGCAGAAAGTCAAAGGGCTGGCCGTCCTCCCCAAGGAAAACAACTGCCAGGGCAGTTCCGAGAAAGCCTCGCCGGTCGGTCTGGCCATCGACAAGAACCAGCCCGCCTATCTCGACTGGCTGCGGCAGGTCGCCCGAGCCCAGAAGGCGCGGCTCGATGCCGACGAGGCGCGAGTCATTGGCGCAATGAAATAAGCAAAAGCAGGAGACGCTCGTGCAACACACTTCCAGGACTTTCCCCGCTCGATCCTTGGCCGGCGCAACGCTTGCCGTCACCTTGGCCGCCACCTGCCTCGGCGCCTTGGCCCAGACCCCGCCGGCACCCGGCGCGAGCCCGCGCGTGGACGCCATCCGCAAAGCCGGCGTGCTGCGCGTGGGCGTGGTCAACAACCCGCCCTGGCTGGCGCAAAACACCACCGGCGCTGGCGAAGCCTGGTCCGGCCCGTCGTGGACGCTGGGCAAGGAATTCGCCAAGCTGCTGGGCGTCAAGATGGAGCCGGTGACGGTGAGCCACGAAACCAAGGTACCGGCGCTGACGGCCAACCAGATGGACATCATGATCGGGCCGCTGAACGAAACCGCCGAGCGCGCCAAGATCATCGATTTCGTCACCTTCTCCAGTACCGGCGTGTGCATGTTCGGCCGCGCCGACAACCCGAAGTTCACCAGCGCGCGCACGGTGGAAGACTTCAACAAGCCGGAGGTCACCATGGCCTACTTTTCCGGCGCCGGCGAGGAGCCGCTGGTGCGCCAGCAGTTCTCCAAGGCCAAGCTGCGCGGCGTCGCCAACTCGGGTTCGGTCGCGCCGATCGAAGAGGTGCTCGCCGGCCGCTCGGACGTGGCGCCGCTCAACCGCATGCTGTGGCCCAACATCAGCAAGAAGGTGAAGGGGCTGGCCGTGTTCCCCAAGGAAAACGACTGCCAGGACAGCAAGATCTTCCAGATCCAGACCGGCATGGGTGTGGCGAAGGACCAGCAGGTGTATCTCGACTGGCTGCGCGCCGTGGCCCAACGCATGCAGCCTGCGCTCAGCGACGAAGAGCGCCGCATGACGCAGAACCTGAAGTGATCCGATGCTGAATTGCGAAATCCACGGCGCACTCGATCTGCGCCTCGCCGAACGGCCGGCCGAAGCGCTGGCCCCCACGCAGGTGCGGGTGGCCGTCAAGGCCGTCGGCATCTGCGGCTCCGACCTGCACTACTACCGCCATGGCCGGGTCGGCGACTTCGTCATCCGCGCACCGCTGACGCCGGGACACGAGGCCTCCGGGCAGGTCGTGGAAGTGGGCGCGCAAGTCACATCGGTGAAGCCGGGCGACCGCGTCGCCCTCAACCCGTCACGTACCTGCGGCGTCTGCCGCTTCTGCCGCATGGGTGCACCCAACCACTGCGAGAGCGTCCACTTCTTCGGCAGCGCGAGCCGCTGGCCCCACATGCAGGGTGCGATGCGCGAGCAGGTGGTGGTGGAAGCCACCCAGTGCGTGCCCGTGCCCGAAACGCTGTCCTTCGAGCTGGCCTCCTTCGGCGAGCCGCTGGCCGTGGCACTGCATGCGGTCCAGGAAGCGGGGTCCCTGCTCGGCAAGACCGTGATGGTGGTGGGCGCAGGCCCCATCGGCGCGCTGATCCTCATGGCCGCCAAGCTCGCCGGCGCCAGCCAGCTGATCGCGGTGGACATCGTGGACGAGACGCTGGCGGCCTGCACGCGCGTCGGCGCGACCCGTACCGTCAACACGGCGAAGGAGCCGGACGCGCTGGAGACACTGGCCGCTGACAAGGGCCAGGTCGACGTGAGCTTCGAAGTCTCCGGCCACTACGCCGGCTTGGCCAATTGCATCCGGCTGACCCGTCCGCGCGGCACCATCGTGCAGGTCGGCACACTCGGCGGCAACAGCGAAGGCTGCCCCTTTAACCAGATCATGGTCAAGAGCCTGACAGTCGTCGGCAGCTTCCGCTTCATCGACGAATACGCATGGGCCGTGGACTACCTGAGCCGCGGCATGCTGGACGTGTCGCCCCTGCTGACCGAAGCGGTGCCGGTGGCGCGCGTGCACGACGCCTTCGCCCTGGCGGCGGATCGCCATCGCGCGATGAAGGTGGTCGTCACCTTCTGACGGCTGCCTGCCCTGCCCTTCATTCGCGGAGCTTCCATGGACTTCGATTTCTCCCCCATCGCGGACAACTGGCGCTTCTTCGCCAGCGGCCTGGGCGTCACGGTCGCGCTCAGCCTCATCAGCGCGGTCACCAGCATCCTGATGGGACTGCTGATCGCGCTGCTGCGGCTGTACGGCCCCGGCTGGCTGCGTCCGGTGCTCGTGTTCTACATCGACACCATGCGCGCCATACCGGTGCTGGTGGTGCTGGTGTGGATGTACTTCGCGTTGCCGATGCTCGTGGGCTTCACGTTGCCACCGTTCTGGGCGGCGCTGATCGCGCTGACGCTGCACATCGCTGCCTATGCCGCCGAAGTGATCCGTGCCGGCATCGAGTCCGTCCGCCCGGGCCAGACGCGTGCCGCATTGGCGCTGGGCATGTCGCGCGCGCAGCTGCTGCGCAAAGTCCTGCTGCCGCAGGCCACCATCCGCATGCTGCCGGCCTTCGGCTCGATCCTCACCATCGCCATCAAGGACACCGCCATCGCCACGGTGATCGCGGTGCCCGAGCTGATGCACCGCGCCGAGACCGTGGCCGGACAGAGCTACCGGCCCGTGGAGGTCTTCACGGCGGTGATGGTGGCGTACTTCGTGATCCTGTTCCCGGTCACGCGCGGCGTCGACAGGCTCTACCACCGCGTCGCGCACCTGGGGCGTTCATGAGGAGGGCCTTCCAATGACTTTCGACTGGTCCGTGATCTGGACGCACCGCCAGGCCCTGCTCGAAGGTGCAGCGCTGACCGTCGGACTGACGGTGCTCACCATGCTGCTGGCCGTTCCGGGTGGCATCGCACTGGCTCTGATGCGGCTGTCATCGAACAAGCTGCTGCAGTCCGCGTCGCTCGCCTTCGTGGAGTTCTTCCGCAACCTGCCGCTGATCCTGGTGATCTACTGGGTCTTCTACGTGATGCCGATGGCGGTCGAGCTGCAGTTCTCCCCGCTCGCCACCGCGGTGGTGGCCCTGGTGCTCAACGTCTCGGCTTACAACGCCGAGACCTTCCGCGCCGGCATCAATTCCATCCGCAAGGGGCAGCTCGAGGCCGCGCTCGCGATAGGGATGTCACGCCGCCAGGCCATGTTCAAGGTGGTCATCCCGCAGGCCGCGCGCCGCATCCTGCCGGTGATCGCGAGCACCTGGGTCTCGCTCTTCAAGGACACCTCGCTGGTGTCCGTCATCGCCGTCGCCGACCTGGCCTACACCGCGATGCAGGTTCGTGCCCAGACCTTTCGCGTGCTGGAGATGCTCACCGCGATGGCGGCCCTCTACTGGCTGATGGGCTACCCGCAGGCCAAGCTGGTGGACTGGATCCACCGCAAATACGGAGTCAAGGAATGAACGACATCACCAACACCGCAGCGCAAGACACCGCCGCGCGAAAAAACGCCGGCCAACCGCCGGTCCTGGTCTACGACAACGTGCGCAAGCTCTACGGCGATTTCGTGGCGCTCCAGGGCGTCTCGCTGCAGGTTCACAAGGGCGAAGTCATGTGCCTCATCGGGCCTTCCGGTTCGGGCAAGTCGACGCTGCTGCGTTGCACCAACGCGCTGGAGACGATCGATGGCGGCCGCGTGCTGCTCGACGGCGTGCCGCTGCCGGTGCAGGAGTCCGCGGTGCGCAAGGTGCGCCAGCGCATGGGCATGGTGTTCCAGAGCTTCGAGCTGTTCCCGCACAAGTCGGCGCTCGACAACGTGGCCATGGGCCCCATCACCGTGCTGGGCATGCGCGAGGCCGAGGCCAAGGCGCGCGCCATGGCCCTGTTGGAGAAGGTCGGCCTGGCCAGCAAGGCGGGCAACTTTCCGGCCAATCTCTCCGGCGGCCAGCAGCAGCGCGTGGCGATCGCCCGCGCGCTCGCCATGGAGCCGGAGGTGATGCTGTTCGACGAGCCCACCTCCGCGCTCGACCCGGAAACGGTCGGCGAAGTGTTGAGCGTGATGCAAAAGCTCGCGCAGGAGGGCATGACCATGATCGTGGTCACGCATGAAATGGATTTCGCGCGGCGCGTGGCCGACTGGGTGGTGGTGTTCGAGTCCGGCGCCATCATCGAGCAGGGCCCGCCCCAGCAGATCTTCGAGCACCCCAGCGTCGAGCGCACCAGCAACTTCCTGGGCCACCTCGGCTGGCACGGCTGACGCCGTGCCCACTCCACCCTGAACCCAGCCTATGAAAATCACCAACGCCCGCGTCATCGTCTGCAGTCCCGGCCGCAATTTCGTCACCCTCAAGATCGAAACCGACGAAGGCCTGATCGGCATCGGCGACGCCACGCTCAACGGTCGCGAACTCGCTGTGGCCGCCTACCTCACGGAACACGTCATCCCGTGCCTGATCGGGCGCGACGCGCACCAGATCGAGGACATCTGGCAGTACCTCTACAAAGGCGCCTACTGGCGCCGCGGCCCGGTCACGATGACCGCCATTGCCGCGGTGGACACCGCGCTGTGGGACATCAAAGCCAAGGCAGCCGGCCTGCCGCTCTATCAGTTGCTGGGCGGCAAGAGCCGTACCGGCGTGATGGTCTACGGCCATGCCAACGGCAGCGACATCGAGCACACGGTGGACGAAGTGCTGCGCTATGCAGATGCCGGCTACAAGGCCATCCGCGCGCAAAGCGGCGTGCCGGGCCTGGAGAAGGTCTATGGCGTCGGCAAAGGCACGCTGTTCTACGAGCCGGCCGATGCCGACCTCCCCTCCGAGCACGACTGGTCCACCGAGAAATATCTGCGTCACACGCCCCAGCTGTTCGAGCGCATCCGCGAGAAGCTCGGCTTCGAGCACCATCTGCTGCACGACGTGCACCACCGCCTGACGCCGATCGAGGCGGGGCGGCTCGGCAAGGCGCTCGAGCCCTACCAGCTGTTCTGGATGGAGGACGCCACACCGGCCGAGAACCAGGAGGCCTTCCGCCTGATCCGCCAGCACACCACCACCCCGCTGGCGGTGGGTGAGATTTTCAACAGCATCTGGGACTGCAAGGCGCTGATCGAAAACCAGCTGATCGACTACATCCGCGCCACGGTGGTCCATGCCGGCGGCATCACGCACCTGCGCCGCATCGCGGACCTCGCCTCGCTCTACCAGGTGCGCACCGGCTGCCATGGCGCCACGGACCTGTCCCCGGTTTGCATGGGCGCGGCGCTGCACTTCGACCTGTGGGTGCCGAACTTCGGCATCCAGGAGTACATGCGCCACACCGAAGAGACCGATGCCGTCTTCCCGCACGCCTACACCTTCGAGAACGGCATGCTCCACCCCGGCGACGTGCCCGGCCACGGCGTGGAGATCGACGAGGGGTTGGCCGCCAAGTACCCCTACAAGCGCGCCTACCTGCCGGTCAACCGCCAGCAACACGACGGCACGCTGTGGAACTGGTGAGGAACGCGGCCATGGCACGTCTGCACCCCGACACGCTGGCGGCGCTGCCGCCCGAGGTGGCGCGCCCGGCCTACGACCGCACGGCACTGCAGGCCGGCATCGTCCACTTGGGCGTGGGCGCGTTCCAGCGCGCACACCTGGCCGCCGTCAACGAAGCGGCGCTGCATGCCAGCGGCGACCGGCGCTGGGGCATCGCCGGCGTATCGCTGCGCAGTCCGGAGACGCGAGACGCACTCGCGCCGCAGTCCGGCCTCTACACGCTGGCGCTGCGCGATGTGGACGAGGCAGGCACGCCGCGCACGTCGCTGCAGGTCATCGGCTGCCTGCTCGGCGTGCAGGTCGCGCCCGAAGACCCGGCGGCGGTGCTCGCGCGCATCGCCCATCCCGCCACCCGCATCGTCAGCCTGACCGTCACCGAAAAGGGCTACTGCCACGACCCGGCCACCGGTGCGCTGCGCACCGACCACCCCGACGTGCAGCACGACCTGATGCGCCCGGATGCGCCACGCGGCACGCTCGGCCTCCTGGTCTCGGGCCTGCGCCTGCGCCATGCCCGCGGTCTGCCGCCGGTGACGCTGCTCTCGCTGGACAACCTGCCCTCCAACGGCCACCTGCTGCGCGGCCTGGTGCTGGCATTCGCCGAGCGCGTGGACGCCGCGCTGGCGCGATGGATTGCCGATCACTGCACCTTCCCCTGCTCGATGGTGGACCGCATCGTGCCGCGCACCACCGACGCCGACCGGGCACAGGTGAACGCCGCGCTCGGGCTGGAGGACGCCTGGCCGGTGGTCGGCGAGCGCTTTCTCGAGTGGGTGGTGGAGGACGACTTCGCCGCCGGCCGCCCGGCCTGGGACGTGGGCGGCGCCCGCTTCGTCGCGGACGCGCACCCCTTCGAAACGCTCAAGTTGCGCATGGTCAACGGGGCGCATTCGGCGCTCGCCTACCTGGGCGCCATGGCCGGACTGGACACGGTGGACCGCGCAGTCGCGACGCCTGCCCTTCATCGCTACCTGGACCGGCTCATGCACGAGGAGATCGCGCCCACGCTGCCCGCGCTGCCCGGTCTGGACCTCGATGCGTACCGCCGGCGCCTGCTCGACCGCTTTGCCAACCCGGCGCTGGCCCACCGCACCGCCCAGATCGCGATGGACGGCTCGCAAAAACTGCCGCAGCGCCTGCTGAGCACGGTGCGCGACCGACTGGCCGCCGGCGCCTCGATCGACCGCCTCGCGCTCGCCGTCGCGGCCTGGCTGCACTACTTGCGCGGCGCGGACGAACTCGGTCGGGGCTACGAGATCCAGGATCCTCTGGCCGACGCACTGGCCGAGCAGCGTGCTGCGGCCGAACGTGCGGCGGCCGCCGCTGGCCCGGTGCAGGCCGACGAAGCCCGTGTGGCCGTGCTTGCGGGCTTCGCGGCGGTGTTCGGCAACGACCTGGGACACGACGCGCGCTTCGTCTGCACCGTGGCCGCCCACCTGCGCACCCTGCGCGAGCTGGGTGTGCAGAAGACGCTGGCGACCCAGGGATGACCGCCACTCCGTCGGCGACTCATGTGCCGAACGGGGAGCCCACGAAGGCACGCAGCAGGAAGTGAGCCGAGCCCTCGCCCGCGATCACAATGCCTCGGCCATGCGAATCCTCACCAAACTCCTGCGCGCGTTCGCCGCCGCGCTGCTCGTTCCTTTGCTGTTGTTCGAGGAATGGGGTTGGGAGCCGCTGGCCGCGCTGGCTGCGCGGCTGGCGCGCCTGCCGCTCTGGGCACGGCTCGAACGCGTGATCCAGACGCTGCCGCCCCGGGGTGCGCTGCTGGTGTTCCTGCTGCCGGTGCTGATGCTGCTGCCGCTCAAGCTGCTCGCGCTGTTCCTGCTCGGCCTCGGCCATGCGAAGAGCGCCGTGCTGCTTCTGGTCGGCGCCAAGCTGGCCGGCACCGCCATCGTGGCCCGACTTTTCCAGCTGGTCGAGCCGGCGCTGATGCGCATCCCGCTGTTCGCGCGCTGGTATCCGCGCTGGAAGCAATGGAAGGACCGCGTGCTCGGCCTGGTTCACCGGAGCGCAGCGTGGCGTGCCGCCCGCTGCCTGAAGAACGGCACGCGGCGCTGGTGGCGCAGGCTGCGCCGCGCCGGCTGAACCTCATTTCATCCGGGTAGATTGCGCTCGTCGTTTTGTCCGGGTATTATCCGCGCCCATGTCTTCCAGCCCCGAATCCACCCTCACCGCCTTCGTCGGCTTCCGCCGCGTCGCGGCCGGCCCGCGCGCCGAAGTGATTGCCCTGCTGCGTGCGCGCGCCGACGAAGTTCCGCCCTTCGTGTTCGACGACGCCACGGGTGATCGCCTGGATCTCGACCTGCGCGAATACGCCACGGACCTGTCTGAAAATCGCGATGAGCAGGCCGCGCGCGGTGTCGGCCGCCCGAAGCTCGGCGTGGTCGCGCGCGAGGTCACCCTGCTCCCTCGCCACTGGGATTGGCTCAGCCGCCAGCCCGGCGGCGCCTCGGTCGCGCTGCGCAAGCTGGTCGACGAGGCACGCCGCATTCATGCCGACCGCGACGCCGAACGCGCGGCGCGCGAAGCCGCCTACCGCTTCATGACCGCGATCGCTGGCGACCTGCCCGGCTTCGAGGAAGCGGCCCGCGCCCTGTTCGCCGGCGAGCGCGCGCGCTTCGACGAACTCGTCGCGCCCTGGCCGGAGGACGTGCGCCTGCACCTGCACAAGCTCGCGGCGTCCGCCTGGAGTGCCACATGAGCGCCGAGACGCCCGCCGCGGTCACCGAAGCGGTGCCCCCTGCCCCGCATCTCAACCCGCGCGCGGCCGCCATGGCCTCGCGCCCGCTGTGGAAGACCTTCCTGTTCTTCCTCGCGCCCATGCTGCTCAGCAATATCCTGCAGTCGCTGTCGGGCACGCTCAATAACGTCTACCTGGGGCAGATGATCGGCGTCGGTGCGCTGGCCGCGGTGTCGAGCTTCTTCCCGGTGATGTTCTTCTTCATCGCCTTCACCATCGGCCTGGGTGCCGGCGCCTCGGTGCTGATCGGCCAGGCCTGGGGTGCCCGCGAGCCCGAGAAGGCGCGCGCCGTGGCCGGCACCACGCTCACCGTGGGCGTGCTGTTCGCGCTCGCCGTCGCGGTCTTCGGCGGCACCTTCACGCAGCCCATGCTGGCTGCACTGGGCACGCCGCCGGACATCCTCGCCGATGCCACGGCCTACGCGCGGATCATCCTGATCGCGATGCCGGGCCTGTTCGTGTTCCTGCTCTCCACCGCCATGCTGCGCGGCGTGGGCGACACGGTGACGCCGCTCTACACCCTGATGATCTCGACCGTGCTCGGCCTCGCGATCACGCCGGCGCTCATCCGCGGCTGGTTCGGCCTGCCGATGCTCGGCGTGGCCAGCGGCGCCTGGGCGACGGTGGTCTCCTTCGTGGTCGCGACCACCTGGCTGGCCTTCCACCTGCGGCGCACGAAGAGCCCGCTGGCACCCGATGCCGACTTCTTGCGCCATCTGCGCGTGCGCCCGGCGCTGTTGAAGGCGGTGCTCAAGGTCGGCGTGCCGACCGGCGTGCAGATGATCGTGGTCTCGCTGGCCGAGCTCGCGCTGCTGTCCTTCGTCAATGCCTACGGCTCGAACGCCACCGCGGCCTACGGCGCGGTGAACCAGGTGGTGGCCTATGTGCAGTTCCCGGCGATCTCGATCGCGATCACGGCCTCGATCCTCGGCGCTCAGGCCATCGGTGCCGGCCAGGCCGAGCGTCTGGGCGCCATCACGCGCACCGCGCTGCAGATGAACCTGGTGCTGACCGGCGGCCTGGTGCTGCTGGGCTATTTGTTCTCGCGCCCGCTGATGGGCTTCTTCATCACCAGCGAGCCCGTGATCGAGGTGGCGCAGACGCTCTTGCACATCATGCTGTGGAGCACCGTGATCTTCGGCATGGGCGCGGCGCTCTCGGGGATCATGCGCGCCAGCGGCTCGGTGCTGGTGCCGACCGCGATCTCGATCTTCTGCATCGCGCTGATCGAGGTGCCGGTGGCCTGGTGGCTGAGCCACCGCATGGGGCTCAACGGCATCTGGATCGCCTACCCCGCGGCCTTCATCGCGATGCTGACGCTGCAGGCCAGCTACTACCGCTTCGCATGGCGCAAGAAGACCATCCGCAGGCTGATCTGACGAAGGCCGGCGGGGCGCGGCCGATCCTGTACTCGTTCCGCCGCTGTCCCTATGCGATGCGCGCGCGCATGGCGATCGCCGCGAGCGGCCAGCGCTGCGAGCTGCGCGAGGTCGTGCTGCGCGACAAGCCGGCCGAGCTGCTGGCGGCATCGCCCAAGGGCACGGTGCCGGTGCTGGTCGACGTGGACGGCCGCGTGATCGACCAGAGCCTGGACATCATGCTGTGGGCCTTGCGGCGCAACGATCCCGAAAGCTGGCTGCAGCCCGGAGGCGCGACGCTGGACGAAATGCTCGCGCTCGTTGCCGAGTGCGACGGCGAGTTCAAGGCGCATCTCGACGGCTACAAGTACCCCGAGCGGAATCCCGTTGCCGATGCCGGCGCGCACCGCGAGAGAGGCGCCCTCTTCCTGGCTCGGCTCGAAGAAGGCCTGGCCGTCACGCGCTGCCTGCACGGCGAGCATGCAGCGTTCGCCGACATCGCGATCGCCCCGTTCGTGCGGCAGTTCGCGCAAGTCGATGCGGCTTGGTTCGAGTCCCAACCCTGGCCGCGGCTTCGCGCCTGGCTGGCCGAACGGCTTGCTGCGCCGGTCTTTGCGCAGGTGATGCAGAAATATCCGCCCTGGCGCGCCGGGCAGCCCGGCTTCGACTTTCCCGGCTAAGGCCGGTTTGAGCCGAAGGCGAGTTTGAGCGAGACCCCGCCTGGCGCGAGCAGCGCAGGGAAGCCCGAAGGGCCGGTGACGTCGGCCGGACCAGCGCACACCGCCCGCCTCCGCACCGACAGCGCGAACCTACTCGAACACCTCATCCCCCGTCGGCTCGAAATGCGGCATCGCGTTCATCCGGTGCCTGAGTTGCGACAGCTCCCAGTACATCCGTTTGCGCGCCCGGCTCTGGTTCCCCAGCGGCCGGTGCTCGGGAATGGTGTGCCAGGGGTTGTACGACAGCCGCTTCGCGAATTCCATCTGCGCCGGCGAGTCGAACTTCTGGCGCGGCAGGCGCAGCGTGGCCACGGAGACGCGCGGCGACAGCTTCTCGGGCCACAGCACGCCCGCGTTCTCGATCGGCATCCGATGCGGGTCGGTCTGCATCTGCAGCCGGATGTCGAACTCCACGTCGCCCGCGGCCAACGAGGCCACCATCGCCTGGCGCAGGTAGTCGTCGGGCGGGCGCAGCGGCAGCCGCGGGATCGGCGTGCGCTTCTTCGTCTTCGGCCAGACCGAATACTGCATCGCCTGCCCTTCGCCCATCAGGTAGGGCACGCAGCTGAAGTACGGCGCCTCGAAGGGGCTGGACTGCGTCTTGATGAAGAGCGACTGCATGACCAGGTCGAGGACGTGCGGGTCGCGGAAGTTGACGAAGTAGAAGATCTGCGCGTTCTTCACGCTTTCGATCTGCAACGCCGCATTGGCCTTTGCGTCGGGCGTGACGAAGGTGGGCGTGGAGACGCCGAACATGTCCAGCGTGTGCTTCTCTTCCTCCATCAGCTTCGGGCCGGGCACGCCCAGCAGCTTGATGCTGATGCTCATGAAGCCGACGTCGTCGATGTCGGGCGTGATGTAGGGGCCGGGCCCCGAGAAGCGCACCCAGGCGCGAAAAGTCTGGGGCCTGGCGTAGATGCCGCGCTTCATGTGCTCCGGGATGTCTTCGTGCACGATGAATTCGCCGCGCACGATGCCCTGCGTCTTGGTGTTGCCGCCGCGCTCGAAGCCGCCGGGCTTCCAGAGATCGCCCATCTGCTGGGTGAAGCTGCGGACGATCGAATCGGTGAAGCTCTCCTCGTCGACCATCAACTTTTCCTGCGCGATCGCCAGCCTTTCGTCGGGCCGCCGGCTGTTGATCAGCGCCGTCGTCAAGCGCGCCAGCGGGTCGCGCAGCACCGCGTCGAAGGCCGGGCGCACGAAGGGATCGAACCTGCGCTCCAGCCGCAGCAGGGCCATCCCCGAATCGCTGATGGAGTTCTTCAGGACGGAACCCGTGTTGGCCCGGGGCGCAGGGCGGCTGAGATTGGAGTTCATGGCAGCACCTTTGACAAATAGCGCAGGGCACGGATGCCGGGCAGGAAGAAATAAGCGCCGCCCTGCACGGTCACGAACTGCGGCAGGCCCGGCAGGCGGCAATCGGGCCCCGAGGGCACGGGAATCGAGAAGCCGTCGGTCGGCATGCCGTCCGCACCGGGCAGGCGATGGCCGACCAGCGGGTCGCCTTCGCCGGCCAGCGCATCGAACTTGGTGCCGGCCAGCCAGGCCCCCTGCACGAACTCGAACTGGCGCGCGATGTTGGCCCCCAGGCAGATGAAGTGCAGGCCCGTGTCCTCGCCCGGCGCACCGCCATATTCGCGCCCCCGGCGC
The DNA here is from genome assembly GCF_018614915.1 of Variovorax paradoxus. Taxonomy (GTDB): domain Bacteria; phylum Pseudomonadota; class Gammaproteobacteria; order Burkholderiales; family Burkholderiaceae_C; genus Variovorax; species Variovorax paradoxus_K. The sequence continues at coordinate 108,289 of NZ_JAGGNU010000034.1, read as the reverse complement.
AGCAGCCGATGGAAGCGCGTCGAGGCAATCAGGTCGTTTCGCAAGGCCTTCGAGCCGAAGCCGAGCGTGCGCACCAGGCGCGAGATCGGATCCGCGCTGCCGGGCGGCAGGTCGGCATTGCGCGGATTGCTGCGCCGGATGTGCGCGCCGAAGGGACAGCCCAGCCCCTCGGGATCGCCGTCGTAGCTGAAGCCGTTCAGCGGATCGGCGGCGGTGGCCGGAACCAGCGGCGCGCCTTCCATCGTGCGGCCGACCATCGCCTCGGCCAGCTTCCTGCGCAGCGCCGCGTCGCCACCCGCCTGGCTGTCGATGAAGCGCCAGAAGGCTTCGACGTCCTGCTGCAGCTGGCGCACCACCAGGTAGCTGCCGTTGCGCCCGAGGTCGGCCTTGCCGGCATCGTCCTCCGCGCGCGGCAGCAGCGCCGCGGGGTCGCGCGTGCTGTCCAGCAAGGGCCGGTCGGTGTAGGCGCCGTACTCGTTGGGGTAGCCGAGCAGGTACTCGCCAAGGCAGGAGAGATTGGTGTACGCGAACTGCTCCTTGTCGCGCGCCGGGCGTTTGCGTTCCCAGTCGACGTGCGGCTGCGAGATGCCGTCGACGAAGCCGAAGGGCTCGACGCCGTCCAGGTCGGAAGTGCCGAGGCGAGCCATCAGATCGAAGCCCGCTTCGCATTGCGAGCGGACGGCAGCAAGCCATTCGTCGAGCCCGCCGGGCACCGCATAGAGCATCACGAGTACGTGCGGCATGCCTTGCGATGCCCCGCCCCATTGCCACCGCGCGGGATCGTTCGCGCCGAGGTCGCCGAGTCGCCGCGCGCGGCTTTCGTCGCTGCCCATGCCGGCCAGGAACTCCGCCGAGAAGCCTCCGATGACGTCCTCTGCAAGGCCCAGCGCGCGCAGCCCCGGGGCGGTGAAGGCGATCTGCATGGCGGTTGCCGGCGGCGGCTTGCGCACGATGGCGCTGGTGACCGGCGCACTCGCGAGCCAGGCACGCGCAGCACCGGCATCGCGCACGCGCAGCAGCAGGAAGGAGGCCTGCGTCAGGTGCTTGTAGCCGAAGCGCACCAGGCCCTGGATGTCCTCGAACTCGGCGTTCATAGCAGCCTCAGCCATGCGAGCACCTGGGCCTCGCTCATTCCGGCCTGCTCGAGGCCTTCGCGGATGCGCCGGTTGCGCTCCAGGTCGGCCAGCGTGAGACCGGGGTAGGCCTTGTACCAGACCTGGGTCGGCAACTGGTGGCCGCGCTGGTAGTGCTTGAAGCGCAGCTCGTGGCGTGCGCCGCCCTTGATGAGCCAGTCGGTGCGCGGCCAGCCGAAACCGTTGCTGAAGATCAGGTTGAGTCCCCAGGCGACCTTGTTGATGAAGTCGTCCATGTAGCTCTCGTGGCTGCCGTCGTAGTTGCTCGCGAACAGCACGCGGGTCTTGTCGTCGAGGAAGACCCAGTGCGCAAAATGGATGGTGCGCACGCGCCCCAGATGGCCGCGTCCGAACACGTGGCGGCATGCGTAGGCGATCAGCACCAGCAGCAGCTGCACCAGCCAGCGTCGGAACAGGCCCGGCTTGACCGGGCCGAGCGCGGTGAAGCTGTTGCTCGGGTCGTGGTCCTCGAGTTCCTGCATCTCGCGCACGGCCGCTGCACGCGGCCGCGGACAGTATTCCGGGTCGCGCGTCTCGTGGCGGCGCAGCAGCACGAGGAAGACCGGCAGCAGCACGACCAGCAGCGGCAGCAGCACGAGCCCGGCGAGCGGCAGGCCGATCGCATGGAGGATGTTGCGAATCTGCCAAGCGAGCGGCGTCGGCGCAGGCGGCGTCAGCACCAGCTTGCCGACGGCTTGCTCCGCGCGCACGAACGAGAGCAGCTGTCGCCGCATCGTGTGCGGGTCGACGGCAGCGTCGCCGAAACCGCGTGGCACGCGCGAGGACAGGGCGCGCTGCAATGCGCTCTCTTCGCGGATCTGCCGCACGGTGCGGCCGATCCAGTTGACGTAGGGCGCGGCCACCGGGCGGTCGTGCTCGATCAGCCAGTCGAGCAGATCGTCGCGCGGATCGAGCCCCCTGCAGTGCGAGAAGATGCGACGCAGGCCCTCGCCGGCGCGCCGCACGAGCTGGACCAGTTGCTCCTGCGCGGGGCCATCGCAGTCGCCCATGAACACCAGGTAGATCGGCAGCGGGGGCCGCGGCAGGCCGAAGGCCTCGAGGTCGGCCATGGTCGCATCGCCGAGCACGGCGAAGCGTGCGAAATGCAAGCGCCGAAACGCGGCGAAGGGCAGCAGGGCATTGGCCGGATCGACCACGCCGGGCCTCAGGTTCATGGTGGCCAGCAGTTTCCGAAGCCCGGCTTCGCGGCCGGGGGAGATGGCTGCGACCACCATGAAGTGCGATTGATGAGTCACCGCATTCCGGCCTGCCGGACCCTAGAACTTGAGGCAGAAATCGATCAGCCGCTCTTTGCCCCAGTACACCTTGCCCAGATAGAAGCCCGGGGAGATCAGGCGGATCTCGTCGCGGATCCAGTGGGCCACCAGCGAGGTCTCGGAGTAGTCGAGCACGATGCACTCCTTCTGGTCGAGCCAGCTGTCGCCCTTGTAGACCTTGGCGACGATGGCCTGCACGCCGAAGGGACTGACCTTGTTCTTCAGCACGCCCTTCCCGGCATCGAACACTTTGCCCTGCCAGCCGAAGAAGTTGACCATCTTTGCAATAGACACGGTGTAGCGGGTCCCGGGCGCGATGATCGCCGTGCCCTCGGCCTCGCCCGACGGAATGTCGCCCGCCGGGCTGGTGCGGAAGAGCTCGTCGAGCTGCTCCTGCGACATGTCGAGCAGTTGCTGTACGTCATAGGCCATGCGCGTTCCCCTCAGTTGAAGACCCGTGGTTCACAAAAGTGTCGGCCCAGGGTCGTGGGGCCGTCAATTTGCCGAAAGTGGTGTGCGCGCCGCCGTGTGCAGCAGCGCATCGGCGGCCTTCTCCGCGATCATGTAGACCGCCGCCGCCACGAAGAAGCCGGGAATGCGCGGGAAAACCGAGGCATCGACGACGCGCAGCCGCGGCACGCCATGCACGGCGAAGCCGCCATCGAGCACGCCGCCCTCCTCGACCGGGCCGATGGGGCAGGAGCACGAAGCATGATGGCCCCAGGCCGTGTCGCGCACGTACTGGGCCAGCGCCTCGTCGCTCTGCGCGGCCGGCCCGGGCGCCAGTTCCTCGGCGATCCATCCGCTGGCGAGCAGCGGCGCCGTCATCCGGCGCACGAACCGGATCGCCTGCACCACGGCGCGCAGGTCCTCGCCCGCGGGGTCGTCGTCTTCGTCGAAATAGTGGAAGTTCACGAGCGGCGTATCGCGCGGATCGGCCGAGCGCAGGCGCACGGTGCCGGCGCGGTTGTGTGTATGTCCTTTCAACACGGCCCAGGTCAGCTGGTCGGGCTGGTCGCGAACGAACTTCGAGAAGCCCGGGAAATAGCCCTCGAAGCGCGCGAGCAGCGCCATGCAGAAGAGATCGGGCTCCTGGCCCGGCTGTTCGGCGGTGGTCGAGCGGCGCACCACGCCCAGCGCCGCGCCGTTGGAGGCGTACATGCCCGCGCGTTCCTCGTGCCAGTGGCGCCACAGCGTGTCGTCGCGGTCGAAGCGCGCACCCTCGAGCACCTCCCAGGGCTGGCGCATGCGGTGAGTGACGGCGATCTCGTAGCGGTCCTGCAGGTTGCGGCCGACACCCGGTAGCGCCTTGCGCAGCGGGATGCCATGCGCTTCGAGCTCGTCGGCCGGGCCGATGCCGGACAGCATCAGGAGCTGCGGCGTGTTGAACGCGCCACCGCACAGGACCACCTCGCGCCGCGCATGCACTTCGCGCCGCACGCCCTCCCCCGTGGCCGGCGTCTCGTGCGCCCTGTAGAGCCGCTTGCCTTTCAGGTACTCGACGCCGCAGGCCGCGCCATCGGCGTCGAACAGGACGCGCGTGGCCAGCGCGTCGAGCTCCAGCTGCAGGCGGCCCGGATGCCTGCCGGCGACGTCGAGCAGCCGCTCGCGCACGCCGACGCGACGGTGGTCGGTGGTGGCGAGCGGCGTGTAGCAGATGCCCTCGAAGCTGCCGGGCCGCCAGCGCCGCGTGTTGGGGTCGCCCAGCCCGCTGCGCACCCAGCGCAGGGTGCTGAGCAGCGGCGTGGGCAGGCTGCTCGTGAAGGCGCTGGCCGTGTCGCGCAGCACGCGCACCAGGCTGTCGTCGCCCAGCACCGACAAGGGGATCGATTTCTCGGTGCGCAGCCAGCCGCCCCAGCCGTGCCCGGTCGGGTCCAGCCCCACGTGGCGCAGCGCCCGCCAGAGCGGCCGATGGCGGCAGTCCTCGACACGCCGCGCGTAGCGGCGCATGCGCGAGGCGCGCCACGAACGGTCGCCCGTGAGCTGCGCGATGTGGTTCCAGTCGCCATCGTGCGGCAGCATGAAGATCATCGCGTTGTGCGAGGTGCAGCCGCCCAGCGCCGCCGCGCGCGGGTAGAGCACGCCCTGCCCGGTCTGGTATTTCCAGTCCCTGGCCTGCCGGCCTTCGTCGGCGTAATGGCGAACGCGAAAGTTCCAGCTCATCGCCGCGTTCTCGCAGGCGAAGGCATGAAAGGCCGGCACGTCGTAGTCCTCGGGCAGGCGTTCGCCAGCGACGCGCGGATCGCCACCGGCCTCGAGCACGCAAACGCGCATGCCGGCTTCGACCAGGCGGGCCGCGAGAGTGCCGCCGCCCGCGCCCGAGCCGACGATCACGTAGTCCCAGACAGGCGTTTCGGCATCGGGCATGGCCACGGGTGGCGTTCAGAAGGTCTTGAGGAAGGCGATCAACGCGCGCTTGTCGTCGTCGCCGAGTTCCGGCTCGCGGCCGAAGGCCTTTTCGTCATCGCTCAGGTCCTCTTGCCGGTTGAACTGCGCGGTGCCGAAGTAGTGGCCGCGATTGACCACGAAGTCGGGGCACTTGCTCAGCTCCATCATCGGCGCGCGGAGCTGGGCGAAGTGTTCGCGCAGTTGCAGGTCGGACGCACCGGCGGGCGCGCTCTTGAGTGCGGCCTTGAGCTTGATCAGCAGCTCGCCCACATCGCGCACATGCGAGGCCTTGTCGCCGAGGCCGTCGGCCTCCGCGCGGAGCTTGAGGTTGGCCAGGAGCGCCACCGGAACGCCCTTGGGAATCGGCCCGAGCACGATGTCGCCATCCTGCTCGATCAGCCACGGGAACCAGCGATGCAGCCGGCCCTGCAGCGGCTGCATCGCCTCGGGCGCGAAGCCGATCGGCACGGTCACCGTGCTGCGCTCGGTGGTGCGGTCGATGAAGCCGCCGACCTTGTCGCCGATCTCGGCATCGCGATCGCGCTTCTCGGGCCACAGCATCTGTTCGATGGAGGCATCGAAGGACTTCAAACGCGCCTCGACCGAAGGACTGGATTCGAAGGGACCAACCGTGTTGTTCAGCAGGAAAGGCGCGGTCGACCAGATGCTGATCAGCGAAGGCACGCGCGTGTAGCCGCGCCCGCCGCCCGGCATGGCGTAGGGCCGCGCCTCTCCGGTGAAGGGATCGCGCAGCGTGACGGTGCCGACCGAGGGCAGGCTCTTGTAGGTCTGGGAAGAGAAGTTGTCCCAGATGTTGCCCTTGATCGCGTTGGTCGCGAGCGGGCTGCAGATGTTGGTGCGCAGCAGGGTCGCCGGAATGCGGACTTCGGTGGACAGATAGTTGCCCTGCAGAAAATCGGGCGCCTGCACGATCTTGCGCATCTGCGCCTTGTAGTCGTCGGTCTGGGTCCAGCCCCAGTAGCGCTTGAAGCAGTCCACGTAGCCCGGACCGGCGCACTTGGCGGCCGTGAGTTCGAGCGCGGGCGGCGGCGCCGGCGCCTTGCTCGAATGGCAGCGCGCGCAGGTGTCGGCGAAGGCGATCCTTCCGCGCTCCAGCGTGGCGGCGCCGGCGGCCAGGTGGGCGCTGCCGCCGGGCGCGTCCTTCAGCCGGTCGGGCTGGGCCGCCTTCAGGAAGAACAGCGCCGTGTTGGGCGTGCCCGCTTCCGTGGCCTGCCAGTAGCTCGAGTTCTTCTGCGCGCTGGCGATCGGGATCGGGCTGATCGTCTTGCCGCCGACCACGGGGTTGAAGTGCAGCAGCCACTCTTCGCTGAACAGGCCGATGTTGAGATGGACCCGGTTGAGCGCGCCCAGCAGGCCGACCGAATCGGCGCCGTCCTTCAGCACATGCGGCGTGCGGACCGTGCCGTCCGGCTTGTTGAAGAACTCGGTCAGCGGGCCGCTCTTCACGAAGTCGTTGAACTGCTTGTTGTCGAGCTCGCCGCCATCGATCTTTTCCTGCCCGATGCGCTTGGCCATCTCCATGCGGGCGACGAAGTCGTAGACCGCGTTCATGCTGCGCGGGTTGTTGATGCTGTCGGTGGACACCAGCGAGGTGTCCATGGTGCCCTGCCGGTAGGTGTGGGCGAGCTGGTACATGTAGTTCGTGCGGCCCTCGGGCTTGTTGGCGTTGTAGATGAAGAGCCGGTCCACCCACATGTACTGCGCGCCGACGGAGGAACTGAGGTTCTCGAACTTCGGGTTGTTCGGATCGGCCGGCGGCTTCACCGGGCTGGGCCCGATGTGGCAGAAGCCGCAGGACATGCCGACGCGGTAAGGCCGCACCAGGTCCTTGCGGTTGTAATAGGCGGGGTCGGTGTAGTACTTCTCGGCATCCCAGGCCTTGGCCGCCTTCTCGTCGAACGCAGGGTTGGGAAAGAGGCGCAGGCCGGCGATCCCGGTGCCCCAGCCGTAGAAGGAGCCCACCGGCTGGGTGCTGCCGTCGCCCAGCGGCTTGCCGCGCGAGCCGATCGCGACGCCCGGGTACTTGCTCTCGTTCTCGAAAGGGTCGGGTGCGCAGTTTTTGCTGCGCACGTCGAGCCACAGGCCGCGACGATTCTTGTCGGGGCCGGCCGCGGGTTCGAAACAGGGCTCGTTCACCAGGCCGAAATACTCCCAGCGGCTGGCACGCGAATAGCCGAGGCTTGGATGGGTGCTGACCACCTTCAGCAGGTCGAAGGCGCCGAAGGTGTAGTCGGTCATCTGGGTCCAGAAGCGGTCGTTGCCGCCGCTCCAGACCAGCCACATGTTGCGGCCCTTCTCCTCTTCGGGCGTGAGCGCGACGCCGCCGTCCATGTCGCGGAAATAGGGTTCGGACGCATGCGGAAACGATGCCGCGTCGCGGCCGGCTTGCCTCGCCTCGTCGAGCACCTTGCCCGGCTGCGGCGCATCGGAGCATGCCGCCAGAAGCATGCAGGCAACGAGCGGCAGCAACTTCACGGCATCCCAGCAACTGTGGATCATTGCCATTCCTCCTAGGTCGACGGGTGGCTGGCTGAAGCAGCTTCGAGGGCGCAGTGTGGAGGCCGTCTGCACCCTTGGCTATCGGCCAAGCGCGCTAACGCGAAGGGCGTAGGCCAACGCCGCACGCAATGCCGACCATCGCATCGTCAACCTTGGAGAACCCCAAGGCAAGCGGATCGACGCCCACGCCGATCAATACGGCGAACAGAATCGATGCACACAAGGCGCCCGCTCCGACGGCACGCGCAGAGTTCCGGGCACCGGCCAGCAACGGCGCCAGGACGCAGCCGGCGAACAGCAGCTTCAGGACGAGCGCCACGGCGTGTCCGGCAGAAGATCGGGTTCGAAGGCTTGCGCCTTCGCATCGAACGCGGGCAGCGTGGCCAGTGCGTGCTCGAGATCGGCGAGCAGGTCGTCCACATGCTCCAGGCCCACGGACAGGCGCACCAGCCGATGGCTGATGCCGGCAAGACGGCGCTCTTCGATGGAGAGCCTGCAATGGGTGGTGGTGGCCGGATGCGTCACCATGCTTCGCGTATCACCGATGCTGGTCGCGATCGAAACCAGCTCGAGCGCGTCGATCCATCGCCAGGCATCCTCGCGGCTGCGCCCCACCTCGAAACTCAGCACGCCGCCGAAGCCTGACTGCTGCCTGCACACGAGTGAGCGTTGAGGGTGATCGGGCAAGCCCGTGTAATGAACCCGACCCAGCTTCGCTTGCGTGGTGGCCCACGACGCCAGCTCACCGGCGCTCCGGTTGGCCGCTTCAACCCGCAGCTCGAGCGTTTCGATGCCCTTGAGCAGCAGCCAGGCATTCATGACGCCCAGACTGGAGCCGAGCGAGCGCCGGACGTGACGCAGTTCGTCCATCAGCAGTTCGGCACCCAGGACCGCGCCGCCGATGGTTCGTCCCTGCCCGTCGATGTATTTGCCCGCCGAATGCACAACGAGGTCCGCGCCGAAGCGCAGCGGCTTCTGAAACACCGGCGTCAGCATCGTGTTGTCGACCACGAGCAAGGCGCCTGCTGCGTGAGCGATGGATGCGACGACGCCGATATCCGCGACGTGTTGCACCGGGTTGGATGGCGTTTCGAGGAACACCAGGCGCGTTCGTTCGTCGATCGATGTTCGCCACTCGTCGAGCCGCGTGAGGCCGACGACCCGCACATCGATGCCGAGCTTGCCGAAGTAGCTGCGGAAGGCGGAGAGCGTGGTGCCGAACACATCGCGCGAACAGACAAGATTGCAGCCGGCCTCCAGCCGCGCGTGGGCGATCGCCGCGATGGCAGCCATCCCGGAGGCAAAGGCGACGCAGTCTTCCGCGCCCTCCATTGCTGCAAGCCGCTGCTCGAATGCGCGAACCGTCGGATTGGTGAACCGCGAATACACGTTTCCGGGCGCGGCGCCGCTGAACCTGGCTGCCGCATCGGCGGCGGAGGTGAACACGTAGGCCGCCGTCATCGCGATCGGCTCGCCGTGCGCATCGGACAGATCCTGATACTGACCCACGCGCACGGCGGAGGTCGCATTGCGACGGTGCATTCTCATTCGCTGCTGGCGCCTGCCTGCTGCGGCAGCTGGGCCTGCGCATGCGCGCCCTGCCGGTGGCGCAAGGGTGTCTTCAGGCCGACCCAACTGGCGACGGCTGCGGCCACGGTCAAGGCTGCAAGCGCCATGACGGCAGGTTGATAACTGCCGGTTCTGTCGTAGCACCAGGCACCCAGCTGCACCGACGCAAACGCGCCGAGCTGATGGACGAAGAACAGGACTCCGAAGACCTGTCCCTTGATCTCGCTGCCATAGCGCTCGAAGCAGAACATCGAGGTCAGAACGACGGTACCGAGGTAGCTGGCTCCGAACACGGCGGCAAAACCCAGGGTGCCGACGCCCGGCACGGAAACCAGCAGCATCAGCATGGCCAGCGAACGCAGCGCGTAGAAGAATCCAAGCAGTGCACGCTTGTCGTAGCGCATTGCCAGCCAGCCGGTGGCAAGGCCGCTCGCAAGCTCGAGCACGCCGAGCAGGCTGATGCTCAGTCCCATTTGTACGCGCGGCGTGCCCGCGTCCTGCCAGAAGGGCACGAGATGGACATCGATAAATGCCATCGTGGCGCCGCAGCCGAAGAAGCCCAGGGCCAGCACATGGAAGCCCGGATCGAAGATGAGCTCTCGCGCGACATCGGCCCTCGCACCTCGCGGATGCGCCGGCTGCGCGAGGCCGACCTCGGCTGCGGCCCTGGAGGCCCACCAGACCAGGACGGCGAGCGGCCCGGCAAGGACCAGACCCGTCACCAGGAAGGCGGTAGTCCAGTCCACATGGGGCTGAACCCAGATCCAGAACGGCGACAGCACGATGAAGCCGACGGCCGTGCCGTTCGTCACCACGGCGTAGGCGAATCCCTTCTTCTTCTGTTCGAACAGCCGGTCGACCAGCACTCCCAGGGGGACGTAGGTCATCGCTGCCATCGCGAAGGCGGCACCGATGCCGTAGGCAAGCACGAACACCAGCAGCGATCGCGGTGCCGAGCAGACCCCGATCAGGGCCGCACCACCGACCAGGGCACCGACAAGCAGCGTGCGAAGCGGTCCGATGCGGTCGCTCAAGGCGCCGGTCACTGGCGACATCAGGCCGGTGACGAGCATGAAGAGCGCACCTGACCAGGCGAAATCGGCCCGGCGGCCGCCGAACTGGTCGGAGATGCTGCTGAAGTAGACCTGATAGATGCTCTTGATGCTGGTCGACAGGAACATGACCAGAAAGCCGAGCGCCACCAGCTTGTAGGTCATTTCGCGTTGAATCGGCGTTTGCATGTTCAGGCAGTCGCCTCGAGGCAGAAAGCGCGATACATGTTCTCGTACATCGCGTGGAAGAGCTCGCAGGTCCGATCGACCGCGTCGAGCGCCTCGTTCTGCATGACGCTGGTGACGCACAGTTCCGTCACCAGGTTCAGTCCCTGCTCGACGTGCCCGATGTCCTCCTGTTGGTGCACCGAGAAGAACTGCAGATCGAAGGAGTCAAGCCCGTACGCCTTGGCCAGGAGCTCGTGCCGCGCCTCGCCCGCCTTCGTTTCGAGGTTCTGCCCCTCGCTGGCGATCATCACCGCGGCGGCGCCCACGTGATAAGCCATGGGGTCCTTCACCGCCGCCCAGCGATAGTCGACGAGTGCGCGCGTGGCCATCAAGGGCTCGGCCGCATCACGCTCTGCATCGGAGATGCCCAGTGCGGCAATGAAGTTCTGCATCAGCACCACGTGGTTCGCCGTGCCGGACAGGCGCCCTGTCTCTTCTTCGTACATATTGATCAGCAGCGCGCGCTTGAACTTCGGAAGCGGGCAATGGAAGTGCAGATGCTCGATGTAGCCGAGGAAGTTCTTCGTCAGTTGATAGCCCTGGAGAGCGACCTTGCGCATCAGCTCGATGTTCGCTCGCTTCGGGTCGAGCAGCTCGAGGAAGATGGGGTGTGACAGCGTCAGGTGGCCGCGGAGCACTGTGTCCAGCGTCTCCTTGAAGGCCTTCTTTTCAAGCATTGATTTTCTCTTCTGTTGATGAATCGTCGCTACCACTTCATGGAGAGGCGCGAGCGGAGGGAGGCGGTGGTCTGCATCATGAAATGGCCACGGAAGCGCTGCCCGCCCGTACGGGCGTAGTCGTCGAGCACGCCGTAGGTGACAAAGCCGAACCGCGTCCAGAGCGCATGGGCTCGGCTGTGCTCGCGAACATCGAGGACCAGCTGCTCGACGCCGAACAGCTCGGCCCGCTCCACGAGCTTCTTGAGCGCGAGCTCGACCAGGCGGCGGCCGCGGAATGCGGGGTGCACGACGCCCTTGCTGATCTCGGCCCGATGGCAGCAGTTGTGCATGCCGTTCAGCGAAAGCACGGCCATCATCACGGCCACGCCCTCCGCCCGGCCCAGCAACACATGAGCTTCCCCGGCAACGACACGGCGCTCGAGATTCGCGAGAAAGCCCTCGGCCTCCTCCGGATCGAGCGGATTCGAATAGCCGAGCGTGCCGCCATCGCGCACCGCCATGTCGATCAATGAAATGATGTCGTCGCAGGTGTCTTCGTCGAACTGCGTGATCCATTGTGCGGTCACGATGGGCGGCGTCGTGGCGACGATGGAGTAGGAGCTTTCGATGTGGGGCATGCGACGAATCTAGTGGTTCGCCTTCCACGTTTCGAGCAAGAAAAAGGAGGAGAAAAGCAAATACGCGGCCAAAGCATCGTTCCCGGCTTTTCCCGTCCCTATACTCGTCCAGCACAACAGGGAGTCGGCATGGCCGGCAAGAAGGGCGCCAGCAGAAGAACGAGTACCTTGGCATACGACATCGGCGTGCTGCCGACGTTGAAGCGCGCCTACTTCCTTGTCCTTCCTCACGCGCATCTCCTCGATCTCGCCGGCCCGCTACAGATCGTCGCAACCCTCAAGGAGCTTGAGATCGCGCCGGTCGTGGTCGAGTGCATCAGTCCGCAAGCGAACATACTCACCTTTCAGGAAGTCGCGCTGCGGGAGATCCGTCCGCTCCCGACGCGACTCGAGGAGGGAGACGTTCTCTTCGTGATCGGAAGCAAGCTCGACGACGAGTTGATGCAATCCCCCGCATGGCACGAAGCCGCGGACTGGCTGAGAAAGAGCGCGGCCGATGCGAAGACCGGGCTGCAGGTCTGCGGTGTGTGCACCGGCACCTTTCTGATCGCGCAATCCGGCCTGCTGGACGGGCGGGTCTGCACGACGCATCACCGCTTCGTTCGACAACTCGGCCGGCAGTTTCCGCAAGCGCATGTGGTCGGCAATCGCGTGCTGGTTCGCGACGAGATGGTCTGGACCTCTGCCGGCGTCGCTTCCGGCATCGACCTGGCCTTGCACCTGATTGCCCAAGCGTACGGCGCGGATGCCGCGATCCAGGTCGCGCGGGAGAACGTGGTTCACCTCCGCCGCTTCGGCAGCGACCCGGAGCTCAGCGCGCCCTTGCGCTACCGATCGCATGGCAACCAGTTCGTCCATGCGGTGCAGGATCTCGTTGCCAGGAATCTCGCCCGCAGCATCACGATGAACGCGCTTGCGAAGCGCTTCGACACGAGCGCCAGGCAGTTGGCCCGCCTCTTCGTCGCCGAGACCGGAATCACGATCAAGCGCTATCAGATCGAGCTGCGCCTGGATCTTGCGCGTCGGCTGCTGACCGACACCACGATGACGCTGGACCGCCTGGTAGAGCGTTGCGGCTTCGGCAGCGTGCAGGCATTCCGCGCCAACTGGAACAGCCGCGAGGCCCTGCCTCCTTCCGCGCTGCGCAAGCAAGGCCGCAGGCGCACCCGCTGATCATCCGGCGGCGCTTCGACCCTGCATTTTCTCGATCATCATCCATGCGCTCAACGCGCTCAACACCGCCAGGCCGGCGCTGAGCAGCATGACCCATCGGAATCCGGCCACGAAGGATTCGGCTACGGCCTGCTTGAGCGCGATCGCAGCGGCTGCGTCGATGCCGGGCGGCATCTCCGCGCCCGCAAGCTTGCTGCGCTGGCCTTCGAGGAAGGCCCGGGTCTCGGCCGAAGCGCCCGCCTCGCGCAGGCCGTCCGCCAGCATCGCATCGAAGGCCCAGGCCATCACCACGCCGAAGACCGCGATCGCGAGCACGGAGGCGGCGCGCGACACCGCGTTGTTGACGCCCGAGGCAATGCCTGCCGCATCCGGGCCCACCGCGTTCATGACCGTGGTCGTGAGCGGCGCCACTGTGATCGTCATGCCGAAGCCGAGCACCACCACCGCCGGGAGAAAGGCGGTCCAGTAGTTGGCGCCGACACCAGGCACCGCGAACAGTGCGAATCCTGCGGCTGCGATGGCCGGGCCCGCCACCAGCGGCAGCCGGGGGCCGAAGCGGTCCACCAGTTGCCCGGCCCAGCCGGAGAGCACGAACATGATCGCGATGAAGGGCAGCAGCGCGGCACCGGCGGCGGTCGCCGAGTAGCCCTGCACCTGGATCAGGTTGAGCGGAAAGAAATAGAGGCCGCCGCCCAGCGCCGCATAGAGCAGCAGCGTGAGCAGGTTGGCGCCGCCGAAATTTCCGATGCGCAGGAGCGAAAGCGGCAGCATCGGCGACCGGGAGCGACCTTCGACCACCACGAAGGCGGCGCTGGCCGCGATGCCCGCCGCCAGTGCCGCCAGCACGGCGGGCGAGCTCCAGCGCTGCGTGGGCGCCTCGATGAAGGCGTAGACGATGCCGCCGAGCGCGACGGTGGCGAGCGCCGCGCCCCAGAGGTCCAGCCCGCCCTCGGCCGCGCTGCCGCGGCTTTCCGGCACGTGGCGCCACACGATCAGCAGCACCGCGACGGCCATCGGCACGTTGACCAGGAAGGCCCAGATCCAGGAGTAGTGATCGACCAGGAATCCGCCGGCCACGGGCCCGACGGCGGCCGTGATGCCGCTGAAGCCCGACCAGGTGCCGATCGCGCGCCCGCGCTCCTTCTCGGCAAAGGAGGCGCTGATGAGCGCCAAGCTCCCGGGCACCAGCAAGGCGCCGCCGATCCCCTGCACGGCGCGCGCGAGGATGAGCTGCTGCACGCTGCCCGCGAGCGCGCAGCCCACCGAGGCCAGCGCGAAGATCACGACGCCGAGCGCAAAGATGCGCCGCCGCCCGAAGCGGTCGCCGAGCGCGCCGCCGACCAGCAGCAACGCGGCCAGGAAGAGTGCATAGGACTCCACCACCCATTGCGCCTGGAAGGCCGTCGCCTGCAGGTCTTTCTGGATCGCGGGCAGTGCCACATTGACCACCGTGCCATCGATGAAGGCCATGCTCGATCCGATGATCGCCGCGGCCAGCACCCAGGGCTTGGAGGTCTTCGGGCACGGCACCGCATCGCAGCCGTGCCGGATCAGCGTGTCGTCGCCCGGCGGCTTGCCGATCTGGGTCATGGGGCGGTCTCTCCCAATGGCTCCAGCTTGCCCAGCAGCGTCGGAATGAATTCCGAGACCGTCGGATGGATGTGCATCGCCCGTTCGAGCACCGTGTACGGCGCGTCGGCGACCATCACGTCGAGGATCGAATGGATGACTTCGTCGCCCTCGATGCCGAGGATCGCGGCGCCGAGGATCTTGCGGCTCGAGGCGTCCACCAGAATCTTCATGAAGCCCTGTGTCTCGCTGCGCTCCTTGGCGCGGCCGACGCGGCTCATCGGCAGCCTGGCGACGAGCGCGCGGCGTCCGTCCTGCCGGACGTCGCGCTCGCTCATACCGGCCCGGCCCAGGGGCGGATCGATGTACAGCGCATAGGCGGGCACGCGGTCGGAGACGCGGCGCTGGCCGTTGTCGAGCAGGTTGGCCGCCACGATCTCGTAGTCGTTGTAGGAAGTGTGGGTGAAGGCGCCGCGGCCGTTGACGTCCCCGAGCGCCCAGATGCCGGGGACGTTGGTGCGCAGCGCCTCGTCGACCGTGATGTAGCCGCGCGCGTCCGTCTTCACGCCCGCCTTCTCGAGGCCGAGGTCGTCGGTGTTGGGCGTGCGGCCAACCGCGAGCAGCAGGTGCGAGCCCTCGATCCCGCGCGGCTCGTCCTCGCAGTCGAGTCCGACGCCGACGCTGCTCCCGCGCCGTGCCAGCGTGATGCACTTGGCGTTGAGCCTGACCTCGATGCCCTCGTCTTCGAGGATCTCCAGGATCGCCGCCGACACCTCCTCGTCCTCGCGCGCGATCAGCCGCGGACCCATCTCGATGACGGTGACGCGGGCGCCGAAGCGCCGGTACATCTGGGCGAACTCCAGGCCGATGTAGCTGCCGCCGACCACGACCAGGTGCTCGGGCAGGGTGTCGAGTTCCAGCATGGTGCCGTTCGTGAGGTGCTCGACCCCGTCCAGGCCGGGAAGCGCCGGAACATGCGCCCGTGTGCCGACGTCGATGAAGATCTCGCCGGCCTCGAGCAGCGTGTCGCCGACCCGGACCGCGTGCGGGCCTTCGAAGCGCGCGTGCCCTTCATAGACGGTGAGCATCGGTGTTCCCTTGAGCCACTTCTCGACCCCTTCGGTGGAGGCTCGCACCACGGCGTCCTTGCGCGCCTTCACGCGCGCCATGTCGACGCGCACGCCATCGACCATCACGCCGAAGTCGGCAGCCCGGCGCGCCAGGTAGGCGACCCGTGCGCTCGCGACCAAGGTCTTGGTGGGGATGCAGCCGGTGTTGACGCAGGTGCCGCCGAACAGCTTGCGCTCGACGATCGCGGTCTTGCGCCCGGCCTGCGCCAGGCGAACGGCCAGCGAAGGCCCGGACTGCCCGGTCCCGATGATGATGGAATCGTATTTCTCGCTCATGTGGTTCGCCCGCGGTTGATGCTCGATCGACAGACAGAACATTCAGGATAGATGCGAAACGCCGATAACAGAAGCGCCGTACGCCGATCATTCCAGGAACACCGCGGAACCGGCTTCGCCGGGCCGCCGGTGTTGCCCCCGGTGAGGGCTGAAGGCCGACGGCTCCAAGCCTGCCTGCGCAGGCTTGGACGGCCTGAAGGGCCAAGGCCTCCGGCCGCGGCACGTTGGGCGGCTACACGAAGTGAGCCAACCTGGGGGGAGCCTATTCCTAGCGCGTGCGCAGCGCGCTGCACACCGCCGCCACCGCCGCGCAGCAGGCGGCCAGCCCCAGCGCGATCACCTGGCCCTTGCCGTCGTGCGGGCTCCACAAGCTGAAGATGGCGGCCAGCAGCACGGCGCCCAGCGTCTGGCCCGTGAGGCGCGCCGTGCCCAGCATGCCGCTGGCCGCGCCGCTGCGGTGCGCGGGCGGCGAGGTCACGATGGTGTGGTTGTTGGGCGACTGGAACAGCCCGAAGCCCAGGCCGCACAGCGCCATGCGCCAGACGATGTCGGCATTGCTCGGCTGTGCGGGCAGCGCCGCGAGCATCGTCAGGCCGAAGGCGAGCAGGCCCAGGCCGATACTGCCGAGCAGGCCGTCAGGATAGCGACCGATCAGCCGGCCCGCGATCGGCGCCACCACCACGATCGCCAGCGGCCAGGCGGTGATCAGCAGGCCGGCCTGCACATGCGAGCGCCCGTAGGTGTCGAGCAGCAGAAAAGGCAGCGCGATGAAAGACAGCATCTGGGCACAGAAGGCCGCGACCGAAGTGCCCATCGACAGCGCGAACACCGGGATGCGCAGCAGGTCGACCGGGAACAGCGGCACGGCCAGCCCGCCCTGGCGCCGCAGGTAGACGAAGCCCACCGCCACGCCCGCCAGCAGCAGCGCCCAGGCCACCGGCTGCGCGCCCTGCCCTGCATCGCTGCTGCGCACGCCGAGCCGGTCGGCGCCGACGAAGATCAGCGAGAACATCAGCACGTTGAGCGCCACGTCGACGACCGAGAAGCGCGCGCCGGCCGCGGCGGCGGCGCGGTTGGCAGGCAGCGCATAGTGGCCCAGCGCCAGCACCAGCGCACCCAGCGGCACATTGAGCGCGAACAGCCAGGGCCACGAGGCCACCGACAGGATCGCGGCCGCCACCGAAGGCCCCGCCACCGACGCGGTCGCCACCACCATCGAGTTGATCGCCATGCCGCGGCCGAGCTGCTCCCTCGGATAGATCAGCCGCACCAGCGCCGCATTGACGCTCATGATGCCGGCGGCACCCAGCCCCTGCACCGCGCGCGCGGCGATCAGCGTCGCGAGCGAATCGGCCATCATCGCGCCGAGCGAGGAGATGGCGAACAGCGCCATGCCCACCAGGTAGACGCGTCGGTAGCCGACGCGGTCGCCGAGCGAAGCCAGCGGCAGCAGCATCACCAGCGTGGCGATCTGGTAGGCGTTGACGACCCAGATCGCATGCGATGCATCGGCGTGGAGCTCGCGCGCGATCCCGGGCAGCGCGAGGTTGACGATGGTGCCGTCGAGCACCGCGACCGTGATGCCGAGGAGGATCACCAGCATCGCGCGCCAGCGCTGCGGCTGCGGCAGGCCGTCCAGGACGGATGCTGGCGTGCCGCTCATCGGCTCAGCGAGCCGCATACGACGCCTGTTGCCGTCCGCCCAGCATGAACCAGCTGAGCACGAGCGCGATCCTGAAGAAACGCGAGGAAGTCATCGGGCAATTGTCGCCAAGGTGGCCAATGGACCCTGGCGTGCGCAGCGTGGCGCCCTGTGCTAGGGCGGGTGCCGTTGCCTCAGAACAAGGGCTCGGTATCGCTGGGCGGCCGCGCGCCCTCGATCGCCAGCATCCTGAGCTTGGCCGCGGCGCCGCCGTGCGCCGAGAAGCCGCCCGGCCTGCCGCCGGCGGCGAGCACGCGATGGCAGGGCACCACCGGCGCGAAGGGGTTGTGGCCGAGCGCCTGGCCGACGGCGCGCGCCAGGCCCTTGTCGCCGAGCTCGGCCGCGATCTCGCCGTAGCTGCGCGTCGCGCCCGGCACGATGCGCCTTGCGGTCTCATAGACGCGGCGGTGGAAATCGGAGACGCCCTCGTAGTCGAGAACGATCTCCGCCAGGTCCAGCGGCTCGCCTTCCATCAGGGCGCGGATCGACGCCGTCGCTCCATGCACTTCGGGCGGCGGCTCGGTCTCGTTCAACTGCGGGAAGCGCCGCAGCATGCGTGCGCGCGTGGCGCCCTCCCCGGCCTCGGGCAACTGCACGCCGACGATCCCGCGCGGCCCCCAGGCGATGCCGCAGGTGCCGATGGCGGTGTCGAAGAGCGCGAAGCCGGCGTCGTCCATCTCAGCCTGGGCAAGCGTTCGCCGTCACGCTGCGCGCGATGGCGTCGGCCAGCTTCGACGTGGCGCGTTGCGCGCCGCGCGCCAGCGCGTCGATGCCGCCGCCCTCGACCGGTTCGCTGATCGAGAGCTGGCAGGCGGCCGGCGGGCGCTCGTCGGCCGGGCGGAGCGTCCAGCTGAAGCCGGCATCCACACGGCTGCCCTGGACCGCATCGAACTGCCGCAGCTGCACCGCGATCCGCACCACCGGCTGCCCGCGCAGCCGCCCGCTGCGCGTGGCGTCGACGGCGCCGAGCCGGCCGGCGATGCCGCTGCTCAGTGCATCGCGCAACTCGTTGTCGAAGGAGGAAGACCAGCGGTGCTCTTCCAGGATGTCGACCTGCGGCCCCTCGCCGGCGCCCTTCTGCCGCACCACCAGCTGCGGCCGCGCGAAGCGCTCGGGCATGGCCACCGGTGCCAGCTCGATGGCGAGCGCCGCGGCGCCGGGCCCTGCCGCAAGGGGCACCGCCGTCGCATCGGCCAGGCTGTAGTACTGC
Organism: Variovorax paradoxus; assembly: GCF_018614915.1. GTDB lineage: Bacteria > Pseudomonadota > Gammaproteobacteria > Burkholderiales > Burkholderiaceae_C > Variovorax > Variovorax paradoxus_K. Next base: position 89,765 of record NZ_JAGGNU010000034.1, on the reverse strand, counting down.
GGCGCCGTGCTCGCGCAGCCGGCCAGCAGCACGGCGGCGACCAGGGCGACCGTTCGGATGTTCGTTGCTGTCATTTCTTCTTGTCCTCCGGCTTGCCGCGGATCAGCGATTCGGGATGGCGCTCGAGGTAGTCGGTGAGGACGCGCAGCGAGCCGGCCGCGCGCGTGAGTTCCTGCAAGGTCTGGCGCAGGTCCTGCTGCACCGGCGAATCGTCGGCCAGCGTCTTGTCGGCGGCGCCCAGCGTCTTGCGCACGTCCTTCATCGCGGCCGTCATCTCGGGTGCGACGTCGTTGTTCAGCCGGGCTGCGAGCTGCTCTGCGCTGACGAGTGTCTTGTTGAGCGTGGCGAGCGACTTGCGCAGGTCGGTGCTTATCTGGTCGAACGGCACCTTGCTGAGCTTGCTCGCGATCTCGCCGACCTGCGCCTGGATCTCGTCCAGGCTGTTGGGTACCGTCGGCATCTCGACCGGGTTGCGCTCGGTGTCGAGCTTCACCGGCGGCGCCTTCGGAAAGAAGTCGAGCGCCACGTACACCTGCCCCGTGAGCAGATTGCCCGTGCGCAGCTGTGCGCGCAGGCCCTTGCCGATCAGGAAGCGCAGGCGCTCCGTCTGGTCGAAACGCGATTCGCGCGCCTCGCCGGCCACACTGCGGCGCAGGCGATCGGGGTACACCTGGATCAGCACCGGCATCTTGAACTCGCGCTCCTGGCGATCGAATTCGACGCCGATCGACTTGACCTCGCCGATTTCCACGCCGCGGAAATCGACCACCGCGCCAGGCGAGAGGCCGCGCAGCGTCTGGTTGAAATACAGAAGCAAGGTCTGGGACGGGCCGTCCGGCTGCTTCATCGCCGCGATCTCGTCATCGGCCAAGGTGAAGGCGGTGTTCTCCTGCGCCACCGGACCCCCCGCATCGTCGGGCGCCTGGAAGGCGATGCCGCCCAGGAGCACCGTCGCCAGCGACTGGGTGCGCAGCTTCACGCCGTTCGCGCTCAGTTGCACGTCGAGGCCGCTCGCATGCCAGAAGCGCGTGTTGACGCCGACCAGCCTGTCGTACGGCGCATTCACGAAAACGCGCAGCGTGACGCCGCGGCCGTCGACATCGAGTTCGTAGGCCGCCAGCTGGCCCACCTTGATGCGCCTGAAGTACACCGGCGAGCCGATGTCGAGCGAGCCCACGTCGCGCGCGCGCAGCAGGAACTGCTTGCCCGATGCATCGCGCGTGACGATCGGCGGCAGCTCGAGGCCGGTGAACTCGCTCGCCGTTTCCTCCGAGCTGCCGGCGTCGGCACCGATGTAGGCACCCGACAGCAAGGTGCCGAGGCCCGAGATGCCCGAGGTGTCGAGCCGCGGCCGCACCACCCAGAAGCGCGTGTCCTGGGCGGTGAAGCTCTTGGCCTCCTTCGTGAGCTGCACCCGCACGCGCACGTGCGAGCGGTCCTTGGCCAGCTGGATGGCCTGTACCGTGCCGATCTGCACGTCCTTGTACTTGACCGCGGTCTTGCCCGCTTCCAACCCTTCGGCGGTCTTGAAGCTGAGCACCACTTCGGGCCCGCGGTCGATCAGGATGCGCGCGACCAGCGCCACGCCGACCAGCGCCGCCACGATGGGGATCAGCCAGATCAGCGAAGGCAGCCAGTTGCGCCGCTTGACGACGACCGGTTCGGCCAGTCGGGGCGTTTCGTCGTTGTCGCTCATTGAAATACCTTCGGTGCGGGTGTTGCGTCTTCCATGATGTCCTCGCTGTCCCAGCTGAGCCGCGGATCGAAGCTCAGCGAGGCCAGCATCGTCAGCACCACCACCGCACCGAAGGCCGCGATGCCCACTCCCGCCGTGATCTCGGCGAAGCCCTGGATGCGCACCAGCCCGGCCAGGAGCGACACCACGAAGACGTCGAGCATCGACCAGCGGCCGATCACCTCGAGGATGCGGTAGAGCCGCGCGCGTTCCGGCTGCGCCACCAGGCTGTGCCGCTGGGCCATCCAGGCCAGCAGCATCAGCGCCGTCAGCTTGAACAGCGGCACCAGGAAACTGGCGATGAAGATGATCGCCGCCAGTCCGTAGGCGCCCGAAACCCAGAAGTAGATCACGCCGCTCAGGATGGTGTCGTACTGCGTGCCCAGCAGGCTGCTGGTGATCATCACCGGCAGCAGGTTGGCCGGCACGTACATCATGCAGGCCGCGATCAGCAAGGCCCAGGTGCGGCGGATGCTGTCGGGCTTGCGCCGGTGCAGGTGCGTACCGCAGCGCTCGCAGGGCTCGCCCTCCGCGGCGCCTCGCCACACCGTGCCGCAGTGGTGGCAGCTCATCAGCCCGAGCTGTGCCGCCGTCCTGATCGGCGTTGTTGCCGTCATGCCCTTTGTCCGGGCCGCGGCTCGAAGGCCATTTCCCAGAAGGTGCGCGGGTTGAAGGAAAGCACCGCCGTCAGCAGCACCGTGAGGCCCATGAAGGCCCACAGCGCCGGCCCGGCCACCACCTGCGCGAGGCTGGAGAGCTTGACGATGGCCACCAGCACGCCGAGCAGGAAGACCTCGATCATTCCCCATGGCCTGAGCGATTGCAGAATCCGGACCAGCACGCCGAAGCCGGCCGGCCGCCGCTCGCGCGCCATCGGCACCAGCAGGTAGAACAGGATGCACAGCTGCAGCAGGGGAAAAAGGATGGTGGTGGTCAGCACCAGCAGCGCCACCGGCGACATCCCTTCGGCGCTGAGCACCACCACCGCGCCGGCCAGCGTGGTCTCGCTGCTGAGGCCCCGCAGCTCCATCGAGACGATCGGGAACAGGTTGGCGATCGCGAACAGGATCAGGCTCGCCACCGTGAGCGGCAGCACGCGCGCGCCCTGGTCGCCCGCATGGCGGTCGAGCTCGGTGCCGCAGCGCGCGCAGTGCGAGACCTCGCGCGGGCGCAGCGGCGTGCGGCGGTACACCGCGTCGCAGCCCTCGCAGGCGATGGTGTCGGGAACTTCCTTCATGGTCGTGACCAACTATTGTCGGCGAGCCGGGCCGACAGGTAGTCGAGCAGCGCACGCACGCGCGTCGGCAGGCGCCCCGCCTTGCCGAGGTAGACCGCATGGACCGGCGTCATGTCGCGCGGATTGAATTCCTCCAGCACCGGCACCAGGCGGCGCGCTTCGATGTCGGGCTGGATATGGTAGAGCGACAGCCGGCCGAGCCCGACGCCTTCCAGCACCAGCCGGCGCAAGGTCTCGCCGTCGCCGGCGCGCACCGAGCCGACCACCGGCACATCGACCGGGCGCCCGTCGACCGCGAGCGGCCAGTCGGGCGCGCTGCGGCGGTAGCTGGAGCCGATGCGGTTGTGCGCCTCCAGCTCCTCGGGCGTGCGCGGCGTGCCGTAGCGTTCCAGGTAGGCGGGCGAGGCGACGATGGCCTGCCCCGTATCGAAGAGATGCCGCGCCACCAGGTCGGAAGACGGCAGCGGGCCCCAGCGGATCGCGATGTCGGTGCGCTCGTCCATCAAGTCGACCACGCGGTCGGTCAGCGCGATGTCCAGCGTCACCTGCGGATGCAGCTCGAGAAAGCGCGGCACCAGCGGCATCAGCAGGCGGTGGCCGAAGGAGATGCTCGCGTTGATCCGCACCCGCCCGCGCGGCGCCGCACCGGCCGCGGCGCAGCGCTCGGCCTCGTCCATGTCGGCCAGCACGCGCACGCTGCGCTCATAGAAGTTCTGGCCCTCGGGCGTGAGCTGCAGCTTGCGCGTGGAGCGGTGCACCAGCTGCGTCGCCAGCCGCGCCTCCAGCCGCGCGACCAGCTTGCTGACGGCCGAGGGCGTCATGCCCAGCACGCGCGCGCCGGCCGAGAAGCTGCCGCGGTCGACCACCTGGACGAAGGCCTCCATCTCGCCGGAGCGGTTCACCTCGATGCGGGGCATATCGCGATGTGTACTTTTTCTAGGCGGTATCGCCGAGCAGGACACGGAGGTCCGCCAGCCGCGAAAAATCCCGATCATGCGTCACCAGCGCGACGGCCCCGACCTCCAACGCAGTGGCAGCCTGCAAGGCATCGGGCAGCCGCAACCCCGTGCCGGCGCGAATGCGCGCGGCGGTTACGGCGATCTCCTGCGAAACGGGCACCACGTCGAAGCCGGCCAATGCTTTTTCGTACCGCTTGGCGAGCACGTCTTGCCCGTGCCTGAATGGGCCAGCGAGCACTTCAGCCATCGCAATGGTTGAGATCGCGATCTGAACCAGACCTTGCGCCTGCAGTTCGAACAAGCCCTCGAACATCGGCGCAAAGACGGGGTGATCGTCGAGGAGATAGATCAGCGGAGCCGAATCGACGACCACGAGATCGCCGCCTCGCAAGCCGCCCCATAGCAAGGCCGCAGTCGAGCCAGTCTTCCCAAGTCCGGACGGCTTGCGTGCCGCCTTCTTCCCCGGCGTAGCTGCCATCTCAATGCCACTCGTTGCGCATGTGGTCGATCGCTTTGGCAGGAGATTTTCCCCAGAGTCCCTTGCCGGTACCGCGCAAATTGAGGAAACGCGGTCGCGGTCGCCCCTTCATCAGCACGTCGGGCGAAACGATTGCCGCGTAGGGCTTGCCGTGTCGCGTGAGCAGGCTCGGCTCCCCGGAGTGCGCGCGCGAGGCGAGCTCCGGCAGCGTATTGCGGCCCTGTTCGAGCCCGATGGTATGTAGTGGCATGGCGAACCTCTTCTGTACGGACTGTACATTCTAGTCCGGCAATCGGGAATCGTCATCGTCGCCGCGGTCATTCTTGACTTGAACTCACCAATGCTTGTCCGGCCGGGGTCCTAGTCAACGCGGAGCGGCGCCTCCACAGTACAGGGCATCATGCCCATCGCCCTCCTCGCCCTCACCGCCGGTGCCTTCGGAATAGGCACCACCGAATTCGTCATCATGGGCCTGCTGCTGCAGGTTTCGGCGGATCTTCATGTCTCCATCGCGGCCGCCGGCCTGTTGATCTCGGGCTATGCGCTCGGGGTCGCGGTCGGCGCGCCGCTGCTCACCATCGCCACCCGCCGGGTGCCGCGCAAGACCGTGCTGCTCGCGCTGATGGCGATCTTCACGCTCGGCAACATCGCCTGTGCGCTGGCACCCAGCTACGAGATGCTGATGGCCGCACGCGTCGTCACCTCGCTGGCGCACGGCACCTTCTTCGGCGTTGGCTCGGTCGTCGCCACCGGGCTGGTCGCGCCCGAGAAGCGCGCCTCGGCGATCGCGATCATGTTCACCGGCCTCACGGCGGCGACCATGCTCGGCGTACCCGCCGGCGCCTGGCTGGGCCTGCACTTCGGCTGGCGCTCGACCTTCTGGGCCGTGGCGCTGATCGGTGTCTTCGCGCTCGCGGTGCTCGCGGTCTTCGTGCCGCGCGACCGCAGCGGCGACAAGCAGGCGCCCGCCTCGCTCGCCGACGAGCTCGCGGTGCTGGCCCGGCCCCAGGTGCTGCTCGGGCTTGCGATGACGGTGCTCGGCTTTGCCGGCGTGTTCGCGGTGTTCACCTACATCCAGCCGCTCTTGACCCGCATCACCGGTCTGTCGGAGGGCGCGGTGTCGCCGATCCTGCTGCTCTTCGGCGGCGGCCTCGCGGTGGGCAACATCCTCGGCGGCAAGCTGGCCGACCGCGCGCTGATGCCGGCCGTGCTGGGCACGCTGGTGGCGCTCGCCGTGGTGCTGGCCGTGATGCAGCCGGCGCTCCATTCGGGCGTGACGGCGGCGCTCTTCGTCGGCCTGCTCGGCATCGCCTCCTTCGCCACGGTCGCGCCGCTGCAGCTGCGCGTGCTCGAGAAGGCGGCCGGCGCCGGACAGAACCTGGCGTCCAGCCTCAACATCGCGGCCTTCAACCTGGGCAACGCGCTCGGCGCCTGGGTCGGCGGCGCCGTGATCGAACGCGGCCCAGGGCTCGGCGCGCTCGGCTGGGTCGCCGCGCTGCTCACGCTGGCAGGCCTCGCGATCGCGCTCTGGAGCCGTGCGCTCGACCGGCGCGAGCCGCCGCTGGACTGCGCACCCGCGCGCACCTGAAAACTCTTCGACATCAAAGGACTCACATGGAACACCGCTATCTCGGCAACTCCGGCTTCAAGGTGCCGGCCCTCGGCTTCGGCGCCGGCACCTTCGGCGGCCAGGGCCCGCTCTTCAGCGCCTGGGGCAACACCGACGTCGACGGCGCACGCCGCATCGTCGACATCTGCCTCGAGGCCGGCGTCAGTCTCTTCGACACCGCCGACGTGTATTCGAGCGGCGCCTCCGAATCGATCCTCGGGCGAGCGGTAAAGGGCCGGCGCGACAAGGTGATCCTCTCGACTAAGCTCTCGCTGCGCGCAGGCGACGGGCCGAACGATGTCGGCTCCTCGCGCCATCACCTGGTCACGGCCACGGAGGCAGCGCTCAGGCGCCTGGGCACCGACTACATCGACCTGCTGCAGCTCCATGCCTTCGACGCCATGACGCCGGTCGAGCAGGTGCTCGGCACGCTCGACGACCTGGTGCGCGCTGGCAAGGTCCGCTTGATCGGCGTCTCCAACTTCTCGGGCTGGCAGCTGATGAAGTCGCTGGCCGCGTCGGACCGGCTGGGCCTTTCGCGCTATGTCGCGAACCAGACTTACTACTCGCTGGTAGGACGCGACTACGAATGGGAGCTGATGCCGCTGGGCATCGACCAGGGCGTGGGCGCGATCGTCTGGAGCCCGCTCGGCTGGGGCCGCCTGACCGGCAAGGTCCGGCGCGGCCAGCCGCTGCCCGCGGGCAGCCGGTTGCATGAGACCGCCGGCTTCGCGCCGCCGGTCGAGGAAGAGCGGCTGTACCGCGTGGTCGACGCGATGGACCAGGTGGCCGAGGAAACCGGCAAGACCCTGCCGCAGAGCGCGCTCAACTGGCTGCTGCAGCGACCCACCGTCGCGAGCGTGCTGATCGGCGCGCGCGACGAGATTCAGCTCAGGCAGAACCTCGGCGCGCTCGGCTGGCAATTGACCGACGAACAGGTCGCGCGGCTCGATGCAGCGAGTGCCGTCACGCCACCTTACCCTTACTACCCCTACTGGAACGGGCAGTTCGCCGAGCGCAGTCCGGTGGCCGTCTAAGCCTGGTGGATCGCGCCGAAGTTGCTGTCGCCGTACTGCGACTGCGTCGCGGCGTTCACCAACTGAACCCGGTTGCGCGCAGCGAAGCGCCTCCGCAGCTGCCGCATGTGATAGTCCACCGTGTGCGCCGACAGGTGCAGCCGGTAGGCGATCTCCTTGTCGCTGCGGCCCTGCAGCAGGTGCTCCAGGATGTATTGCTGCGTGGTGGACATGCCCGACATCTCGGCCCGCGCCGCCGCCGGCGCGGCCGGCACGCGCGCGTGGCGCGACAGGTATTCGTGCACGCTGAGGCTCAGCATCAGCGACTGGCCGACCACGCTGTCCGTGATCCAACCGCGGCTCGGCGCGCTGGACAAGAGGCTGATCACCGTGTGCTCGTTCACCTGCGTGGGCGAAGCCAGGCGGAAGAACAGTCCGCTCCTGATTCCGCTGGCGCGGAAATCGTCGAGAAAGCGGCGCCGCCGTCCCGTCGGATCCGGCCCCGCGAGCGAGGCCTCCAGCTGACCCACGTCCCACAGCAGCGGCAGGCTGGAAGCCGGCGCATCCTGGTGCCGCGTGTCGACCTCGTAGTGGCGCTGCAAAAAATAACGCTGCACCCAGTCCTGGTGCGCATAGCTCGTGAAGAAACTCAAGGGCCACGCCTGCCCGCGCAGGTAGGAGACCGTGCCGTAGCCTAGCCACTCGAAGCCGATCGCATGCAGCATGCCGCGCACCAGGCGGCTGCGCGCCTCGACGCTGCCGGCGCCGAGCAGGTCGCCGACGATGCCCGCCGCGTCACCATGGCGCCCCGTCGTTTCCGGCAGGGACAGCTGAGCCTCCGAATAGAGCTGCGGCGGCGGGCCACTGTGCAAGTCGCCGTGGTTCAAGGCCGGCGCCGATGCGAAGACCTGCGCGTCTGACAGCGAGGCGGCGCGTTGCAACAATGAAGACAGCAGCATGCTGGGAATCCAATGAATTTGAAGGGCCGGATTGATACGCCATAAGCATCAGCCCACACCCTCGAAGCGCCCGGCAATAAGAAAACAGTTCTCTTGCCTTCATGCATCCCAGCTCGAGGGTGCGGCAGTGCCGCGTTTCGAGTGCCAAGTTACCAAAGGCCATCTGCATCGCCTTGTAGATTCTTAACGTGCGTATCGACCCATGCAGTAAATTCATGGCCTTCGATGGAACTCCTTGCTTCCTCCTACTGGCGCGATGTGGACCTGGCAGGTCTTCAATTCACCGCCAACCGATTCCTGCAGCGCGAGATCCGGCCGCACAGGCACGGCGGCTTCACGCTCTCGGTGTCGGACACGGAGCTGCGCGTGCGAACCATCGCCGGCATCACGCTCGTGCCGCCGGGCGCCCTGCTGCGCATCGGGCCGCACGTGTGGCACTCGGTGCAGGCGCTCTGCGCGCCTTGGCGCGAAGACGCCATGTATTGCAGCTTCGCCGTCGCGCGCTACGTGAATCCCGTGGACGACATCGTGCGACCGGCACGGGAGGAAGACGATGCGGCGGTATCGATCCTTGCGGACGCCGACTCGGCGCGCGAGTTCATCGAATGCCATCGGCTGCTGTACGAAGCGGCGCGCTCCGGCAACGAGGACGTCGGTGCAGCCGGCCGCGCGCTGCTGCGCCAGCGCCTGGCGCAATGGATTCCGTTGCAAGCCGCCGCAGCCCGCAGGCACGCGCGCGACTACGCGGTGACGATCGACAGCGGCGACGAACGCGTGGATCGGCTCTATGAGCTGATTGCCAAAGGCTTTCGCCAGCGCCTCACGCTGGACGCCTTGGCCAAGGCGGTGGGCTGGCACCCGGTGCATCTCCAGCGCCGCTTCAAGAGCATCCTGGGATTCACGCCGCACGAACTGCTGGTGGGCCACCGCGTCGAATACGCGCGCGACCTCATCGCCGGCGGCGCACGCGTGACCTATGCGGCGCATGCCGCCGGTTTCACCGACCAGAGCCATCTGCACAAGACCTTCCTCAGCACCTACGCGGTGCTGCCCGGCGAGTACCGCAGGCTTTCGGTGCTCGATGCCCTGCAGCCGCCATCGGCCCGCAACGGCATCGTCGAGTGAATCAGGCCACGCCGTTCGCGGCAGGTTCGCGCGGTCGACCGTCCAGCGGACCGGGCGCGAGGATGAGCGGGCTGCCGGTCTGGTTGGCATCGGACCACTCCTTGACCTGCTTCTCCCAGTCGCCTTCGAGCACACCGGGGCCGGCGTCCTCGAGGTTGCGGAAGTAGTCCTGCAAGGACTTGGTGTTCTGCTCGATCTCCGAAGGCTTGGACAGCTCGTAGATCGCGAAGCCGACCGCCGTCAGGCCCAGGCCGACGATGAACAACGGCCCCGCCGCGGCGCTGGCCAGAATGCCCAGCTCGGCCAGCCCGCCGGCCGTGATGGCGGCCGCGCCCAGCACTTCGGCCGTGCCGGCGGCAATGTAGCCGTTGTTGCCCTGGTCCAGGCCTTCCTTGATGTGCGTGGCGCCGAAGTAGAGGGCCAGCGGACCGGCCGCCACGTCGAGCATCGCGATGGCGCCCTTGATCGGCACGGCCGCATAGCGCAGCGCACGCGCACCGTCGGGCGCTGCGTGCGCCGCATCGGGCGCCACCATGAAGCGGCCGAGCACCGCCGCATCGCCCGCCTTGCTGGCGGCAGAGAAGCCTTGCGCATAGCCGCCCGGCGCACGCACATAGGTTTCGTTGAGCAGCTTGCCGTAGGCCTCGAAGCGGTTGCCTGCACGCGCCGATCCTGAGGCGTGGGTGTCGGCGATGCGCTGGCCGATGAAGTCGGCGTCCTGTGCGCCGAAGCCGGCGCCCTGCAGCGCATTCGCCACCGCCTTGGCATCCGACAGGTCCACGCCGACCAGGGCGCTCGACTGCTTCGCGATCGATTGACCCAGCGGCGTGCTCGCCTGTTCGCCGGTGGACATGGACAGGAAGCCAAGCCGCGCATCGGCGTTGGTCTTCAGTGCATCGATCTCCGCCGGCGTGAGCTTCATGCCCGATGCCTCGGTGGCGATCTTCTCTGCGATGCCCGCGCTGTCGTACTTGACGGCCTTGAACACCTTTCGCGTCGGATCCATGTTGTCGGTCAGTGCCTTTTGCACCGCCGCCTTGTCCGTCAGGTCCACGCCCTTGAGCGCGTCGCTCATCTCGCCCATCGTCGGGCGAAACGAGGTCTTGGCCTGGTTGATAACCTGGCCGAAAGACCCCTTGTATTTCAGGCCGACCGCATCGGCCAGGTGAGAGCTCTTGAAGACCTTGGATTCCGCAAGGGCGCCCATCTTGAGATAGTGCTCGCCGTAGGACAGGCCGATGTCCACATGGGTGACGACCTGCATCCACGCGTTCATGTCGCCGTCCTGCAGCTTCTGGCGGAACACGGGGTCGTCGAACTTGTGATTCGCCACGAAAACGTTGACCAGGCCGGCCGCGCTGGCCCAGCCGCCATGGTCGTTGATGTCGCGCACCCACTGCAGCCTGGACTTCGCGTCGTCAGCGCTGATCTCCCCCGCATTCTGCTGGCGGTTGATCTCGTTCTCGACCTCCTGCACGTTGCCCGCGTCGCCGCCCTGGGCATCGACCTTCTTCATCAGCTTGAACAGCTCGCCCGCGGCCTGCCAGTTCTCCTTCGAGCTGCCGACGATCTGGCCGGTGCCGCGGAAGGACCAGCGCAGCAAGGTGACCGTCGCGTAGGTGGCGGCCTGCCCCGCGGCGTCGTCGGTTTGGCTCGGCCTGACGCCCGCATAGGTCTGCTCGAAGATCCGGTTGCCGATCTTGTCGGCGGTCTTCGTGGCGAGCTCCGCATCGAAGGCCTGGATGTTGAGCAGTCCCTTCTGCACCTCCGTGCTGCGTGCCTCGGGGGACAGCGAATCCAGGTACTTCGTGTACTCGGGCGAGGTCATGTAGTCGGCGTACTGCTGCGCGACCGACTGCCGAGTGAACTTTCCGTCCAGCGTGCCGTCCACCGCCTTCTTCAGGTCGTCGCTGCCCAGCGCGTCGAGCGCCGGATTGGGTTTGGCGGGCGCCGTGCCCGGCGCGGTCACGAGCGAGACGCTGGGGTCCAGCGAGCCGCGCATCGCGGTGGTGTTCTGCAGCGCCTTCCAGGCATCGACCGCCGACTGCGGCGCATCCTTGCGCAGCGTCAGGTACTGCGGCGGATGCTGCGTGTAGTTGGCGTTGTACTGGTCGCGCGCGTCGAGCTTGACGTTGCGCACTTCGAGATAGGGCGCGGCCGCGGCCGTGTAGGCCTTGGCCTGGCGGTCGGAGATGCCCAGCAGCTCGTAGCCCTGCTCGATCACGTCGGCGCGCTGCTGCGGCGTGAGATCCGGATGGTCGGCGGCCAGCTTGGCGTCCAGCTTGCTGATCGACACGTTGCCGGATGCCCCGTAGAGGCCGCCGAACACCGGCGCCTGCCCGCCCTGCCCGGCCTGCTTCTTGAGCTCTTCGACGACCTCGAGGCTCAGATCCTTCGTCAGCGGATCCACCACCGCCTGGCTGCCGGGCACGGTCTTCTGCACGTTGGCAAGCCAGGGGCCGGCCTTGTCCGCGAGGAACGGGCTCGACGTCGACGGGCCGGCGCCGGGCAGCGGCGGCAGGCCGGGAACCTGAGTGGTCGCGATCAGCGAATTGCCGCGCGCCCTGTCCGCCGGCGTGTAGGGCAAGCCGTTGCCGTTGGTGTAGAGAGGCGCGCCCAGCAGCGGATACGACGTGCTCGTGCGGCTGCCCTGGCCATAGGCCGGAAACGAACTGCCTTCGCCGTGCGTGAGCCCGGCCCAGAGCGCGTCGCGCTTGTCGGCCGGCGCGGCGCCGTTGGGAAAGTACTTCGGAAACTGCTTGTCGAGTTCCTTCTGGTAGTCGCTCGCAAACTTCTTGGAGAACCCGGGCTTGGCGGTCAGTTCCTTGAGGCCGGCAGCGACCTTGTCCTTGTCGATCACGCCGTCGGTGACCACGCTCGCGGGCATGTTCTTGCGGTAGTCGTCATCGCTCAGCTGCACGCCGCCGTCGATCGCGCCCTGCGCACGAACGAGCATCGCGAAGCGGCGCTCGTCCGAACCCTCCGGCGCGTCCCCGTACTGCTTCATCAGCGCGGCCATGGTCGATTCGTGCAGCGTGAGCCCGTCCACGCGCAGGCCGCCCACGTCTTCGGCCGTGGGCAGGGCGGGCGCCGGCGGCTTGGGCACGGCGGGCTGCTCCAGTTCGTCGGGCGCCACGCGCAGCCATTCGTTGTTCTCCAGGCCGTCGAGATCGCGCTTGCCTTCGGCCACCGGCGGCGATCCGGGGTCGTAGTTCGCCGTGCTCTTGTCGAACTGGGGGTTGAGCGCGAGGAACTGCGGGCGCGTCATGCCGTTGCGGCGGGCGAACTGGTCCAGGCCCTCGCCGGGGCGAACCTGGCCGAACTCGCCGGCGTCGATCGGCTTCGTCAGCACCGGCTCGGCCGGCTTCTCGTAGAAGTCGACCGAGGCTCGGGCCTGGGTGACCTGGGTCTGCGCATCGCGCGTGGTCTGCGACGGACTGCCCGGTGCGCGGCCCTGCGTGGCGTCGATGTACTTCGACTGCGCCAGCGCCTGCTCCTTTTCCTTGAGCACGGCCTTGGCCTGCAGCTTGGCGGCGCTCTGCTCCTTGTCCTTGGCCGTGCCCTCCAGGCGCGCGGCTTCGTCCTTGTCGGGCTGGGTGCCGCTGGCCTTCGCCTTGGCGGCCGCATCGTCGGCAGCCTTGCGTGCCGCCTCGGCCTGCTTGCGGGCCTCCTCGGCCTTGCGACGCGCTTCCTCGGCCTGGCGCCTGGCTTCCTCGGCAGCGCGCCGTGCGGCATCCTCGATGGCCCTCAATGCGGCGGCGGCATCGTTGGGTGACTGGGTGAGGACGCGGCCTCCTGCGACGGGTGCTGACATGGTGTTGACTCCTGGGAACAACGATGGAAACACGTGCTGAAACGAGCGGCCTCACTCATCGCCCTGCGCCCATCTCAGAAGCTTGGCGACCGGCGCAAACAGCGAGCGCGGAATAGCCTGGTCCACCGGCACTTCGGCGTAGATGCGTTCGGCGAGCTGCGGCTCGAACTCCATGGGCACCAGGCCTTCGCCGGCGAAGCGCCGAATCTGTGCGGCGACCTCGCCCTCGCCGCGCGCGATCACGCGCGGCAGGTCGGTCTCGCCGAGGTATTGCAGGGCCACGGCGGTGCGCGCCGAATGGATCACGGCCGAGGCCATGCGCACGCGATCGGCAAGGCTCGCGTAGACGGCCTCGAAATGCGCCGAGCGGCGCCGCGACTGGTTGAGGGGGTCACCTTCGACTTCCTTGTACTCCTGCCGGATATCCTCGATGGACATGCGCTGCTGCTTCATGAATTCGTAGTGCTCGTGCGTGTAGTCGACCAGCGCCATCAGCGCGTAGATCAGCACCGCCCAGCCGAAGGCGACGAGCACCATGTGGGCCGCGGCGGTCATGATCGCGGCCGGGCTCGCATAGCCGAGCTTGAGCGAGGTGTCGACGAAGCCGCGCACCACGAGGAACATCAGCGCCGCGAGCAGCACGGTCTTGACGCTCATCTTCAGCAGGTTGACGAAGTTGCGCGTCGAGACGATGCGCTCGAAGCCCTCGGCCGGATTGAGCCGGTTGACGTCAGGCTTCAGCCGCTCCCAGGCGGCCACGCCGCCGACCTGGAACAGCGAGCCCACGATGCCCGCCGCCGCCGCGATGCCCATGATCGGCAGCGTGCCCCAGAGCAGCGCCTCGCCGGTGTGCAGCAGCAGCTCGGCGAAGCGGTCGTCGCGCCGGCTCAGCAAGGTGGTGCTGGTCGCATGCAGCCAGAGCTCGCGCAGCAGGCTGTAGAGCGCTTGGCCACCCAGCCACATCGAGACCACGACGACCGCGAACACGGTGGTCGAGGCCACGTCGGAACTGAACACCACCTCGCCGCGCTTGCGTGCATCGCGCAGGCGCTTGGGCGTGGGCTTCTGGTCTTTCTCGGCCATGGCTCGCTAGAGAGTGGCTCGCAGGAAATCCAGCACGCCGTTCTCGGGCCGCAGGAATTCCTGCAGCGACTCGTACACGAAGAACAGGAAGAGCAGCATCATGAGGTGCGCCAGCAGGCTCTTGAGCGGCTGCGAGAACACGAACACGTTGAGCTGCGGCGCGACTCGGCTGATCAGGCCCATGCCCAGCTCCACCAGCAGCAGCACGAAGATCACCGGCGCCGCCAGCTTCACGATCCAGAGGAACAGCGTGTCGCCCTGGCGGATCGCGAACTGCTCCAGCACCGCGCCCAGGTTGGGAAAGAAGGAGGCGACCGGCCACAGGCGGTAGGAGTCGACGACCACGCCCAGCATCGCGAGCAGGCCGCCGGCCGACACGAAGAGCGTGATCACCATCCAGCCGAGAAACTCGCCGGTCGGCCCGTTCTCGTGTCCGGCCACGGGGTCGAAGAAGGAGGCGTTGGCCGAGCCGGTCTGGAAGTCGATCAAGTCGCCCACGCTCTGGATCGCCCAGATGAAGATGCCGAAGCCCAGGCCCAGCAACAGGCCGATCAGCGCCTCCTTGCCGGCGATCAGCACCCAGGTGCCGATGGAGGCCGAAGGCATGTCGCCCGCCACCGGCGACATGAAGATCGCGAGCATCAGCAGCAAGCCGTTGCGCACGATGCCGGTGATCATGCCGCCTGACAGGAAGGGCACGACCGCGAAGATCGCGAACAGCCGCGGCAGCGTGAGCACCACGGCGGAGAAGAACTTCTCGATGCTGGCGAGTTCGATGGTTTCCATCGCTAGAACCTCCGCGCGGCCCAGGCCTTCGACGCAGCTTCCTCGGCCGTCTCGTCCTGCCGCAGTTCCATGACGCGCAGCGCTTCGGTGCGTGCCCGCTGCTGCATCTGCTGCGCCTTCTCGAGCTCGCCGCTGGCCGCGCGCAGTTGCTTGCGGCTCGCCTCGAGCAGCAGCTCGCGCTGCGCATGCGCCTGGCCGGCCTGCGCCGTCGCCCGTCCGGCCTGCGCGATCTGCGCATCGAGTGCGCCGCTCCAGGCGCCGGCATGACGCAGCTGCGCGATGCTGCACTGCCCGTCCGACAGGGCACCCACCGTCGCCTGCCAATGCTGCGCCTTGTTCTGCACCTGCTGCTGCCGGCGGGCCTCGGCCTGCTGCAGCCGGGCGAGGCTTTCCTCGGCGGCCCGGCGGTCGCGCGCGACGATGCCCATCGCGGCGCTCTTCTGGCGCTCGCGCACATCGATCAGCAGCTTCCAGTCGATGGCCACTAGCGCTCTCCAAAGTGCCGCAGCGCCGCCAGCGACTGTTCGTAGGCCTGGCTGGTTTCCGGCGGCTGCGACAGGAAATCGAGCATCGCCGGCCGCGCCGCGATGGCTTCGTCGGCCAGCGCATCGCTGCCGGGCTTGTACTCGCCGATCTGCACCAGCAGCTCCAGCTCCTGGTACTTGGCGAGCAGGCTGCGGAAATGCGCGGCCGCGGCGCGGTGCTCGCGCGAGGCGACCAGCGGCATCACGCGGCTGATGCTGGCCAGCACGTCGATGGCCGGGTAGCGGTTGGCGGCCGCGAGCTTGCGCGACAGCACGATGTGGCCGTCGAGGATCGAGCGCACCTCTTCGGCGATGGGATCGTTCTCCTCGTCGCCCTCGGTCAGCACCGAGTACACGGCGGTGATGGAGCCCGTCCTGCCCTGCCCCGCGCGCTCCAGCAGCTGCGGCAGCATCGAGAAGATCGACGGCGGATAGCTGCGCCGGGTCGGCGGCTCGCCGCTGGCCAGCCCGATCTCGCGCTGAGCGCGCGCGAAGCGCGTGAGCGAATCGACCAGCAGCAGCACCTTCCTGCCCTGGTCGCGGAAGTGCTCGGCGATGGTGGTCGCGACATAGGCCGACTTGATGCGCTCCATCGGCGGCCGGTCGGAGGTGGAGACCACCATCACCGTTTTGGCGAGCCCTTCCGCGCCGAGGTTGTGCTCGATGAATTCCTTGACCTCGCGGCCGCGCTCACCGATCAGCGCGATCACGTTGACATCGGCGGTCGAGCCGCGCGCGAGCATGCCGAGCAAGGTGCTCTTGCCCACACCGGGCGGCGAGAACACGCCGACGCGCTGGCCTTCGCCCAGCGTCAGCAGCGCATCGACGGCGCGGATTCCGGTGGCCAGCGGCGCGTCGATCATGCGGCGCGCGAGCGGGCTGACCGGCTCGCGGTGCACGGGCTGCTGCAGGTGCGTCGCCAGCGGGCCGAGCTCGTCGATGGGCTGGCCCAGCGCATCGAGCACGCGGCCCAGCAGCTTGGCGCCCACCGGGCACACGTGGCCGCGTCCGGTGGGCAACACCTCGGTCAGCGCCGAAATGCCGGTGATCGGGCCGAGCGGCGTCAGGATGGCGGTGTTGCCGCGAAAGCCCACCACCTCGGCCAAGAGCGGCGGCTCGCCCGGCGTGACCAGTTCGCACAGCTCGCCCACGTGGGCCTGGATGCCCGTGGCATCGATCAGCATGCCGACCGCCTTGCTCACGCGCCCGCGCATCGCGACCGGCGCGACGCGGCCGAAGACCTGCTCGAGGTCGGCGACGATGCCGAGCGCGGCATGGGTCACGGCAGGCGCGGGCGCGCTCATCCGCGGGCTCCCGGGGCTTCGACCACGCCGCTGCGCTCCATCGCGCGCCGGAAGGCTTCGAGCTGCGCATCGACGCCGATCTCCAGCACGCCGGAGGCCGTCTGCACCACGCAGGCGCCGGCGGGCAGCGCCGGGTCGGCCGCGAGGCTCACGGTCATGGTCCAGTTGGCCTCGCCCTGCAGGCGGGCCAGCACCTCGCGCATGGTCGCCTCCTGTGCGGGCGCCACGCGCACCGTGATGAAAGGCTCGCTGCGTAACAGCGTGTCGACGCGCAGCAGCGCGGCCTCGAACAGCGCCGCCGGCTCGGCGTCGGCGATGAACTGGCCCACGGCCTTCACCACGATCTGCGCCATCGACGCGCGCAGGGCATGCAGCTGCCGCTCGGCGGCCAAGGTCTCGGACATCAGCTGCTGCGCGTACTCGGCCTTGGCGCGCTGCAGGCCCTCCTCATAGCCCTGGCGGCGGCTGTCCTCGGCCTGCTGCGCCGCCTGCTGCGTGATGCGGCGTGCTTCGCGCCGCGCGGTCTCGACCACGGCCGAAGCGTCGAGCAGGGCCGCGTACTCGCTCTCCTTGAGCACCTTGCGCTCGCTCAGGAGCTGCAGGTTCTCGGTGGTGATCAGAAAAGCCAGTCCCATTGCGGCAATCTTTCTGGAACGATGCACGAGAGCATCAATTCGTGGAGTTGGCGCGCCTGGCGCGGCTCGAGCTGCGGCACGCTCAAGGCGGAAATGCGCCGCGGCAACTTGTGCTGCAAACGGCGCAGCATGGCTTCGCCCTCGGGCGCGGCCGCGCCCAGCAGCAGGCGATAGCCGCGGTCGACAACGACGCGGCCGGTGGCGATGGGACGCTGTTCGAGGGCGGTGCTGTCCATCCGCAGCTCGGTGAGCTGCGGCACGCGGCCGAGCACGAAGTCCACCGCGTCCGCGTCGAAACGGCAGGCCTGGCGCCGGATCTGGACCCCGGCGCCGCCGCGCAGCCTGAAGAGCGGCAGGTGCGCGCAGAAGCCGAGGTAGGCCGCGAGCCGCCTGAGCGATGCGGCATCGAGCAGCGCGAGCCGCTTGAGCCGCGAATCGAAGTTGTAGCCGCCCGCAGGCGCCCGGCCGCGCCGCAGCAGGTCGGCCAGCACCGCGCGCCCGGCCGGCCCGAAGCGCTCCGGCGAACGATGCCGTGCCGGCCAGTTCGAAGGCAGCCAGCTCGGATGCAGGTCGGCCTCGGGATGCAGGTTGAAGCGCATCACCAGGCGCACCAGGTCCATCGGGCTCGGCACGGCCGGCGGCGGCGTGGGTGCGGCGGCGTCCTGCATCGGCGTCAGCGTTTAAAGACCTGGCTGCGGGTCCAGTTGCGCCAGTCCAGGCCCTGCCGGCGCAAGAGCATCGGCAGCACCATGAGGCAGACCGCGGCCGCGAGCAGCAGGCCCAGCAGCACCATCGCGGTGTCGGTCGAGAACATGCCGAGCACCAGCGGCTTCGGCGCGCCCGCACCGGCACCGGCCGCGTTCGCCGGCCGGCGCGCCTCGAACAGCGAGAGCGAGACCTGGTCGTGCGTGAGCCCCTCGATGCTGTGCGCCACCATGTCCTTCACGGCCGGCGCGAGCAGGCGGATGTCGACGTCGGGCCGGTGCTTGATGAACACCGCCGCCGAGGACGGGCGGATCTTCTCGGACAGCGGATCGTTGGCCGGGATCACCACGTGCACGCGCGCGGCGATCACGCCGTCGACATTGCGCAGGGTCTGCGACAGCTCCTGCGACATCGCGTAGATGTAGCGCATGCGTTCCTCGGAAGGCGTGGACACCAGGCCCTGCTTCTGGAACACGTCGCCCATGGTGGCGTAGCGCTCGGCCGGCAGGCCCTGGGCGCGCAGCACGTCGAGCGCGCCGCCCATGCGGCCTTCCTCGACCTCGACCTGCCAGTTGCTGCCCTCCAGCCGGGTCTTGGACGCGTCGATGCCTTCGGCCGAGAGCGCCGCGACGATCTCGTTGGCCTCCTGCTCGTTGAGGTTGGAATAGAGCGCCACCTTGCAGCCCGCCAGCGCGAGCAGGAAGACGAAGGCCGCCAGCCAGCGAAAGCCTTTCATTGCTGGTTCTTCAGCAAGGTGCCGAACAGGCTGGTCGCGGCGCTCGCCAGGCCCGTGGAGATGTGCATCTTGGCGAACATCATGTGCGCCTCCATCGAGTGATCGGTGAGGGCGAACATGGTCTTGATGGGGTCCGACATGTCGATCGACTCGAGCATGCTCTTGCGCATGTCCTCGTAGGAGCGCACGTTGCCCGAGAACTGGGCGGCCAGCGACTGGGCCGCATCGCCGAGCGCGCTGGGCGCGGCCACTGCGGCCGGCGGCGCCTGCACGCCCTGCATCATGTTGGCGAACATCCGGGTCTCGCCCGGGTCGAAGCGCGAAGCGGTCGTGGCCTGCTGCTGTGCCGCGGGCCCGGAGACCTCTGCCGGCGGCGCACTCGCGGCGGCCAGCGCTGTGGGATCGGTCATGGGTTCACCTCGTTGGGAAAAAAAGGCCGCGCGCTGCCGGCGCCGGCAGCGCGCGGACCTGCTGCCTCAGGACGACTTCGCCGACTGGCGGATGTCGTTGCCGGTGGACTTGGCCACTTCGCCGCCGGCGGCGCTGGCACCGTTCACCGTGTGGGCGGTGGATGCCGCGCCCTGGATGGCGGTGGATGCCGCCATGCTGGCGGACATCAGCCGGGCGTTGTCCGCCGCGGCCTGGTTCATTTGCTGGATCGAGCTGTCGACTGAGCCTGCCATGTTTCTCTCCTGGTCAAAGGTTGGGGTTCACTGGGGTTGAAGGCCCTCGTCCCGCAAGGACGAGGCATTCCGCGCGGACGCTGAACCGCCGCACGAAATCGGGGGCACGGGTGCAGGAGGACGGGGCCGTCATCTCATCACCTCGCGGGCTTCTTGTTGGGCACGCCACCGCTCAGGACCAGCCCGTCGGCGTCGATGCGCTTGAGCTCGGCGCCGGAACGCAGCACGGAGCCTTCGTAGTAGCGGTTGCCGTTGGACAGCTGGATGTGGCGCAGGCCGTTGCCGTCCTCGGTGATGCTCACCATGCGCGCGGGCAGCACGCTCTGCCAGCCTTCCCACTGCGCGCGCAGGTCGGCGTCCTTGTCCTCGGTCTTCGGCTTCTCGCGGTACTGCACCTTGTCGGAGACCAGCACGGAAGGGTGCAGGTCTTCGCCGAGGCGCCGGATCTTCTGCCGCACCGCCGCGTCTTCCACGGTGCCGCTGAGCACCAGCCGGCCCTGGCCCGCGTAGCTGACCGCCACGCCCGGATCGCCGACGTAGCGGCGCGCCTGCTCGACCATGTCCTCGGCCGAATGCACGTTGACGCTGACCTTGCGGCCGAAGAGTGCCATCGCCTGCTCCAGGGTCTGGCGGCGCTGCTTCGATTCGACGTAGCCCTTGACGTTGAACTGGCCGCCGGGCGCGGCGACCACCTCGACCTCGGGGAACGGCGCGAGCGCCTTCTCGACCTCGGCCAGGTTCACGCTTGCGCCGTGGCCTGCCGCCCTGCCGCCATCGCCGCCGACCCACACGGCGGCCAGGCCGAGCACCGCCAGCAGGCCCAGCACGCCGCCGGTCCAGAGGCCGAGCCGCCGGGCGCCCTGCGCCGGCTGCTGCACTTCGCCGGCAACGCCCGCCTGCGCGCCGCGGACCGGCGCGAACATGCGGTCTTCCTGCGCACTCGCGGGATAGCTGCGGTCGAGCTGGAAGTCGATCTGGCCGACGCTCACGATGTCGCCCGCCACCACGCTGCGGCGCTGCTGCAGCATCTCTTCGCCGTTGAGCCGCGCCGAGGCGGTGCCCAGGCGCTGCATCGACACCACCAGCTCGCCGACCGTGAACACCAGGTGGCGCGGCAGCACGTCGCTGCCCGGCAGCATCACCTCGCATTCGCCGCCCGAGCCCAGCACGTTGATGCCGGGCTTGAGCACGATGGTGCGCCCCTTCACCGCGCCGCTCAGGAAGCGCAGGCACCAGCCCGCGGCCGATGCCGCCACGCCCTGCACGCCTTGCGCGGTGTCGTCGACGCTGGGCTGGGTGTCCATGCTCAGCCTCCGGGCCCCGACAGCGGCGCGCTCGGCACCAGCGGCGCCGATGCCGTCGCGCCGGGCACGACCAGGCGCGGCGTCAGCAGGTAGAAGCGCTCCATGTTGACCTGCTTCTTGTCGGCGAACTTGAAGAGGTTGCCGACGCCGGGCAGGTCCTTCAGCAGCGGCACGCCGGTGGTCGCGTTGCTCTTCTCTTCCGACGAATAGCCGGCGATCAGCAGGCTCGCGCCCTCGTCCACCAGCGCCTGCGTGTTGACGGTGCGGCGGCGCACGATCGGGATGCGGTCCACCGCCTGCGCGCTCAAGTCGCCGTCGACGATGTCGATCGACATCATCACGCCGCGGCCGGCCTTCTCGTCGATGATCAGCGGCGTCACGCGCACCGCGGTGCCGGCGGTGATGCTGAACAAGCCCGCATCCTGGAAGCCGTCGACCCGCACGTAGAACTCGCTCAGGTTCTCCAGCACGGCCTCGGTGTTGTCCAGGGTCATCACCTTGGGGCGCGCGACGAAGTTGGCGTCGCCGTTGCTGGCCAGCGCGGTCACGCGCGCCAGCAAGTAATTGCGCGCGCTGTTGCCGATGGCGGCGGTGAACATCGCGCCCAGCGGCGTGGTCGGCAGGCCCTGCGCGTTGACGCCGCCGATCTGGCCCGCCTCGCTGCCGGAGCCATCCCAGGTGAGCGGCCCGCGGTCGCCGCGGCCGGTCTGGAAGTCGCCGTGGCGGCCGTGCAGGCGCCAGTCGACCCCCAGGCTGCTGAGGTTGTCGGAGCTGATGTCCATGATCGTGACCTCGATCTCGACCAGGCGCGGGCGCACGTCCATCGACTGGATCAGGCGCTCGTACTGCGCCATGCGGTCGGGCCGGTCGCGCACCAGCACGGCGTTCATGCGCGTGTCGGCCTGGAACTGCGGCAGCTCGTTGCCGAAGCTCGCCACGGCGGCGCCGTCGCCCGCTTCGCCGCTCGGAGCGAAGCCCGGCATGTCGATGCGCGGCGCGTTGATCGATTCGCCGCTGCGCAGCTTGATCTGCCGGTTGGGCCCGACCGAGAACGGCGCGTTGGGCGCGCGCCCGCCGGCGCCCGCCGCCTGGTTGGTGCTGCGGCCGTAGAGGCTGCGCAGCACGTTGGCCACGCCGGGGATGACGGTTTCCTTGCCCGAGCGGTTGATCTTGAAGTCGGAGGCCCACGCGTACCTGAGCGGGAACAGCCGGATCTCGGCGCCGTCGGCCAGCGCGGTCTTCTGGTCGGCGAGCCTCACCGCCTGGCGCACCATCTCGACGTAGCGCCGCGGCCCCGTCACGTAGACGCTGG
Organism: Variovorax paradoxus; assembly: GCF_018614915.1. GTDB lineage: Bacteria > Pseudomonadota > Gammaproteobacteria > Burkholderiales > Burkholderiaceae_C > Variovorax > Variovorax paradoxus_K. The sequence continues at coordinate 67,761 of NZ_JAGGNU010000034.1, read as the reverse complement.
CGTCGCTTTCGCTGATGCGCAGCGGGTAGCGCTCGTCGGAGATGCGCAGCCGCACCAGGGTCTCGGCGATGCGGCCGGCGTTCTCGGAGGCGATCTGCAGCACCTCGCTCTTCGCGTCGGCGGCCGGATCGACAAAGAGGAAGGCGCCGTCGAAATACCAGGTCAGCCCGTTGACCGAGCACACGCTGTTGAGGATGTTCTGCGCCGGGCCCGAGAACTTGCCGCTGATGACGCCGCCGACCTTGGGATCGATCACCGCCGTGACGCCCTGCGACGAGGCCAGCTCGCGCAGGAAGTCCGGCAGCGGCTTCTCGTTGGCGACGATCTGGAACGGCCGGTTGCTGCCCCAGCGCAGTTCGGCCGCCGCGCTGTGCTGCTGCGCGGCGGCGAGCAGCAGCATCGCGCCACCGAGCAGCAGGAAGGCGCGCCGCCGCAGGAGATCGAGTCGCGCGGCGATCATGGCAAGGAGCTCAGCGTGTGGAAGGCACGCTCGGCGAAACGCATCACGTCGCGGCCCAGCCAGCCCGCGGTGGCGATGATCGCCACCATGACCGCGATCAGCCGGATCGACTGGCCGATGCTCTGGTCCTGCACCTGCGTGACGGCCTGCAGCACCGCCACGATGAGCGCGGTGAGCGTCGCCACCACCACCACCGGCAGCGAGATCCACAGCACGAGGAGCAGGCCTTCGCGCGTGATGTCCAGGATGTTCTGCGGGGTCATGGCACGGGTCGTGGTTCATCAATGGGCTTGCGGATTGGTGACCCAGCCCACCGGCTGCAGGGCCACGTCTTCGTCGACTTCCTGGTAGGACAGCACGGCGAGCTGCGGCGCCACCGGCTCGATCAGCGTCTTGACGTAGCGGCGCACGTCCGACGAGGCGATGGCCACCACGCGATTCGCGGTCGAGCCGAGGATGCGGCGCACCTGCTCGCGCACATCCTGCGTGACCGCCGGGCTCAAGAGCAGCAGGTTGCCGCGCGGCGAACGCTCGATCGCGTTCTGCACCCGCTCCAGCAGGCTGGACTCGAACAGGATGGCTTCGAGCTGCCGGTTCGCGCCGACGTAGCGGCTGGTGATGTAGCGGCCGAGGTGGATGCGCACCAGCTCGGTCAGCGCAATCGCGTCCTGCTCCTTCGGCGCCCAGATCGCCAGGCACTCGAAGATGGCGTGGAGGTTGCGGATCGGGATGCCCTCCTGCAGCAGCCGGCGCAGCACCTCGGCGATGCGCTGGGGCGAGGCCACGCGCGACACCTCGGCCGCCAGCTCGGGCGCATCGCGCTGCACCGAATGCAGCAGGCGCTGCACCTCCTGCAGGCCGATCAACTCGCGCACGTTGCGGCGCACCGCGTGCTCGAGGTGCAGGCCGATGACTTCCTCGTTGTTCCAGGCCTTGAGGCCGGCCTGCGCGCCGGGCACCCACACCACGCGCGCAAAGGGTCCGAAGGGCTCGGCGACTTCCGCATCGGCCGGCGGCGCGGCCGCCTCCGCCGGATCGAGCAGCAGCCAGGCCGGCTTGAGCCTGCCTTCGGACACCGCGACGTCGTGCACCAGCACCTGGTAGCCGTGCACGGGCAGGCCGTCGGCGTAGGCGAGCTGCAGCCGCGGGAACACCGGGCCCAAGTCGGATTCGACCGCGGTCTTCACGCCGGCGAGGTGCTGGTCGAGCGCGTAGCGGTCGATCGTGCCGCGCAGGTCGGCAGCCAGGCGCACCGCGAGCGGCGCCGCGATCGCGTGGTCGCCCTCGGTCGCTTCGGTGGCCATGCCTTCGCTGTGCGAGATCCAGTCCGGCGTATGCCGCTGCTTCTGCAGCATGCGCATCGTGAAGCCGAGGCCGAGGATGATCGCGGCGAGCAGGCCGAACACCCACTTCGGAAAACCGGGCACGACCAGGAAGCTGGCCACCGCAAGGCCGGCGATGATCAGCGCGCGCGGATGGGCCATCAGCTGCTCGCCGATCTGGTGCGCCAGCTGCGTATCGCGGCGGTCGCCTGTGCTGACGCGCGTGATGACGATGCCCGCCGCGATCGACACCAGGAGCGACGGGATCTGCGACACCATGCCGTCGCCCACCGTCAGGATCGCATAGCGCTGCAGCGCCGCGCCGAGGCTCATCTCGTGCATCAGCGTGCCGATCGCGATGCCGGCCAGGATGTTGACCAGCGCGATCACGATGGCCGCGATGGCGTCGCCCTTGACGAACTTCATCGCGCCGTCCATCGCGCCGTGGAGCTGGCATTCCTGTTCCAGCAGCTGGCGGCGCTTCTGCGCCTGCGCCGAAGACAGCGCGCCGGCGCGCACGTCGGCGTCGATGCTCATCTGCTTGCCCGGCATCGCATCGAGCGCGAAGCGCGCCGCCACCTCGGCCACGCGCTCCGAGCCCTTGGCGATCACGATGAACTGGACGATCGCGATGATCAGGAAGACCACGCCGCCGACCACCACGTTGTTGCCGACGATCAGCTTGCCGAAGGTGTCGATGATGTGGCCCGCGTTGGCGTGCAGCAGGATCAGCTTGGTCGACGCGATGTTGAGCGCGAGCCGGAACAGCGTGGTGAACAGCAGCAGCGAGGGAAAGGTCGACAGCGACAGCGCCGAGGGCACGTACATCGCGACGATCAGCAGCACCAGGCTCACGGCCAGGTTGGCGGCGATCAGCAGGTCGAGCAGCGGCGTCGGCAGCGGCAATACGAACAGCGCCACCACCACCACGAGCAGGCCCGCGAGCAGCAGATCGTTGTAGCGGCCGGCATTGCCGAGCAGGTCGCGCACGCCGCCACGGTAGGGCTCTAGAGATCGCGAGGGGCTCGCCATTGCGTCCTTGCCTATTGGGTTTCTTGGAGTTGTGGTGGCTGTGCGCGTCGCACCGAACTGGAACCGAACGTGAAAAAAGTCACGCCGCGGCGCACTCTAAGCGGCGCCATCCATTCACGGCAACCACGAGTTCTCGTAGGCGCGAGGAACTTGTCGCGTGCACGGCACTACGCATTTGCGTACTACCTGCGATACCTTCCATTGGCTAAGCTGCGCGTCCCGATGCAAGAGGTGTATGCATGGCTTCGAGGTATGTGGACAGTGACCGGACCTAGCGATTTGTTCAACGAAAGCATGCATGCCGCCACTGGCCGATGAAGCCGCAGTAACGGAGCTCGGCCAGGCGCGTGCGCTGCCCCGCGCCGACGCTGCCGGCGTGCGCGCGCTCAATCGCCTGTACGCCGCCGCGCCGCCGCGCGAAGTCAGCGCGCGCGGCACCGCCTATCGGCTTCGCTGGAAGCACGATGCGACACTCGGGCAGATCGCGCGCGAGAGCTATCGCTTCAGGCTCGGCGCGCATGTCGGCCACCTGGCGCTGGACGCGCCGAGCACGCAGGCCCTGCTGGGCGAACGCCGCATCGACCTGCTGCCGCGCGAGCTGCGCTACATCCTCCTCGCCGACGCGCTGCATCCGGTGATAGATGCGCTGGAGAAGGCATTGCGCCTGCATTTCGAATGGCAGCCTTCCGAAGCCGAAGCGCGAGAGACACGAGAAGCACAAGAAATACGGGAGCAGGCGCCGCTCGCCTGTGATCCCGAACGCGCGGCCTTCTTCGTCGCCACGCCGTCGGACGAGGGCGCGGTGCTGTGCGGCTTCGTGCAGTTCGAGGACGCGGCCACGCTCGACGCGCTGGTGCCGGCCGGCGCCGTCGCGCGCGCGGCGGGTGCGACCGATGCATTCGACGCGCTGCGCCTGCCCGTCCACTTCCTGCTCGGCAGCACGCCGATCGCGCTGCGCGAGATCACGAGCATCCGTCCCGGCGACATCGTCGGCATCGAGCAATGGAGCTCGTCGGGCGCCGCGATCGTGGTCACGGCCGCGCTGGGAGGCCCCGCGGGGCGACAGCTCACGGCTTTCGCGGAGGGCTCGCGCATCACAGTTCAGCAATCGAGAGACAGTCCCATGACGCCAGACACGCCCGCCCGTTCCGCCGATGCCGCCGACAGCGCCAACCTGCCGATCGACCGGCTCGATGCACTGGAGGTGACGCTGCGCTTCGAAGTCGGCGACCTGTCGCTGTCGCTCGGCGAACTGAAGAGCATCCGCGCCGGCCACGTGTTCGAGCTCGGGCAGCCGCTCAACCGCAGCCCGGTGCGCATCCTGGCGCACGGCAACGTGCTGGGCAAGGGCTACCTGGTCGCGGTGGGAGACCGGCTGGGCGTGCGCGTGTCGGAGTTCGCGCCCGGCGAAGTCTGAGCCGGGGCTCCAGATGCAAGGCGGACTTCCAGAACCTCTCACGCTGGTCGCGCTGATCGTCGCCTTCGGCGTCGCGCCCTTCGTCGCGCTGATGGTGACCAGCTACACCAAGCTCGTCATCGTCTTCGGCCTGCTGCGCACCGCGCTCGGCCTGCAGCAGACGCCGCCCAACATGGTGCTCAACGGCATCGCGATCATCCTGTCGGTCTACATCATGGCGCCCGTGGGCATGGACGTCGGCGATGCGCTGCAGAAGCGCAGCTTCGGCGCCAAGGGCGAAGGGCTCAACGACATCGTCGCCGTGCTCGACGCCGCGAAGGCGCCGCTGAAGGAGTTCCTGCAGAAGCACACGCACGAGCGCGAGCGGCAGTTCTTCCTGAAGTCAGCCTCCAACATCTGGCCCAAGGCCAGGGCCGAGCAGCTGCAGGCCGACGACTTCATGGTGCTGGTGCCCAGCTTCACGCTGAGCGAGCTGACACGGGCCTTCCAGATCGGCTTCATCATCTACCTGGTGTTCGTGGTGGTCGACCTGATCGTCGCCACCGTGCTGCTCGCGCTCGGCATGTCGATGATCGCGCCGACCACCATCTCCCTGCCCTTCAAGCTGCTGCTGTTCGTGATGCTGGACGGGTGGACGCGGCTGGTGCATGGGTTGGTGTTGTCGTATCGCTGAGGAGCCTGCGGACGCTAGCTCATGGTGGTGATATCGCCCGTCACGTACAAGAGCATCCATCTAGTGGTCACTTTCCATTTAGTGCCCCGGCCTCGTCTCGCTCGCGGTGTCAAGCGCGCATGCAGAGATCGCGCGGGCACAGTCAAGCTCAGCGCCGTGCTGCTCGAACTCGTTCTCTGCTTGTTCTCCAGGTCGCTGGTGCTCAGGCTGCCGGTGGTGAAGCTGTTCTTGTCGATCGGCGCCGTGCTGGTGATGGCGCCGCCCTTCAAGTCGGTGTTGCCCTTGACGGTGATGTCGAAGCCGCCATTGCCCGCGACGATGCCGCTTTGGCCGGTGGCGCTCTGGTAGTTGTGATTGACCTTCTGCTTGGAGTAGTCCACCGTCGCCGTGACGAACTCGCCGTAGCAGATGGGCGGCACGCAGATGCTCACGTCCAGGCCGCTGCTGCTTTGCTTGCTGGCGTAGCTGGTGCTGTCCTGCAGCGTCTCGATGTTCAGGTTGCCGCCCACCTCCATCTTGACGGCATCGCAGGCCAGCTGCCCATTCTTCATCGCATCGACAACCTTCGTGTCGCACTGGGCGGTGCTGAGGCCGCTGCAATTGTTGCGCCGGAAATCAGCGATCTCTTGAGCCTTCGTCAGGTCAGAGACGCTCACGCCATTGCCGCCAGTGACGCTGTTGGTGCCCGCATTGGTCTGCCGCTGCGTGAGGACGTTTTGCTGGAACGGATCCAGGGCGGTGTTCTGGACTTCAGCTCGGCTTGCGGCGTCCTTCGTCGCGTTGCTTACACACGCGGTATCGCCAGTGAAAACGCACGCCTGGACCTGCGCGATGTTCTGATCGGACAGGGCCTTGTATTCGTTGAAGATCGCGCGACTTTCCTCATCGCTACAGCCTCCTGGCTTGGCCTTGCAAGCGTCCAACTCCTTGTTCATGTCCTTCGCTTGTTCACCGCACCGGCAACGGCAATGCGCGTGGCCTCTGTGCCGTCCTGGACGATGCTGCCGCCCTGGTTGTTCAAGGAGCCGGCGACGAGGTCGACATGGCCTCCGCCCAGCTTGCCCGCGCTGCTGTTGTCGAGCGCACCCGCGACGATGACTGTCAACGCACCCGGGGCCGAGACGGTCCCGCGCGCATTGTCGATCCGGCCACCGATGCTCACGCCGGCATCGCTGGTGCTGGTGAGTTTGCCGTCCTGGTTGAGCAGATCGCCGGTGGCGGCGATCTGGATGCTGCCCGCGTTCAGGGTGCCGCCGGTGTTGTCGAAGCGCTCGACGTTGGCGCTGAAGCCCTGGCTGACGTTGACGGTGCCGCCCAGGTTGCTGAAGCTCGGCCCGCTTGCGGCCAGGCTCGTCGTGGTGAGCGCGCCGCCACTGTTGTTGATGTGCGGGGTCTGCAACGCGATGGGGCCGCCCGCATAGATGCGCCCGCCGTCGTTGAGGATGGCACCGGCTGCGCTGACGCTGCCGGGCGCGGGAGGCACATAGGGTTGCGAAGGCGTCGTGCCGCCACCGTCGCCCGTGCTCGGCGTCCCGGGCTCGGCGCTGCCGCCTGTGCTCGTTCCGCCCGTGCCGGTGCCGGTGCCGGGGCTGGGTTGCGAAGGCATTTCGGGAATCGGCTGCGCGCCGACCACCCCGCCCGCGGTATTGCTCAAGCTCGCTGCCACCACCGTCAGTCCCACGCTGCTGGTCTGGCGGATGGTGCCGCCGCGGTTGTCGAGATCGCCCGCGCTCGCGAGCTCGATGCGCTGCGCTTCGAGCGTGCCCTTGCCGCGCGCGGCGTTGAAGACGATGCGGTGAAGGTGCTTGTTCATGTTCTTCTTTCCTTTGCCTGCTCAGAAACTGAAGTTCAGGTTGAATCCCGCCGTGGTTCTCGCGGTGCGGTAGCCCTCGGGCTTGGCGATCGGCGCACCGACGAAGAGGTCGTAGTTCAGGCCCTTCAGCGCGCCGCGCAGGCCGATCACGCCGCCGGCCAGATGCCGCCCTGCCAGCAGCTCGGTCGACAGGCCGCCCACGCGCCCGTAGTCGATGCCCACATAGAGCTCGGCGCCGCTCGCGCCCAGCGCCCAGCCGAGGTCGTTGCGCACCAGCCAGCCGCGCTCGCCCATCAGGCTGGCCTCGCCGTCGAAGCCGCGCACGCTGTAGCGCCCGCCGATCGAGAAGCGGTCTTGCGGCGTGAGCGGCGTGCGGTTCCACTGGCCGCGCCACAGGCCCGAATAGCGCAGCTTCTGGGCGCCGAGCTCGAAGGGCGCGTTGAGGCCGAGCTCGGCCGTGATCAACCTGAAGCGCGATGTGCCTTCGCCGAATGGCTCTTCGGGCGCGGGCAGCGCACCGAAGGCGCCGGTGCCGCGGCGGTAGGCGAGGTTGGCATCGAGCGTGGCCTGGCCGATGAACTCGCGGTGCGCGAGGCCGAGCTCCCAGCCGGCGGTCACGCGCCGCTGCACCTCGATCTCGGTGTCGTCGATGAAGTTGCGCGCGCTGCGCCGGAAGCCGCGCAGGCTCAATGTGGTCTTGCGGCGTTGATCGCGGTAGACGAGGCGCGAGAGCTTGAGCTCGGCGTTGGCCGACTCGCCGGCGTAGACGTAGGCCTGGTCGGCGCCCTGCACGGTCTGGTGGTAGCGGTTCTGCGAGGCGGTGGCGCCGAGCAACCAATAGCCGTAGGGCACGGAGTAGTGCACGGTCTGCCCGCTGGTGCCCTGGCCGCTGTGGTTGAAGGCGTCGTGATTCGCGCTGAGGTAGAACAGGTCGTTGAGCCCGAGCGGGTTGTCCCAGGCGATGGTGGCGCCCGCCTGGGTCTTGCCGGTGGCCTTGGTGCCGCCGTCGTCCAGGCTCAGCGTGGTGCGCAGCGGCAGGCGCTGGCTGTACTTGACGATCAGGTCGCTGTCGCCGGGGCGCGCGCCCTCTGCCTTGGCGGGCTCGATCTGGATGTCGGCTTCGGCGGTGGGCGCGCGCTTGAGGTTCTCCAGGCCCTGCTCGATGTCGCGCAGGTTGAGCAGCTCGCCGGGCCGCGCGGGGATGGCGCCGGCGAGGCTGGTGCGCGCTTCGCTGCCGTCAGCAAATCGGATGGCGGCGACGCGGCCGGGAACGAGCGTGAGGGTCAGCATGCCTTGGCCCAGGTCCTGCGGCGCCGCGAGCACGCGGGTGGTGACGTAGCCGCGCGCGACCGCGGCCTGCTGCAGCCGCGCGAGCACGATGTTGACGCCCTCGGTGCCGAGGCAGCGGCCCAGCGGGCTGTCGCTGCCGTCTTCACCGGCGGCGGCGGCGAGGAGGCCCTGGAAGTCTTCGGCAAGCTCGCCGTCGAGCACGATGCGCTCGATGCGAAAGCAGGGGCTTTCGTCTTTGGCCAGGCGGCGGGTTTCGGGCTGGGCTTGCGTCTGCAGGCGGGCGTCGACCGTGCGTTCCTGCTGCTGGCGCAGCGCGCGTTCGCGCTCCTGCTGGCGCTGTTCTTCGACGAAGGGGTTGGGCGCCGAAGGCAGCGGGGCCGTCTGTGCGTGCGCCGCTGCCGCTGCGGCGGCCAGCACCGCCATCGTTAGTGTGTTGCGCCGAAAACGGGCGCGCGTTTGCTCATGGGCCTTTGGCCCGCGACCTCCCCTGAATACCACCATCGCTGACCTCGACCCTTCTTCTTGTTGAGGCGCGCATTCTGGCGGCCAGGGTCAAGGCTTCAAGCTGCGCGCAAAGAATTCGCGCGCTTTCGCGACCGAATGCTCGGCTGCGCAAAGCAGTCCGACAGCTCGCTTAAGTCGTTCGTGTTAAAGCGAGTCGTCCTGTGCCTATGCAGGCACCACCGCCGTCGCCTCGATCTCGAACAGCATCCCGTCGAGCGCCAGCCGCGGCACCGGAACGAGCGTGCAGGCCGGCTTGGGCGCAGCGCCCCAGACGCGATCGAGTTCGGCGCCGAACACGTGAAGCCGCTCCTCGCTGTGATCGACGACGAGCACCAGCAGCCGCGCGACATGCGAAAGCTCCGCGCCGGCCGCCGCAAGCGCCACGCGCATGTTGGAAAGAGCCTGGCGGACCTGCGATGCGTAGTCGGGCGGCAAGCGGCCGTCCGCCGTTTCGCCGCCCTGCCCTGCAACGAGCACGAGCCGGCCTCCTGGCGGGACGATCGCGAGGTGCGAATAGCCGTTGGGTGCCGGGTCATAAAGCCCGGGCGGGTTGATGAGCTGAATGGTGGTCATGCGTTCTCCGTGATGAGTTGAAGGTGAGAGGCTGAAAGCTGGTCCGCCAGCCGATCGACCGCGAGATCGGCCTCGCGCAGCGATTGCGCAAGCTGCTCGCCGCCGAATTCGTCGTACTCGACGGCAATCTCGTGCACCTCGTCGATGCCGATGTAGCCGAACGCCGAGCGCACGCTCGCCTCCGTGTGGTTGAGGTGCGCGATGCGCTGGCCCTGGCCGTAGCCGAAGTCGCCGCGCGCGCCGAGCAGCACCAGGCGCTTGCCCGCATCGGCCAGCAAGGGCCAGTAAGGCACTTCGCCGCGCGCGCGATCGAAACCGAAGGTGCGGCCCACGCGCACGATGTTGTCGATGTAGGCCTTGAACTGCGCCGGCACGCCGAAGTTGTACATGGGCAGGCCGACGACGATCAGATCGGAGGCGACGAGTTGGTCGACGAGGCGCTCGCTCTCTGCAAGCGCCTCGTGCATCCACGGCGCGCGCACGGCCGCCGGCGTGAAGGCGGCCTGGATCCAGGCGCCGGTGACGTGCGCCGGCGGTGCCTGGCCGACGTCGAGGTAGTCGATGAGGTCCGCGGGCCGTGCCGCGCGCCAGCGTTCGACGAAGCGCGCCGAGAGCCTGCGCGTGTGGGAACCGTGTGGATCGATGCCGGAGCGGCCGGGCCTGGCGCTGGCGTCGATGTGCAGAAGCGTGGTCATGAAAGGGTCTTTCCTTCGTGCAATGGATGAGTTGACGTATTCAATTTAGGGTTGCGAGGCCCTTTGCACAAACGACGATTTCTTCTGCATGGATGAACTGATCTCACCCGTGAGGCGCGCGCGCCGACTGCCGCCGCTGTCCTCGCTGCGCGCCTTCGAAGCGGCTGCGGCGCACCTGAGTTTTCAACGTGCGGCGGCCGAGCTCTCGGTCACGCCCACGGCCATCAGCCACCAGGTGCGCGGGCTCGAAGACGCGCTGGGCCAGCCGCTGTTCCGCCGGCTCACGCGCCGGCTCGCGCTCACGCCGGCCGGGCTGCGCCTGTTCCATGCGCTGCGCGAAGGCTTCGACTTGCTGGAAGCGGGCGTGCACGCATTGCGCGAGCGTTCGGCGAACGAGACGGTGACACTCACGACCAACACCGCTTTTGCGGCCAAGTGGGTGCTGCCGCGCATGGCGGCATTTCGCGCCGCCTGCCCCGGCATCGAGCTGCGCCTGCATGCGAGCGACCTGGTGGCCGATCTCGCGCGCGGCGATGCCGATCTCGCGATCCGCTCCGGCAGCGGCGGCTGGCCCGGCCTGATGGCAATCGAGCTGATGTCCGAACGCTATGCGCCGGTATGCAGTCCGCTGCTGGGCCTGAAACGCGTGCAGGATTTGCCGAAGCACCAGCTGATCCATTGCGACTGGCAGCCGCATGCGCGCGCACCGGCGCTGTGGTCGCGCTGGTTCGAAGAGGCCGGCATTCCTGCGACCAAGGCACGCACGGCGCGCGCCGCCTCAGGCCTCTCCTTCTCCGACGAAACGCACGCGCTGCTGGCCACACTGGCCGGCCATGGCGTGGCCTTGCTGAGCCTCACGCTGTGCGCCGAGGAGTTGCGAAGCGGCGCGCTGCTGCAGCCCTTCGGCCCCGCGCTCGCCACCGGCAGCTATTTCCTCGCGACGGCCGAAGGGCGCGAGCGCGAACCGGCCGTGCGCGCGGTATGGCAGTGGATCGCCGGCCAGGCGGGGCTCAAAGCTCGACGATCGGGGTGAAGCCGCCCCAGAACATGCGCTTGCCGTCGAAGGGCATCGACTTCGGATCCATCATGTCGGCCAGGCGCGGATCGCTCATCACCTTGGCATTGACCTCGTCGCGGTGCTGGCGCGACTCGAACACGATGTACGAAAAGATCACGGTCTCGTCGTCCTTCAGTTTCACGGCCTGCGGAAAAGAAGTGACTTCGCCGGACTTCACGTCATCGGCCACGCATTCGCGGTATTCGAGCGCGCCGTGCTCGCGCCAGATCTTTCCCGCCTTGGTGGCGATCTCGCGGTACTTCTCGATATTGCTCTTGGGAACGGGAACCACATATCCGTCGACATAAGCCATTCGAAAATCTCCTTGGGGTGGATGAAACACAGAACCTGATGGTTCAGTATAGGCCGCAATCGCGGCCGATTTCAAGTCCCGCCACTTTGTGCCGATGCCCTGGTGGATGGTGTAGGAAAACATGCCGCGGCCCGTGAAGCGCCCCGAACATGTCCCCCGCGGCCGTGGACAAGCTTGTGGAAAACTGGGCTGGGAACTTTCGAGATCGTTGCCCCGCAAGGCTTGCCGCCGGATTGCCTCTGCAAGCAGCAGTGGAGCACTTCGAGCGCCTGCACGAACGCGGGAGGAAGCACAGAATCCGATTTCCGCCTGACGCAACACAGGACAGACCCATGCCAGACAAGCCAGTGAAGATCCCAGGCCCGGACCACCCGATCACCATTGCCGCAAACCCTGCGCGCGTGACCGTGAAGGCCGGGGGCCGCGTGATCGCCGACACGCGCGAGGCCTTGACGCTGCGCGAAGCGAGCTACCCCGCGGTCCAATACATTCCCCGCAAGGACGTGAACATGTCGCTGCTCGAACGCACCGATCACGCCACCTATTGCCCCTTCAAGGGCGACTGCGCCTACTACAGCATTACTTCGGCCGGCGAGAAAGGGACGAACGCGGTGTGGACCTACGAGCAGCCCCACGCGTCCGTCGCGCAGATCAGGGAGCACCTCGCCTTCTATCCCGATCGCGTCGACGCGATCGAAGAGCAGGCGCCGGCCTGAAGCCGCGCCTCAGCCCGCGCGCAGCTGCGCGCGCAGCTTGGCGCCGATCTCGGGCCGCGCCAGGAAGGGATCGGGCGGATTCGTGATCGACACGATGCTGTCCATGCGGCTCTTCACGTTGCCCAGCGCGTTCGGGTGGCTGAACACGTAGAACTGGTTGGCGCTGATCGCGTCGAACACCATCTGCGCCACTTCGGCCGCCGTCACCTTGCCGCTGCTGACGGCCTTGTTGCTCATTGCCTGGCCGATCATCTGGCTCTTGGTGAGTTCGCCGGCGGCGAGCGCGCCGGGCCGATTGCGCTCGCTGCTGGTGATGCCGGTCGGCACGAAATACGGGCACAGGATGCTGGCGCCGATCTGGTCGGTGATGAGCTTCAGGTCTTGATAAAGCGTTTCGGTCAGGCTCACCACGGCCGCCTTGGCCGCGTTGTAGATGCCCATGTTGGGCGCCGTCAGCAGGCCGGCCATGCTGGCCGTGTTGACGATGTGGCCGCGGTACGAAGCATCCTTGGCGGCGGCCTCGAGCATCATCGGCGTGAACAGGCGCACGCCGTGAATCACGCCCCAAAGATCGACCCCGAGCACCCATTCCCAATCGGCCACCGTGTTCTCCCACACCAGGCCGCCGGCGCCCACGCCCGCGTTGTTGAACACGAAGTGCGGCGCACCGAAGCGCTCTTGCACGTCCTTCGCGAGCTGTTCCATCTGGGCCGCGTTGGAGACATCGACCTTGCGCGCCAGCACCTGCGCACCGGCGGCTTCCATCTCGGCCCGCGCGCGGTCGAGCGCGTCCTGCTGCACGTCGACCAGCACCAGGTTCATGCCGCGCGCGGCGCCGATGCGCGCGCACTCGAGGCCGAAGCCGGAACCGGCGCCGGTGAGAACGGCGGTGGTGCCCTTGAAATTCTGAATCATTGCCCGTGTCCTTTTCGTCTCTGGAAGGAGACGCTATTGAAATACGGAAACGCGAAGCGCGCAGTCGCGAAGGTGCCCGTCAGCCTTCGACTTTGCGCAGCGCATAGCCGATGCGCGGGAAGTGCACGTGCACGGTGCCGGCACGCGGATCGGTGCGGCGCAGCGTGTAGTGCGTGCGGGTGGCGGCGATCAGCTCGCCTTCGGTCGGCTCGGGGCCGAAGCTTTCGCCCGCGACCGTGACGCGCGTGCCGAGCGGAATGCCGTGCTCGTCCTGGAAGGTGCTGTCGGACAGCAGCGTGTGCGGTGTGGAAGCGGCCGCGACGGCGATGGCCTGCGCGGCGTCGAAGGTTTCCATCGTGCCGTGGCCGATGCCGGCCATACGGTCCATCCAGTCGCCCACGGCCGGCGTGAACTGCAGGATGCCGGCCATCGAGGGCGTGCGCTTGCGCGTGAACCACAGCGGGTGGTAGCAGGCGAAATCGGCGACAGTGGGATAGGCACCGACCAGGTAGTCGGTGTCGTCCAGCATGTCGGACATGCGCCGCAGGTAGGACTTGTAGGCCGCCGCGGCATCGCCCGGACGATGGCGCACCATGTTCACGCTCATGGCCTTGCGATCCTCGCCGAAGGCCTTGGCCAGCTCGGGCGGCGCCTTGCCGAACAGGTCGGCCGCGCCCTTGCCGCTGAAGCTGTAGGCCATCGAGGCCCAGAAGAGCGAGGTCTCGGCCCATTGGGCAACGACGCGCTCCAGGCCCTTGCCCGGCTCGGGATAGATCGAGGGCAGCGGCGAGATGTGCTCGAGCACGTCGCAGATCAGCGCGGTGTCGCAGTAGATGTCGGCGCCGATCTGCAGCACCGGTGTCTTGCGGTAGCCGCCGGTGAGCGCGAGCAGCTCCGGCTTGGGCAGCATCTGCGGAATGATCACCGACTTCCAGGCGAGCTTCTTGTAGCCGAGGATCAGGCGCAGCTTCTCGGAGAAGGGCGAGGTCGCGTAGTGGTGGAGGATCAGGTCTGCCATGAGGGTCCTTCGGGTGTCCGCGTCAATGCGGCCGTGCACGCGCGATGATCGAGTCGAAATCGGTGCCCGCGCCCAGGGTGCCGAAGGCGTGGCCCCAGTCGCCGCCGAGGCGCGATGCGCAGAAGGCGCCCGCCACGGCGGACGGCGCAGTCCGTACCAGCAGCGCAGCCTGCACCGCGAGCGCCACGTCCTGCGCGAGGCGGCGCGCCTCGGCCTCGGTGGCCATCGCCTCGATGCGCGCGGGCAGCGCATCGGCCAGGCGGTCGAGCGCGGGATCGGTGCCGCGCGCCGGCGCGAGTTCGTGCGCCAGCGCAGCGACCGCGTCGCCTTTGCGCAGCCCGCGCAGCAGGTCGAGCGCCATGATGTTGCCGGCGCCCTCCCAGATCGAGTTGAGCGGCATCTCGCGGTAGACGCGCGCCATCACGCCTTCGCCGCCCTCCTCCACATAGCCGTTGCCGCCGAGGCACTCCATCGCCTCCTGCGCGAAGTGGCTGCCGCGCTTGCAGATCCAGAACTTGGCCACCGGCGTGAGCAGGCGCGCCATCAGGCGCTCGTGTTCATCCTGCGGGTGATCGAAGGCGCGCGCGAGGCGGATGGCGAGCGAGGTGGCGGCCTCGCTTTCGAGCGCCAGATCGGCCAGCACGTTCTTCATCAGCGGCTGTTCGATGAGCGGCTTGCCGAAGGCCTGGCGCTGCGCGGTGTGATGCAGGGCCAGGCTGAGCGCCTGGCGCATCAGGCCGCTGGTGCCCAGGGCGCAGTCGAGCCGCGTCATCGTGCCCATCTCGAGGATCTGCGGAATGCCGCGGCCCTCTTTCCCTACCAGCCAGGCGCTGGCGCCATGGAATTCGACCTCGGAGCTGGCATTGGCCTTGTTGCCGAGCTTGTCCTTCAGGCGCTGGATGTGGATGGCATTGCGGCTGCCGTCGGGCAGCACGCGCGGCAGGAAGAAGCACGAGAGGCCGGCCGGCGCCTGCGCCAGCACCAGGAAGGCATCGCACATCGGCGCGGAGAAGAACCACTTGTGGCCGGTGATCTCGTAGCGCTCGCCCCAGCCGTCGCTGGCGGCACGGACGGCGCGCGTGGTGTTGGCCCGCACGTCCGAGCCGCCCTGCTTCTCGGTCATGCCCATGCCCATGGTGACGCCGGGCTTGTCGCGCCAGGGCTTGAGCGCCGGGTCGTACCAGAGGCTCGCGAGCTTGGGGGCCCAATCGGCATGGACGGCCGCGTTGCCGCGCAGTGCGGGCGTGACGGCGTAGCTCATCGAGATCGGGCACAACACCGAGGCTTCGAGCTCGGTGAAGAGCATGAAGCCGGCGGCGCGCTGGACGTGGGGGCTCCCCCAGGGCGTGCCGTGCAATCCCGCCCCCACCGCCGCCTTCATCAGCGCGTGGTAGCTCGGATGGAACTCCACCTCGTCGATGCGCCGGCCGAAGCGGTCGTGCGTGTGCAGCACCGGCGGGTTCGTGTTGGCGAGCCGCGCATGGGTCTGCATCTCGACCGAGCCGATCGCCTCGCCCAGGTGCTCCAGCGGCGCGAGCTGCAGTTGCGGCGCGTTGAACTTCAGCGCATCGCGCAGCGGCCGGTTGGTTTCGAACAGGTTGTAGCCGGCCAGCGGGGCCGGCTGGTTGAAGACCTCGTGCGTCGTGATGTCCATCGCCGGCCTCCTTGCGCTTTTTGCCTAGATGAGTTTCACCAGTTGCTTGCCGAAATTCCTGCCCTTGAGCAGGCCGAGGAAAGCCTCGGGCGCCGACTCGATGCCCTGGGCGATCGACTCGCGCGGCCTGAGCTTGCCGGTGGCCACCAGCTGGCCCAGCTCGGCCAGCGCTTCGGGCCAGACTTCCATGTGCTCGCTGACGATGAAGCCTTCGAGCTTCATCCGGTTGATGAGGAACAGGGCCGGGTTGGCCAGCGGCAGCGGCTGCCCGTCGTAGCCGGCGATCATGCCGCACAGCGCGACGCGCGCGAAGGCGTTGGCGCGCAGCAGGACCGCATCGAAGATGTAGCCGCCGACGTTCTCGAAGTAGCCGTCGATGCCCTTGGGGCAGGCTTCCTTGAGCGCCGTGCTCATGCTCTTGACATCGGGGTGCTGCCGGTAGTCGATGCAGGCATCGAAGCCGAGCTCCTCGGTCACGTACCTGCACTTCTCCGCGCCGCCTGCGATGCCGACCACGCGGCAGCCGCGCGCCTTGGCCAGCGCACCGAAGGCACTGCCCACCGCGCCGCTGGCGGCCGTGACGACCAGGGTCTCGCCGGGCTTGGGGTCGATGATCTTCACCAGCCCGTACCAGGCCGTGACGCCAGGCATGCCGACCGCGCCGAGGTAGTGCGAGAGCGGCACGTGCGTGGTGTCGACCTTCTTCAGCGCGCCGGGCAGCGAGGCATCGACCACGCTGTATTCCTGCCAGCCGCCGAAGCCGACCACCTTGTCGCCCACGGCGTACTTGGGGTTGCGGCTCTCGACCACCTCGCCGGCAATGCCGCCCTGCATCACCTGGCCGAGCGGCTGCGGCTGCGCGTAGCTCTTGGCATCGTTCATGCGGCCGCGCATGTACGGGTCCAGGCTCATGTAGTGATGGCGCACCAGCACCTCGTTGTCCTTGAGCGCGGGCGTCTCGGTGCTCACGAGCTTGAAGTTGGATGCGACGGCCTCGCCCTCGGGGCGGTTGTCGAGCAGTTGCTGTCTGTTGACGGGCATGGGAGTGTCTCTAGTCGGTGGAAGGAGGCCGCATGGCGTTCGCACTGCCGGGACCGGTGGGCAGGCGCCGCTTCACGTACTTGAAGGTGCCGGTGGCATGGGCGCAGACGCGCTCCTGCTCGTCGAAGATCTGCGCTTCGACGAAGGCCATCGTCGCGGTGCGGTGAATCAGCTTGCCGCGTGCATGCAGGGGGCCGACCGAGGGCTGCATGAAGCTGGTCTTCATCTCGATCGTGACCACACCCATTTCCGGCGTCTGGCTGCGCGCGGCCGCGGCCATCGTGATGTCGAGCAGCGTCATGCAGGCGCCGCCATGGGTCACGTCGAAGGTGTTGAGGTGCTCCGGCCTCGCCGTGTAGCGGATCTCGGATTCGCCGCCCTCGAACCTGGTGAGCTCGAAGCCCAGATGCCGCGCGAACGGGATCTGGCTGGTGTAGGAGCGGACGTTGATGTCGTCCACACTCAGGCTCCGAGCACCACGCTCACGCCGCCGTCGACGGCGAGCCACTGGCCGGTGATGTGCTTTCCGGCATCGCTCGCGTACAGCAGCGTGACGCCCTTCAGGTCTTCCTCGTCGCCGAGGCGGCCCAGCGGCGCATGCGAGGCCATCTTGTCCTCGCCGATCGACTTGATGAGCCCGGCTGCCATCTTGGTCATGAAGAAGCCGGGGCAGATGGCGTTGACGTTGATGTTGTACTTGCCCCATTCGGCCGCCAGCGTGTGGGTGAAGCCGATCACGGCGCTCTTGGAGGTGTTGTAGGCCAGGGTCTGCATCTCCGGCGGATTGCCGTTCAGGCCCGCGATGGATGCGATGTTGATGATGCGGCCGCTCTTCTTAGGGATCATGTAGCCGCGCGCGATCTGCTGCGCGAGGATGAAATAGCCGCGCACGTTGAGGTTCATCACCTTGTCCCAGGCCTCGACCGGATGGTCTTCGGCCGGGGCGCCCCAGCTGGCGCCCGCGTTGTTGACCAGGATGTCGACCGCGCCCATGCGTTCGAGGGTTTCATCGGCCAGGCGGCGCGTGTCTTCCTCCTTCGAGCAGTCGGCGGCGATCCAGCGGGCGTCGATGCCCGCGGCCTGCAGCTCGGCGGCGGCCTGCTCCAGATCGTCGGCCTTGCGCGAACTCAGCATGACCTTCGCGCCGGCCTCGCCGAGCGCGTGGGCCATCTGCAAACCCAGCCCGCGCGAGCCGCCGGTGACGAGCGCGGTCTTGCCGCTGAGGTCGAACAGTTTCTGGAAAGTGCGTGCGGTCATGGTGTTCTTTCGCTCAGGAGGTTTGATAGTCGAGCACGCTGCGCGATTCGCGCAGCGTGCCGAGGAGTGACGAGACTTCGACGTGCTTCGGATGCTCGAGATATTCCTTGAGCGCAGCTGCGTCGTCGAAGGCCGAGCACAAAACGACGTCGCAGTTGGCTTCCAGGCCCGGCGTGCGCACGGCGACCTCGAACTGCCGCATGCCGGGCACCAGGCCCTGGCAGCTGTCGAGCTTTTCCTTGAACAGCGCGGCCTTGGCCGGGTCCTTGAGCTTCCACATGACGATGTGCTTGATCATGGCCGGATCCTGTTACTTGAGGCGGGAACGAACGTAGATGAGGAGCACGCCGACGAGGGCCACGAGCACGCCCGGAACGGCCATGGCCCAGCCCAGGGTCCCGTCGGAGCGGCCGGTGGCGATGCCGAGAATCAGCAAGAAGAGGCCACCATAGATCAGGATCCAAATCCATTTTTCGAGCGTGGCGTGGGGTTTGACGGCCATCAGAAAGCCTCCTCCGGCAGGGCTGCACAGGTCAGGTCGCGCCGCTCGACCACCTGGAGCCAGGCGCCGATCTTGGGCAGTTCGTAGTTGAAGAAATAATCGGTGGCGCCGATGCGCCCCGCGGTGGCAGGCTGCGCCTTGGCGGCATCGCGCTCCAACGCATGCTGCGCCACGTCGAGCCAGATCCAGGCCAGCACCGTGTGGCCGAAGGCCTGCATGTAGGGCACCGCGTTGGCCAGCGCCTCCTGCGGATTGCCGGTGGCCCAGGCGCCCTTGGTGGCGCTTCCGATGTGCTGTAGTGCCTCGGCCAGCGCCTTGGCATGCGCAGCCAGCGAAGGCACGCGGGCCGCGCGCTCGATGGTGTCGGCGATGCGCGCGGCCAGCAGCTGCAAGCCGCGGCCGTCTTCCATCAGCACCTTGCGGCCCAGCAGGTCGGCCGCCTGGATGCCGTGCGTGCCTTCGTGGATCATGTTCAGCCGGTTGTCGCGCCAGTACTGCTCGACCGGGAAGTCGCGCGTGTAGCCGTAGCCGCCGTGCACCTGGATCGCGAGGGAGTTGGCTTCCAGGCACCATTCGCTGGGCCAGCTCTTGGCGATCGGCGTCAGCACTTCGAGCAAGAGGCGTGCGTCGTCGGCGGTCTGTGCATCGCCGGTCTTCTGCTCGTCGACCAGGCGCGCGCAATAGAGTTCGAGCGCGAGCGCGCCTTCGCAATACGCCTTCTGCGCGAGCAGCATGCGGCGCACGTCGGCGTGCTCGATGATGCGCACCTGCGGCCGGGCCGCGTCCTTGCCGGCCGGGCCGGCGGGGCGGCCCTGCGGCCGGTTCTTCGCATAGTCGAGCGAGGCGTGGTAGCCGGCCATGCCGAGCATGGTCGCCGCAGTGCCGACGCCGATGCGCGCCTCGTTCATCATGTGGAACATGCAGTGCAGGCCCTTGCCGGGCTCGCCGACCAGGTAGCCCACCGCGCCGGCCTTGCCGCCGACCGGAAACCTGCCTTCGCCGAAGTTGAGCAGCGTGTTCGTGGTGCCGCGCCAGCCGAGCTTGTGATTGAGGCCTGCGAGGGCGACGTCGTTGCGCTGGCCCGTGAGCTGCCCTTCGGTGTCGACCATCTTCTTCGGCACGATGAACAGCGAAATGCCGCGCGTGCCTGGAACGAGCTTGCCGTTCTGGTCGGGGATCTTGGCCAGCACGATGTGAACGATGTTCTCGGTCAGCTCATGGTCGCCGGCCGAGATCCACATCTTGTTGCCGGTGAGCCGATAGCGCGGGCCGAGCGGATCGTCCTGGAAATCGGCGCCGTCTGGCACGGCGCGCGTCGCCACGTCGCTGAGGCTGGAGCCGGCCTGCGGCTCCGACAGGCACATGGTGCCCGACCAGCGGCCCGAGAACTCGTTCTTCGCGAACACCGACTGCTGCATCGGCGTGCCGTGCACCATCAGCAGGTTGGCGTTGCCGCTGGTCAGCATGTTGGCGCCAATGCTGACGGAGGCCATCGCGAAGAAGCTGTTGGCCGCGGCCTGCAGCGTGTACGGCAGCTGCATGCCGCCGATCTCGTAGTCCTGCGCGGCGCTCAGCATGCCCGATTCGACGAAGGCCTTGTGGGCGTCGTGCGTGGCCTGCGGCAGGATGACCTTCTCGCCGTCGAAGCGCGGCTCCTCGGTGTCGACGGTGCGGTTGTGCGGCGCGTACTTCTCGCGCGCGATGCGCTCGCAGGTGTCGAGCACCGCATCGAAGGTTTCGCGCGAATGGTCGGCGAAGCGCTCGCGCTGGTTCAGCGACTCGGCGTCGAGCCAGTCGTACAGCAGGAAGTCGAGGGTGGGACGAAGGCTCATGGCGTGACTCTCGGTTCGGCCTCCGGCAGAGGCTTCAAAGGACTTCGAACACGCCCGCAGCGCCCATGCCGCCGCCAATACACATCGTGACGACCACCTTCTTCGCGCCGCGGCGCTTGCCCTCGATCAGCGCATGGCCGGTCAGGCGCTGGCCGCTCACGCCGTAGGGGTGACCGACGGCGATGGCGCCGCCGTTCACGTTCAGGCGGTCGCCCGGGATGCCGAGCTTGTCGCGGCAGTAGATCACCTGCACCGCGAAGGCTTCGTTGAGCTCCCACAGGTCGATGTCGCCGACCTTGAGGCCCAGGCGCTTCAGCACCTTGGGGATCGCGAACACCGGGCCGATGCCCATCTCGTCGGGCTCGCAGCCCGCGACCGCGAAGCCGAGGAAGCGGCCGAGCGGCTTCAGGCCCTTCTTCTCGGCGTACTTCTCGTCGACCACCACGCAGGCGCCGCCGCCGTCGGAGAACTGGCTGGCGTTGCCCGCCGAGATCAGGCCGCCCGGAATGGCCGGGCGGATGCCGCTGATGCCTTCCTTGGTGGTGCCGGCGCGAATGCCCTCGTCGTTCTCGACCGTGACTTCCTTGGTGCGCAGACCCAGCACCGGGTCGGCCACGCCGGCCAGCACGGTGATCGGCGCGATCTCGGCCTTGAAGAGGCCGGCCTCGAGCGCGGCGGCGGCCCTCTGCTGGCTCGCGGCGCCGTACTCGTCCATGGCGTCGCGGCCGATGTCGTAGCGCTTGGCGACCTGCTCGGCCGTCTGCAGCATGTTCCAGTAGATCTCGGGCTTGTGCTTCACCAGCCAGGGGTCGGCCAGCATGTGCTTGTTCATCTCGTTCTGCACGCACGAGATGCTCTCGACGCCGCCGGCCACGTAGACCTCGCCCTCGCCGGCAATGATGCGCTGCGCGGCGGTCGCGATGGTCTGCAGGCCCGAGGAGCAGAAGCGGTTGATGGTCATGCCGGCGGTGGTGATCGGCAGGCCCGCGCGCAGTGCGATCTGGCGCGCGATGTTGGCGCCGGTCGCACCTTCGGGATTGGCGCAGCCCATGATCACGTCGTCGACCTCGGCGGCCTCGATGCCGGCGCGCGCCACCGCGTGCTGCACCGCATGGCCGCCGAGCGTGGCGCCGTGCGTCATGTTGAAGGCGCCCTTCCAGCTCTTGGCGAGCGGCGTGCGGGCGGTGGAGACGATGACGGCGCTGGTCATGGTGAAGTCCTTTATTGAATAAGAGGAATGGTGAATGGTGCTTACGAGGTCGGCTGCGCGCTGTTGCGCAGCAGCTGGTGATAGAAGCGGATCATCTCGACGTAGTTGGCGATCGAGATGCGCTCGTTGGTGCCGTGGAAACGCGGCAGATCCTCGCTGCGCGCGCGCACCGGCGAGAAGCGGAAGACGTTGTCCGCCACGTCCACGAAATGCCGCGAATCCGAGGCGGCGATGTACAGCCCGGGCACGACGATCGCATCGGGGAAAGCCTGCTGCACCGTCATCTGGAGCGTGCGGTAGCTCGGGCTCGAAGACGACGCGACCGGCGTCGGCTCGGCGTTGCCCGGGTAGGCCTTGATGGCGATCGCATCGTTGTCGATGGTCTTGCGGATGTGCGCCTCCACCGAGGCCAGCGAATCGCCGGGCAGGATGCGGAAATTGACGGCGGCCTCGGCACGGCCGGGCAGCACGTTGTCCTTGTTGCCGGCGCGCACGATGGTCAGCGCGGTGGTCGTGCGCAGCATCGCGTTGGTGCTGGCGCCCTTCTCCAGCTGGGCCCGTACCAGCGGGCCGAACAGCCAGAGGTTCGACAGCAGGATGCGGTTGATGCCGCGCATTTCGGGCGCGACGGCGCCGAACATGTCGGCCGCCACGCCGCTGATCGATGCCGGCATCGGATTCGCTTCGAGCTTCGCGAGCGCCGCGCTCATGCTGCCGATGGCCGTGCTGGGCGGCGGCATCGACGAATGGCCCGGAGCCGTGTCGAGCGAGAGGAAGAAGGTGCCATAGCCCTTCTCGGCCGTGCCGATCAGCGCGGCCGGCTTGTCGAGGCCCGCGAGCACGCCTTCGGTGACCAAGAGGCCTTCGTCCAGCACCCAGTCGAGCTTCACGCCGCGCGACTTCAAGAGCTCCGCGATCGGCTTCGCGCCGCGCAGGCCGCTCACTTCCTCGTCGTCCCCGGCCACCAGGTACACGGTCTGGCGCGGCTGGAAGCCTTCGGCCACCAGCATCTCGATGGCCTCCATCTGCGCCAGCAGGTTGCCCTTGTTGTCCCAGGTGCCGCGGCCCCAGACGAAGCCGTCCTTGATCTGGCCGCTGAAGGGGTCGGCCTCCCAGGCCTTCTCGGTGCCCGGCGCGATCGGCACCACGTCCTGGTGCGCCATCAGCGCGATCGGCTTGGCCGCCGGGTCGCTGCCGGTCCAGGTGAAGAAGAGCGCGTTGTCGCCGACGACTTCCTTCTTCAGCGTCGCGTGCAGCCGGGGGAAGCGCTGCGCCAGGTAGGCATGGAGCTTCCTGAACTCCTCGCCGTTCTGCTGCGCGTTGTCGAAGCTCGACACCGTGCGGATCGGGATCGCGCCCGCGAGCCGCTCGGCCACAGCCTTCTCGTCGACCGCGAGCTTCTGGATGGCCGGCACCTGCAACTGCCGCGAAGGCGTGCGGTATGCGTTGCCCGCCACCATCACCGCCAGCACGAGCAGCGCCAGCAGCAGGACGAGCAGCACCCGTTTGATCACGGCCAATTTCCGGTCCGTCGCGTCAGCTGAACTGCTTGCCTTCGGCCACCAGCTTCTGGATCAGCGGCGCGGGCTGCCAGAAGCTCGCGTCGTCACGCGGGTTTTTCGCGAAGCGCTTCATTGCCTCGGCCACGTTGTAGAGGCCGGTCTGGTTGGCGTAGTGCATCGGGCCGCCGCGCCAGATCGGGAAGCCGTAGCCGGTGAGGTACACCATGTCGATGTCACCCGACTTCGAGGCAATGCCGTCCTCGAGGATATGCGCGCCCTCGTTCACCAGCGAGAAGACCAGGCGCTGCACGATCTCCTCGTCGGAGATCTTGCGCGGCGTGATGCCTTCGTCGTTGCGGTGCTTTTCGATCAGGTCGAGCACGACCTGGCTCGGGATCGCGTCGCGCTTGCCGGCCTGGTAGTCGTACCACCCTGCCCCGGTCTTCTGGCCGAAGCGGCCCAGCTCGCAGAGCTTGTCGGCCGTCTTGCTGTACTTCATGTCGGCACGCTCGGTGGCGCGGCGCTTGCGGATCGCCCAGCCGATGTCGTTGCCCGCCAGGTCGCCCATGCGGAACGGGCCCATGGCGAAGCCGAACTTCTCGATCGCCTTGTCGACCTGCTGCGGCGTGGCGCCCTCGTCCAGCAGGAAGCCGGCCTGGCGGGAGTACTGCTCGATCATGCGGTTGCCGATGAAGCCGTCGCACACGCCGGAGACCACCGCGGTCTTCTTGATCTTCTTGGCGATCGCCATCACGGTGGCCAGCACGTCCTTGGCCGTCTCCTTGCCGCGCACCACTTCGAGCAGCTTCATCACGTTGGCCGGGCTGAAGAAGTGCATGCCGACCACGTCCTGCGGGCGTTTCGTGAAGGCGGCGATCTTGTCGACGTCCAGCGTCGAGGTGTTGGATGCCAGGATGGCGCCGGCCTTGGCGACACGGTCCAGCTCCTTGAACACCTTCTCCTTGACGCCGAGCTCCTCGAACACGGCCTCGATGATCAGGTCGCAGTCCTTCAGGTCGTTGTAGTCCAAGGTGGTGGACAGCAGCGCCATGCGCTGGCCGTACTTGTCTTCCTTGAGCTTGCCCTTCTTGACCTGGGCTTCGTAGTTCTTCTTGATGGTGGCGACGCCGCGGTCGAGCGCCTCCTGCTTCATCTCGAGGATCTTGACCGGGATGCCCGCGTTCAGGAAGTTCATCGAGATGCCGCCGCCCATGGTGCCCGCGCCGATCACGCCGACCGACTTGACCGTGCGTTGCGGCGTGTCTTCCGGCACGTCGGGAATGCGCGAGGCCGCGCGCTCGGCCATGAACAGGTGGCGCAGCGCCAGCGATTCGGGCGTGAACATCAGCGCGGTGAAGAGGCGGCGTTCCTCGGCCATGCCGTCGTCGAACTTCATCTGCGTGGCGGCCTGCACCGCGTCCACGCACTTGAGCGGCGCCGGGTAGTTCTTCGACATGCCGCCGACCATGTTGCGCGCGAACTGGAAGTAGGCGTCGCCCTGCGGATGCCTGCATGGCAGGTTGCGCACCAGCGGCAGCTCGCCCGTCTTGCCGGCCATCGATTTCGCGAACTCGACGGCTTCGTCGAACAGCGACTCGGGGGATGCAGCGAGCTTGTCGAACAGTTTCTGGCCGGGCAGCGAGGCGAGCAGCTCGCTCTTGACGGCTTCGCCGCTCACGATCATGTTGAGCGCGGTTTCCACACCCAGCACGCGCGGCAGGCGCTGCGTGCCGCCGGCGCCGGGCAGGAGGCCCAGCTTGACCTCCGGCAGCGCAACGCTGGTGCCGGGCGCGGCCACGCGGTAGTGGCAGCCCATCGCGAGCTCCAGGCCGCCACCCATACACACCGAATGGATGGCCGCGACGATCGGCTTGGTCGACTTCTCGAGCGCGAGGATCACGCTCAGCAGGTTGGGCTCCTGCAGCGCCTTGGGCGTGCCGAACTCCTTGATGTCGGCGCCGCCCGAGAAGGCCTTGCCGGCGCCGGTGATCACGATCGCCTTGACGGCCGCGTCGTCCTGCGCCTTCGAGAGCCCGTCGGTGATGCCGATGCGCGTCGAGAAGCCGAGGCCGTTGACCGGAGGATTGCTCAGGGTGATCACGGCGACATCGCCGAGCACTTTGTATTCAGCCGTCATGCTGCGTTCCTTTGGGATGGGAGAGGATCGAAAAAAACGGGGTGGAAGTGAAGCATGCGCCTTGCGCCGCTGCACCGCATCTAAAAAGCACGGACGTTCTTTTTTGCGAAATTCTAGGCGTTTCGCGCGCTCGGGCAACGGGCGCCAGTCGCTGCCGAGACAAGAGGCTCGAAGCGCTCAGACTTCGAGCCACTCCTTGCGGGTCGAGGCGTCGGCACGCAGGCTGTCCGGCGTGCCGTCGAACACGATGCTGCCATGGCCCATGACCAGCGCGCGGTCGGAAATCTGCATCGCGATCGTCAGCTTCTGCTCGATCAAGAGCACCGAGATGCCCTTGTCCTTGAGCGTGCGCAGGTACTGGCCCACCAGCTGGACGATCTTCGGCGCGAGGCCTTCGGTCGGCTCGTCGATGATGATCAGGTCGGGGTCGCCCATCAGCGTGCGGCACAGCGTGAGCATCTGCTGCTCGCCGCCCGAGAGCACGCCGGCCTCGGTGTGCTGGCGCTCCTTCAGGCGCGGGAACATGCCGTACATGTCGTCGAACTGCCAGCGGCTGCCCTTGCCTTTTCCCTTTTGCCCAAGCAGCAGGTTCTGGTGCACCGTGAGCTTGGGAAAGATGTCGCGGTTCTCGGGCACGTAGCCGATGCCCATGTGGGCGATCTCGTAGGCCTTGCGGCGCAGGATGTCTTCTTCCTTCCAGTGCAGGCCGCCCTCGGCATGCACCAGGCCCATGATGGCCTTGGCCGTGGTCGAGCGGCCGGAGCCGTTGCGGCCCAGCAGGGCCACGATCTCGCCGGGGCCGACGCTGAACGAAACGCCATGCAGCACATGGCTCTTGCCGTAATAGGCGTGGATGTCCTGGAGCTTGAGCATTTTTTCAGTGTCCCCCGCCCTGCGCATCCGCGACCGAGGAGCCCAGGTAGGCCTCCTGCACGCGCGCATTGGCGCGCACCGCGGTCGGCGTGTCGAAGGCGATCACCTCGCCATACACCACCACCGCGATCTTGTCGGCGAGGCCGAACACCACGCCCATGTCGTGCTCCACGGTCAACAGGGTTTTGCCGATCGTCACCTGCTTGATGAGCGCGATGAAGTGCGCGGTTTCAGTCTTGCTCATGCCGGCCGTCGGCTCGTCGAGCAGGATCACGCTGGCGCCGCCGGCGATGGTGACGCCGATCTCCAGCGCGCGCTGCTCGGCATAGGTGAGGTTCACCGCATGCACGTCGCGCTTTCTTTCGAGCCCCACCTGGCGCAGCAGCTCCTCGGCGCGCTCGTTCGCGTCGTCGAGATTCGAGAGAAAGCGCAGGAAGGTGTAGCGGTAGCCCAGGCTCCACAGCACGCCGCAGCGCAGGTTCTCGAACACGCTGAGCTTGGGGAAGATGTTGGTGATCTGGAAGCTGCGCGAGAGGCCGAGGCGGTTGATCTCGAAGGGTTTCTTGCCGTCGATGCGCTGGCCGTTGAGCAGCACCTCGCCGCTGGTGGGGTCGAGGCGTCCGCTGATCAGATTGAAGAGCGTGGACTTGCCGGCGCCGTTGGGCCCGATGATGGCGATGCGGTCGCCGGCGTCCACCGCCAGGTCGACGCCGCGGATGATCTCGGTCTTGCCGAAGTTCTTGCGCAGGCTCTTGAGTTCCAAAGCGTGCGTCATGCCAACTCCCTCCGCTTGATCTCGGCCTCGATCTCTTCCTGAGCGTGACCCCAGACTCTCACGAAGCGGCGCCGCACCACCTCGAGGATGCCGAGGCCGATGGCGAGGATGGCGACCGCGCCGAACCAGCTGCTGAAACCGGAGGTGTCAAGCGACACGCCGAAGAAGTTGAGCGTCGGCCCGAGCGCCGAATTGAGCTGGATGTGATAGATCATCTCGATCAGGGCGGCGGCACCGACCACCACCGGAATGGCGGCGAGCAGCAGCCCGCCGTACAGGCCCCAGAAGCGGTTGAACTTGCCGAACTTCGCGACCCGCAGGTTCATCATGACCAGGCTGGCGATGCCGCCGGGCGCGAACATCACCATGAAGACGAAGACCAGGCCGAAGTAGAGCTGCCAGGCCTTGGACAGCTCGGACAGCAGGACCGAGGCGAACACCAGCAGCACGGCGCCGATGATCGGCCCGAAGAAGAACACCGCGCCGCCGAGGAAGGTGAACAGCAGGTAGCCGCCGGAGCGGATGGCGTTCAGGCTGTCGGCCGCGTTGACGATCTCGAAGTTGATCGCCGCCAGCCCGCCGCCGATGCCGGCGAAGAAGCCGGCGATGATGAAGGCGAAGTAGCGCACGCGCTGCGTGTTGTAGCCGATGAACTCCACCCGCTCCGGGTTGTCGCGCACGGCGTTGAGGATGCGCCCCAGCGGCGTGCCGGTGAAGGCGTACATCAGGCCCGTGCAGACGAAGCAGTAGACGGCGATCAGGTAATAGACCTGGATCTGCGGCCCGAAAGTGAGCCCGAGGAAGGGCGTGCCGTAGACGCGGTCGGTGGTCACACCGCCCTCGCCGCCGAAGAAGCCCGGGAACATCAGCGCCATGGAGGCCACCAGCTCGCCGATGCCGAGCGTGATCATCGCGAAGGTGGTGCCCGACTTCTTGGTCGTGACGAAGCCCAGCAGGATCGCGAAGAACATGCCGGCGAGGCCGCCGACCACGGGAATCAGCACCAGCGGAATCGGCCAGGCGCCCTTGCCCGCCAGGTTCATCGCGTGGATCGCGATGAAGGAGCCGAGTCCGGTGTAGACCGCGTGGCCGAAGCTCAGCATGCCGCCCTGGCCGAGCAGGATGTTGTAGCTGAGGCAGATGATGATGAGATAGCCCATCTGCGAGAGCATGGTCAGCGCCAGGCTGCTCTTGAAGACCAGCGGCGCGACGATGAGCGCGACGGCGAACAGGGTCCAGATCAGGTAGCGCCCGATGTTCCAGGGCTTGAAGCGGTAGTACGGCGTGGGCTGCGCGCTGCGCGGAGCGCCGGCCTGCGCCAGCGGGGGCGCCTGCACCTGCTCGAGGGGAGTGTGTGTCGTGCTCATGTCAATCCTCTCGCGTGCCCAAAAGTCCCTTGGGTCTGAAGATCAGGATCAGGACCAGGAACAGGTAAGGCAGGATCGGCGCCACCTGCGAGATCGTGAGCTTGAGCAGCTCGTAGCCGAAGGTCTGCTCGGTCACCGCAACGCCGAGCGTCTGCAGGCCGGTCGCCAGCGACTGGTCCATCGCCACCGCGAAGGTCTGGAGGATGCCGATCAGCAGCGAGGCCAGGAAGGCGCCGGCGAGCGAACCCATGCCGCCCACCACCACCACGACGAAGATGATCGAGCCCACCGAAGCGGCCATTGCCGGCTCGGTCACATAGGTGTTGCCGCCGACCACGCCGGCCAGTCCCGCCAGCGCCGCGCCGCCGCCGAAGACCAGCATGAAGACGCGTGGCACGTTGTGGCCCAGCGCCTCGACCATCTCCGGATGCTTGAGCGCCGCCTGGATCACCAGCCCGATGCGGGTGCGCGTGAGCAGCAGCCACACCGACAGCAGCATCAGCAAGGCCACCAGCATGATGAAGGAGCGCGACTTGGGGAACTGGGTGCCGTAGAGCGTGAAGAGCGGCCCCTGCAGCTGCGGCGGCAGGCCGTAGGGGACGGTCGAGCGGCCCCAGACCAGCTGCACCAGCTCGAGGATCAGGTAGGAGAGGCCGAAGGTCACGAGCAGTTCGGGCACGTGGCCGAACTTGTGAACGCGCCGCAGGCTGTAGCGCTCGAAGCCGGCACCGAGCACGCCCACCAGCAGCGGCGCGATGAAGAGTGCCGGCCAGAAACCGATGATGCCCGACAGGGTGTAGGCCACGTAGGCTCCGAGCATGTAGAAGCTGGTGTGCGCGAAGTTGAGCACGCCCATCATGCTGAAGATCAGCGTCAGGCCGGAGCTCAGCATGAACAACAGCAAGCCGTAGCTGACGCCGTTGAGCAGCGAGATGACGAAGAATTCGACGTTCATCTTTCCTTGGGGATCGCGTTGGGAAAAGAAAAAGGCCCGAGTGTTGAGTCGGGCCTCGACCGGTCTGCTAGGGCCTTCTCACGCCATCAGGGGCTGGGCCGCTTCATCTGGCATGAGGTCGGCGTGCTCGCGACGTATGGCTCGTAGTACTTGACCGGCACGAAGGTGTAGCCGGTCTTCTCCGCGTCCACCTTGTACTTGCCTTCGGCCTTTTCCCACTTCGCGATGAACAGGCCCTGCTGAAGCTGGTGGTCGGTCTTGCGCATCTCGACATCGCCGTTGAAGCTCTTGAAGCGCATGCCTTCGAGCACGGCGGCGACCTTCATCGGATCGGTCGACTTGGCCTTGGCGAAGGCCTCGCTCAGCATGACGAATGCCGTGTACGCCGACGAGGTGTACAGGTCTTCGTTGAACTTCTTGTTGAACTCCTCGGCCAGGCGCTGGATGTCGCCGCCCATGTTGTAGTGGCCGTAGGCCACCTGGTACACCTTGCCGGCCGAGGCCGCGCCCATCGCCGTCGGCGTGCCGCTCACCGTGCCGTAGTAGGTGTAGAACTTGACGTTGTTCAGGCCGGCATCGTTGGCCGCCTTGATCAGCAGGGCCAGGTCGGAGCCCCAGTTCCCGGTGATGACGGTGTCGGCACCCGAAGCCTTGATCTTGGCGACGTAGGGAGCGAAGTCGCGCACCTGCGCCAGCGGATGCAGGTCTTCGCCGACGATCTGAACGTCGGGCCGCTTGACCTTCAGGTTCTCCTTCGCGAACTTGGCCACCTGCACGCCGTGCGAGTAGTTCTGGTTGAGCAGGTAGACCTTCTTGACGTCCGGCTGCTCCTTCATGAAGGTGGTCAGCGCCTCCATCTTCATGGACGTGTCGGCGTCCAGCCGGAAGTGCCAGTAGCTGCACTTGCTGTTGGTGAGATCGGGATCGACCGCGGCGTAGTTGATGTAGAGCACTTCCTTGCCGGGATTGCGCGCGTTGTGCTTCTCCAGCGCGTCGATGATGGCCAGCGCGGCGCCCGAGCCGTTGCCTTGCAGTACGTAGCGGGCACCCTGGTCCTGGGCCGAGCGCAGCGCGTTGGTGGTCTCCTGCGGGCTGAGCTTGTTGTCGATGCCGATGATCTCGAACTTGACGCCGGCGACGTTCTTCTTGTTGAACTCCTCGGCCAGGAACTGGTAGGTCTTCAACTGGTTGGTGCCCACCGCGGCCATCAGGCCCGACAGCGGATCGAGCCAGGCGATCTTCACGGTTTCGCCCTTCTGGGCCAGGGCCCCGGTGGCGGCAGCAGCGAGGATGGCTGCGGTTGCGAATTTCAGAGCGAATTTCATTCTGTGTCTCCTGTCAAGCTGCTGGGGTGCGGGACGAGATTACAAGCCTTTGGAACCTCGCCCGTCAGGGAATGCCCGTAAGAAATCCGCGGCCGGGCCGGTTTCTATCACTCATGCGACAGCGCGCACTTCGGTGGTGCTACCCACCGGTAGGATGAGAGTCCTCAACCCGCCGCCGGACGCTTCATCTGGCAGCTCGTCGGCGTGCTCGCGATGTAGGGTTCGTAGTACTTCACGGGCGCCATGGTGTAGCCGGTGTTCTCCGCGTCGTAGGGGTATTTGCCGCCGGCTTTCTGCCATTGCGTGATGAAGAGGCCCTGCTGCAGCTGGTGGTCGGCCTTGCGCATCTCGACCTCGCCGTTGAAGCTCTTGATCTTCATGCCCTCGAGCGCGGCAGCGACCTTGACCGGCTCGGTCGAGCGGGTCTTGACGAAGGCGTTGTCGAGCAGCGCGAAGGCGTGGTAGATCGAGGTCTGCGTCATGTCGTCGTTGAACTTCTTCTTGTATTCCGCCTGCAGCGGCTGGATCACGCCGCCCATGTTGTAGTGGCCGTAGCCGACCACGTAGACCTTGCCGGCCGCGCCGGCGCCCATCGCGGTGGGCGCGCCGCTGCCGAAGGCGTAGTAGGTGTAGAACTTGACGCTGTTGAGCAGGCCCGCGTCGTTGGCCGACTTGATCAGCAGCGCCAGGTCGGAACCCCAGTTGCCGGTGATGACGGTGTCGGCGCCCGACTGCTTGATCTTGGCGATGTAGGGGGCGAAGTCGCGCACCTGGGCCAGCGGATGCAGGTCTTCGCCGACGATCTCGATGTCGGGCCGCTTGACCTTGAGGTTTTCCTTGGCGTACTTGGCCACCTGCACGCCGTGCGCATAGTTCTGGTTCAGCAGGTAGACCTTCTTGATGTCGGCCTGCTCCTTCATGAAGGTGGTCAGCGCCTCCATCTTCATCGACGTGTCGGCGTCCAGCCGGAAGTGCCAGTAGCTGCACTTGCTGTTGGTGAGATCGGGGTCGACCGCGGCGTAGTTCAGGTAGACCAGCTCCTTGCCGGGGTTGCGGGCGTTGTGCTTCTCCAGCGCGTCGATGATGGCCAGCGCCGCACCCGAGCCGTTGCCCTGCACCACGAAGCGCACGCCCTGGTCCATCGCCGAGCGCAGCGCGCTGGTGGTCTCCTGCGGGCTCAGCTTGTTGTCGATGGGAATGATCTCGAACTTCACGCCGGACAGGTTCTTCCGGTTGAACTCTTCGGCCAGCAGCTGGAAGGTCTTCAACTGGTTGGTGCCCACCGCGGCCATCAGGCCCGACAGCGGATCGATCCAGGCGATCTTCACGGTCTCGCCTTTCTGGGCGAAGGAGGCGCTGGCGCCCAGCAGCAGGGTGCACGCGGCGAGGGTCCTGGCGGCAGTTTTCATGTCTTGTCTCCGTTTTGTGGTGAAGGGAAGCCGGCCGCGCGTCAGACGCCCGGCAGCTTGTAGTCGCGCAACTGCTCGCGCAGCCGGGTCTTGAGAATCTTGCCGGTGGCGCCGATCGGGATCGCATCGAGAAAGACCACGTCGTCCGGGATCTGCCACTTGGCCGTCTTGCCGGCGTAGAAGGCCAGCAATTCGTCGCGCGAGAGCTCGCAGCCGGGCTTCTTCACCACAGCGACGATCGGGCGTTCGTCCCATTTCGGATGCGCCACGCCGATGCAGGCCGCCATCGCGACTGCCGGATGGGCCACCGCGATGTTCTCGATGTCGATCGAGCTGATCCACTCGCCGCCCGACTTGATCACGTCCTTGCTGCGGTCGGTGATCTGCAGGTAGCCGTCGGCATCGACGGTCGCGACGTCGCCGGTGGGGAACCAGCCGCGCCCCTGTTCGTCGGGAACGAGCGGGTCGCCGCCCTCGCCCTTGAAATATTCCTTGACCACCCACGGCCCCTTGACCAGCAGGTCGCCGGAGCTCTTGCCGTCCCAGG
Source organism: Variovorax paradoxus (assembly GCF_018614915.1). Lineage (GTDB taxonomy): Bacteria > Pseudomonadota > Gammaproteobacteria > Burkholderiales > Burkholderiaceae_C > Variovorax > Variovorax paradoxus_K. The sequence continues at coordinate 35,577 of NZ_JAGGNU010000034.1, read as the reverse complement.
GCAGGTCGGTGCCGTTCGCATCGACGATCTTCATGTCGACACCGAAGATCGCGCGGCCCTGCTTCATGCGGATGGCCGTCTGCTGCTCCTGCGACTGGGTGAGGTGCTTGTTCTTCAGCGTGCAGAGCGTGCCCAGCGGCGACATCTCGGTCATGCCCCAGGCGTGCAGCACCTCGACCCCGTGCTGCTGCTGGAAGGCGTTGATCATGGCCGGCGGACAGGCCGAGCCGCCGATCACGGTGCGCTTCAGGGTCGAGAACTTGAGCTCGTTGGCCTGCATGTGGCCCAGCATCATCTGCCAGACGGTGGGCACGCCGGCGGCGAATGTGACCCGCTCGGATTCGATCAGCTCGAACACCGACTTGCCGTCGAGCGCCGGGCCCGGGAACACCAGCTTGGCGCCGGTCAGCGCGGCCGAGTACGGAATGCCCCAGGCGTTGACGTGGAACATCGGCACCACCGGCAGCACCGAATCGCGGGCCGACAGGTTCATGACGTCCGGCAGCGCGGCCGCGTAGGCATGCAGCAGGGTCGAGCGATGGCTGTAGAGCGCAGCCTTGGGATTGCCCGTGGTGCCGCTCGTGTAGCACATGCTCGACGCCGAGTTCTCGTCGAAGCTGGGCCAGGCGTAGGTGTCGCCGTAGGGCGCGATCCAGGCCTCGTAGCTCACCAGGTTCGGGATGCCGCTGTCGGCCGGAAGCTTGTCGGCGTCACATAGCGCAATCCACTTCCTGATGGTGGTGCACTTGGCATGCACGGCCTGCACCAGGGGCAGGAAACTGAGGTCGAAGCACAGGACCTGGTCTTCGGCGTGGTTCGCGATCCAGGCGATCTGGTCGGGATGCAGGCGCGGATTGATGGTGTGCAGCACGCGGCCGCTGCCGCTCACGCCGTAGTAGAGCTCCAGGTGGCGGTGGCCGTTCCAGGCCAGCGTGGCGATGCGGTCCGAGAACAGCAGTTGCTCGTTGTCCAGCGCATTGGCGACCCGGCGCGAGCGCGAAGCGATCTCGCGCCAGGTGCTGCGATGGATGTCGCCTTCGACGCGCCGCGAGACGATTTCGGCGTCGCCGTTGTGGCGCTCGGCGAACTCGATCAGCGAAGAAATCAGCAACGGTTGGTCCTGCATCAAACCCAGCATCTGTAAGCTCCTATTCAAATAGAGTTCGAAATTTCCGCGGGCCTTCGTGTCCGCCAGACTTGAGATTCATTCAATCTTCGGCCGATCACACAATGACAGAAACCCGCAGTGCGAGACCCGGCAAGACCGCGCCTCGGAGCCCGCGCACCGAAGCTCCGGTGGCCGAACCCCGACGCGTGAAAAGCACCAAGGGAGAGCAGTCGAAAAAGCTGCTGCTGGACGCGGCGCTGGTGTCGATCGCCAAGCAAGGCATCTACTCGATCACCCATCGCTCCATCGCCGCCGAAGCCGGCGTCCCCAAGTCCCTCACCACCTACTTCTTCTCGAGCCTGCCCGACCTGCTCGAGCAGGCATTCATCCACTTCACGACGCTCGCGGCCGACGACAACGTCAAGCACCTGGAAGAACTCGACGAGCTGATGGCCAGCCGCACGACGACCTGGCCGCTGTCGCCGGGCGCGCGGCGCACGCTGCACAAGCTGCTGTCGCAGCGGCTCGCGGAATTCATTCTTCGCCAGGCGACCGAACACCCGGTGGGCGTGGCAGTCGAGCTGAACTTTCTCTACGTCTACCGTTCGGACAAGCCGATCAGGCAGCACATCGAGGCCTATAGAGGGATGCTGCTGGACCGGCTCGCCAACCTGATCCGGCGCTTTTCGGGCCGCAACGCGGCGACCGACGCCTCGCTCATGCTCGGCATGATTCATCAGCTGCTCTTCAAGTCCACGATCACGCCCCTGGAGATCGACCGCGAGCGCGTTCATGCCGAGGTCTCGCGGATGATGGCCTTCATCCTGCTTTGACCATGCAGGCGGCGCGGACCCTTGGTCGACGGCCAGGACTCGTCATCGCTTGTCTCCAGTAGTTTTTTTTCACGGGTGGCCGCAATCGGACACGGCGGCACTCTAGTTTCAATCAGGACACTTGTCCAGCAATTTCCCGACACCCCGTCGATGCCCACTGCGGCCAGGGGTTTAGGCCGGTACGGGACAATCCGCACCATGAGCATGCTTGCAGACGAGGCCGACATCGTCGACCTGGGACTGGACTGGACCCCGGGCTTTTCCGCACTGGGCCCTGCCTTCTTCACCGAACTCCGTCCCACCCCCCTGCCCGAACCCTATTGGGTCGGCCGCAGCCCGGCGCTGGCGCGCGAGCTCGGGCTGGACGAAGCCTGGCTGCACTCGGCCGAAGGCCTGGCCGCCTTCACAGGCAACGTGCCGGTCGCCGGCTCGCGCCCTTACGCCAGCGTGTACAGCGGCCACCAGTTCGGCGTCTGGGCCGGCCAGCTGGGCGACGGCCGCGCGATCATGCTGGGCGAGACCGATCGTGGATTCGAGCTGCAGCTCAAGGGCTCGGGACGCACGCCCTACTCCCGCATGGGCGACGGCCGCGCAGTGCTGCGATCGAGCATCCGCGAATTCCTCTGCAGCGAGGCCATGCACGCCCTCGGCATCCCGACGACGCGCGCGCTGTGCGTGACCGGCTCCGACGCGCGCATCCGCCGTGAGGAACTCGAAACCGCTGCCGTCGTGACGCGCGTATCGCAAAGCTTCATCCGCTTCGGCCACTTCGAGCATTTCGCTGCCAACCAGCGCGACGAGGAACTGCGCGCGCTGGCCGATTACGTCATCGACCGCTATTACCCCGCCTGCCGCACCAGCGCACGCTTCAATGGCAACGCCTACGCGGCCCTGCTCGAGGCGGTGAGCGAGCGCACGGCGGCGCTCCTGGCCCAATGGCAGGCGGTCGGCTTCTGCCATGGCGTGATGAACACCGACAACATGAGCATCCTCGGGCTCACCATCGACTACGGGCCCTTCCAGTTCCTCGACGGCTTCGATCCGCGCCACATCTGCAACCACAGCGACAGCGCGGGCCGCTACGCCTACAACCAGCAGCCCAACGTCGCCTACTGGAATCTCTTCTGCCTGGCCCAGGCGCTGCTGCCGCTGATCGGCGACCAGGAGATCGCGCTCGCCGCGCTGGAGTCCTACAAGACGGTGTTCCCCAGCGAATTCGAGGCGCGCATGCGCTCGAAGCTCGGACTTGCGGACTCGCAGCCGGCCGACCGCGCGCTGGTCGAGGACGTGCTCAAGCTGCTGGCGCAGGAAAAGGTGGACTACACGATCTTCTGGCGCCGCTTGTCCGAGCACATGGCCGGCGCCAGCCCCGAGACAGTGCGCGACCTGTTCCTCGATCGTGCCGGCTTCGACGCCTGGCTGCTATCCTTTTCGGAACGGCACGCGCAGACACCGGCGGCGCAGGCGGCCGAGCTGATGCGCAAGACCAATCCGAAGTTCGTGCTGCGGAACCACCTGGGCCAGCAGGCGATCGAATCGGCGCAGCAAAAAGACTTCTCGGGCGTTGCCACCTTGCTGAAGCTGCTCGAAACCCCATTTGAAGACCATGCCGGCCACGAGGCCTATGCCGGCTTTCCGCCCGACTGGGCTTCCACAATCGAAATCAGCTGTTCATCATGACCGCACCCATTCAGAAAACCGAAGCCGAGTGGAAAGCGCTCCTGGCCGAGAAAGGCGCCGAGCGCGGCGCCTTCGAGGTCACGCGACACGCCGCCACCGAACGCCCCTTCACGGGCAAGTACGAGGCGCACTGGGAGGACGGCAGCTATCACTGCATCTGCTGCGGCGCCAAGCTGTTCGAATCGGCCACCAAGTTCGACGCCGGCTGCGGCTGGCCCAGCTTCTCGCAAGAGGCCGTGCCCGGTGCGATCAAGAACATCGTCGATCGCTCGCATGGCATGGTGCGCACCGAAAATGTCTGCGCCAACTGCGGCGCCCACCTTGGCCACGTGTTTCCCGACGGCCCCACCGATACCGGCTTGCGCTACTGCATGAACTCGGCCTCGCTGGACTTCAAGAAGCACGACGCCTGACGCAGACGAAACAACATGAAATTGCTTCTGGACTTCTTCCCGATCCTGCTGTTCTTCGGCGCGTTCAAGCTCTACGACATCTACACCGCCACCGGCGTGCTGATGGCGGCGACGGTGTTGCAGATGGCCATCGCCTGGTACAACGAGCGTCGCCTGCTGCCGATGCAGAAGGCCACGCTGGTGTTGATCCTGCTGTTCGGCTCGCTCACGCTGCTGCTGCACGATGACCGCTTCATCAAGTGGAAGCCGACGGTGCTCTATGGCGCCATGGCCCTGGCGCTTGCCATAGCGCTTTGGATCTTCAGGAAGAACTTCCTCAAGATGCTGCTCGGTGCCCAACTGGAGCTGCCGACCCAGATCTGGGGACGGCTCAACGTCGCATGGATCGCCTATTGCGTGTTCATGGCCGCGATCAACGGCTACGTGGCCGCGTATTTCAGCACCGAGGCCTGGGTCAATTTCAAGCTCTGGGGCTATGCCTTCCCGATCGTCTTCCTGGTGGCACAAGGGCTCTACATCTCGCCCTACCTCAAGTCCGACAAGCCCGCGGCATGAGCCTTCCGACCTCCGCGGACCTCGAGGCCCGCCTGCGTAACACCATGCAACCTACCTTGCTGGAGGTGATCGACGAAAGCGCTGCGCATGCTGGCCATGCAGGCGCCGGCCCCGAGGGCTATGGCACCCATTTCCGCGTGCGCATCGCCTCGCCGCTGTTCGCCGGAAAGACCCGCGTGGCACGCCATCGGCTTGTGTATGATGCACTGCAACTTTTCATCGCACAGGGCCTTCACGCCATCGCCATCGAGACGCTTTGAAGCGCTTTGATTCCCGCCCGTCAGGGCGGCACAAGTACCTCCCCTTATGAAGAAACATCTCCTGCAGGCCGTCGCAGCCGCTGCCCTCCTGGGCGCCATCCCCGCCGCTTTCGCCCAGAACGCGGCCATCGTCAACGGCAAGCCGGTGCCCAAGGCGCGCATGGACGTGCTGGCCCAGCAGCTCGCGGCAGCCGGCCGGCCGGTCACGCCTGAAATGCAGGGCCAGCTGCGCGAAGAAGTGGTGGCCCGCGAAATCTTCATGCAGGAAGCGCAGAAGCAGGGCCTGGACGGCACCGACGAGTACAAGAACCAGCTCGAACTCGCGCGCCAGGCCATCCTGATCCGCCAGCTGTTCGAGAACTATCGCAAGGCGAACACCGTGTCGGACGCCGATGTGCAGGCCGAGTACGACAAGTTCGTCGCGACCAACGGCGGCAAGGAATACAAGGCGCGCCACATCCTGGTCGAGAAGGAAGACCAGGCGCAGAAGATCCTGGCCGATCTCAAGAAGGGCCAGAAGTTCGAGGACATCGCCAAGAAGCAGAGCAAGGACCCGGGATCGGGCGCCAACGGCGGCGACCTCGACTGGGCCGCCCCCGCGAGCTTCGTGCCCGAGTTCTCGGAAGCGATGATCAAGCTCAAGAAGGGCGAGATGACGTCGGCGCCGGTCAAGTCGCAGTTCGGCTACCACATCATCCGCGTCGACGACATCCGCCAGGCCCAGCTGCCGAAGATCGAGGACGTCAAGCCGCAGATCGTGCAGCAGCTGCAGCAGCAACGGCTGCAGAAGTACCAGGAAGAACTGCGCGCCAAGGCAAAAGTCGAGTAGCCCCGGGGCACCATCAGCCATTAAAAAAGCGGCCTGCAGGCCGCTTTTTTTTGTTCGTGGAACACCGCGGAACCGGCTTTGCCGGGCCGCTGGTGTTGCCCCCCGAAGAGGGGGTGGGCGGCTACACGAAGTGAGCCAACCTGGGGGTCAGCCTATCCACTTTCGCGCATTGCGCCAGATTCGCATCCAGGGGCTCAGCGCGCTTTTGTCGCCCGAGGTCCAGCTCATCTGGATGTTGCGGAACACGCGCTCGGGGTGCGGCATCAGCGCGGTGAAGCGACCGTCGGGAGTGGTGACCGCGGTCAGGCCGCCGGCGCTGCCGTTCGGATTGAAGGGGTAGCGTTCCGTCGCTTCGCCGCGGTTGTCGACGAAGCGCATCGCGGCGATGGCCTTTGACGCATCGCCGCGGTGCTTGAAGTTGGCATAGCCCTCCCCGTGCGCGACCGCGATCGGCAGCCGGCTGCCGGCCATGCCGGCGAAGAACAGGCTCGGCGAATCGAGCACCTCGACCATCGACAGGCGCGCCTCGAAGCGCTCGCTCTGGTTGGTGGTGAAGCGCGGCCAGGCTTCCGCGCCCGGGATGATGTCGGCCAGCTCGGCGAACATCTGGCAGCCGTTGCAGACGCCGAGCCCGAAGGTATCGCTGCGCCCGAAGAAGCTCTTGAACTGCTCGGCCAGCTTCGGGTTGAAGGTGATGCTGCGCGCCCAGCCGATGCCGGCGCCCAGCGTGTCGCCGTAGCTGAAGCCGCCGCAGGCCACCACGCCCTTGAAATCGGCGAGGTCGGCCCGGCCTGCCTGCAGGTCGGTCATGTGGACATCGAAAGACTCGAAGCCGGCCTCGTTGAAAGCGTAGGCCATCTCGACATGCGAGTTGACGCCCTGCTCGCGCAGAATCGCGACCTTGGGCCGGGCCAGGTTCAGGTAAGGCGCGGCCACGTTCTCTTCGGCGCCCGATGCCAGCAGCACGTGGGCGCCCGGGTCCTGCGGCTCGCCGGCGGCCGCATGCTCGGCATCGGCGCAGGCCGGGTTGTCGCGCTCGCGGCAGATCTTCCAGCTGACCGCGTCCCAGACCTGGTGCAGGTCGTGCAGGCTGGCGCTGAAGACGGCCTTGGCATCGCGCCAGACTTCGAGCTTGCCCTTGCCGGCATCCATGGTCGAGGCGGCGGGCCGGATCTTGCCGACGAAATGGCTGTGGGCGCTGAGGCCGTGCGCGCGCAGCGTCTGCATGACCTCGTTGCGCTCGGCGGTGCGCACCTGCAGCAGCATGCCGAGCTCTTCGTTGAAGAGCGCCTTGAGCGTGAGTTCCTCGCGCCGCGCGCTGACCTGGCCGGCCCAGTTCTTGGCATCGCCGTATTCCGCGCGGCTGTCGCTGATGCCGTCGCCTTCGGTCACGAGCAGGTCGACGTTGAGCGCCACGCCCACGTGGCCGGCAAAGGCCATTTCGCAGGCGGCGGCGAACAGGCCGCCGTCGCTGCGGTCGTGCATCGCGAGGATCTTGCCGTCGGCACGCAGGGCGTTCACGGCCGCCACCAGCTTGACCAGGTCCTGCGGATCGTCGAGATCGGGCACCGTGTCGCCGCTCTGTGAAAGGGTCTGCGCGAGGATGCTGCCGGCCATGCGCTGCTTGCCGCGGCCGAGGTCGACCAGCACCAGCGTGGTGTCGGGCTCGGTGGCATCGAGCTGCGGCGTGAGCGTGCCACGCACGTCGGCGAGCGTGGCGAAGGCGCTCACGATCAGGCTCACCGGGGAAGTGACTTTCTTCTGCGTTCCGTCGGCCTGCCATTGGGTGCGCATCGACAGCGAATCCTTGCCGACCGGGATCGAGACGCCGAGCGCCGGGCACAGCTCGAGACCCACGGCCTTCACGGTTTCGTAGAGCGCCGCATCCTCGCCCGGCTCGCCGCAAGCCGCCATCCAGTTGGCCGAGAGCTTGACGCGCGACAGCTCGATCGGCGCCGCCAGCAGGTTGGTGATGGCCTCCCCGACCGCCATGCGGCCCGAGGCCGGCGCGTCGATGGCCGCGAGCGGGGTGCGTTCGCCCATGCTCATGGCCTCGCCGGCGAAGCCCTGGTAATCGGCCAGGGTCACGGCGCAATCGGCCACCGGCACCTGCCACGGGCCGACCATCTGGTCGCGGTGACTCAGGCCGCCGACGGTGCGGTCACCGATGGTGATCAGGAAGCGCTTGGAAGCCACCGTGGGATGCGACAGCACATCGATGGCGGCCTTCTGCAGATCGACGCCGGTGAGCTCGAGCGGCTTGAAGCGGCGCGCGACCGTCTTCACGTCGCGCAGCATCTTGGGCGGCTTGCCGAGCAGCACATCCATGGGCATGTCGACCGGCGCCTGTCCTGAGCCTGTCGAAGGGGCGGTTTCATCGGCCACCAGCAGTTGCCGCGCCTCCGTCGCCACGCCCACGACCGCAAACGGGCAGCGCTCCCGCTCGCAGAACGCGCGGAACTGTTCGAGCGATTCCGGGGCGATCGCGAGCACATAGCGCTCCTGGCTCTCGTTGCACCAGATTTCCTTGGGTGCCATGCCCGACTCCTCGAGCGGCACCGCGTGCAGGTCGAAGCGCGCGCCGCGGCCGGCGTCGTTGGTGAGCTCGGGAAAGGCATTGCTCAGGCCGCCGGCCCCCACGTCGTGGATCGCGAGGATCGGGTTCGCCGCGCCCTGCTGCCAGCAATGGTTGATGACTTCCTGCGCGCGGCGCTCGATCTCCGGGTTGCCGCGCTGCACCGAGTCGAAGTCCAGCTCGGCCGCGTTGGCGCCGGTGGCCATCGAGCTCGCGGCGCTGCCGCCCATGCCGATGCGCATGCCGGGGCCGCCGAGCTGGATCAACAGCGAGCCCGCGGGGAAGCGGATCTTCTGGGTCTGCGCGGCGTCGATCTGCCCCAGGCCGCCGGCGATCATGATCGGCTTGTGGTAGCCGCGCTGCACGGTATCGCCATTGCTTTCGACGGCCTGCTCATATTCGCGGAAGTAGCCCAGCAGGTTGGGACGGCCGAACTCGTTGTTGAAGGCGGCGCCGCCCAGTGGCCCCTCGGTCATGATCTGCAGCGGGCTCGCGATGTGCTCCGGCTTGCCGTAGTGGCCCTCTTCGGGCCAGAGCTTCGACACCGTGAACCCGGTGAGGCCCGCCTTGGGCTTGGAGCCTCGGCCGGTGGCGCCCTCGTCGCGGATCTCGCCGCCCGCGCCGGTCGAGGCGCCGGGAAAGGGCGAGATCGCGGTCGGGTGGTTGTGGGTCTCGACCTTCATCAGCACATGGTTCAGGGCGCTCTGCTTGCCATAGCTGCCTGAAGCCGAGGCGGCGACGAAGCGCTCGACTTGCGTGCCCTCCATGACTGACGCGTTGTCGGCGTAGGCGATCACCGTGTGCTGCGGGTTCTGGCGCTCGGTGTGGCGGATCATCGAGAACAGGCTCTGCGGCTGCGCCACGCCGTCGATGATGAAGTCGGCGTTGAAGATCTTGTGGCGGCAGTGCTCGCTGTTGGCCTGCGCGAACATCATCAGTTCGACATCGCTTGGATTGCGGCCGAGGCGCGTGAAAGCCTCGACCAGGTAGTCGATCTCGTCCTCGGCCAGTGCCAGGCCGAAGCTCGTGTTGGCCTCGACCAGCGCAGCGCGACCGCCGCGCTGCACGTCGACCTGCGCCATCGGCTGGGCCGGCAGCTCGGCGAACAGGCTGGCAGCCTGGTCGAGCTCGGCCAGCACCGATTCGGTCATGCGGTCGTGCAGCAGTGCCGCGACCGCGGCGAGCCGGTCGCCTTCCAGCGTGGGTGCCTTGCCCAGGAGCGGGGCCCTCAGCACCAGGTGGTACTGGGTCACGCGCTCGACCCGGCGCAGCGCCAGGCCGCAGTTGTGCGCGATGTCGGTCGCCTTCGAGGCCCAGGGCGATACGGTGCCCAGGCGCGGCGTGACGACGACTGTCGGCCCGGCCTTGGACGGCGCGACGAAGGGCTCGCCGTAGCCCAGCAGCGCGGCGAGGCTTTCGTATCCGGCGGCATCGAGCGCCGTGTCGGTCACCACCAGGTGCACGAAACGGGCGGCAATGCTTTCGATGCGCGGCTCGATCGCTTGCAGCCGCGGCAGCAGCTGTCGCGCCCTGAAATCGCTGAGTGCGCTGCCGCCCTCGAAGAAGGTCACCACCGGGGCGAGGGGATGGGAAGGCGGGTTCACGGGCAGCGTCACGGTCGGATCGGCCGGTCGGCCGCGTTGAGAATCAAGAGAAAGGAGGCGGCGGCCGCTGACTGGGGCCATCCGCGCCAACCCTGAATTTTAACGGGGTGGATGGGATAATTGCCGGCATGAGCATTACCTATAAAGACGCCGAAGGCGTGGCCGGCATGCGCGTGGCATGCCGCCTCGCCTCCGAGGTGCTGGACTACCTGACCCCGCACATCAATCCCGGCGTGACCACCAACGAAATCGACAAGCTGGCGCACGACTACATCACCCAGGTCCAGGGCGCGATTCCGGCCCCGCTGAACTACATGGGCGCGAGCAGCGTGCCTTACCCCAAGTCCATCTGCACCTCGGTCAATCACGTGGTCTGCCATGGCATTCCGAACGACAAGCCACTGAAGAAGGGCGACATCGTCAACTGCGACATCACCGTCATCAAGGACGGCTGGCACGGCGACACCAGCCGCATGTTCGTCGTGGGCGACGCCTCGATCGCGGCCAAGCGGCTGTGCACCTTCACCTACGACGCCATGTGGCACGGCATCGTCAAGGTGAAGCCGGGCGCGCACCTGGGCGACATCGGCTTTGCGATCCAGCGCTTTGCCGAGAGCAACGGCTTCTCGGTGGTGCGCGAGTTCTGCGGCCACGGCATCGGCCGCGGCTTCCATGAAGAGCCGCAGGTGCTGCACTACGGCAAGCCCGGCACGCTGGACGAGCTCAAGCCCGGCATGACCTTCACCATCGAGCCGATGATCAACGCCGGTAAGCGCGACATCAAGGAAGACGCCCGCGGCGGCCAGTACGACGGCTGGACCATCGTCACGCGCGACCATTCGCTGTCGGCGCAATGGGAGCACACGGTGCTGGTCACCGAGACCGGCTACGAGGTGCTCACGCTTTCGGCGGGCAGCCCCCCGCCGCCCGCCTTCGTCAACGCCGCGGCTTGACGCGGCCCCAGCCTCTCAGGGCTGCCATGGTGGACATTCCATCGTTACGCGATGCCTATCGCACGCACAAGCTGGCGCTGTTCGACCAACTGCGCAGCGCGCGCGCGCCCACGCGCAGCGTCCACACGGTGTTGCGGCAGCTGGCGGCCCTGGCCGACGAGGCGCTGCACGCGCTGTGGGCCGATGCGGGCTTCGGCAACCAGTTCGCCCTGGTCGCCGTCGGCGGCTTCGGGCGGGGCGAGCTGTTCCCCTATTCCGACGTCGACGTGCTGCTGCTGCTGCCGCAGGACCATGCGACCGACATCGCGCCGGCCCGGATCGAGGCCTTCATCGGCCGGTGTTGGGACACCGGGCTCGAGATCGGCTCCAGCGTGCGCACGGTCGACGAATGCCTGGCAGAAGCATCCAAGGACGTCACGGTCCAGACCTCGCTGCTCGAATCCCGCCTCCTCGCTGGCGACAAGAAGCTCTACGCGGCCTTCCGCAAGCGCTTCGTCGCCGCCATCGATCCGCAGGCCTTCTTTGCGGCCAAGTCGCAGGAGATGCGGCACCGCCACCAGAAGTTCGACAACACGCCGTACGCGCTCGAGCCCAATTGCAAGGAATCGCCCGGTGGCCTGCGGGATCTCCAGACCGTCCTCTGGGTGACCAAGGCCGCCGGCTTCGGCAAGCGCTGGGACGATCTCGCGAAGAACGGCCTGGCGACCGCGTTCGAGGTGCAGCAGATCAAGCGCAACGAGGCGCTCCTGAGCCTGGTTCGCGCGCGCCTTCACGTGACCGCCAACCGGCGCGAGGACCGCCTGGTGTTCGACCTGCAGACCGCCGTGGCCGCCACCTTCGGCTACGTCGGCGAGTCTCAGCGCAAATCCAGCGAGGCGCTGATGCGCCGCTATTACTGGGCGGCCAAGGCGGTCACGCAACTGAACCAGATCCTCCTGCTCAACATCGCCGAGCGGCTGCAGCCGCAAGCCGACGAGCCGACGCGCATCAACGACCGCTTCTTCGAGAAGGGCGGGCTGATCGAGGTCGCGAGCGATGACCTGTACCTCAAGGATCCGCACGCGATCCTCGAAACCTTCCTGCTCTACCAGAAGACCATCGGCGTCGACGGCCTCTCGGCCCGCACGCTGCGCGCGCTCTACAACGCGCGCCACGTGATGGACAGCAAATTCCGCAACGACCGCGTGAACCACGTGACCTTCATGCGCATACTGCTGGAGCCGCGTGGCATCACGCACGCGTTCAGGCTCATGAACCAGACCTCGGTGCTGGGGCGCTACCTGCGCGTGTTCCGCAGCATCGTCGGGCAGATGCAGCACGACCTGTTCCACGTCTACACGGTCGATCAGCACATCCTGATGGTGCTGCGCAACGTGCGGCGTTTCTTCATCGTCGAGCACGCGCACGAATACCCCTCCTGCTCGCAGCTCGCAGCCGGCTGGGACAAGCCCTGGATCCTCTATGTCGCGGCCCTGTTCCACGACATCGCCAAGGGCCGCGGCGGCGACCATTCGGAACTGGGGGCGCGCGACGTCCGCCGCTTCTGCCGCCAGCACGATATCGGGCGCGAGGACGCGAGGCTGATCGAGTTCCTGGTGGCCCAGCATCTCGTGATGAGCCAGGTTGCGCAGAAGCAGGATCTGAGCGATCCGCAGGTCATCGGCAACTTCGCGAGACGCGTCGGCAACGAGCGCTACCTGACGGCGCTCTACCTGCTCACCATTGCCGACATCCGCGGCACCTCGCCGCGCGTATGGAACGCCTGGAAAGGCAAGCTGCTCGAGGACCTCTACCGCTCGACGCTGCGCGCGCTGGGCGGCCGCATGCCCGACCCGGGTGCCGAAGTCGAGGCGCGCAAGCGCGAGGCCCTGATACAGCTCGCGCTGCACGCGCAGCCCTTCGAAGCGCACAAGGCGCTGTGGGAGACGCTCGAGGTGGGCTACTTCATGCGCCACGACGCGTCAGAGATCGCGTGGCACACCATGCAGCTGTCGCGCCACGTTCCGCACAAGGAGGTGGCCGTGGACCCGCATGCGCCGGCCATCGTCCGCGCACGGCTCTCGCCCGTGGGCGAGGGACTGCAGGTGGTGGTCTACACGCCCGATCAGCCGGACCTGTTCGCGCGCATCTGCGGCTACTTCGACCAGGCCTCCTTCAGCATCCTGGACGCCAAGGTGCACACGGCCACCAACGGCTACGCGCTCGACACCTTTCAGGTCGTCACCACCTTCATCCCCGAGCACTACCGCGACCTGATCAACATGGTCGAGGCCGGCCTGGCCAAGACGCTCGACGAGGCCGGGCCTCTGCCCCAGCCCAGCAAGGGGCGCGTGTCGCGCCGGGTGCGCAGCTTCCCGATCAAGCCACGCGTCAGCCTGCTGCCCGACGAGAAGGCGCAGCGGTGGCTGCTCAGCATCTCGGCCAGCGATCGCGTGGGCCTGCTGTACTCGGTCGCACGCGTGCTGGCCCGCCATCACCTGAATCTGCAGCTGGCCAAGGTCACGACCCTGGGCGAGCGCGTGGAAGACACCTTCCTGATCAGCGGCTCCGAACTGCAGGGACAGCGCGCGCAGCTTGCGATCGAAACCGAACTGCTCGAAGCGCTTGCCGCCTGATTGCCGTCGCGATTCTTGGGAACCGGCTCGATATCGACCACAATCGCCCCTGTTTTTTTAACAACAGAAGGGCTTCGACATGATCCGTTCCGACGACACCGGCAAACTCGTTCTGCGCCTGGCGCTGGGTATCCTGATCCTGCTCCACGGCATTGCGAAGATCACCGGAGGCGTAGGCTTCGTGTCCAACATACTGGTCTCGCACGGCCTGCCAGGCGCGCTGGCCTATCTCACCTATGTCGGCGAGATCGTGGCGCCGGTGCTGCTGATCATCGGCCTCTACACGCGGCCGGCGGCATGGATCACCGTCATCAACATGCTGGTGGCGATCTGGCTCGTGCACATGAAGGATCTGGGCGTGATCGGAAAGAGCGGCGGCTGGGCCCTCGAACTGCAGGGCATGTTCCTGTTCGCCGCGCTGGCAGTGGCCTTCCTGGGCGCCGGCCGCTTTAGCGTCGGCGGCACCGGCGGCAAGTACAACTGAAGAAGCCGCGCTTCAATCGTCTTCGGCGGCATCGAGGCCTGGAAACAGGACCTCGGTATAGCCGAAGCGCGAGAAATCGCGCACCCGCATCGGGTAGAGCTTGCCCAGCAGATGATCAACCTCGTGCTGCACCACGCGCGCGTGAAAGCCGCTCACGGTGCGATCGATGGGGTCGCCATACGGGTCGAAGCCGGTGTAGCGGATGGTGGCGAAACGCGGCACCACGCCGCGCAGGCCCGGCACCGAGAGGCAACCTTCCCAGCCCTCCTCTTCCTCGTCGCCGACCGGCGTGATCACGGGGTTGAGAAGCACGGTGCGCGGCACGATCGGCGCATCGGGGTAGCGCGGATTGACGGTGTCGGTGCCGAAGATCACCAACTGCTCGTCGACGCCGATCTGCGGCGCCGCGAGGCCGGCGCCATTGACGGCATGCATGGTCTCGAACATGTCGCGCACCAGCAGGTGCAGCTCGTCGGTGTCATAGGCGGCGACGGGCTGTGCAATGCGCAGCAGCCTCGGGTCGCCCATCTTGAGAATCTCGCGTACCGTCATGAGGCGCAATTATCGCCAGCGCAGCCGCGAACGAACTCAGGGCGGCGTCTGGTTGCGCGAATCCGGCGACGACAGCATGCGGTTGATCTCGCTCGGCGAGCGGCCGGGCGGAACCGGGACGATGTTGCCGGCCACGCCACCGCCGGGCCGCGGACCTGCGCCAGGCCGAGGTCCAGCCCCCGGACGCGGCCCAGCCCCGGGGTGCGGCGCCCAGCCCGGATGGGCGTAGCCTTGGCGCGGGCCATAGTAGCCCGGACGGCCGTAGTAGGGATAGCGTGGCCGCGAGTAGTAGCTGCCATCGATGTACACATTCGGCTGTACGACGACCGGGCCCGGATCCACGTAGTAGGGGTCGGAGTACCCGTAGGAGCCCGCCGGATAGGCGACGCAGCCGCCGAGTACGGCGACACCGCCGAGGGCGAGGCAAGTTCCGATGAGACGAATTCTGTTCATGATGGACTCCTGGTCGGCACCCTTGTTCAACGTTCGGTTGTAGGCGGTGTTGACTGCGCTTGTATGAAGCGGCGTAACGCTCGGTAAAGCACCGGTCCCGTCACCGGCCATTCTCGAGAATTTCGAGCATTTGCGCTTCGTCGATCACAGCGACGCCCAGCTCGCGTGCCTTGTCGAGCTTGCTGCCGGCTTCCGTGCCGGCGACGAGATAGTCGGTCTTCTTGCTGACGGACCCGGCCACCTTGGCGCCGGCTGTCTCCAGTTTGTCCTTTGCCTCGTCGCGGCTGAGCGTAGGAAGAGTGCCGGTGATGACGAAAGTCTTGCCCGCGAGAGGCTTGGGCGCGCGCGCGGCCGGTTCGCCCTCTTCCCAGCTCAGGCCGCAGGCGCGCAGCTGCTCGACCACTTCGCGGTTGTGCGCCTGGTCGAAGAAGGTGCGCAGACTCTTCGCGACCACCGGTCCCACATCGTTGACCTCCAGCAGCTGCTCTTCGGTCGCGTCCAAGATCGCATCCAGCTTGCCGAAATGCTTGGCAAGATCCTTGGCCGTGCTTTCGCCGATGTGCCGGATGCCGAGCCCGAACAGGAAGCGCGGCAGCGTGGTCTTCTTCGATGCCTCCAGCGCATCGACGAGGTTCTTCGCCGACTTGTCGGCCATGCGCTCGAGCCCGGCCAGCGTGGTGAAGCCGAGCTTGTAGAGATCGGGCAGCGTGCGGATCAGGTTGGCGTCCACCAGTTGCTCGACCAGCTTGTCCCCGAGGCCTTCGATGTCGAGTGCGCGCCGCGCCGCGAAATGCAGGATCGCCTCCTTGCGCTGCGCGCCGCAGAAGAGGCCGCCGGTGCAGCGGTAGTCGACCTCGCCCTCCTCGCGCAGCGCGTCGGATCCGCAGACCGGGCACTTGTGCGGCATGGTGAACACCGGCCCCCGCTGCTCCACCGGCCGCGCCGCACTCTCGGGCAGCACGCCGACCACTTCGGGAATCACGTCGCCGGCGCGCCGCACGATGACGATGTCGCCCACCCGCACGTCCTTGCGCCGTGCCTCGTCCTCGTTGTGCAGCGTGGCGTTGGTAACCGTGACGCCGCCCACGAACACCGGCGCCAGCTTGGCCACCGGCGTGAGCTTGCCGGTGCGTCCGACCTGCACCTCGATGCCCAGCACCTCGGTCAGTTGCTCCTGCGCCGGGTACTTGTGCGCCACGGCCCAGCGCGGCTCGCGCGAGACGAAGCCCAGCCGCCGCTGCAGTTCGAGGCTGTCGACCTTGTAGACCACGCCGTCGATGTCGTAGGGCAGCGCATCGCGCTGGCGGGCGATCGTCTCGTGGAAGGCGATCAGCTCGATCGCGCCGCGGGCGCGCTGGGTCTGGGTGCCGATCGGAAATCCCCAGGCATGGAACTGCTGCAGCCAGTCGAACTGCGTGGCATGCGCGGGCCCGCCCTGCTCGGGCGGCGTGACCTCGCCAAGCCCGTAGGCAAAGAAGCTCAGCGGCCGGCTCGCAGCGATCGCCGGATCCAGCTGGCGCACCGCGCCGGCGGCGGCATTCCGCGGGTTCACGAACACCTTCTCGTTCTTCTGGCCGGCTGCGATCTTCTCGCGCTGGCGCTCGTTGAGCGTCTCGAAATCGTCGCGCCGCATGTAGACCTCGCCGCGCACCTCCACCACCGGCGGAGCCGCACCGTGCAGCCGCAGCGGGATCTGCTGCACCGTGCGAATGCTCTGCGTGACGTCCTCTCCGATCTCGCCGTCGCCGCGCGTCGCTGCCTGCACCAGCACGCCTTGCTCGTAGCGCAGGTTGAGGGCCAGCCCGTCGAACTTCAGTTCGCAGACGTACTCGACCTGGGGTCCATCCTCGGCCAGGCCCAACTCCCTGCGCACGCGCGCATCGAAGGCGCTGGCGCCGCCCGGCGTGATGTCGGTCTCGGTGCGGATCGAGAGCATCGGCACCTTGTGGCGCACCTTGGCGAAAGCTTCGAGTGCCTTGCCGCCCACGCGCTGCGTCGGCGAATCGGGCGTGCGCAATTCGGGGTACTCGGCTTCCAGCGCCTGGAGGCGCTGGAACATCCTGTCGTACTCGGCGTCCGGAAGCTCGGGCGCATCGAGCACGTAGTAGAGGTGGGCGTTGCGGCGCAGTTGCTCGCCCAGTGCGGCGGCTTCGCGAGCCGCGTCTTCGCGCCTGGTCACAGCTCACCCCCAGGCTTGCCCACTTCGTGTGGCCGCCCACGCCCTCTCCGGGGGCAATACCAGCGGCCCGGCAAAGCCGGTTCCGCGGCATTCCTGGCGGAAGAAAGAATAGTCAACCTCACGAGAATAAACGGCGCGCCAACGGCGAGCCGGCCGAGAGCTCGCGCGAATCGAGCGTGTCGTAGAGCTGCTGGAGGTCGGCGCCGATCGCGTCCATGGTGTCCTCGCGCAGGGGCTGGCCGTCGCTGTCGGTCACGATGCCGTCCATCTCGCGCGCCAGCGTGGCGGCGGTTTCGCGCATGCGTTCGAAAGGCCGCTCGGCACGGTCGACCTGGGGCACGTCGAGGCTCAGCGTGAGTTCGCGGATCGCCGACTGCGCCGGGTCGTCGGCCAATGCGGCCTGGGTGTCGAAGGACAGGCCGAGGATGGGGGGCAGCCCCACTTCGGCCGCAGGCAGCACCATCCGGCCCGGAATGATGCCTGCCACGAAGCCCAGCCGCGCCGCGTTCTGCTGCACGTAGCCGGGGCTCCAGGCGGCATGCAGTGCGCGCAGCACGAAGCTCAGCTGCGCGTCGTGCGAACTGGCGAACTGGTCGAGCTCGCGGGCGCGCGCGACTTCATCGAGCATCTCGGGAAACTCGGGCGCACCGTTCACCGCGTCGGCGAAGGCCTGCGCCTTGACGACGAATTCGGAGTACTCGATCTCGTTGAGCGCGCCGGTGCGGTTGGCGAGCTGCACGCCGGCCTGGAACGCGCCGTAGCGCTGGCCGGGTGCCGCGGACTCCCATTCGCCCGTGTGCTCGTTCAGGCCTTCGATGGCCACCGGCTTGCTGCCGGCGCGCCGCGTGGCGGGCATGGCCGCGATCGCCGCGTCACCCGAGGCCAGGCCGTCCAGCGAGATGGGCGCGATCACGTCGATCAGCGGATCGAGGCCGCCGCGGCGCTCGGCCGTCGGGATCGGCAGCGCGCCGGGCGCCGGCAGGTCCGGGTCGAAGAGCGGCTGGTGGCGCTCATTGCCGAGGCCATGGTGCGGATCGACGTGCAGCACCGGCTCCTCCTCGCGCACCACCGGCGCCGGCGGCATCTCGGCCGGCTCGCTGCCTCGTGCATCGGGCTGCCTTGGCGCGTTGCGGCGCGAGGTCCAGGTGTTGTAGCCGACCACGGCAGCCAATACGAGGCCGCCGAGGATTGCGAGGGCGACGGTGAGACTGCTCATCGACGCGGTCTGTCTAGGCCGCCTCGACCATCGACACGGCGGATTCCATGTCGACTGCCACGATGCGCGAAACGCCCTGCTCCTGCATGGTCACGCCGATGAGCTGCTCGGCCATCTCCATCGCGATCTTGTTGTGGCTGATGAAGAGGAACTGGGTCTCGCGGCTCATGGCGGTTACCAGTTTGGCATAGCGCTCGGTGTTGGCATCGTCCAGCGGCGCGTCCACTTCGTCCAGCAGGCAGAAAGGCGCCGGGTTGAGCTGGAAGATCGCGAACACGAGTGCGATGGCCGTCAGCGCCTTCTCGCCGCCCGAGAGCAGGTGGATGGTCTGGTTCTTCTTGCCGGGCGGCTGCGCCATCACCTGCACGCCGGAGTCGAGGATCTCGTCGCCGGTCATCATGAGCTTGGCGTTGCCGCCGCCGAAGAGCTCCGGGAACATGCGGCTGAAGTGCTCGTTGACGATCTTGAAGGTGCCGCCCAGCAGTTCGCGCGTCTCAGCGTCGATCTTGCGGATTGCGTCTTCCAGGGTGCCGATCGCCTCGTTGAGGTCGGCCGACTGCGCGTCGAGGAAAGTCTTGCGCTCGCTGGCCACCGCGAGTTCGTCGAGCGCGGCGAGGTTGACGGCGCCGAGCGAAGCGACCTCGCGGTTCAGGCGGTCGATCTCGCCTTGCAGGCCGGTGAGCCTCACCTTGTCGCTCTCGATCGACAACGCGATCGCCTCGAGATCGGCCTCGGCATCGGCCAGCAGCTGTTGGTATTGCTCGAAGCCGAGCCGAGCCGCCTGCTCCTTCAGTTGGAACTCGGTGATGCGCTGGCGCAGCGGGTCGAGCTCGCGCTCGAGCTGCAGGCGGCGCTCGTCGCTCGCGCGCAGCTTCAACGTGAGGTCGTCGTACTGGCTGCGCGCCGCGCCGAGCGAGCTTTCGCGTTCGAGCTTGAGCGCCAGCGCGTCCTGCAGGCCGGCCTGCGCGGCCGCATCGGACAAGCGCCCGAGCTCGGCGCGGGCGCGCTCGTCTTCCTCTGCCAGCGAAGCGGTCTGCTGCGTCGCGGTTTCGATCGCGCGGCTGAGCTCGCCACGGCGCGCCTCGAGGGTGCGCTGGGCGAAGGTCGCTTCCTGCGCCTGGCGCTCCAGGCTGCGGTGCTGCTCGCGGCTCGCAGTGAGCGCGCGGCCGGCCTCGATCACGCGTTCGTCGAGCTGTGCATGGCGCTCCTGGCTGTCGGCGAGCTGCATGTCGAGCTCTTCGAAGCGCGCCTCCGCGGCGACACGCTTTTCCTGCAGGTCTTCGAGCTGGGCCTCGACCTCGCCGAGATCGTTGGAGAGCTGCTCGCTGCGTGCACGCGTCTGCTCCGCCAGCTGCGAGAGCCGCAGCGTCTCGACCTGCAGTTCATGCGCACGCGATTGCGTCTCCGCCGCTTCGCGGCGCGCCGTGACGAGCCGCGAAGCCGCGTCGCCGTACGCAGCCTCGGCGCGCGCCAGCGCGGTACGCGCCTCATCGGCGATCAGCGTCTGCGCACGCAGCTGGCGCTCGAGGTTTTCCATCTCCTGCTGGCGGGCCAGCAAGCCGGCCTGCTCGGAATCCTGGGCGTAGAAACTCACGCTGTGCGCCGTGACCGCGTGGCCGCTCTTGACGTAGATCGCCTCGCCCGGTTGGAGCTTGTCGCGCTGCGCCAGAGCGTCTTCCAGCGTCGGCGCGGTCAGGCAGCCGTGCAGCCAGTCGACCAGCAAGGCCTGCTGGCCTGCATCGCTCAGACGCAGCAGATCCGACAGGCGCGGCAATGCACTCTGGCCCTGCGGCGCGCCGGCGGCAGGCGGACTGTAGAAGGCCAGCTTGGCCGGCGGCGCGTCGCTGCCGAAGGCGCGGACCATGTCGAGCCGGCTGACCTCGAGCGCGCCGAGGCGCTCGCGCAGCGCCGCTTCGAGCGCGTTCTCCCAGCCCTGCTCGATGTGGATGCGGCTCCACAGGCCCTGCAAGCCCTCCAGGCCATGCTTCGTGAGCCAGGGCGCGAGCTTGCCGTCGGTCTTGACTTTTTCCTGCAGCGCCTTGAGCGCTTCGAGACGCGCCGACAGCTCGGCATTGCGCGCGCCCTCGGTGTTGACGGCCTGCTGGCGAGTGCGGCGATCGTCGTCGAGCTGCGGGACGGCTTCCTGCAATTCATGCAGGCGCGCATCGGCTTCGCCGGCCGCCTCCTGTGCGGCCGCCAGTTGCTCCTGCAGGTCGCGCAGGCGCGCTTCGTCGGGCGCTGCAAGGGCGTTCTGGTCGCTGCGCAGGCGTTCGGCGCGCTGCGTGAGCTGGCGGCTCTGTTCTTCGATGTTGCGCTGGTCGGCGGCCAGCACCTGGATCTGCTGCTGCACCTGCGCGACGTTGGCACGCTGGGCGTTGGCCTCGTCCTGCGCGCGCTGCTGCCCTTCTTCGAGGCCGGGCATGCGCCCATCGTGCTCTTCGAGCTGCGCGGCCAGCAGTTCGGCCTGCTCCTCGGCGTTCACGCCCTGCCCGGCCAGGGTTTCGATCTCCGCCTCGGCATCCTCGCGGCGCGTGTTCCACTGCGCGATCTGCTCGCCCAGCTGGACGAGCCGCTGCTCCACCCGCTGGCGGCCCTCGACCACGAAGCGGATCTCGCCTTCGAGCCGGCCGACCTCGGCGCTGGCTTCGTACAGCTTGCCTTGCGCCTGGTTGACCTGGTCGCCGGCCGCGTAGTGCGCCTGGCGCACGGTTTCGAGCTCGGCCTCGATGTGACGCAGGTCGGCCATGCGCGATTCGAGGTCGTTGATCGCCTTCTCCGCATCGGCCTTGACCTTCGCCTGGTCATTCTCGCTCTCGCTGCGCTTCAGGAACCAGAGCTGGTGCTGCTTGCGCGTGGCGTCGCTCTGGAGCGTGTTGTAGCGCGCAGCGACTTCGGCCTGCTTCTCGAGCTTCTCGAGGTTGCTGTTGAGCTCGCGCAGGATGTCTTCGACCCGCGTGAGGTTCTCGCGCGTGTCGCCGAGCCGGTTCTCGGTCTCGCGGCGGCGCTCCTTGTACTTCGAGACACCGGCGGCCTCTTCGAGGAAGAGACGCAGCTCCTCGGGCTTGGACTCGATGATCCGGCTGATCGTGCCCTGGCCGATGATCGCGTAGGCGCGCGGGCCGAGGCCGGTGCCGAGGAACACGTCCTGCACGTCGCGCCGGCGCACCGGCTGGTTGTTGATGTAGTAGCTCGAATTGCCGTCGCGCGTCAGCACCCGCTTGACCGCGATTTCGGCGAACTGCGCCCATTGGCCGCCGGCGCGGTGGTCGGCGTTGTCGAACACCAGTTCCACGCTCGAGCGGCTGGCCTGCTTGCGCGTGGTGGTGCCGTTGAAGATCACGTCCTGCATCGACTCGCCGCGCAGTTCGGAGGCACGCGATTCGCCGAGCACCCAGCGCACCGCATCCATGATGTTCGACTTGCCGCAGCCGTTCGGGCCGACGACGCCGACCAGTTGGCCGGGCAGCAGGAAGTTGGTGGGTTCGGCGAAGGACTTGAAGCCGGAGAGCTTGATGGAGTTGAGACGCACGACGGGTCGGCCTTAAGCCTGGTTATTTGCCAAGGTGTTGATTTGCAAGGAGAAATCTGCCGGCCCGAAGCTCGAGGACCGGCCGCCACCGAGGCGACGATGATAACGTGCGAGCCATGAGCGATTCCCCCGTTTCCGCCCGCGCCGGGCTTCGTGTATGGCTGGTGGGCAGCGCCGCGGCGGCCCTGGGTCTCACGGCCTGCGGCGTCACCACGACCGAGCGCGCCGAGACCTATAGCCACAACGAGTGGCTGCAAACCAGCGCCAACCGCACCGCCAACCTCGCGCTGCGCGACAACCTGCTGTCGATCCGGCGGGTGCAGCTCTCGCTCTACCGCCGCAATCCGCGCGAGTGGCGCAAGTGGGCCGCGAGCGCGGACGACGCCATCCAGCGCACCTGGGATGCCATCTCGAAGGAAAGCGCCCTGCCCGAGCTGCGCGGGGCCACCGGCATCGAGGCGATCCGGCTGGCGTTCGAAACCGGGCCCAGGCCCTACGAGGGCGACCGCGTGGCGGCGCTGGTGGTCGGATGGGCGTCGATGCTCAGGCAGGCCAATGGAGGCACTTGGGAGCAGAGCCTGTTCGATGGGGTGAACGCGGAAAACAGCTACCGGGTCGCGCGCAATATGGAGATATCGCTCTGGCTGATCGGCTCCAAGACCGGGCCCGACGGCCAGCCATTGCTGCTGGCTACCGAGATCAGCGAGCGCGGCCGCAATCTCGTGGTCGATCGCGAGCTCTCCAAGGTCGTGGCGCGCCTCGACCTGTTGGCCGCGCAGGCCGACGAAAAGTACCGCCGCGGCGCCCTCGATTTCAGCCAGAACTGGATTCTCGGCGGCTTCGGCCCTCTGCTTTCACTGGTGCGGAGATAGGGGGAAGCTTCCATCGAACCAATCCGCATCGGGATGGCGCTTGCGCCACGACGCGACGCTCGGATTGGTCTGGATGTACTCGGCGAGCCGCGCGCGATGGGCGGCAGACAGCGGCAGCGTCTTCAACAGGCCGGGCCAGCTCTTCATCGCCTGGTCGACGCAGGTGGCGACCACCTCGCCGAGCTGCTTCTCAGGGATGTCCCAGGCGTTGCCGAGCTCGCGCAGCGTCCGGGGCGTGAGCAGCGTCCGCTGCTTCTGGTCCGGAAAGAATTGCAGCCCGTGCCCGGAGCCGCTGAAGTACACGCCGTAGGCGACGATGTCATAAGCCTTCGACAGCTCGGGCCTGGATTGGCCTGGCGGATACACGAGGCTGAAGTTCTTCAGGTGCGCGTCATAGTTGCCCAGCAGCTCAGAGACCTTGATGCGGCGCAGCAGCTCGGCCACGTCGGCTTCGCCCTTGGCCGAGCGCCGCTTGAGCAGCAGACCGATGGCCGCGTAGGTGCCCGAATACTTGTATTCCTGCGGCGTGCCCGTGACCTGGGCGAAGTCCTCCATGTGCATGCGTCGGGTCTCGGTATCGACATCGCGGTCGAACCTGGAGACCAGCAGGAAATTGCGCTTGTCCTTCTGCAGTGCGTAGGGCAGGTGGTCGGCAATGGCGGTCAGGGGTTCGAGCCCGAATTCGCAGGTGTTCACGCCGGCCGCAGCCGCCAGTTTCAGCGAGCTGTACTCCACCTCCGGAAGCATGTCGTATTCGCCGGTCGGCAGCTTGCCGATGAAATGCTGCTCGTCCGATTGCTTGGAGCGCATCACGTAGCGCCCCGGGCTGCCCAGGACCAGCGCCACCTTGGGCTGGACGCCCGAAATCGAGGTCTGCTGCGGAGTCGGTACCTGCCCGGAGCTCATTTCGTAGCTGTCCCGGCTTTGGCCGATCAACCGGCCCAGCGCCACGTCGTCGAGCGTTTCCGCGTCGGCCCAGACGTCGCCGGGCAGGTCGCCGCCGCAGGCGGCCAGCAGGCCCAGCTCGTCGTTCACGTCCAGGCCCAGGTCACCCACCAGCTGCTTGCGCAGGGGCCCCTCCGGGAGCAGGTTCTGGAAGAAGGGCGGCAAGCCGAACTTGCCGTCTCCGCGGTTGACGTCCAGGGCCGGGTCCAGCAGCTGGGCGACCGTGGCAGCCTCGGCCTCGGCAACCGCCTGCGCAATCCTTTCGGCACTGCCCGATCTCTCAGGCACGACGACATACAGCTGCGACAGCACAGGCCGCGCCGGATTTTTGGCGTACTCGTCGTCAAACCTGAAATACACCCGCCCGTCGTCCAGTCCGAAGAGCGATCCGACGCCCGTCTTTCCCAACCGGATCCGCAGCGAGCGCACGACGCTCATTTGCCGCGCCTCGCCGGTTTCGGCATCAGGCTGCTCACTTCGTCCTGCAGGCTCGTGGACTTGGTATCGCTGCCGGCCCGGGTCAGATCCGCGACCGCCTGCGGAACGAACTGCAGCTCCATGCCGAGGCTCTTGAGCAAGGCCAGCAAGGTGTTGAGTTCAACATTGCCCCGCCCCGCTTCCAGGGCACCCAGGGTGTTGCGTGAAATGCCCGCCTTCAGGGCGAGTTCGGAGGCAGTCATGGCGCGATCCTTGCGCGCCCGGCGAACAAGGCTGCCGACTTCGGCGAGAGTGGTCATGTGCAGCAAGTTGGGCAAAAACCTAATTGCACGCTATGTTGCGCATCGCGGCGTGCCGCGTCAAGCCGCTTTGCGCAATATATTGGTCTTTTTCATATTTGCCCAATTTGTTGTGCAAAAAGACAAACCCTAGAATGCCTCGTACTTTTCCATCTCCAGGAACCTCATGAGCTCCCTCAATTTCATTGGCGGCGAAAAAGGCGGTGTCGGCAAATCGGTGACGGCACGGATCCTGGCGCAGTATTTCATCGACCACAGCAGGCCCTTCGTCGGCTTCGACACCGATCGCTCGCACAGCTCCTTCACCCGCTTCTACGAAGGCTTCGCCTCGCCGGTGGTGGTGGACAGCTACGAGGGCCTGGACATGGTGGTGAACGGTTTCGAGACGAATCCGCAGCAAAGCGTGATCGTCGACCTCGCGGCCCAGACGCTGGCGCCGCTGGCACGCTGGATCAAGGAGTCGGATCTCTTCGACGTCTTCGCCGAACTCGGGGTGACGGTCAATTTCTGGCATGTGCTCGACGACGGCAAGGATTCGAGCGACCTGCTCGGCACGCTGGTCGATACCTTCGGCAACCGGCCCAACTACATCGTGGTGCAGAACTACGGCCGCGGCAACGACTTCGCGCTGTTGCTCGGTTCGCAGTCGCTCAGCAAGGCCAGTGGGCACGGCGCGCGCATCATCGCCCTGCCCCGGCTGCACGATGCCAGCATGCGCAAGATCGACGGCCGCAACACCAGCTTCTGGAAAGCGGTCCACGACCGCGAAGGCCAGCATGCGCTCGGGCTGCTGGAGCGCCAACGCGTCAAGAGCTGGCTGGCAACCTCTTACGCGGCCTTCGACACGCTGCCGCTCTGAGCGCCGCGGCGAAACAGCAGCACCAGCAACAGCAGACCGAACACCGTGAACGCGATGAAGGACCAGTTCGCGATCGACAGGCCCAGGAAGGTCCAGTCGATCTGCGTGCAGTCGCCGCCGCCGCGGAAGATCATCGGCAATGCGCGCTTGAGCGGGAAGGTCTCGATCATTCCGTAGAGATCGCGCCCGCAGGACATGACCTCCGGCGGATGCCATTGCAGCCAGCTCTGGCGCGCGGCCGTATAGGCACCACCGGCCGCCATCACCAGGCCGAGCAGCGCCCCCGTCAATTGCAATCCCCTACTGCGCATGGCTGCGGCGAGCCCGGCGAACACCGCCACCAGCACCAGTGCATAGCGCTGCACGATGCACATCGGGCAAGGCTCGAGGCCGACCACGTGCTGCAGGTAGAGCCCGAAGGCGAGCATCGCCACACAGGCAGCGCAGATCAGCGCGAGAGCGCGGCGCGGCGCGCCGAAATACCAATCGATCACGGAGAAACCCAATCTTCGACAAAAACCCTGGCCTTGCGTGGCCTGGCGACGACGGTGTCGCCTTCCGCCAGAGCCAGGTCCCGGAACTGTTGCGCAGGGAGTTGCGCCTCGATGATGGTTCCGGAGCCAGGATTATCTGGATTCGATTCCACCGGTTCGAGTTCCAGCCGCGCGATCGGACCGACCACGATGGCGCGGCTCAGCGTCGCGACGATGCCGCTGGCGCCCGGCGAATAGCGTTCGATGTCGAGATCGTGCGGCCGCACGTAGGCCAACGCCTTGCCGTTGCGCAGCTCGCGGTGCTCGGGCGAATCGATGCGGATGCCTTCGACATGCACCTCGCCCTCGTGCGCGCGGCCATGGAACAGGTTGACGTCGCCGAGAAAGCCGTACACGAAGGGGCTTGCCGGGTGGTCCCACACATCCTGGGGCGATCCGACCTGCTCGACGCGGCCGCTGTTCATCAGCACCACGCGGTCGGCCACCTCGAGCGCTTCCTCCTGGTCGTGGGTGACGAAGATGCTGGTGACGTGCAGCTCGTCGTGCAGCCGGCGCAGCCAGCGGCGCAGCTCCTTGCGCACCTTGGCGTCGAGCGCGCCGAAGGGCTCGTCGAGCAGCAGCACCTTGGGCTCCACGGCGAGCGCGCGCGCGAGCGCGATGCGCTGGCGCTGGCCGCCCGAGAGCTGGGCCGGATAGCGGTCGGCCAGCCAGTCGAGCTGCACCAGCTTGAGCAGGTCGTGCACCTTGGCCTTGATCTGCGTCTCGCTCGGGCGCAGGCCGCGCGGCTTGACGCGCAGGCCGAAGGCCACGTTCTCGAACACCGTCATGTGGCGGAACAGTGCGTAGTGCTGGAACACGAAGCCCACCTGGCGATCCCGCACGTGCACGTCGGTCGTGTCCTCGCCGGCGAAGAGGATGCTGCCGGTGTCGGCGGTCTCCAGCCCCGCGATGATGCGCAGCAAGGTGGTCTTGCCGCAGCCGGAAGGCCCGAGCAGGGCCACGAGTTCGCCCGAATCGACGTCGAGGCTCACGTCGCGCAGTGCGTGGAAGTCGCCGAAGCGTTTGCTGGCGTTGCGGATCTCAATGCTCATGATCTTTCTCTCCTCAGGCCGCGGCGGCGGCTTGCGGCCGCTCGGGCGGCAGTTCGGCGATGGCCTTCATCTCGCGTTCGTGGCGCCATTCGATGACCGACTTGATCACCAGCGTGACCAGCGCCAGGATGGCCAGGAGCGATGCCACCGCGAAGGCGGCGACCGACTGGTACTCGTTGTAGAGCACTTCGACGTGCAGCGGCATGGTGTTGGTCTGGCCGCGGATGTGGCCCGATACCACCGACACCGCGCCGAACTCGCCCATGGCGCGCGCGTTGCAGAGGATCACGCCGTACAAGAGGCCCCACTTGATGTTGGGCAGCGTCACGCGCCAGAAGGTCTGCCAGCCGGTCGCGCCGAGCACGATGGCGGCCTGCTCTTCCTCGGTGCCCTGCGCCTGCATCAGCGGGATCAGTTCGCGCGCGATGAAGGGAAAGGTCACGAACACCGTGGCCAGGACGATGCCGGGCACCGCGAAGATGATCTTGATGTCGTGCGCCGCGAGCCAGGGCCCGAGCCAGCCCTGGGCGCCGAAAACCAGCACGTAGATCAGGCCCGCCACCACCGGCGATACCGCGAACGGAAGGTCGACCAGCGTGGTGAGAAAGGCCTTGCCGCGGAACTCGAACTTGGCGATGGCCCAGGCGGCCGCGACGCCGAACACCAGGTTCATCGGCACCGCGATCGCGGCCGTGATCAGCGTCAGGCGAATCGCGCTCCAGGCATCGGGTTCCTTCAGCGCTTCGAGGTACGCGCTGATGCCCTTGCGCAGCGCCTCGGTCGCGACGGCGGCGAGCGGCAGCAGGAGGAACAGGAACATGAAGGCCAGCGCGAGGCCGATCAGGGTCCAGCGCACCCAGGCCGATTCAGTGGTGCCGGCCTGCGCGCGGCGAATCGTCTTCGACGGGGCGCTCATACCGACGCTCCCCGGCGGCGCTGCCAGGCCTGCAGGCCGTTGATGACCAAGAGCAGCAGGAACGAGATCACCAGCATCACCAGCGCGACCGCGGTAGCCCCGGCGAAGTCGTACTGCTCGAGCTTGCCGATGATGATCAGCGGCGTGATCTCGGAAATCATCGGCATGTTGCCGGCGATGAAGATGACCGATCCGTACTCGCCGATGGCGCGTGCGAAGGCCATGGCGAAGCCGGTCAGGAGCGCCGGCGTGATCGAGGGCAGGATCACCCGGATGAAGGTCTGCAGCCGCGTCGCGCCCAGGCTGGTCGCGGCCTCTTCGAGTTCCTTCTCGGTGTCTTCGAGCACCGGCTGCACCGTGCGCACCACGAAGGGCAGCCCGATGAAGATCAGCGCGATCACCACGCCGGCCGGCGTAAAGGCCAGCTTGATGCCCATCGGCTCGAGGAACTGGCCGATCCAGCCGTTGCCGGCGAGCAATGCGGTCAGCGAGATGCCGGCGACCGCCGTAGGCAGCGCGAAAGGAAGGTCGACGAGTGCATCGACGATGCGCTTGCCGGGAAACTTGTAGCGCACCAGCACCCAGGCCACGAGCAGTCCGAACACCAGGTTGACCAGCGCAGCGATCAGCGAGGCGCCGAAGGTCAGGCGGTACGAGGCCATCACGCGCGGTGCCGTCACCGCCACCCAGAACTGCTCCCAGCTCAGCGTGAAGGTCTTGAAGACCAGCGCCGACAACGGGATCAGCACGATCAGGCTCAGGTACAAGATCGAAAAGCCGAGCGTGATGTGGAAGCCCGGCAGCACGCGCCGGGACACGCCCGTGTTCCCCGCACGCGCAAGCGGCGCCGCCGCGGGCGGCAGCGCCGAAGAGATGGCGCCGCTCATCTAGATGTGACCCCCACGCTCGGCGCTAAGCGTCCTCGCTGCCCCCCGAGGGGGCCGTTCGCTTGCTTGAAGCGGTTCGGCGCGGCGCTCACATGACCCCCACGCTCGGCGCTAAGCGTCCTCGCTGCCCCCCGAGGGGGCCGTTCGCTTGCTTGAAGCGGTTCGGCGCGGCGCTCATTTGCCGCCTGGCGTATACAGCTTGTCGAACTGCCCGCCGTCGTTGAAGTGCACCTTCTGCGCGTCGCTGAGGCTGCCGAACAGCTCCTGCACGGTGAAGAGCTGCAGCGGCTTGAAGGTCGCGGCGTACTTCTTCAACACCGCTTCGGAGCGCGGGCGCAGCGCGTGCTTGGCCGCGATCTCCTGCGCTTCCTCCGAGTAGAGGTAAGTCAGATAGGCCTTGGCCAGTTCACCGGTGCCCTTCTTGGCCACCGTGCGCTCCACCACGGCCACCGGGTTCTCGGCCACGATGCTGATCGACGGGTACACCGCATCGGCCTTGCCGGCACCGAACTCGCGGTCGATGGAGACCACTTCCGATTCGAAGGTGATCAGCACATCGCCGATGTTGCGTTGCAGGAAGGCGGTGGTCGCGTCGCGGCCGCCGCGCGCGAGGATCGGCACGTTCTTGAACAGCTTGCCGACGAACTCGGCCGCCTGCGCGTCGCTGCCGCCTTTCTTCTTCACGTAGCCCCAGGCTGCGAGGTAGGCGTAGCGGCCGTTGCCGCCGGTCTTGGGGTTGACGATCACGACCTGGACGCCCGGCTTGATCAGGTCGTCCCAGTCCTTGATGCCCTTGGGGTTGCCGTTGCGCGTCAGGAACAGCATGGTCGAGCTGGTGGGCGCCGCGTTGTTCGGGAAGCGCTTGGCCCAGTCCTTGGCGACCACGCCGGCGTTGGCGAGGAACTCGATGTCGGTGGTGGTGTTCATCGTCACCACGTCGGCGTCCAGGCCGTCGGCCACGGCGCGCGCCTGGGCGCTGGAGCCGGCATGCGACTGGTCGATCTTGACGTCCTTGCCCGTGGTCTTCTTGTAGTTCGCCACGAAGGCGGCGTTGTAGTCCTTGTAGAACTCGCGCGCCACGTCGTAGGAAACGTTGAGCAGGGTCTGGGCGGACGCGGCCCCGCTGGCAGCGAGCACCAAAGCGCCGAGGATCGTCTTGATTTTTCCGGAAGTCATAGGGTTGCCAAAGGTTCGAAATGGGGACGGCCGGCCAGAAGCGGCACCGGCTCGTTCGTCAATGATTGGAGCAGAGCCAGGCCCAAGGGCCAATCGCCATGCCCCGAATCGACGTTGATGTGGCCGGCATTCTGCATGCGAACGAATTCGCTGCCCCAGGCGCGGGCATAGGCGCCTGCCAGCCGCACCGGGCAATACGGGTCGTTGCTGCTGGCCACCAGGATGCTGCGGTACGGCAGCCTGGCGCAGGGCACGGGCGCGAAATCCGACAGCACGGCGCGACGCTCCGGATCGGCCGGCGCCACCAGCAGCGCGCCGCTGATGCGGTCCGAGGCGGCCTCGGACAGGTGCACGGTCGCGATGCAGCCCAGGCTGTGCGCCGCGATCACCACCGGGCCCCGGCTCTCCAGGACGAACTTCTCGAGCGAGGCGATCCAGGCCTGGCGGCTCGGTGTGATCCAGTCGTCCTGCAGCACCCGCACCGCGCCTTGCATGCGCTCCGCCCACAGGCTCTGCCAGTGGCCGGGGCCGGAGTCGCGCCAGCCAGGCACGATGAGGATGGTCGGCTTCGTCACGCAGCGCTTATCTGTTGGGCTGCGGCGTCAGCCGCAGGTACGGCCGCACGGCCTTGTAGCCCTTGGGAAAGCGCTCGGCGATCTCCGCCGGGTCGTGCATGCTCGGAAGGATCACGACGTCGTCGCCGTCGCGCCAGTTCGCCGGCGTCGCGACCTTGTGGCTGTCGGTCAGCTGCAGGGAATCGACCACGCGCAGGATCTCGTCGAAGTTGCGGCCGGTACTCGCCGGGTAGGTGATGGTGGTGCGGATCACCTTCTTCGGATCGATGATGAACACGCTGCGCACGGTCGCCGTGGTCGAGGCGTTCGGATGGATCAGGTCGTACAGGTCGGCCACCTTCCGATCGGCATCCGCGAGGATCGGGAAATCGACCGTGGTGTTCTGGGTGTCGTTGATGTCGCCGATCCATTCCTTGTGCTTGTCCGCCGGGTCGACGCTGATCGCGATCGGCTTGACGCCGCGCTTGGCGAACTCGCCCGACAAGGCCGCCGTCTTGCCCAGCTCGGTGGTGCAGACCGGTGTGAAGTCGGCCGGATGGGAGAAGAAGACGACCCATGAGTCCCCTGCCCACTGGTGGAAGTCGATCGGCCCTTCGCTGGAATCTTGCGTGAAGTTGGGGGCCTTATCGCCGAGTCGCAGGGTCGCCATAGTCGTTCCGTAGATGGAGGAGCGCCGATTCTGCGAAGCATTGCTTCAAAGCCAAACGAATATCTACTTGTTTGAATATGGCATATGGCGAATAAGGAACCTGCTTACATCTTCAAATCGAAGCCGCCGGCGCCGATGTGCTCGGCGAAGAAATCGATCAGTTTTCGGATCGCCGGCACCAGCGCCCGCCGCGCAGGAAAGACGGCGTGCAGGATGGCCGGCGGCGGGCCCCAGCCCGGCAGCACCTCGACCAGGCGACCGGCTTCGATGTCCTCCTTGCACATGTAGTCGGGCAGGACGCCGGCCCCGACGCCCTCCACCACGGCGAATTTCAGCGTCAGCAGATCATCTGCCAGGTAGCGTGGGCTGTGCTGCACGGTGCGCGTGGCGCCATCGGGCCCTTCCAGGCACCAAGAGGCGCGACCGTCGGCGGCGGTCTGGCTCACCGTGTCCAGGGGCCCGAGTTCGTCCACGCTTCGAATCGGACCCTGGCGCCGCAATTGCCCGGGGCTGGCCACCAGCAGCCCCCTGGCGATGGCGAAGCGCTTCGCCACCAAGGTGGTGCTGTCCTCGATCACCGGCCGCACGCGCAGCGCCAGATCGATGCCCTCGTCGATCAGGTCGACGGCGCGGTTCAGGATGCGCATCTCGATCTGGACCGCCGGATAACGCAGCATGAACTGCGACACCAGCACGCCCAGGCCACTCTGCGCGAGCGTGATCGGACAGCTGATACGCACCGTGCCGCGCGGCTCGGTCTGCACCTGGGCCACCGCTTCGGCCGCGGCCTGCGCCGCATCGCGCATGGCGGCGCTGTGGCGCAGATAAAGCTCGCCGGCTGGCGTCAGCGACAGGCGCCGGGTGCTGCGCTGAAGCAGCTGCACGCCCAGCCGCGCTTCGAGCTCCGCCACGCGGCGCGAAAGCCGGGACTTCGGCACGCCCAGCGCGCGGCCGGCCGCCGCAAAGCCGCCGCGTTCGGCCACTTCGGCAAAGAAAACCATGTCGTTGAGGTCTTGCATGGCGAGGATTGTCCTGCCAACAGGACGATCTGTGTGATTTTTGCCGACTTATCAATCAGTCGCCTTAAAAATAGACTATCCCCATGCCGACCGCTTTCAGTGCCGGCGCCACATCGAAAGAGAGCGATAGATCATGAAACTGCTGCACATCGATTCCAGCGTCCTGGGCGACAACTCCGTCTCCCGTCAACTGACGGCCGAAGTGGCTGCCGAGTGGCAGCGCAACCACCCGGGCACCGAAGTCGACTACCTCGACCTGGCGGTCTCCGCGCCCAGCCACCTCGACGGCAATTCGCTCGGCTTCCGCGCCCCGGCGGGCACGGAATTCACCGAACGTCAGCGCGCGGAGAACGCGGTTTCGGAAAAACTGGTGAGCCAGTTCCTGGCGGCCGACGTGGTCGTGATCGGCGCACCCTTCTACAACTTCTCGATTCCGAGCCAGCTCAAGGCCTGGATCGACCGCATCGCGCAGGTCGGCCGCACCTTCAAGTACACGGAGAAGGGCCCCGTCGGTCTGGCCGGCGGCAAGACGGTGATCATCGCCTCCACGCGCGGCGGCATCTACTCCACCAGCGAAGGCGGCCAGGCGATGGAACACCAGGAGAGCTACCTCAAGGTGGTCCTCGGCTTCCTTGGTGTCACCGACGTGCGCTTCGTGCGCGCGGAAGGCGTGGCGATGGGTGAGGCTCCGAAGGCGGCCGCACTCGGCGCCGCACGCGCCGAGATCTCCGCCGTGACCGGCGAAGCGGCCAACCAGGACGTCGCCACCCTCGCCGCCTGAGGCGCCGAAGACCTATGCGTGGCTCTTGACCCAGGCCACGTATCGGTCGATCCAGCCCTGGAGGAACTTCTTGCTCCCCTCGGCGATATGGCCCTTGTCATCGAAAAGGCCTTCCTTGTTCTGGATGAAGGCTTCGGGCTGCCCCATCGCGGGCATGTCGAGGTAGGCCAGCACGTTGCGCAGATGCTGCTGCGCCACTGCGGTGCCGACGGCTCCGATCGACACGCCGATCACGCCGGCGGGCTTGCCGGCCCAAGCGCTCTGGCCGTAGGGGCGCGAGGCGTTGTCGATCG
Organism: Variovorax paradoxus; assembly: GCF_018614915.1. Taxonomy (GTDB): domain Bacteria; phylum Pseudomonadota; class Gammaproteobacteria; order Burkholderiales; family Burkholderiaceae_C; genus Variovorax; species Variovorax paradoxus_K. The sequence continues at coordinate 2,445 of NZ_JAGGNU010000034.1, read as the reverse complement.
CGTTCTTGAGCACGCCGGGGATCGAGCGGTTGTATTCGGGCGTCACGAACAGCACGCCTTGCGAAGCGGCGATCTCCGACTTGAGCCGCCTGACCGCAGGCGCCTGGTTGTCGTCTTCGTCCTGGTTGTACAGGGGCAGGTCGTCGATGCGCAGGTGCTCGAAGCTGAAGTCCGAGGGCGCGAGGTTCGCGATCGCGAGCGCCAGCTTGTGGTTGAAGGAATCCTTGCGCAGGCTGCCGACGATGACGGCGATTCGTGTCTGGGCCATGAATGCTCCTTGGAACGAGGGTTGACGGAAGGGCTCGGAAATTATGTGAAGCGCCTATGACCTTTTCCGGAAAGGCTCAATCACGGCAGCCGATGCTGCGGCGCGTTCTGCAGGCTCGCCTGCGTCACGCTGGCGCCCGGCGGCACGTCGTCGATGATCCACACGTTGCCGCCGATGGTCGCGCCCTTGCCCAGGATCACCCGGCCCAGGATGGTGGCGCCCGCATAGATCACCACGTCGTCCTCCACGATCGGATGGCGCGGCAGGCCCTTCTGCAGGTTGCCTTCGATATCGGTCGGAAAGCGCTTCGCGCCCAGCGTCACGGCCTGGTAGAGGCGCACGCGCTTGCCGATCACGGTGGTTTCGCCGATCACGACGCCCGTGCCGTGGTCGATGAAGAAGCCGGCGTCGATCTGCGCGCCCGGATGGATGTCGATGCCGGTCTGTCCGTGCGCGAGCTCGGCCACGATGCGCGCGAGCAGCGGCAGGCCGGAGTCATAGAGCTGGTGCGCGAGGCGGTGATGGATCATCGCCAGGATCCCGGGGTAGCACAACAGCACTTCGTCGACGCTGCGCGCGGCCGGGTCGCCCTGGTAGGCGGCGAGCACGTCGCCATCGAGCAGGCGGCGAATGTCGGGCAGTGCCGCGGCAAAGGCACGCACGGCTTCGGCGGCCTGTTCATCGATCTCGGCCGCATCGCGCGGCTGGTGGCGCGCGTTGTAGCGCAGCTCCAGCCGGGCCTGCGTCAAGAGCGCCTGCAGCGACGAGTCCAGCGTATGGCCGACGTAGAAGTCCTCGCTCTCGTGCCGAAGGTCGGGCGGACCGAGCCGCATCGGGAACAGCGCGCCTTTCAGCGATTCGACGATGCCGGCCAGCGCATCGCGCGAGGGGAACTCGCGGCTGCCGGGCTCGCGCGAACGCTTCTGGGAATCGCGCCACTCGTCGCGCGCGGCGTGCAGCGCGCTGACGATCTCGCTTACATCGAATCCGGCCATGGTTTGCTCCTTGTTCCGCACATTGTTGCGGCATCGGGAGCAAACGTGGCGCCGGGAGGGTTTAGAGCTTCGCGATCGACACCTCGGTCGACTTCACCAGCGCGACCACGTCGGACCCGGGCTTGAGCTGCAGCTCGTCGACCGAGCGCGTGGTGATCACCGAGGTCACGATGCCCCAGGCGGTCTCGACGTCGACTTCGGAGACGACGTCGCCGCGGAGGATCTCGCGGACCTTGCCCTTGAACTGGTTGCGGACGTTGATGGCTTGGATGGACATGGGAGAGGCTCCTGTTGAAAAAGAAGAGAAGGAAAAAGATCAGACTGCCCAGCGCAGGACGTGCGCCGGCCCGTCGGCCCAGCGCGTGTCGTTGGCCGGCTCGCCGTCGGGCTTCTGCAATACGCGATCGAGGATGCGCTTCTCGATCGCCGCGAAAGCCGGATCGCCCTGCGAGCGCGGCCGCGCGAGTGCGATGTTCTCGTCCAGCGCGATGCGGCCGTCCTCGATCAGGATCACGCGGTCGGCCAGCGCCACGGCTTCCTGCACGTCGTGCGTGACCAGCAAGGCCGTGAAGCCGTGACGCTGCCACAGGTTCTCGATCAGGCGGTGCATCTCGATGCGCGTCAAGGCATCGAGCGCGCCCAGCGGCTCGTCGAGCAGCAGCAACCGCGGGTGGTGCACCAGCGCACGCGCCAGCGAGACGCGCTGCCGCTGCCCGCCCGACAGCCGCGCAGGCCACTCGGCCTTGCGGTCGGCCAGGCCGACCTGCGCCAGCACTTCCTCGCCGCGCACGCGCGCCGTCGGCGGCAGGCCGAGCGTGACGTTCTCGAGCACGCGGCGCCAGGGCAGCAGGCGCGCCTCCTGGAACATGATCCGCGTGTCATCGTGCAGCCCGTCGACCGGCTTGCCGTCGATGTAGAGGCCGCCTTCGGACGCCTCCTCGAGCCCCGCGATCAGGCGCAGCAGCGTGCTCTTGCCGCAGCCGCTGCGGCCCACGATGGCGATGAACTGGCCCGGCTCGATCGCGAGCTGCGTGTTGCGCAGCACCTCGCGCGTGCCGTAGCGCTTGTAGAGGCCGCGCGCCTCGAGGCGCACGCCGGAAATGTCTTGGTTGAGGATGGCGGTCATGATGTTTTTTTAGGATCTGGGCGCGTGACCTTCGACTAGTACAACATCCCGTAAAT
>NZ_JAGGNU010000033.1 GCF_018614915.1 Variovorax paradoxus | reverse complement strand
ATCCTTAAGTGACGAGTATTGCTCCTAGCCGGCGCTTTCCATCGAGGCGCTGTACTGCCCGCAGGATGCTGCGCCGTTCAGTCGCGCACGCTGCAGCAGTGCCTCCTGGGCCCGGCGCGCATTGGCGGACTGGCCCCGCCAGGCCTGCATCGCGGTGTCCTGCAATGCGCGTCCGTACGAGAAGCTCAATGACCAGGGCAGGGCGCCCAGGCGGTTCATCGCATCCAGGTTGGCCGTCGCCTCGACCGGCGATTGCCCCCCCGACAGGAAATTGATGCCCGGCACCGCCGCCGGCACCGTGCGCCGCAGGACGCGAAGCGTGTGGGCCGCCACTTCGGCCGGCGCGGCCTGCTGCGCGTGGGCCTTGCCGGGCACCACCATGCTCGGCTTCAGCAGCATGTGCTCGAGCGCCACCTGGTGCCGGCGCAGCGCGTGGAAGACCTCGTGCAACACGGCCTGCGTCACCTCTGCGCAGCGCGCCATCGAATGGTCGCCGTCGATCAGCACCTCGGGTTCGACGATCGGCACCACGCCTTGCGCCTGGCACACCGCCGCGTAGCGTGCGAGCGCCTCGGCGTTGGCTTCGATCGCCGCCCGGCTCGGCAACACATCGGAGACGTTGTAGACCGCGCGCCATTTCGCAAAGCGCGCACCTTGCTGCTTGTAGCCGTCGAGGCGCTGCGCGAGCCCGTCCAGCCCCAGCGTGATCTCGTCGCCCGGCGCCAGCGCCAGCGGACATTTGCCGGCGTCCACCTTGATGCCGGGCACGATGCCTTGCCGCGCTGCGAGTTGCGGCAGCGGCTCGCCGTCATCGCCGTTCTGGGCCAGCGTCTCCTCGTACAGGATGACCCCGCTGATGTACTGGCCCAGCCCCGGCGCCGCCAGGATCAGGCTGCGCCAGGCGCGCCGGTTCTCCTCGGTCGACTCGACGCCGATCGCCTTGAAGCGCTTGGCGATGGTCGGGCCGCTTTCGTCGGCGGCCAGGATGCCCTTGCCCTGCTGGACCAGTGCGTCCACGGTGGCTTGAAGTTCGGTGGTCATCGCTTGGATCCTCCGTTCGAGCCTTCCAGTCTCCGACGCCGACGCCTGCAGCGCAAGTGATTCTTTTGAACGCATTGCGATGTAGATTACGAGCCCAACCCGGAGGCAAGCATGCTGATGCAGACAACGGAAATTGGGCGCAGGGACGAGCGCCTGGACGAAGTGGTGCAACTGGTTCGGGCCAAGGTCGCGTCCGATGCGGCGGACGAACTCGCCGCCTTCGTGCGCGAGTACTTCGGCCAGGTCGACCCGGAGGACCTGGCCGAGCGCCAGGTGGCCGATCTGTACGGCGCGGCGCTCTCGCATTGGGGCTTTGCGCGCAAGCGCGAGCCGGGCCGCGCGAAGCTCCGGGTCTTCAACCCGACGATCGCCGAGCATGGCTGGCAGTCCACGCACACCGTCATCGAGATCGTCAACGACGACATGCCCTTTCTCGTCGACTCGGTGACGATGGAGGTCAACCGCAACGGGCTCACGCTGCACCTGATCATCCACCCGCTCGTGGCCGTGAACCGCGGCAGCGACGGCACGCTGCAGGGCCTGGCGGGCGAAGGCGCATCACCCGATGCCCGGCGCGAATCCTTCATCCACGTCGAGGTCGACCGCGTGCCCGAGCCCGAGCGGCTCGAGGCGCTGGCCGCCGACCTGGCGCGCGTGCTCGGCGACGTGCGGCTGGCCGTGGTCGACTGGAAGAAGATGCAGGAGCGCGTGCTCGACATCGTGCGGGGCCTCGACCAGCGCGCGCCGCCGATCCCGCCGCAGGAGCTGGCCGAGGGCCAGGCCTTCCTGCGCTGGCTGGCCGACAACCACTTCACCTTTCTCGGCTTCCGCAGCCACGAACTGGACAAGGTCGACGGCGAGGACGTGCTGAAGATCGTGCCCGATTCGAGCCTGGGCATCCTGCGCGACGGGCCGACGCCGAGCGCCAATGCCGCCTTCGCCGCGCTGCCGCCCGAGGTGCGCGCCCATGCGCGCCGGCCCGATCTGCTGGTGGTGACCAAGTCCACTTCGCGCTCCACGGTGCACCGGCCCGGCCACCTCGACTACGTGGCCGTGAAGCGCTTCGACGACCAAGGCCAGGTGTGCGGCGAGGACCGCTTCCTGGGCCTGTTCACCTCCGCCGCCTACAGCGCCAACCCGGCCGAGATCCCTCTCTTGCGGCGCAAGCTCGCCAACGTGGTCGAGCGCGCCGGACTGGCCGCGGGCAGCCACTCGGGCAAGGCGCTGATCAACATCCTCGAGACCTATCCGCGCGACGAGCTGTTCCAGACCAGCGACGACGAGCTGCTGCACACCGCGACCGGCATCCTGCACCTGGGCGAGCGCCAGCGCTTCCGGCTGTTCGTGCGGCGCGATCCCTTCGAGCGCTTTCTCTCCTGCCTGATCTACGCGCCGCGCGAGAACTACACCACCGAGCTGCGCCAGAAATGGCAGGACATCCTGATGCGCGAGTTCAACGGCATCGGCTCCGAGTTCAACGTGCACCTGTCGGAATCGGTGCTGGCGCGCATCCAGATCACCGTGCGCACCAAGCCCGGCAGCATCCCACCCTTCGACGTGCGCGAGGTCGAGCAGCGCCTGGTGGCAGCGGCCCGGCGCTGGGACGACGACCTGAAGTCGGCCCTGATCGAATCGGCCGGCGAAGCGCGCGGCAACGCGCTGCTGCGCCGCTTCGGCGGCGCCTTTCCGGCCGGTTACCGCGACGAGTTCGCGGCGCGCGCCGCGGTGCACGACATCGAGCTGATGGCGCAGTTGAGCGACGCGCAGCCGCTCGGCATGAACCTGTACCGGCCGCTGGAAGCGCCGCCCGGCATGTTGCGCTTCAAGCTGCTGCGGCACGGCGAGCCGCTCACCTTGTCGGCGAGCCTGCCGATGCTCGAACACCTGGGCATGAAGGTGCTCGACGAGCATCCGCACCGCCTCGCGCTGCAGGGCGCGGCGCCGATCTGGATCCACGACTTCGGCCTGCAGAGCGCGCTCGGCGATGCGGACATCGAGGTCGACGCGCTGCGCCCGGTGTTCGAGGAAGCCTTTGGCGCGGTGCTGAACGGCGAGGTCGAGAACGACGACTTCAACCGCCTGGTGCTCGCCGCGCGCCTGCCGGCGCACGAGATCGTGGTGCTGCGCGCCTATGCCAAGTACATGCGGCAGATCGGCTTCGCGCTCTCGCAGTCCTTCATCGAAAGCACGCTGGTGGGCAACGCGGCCGTCGCGCGCGCGCTGGTCGAGCTGTTCAAGCTGCGCTTCGATCCGGCGCAGGCCGGAGCTGCCGACGACAAGGTGCAGGAGATCGAGGCCGCGCTCGAGCAGGTGGCCAACCTGTCGGAAGACCGCGTGCTGCGCCAGTACCTCGCGCTGCTCCTCGCCACCACCCGCACCAACTTCTGGCGCCGCGATGCGGCAGGCAAGCGGCGCGGCTTCGTCTCCTTCAAGTTCGATTCGGCGAAGGTGCCCGACCTGCCGGCACCGAAGCCGATGTTCGAGATATTCGTCTACTCGACGCGTTTCGAAGGCGTGCACCTGCGCGGCGGCCGCGTCGCGCGCGGCGGGCTGCGATGGTCGGACCGGCCGGAAGACTTCCGCACCGAGGTGCTGGGCCTGGTGAAGGCGCAGATGGTCAAGAACACGGTGATCGTGCCAGTCGGTTCCAAGGGCGGCTTCGTCCTCAAGCGCGCGCCCGCAGCGAGCGACCGCGATGCCTTCATGCGCGAAGGGGTGGCCTGCTACCAGGACTACCTGCGCGGCCTGCTCGACATCACCGACAACCGGGTCGGCGACACGATCGTGCCGCCGCCGCAGGTGCGCCGCCACGACGAAGACGACCCCTACCTCGTGGTCGCGGCCGACAAGGGCACCGCCACCTTCAGCGACTACGCCAACGGCATCAGCAAGGAATACGGCTTCTGGCTCGGCGATGCCTTCGCCTCCGGCGGCTCGGTGGGCTACGACCACAAGGTCATGGGCATCACCGCGCGCGGCGCCTGGGAATCGGTGAAGCGGCACTTCCGCGAGATGGGCATCGACACGCAATCGACCGAGTTCACCGTCGCCGGCGTCGGCGACATGTCGGGCGACGTGTTCGGCAACGGCATGCTGCTGTCGCCGCACATCCTGCTCTTGGCGGCCTTCGACCATCGGCATATCTTTCTCGACCCGAAACCGGATGCGGCCAGCAGCTTCGTCGAGCGCGAGCGCCTGTTCGCTCTGCCGCGTTCGTCATGGGCCGACTACGACGCCAAGCTGCTCTCCGAAGGCGGTGGCATTCATGCGCGCAGTGCCAAGTCGATCCCGATCACGGCGCAGGTCAAGCAGGCGCTTGGCATCACGGCCGACGCGCTGACGCCCACCGAGCTCGTCAACGCCATCCTCAAGGCGCCGGTGGACTTGATCTACAACGGCGGCATCGGCACCTACGTGAAGGCGACGCGCGAGAGCCATGCGCAGGTCGGCGACCGCGCCAACGATGCGCTGCGCGTCAACGGCCGCGAGCTGCGCTGCAAGGTGTTCGCCGAGGGCGGCAACCTGGGCTGCACGCAGCTCGGGCGCATCGAGTACGCGCTCGCCGGCGGGCGCATCAACACCGACGCGATCGACAACTCGGCCGGCGTCGACACCTCCGACCACGAGGTCAACATCAAGATCCTGCTCGGCCTGCCCATCACCGAGGGCGAGCTCACCGAGAAGCAGCGCAACACGCTCTTGCCCGAGATGACCGACGACGTGGCCGCGCTGGTGCTGCGCGACAACATCTTCCAGACCCAGGTGCTCTCGGTCACCGGCCGCATCGCGGCGCAGCTGCTCGACGCGCAGACACGCTTCATGCAGTACCTCGAGAAGGCCGGGCGCCTGAACCGCGCGATCGAGTACCTGCCCTCCGACGAGGAACTGGCCGAGCGCCGCGCCCAGGGCCAGGGCCTGACGAGCCCCGAGCGCGCGGTGCTGCTGGCCTACAGCAAGATCTGGCTCTACGACGAGCTGCTGGACTCGCGGCTGCCCGACGACCCCTGGATCGCGACTGCGCTCGGGCGCTACTTCCCGGCGCTGCTGCGCGACAGGTTCGCGGGCTACATGGCGCGCCATCCGCTCAAGCGCGAGATCATCGCCACCCACGTGGCCAACAGCACCATCAACCGCGTCGGCAGCACCTTCGTGCATCGGCTGGCCGAGACCACCGGCGCGCGCGCCTTCGAGATCGTGCGCGCCTACCTGATGAGCCGCGAGATCTTCGGCATGGTGCCGCTGTGGCTGGCGATCGAGGCGCTGGACAACCAGGTCGACGACGAGGTGCAGTCGAGCATGCTGATCGACACCAGTCGGCAGCTCGAGCGCGGCACCATGTGGTTCCTGCGCTCGCGGCGCCTGGCCGATGACATGGCCGCGACCATCGAGCACTTCAAGCCCAACGTCGACGCGCTGTCGGCGCGGCTTGCGCAACTGCTCGATGCCGACGAGCGCGCCCGCGTCGATGCGGCGATGGCGCACTACGTCGCCAAGGGTGTGCCGCGCGAGCTGGCCGAGCGCGTGGTCACCTTCGGCACGCTCTACGCCACGCTCGACATCGCCGAGATCGCGGGCAGTGCGCGCTGGCCGGTCGAACTGGTGGCGGCGATCTACTTCGACCTCGCCAACCGGCTCGGCGTGCCCTGGCTGCGCGACCGCATCTCGGCGCTGCCGGGCGACCAGCACTGGCAGGCGCTCGCCAAGGGTGCGATGCAGGACGACCTGTCGGGCCTGCAGCGCTCGATCACCGGCTCCGTGCTGGCCGGCGGCGGCGAAACCGAGTCGCCGGCAGCGCTGGTCGAGGCCTGGCAGGCCAGCAACGGCCGCACCCTCGAGCGTGCGGCGCAACTGATGGGCGAACTGCGTGCCGTGGCGGCGCCCGATGCGGCGATGCTGGCAGTGGCGCTGCGGGAGCTGCGGGCACTGGCCTAGCGGCTTACCCCAAACGCAGGATGGCAGCTGCGTCTCGGCGGCCTAAGCTGCGAGCGCCGGTCCACCCAAGGAGCATCCATGCGCATCGCCTTCGCTTCCTGCATGACCTCTTTCCGCTTCCCCGATCAAACGGTATGGGACGAGATCGCGGCGCGCCAGCCGGACGTGCTGGTGCTCCTGGGCGATTCCGCCTATTACGATGCCGACGGCGCCAGCATGTCGCAGGTGAAGGACATGAGCGCGAACGACTTTGCCGTGCACGCCCATGCGCGGCTCGCGCGGCAGATCGCGCGACCGCGCTTTCAGGCGCTCGTTGCGCAGCCGCAGCTCACGACCCACGCGATCTGGGACGACCACGACTTTCTCTGGAACGGCGCCTGCGGCGCGGAGATCGCCGGGCAGCCGCAGTTCAGCCACCTGATTCCGCCGACCCGGGCACTGTTCGCCGCCTACCGGCAGGCGCTGGCCGCGCGCCTCGCGCCGGGCAGCTTCCCCGCCGCGCCGCCCGCTTCGAATGCCGCGACCCCCGAGCCAGGCTACAGCAACATCGCGCTCGGCGAGGGCGTGTTGCTGCACCTCACCGACGGACGCAGCTACAAGGCGCGGCGCGGCCGCACGGCCCTGCTGGGCGCCGACCAGATGAACGCGATCGAGGCGGCCTGCGAGGCCGCCGATCCGGCCACCGTGCATCTGATCGCATCGGGCATCGTGTTCGACGCGCGCCATGGCGAAACCTGGCTCGACTGCCAGGCCGAATACCGGCGACTGCAGATGCTGGCCATGAACCATCGCATCCTCATCCTGAGCGGCGACATCCACGACAACAACCTGGCCAGCTACCGCCTGGCCAACGGCAGCTTCCTGTTCGAGGCAACGTCGTCGGGCGCCGCGGTCTGCACGGCGGTCACGGTCGGTGCGGTTCAGCGCAACTGGGGCCTGCTGGACATCGACGCCAACCGGGTGGGCATCGAGATCTTCAAGTCGGGCGTGGCCCAGTACGCCGGCAGCATCGACCGCGGCGCGTGGACCTAGGGCGATCAGGGTTAGGCCCGATAACACCGTGCGATTTCACGCATCCCGATACCGCACAATCGTCTCGAGAACATAACAACGGCGGTCGAGGAGGAGAGATGGCTTACGAGTTGCTGAAGAGGATCATCGCGGGCGCGCTGCCGATGACGGTCACGCGCGACGAGGACGTCGAGCACCTGCGCATCCTGCGCGACGCAGGCTACGTGAGGGCCGACATCCCGCCGCCGGGCAGCGCGGTCGCTGCGGGGTCCGCCATCGTCACGGCGGTCACGCCGCTGGGCCGCACGGCGATGCGCTACTTCGGCAGCAGCAGCAGATGATTTGGGCGGCAACGCCGCGCACGCAGTTAAGATCGCGGCGCCACCACGCCGCAGGGCCCCTTGCAAGGGGCCTTTTTCTTAATGGCCGACTGACAGGGGGAGGGCAGTGAAGCCATGATGGGTAATTCGTCGTTCGCAGGGTTGGGCAACTCGTCCTTTGCGAGCCTCACGCCGGCGCCGGCATCCGCCGACGAGGCCGAGCCTTGGGTGCGCGGCGAGTTGATCCGCAGCCTGATGCGGGCGTCCCGCGGCTCGTACCTGCTGGCCGCGGCGCTGATGCCGGCCATGGTCGGCCTGAGCTGGGGCCATGTGCCGCCCTGGCAATTGTTCGCCTGGCTTGCCATCGGGATCGGCGCCACCGCATGCCGCATCTGGGGCGAGCAGCTCTACGGCCGGCACTACGCCGACCGCGACTCGGCCGCCCAGCAGTACTTCGTCGAGCGCTATCGCTTCCTCTGGAGCGCCAGCGCCTTCGCCTGGGGTCTGTCGATCCTGATCTTCTTCGAGCGCACGCCGCTGGTGAACCAGTTCATGAGCTGGCTGATCGTCGCCGGCGTGGCGACCTTTCCGCTCAACGGCCTGGCGCTGCACCCGCCGCTGCTCAAGCGCTATGTCAACACGCTGTTCGTCACGATGCTGCTGGCGATCGCCTTTCGCGTGATCGAGCTCAAGTTCGAACGGCCGCACTTCCACTACGGCTTCCTGTTGCTGCCGGGGCTGCACTGGTGGCTGCTGCTGCGCGCGGGCCGGCGCATCCACGAGACGGCGCGCAACAGCTTCGAGCTGCTGTTCCACAACCACATCCTGATCAACTCGCTCACGCAGCAGCGGCAGGCGGCGGTGTCGGCGGTGGCCATGAAGAACCGTTTTCTCGCCAGCGCGGCGCACGACATGCGCCAGCCGGTGCTGGCGCTCTCGCTCTACGCCGACTGGCTGCGCAACGAGCCCGAGCTGGTGGCCGAGATCGCGCCGAAGATCGTGCGCGCGACGCATGCGGTCAATGCGCTGTTCGACTCGCTGTTCGACCTGGCGCGTATCGATTCGGGCCAGGTGCGGCTGCACATCGAACGGGTGGACGTGGCCCAGCTCCTGCACGATCTCGAACTGCAGTACCGGCCGGTGGCCGAGGCCAAGGGCTTGAGCTTTCGCGTGCACGTGAGCTCCGGCACCGTGCTGACCGACCCGATCCGCGTGCGTCGCATGATCGGCAACCTGCTGGCCAACGCGATCAAGTACACCGCCGAGGGCGGCGTCCTGCTGGCCTCGCGTCACACGCGCGACGGCCTGCGCGTGGAAGTGTGGGACACCGGCATCGGCATCGCGCGCGAGCACCTGCGCGACGTGTTCCTCGAGTTCTACAAGGTGGCCGACCATGCCGGCACCTCCGACGGCTTCGGCCTGGGCCTGGCCATCGTGGCGCGGCTGTCGCATGCGCTGGGGCATCCGGTCAGCGTGCGCTCCAGGCTGGGGCGCGGCAGCGTGTTCCGGGTCGCCCTGCACGACGCCGACGAGTCGCAGGCGCAGACTCGCATTTCGGGGGCCGTAGGATAAAAAAACCGGGCTGCGAGCCCGGTTTTTTTTAGGGGTTGTTGGAGAGCAGCCCGTTGGTGCGCGCGTGGTGCAGCGCCTGGGTGCGGCTCTTCACGCCGAGGCGGCGGAACAGGCGCCACAGGTGCACCTTCACCGTATGCTCGCTGATGTCGAGCTCGGTCGCGATGTCGCGGTTGCTCATGCCCTGGTCGAGCATGGCGATCAGCTGGGTCTGGCGCTTGGACAGCTTGCTGTTGGCGGCGGCCACCGGCTCCTCGGCATCGGTGTCGGCCATGAGCAGCCCGCGCAACGCGGCCGTGAGTTCGGCGGAACTGGCCGACTTCTCGATGTAGGTGTCGGCGCCGGCTTCGATGCAAGCCTCTTCCATGTCCGCCGAAGGCGAGGCCGAGTAGACCGCAATCGGAACGTCGGGGTAGATCTGCTTCACCGCGATCACGCCTGAGACGCCGGTGACGTCCGGCAGTTTCAGGTCGAGGCAGAACAGGCCCGGCGCGCCGTGCTGCTTGACGGCGCTGGCCAGCTTGTCGAGCCGTTCCAGCTCCACGATGTTTTCGGCCGGTCGCAGGCGCCGCAGCACCATCACGATGGCGTCGCGCATCAGGGGGTGATCGTCGATGACATAAATACTCATAACTTTTTTCTCACTGTGTGCGCGCTGGCCGGCAGTACCGGCCGCTGTCGCGCGGGATCTTCCCTAGCTCTTCTCGTTTGCAGCCTCGGATGCGAGCGTCTCCAGGGCCTCCGTCGCCGCTTGCATGCCCGCATTGTCGATGGGTTCGAGCTGGGCCGCGATCAGGGGGAGTCCTGCGCCTTGCTGCTCGCGCAGCGTGGCGATTGCCCGGCCCGCCTCCTGCGGCGACGCGAAACCTAGACTTTGTATCAGTTGTGCACCGTTCGCGTCGAGCAACTTGAAATAAAACCGCCCATCCTTCTCACGGTATTGCTTGAAGGTGGGGCGCGCGGCCTTCGCCGCTTTGCGCGCAGTGCCCTGGCCCCGGGCGCCGAGATTGCGCAGGCCGACGGCCTGGCGCAGCTCGGCCATGAAGGGGCGGGAGAGCTGGCGCGCCTTGTCGGCGCCTGCAAGCAGGATTTTCTCGATCTGCGCCGGATCATTGAGCAGGGCGTCGTAGTGTTCCCGCATCGGCGCGACTTCGCGGTCGATGCGCTCGAACAGGATCTGCTTGGCATCACCCCAGCCGATGCCGTCGGCGTAGGCTTTGCGCAACGCTTCGGTTTCCTCGCCGTCGGCGAAGGCCTGGTAGATCTGGAACAGCGCCGAGCCCTCGGTGTCCTTGGGCTCGCCCGGCGCACGCGAGTCGGTCACGATGCCGGCAATCAGCTTCTGCAGCTGGGCGCGCGGGGTGAAGAGCGGGATCGTGTTGTCGTAGCTCTTGCTCATCTTGCGGCCGTCGAGGCCGGGGAGCGTGGCCACCGCGTCGTCGATCTCGGCCTCGGGCAGCGTGAAGTGCTCGCCGTAGAGGTGGTTGAAGCGCTGCGCCATGTCGCGTGCCATCTCGATGTGCTGCACCTGGTCGCGGCCCACCGGCACCTTGTGGGCGTTGAACATCAGGATGTCGGCGCCCATCAGCACCGGGTACATGAAGAGGCCGGCGCTGACGTCGGCGTCCGGGTCCTCGCCGCGCGCGACGTTCTTGTCCATCTGCGCCTTGTAGGCATGGGCGCGGTTCAGCATGCCCTTGCCGGTGACGCAGGTCAGGAACCAGGTGAGTTCCGGAATCTCGACGATGTCGGACTGGCGATAGAAGGTGACGCGCTCGGGATCGAGCCCGCAGGCCAGCCAGGTGGCGGCGATCTCGAGCGTCGAGCGCTGGATGCGTGCCGGCTCGTCGACCTTGATCAGCGCGTGGTAGTCGGCCAGGAAATAGAAGCTCTGCACATGCGGCTGGCGGCTGAAGCGCACCGAATGCCGCACCGAGCCGACATAGTTGCCGAGATGCGGCGTGCCGCTGGTGGTGATGCCGGTGAGAAAGCGGACGGGAGCAGGGGGAGACGTTGCCATGGAAGAAAGCTCAGCGCAGCAGGGCCGTGAGCGGCGAGATCAGCAGATTGATCGCCTGGTAGCCGAAGCCCATCAGCGGGCGCAGCCACCAGGTGCTGACGATGCCGGCGATGACCAGGCCCATCACGATGAAGAAGCCGTAGGGTTCGATGCGCGCCAGGAACTCCTGTGCGCCGCCGCGCGGCAGGAGCCCGGCCAGCACCCGGCCGCCGTCGAGCGGGGGCAGGGGGAACAGGTTGAAGGCCCACATCACGAGATTGACCAGCACGCCGCCTTGGGCCATCTTGATGAAAAAGGTTTCGTCGATGCCGGCGGCGACCAAGCCGACCAGCAGCAGGGCCCACAAGATGGCCTGGATGAAATTCGAGGCCGGCCCGGCCAGCGCCACCCAGATCATGTCGCGCTTCGGATTGCGCAACTGGCCGAAGTTGACCGGCACCGGCTTGGCGTAGCCGAACAGGAAGGCGCCGGAGGTCGCGAAATACAGCAAGAGCGGCATCAGGATGGTGCCGATGGGGTCGATGTGCTTGATCGGGTTGAGCGTCACGCGGCCGAGCGCCCAAGCCGTGTTGTCGCCGAGGTAGCGGGCCACGTAGCCGTGGGCCGCCTCGTGCACCGTGATCGCGAAGACCACGGGCAGCGCGTAGATCAGCACGGTTTGAATCAGGTTTGAAATATCCACCAACCCATTGTCTCAGACCCGCCAGGCAAGGCCGGTCTCAAAGGCCGAGCACCGCCAGCGCGCCGCGGCCTTGCCGCACCAGGACCGGATCGCCGCCCGCGCCCATGGGCGTGAGGTCGACCACCGTGGTGGGCTCGGAAGGGCAGGCGCCGGCGTCGATCACGGCGCCGATCTGCTTCTCGAAGCGCTCGCGGATCAGCTGCGCGTCGTTGAGCGCCTCGGATTCGCCGGGCGGGATCAGCGTGGTGGCCAGCAGCGGCTCGCCATGCAGCATGAGCAGCTCGCCCAGCACCCGGTGGTCGGGCACGCGCAGGCCGATGGTCTTGCGCTGCGGATGGCTCACGCGCCTGGGCACTTCCTTGGTGGCCTCGAGCAGGAAGGTGTAGGGCCCGGGCGTGGCCGCCTTCAGCAGCCGGTACTGCTTGTTGTCGACCCGCGCGTAGTTGGCGAGCTCGCTCAGGTCGCGGCACAGCAGCGTCAGGTGATGCTTCTCGTCGACCTGGCGGATGCGGCGCAGCTGGTCGACCGCATCCTTGTCGTCGAGATGGCAGGCCAGCGCATAGCTCGAATCGGTCGGCACCGCGACGATCTCGCCGCGCGCCAGCAGGGCGGCTGCCTGCTTGAGGAGGCGCTGCTGCGGATTGTCGGGATGGAGTTCGAAGTACTGGGCCATGCGGCATTCTGCCGGGTCAGGACTCCGCCGGCTCGATCGGCACGCGGCGCTCGCGCACCGTGAGCCAGGCGCCGGCCGCGCCGCAGATCGCGATCAGCGTGATGCCGATCAGCGAGAGCCGGTCCGGTACCTGCGAGAACATGAGCCAGCCGCCCAGCATTGCGAACGCGATCTGCGCGTAGAGGTAAGGCGTGAGGGTGGAAGCGGGGGCGCGCTGGTAGGCGAGGATGAGGATGAAATGGCCGACCGTGCCCATGAATCCCATCAGGCAGAGCAGGGCCCACCATTGCCATCCGGGCAGCGCCGTCCAGACGAAGGGCAGCGCGATCGAGACGATCAGCGTGCCGACCCAGCCGGTGTAGAAGTGCATCGTGAGCGGGTTCTCGGTCTGCGCCAGCTTGCTGGTCAGCACCTGGAACCAGGCATTGGTGAGCACCAGCCCGATGGGCAGCAGCACTGCCCAGCTGAAGGCCTCGCCGCCCGGCCGGAGGATGACCAGCGTGCCGACGAAGCCGCCCGCCACCAGCGCCCAGCGCAGCGGCGAGACCTGTTCCTTGAGCGTGGTGGCGGCCAGCAGCGTGATGACCAAGGGCGCGATCAGCACTACCGAGGTGAATTCGGCCAGCGGCATGTAGCGCAGGCTCAGGAAGGCCAGCGTGCTCGACACGAGCAGCAGGGCGCCGCGCAGCAGCTGGTACTTGGGGTGCCGGGTGCGCAGCAGCGCGGTGCCATGCCTGGGCAGCAGCACGGCCGTGGTCGCGACCGCCTGGAAGGCATAGCGGAACCACACGCCCATCAGGATCGGCACGCTGGCGGTCGAGAGCTTGGTGGCGGTGTCCAGCGTCGCGAAGCAGGCGACGGCCAGGATCACGAGGCCGATGCCGGCCAGGATGCGCTCGGATTCGATGTCGCGCGTGCGCTTCCGGGTGGGCAGGCCGCCGCTCGTCGTCGGGCCGGTCACTGGATGCGATGCTCCAGCAGCTCCCACACCGGCGTGAGTTTGCCCGGGAGCCAGGGAAGCTTGCCCAGGTCGCAATGGCTTTCGTCGGGGCTGTGGAAGTCGCTGCCGCGCGAGGCGGCGAAGCCGAACTCCAGCGCCTTGTCGGCGTACTCGGCATATTCGGCCGTCGTGTGGCTGCCGGTGACGACCTCGATCGCCCGGCCGCCGTGCTCCTTGAATTCGAGGAACAGCGCGTACTCCTCGTTGGCCGTGAACTTGTAGCGGCCCGGGTGCGCGATCACGGCCAGCCCCTTGGCATCGGTGATCCAGCGTATCGCGTCCTTCAGCGTGGCCCAGCGGTGCGACACGTAGCCGGGCTTGCCCTCGGTGAGGAACTTGCGGAACACCTCGGAAGTGTCGCGGCAATGGCCCTGCTCGACCAGGAAGCGCGCGAAATGCGTGCGCGAGATGAGCTCGGGGTTGCCGACGAACTTGAGTGCGCCTTCGTAGGCGCCGTGGATGCCGACCTTGGCCAGGCCCTCGGCCATTTCCAGCGCCCGCTTGCCGCGGCCGCCGCGCGTGTCGTAGAGGCCCTCGGTCATCGCCGCGTCGTCGGGGTCGAAGCCCAGGCCCACGATGTGCACCGTTTCGTTGGCGAAGGTGACCGAGATCTCGGTGCCCGTGAGGTACTTCATGCCTTGCTCGCGGGCCGCCGCGGCTGCGCGGTGCTGGCCGCCGATCTCGTCGTGGTCGGTCAAGGCCCAGAGCTCGACCCCATTGGCTGCGGCACGCGCCGCCAGCGCTTCGGGGGTCAGGGTGCCGTCGGACACCACGGAGTGACAGTGCAGGTCTGCATTGAGAATGGAAGGCACGCCACGATCTTATTCGTTTCGCCTCTTCAGCGTTTCTTGCGGAAGGCCGCCCAGGCCGCGATCGCGGTGAAGCTCGCCACGATCGCCACCACCACCCAGAAGCCGCGCTTGTCCTCGGCCAGCGGGATGCCGCCGACGTTCATGCCGAACAGGCCGGCCAGGATGTTGATCGGCAGCGCCAGCACGGTCACCACCGTCAGGACGAACAGGCTGCGGTTGTTGTCCTCGTTGACGTTGGCCGCGATCTCCTCCTGCAGCAGCTTGATGCGCTCCTGCAGCGCGCCCATGTCGCGCAGCACCACCGAGAACTCCTCGGTCGAGCCGCGCAGTTCCTGGGCGTCGGCCTCGCTCATCCAGGACGGCGGACGCTGCAGCAGCCGGAACAGCGCCGCCGGCTCGGGTGCCAGCAGGCGCTGCAGCCGCACCAGCAGGCGCCGCATCGCACCGAGCCGGGCGCGCTTGTGGTCGAGGCGGCCGGCCAGCAGCTCGTCCTCAATGGTGTCGATGCGCGCCGTCACGCCGCGCACGATGCCGACCAGCACTTCGGCCTGCGCGCGCAGCAGGTGCTCGAGCAGCTCGGTGCTGGAGCGCGGCGCATCGCCCGCCTTCACCGCGGTGCGCAGCGCATCGACCGAGCGCAGCGGCTTGGCGCGCGCCGTCACCACCAGCCGGGGGCCGACGCTGATCCACAGCGTGGAGATGTCCGAGGGCTCGAAGCTGAACTCGAAATGCACGTCGTTGATGACGGCGATCAGCGAATCGTCGGCGCGCTCGATGCGGGTCGAATGCAGGCCTTCCCTGAGCGTCTCGAAGAAGGTGTCGGACAACTGCGCATGCCGCTGCAGCCAGCGCTCGGCCTGCGTGTGGCTCAGGTTGAAATGCAGCCACAGGAAGGCGCCGGCGGGCGGCTCCGCCTGCTGCAGCCAGGCGGCCGCGGCGGCCGAATCGATGGGGCGTGCCGGCTCCTCGGCCGCTGTGTCGAACAGGTAGCCGCAGATCAGGCCTGCTTCGTCTCCGCCGTACGGCGCGGCGGCGATATCCCGGGGTGAGAGCAAGGCGGGGCGATTCAGAAGGTCGTGGGATCGGGGCGTCGCGCCATGCTCGGCGCTCGATGTGTCGGTGTTGTGACGACGGTCCGTGTGCGCCTCGTCCGTCACCATTTCGTCATCTTCGGGGGGCAGCATGTCTTTTTCCCCTGATCCGAGCCAAGACATGACGCTGCCCAGCACCCTCAGCGACCACGACGACCTGATGCAGCGCATCGCGCGCGACCTGGTCGACAGCTACGACGAGGAGTTCGAACTCGAGATCGAAGACCGCAGTCTCGACGAGCTCGAATCGGGGCGCAGCGCCGACAAGGCCGCGCGCCAGGCCTATTTCAAGGAGCTCTTCCGCCTGCAGGGAGAGCTGGTCAAGCTGCAGGACTGGGTGCAGCACAGCCGGCAGAAGGTGGTGATCCTGTTCGAGGGCCGCGACGCGGCGGGCAAGGGCGGCGTGATCAAGCGCATCACCCAGCGGCTCAATCCGCGCGTGGCGCGCGTGGCGGCGCTGCCGGCACCCAACGACCGCGAACGCACGCAGTGGTACTTCCAGCGCTACGTGGCCCATCTGCCGGCCGCGGGCGAGATCGTGCTGTTCGACCGCAGCTGGTACAACCGCGCCGGCGTCGAGCGCGTGATGGGCTTCTGCACCGACGACGAGTACGAGGAGTTCTTCCGCACCGTGCCCGATTTCGAACGCATGCTGGTGCGGTCGGGCATCAAGCTCATCAAGTACTGGTTTTCGATCACCGACGAAGAGCAGCACATGCGCTTTCTCGGCCGCATCCACGACCCGCTCAAGCAATGGAAGCTGAGCCCGATGGACCTGGAATCCCGCCGCCGCTGGGAGGAGTACACCAAGGCCAAGGAAACCATGCTGGAGCGCACCCACATCCCCGAGGCGCCCTGGTGGGTGGTGCAGGCGGTCGACAAGAAGAAGGCGCGCCTGAACTGCATCAGCCACCTGCTGGGCCAGCTGCCCTATCACGAGGTGCCGCATCCAAGCGTCGAGCTGCCGGCGCGGGTGCGCAATGACGACTACCTGCGCCAACCGGTCCCGCCATCGATGTACGTTCCCGAGGTGTACTAGCTCACCCCCAGGTTGGCCCACTTCGTGTGGCCGCCCACCCCCTCACCGGGGGCGATACCAGCGGCCCGGCGAAGCCGGTTCCGCGGTATCCCTGGTACTGGCTGCGGGGGTTTGATGCGCGGCGAGTCGGTAAGCCGTGGGGGAAAATCGAAATGACGGCGCTGCACCCGGATGCTGCTAAGGTGCGCTGAGCCGGACCCGGCATTCGCACTCAACCATGGCCCGTCGCTCCTCGACCTCCGCGTTCACGCGCGCTTACCAGCGCAGCCTGAAGGCGCTCACCAATGCCACGCTGCGCAGCGGCAAGCGCATCGCGGGCGAGGTGACGCGCGCCGCCGCCAAGCAGCTCAAGCCGCCGCGCGGGCCGGGCGACTGGCTGTCCGGCATGGCCATCGGCCCCGGCGGTGCACGCCGCTTTCACCTGTACCGGCCGCCCGATCTCCAGATCGGCGAACGCCTGCCGCTCGTGATGATGCTGCACGGCTGCGGCCAGACCGGGCGCGATTTCGCGGTCAGCACGCGCATGAACCTGCTGGCGGCACGCGAGCGCTTCTTCGTGCTCTATCCCGAGCAGGACCGGCTCGCCCATCCGCAGGGCTGCTGGAACTGGTACGACCGGCGCTCGGGCAAGGCCGACGCCGAAGCCGCGACCCTGATGTCCGCGCTAGACCAGGCCTGCATGCTCTATCCGGTGGACCGCGAACACATCGCCGTGGCCGGCCTCTCCGCTGGTGCCAGCATGGCCGCTTTGCTGGCCACGCGCTACCCGGCGCGCTTCAAGGCGGTGGCCATGCACTCCGGCGTGGCGCCGGGCGCGGCACGATCGCCGGCCACCGCACTCGGCGCGATGCGCGGGCGCCATGCGCCGCCCACGCTGGCGACCGCGGTCGGCAAGGCGATGGGCGCGGCGGCGGTCTTCGCCACGCTGCCGCCGCTCCTGGTGCTGCACGGCGATGCGGATGTCGTCGTTTCTGCCAGCAACGCCGGCAGCACGGCCGCCGTGTGGGCCACCGCCACCGCCGCCGCGCCGGGCGCCGAACGCACGCTGCAACGCGGCAAACGGCACGCGATGCGCGTGACCGAGTACAAGCGCCACGGCCGCACCTTCGTGATGCTGTGCGAAGTGGCCGGCCTCGGCCATGCGTGGAGCGGCGGGGCGCCACGGCTGCCCTTCAGCGATGCCGCCGGGCCGAGCGCCACGCGCCTGGTCTGGGCCTTTGCGGCCAAGCAATTCAAGGCGGCCGCTGCGGTCTGATGCCGTGCCTGGCATTGCCTACGACCCCAGCCGCACTGCGCTCTATTCGCCCGAGCGGCGCGAGACACTGTTCGATCCCGGCCTTAGCTACACGCCCACGCAATGGGCCATCGAGGCTGCGCGGCTGGCCTACTACCGCGCGGAGACTTCGGAGGCCGAGCGGCGGCGTCTGACCGAAGCGCTGCGCCACGCCGGCTTCGGTGCGCCGGAGCTCATCGCGCATGCCGAGAGCCACGGCTTCGCCTTTGCCGCCCTGCATGCCGACGGCAGCGCGCTGATCGCATTCCGCGGCACGCAGCCCGACGAGATCCGCGACCTCGCGACCAACCTGCAGGCGCACCAGGTCGACTGGCCCGAGAGCGGCGGCCGCGTGCACGCGGGCTTCGCGCGCGCCGCACGCGCCCTGTGGCCGGCAGTGCGCGAATGGGCCGAAGGCCAGGCCGCCGGCCGCAGCGCCTTGATCATGACCGGCCACAGCCTCGGCGGCGCGCTCGCGACGCTGGTCGCGACCCTGTTGCCGCCGACCCTGCTGGTCACGCTGGGCTCGCCGCGCGTCGGCAACACCGAGTTCGTCGCCGCGCTCGCCGATGTCGAGATCGTGCGCCTGGTCGACGGCTGCGATCTCGTGACCCAGCTGCCGCCGGCCTTCTCTCTCTATGCCCATGCGGGAGCCACCAGCTACATCACCTGCGCCGGCGAATGCCTGCACAACCCCGATGTCGGCTTCATCGAGAGCGACCGGGCCCAGGGCCGCGCCCGCTACGTGATCGACCATGCCTGGCGCCGCGGCGCCGTGCTCTTGCGCGACCTGGCGGACCATGCGCCGATCAACTATGCGCGAGCGTACTTTGGCTGACCCCCAGGTTGGCACGGGGCTCGCCAACACTGCGAAGTGACGGCCGGGCCGGAACTGCTGCGCGGCTGAGCCTCGTACGCCACCCGGCGTATTCCCGCTGCCTGACCGATTCCGCAGACTCCCTCCATCGTTCAAACCACCAGGAGAAGGAGTCTTCATGCAACAACGTCGTTTCACCCTCAAGGCGCTCACGGCCGCCGTGGCGCTTGCCAGCCTGTCGGCGGTGCCGGCCTTTGCGGCCGATACCATCAAGGTCGGCGTGCTGCATTCGCTGTCGGGCACCATGGCGATCTCGGAGACCGTGCTCAAGGACACCGTGCTCATGGCGATCGACGAGATCAACGCCAAGGGCGGCGTGCTCGGCAAGAAGCTCGAGCCCGTGGTGGTCGACCCGGCCTCCAACTGGCCGCTCTTCGCCGAGAAGACCAAGCAGCTGCTCGGCCAGGACAAGGTCTCGGTGATCTTCGGCTGCTGGACCTCGGTGTCGCGCAAGTCGGTGCTGCCGGTGGTCGAGGAAATGAACGGCCTCCTGTTCTACCCCGTGCAGTACGAGGGTGAAGAGCTCAGCAAGAACGTGTTCTACACCGGTGCTGCGCCCAACCAGCAGGCCATTCCCGCGGTCGACTACCTGATGAGCAAGGACGGCGGCGGTGCCAAGCGCTGGGTGCTCCTGGGCACCGACTACGTCTACCCGCGCACCACCAACAAGATCCTGCGCGCCTACCTCAAGAGCAAGGGCGTGAAGGACACCGACATCGACGAGAAGTACACGCCCTTCGGCCACAGCGACTACCAGACCATCGTGGCCGACATCAAGAAGTTCTCCTCCGGCGGCAAGACGGCCGTGGTCTCGACCATCAACGGCGACTCCAACGTGCCCTTCTACAAGGAGCTCGGCAATGCCGGCCTGAAGGCCAAGGACGTGCCCGTGGTTGCCTTCTCGGTCGGCGAGGAAGAACTGCGCGGCGTCGACACCAAGCCGCTGGTGGGCCACCTGGCCGCATGGAACTACTTCATGTCGATCAAGAACCCGACCAACACCGCCTTCATCAAGCAGTGGAGCGACTACGCCAAGGCCAAGAACATCGCCGGCCACAAGGACAAGCCGCTCACCAACGACCCGATGGAAGCCACCTACATCGGCATCCACATGTGGAAGCAGGCGGTCGAGAAGGCCAGGAGCACCGACACCGACAAGGTGATCGCAGCGATGGCCGGCCAGACCTTCACCGCGCCTTCGGGCATCGTCTCGAAGATGGACGAGAAGAACCACCACCTGCACAAGAGCGTGTTCATCGGCGAGATCAAGGCCGACGGCCAGTTCGGCGTGGTGTGGAAGACGCCGGGCCCGGTCAAGGCCAAGCCGTGGAGCCCGTACATCGAAGGCAACGACAAGAAGCCGGACTACCCGGCTGGCAAGTCGCTGTAAGCGACTCTGAAAGCGGCGCGCCACGGCGCGCCGCTTCGTTGATGAAGGTTGGGTTTTTCCGTTCGTTTTTCCTCACCGGCTTCCCATGCTCCGGAACATTTTTTTCTCCGCGTTCGCCGCCGCGCTCCTAATCGCAAGTGCCGCCCACGCGCTGACCGCCGACGAGGCGAAAGCCATCGCCTCCGGCGATTCCGAATCCCGCATCGCCGCGCTCAACAAGGCCGTCGCCACCGCCGACGAGAAGACCGCCGCCTTCATCCAGGCCCTGGCCGACGATGCGGTCAAGTACACCGAGGACAAGGTTTTCGTCATCAAGGACGACAAGGCCTACGACCCGGTCACCGGCGCCGAGCAGAAGCTCCCCGACAACGCCGAGGACGTGGTCAACAACAACCTGATGCGCGGCGCGCTCGATGCCGCGCAGGCGGCCCTCAAGCTCACCAGCAAAGACGAGGCCGTGCGCGCCGAAGCCGCGCAGGCCCTCTTCAAGGAGCCCGACGAATCGCGCCTGCCGCTGGTCGAGAAGGCGCTGGCCGCCGAGACCAACGCGAAGATCAAGGCCCAGCTCGAACTGGTGCGCGCCGCCAGCATGCTGAGCAGCGACTACAAGGCCAGGCGCATCGCCGCGGCCAAGGCGCTCGGCGAGAGCCGCAATCCCGACACCAAGCTGCTGCTCAACCAGCGGCTCGCCGACGAGACCGATGCCGAAGTCAAGGCCGTCATCGACGCCTCCATCCGCAGCATCGACGGCGCGCTGGTCTGGGGCGACCGCATCAACGCGGTCTTCAGCGGCATCAGCCTCGGCTCGGTGCTGCTGCTCGCCGCGCTCGGCCTCGCCATCACCTACGGGCTGATGGGCGTGATCAACATGGCGCACGGCGAGCTGATGATGATCGGCGCCTACGCCACCTACGTGATGCAGGGCATCTTCCAGCGCTACATGCCCGAGGCCGCGTTCGGCTGGTACCTGGTGGCCGCGATCCCGGTCGCCTTCCTCGCCTCGGCGCTGGTCGGCGCCGTGCTGGAACGCGGCGTGATCCGCTTCCTCTACGGCCGGCCGCTCGAAACGCTGCTCGCCACCTGGGGCATCAGCCTGATGCTGCAGCAGCTGGTGCGCTCGCTCTTCGGCGCGCAGAACGTCGGCGTCGAGAACCCGGCCTGGATGAGCGGCGGCTTCACGATGCTGAGCAACGTGACGCTGCCGTGGAACCGCATCTGCATCATCATCTTCGCGGGCCTGGTGCTGCTGGCCATGGGCTGGCTGATCGGCCGCACGCGCCTGGGCCTGTTCGTGCGCGGCGTCACGCAAAACCGGCCGATCGCCTCCTGCATGGGCGTGAACACGGCGCGCATCGACACCTACGCCTTCGCGCTCGGCTCCGGCATCGCGGGGCTGGCCGGCTGCGCGCTCTCGCAGATCGGCAACGTGGGCCCGGACCTCGGCCAGAGCTACATCGTCGATTCCTTCATGGTGGTGGTGATGGGCGGCGTCGGTCAGCTCGCCGGCACCGTGTACGCGGCCATGGGCCTCGGCGTGCTCAACAAGTTCATCGAGGGCTGGGCCGGCGCGGTGCTCGCGAAGATCGCGGTGCTGGTCTTCATCATCATCTTCATCCAGAAGCGGCCGCAGGGCATCTTCGCGATGAAAGGCCGGAGTGCCGAGGCATGAGCCGCCGGGCCGCTCCCAAGGCGAATACCGCAGCGCGCAGCGCGGAGGTTTTCGAATGAACAAGGCACAACTACCTTCCAAAGGTCCGCTGCTCGGCGGCAAGGGCTGGACCGCTTTCTTCGTCGCACTGATCGCCGTCTGCGCGCTGGCGCCGGTGCTCAACCTGCTGGTACCCGCGGGCAGCGCGCTGCACATGAGCGACTACGCGGTGGCGCTGGTCGGCAAGATCATGTGCTACGCCATCTGCGCGCTGGCGATGGACCTGATCTGGGGCTACACCGGCATCCTGTCGCTCGGCCACGGGCTCTTCTTCGCGCTCGGCGGCTACATGATGGGCATGTACCTCATGCGACAGATCGGCCGCGATGGCAACTACAAGAGCGAGCTGCCGGACTTCATGGTCTTCCTCGACTGGAAGACGCTGCCCTGGCACTGGACCTTCAGCGACAGCTTCGTCGCCACGCTGGTGCTGATCGTCGCGGTGCCGGGCCTGATCGCCTTCGTGTTCGGCTTCTTCGCTTTCCGCTCGCGCATCAAGGGCGTGTACTTCTCGATCATCACGCAGGCCATGACCTTCGCCGCGATGCTGCTGTTCTTCCGCAACGAGACCGGCTTCGGCGGCAACAACGGCTTCACCGATTTCAAGCGCATCCTCGGCGTGCCGATCGCGACGCAGGAGATGCGCATGACGCTCTTCGCGCTCACCGGCCTGACGCTGCTCGGCTTCTTCCTGTTCGCGAAGTGGCTGATCGCGAGCAAGTTCGGCCGCGTGCTGCAGGCAATCCGCGATGCCGAGTCGCGCGTGATGTTCTCGGGCTACAACCCGCTGCCCTACAAGCTCACGATCTGGGTCATTTCGGCCGTCATGTGCGGCGTGGCCGGCGCGCTCTACGTGCCGCAGGTGGGCATCATCAATCCTGGCGAGATGAGCGCGGCCAATTCGATCGAGATCGCGATCTGGGCCGCGGTCGGCGGCCGCGCCACGCTCGTCGGCCCGATCATCGGCGCCTTCATCGTCAACGGCGCCAAGAGCTGGCTCACGGTGGCTTATCCCGAATACTGGCTCTACTTTCTTGGAGCCCTCTTCATTGCTGTCACGCTGTTCCTGCCGAACGGCATCGTGGGCCTGGTGAGGAAATGGGCCTCGAGGGAGAAGGCGCCGAGCGAAGGCCGGCGCGAGGTGCAGCGCGCCATGGCCGCGGAGCAGGGCGTCGAGCCCTCCGCGCTGGCGCCGCTGGCGGTGGAAGCGAAGGGAGCCCGCGCATGACGCCCGACCTGATGGAAGCCGGCGCAGAGCGCATCGCCCGCCACAGCCACGGCGTTGACGCCAAGCCAACCGAATCGGGCGGGCGCGAAGCCGGCTACGGCCGCCATGCGACGGCGGGCGAGGTCGACACCACGCATGGCCGCATCCTCTACCTCGAGGACGTGAGCGTGAGCTTCGATGGCTTCAAGGCCATCAACAAGCTCTCGCTGGACATCGCGCCGGGCGAGCTGCGCTGCATCATCGGCCCTAACGGCGCCGGCAAGACCACGATGATGGACATCATCACCGGCAAGACCCGGCCCGACGAGGGCACGGTGTTCTTCGGCAGCACCATCGACCTGCTGCGCCACAAGGAAGCCGAGATCGCACAGCTCGGCATCGGCCGCAAGTTCCAGAAGCCGACCGTGTTCGAGCATCTCAGCGTGTTCGAGAACCTCGAGCTCGCGCTCAAGACCGACAAGGGCGTCAAGGCCTCGATGCTGTTCAAGCTCGACTCGGCGCAGTGCGACCGGCTGGCCGACGTGCTGCACACCATCCACCTCGAGGGCAGCGTGCTGCGGCTGGCAGGCAACCTGAGCCACGGGCAGAAGCAGTGGCTCGAGATCGGCATGCTCTTGATGCAGGACCCGAAGCTGCTGCTCCTGGACGAGCCGGTGGCGGGCATGACGGACGAGGAAACCGCGCGCACCGCGGAGCTCTTCCTCAAGCTCAAGGGCCAGCACTCGCTGATGGTGGTGGAGCACGACATGAGCTTCATCCGCAGCATCTCCGAGATCGTGACGGTGCTGTGCGACGGCTCGGTGCTGGCGCAGGGGACGCTCGACGAGGTGCAGGCGGACGAGCGGGTGATCGAGGTGTACCTGGGGAGATGATCATGTTGTCAGTCAAGAACATCCACCAGTACTACGGCGGCTCCCACATCCTGCGGGACGTGAGCTTCGAGGCCCATGCGGGCAAGGTCACCGTGCTGCTCGGCCGCAACGGCGTCGGCAAGACCACGCTGCTGAAGTCCCTGATGGGCCTGGTTCCCATCAAGAGCGGCAGCATTGAATTCGACGGTGCGCCGATCCACAGGAAGACGCCCTACGACCGCGCCCGCGCCGGCATGGGCTTCGTGCCGCAGGGCCGCGAGATCTTCGCGCGGCTCACGGTCGAGGAGAACCTGCGCATGGGCCTGGCCTACCGGCCGGGCAGCACGCCGGTGCCGCCGGAACTCTATGAAGTGTTCCCGGTGCTGAAGCAGATGCGGGGGCGCCGCGGCGGCGATCTCTCGGGCGGCCAGCAGCAGCAGCTCGCGATCGCGCGCGCGCTTGCACCCAACCCCAAGCTCTTGATCCTCGACGAGCCGACCGAAGGCATCCAGCCCAGCATCATCAAGGACATCGGCCGCGTGATCCGCATGCTGGCCGAGCGTGGCGACATGGCGATCGTGCTGTGCGAGCAGTACTACGACTTCGCGCAGGAACTGGCCGGCGACTACCTCGTGATGGAACGCGGCGAAGTCATCGCGCGCGGGCTCGGCAAGGACATGGAAGCGCAGGGCGTGCGGCAGCTGGTCGCGATCTGAGCCTGGTCGATCTCCGGCACGCCGGCCGACGGCGCCCATTGGCGCTACGCTTCGGGCCATGCAGACCCTGATGGATTTGATGATCGAGCACGCGATCGCGGTGGTGTTCCTCGTGAGCTTCGCGGCCCGTGTCGGCCTGCCGGTGCCCGCCGCGCCCGTGCTGGTGGTGGCGGGTGGCCTCGCCGCGGTCGCGGAGCCGGCGCTGCTGGCCGCCATGGTGCTCGGTGCGGTGCTGGCCAACATCCTGGGCGATGGCATCTGGTTCTACACCGGCCGCACCCACGGCTACCGCTTCATGCGCCTGCTCTGCAAGATCTCGGTCTCGCCGGATTCCTGCGTGCGGCGCAGCGAGACGCTGATCGGCCGCTGGGGCGGCATGTCGCTGGTGGCTGCCAAGTTCGTGCCCGGCGTCTCGGTGGTGGCGCCGCCGATGGCCGGTGCGCTGGGCATGTCCACGCCGCGTTTCCTCGCTTTCGAAACCGCAGCCGCACTGTTGTGGGCCGGTGTGTTCCTGGGCCTGGGTTGGCTGTTCCGCGAGCAGATCCAGGCAGTGCTCGATGCGCTGGCCAATGCCGGCGGCGTCGCGACCGCTGCGCTCGTGATCGTGCTGGCCGCGATGCTGGCGCTGCGCTGGTGGCGTCGCCGCGCCATGCTGCGCATCACCCGCATGCCGCGCGCCTCCATCGACGAGCTGCTGGCGCTGATGGAAGGCGAAGCACCACCGATCGTGGTCGACGTGCGCGGCGAGGCCGGCGTCCAGGTCGATCCGCGCCGCATCCCCGGCGCGCTGCCGCTTCCGCTGAAAGCCTTGCAGCAGCGCCGAGCGGACCTGCCCTTCGAGGACAGGGGGCGCGAGATCATCCTGTACTGCAACTGCCCCAACGAGGTGTCGGCCGCGTTGGCCGCGCAGGCCTTGATGGCGCGCGGCTTCGTGCGCGCGCGGCCGCTGGCCGGCGGGCTCGAAGCGTGGGTGGCCGCGGGCCGGCCGACCGCGCAGAACTGAAGCTCAGCGGGACAGCAGTTCCAGCAGCGTGTTGGCGACGACCACCGTCGCCTTTCGCAGTTCATCCAGCGGAACGCGCTCGTCTGCCCGATGCCCGTTGGCTTCGAGCAGCGTCTGCGGGCCGGCGCCGTACATCACCGTGGGAATGCCGGCTTCGCTGTACAGGCGCGCATCGGTGTAGAGCGGCACGCCGATCGGCGTCACCGGCTTGCCCATCACGGCGCTGGCCTCGCGGCACATGAGATCGGCCAGCGCCTGCGCACCCGGCGCGGGTGCGAAGGGCCGGGCCAGCAGGATCCGCCGGATCTCGACCGTGATGCCGGACAGGTCGCGGCAGGCGTCCTCGATCACGCCGCGCAGCTCGGCCTCCACGGCTTCGGGGACTTCCTCCGGCACGATGCGCCGGTCGATCCGCAGGCTCAGCGCGTCGGCCACCACGTTGGTGTTGATGCCGCCGTGGATGAGGCCGACCACCAGGGTCGGATGGGTGATGCCGGGCGTCTGCGAGGGCCGGCCGGCGAGCGTGTCGCGGTAACGATAGAGCGCGGGCAGGAGCGTGGCTGCAGCCTCGATCGCGTCGTGGCCGGTATCCGGCCGCGCCGCATGGGCCGACTTGCCGCGCAGCGTCACCTCCAGATGCAGGCAGCCGTTGTGGGCCACCACCACGTGGTGCGAGAACGCCGCGGAGAGCACGTAGTCGGGACGGCTCAGGCCCTGCGAAAGAATCCAGCCCGGCCCGGTCATGCCGCCGGTTTCCTCGTCATAGGTGAGGTGCAGCTCGACCGTGCCGGCCAGCGGCGTGCCGGCGGCGTGCAGCTGCTTCAGCGCGCGCAGCGCAAAGGCATAGGTCGTGAAGTCGGACTTCGAGACCGCGGCACCGCGGCCGTACAGCCAGCCGTCGCGCACCTCGCCGCCATAGGGATCGACGCTCCAGCCGGCGCCCGGCGGCACCACGTCGCCATGCGCGTTGAGCGCCACCACGGGCCCGTCGCCGAAGCGCTCGCGCACGATCAGGTTGGTGACGCTGCGCATGCCGTGCGCGGCTGCGAATTCGGCCGGCAACGCGTGCCTTTCGACCTCGAATTCCATGGCCTCCAGCAGGCGGGCCGTGAGTTCCGCATGCGCAGCGCAGTCGCCGGGCGGATTGTCGGAAGGGCATTGGACCAGCTGCGCGAGCGTGCCCACCTGCTCGTCGAAGCGGGTGTCGATGACCTGGCGCAGCGTGTCGCGCGCGGAGAGAGGGTATGTCATGAGGATCAGAGAAAACGGTCGATGCGAAAGGGGGTGATGTCGATCCCGGTGCGGCCGTGGACGATCAGCTCGGTCACGAGCCGCGCGGTGATGGGGGCCAGCGTGTAGCCGTTGGAGGTGACGGCGTTGTAGAAGCCCGGAACGCCCGGCACGTCGCCGATGATCGGCGCACCGTCGATGTTGACGTTCATGCCGGCCCAGCAGCGCAGCATGTGCAGCCCGCTCACGGCCGGCAGCACCCGGCGCGCGACCCACAGGCTGCCTTCGATGCTGGCGCGCTCTGCGCGGTTCAGGCGCATGCCTTCGTCGAAGGCGGCCGTCCAGCCGCCGCCGATGATGAGCCCGCCGCTGGCCGCCTGCTTGAGGCTCAGGTGGCGGTCGGCATGCGCGATCAGATGGTCGACCAGCGGCGACGCCGGCTCGGTGACGATCATCTGCAGCGGGGCGCCCTTGACGGGGATCTTCACTCCGAGCATGCGGCCGACGGTGCTCGACCAGGCGCCGCTCGCGTTGACTATGCGGCCCGCATGGATGGTGCCGCGCGAGGTGTGGACCTTGAAGCCGGCCCCGGCGCCGGGCAGCCGCTCGATGTCCTGCACGTTGCAGCCGCGCAGCATGCGCGCGCCTTGCGCCTGCGCGCGCTTGGCGACGGCATAGGTCGCGCGCAGCGGATTGATCTTGCCTTCCATCGGGCACAGTTCCGCTCCCAGCAGCTGCGCCGAAAGCGCCGGCGAAAGGCGGCGCAGCTCGGCGCCGTCGATCACCTGCGCGTCGATGCCGTGGCTGCGCTCCAGGGCGGCCTTCGCCTCGATGAAGCGCATGCCGGCCTCGCTGTCGGCCACCATGAGTCCACCGGTGATCTTGATCTCGAGGTCTTCGCCGCAATCGGCCTCGATCTGCTGCCAGAGGCGCACCGACATCGGTCCGAGGGGCAGCGTCGCCGCGGCCGGGCCACCGCCTTCCTGCGCCTTGGCCCCGAAGTCGAAGGACAGCAGCTGGACGTGCAGGCTGCCTGCGTTGGCGCCGGAGGCCTGCAGATTGATATCGTCGCGGTCCACCACCGTCACGTCCCGGCCCTCTTTCGAGAGGTAGTAGCCCAGGCACGCACCGAGCACGCCGGCGCCGATCACCAGCACGTCGGTCTGCATCGGCGCGAAGGGCGCATGCTCCACGGGCCGCGCCAGGTCGGGCGTGATCGCCGGCTTGTGGCCGCCCCATTCGGGCTTCTCGAAACCGAGCGCGCCGGCCGGCACCGGCTTGGCCGGCGGGCGGGGGGCGAAATACTGCTCGGCCGCGGGCGGCCGACCCGTCAGCTCGCTCACCAGCTTCGCGGCCGTCACCGCGCAGTAGCGCCCCTGGCAGCGGCCCATGCCCAGGCGCGTGTTGCGCTTGAGCGCGGCCAGCGTGTCGCGGCCCGCGCGGATCTCGCCGCGCACCGTGCCGAAGCTGATCTCCTCGCAACGGCACAGCAGCGTGTCGTCGGGCACAGCCGCCAGCGTCGCGGGCGGCGCCTGGTAGAGCGACCACAGCGCCTGCTGGAAGCGCTCGGCTTGGCGCAGCCGGCCGAGCACTTCGGGCGGCGGGGGAGCCAGCAGGCCGAGATTGCGCGCGGCTGCCACCCCGGCCAGCGTGCCGCGCGCCAGCGCGACGCGCGCGCCGCCCATGTCGGCACCGTCGCCCACGACGAACACGCCGGGCAGATTGGTGGCGCCATCTTCGCCTGTCACGGTGGCGAGGTAGCCCAGATGGCGATTCGCCACGCGGTGCTCGCAGCCCAGCATGCGCGCCAGCTCGGTGGAAGGAATGAAGCCGTAGCCCAGGCACAGCGTGTCGGCCTCGAAGCGCAGCGCGGCCGAGGGCAGGGCGCGGCCCTGGGCATCGAGCCGCGCGGCCTGCACGGCCTGCAACTGGTCATCGCCTTCGGCGGCGACCACAGCGTGCCCCCACAGCAGCGGCACGCGATGGGCGCGCAGCTGCCGCAGGTAGCGCCAGCCGTCGCGCAGCAGGTCCGGCGCGGTGCGCGCGGTCGCGAGCATCTGTCGCCATTGGCGCGGGGACGGGCGCGCGGCCGATTCGAGCACCGCGACGACTTCGGCGCCGCCTGCGAGCAGTTCCGCGGCCAGTTGCAGATTGAGCGGCCCGTTGCCCGCGATCACCACCCGCCGGCCCGGCGCGACGCGGTAGGCGCGCGCCAAGGTCTGGGCGGCGCCGGTGGTCATCACGCCCGGCAGCGTCCAGCCGGGGAAGGGCACCGGGCGCTCGTAGGCGCCGGGTGCGATCACGAGCTGCCTGCAGCCGATGACGCTCGCGTGCCCGTCGATCAGCGCGCCGACCTGGCGGGGCGAGAACGCCGCCCACACCTGTGCGGCCTGCTGCACGTCGACGCCGGCGGCCCGCACCTCGCGTTCGAGCGCGAGGCCGTCCGCGAACTGGCAATCGGGCGGCGTGGCGGCCTGGTGGGAGGGCGCCAGCGGCTTGTAGAACTGGCCGCCGGGCTGCAGCCGTTCGTCGAGCACCAGCACCGTGGCCCCGGCCCGCCGTGCCGCGAGCGCCGCCGACAGGCCCGCCGGCCCGGCGCCGATCACCAGCAGGTCGACCTCGCGGCTGGCCGGCTCGACGGCCGCCTCCGGCGTGAGCGGGCACAGCGGGTCCGACGGCGTGCCGGCCGGCATGCGGGAGCGGACCTGCTGGCCCTCGGAAGCCTTGGTGAGGCAGGCGCGCTGGCTGGCCCGGCCATCCACGGTCACCAGGCAATCGAAGCACGCCCCCATGCCGCAGTACATGCCCCGGCGCTCGCCGCCGCGGGTGTGGCGCAGCTGGCGGATGTCGCTGGCGGCCAGTGCGGCAGCGATGGTCTCGCCCTCCAGGCCATCGACGGGACTGCCGTCGTACCAGAAGCGGATCGGGCGCGGGCTGGCGCTGATGGAGGGGTGGGTCAGTCGGGCGCTCATTGCAGATCGAAGCAAAAAACCGCATTGACGCGGTTCAATGTATACGTATACTACACGTATACATATACTTCGTCATTCGATTTTTCGCCGAGGACCGAGCCATGACAGCGTTCCGAGGCACCTACACGGTGCTCATCACTCCCATGACCGCGGACGGCAAGCACGTCGACGTGCCGGCGCTGAAGAAGCTGGTCGACTGGCAAATCGCGGAGGGTATCCACGGGCTCATCCCCCTGGGCAGCACCGGCGAATTCCTGTCCTTGACGCCCGATGAGCGCCAACTGGTGATCGAAACCTGCGTGAACACGGCAGCAAAACGCGTGCCCGTGCTGATCGGCACCGGCGCCGAATGGACCGACGAGTGCGTGCGCCTGAGCCGCGAGGCCGAGGCCATGGGTGCCGACGGCGTGATGATCATTCCGCCCTTCTACAGCACGCCCACCGACGAGGAGCTGTTCGCGCACTACCGCAAGGTGGGCGAGGCGATCGGCATTCCGATCATGGTCTACAACAACCCGGCCACGGCCAACGTGGACCTGAAGCCCGAGCTGGTGGCTCGCCTCTCGCGCATCGACAACTGCAGGTACATCAAGGAGTCGACGCTGGAGGTCACGCGCGTGCGCGACATCATCGAGCTCTGCGGCGACCGCATGACCGTGTTCGCCGGCATCCTCGGCTACGAATCCTTCTGGCTCGGCGCCCAGGGCTGGGTGGCCGTGTGCTCCAACCTGATCCCGAAGATGTCGGCGCGGCTGTTCGAGCTGGTGGCAGACGAGCGCGACATGCCCGCA
The DNA here is from genome assembly GCF_018614915.1 of Variovorax paradoxus. Taxonomy (GTDB): domain Bacteria; phylum Pseudomonadota; class Gammaproteobacteria; order Burkholderiales; family Burkholderiaceae_C; genus Variovorax; species Variovorax paradoxus_K. Next base: position 72,911 of record NZ_JAGGNU010000033.1, on the reverse strand, counting down.
GCGCTCGCGCTCTACAAGGAGATGCTGCCGATCGTGCGCTGGGTCGGCGGCCATCGCTACGTGGCCGCCTCCAAGGAAGGGCTCTCGATGATGGGCCTGCCGGTCGGCAAGCCGCGTGCGCCACGGCTGCCGCTGCCGGAGGCCGACGCCATCGATCTCCGGCGCGCGCTCGACCGCCTGGGCCTCATCGATTCGATCCGTTCCTGAGCGCCTCACCTGCGCCGCCTGTTTCAACCCGCCGCCTCGTTCATCTCCACCAGGAAACCACCATGAAACTGCTTCCCGCTCTCGCATCGGCCACGGTTCTTTTCATCTTCGGCGCGGGCAGCGCGAACGCCCAGGCCTGCAAGTCGCCGGTGCCCGACTCGGCGCTGGTCAAGAAGGGCACGCTGGTGATGTCGGTCAACCCGACGCTGCCGCCGATGCAGTTCGTCGACCAGTCCGGCGCGCTCAAGGGCATGCGCGTGGAGCTCGGCGAGGCCATCGCCAAGCGCCTGTGCCTCACGCCCGAGTACGTGCGCATCGAGTTCTCGGCCATGATCCCGGGCCTGCAGGCCGGCCGCTGGGACGTGATCAACACCGGCATCTTCTACACCGAGGAGCGCGCCAAGCTGATGCAGATGCTCCAGTACGAAGACCAGGCCATCAGCATCAGCACCGCCAAGGGCAACCCGCTCAAGATCGCCAAGCCCGACGATCTCTCGGGCAAGAGCATCGGCGTGGAGATCGGCGGCTTCGAGGAGCGCAAGGCGCGCGAGCTCGACAAGCAGCTCACCGACAAGGGCATGAAGGGCATGACCATCCGCACGTTCGAGAACTTCGCGATGGCCTTCCAGTCGCTGCGCGCGGGCCAGGTCGAGGTGGCGCTGTCGATCGACTCCACCGGCGCCGAATACCAGAAGCGCGGCGACTTCGACCGGGTGCTGCACGGCCTGTTCCCGACGCCGGTGGCGCTGGCCACGCGCAACAAGGAACTGGCCAATGCGATGGCCAAGGTGCTCAACGACATGAAGGCCGACGGCAGCTTCCAGAAGCTCTTCGACCAGTACGGCGTCAAGGCGATCGACGGCGCGGTGACCGTCAAGGGCCCCGCGGGCTGAGGCCCGTGCGGCGGCGCCACTGAACACGCGAAGGAGAGTCCATGAGTCAAGGCTGGAACTGGTCGGGCTTCCTCGACTACCTGCTCAATCCCTACATCCTGAGCGGTGCGGTCACCACGCTGTGGCTCACGCTCGCGGCGATCGCGGGCGGCCTGGTCGTGGGCTGCGCGCTGGCGCTGGCCCGGCTGTCCAGCCACAACTGGCTGGCGGCGCCGGCGCACTTCTACATCTGGGTGTTCCGCGGCACGCCGCTGCTGGTGCAGCTGATCATCATCTACACCGGGCTGCCGCAGCTGGGCCTGAAGCTGTCGGTGATCGAGTCGGCGCTGCTCGGCCTGATCCTCAACGAGGCGGCCTACCTGGCCGAAATCGTGCGCGGCGGCATCCAGTCGGTGCCGGTGGGGCAGACGAACGCGGCGCGCGCCGTCGGCTTCAGCCATGCGCAGACCATGCGCTACATCGTGATGCCGCAGGCGATGCGGCTCATCATTCCGACGCTGGGCAACAGCATCAACGGACTGCTCAAGACCACCTCGATCACCTCGGTGATCTCGATGGAAGAGCTGCTGCGCCGCACGCAGGTGCTGATCCAGGAGAAGTTCATGGTGCTCGAGCTCTTCCTCGTCGCCGCCATCTACTACCTGCTGATGACCACCGCCTGGGACTTCGTCCAGCGCCGCATCGAGCGCCACTACGGCCGCGCCTACGGCAACGCGAGCACGCCCGTGGTGGCCGTCGACGCCGTGCTCGAGCAGCGCTGACCCGGAGACCCCAATGAGCAGCTACGACCTGATCCTTCGCAACGCCGACATCGCGACCGTCGGCGACCGCTACCGCGCGGACATCGGCGTGCGCGACGGCCGCATCTGCGCCATCGCGCAAGGGCTCGACGCCAAAGCCGAGCGAGAGATCGACGCGGCCGGCCGCCTGGTCACGCCCGGCGGCGTCGACGGCCATTGCCACTGCGACCAACCGACCAGCGACGGCTCGCGCTTCGCCGACGACTTCTTCACCGGCACGCGATCCGCGGCCTGCGGCGGCACCACCACCGTGCTGCCCTTCGCCGCCCAGCAGAAGGGGCGCAGCATCCAGGAGGCGGTCGACGACTACCACCGGCGCGCCGAAGGCAAGGCGGTGATCGACTACGCCTTCCATCTGATCGTCGCCGACGCCACCAAGGACGTGACGCAGCGCGAGCTCCCCGCGCTGATCGACAAGGGCTACACGTCCTTCAAGATCTACATGACCTACGACGATCTCAAGCTGAACGACCGGCAGATCATTGAAGTGCTCGCCGTCGCGCGCCGGCATGGCGCGATGACCATGATCCATGCCGAGAACAGCGACTGCATCGCCTGGCTCACCGAGCAACTGCTCGATGCCGGCCTCACGGCCCCGCGCTACCACGGCAGTTCGCGGCCGATGGCAGTGGAGCGCGAGGCCACGCACCGGGCCATCGCGCTGGCCGAGTTGGTCGACACGCCGATCCTGATCGTGCACGTGTCGGGCCGCGAAGCGGTCGAGCAGATCCATTGGGCGCGCGGACGCGGGCTCCCGATCCATGCCGAGACCTGCCCGCAGTACCTGTTCCTGAGCGCCGAAGACCTCGGCATCGACCCGGACGACCCGATGCACGGCGCGCGCTGCATCTGCAGCCCGCCACCGCGCGACAAGGCCAACCAGCAGTTCATCTGGAACGGGCTGTCGAGCGGGCTCTTCACCATCTTCTCTTCGGACCACGCGCCCTTCAACATGAGCGGCCCGGACGGCAAGCGCGTTGCCGGTGACGAGGCCTCGTTCGACCGCATCCCCAACGGCATTCCGGGCGTGGAGACGCGCCTTCCGTTGCTGATGAGCGAAGGCGTGCTCGCGGGCCGCATCGACATCCACCGCTTCGTCGAGCTCACCGCCACCAACCCGGCGCGGCTCTACGGCCTGTACCCGAAGAAGGGAACGATCGCGGTCGGCAGCGATGCCGATCTCGTGGTCTGGGACGTCTTCGGCCCGGGGCAGGAGAAGCAGGTGGCCAACGACATGCTGCACCACGCGGCCGACTACACGCCCTACGAAGGGATGAAGCTGCGCGCCTGGCCCGCCGTCACCGTGTCGCGCGGCCGCGTGGTCTGGCAGGACGGCGTGTTCTCTGCCGAAGCCGGCTCGGGCCGCTTCCAGCCCTGCCTGCGGCCGCGGGCGCCGAGTGGCACGAACCCGCTCGACAAGTGGCTGTGAGGAAGCCGGCCCTCGCCATGCAGGCCTGCTAAGCTTTCCCGCCCTCCGTGGAAACCGCCAGCTCTCGCATGCCAAGCCTCCCCAGTCCGGCGCAGCCCGCCACCATCACGATCGAACCGCTCGAGGTGCGCTCCGCCAGTCTCGCCGAGCAGGCCTACGCGCGGCTGCGCACGCTGATCCTCGACCGCCAAATCTCCGCCGGCAGCCCGCTCCAGGAAGCCCGCTTGGCGGAAGACCTGCGCATCTCGCGCACGCCGATGCGCGAGGCGCTGGTCCGGCTTGCCGGCGAAGGCCTGCTGGTGCGCCGCGATGCGCGCTCCTACGCGGTGCGCGCGCTCGGCACCAAGGAGTACTTCGACTGCATGCGAGCGCGCGAAGTCATCGAATGCGAAGCCATCGCGTTGGCCGTCGGCAAGATCACCGACGCGGAGATCGATGCGCTCGAGGCGGACATCCGCGCCCTCGACACCGGAGAGCACAGCGAGACGGAGCACTGGCACTTCGACGATCGCTTTCATCAGCTGATCGCCACGGCCAGCGGCAACGTGGTGTTCCCGCGGCTGGTCGAGGAACTGCGCGTCAACGCGCGGCTGTTCCGGCTGCACAGCCCGCTGCACCGGCAGCGCGAGAACCACGACGAGCACGGCGAGATCGTTCGCGCGCTGCGCGCCAGGGACCCCGAGCGGGCCAAGGCGGCCATGCGCGAGCACCTGCGCAGCCTGCAGGAAGACGTGAAGCGCGCCCTCATCGAGTGACGCCGGAGGCATCGTCGTCGGCTTGCGATCCGAGCGGCGGCGCCACTTCCTCCAGCGGCTTGCGCTCGGCATCGACCGCCCAGCGCAGCGCCAGCAGCCCGGCCACGATCACCAGCGCGGCGCCGATCGCATAGCCCACCGCGACGGCACCGCGGCTGCCGGTTTCGATCAAGGCGCCGAACAGCACCGGCGCCACGAAGCCGCCGGCGCCGGTGCCCACGGCGTAGAAGATCGCGATCGCGATCGCACGCATCTCCAGCGGGAACACCTCGCTCACCGTGAGATAGGCCGAGCTGGCCGCCGCCGAGGCGAGAAAGAACACGGCCGACCAGCACAGCGCCTGGCTGCGCGCATCCAGCCAGCCCTGCATGAAGGCCCAGCCGGTCAGCGCCAGGCCCACGCCCGAGAACACATAGGTCAGCGCGATCATGCGGCGCCGGCCCACGTGGTCGAACAGCGGGCCCAGCAGCAGCGGCCCCAGCACGTTGCCGAGCGCGAACGGAAAGATGTAGAGCGCCACCTTGCCCTCGGCCACGCCGTGGAAGCGCGTGAGCACCAGCGCGTAGGTGAAGAAGATCGCGTTGTAGAAAAAGGCCTGCGAGATCATCAGCGCCAGCGCCACCATGCTGCGCTGCGGGTAGCGACGCAGCAGCACGTGCGCGACCTCGCCCCAGCCCGGGCTCGCGCGGCCGCTGTAGCGCACCCGGCCGACGGCCTGTGGCAGCGGCCCTTTTTCCGCAACGATCTCGGCCTCGATGGCCGCGACGATGCGCTCGGCCTCGTCGACCCGGCCATGCGCGATCAGCCAGCGCGGGCTCTCGGGCACGTTGCGCCGCACCAGCAGGATCGCCACCGCCAGCAGCGCACCCAGCCCGAAGCCCGCGCGCCAGCCCCAGACCGGGCCCAGCACCTGCGGGTCGAGCAGCCACAGGCTCAAGCCCGCGCCCAGCGCCGCGCCGATCCAGAAGCTGCCGTTGATGGCCAGGTTCACGCGCCCGCGCACGCGCGCCGGGATCAGCTCGTCGATGGCCGAGTTGATGGCCGCGTACTCGCCGCCGATGCCCAGCCCGGTCACGAAGCGGCACAGCGCGAAGAAAGCGAAGTCGGGCGAGAAGGCGGTCGCCAGCGTGGCCAGCGCGTAGACCGCGAGCGTGATCAGGAACAGCTTCTTGCGGCCCAGCCGGTCGGTCATCCGGCCGAACAGCAGCGCGCCGACCACCGCGCCGCCGATGTAGAGCGAGCCCGACCAGCCGATCTGCGCCGCGCTGAGCGCCAGCGTGTCGGGCCGCTCGAGCACGGCGCCGATCGAGCCCACCAGCGTGACCTCCAGGCCGTCGAGTACCCAGGCCACGCCAAGCGCGATCACCACGCGCCAGTGCCAGCGCGACCAGGGCAGGCAGTCCAGGCGCGCGGGGAGGTCGCTGTGAAACGGCGTCATGCGAGCGCGAGCTTGCGATCGGCCGGCGCCGGCGGCGTCCACTCGTACAGCCAGGTCTCGCTCAGGGGCTGGCCGTCGGCGCGAAGAAAAAGCCGGAGCGTGACCGGCCCGGCGTCCGGCGGCGGCACCGCGTCGAACATGGCGCGGATGCCCCTCACCGAGGCGAGTGGGCGTGCCGACGTCAGCTCGATGCTGCCGCTCGACGCGGTGACGACGGTCTCGATCGTCGTCGTCTTGGAATCGATCTGCGCGAGCGCGCCGCCCGCGAAGTCGACCACGAAGCGCAAGGACCAGTGCTCGCGCTTGCGCCCGATCACGCCGCCCGTGCCGGTGCGCGTGGCCACGCAGGTGGCGAGCGCGGGCCGCAGCGGTGCGGCCGCGCCCCAGTGGAGGCGATAGCCATACAGCAGCTCCTGGCCGCGCCGCGGCTTCTGCGCCGGATTCCAGAAGGCCACGATGTTGTCGAAAGTCTCGTCCACGGTCGGTATCTCGACCAGCTGCACCGCGCCTTCGCCCCAGCGGCCCTTGGGCTCGATCCAAAGGGAAGGGCGCTTCTCGTAGAACACGCCGTCATCCTGGTAGTGGTCGAAGTTGCGGTCGCGCTGCATCAGGCCGAAGCCCTTGGGGTCCTTGTCGGCGAAGGAGTTGAAGCGCAGCGCGGCCGGATTCGCGAGCGGCCGCCAGATCCATTCGCCGCCGCCGCTTTGCATCGCGAGGCCATCGGAGTCGTGGATTTCGGGGCGCCAGTCGCCGGCCATGCGGCGGTCGTTCTCGCCGACCTGGAACATGCTGGTGCAGGCGGCGATGCCGAGGCGTTCGATCTCCTTGCGCGGATAGAGCGCGGCATCGACGTCCATCGCCAGGGGCTCGCCCGGCGTGATCGCGAAGCGATAGGCGCCGGTGATGGCGGGCGAGTCGAGCATCGCGTAGACCACCATCGTGTTCGCGCCCCGCGCCGGCCGCTCGAACCAGAAGTCCGTGAAGTCCGGAAACTCCTCCTCGCCGCCGAGCGCCGTGTCGACCGCGAGGCCGCGCGCCGACAGGCCGTACTGCCCCTCGGCGCCGACTGCACGGAAATAGCTGGCGCCGAGGAAGGCCGCCACGTCGCTCTTGAATTCGGGTGCACTGAGGATGCGGAAGCCGGCGAAGCCCAGGTCGCGCGCCTGCCGTGCGCCGTCGAGCCCACTCTTGCCGTAGTCGAACATCGCGGGGTCGTAGGCCAGCTCCTGGGCCTGGCCGTCGACGAGCTCGAACATGCGAACCGGCCGCTTGAAGAACAGGCCCAGATGGAACAGGCGGACCTGGAAGCGCAAGCCGCCATCGGCCCAGAGCGCATGGTCGGGCTTGAAGCGGATGGCCTGGTACTGGTCCCAGTCGAGCGCGGCGACGTCGGACGGCAGCGCCTTGCCGTGCGGCCGATAAGGCGTATCGGCGAGCTCGCGTGCCACGCCCTTGAGCCAGGCGTAGTCGAATTTTTCAGGACGGCCCAGCGGCTGCAGGCCGGCGGCTTGCGCGGCGGGCGCAACGACGGCGTTCGAGCAGCCGGTGGCCGCGAGCGCCCCCGCCGCGAGAAAGCTTCTTCTTTGCATGGCAAGGCAGTCTAGGCAGCCCGGCCGCAGTGTCTCGTCGGACGAGGGCCTGTTTGCACGGGAAGCCGCGAGACCCCGGAAAGCACTAACCACAGGCTTCGGGTTCCATGCCTTAATGCCTGCTTGAACGCCAGCAAAGGCGATGACCAGACCTCGTTCAGGTGCCTCCTGTTTCAAGGCGCTCCGAGGTCGATCGGCACGGAGGTGCACATGAGGCAGCCGAGATTGAAACCTACCGCCACGCAGCCGCAGGCCAAGGATCCCTGGCGAGTGGCAGGCTTGCTGCTGCTTCCGCTGGCACTCTGGCTCGGGCTCGCGAAGACCGCGCTGGTGATGAATGCCATCTTCGCCGTGCCGGTCGAGGGCTCCGGATGGGGTGCATGGCTGCAATGGCTTTGGTGGTTCACGTCCTTGCGCATCCTCGCCGCCGTGCTCCTCGGCGTGGCGATCCAAAGAGTTGTCTCGCCCAAACATCGATGGGCGGCCGCGCCGATCGCCGTGGCCGTCCTGGTGGCATTCGCGCTCATGTTCCCGGTGCCGCCGCCCGACGACAGCCTCGTGCGGACGCTCCAGGTCTGGTTCTACACGGCACGGATCCAGGTCTTCGGCCTGGCCGCCTGCCTGTGGCGCGACCTCGTTTCACTCGCCATCGCGGTCTTCGCCTTCGGTCTCGTGCTCGTGCTCAGCCCTGCGAGGGCACGACGCGGCGCCGTGCTGGTGCTGCAACTGCTGGTGCTCCTGTCGTGCGCTGTCGTGGGCATCGACTGGGCCTATCAATTCGCTGTCGGTCAGCCCGCCAGCTCGCGGGTGCTGTGGTTCGCACTCTTCAACATGCAGGACATCGCGCCGCTCGTCGCACCGGAAGCATCTGTCTTGCGTGTGCTCGCGATCGGAGGAGGCATCTGCCTGGCCGCAGCCTGGGCCTGGAGGCAACGCGCACTGGCCGCGACACCTCTGCTGCCGGCGCGCCGCTCTTATGCAGCGGGCATCGTCGCTTTTGCGCTGGCGCTGGCCGTCGTATTGCCGCAGCCTGCGCACGGCGTGCTGGCCTTGCTTCGGCACACGGAAGGCACGCTGATCACGCTGGCCAAGACGGCTGCACCGACGCCGATGCATGGGGCCACGGCGAAGGTGGCAAGGGAGTTCGCTCACACAGGCAAGCCGCGCTGGTACAGCGCGTCGATGCTTGCGCGGCAAACTGATATGACAAAGCGCAAGAACGTCGTCATCGTCATGCTGGAGTCCATGCGCGCGGAGTCGACGACGGTGCACAACCCAGGCATCGAAACAACGCCCTTCATGTCGAAGCTCGCTCGGAAGAGCCTCGTGGTCAACGACATGAGCGCCGTCATTCCGCGCACGGCCGCTGCATGGATGGCGGTGCTCGGCGGCCAATATCCGCTGGCCAACGAGGGCACGCAGAGATGGGCGCTCGAGAACCGCAAGCAGGCTCGCATCCGCACGCTGCCCTCGATCCTGCGAGAGGCGGGCTATGCGACCAGCTTCTTCACGCCCACGACGCTGAAGTTCCAGAGCGACCTCGACGTCATCGACACTTTCCGCTTCGAGTACATCCGGACCGAACAGGAGCTGGCCAATCCCGAGAGCGAGCGAGTGACCTACTTCGGCATCGCGGACGAATGGATGGTCCAGCCGATCCTCGACTGGACGGCGGCCAAGGTCGATGCCGGGCAACCCTTCTTCACCGCCATCATGACCAACGTCGGCCACCACAACTTCGAGACACCATCGACCTGGCACCGCATCAGCTTCGACGGCGTTTCGAACCGCAGCCTGGAGTCCTACTACAACTGCCTGCGGTACATCGATGGCGTGCTTGCGAAGCTCATGGAAGGCTATGGCCGCCTGGGCGTGCTGGACGACACGGTGTTCGTGTTCGTCGGCGATCATGGACAGATGTTCGACGAACACGGCGCAAAGCAGATCCACAACGCCGTCTACCAGGAAGGCCTGCACGTTCCGGCGCTGATCTATGCGCCGGGCATGCTGGCGCCGGGCATCGTGCGCGGTCCCCGGCAGCAGATCGACATTCTTCCGACGGTCGTCGAGCTGCTCGGCCTTCGCATCGACGGCGCGCAGCTGCCCGGAGAGTCGCTTCTTCATGCGGTCGATCCGGAGCGCCGGCTCTATTACTCGAGCAGCATCGACTGGTCGTTCCTGAGCGCACGGCGCGGCCAGAGAAAGTACGTCTACAGCTTCGAGCGCGATCCGATCGAGGTGTTCGATCTCGACAAGGACCCGAAGGAGCTTGCCGCACTGCGCGACGTCGATCCCGGGGAGTTGGCGAGCGTCAGAGAGGACCTGCTGGAGTGGCGCATGAATGCGGAACTGGCGATGCTTGCACGTCCTGCGGATGGCAACGACCCCTCGCTTCCCTGGGTGAGCAGATGACTGCGCGCTAGTGGCGATGGCCTGGCGTTCGTTGCTGACGTCCTCGATGGCGACGCGGGCCAAGGCGCAGAGATTGGCCTGCCTGGCGCTGGCAGCGCTGCCCGCCTGCGGCGTTCATCGCGCCAATAGTCCACCCGGGCAGCCGCAGGAACATCGTCCTGCCACCATCGTGAACAGCCTCGGCATGAAGTTCGTCCGTCTGCCGGCGGGAGAGTTCATGATGGGCAGCGATGAGCGCGCCCAGAGCCTGGCGCACGGGTACTCGCACTATGGGTTGGCGGATCTGCAAGCCCTCGGCGACGAAGCGCCACGGCACGCGGTGCGCATCACTCGCGCGTTCTACATGGGCCAGCACGAGGTGACCGTCGACCAGTTCCGGCTTTTCATCGAACGCTCAGGCTACGTGCCCGAGTCCCTCGCGGATGGCACCGGCGGCTACGGCTACAACCCCGCCTACGACCCCACCAGCTCGGCCCGCGGCGATGCCTTCGAAGGGCGCGACTCCCGATATTCGTGGCGCAACCCCGGGTTTCCCCAGGCCGGCGACCATCCGGTGGTGAACGTCACCTGGAACGACGCGATCGCCTTGGCCGCCTGGCTGGGCGAACGCGAAGGCGTGGTCTACCGGCTGCCGAGCGAAGCCGAGTGGGAATATGCCTGCCGTGCCGGCACCGCGACGCGCTACAACACCGGTGACGATCTGGCAAGCCTGCTCGGCTCGGCGGCCCTGCTGGACCTCGACACCGCTCAGCGCTGGCCGTGGCGGCTGCCATTTGCCTTACCCGGCCATGATGGCTACGTGTTCACTGCGCCGGTCGGCAGCTTCGCGCCCAATGCGTTCGGGCTTTTCGACATGCACGGCAATGTGTGGGAGTGGGTCGCCGACTGGTATGGCGAGCACTACTACGCCGAAGCGCCCCGGGACGATCCGACAGGTCCGGGCGCCGGCAAGCTCCATGTGCGCCGCGGCGGGTCCTGGGCCAGCTCGGCCTTGTACGCGCGCTCGGCATATCGAAACTGGAACACGGCCGAGACCCGCTACACACTGGTCGGAATGCGCCTCCTGCGTGAGTTGAAGCCCGGGGAAGAATGAAATGCTTTTTCGACTGGCGTGGTGCCTGCGGCGGTACGCCTTGTCGAAGCCGAATGCGCCGCGCCGGGCCGCCCCAAGCAAGCTCGCACCGCAGTGCGAAGCACGGAGGTACTCCAGTGAGCTACATCGCCCAGATCCGCGGCGCCGTGCCCGTCATGTTCCACAGCTCGGCCCGCCAGGCCTTCCACACCTGTCGCAGCAGCTGCATCGCGGGCTCGACCACCGGCGCGAGCGTGCGCAGCACGATGACTTCGGCATGCGGACTGGTCGCGCCGGCGCTCTCCCCCAGCCCATGCGTATCGATCAGCGCGCGTGCGACCTCGAGCGCCGCCTCGCGCCGCGCGCGCGCGATCGGCGCGCCCGCGACGAAGAAGATCGAGGCCAGGCAGCGATGCCCGGCCAGCCCGATCGGGCTCTGCAGCAGGCGCGTGTCGGCCGCATCGATGCGCCCGCGCTCCAGCCACGTGCCCGGCACTTCGATGTGCTGCTGCAGGCTGCCGAGCACGAAAGGCTTGTCGGCGCCGGGCAGGCCGAGCGCCGTCAGGTCCCAGCCGATCAGCTCCGCGCCTGCCGCGGCGCGCAGCGTCAGCCGGTTCTCTGCGCGACAGCCGCTGTAGCAAATGGCTTCGAGCGGCAGCCATTCGAGCCGCGCGCCGGGCTCGAGCACGAGCTCGGTGCGCTGCAGCGCGAGTTCGCCCTCGGAGCGGTAGAAGCGCGTGGCGCCCGGCGTGGTGATGAGGCCGTGGCTGCCGGCCGCGACGCGCACCGCGATGTCGAGCGTGTCGCCGCCCACCAGCCCGCCGGGCGGATGCACCAGCACGTTGTGGCAGACCGCATCGCCTTCGGGGTAGAGGCTTTGCAGGATGCGCAGCGGGCCCTCGTGGCGAAAGCGCGCGACGCTGCGCTGGTTTTCAAGCTGGTAGTCGAGGTCGAGTCGCGCGTGCCATGGCATCGTGCGAGTTTAAGCAGCCGCCCGCGTGCTACTTCGCGAGCATCCACGCGACGGTCTGCGTCACCACATCGCGTTCCAGACCGTTGAAGCCGTGGTAGGCGAAAGCCTCGCAGGCAGCGCCTCTGTTGGCGCCGCCCTGGAAGGCGAGCAGTTGCTTGCGCGGTGCGTTGTCGAGCTTGGCCATGAGCGCGGGCACGTCGGCGAAGGAGCAAAGCTCGCAGCCGTCCTGCTCGTGGTGCACGACGAGCACGGGAATCCGCAGCCGGCCCAGCGGCATGGCCGGAACCGGGCGGCCCTTCGAGTCGCTCAGGATGGTGGAACTCAGCACGATGCCGTCGGGTCCGTCCGCACCGGCCAGCTCGGTCGCAACATAGGCGGCCGATTGCGTGCCGCGGCTGGTGCCGACCAGCCAGACCGGCACCTTGCCGCTCTCGCGCAGCCAGGCGATCACGGCCTTGAGGTCGGCCGCGTGCTCGGGGCGCTGGCGGAAGCCTTGCAGGAAGGGTGGCGTCTGGCGATCGGACGGCGCATCGAGCACGGCGACCAGCAGGCCCTGGTCGGCGAACAGCTGCCGGCTGCGCACGAGGAAGTTGCCCTCGCCCCAATTGAACGAGCCGTTGGGGAATATCTGCAGCCCGCCATGACCGCCTGCCAGCAGCACCACGGCGGCCTTGGGCTCGGGCGGCGCGATCACGACCATGCGCTGCGTGACGCCGGGCCGGGTCGGGAGGTCGACCACGCGTTGCGCGACTTGCGCGTGGACTTGCGCGCAGAGCGCCAGCAGTGCGCCGAGGATCAGGGGTCGGAGCGGCAGGTGCATGAAGACCTCCGTCTACACCGGGTCGTGGTCGGCCTTGGCCTTCATCCCGGCAAGCACGTACGCGATGGCATCTTCCGCGTTCAGCGTCGCGGTGTCGATCACCAGGTCCTGGCCGGTCCAGGGCGTGTACGAGTGCGCGGTCACGCCGGCCCAGGTCGGCAGCACGAGCCCTCCGATGTCGCTGGTGCGGTTCTCGACGCGGCGCCGGTGCTCGGCGGCATCCGAGCAGATCACTTCGACCTCGACCAGCTTCACGCCGGCATCGCGTGCCACCGCCTGCCATGCCGCGCGCGTGATCGGCAACGGATTGACGCAATCGGCCACGACGATTCGGCCGAGTTCGAGATTCGATCGTGCGAGCGCGTAGGCCGCCATATAGCCCGCCGGGCCGATGTCCGCGACGAGGACGCCGGCATCCCGCACCGCCTGTTCGATGGCGTCGATCCGCAGGTAGGCGGCGCCGCTCCGCCGCGCCACCTCGCGGGCGACGGTCGACTTTCCGACCCCGGGCAGACCGCCGAACACGACCAGCATCGGTTCGTCCCGTTCAGTAGTGCGGTGGCAGCTCGTCGCGCAGGTTGCGCGCGCCGCCGGTGGCCGTGTCGGTGCTCTGCTGGCGCAGTTGGGTGACCTGGAGCACCAGGCTGTCGATCTGCTGCTGCTGCCGGTAGAGGGCCATGTTCAACTGGTCCAGCAGGTCTTCGGTGAAGCTGGCCTTGATCTCGAGATCGTTGAGGCGGCGTTCGGTGTCGTGCGGGCTTTGCATGCCGCTATTGGACAGGAAGTTCGATGACCGCTGCGTGATGGTCCAGGTCAGCCCTTCCATGCACCCACGTGTGCCGCAGTCGCCTCGTCGACCAGCGCCGGCCCGATGCATTCGATCGCATGCGGCGAGGCGCGGAACACGTCGCGGCAGGAGAGCTCGGCATCGCGCTGGTCGGCATGCTCGCCGCGAAACAGGCGCAGCCGCTCGGCGTCGATGCCAAAGACCACGCGGCCGATGTTCGACCAGAAGATCGCGCCGGCGCACATCACGCAGGGTTCGCCGGACGAATAGATCGTCGCGCCCGCAAGTTCCTCGCGCGACAGCTTGCGTTCGGCGAGCGCGCGCACGGCATTGGTCTCGGCGTGGCCGGTGACGTCGCCCGTCTCGGCACTGTTGCAGTAGGCCTCGGCCAGCACCTCGCCGGCGGCCGAGACCACCACCGCGCCGAAGGGCCGGTTGCCGCGGCGCCGCGCCGCGTGCGACCAGCCGATGGCCTTGCGCAGGTAGCGGCCGTCGCGTTCGTCGAGTTCGGTTTCGTTCGGATAAAGCTCGCTCATGCCTTGATGGTACGTTCCCCGCGCGCAGGCAGCATCGAGCTGTTGAAGATGGCATCGGCCGAGGGCTTGCGCCTGAGGCCGAAAACCTCCACTACCTCGTCGACCTGCTGCTCGAGCGTGAGCTTGCGGATGTCGCCCAGGCCGTGTCCGGCGGTGTCGGCCGCGCCCACGTACTGGGCCGTGAGAGCCCAGCGCTCGCGCTCGATTCTCTCGTCGAGGATGGGCTCGCGCTGGCGCATGGCGGCGATGCTGGGGCCGGGGTTGGCGAAGGTCTCGACGATCGCGCGGTTGGTGGCACGCAGGAAGGCCGCCACCACCTTCGGGTTTTGCGCGATCAGGTTGCTGCTCGCGAGGATCGCGTTGCCGTACAGGTCGACGCCCGCGTCGGCGTACTTGAGCACCGAGAGCTCCTCCGTCTTCATGCGCGCGAACAGCGACACCGCCGAGTCGTGGAAGTAGGTGGCGGCGTCGACGTCGCCGCGCACCATCACGTTGTCGCGCGCGCTGAAGTCGGTGGTCTGCCACTGGAAGGCGTCGCCCTTCATGCCCTGCTTGCGCGCCACCATCGGCCAGGCGCGGCGCGTCGATTCGACCGCGGCGGCCGCGACCTTCTTGCCTTGCAGGCTCCTGAAGTCGCCGGTGATGCCGCGGTCCTTGCGGCCGATGATCACGAACGGTGCGCGGTTGTAGTACTGGTACACCGCCTGCACCACCGGTGTGCCCGAATTCTGCGCATTGAACTCGACCAGCGAGCTGATGTCGCCCAGGCCCAGCTGGTACACGCCGCTCGCGATGCGCGTGATCGAGGCCACCGAGCCGGCGCCGGTGTCGATGGCGACGTCCAGCCCCTCGTCCCTGTAGTAGCCCTTGCTCTCGGCCAGGAAGAAGGGCGCGGTCTGGCCGTTGATGCGGAAGTCGAGCGTGAACCTGAGCGGCGTGAGCTTCGCGGATTGCGCGAAGACGCGGGGCGCGGCGAGGGCGGCGGCGGAGGAGGTGATGAAAGATCGGCGTTGCATGGAAAGTCTCTCCGGGAAAGCGAGGTCTTGAACACCCGTGACCTCGCGGCCGCGGCACTTCAAGAGCAATTTCCGGGCGGCGCACGATGAAGGTGCGTGCGCTGCTGAACGCTTCTACTCTTGCCCTTGCTCATGCACGACCCATGCCAAGCCAGGCCGGCGGGCCCGCAAATTGCAAGACGGCTTTCGCAGAGTAGAAGCGTTCAGCCCCGATGCACCAGGGGTGGGAAATTGCTCTTTCAAGTTGGACCTCACGCAACCGAAGGAGTCTCTTCATGCTCGTCACGCAGCAACCCGTGTTCCGCAAGTTCTGGCATGCCGTCATGCCGCTGGCCGATCTGCAGCAGGGGCCGAAGCCCTTCACGCTGCTCGGCGAGAACATCGTTCTTTTTCTCGACGCTGACGGCCGGCCCGCCGCGCTGCGCGACCGCTGCTGCCACCGCACCGCAAGGCTTTCGAAAGGCTGGTGCGTCGATGCCGAAGGCAAGGCCTGCGCCCGGGGCGCCATCCAGTGCGGCTACCACGGCTGGACCTACGACCGCGAAGGCCAGGTGATCCGCATTCCGCAGTACGAGGCCGGTCGCAAGATCTCGCCGGAGTACAGGACCACCGCGTACCACTGCACCGCGCGCCATGGCTATGCCTGGGTCGCGCTGGAAGATCCGATCGCGGAGATCCCGAATATTCCCGAGTTCGACGCCCCCGGCTGGCGCACCATCTTCCAGTTCCACGAAGAGTGGCAGACCAGCCCGATGCGCGCGCTCGAGAACTCCTTCGACAACTCGCACTTCAGCTTCGTGCACCGCGCGACCTTCGGCGTGGCCGCGAGCCCGAAGCCCAGCAAGTACGAGCTGGTCGAGAACGACAACGGCTTCTACGCGGAGACCACGATCGAAGCCGCCAACCCGGCGAAGTTCCACGCCATCAGCGGCGTGACCGACCCGATCACCACGCGCCACATGCGCAACGCCTACTTCCTGCCCTTCTCGCGCCGGCTCGACATCGAATACCCCTCGGGCATCCGCCACATCATCATCAACTGCTTCACGCCGATCGACGACGGCCGCATGCAGCTGTGCCAATGGCTGTTTCGCAACGACACCGAGGCCGACTGTCCGGCGCAGATGCTGATCGACTTCGACCAGGAGATCACGCGCGAGGACAAGGACATCCTCGAATCGACCGACCCCGACGCGCTGGTCGACACGCGCCGGCGCGGCGTCGAGTATTCGATGGAGTCCGATCGGCCCGGCATGCTGATCCGCAAGCACCTGATGCAGCTGCTCGCCAGGCATGGCGAATCGGAGGTACACCGCTAGCATTGGCGCATGAACGAGCCGAGGGGACAAGAATGGACCAAGCGCTGAAGCTGAAGGGATGCGTCGCCGTAGTCACGGGCGCCAGCCGGGGCGCCGGGCGCGGCATCGCGCAAGAGCTGGGCGCTGCGGGCGCCACGGTGTATGTCACCGGGCGAAGCACGCGGGACCGGCCCGCAGACAGCTATGGCGAGATCCTCGCGTTGTCGGGCCTCGACGCGGTACCGGGCAGCATCGATGCGACGGCCGACGAGGTGACGGCGGCCGGCGGGCGCGGCATCGCGGTGCGATGCGACCACACGCGCGAGGACGAGGTGGCGCAGCTCTTCGCCCGGGTGCAGCGCGACGAAGGCAAGCTCGATCTGCTCGTCAACAACGCCTGGGGCGGCCACGAGAGCTTCAACGGCGTGTTCGACGCGCCGTTCTGGGAGCACCCGCTGGCGCAGTGGGACGCCATGTTCGACCGCGGGCTGCGCAACCACCTGCTGGCCAGCCGCTTCGCCGCGCCGATGATGGTCGGCCGGCGACAAGGGCTGATCGTGACCACCACCTTCTGGGACCGTGACCGCTACCTGCGCGGCAACCTGTTCTACGACCTGGCCAAAGCCGCGATGAGCCGGCTGGCTTTCGGGATGGCTGAGGAGCTGCGCCCGCACGGCGTCGCCTCGCTGGCCGTGTCGCCAGGCTGGATGCGCACCGAGCTCGTCCTGGCCGGCCACAAGACCGACGAGGCGCACTGGACCGAGCGCCCGGCGCTCGCGCGCACGGAATCGCCGCGCTACCTGGGCCGCGCGGTGGCCGCGCTGGCGGCCGATCCGCAGGTGCTGGACAAGAGCGGCGCGGTGCATCGCGTGGCGGACCTGGCGCGCGAATACGGCTTCACCGACATCGACGGCCGCCAGGTCGAGGCCTTCGAGATCGACAAGCCTTGAAGCGACTGCCCTCACTTTTTCAAAGGACATTTCCATGAGCATCACGGTTCGCCGCGACGGCACCACCGGCACCCGGCACATCCTCAAGGTGCGCGCCCACGAGATCCCGGTCGACGCGTCGCCCGACGCCGGCGGCCAGGATGCGGGCCCCACGCCGCACGATCTCTACGATTCCGCGCTGGCCGCCTGCAAGGCGTTGACCGTGCTGGTCTACGCGCGGCGCAAGGGCATTCCGGTGGAAGACATCGAGGTCGTGGTGGACCGCGACGACAGCCAGGAGCGCGAGGGGCTCTACAGACTCCAGTCCACGCTGCACGTCACCGGTGCGCTCAGCGAGGAACAGCGCGCCGAGCTGCTGCGGGTGGCGGGCAAATGCCCGCTGCACCGGCTGATGACCGAGGTGAAGACGGAGATCGAGACGGCGCTCGTCTAGGGTTTGTTGACAGCGGAGCAGCACCAGGGCGCGAGGCCCGTGCGGATTCCACGTGCTCGCGCGCGGCCCTGATCTTCAGGCCAGGAAGGGCAGCACGATCAGCGCGTCGGGGTCGAGCCCCGCGCGCTCGCAGGTGTCCCGGGCCAGCCCCATGTAGCGCTCGGCCTGTGCGCTGTCGTCGACGTCGAGGTACAGGGTGGCGAGGCCGTCGTAGCAGGGGAACAGCAGCTGCGGCTCGGCGCTTTTCTCGGCCAGCGCCAGCGCCTCCTGGTAGTGGCCCAGCGCGCGCACCGGCTCGCCGTGGCATTGATAGATCTGGGCCAGCACGACCAGCGACACGGCCAGGTGGTCCAGCTGGCCGGTGCTGCGGTCGATATCGATGGCGGTGTGGGCCGCGGACATCCCCCGCTCGTCGCAGCGATTGGTCAGCGTGCAGTAGGCCACCGCCAGGTTCGCCGACAGGCGCGACTGCAGGCCGAGGTCGCCGATGCGCCTGGCGGTCTGCAGCCCGCGCTCGCAGGCCTCGATGGCCTGCTGCGGGTCGCGCGAGCTGTAGAGCACGCCCAGGTTCGATAGCGCGCGGCATTCCGCTTGCGGCAGGTCCGCTTCGCGCGCCACCGCCACGCTCTGCTCGAGCTGCGCGACCGCCTCGTCCAGCCGGTCCAGCCGCGCGAGGGCGACGCCCTGGATGTTGAGCGCCAGCGCGACCGCGGCGCGCGCATTGCG
This sequence comes from Variovorax paradoxus, assembly GCF_018614915.1. GTDB lineage: Bacteria > Pseudomonadota > Gammaproteobacteria > Burkholderiales > Burkholderiaceae_C > Variovorax > Variovorax paradoxus_K. The sequence goes on along the minus strand of NZ_JAGGNU010000033.1, from coordinate 54,777 downwards.
GCGCTCCTCGCCGCCGGCCTCCGCCTCCAAGGGCGCGAGCGCTTCGACGTGCGCCAGTGCGCGCTGCGTCCATTGCAGCGCACCCTGGCTGTCGCCGCTGCGGAACGCCAGCTCGCCCATCTTCTGGTAGAGCCAGGCCAGCTCGATGTGAGGCGCCGCGCGGTCGATGAGCGCGAGCCCCGATGCCAGGCACTGCCGCGCTTCGGCGCGCTGCCCCGTTTCCCAGCGCAGCGCGGCGATCTTGCGCAGCACGCGCGCTTCGGCGAGCCGATCGCCGCTTTGCGCGTGGCCCTGCCTCACCGCATCGAGATGCTGGGTCGCCGCGGCGATCCGGCCTGCAGGGGCGAGCACATCGGCCAGCCGTTCGCGGATGGAGAGCCGTTCGGCGTCGCTACCGCCGCAGGCGTCCAGGGTCTCCAGCGCGAGCTCGTAGTGCCGGATCGCGTCGGCGTTGGCGTACGCGGTGCGGGCCCAGTCGCCGGCGGCGACCAGGTAGTGCACGCCGCGCGGCTTGTCCGTGCTCAGGCGAAAGTGGTGGGCGAGGGCCTCCAGTTCCTCCAGGTGCCGCGGCGCGCCGCCGCACAGCCGCTCCAGCCCGCAGCCGATGCGCGTGTGCAGCTCGGTGCGCCGGCGCACCAGCAGGGTCTGGTAGGCCACTTCCTGGAACAGGCCGTGGCGAAAGCGGAACTGCCGCCCCTGCGGACCGTCGTCGGCGGCTGCGGGCGGCGGCAGCGCGGCGAGCAGGCCGGCGCCGACCAGGACATCCAGCGCCTCGGCCAGTGCCTGCGGCTGCGGCGCGCTCGCGATGTCGCGCAGCAGTGCCTCGGCGAAGTGGGGGCCTATCACGGCGGCCTCGCGCATCGCCCGGCGGGCGGCGGCGGGGAGCCGGTCGATCCGGCCCAGCAGCAGGCCGTGAATCGTCAGCGGCACCTGGACCGCCGTCGCATGGGGCCGGCAGATCCACGCATCGTGCTGCCGCACCAGGACGCCGTCGGCGATGAGGCTGCGCACCATCTCCTCGAGGAACAGCGGGTTGCCGCCGGCATGCTCGACGATGCGCATGCGCAGCGCGTCCGGCAGGGTGCGGCCGGAGGCGCCGAACAAGGTGTCGAGCAGCGCCGCGCTGCTCTGCGGCGACAGCGGCTCCAGCCGCACGGCAGTCTGCGCCGTCGGCCCGCTGGCCCAGGCTTCCAGCTCGGGTGCCGGGCGGTGCGTCACCAGCAGCATGAAGGGCCTGTCGCACAACCGGTCGAGCAGGAAACGCAGGACCTCGAGGGATGCCGCATCGGTCCAGTGCAGATCCTCCACCACGAGCATCAGCGGGCTGAGCTGGAGCCGGCGCTCGACGACCGCGTGCACGGCCGAGAAGATCTGCCGCTTGAGCTGCTCCGGGTCGAGGTAGCGGGTGTGCGCAGCGTCGGGTTCGAGGCCCAGCACGTAGCCGAGATAGGCCGAGACCTGCTGCGTTTCCGATTCGTCCGCGCCCATGGCCGCGAGCGCCGTGGCGATCTTCTGCTGCGCCGCGCTCGCCGGCTCCTGCGCCGAGAGGCCGTAGGCATCGCGCAGCAGCGCCGCCGGCACGCCGTAGGTGCGCTCGCCCAGCGAGGAGCAGGCGGCGCTGCGCACGGCGACGGCGCCCAGCCGGCCCTGTGTGCGAAGCTGCTCGAGGAACTCCGAGAGCAGCCGGGTCTTGCCGGTGCCCGCTTCGGCGACGATGCGCACCAGCTGGGTCCGCCCGGCGCACATGTCGTCGAAGGCCCGCAGCAGCACGCCCAGGTCGGGCTCCCTGCCGACCAGGGGCGTGGCGAGTCCCACGGCCTGCAGGCCGCGCGCCGAGTGCGGCGTGCCGAGCGCGGCGTCCAGGCGATAGGCCGCCATCGGTTCGGCGATCCCCTTGAGCGACAAGGCGCCCAGCGGCTCGAAGCCGAAGGCATGCTGGGTGAGCAGGTAGGTCGAGCGGCTGACCAGCGTCTGGCCCGGCCCCGCGGCGCCTTGCAGGCGCGCGGCCGCATTCACGGTATCGCCCGTCACCGCATAGGAGGCCTCGCGCTGCGATCCGAGCTGGCCCGCGACCACCGGGCCGGTGTGGATGCCGATGTGTAGCGCGAGCGGCCGGCCCACGCGGCCGATCCAGCGTTCGCTCAAGGCGCCGACCTTCTCGTGCAGCAGGAGGGCCGCGCCGAGCGCGCGCTCGGGGTCTTCGTCATGCGCCACCGGCGCGCCGAACACCGCCATCACGGCGTCGCCGACGAACTTCTCGACGAAGCCGTCCAGGCGCTGGATGGCAGCGGACATCTCCCCGAAGAGCTCGACCTGCAGCGAACGCAGGACTTCGGGGTCGAGCGTCTCGCTGAGCGCGGTGAAGCCCGACAGGTCGGCGAACATCACGGTGACCGGGCGGCGGTCCGATTCTTCTTCGGCTGCCGGCGCCGCGAGCCGCAGCCCGCACTTCGGACAGAAGGCGAACTCGGCGGCGGCTTCGAATCCACAGGCAGGGCAGGCCATGGCGCAACCATGGTACTGCAGCCCTCGTCAGAGAAGCTCCTCGTTGATGACCATGGACAGCATCGACAGGCGCAGCTGCCGTCCCCAGCTCGTGTTCGGCTCGGCGTCGAGCACGACCTGCGCCTCGCCCTTTTGCGCGACCCACTGGAGACCTTGCCGGCCGGCCGTGCTGCGGACCTGGTAGCTCCGGGGCAGCCGCTCGCCGCGCAGCAGGGTCGCCACCTGGCCGGCCAGCTCCGGGCTTTCGACGATCAGCCCCATCTCGGTGTTGGAGTGGGCCGAGCGGCGGTCCATGTTCAGCGAGCCGATGTAGAGCCAGCGCTGGTCCACCACGGCGACCTTGGCATGCAGGCGGCCCAGCGAGCCGCGCTTTTCGCCGACCACGGCGTGCGGTACGTCGTCGCCGGGCATCAGCTCGTAGAGCGAAACGCCCATCTGCAGCAAGGCGCTGCGATAGCGCGCGTAGCCGTAGTGCACCAGCGGCTCGTCCGTCGTGGCCAGCGAGTTGGTCATGACCGACACCTGCACCCGGTTGCCGGTGGCCTGCTTCAGGACCTCCAGCGTGCGACGGCCCGGAACGAAGTAGGGCGATGCGACGAGCACCTCGGAGCGCGCCGACTGCAGCAGCTCGAGCTTGCCGTTCATGACGGCGCCGTCGGCGAGCTGCGCATGGCCGGGGCCGGCCTTCTCGGGCGCATCGGCGATCACGCGGGCGGCGGCCGGGTGCAGTTCGACGCGGCCGCGGGCGAGCTGGCTGCCGACGCTGCTTTGCCCGAGCGGATCGCGCGCCGCCACCGGCAGCTCGAGCTCGCCGGATTGCCGCACGGATTGGTCGAACTGGCGCCGGGCCGCTTCGCCCGTCAGTTCCGGCGCGGCGAGGCTCTGGATCGGATAGGCGTGCTCGCTGTTCCAGTAGCTGTCGAACACCGCCGACAGCTCCTGCACCACCGGGCCGGCCGAGAACATGTCCATGTCGATGAAGTTGGCGGGTTCGCTGCGGCCGAAGTACTCGTCGGCGATGTTGCGGCCGCCGCTGATCGCGAACACGTTGTCGGCGACCAGCAGCTTGTTGTGCATGCGCCGGTTGATGCGCGAGAACTCGTGCAGCGAGAGCAGCACGCGCGAGGCGACGCTGCCATCGCGCACCGCGAGGGGGTTGAACATGCGCAGCTCGACGTTGGGCCGGGCCGCGAGGCCGGCCAGCAGCGCGTCTTCGCCGGCGGCGTGCAGGTCGTCCACCAGCAGGCGAACGCGCACGCCGCGGGCGGCGGCGTCGGCCAGCGCACGCAGGAACTGCCGACCCGACACGTCGTCGGCGATCTCGTAGTACTGCGCATCGATGCTCTTCTCGGCGGCGCGGACCAGGGCGATGCGCGCCTCGAAAGCCTGGTCGCCCGCCGGCAGCAGGCGCATGCCCGACAGCTGGCGGCTGTCGGCCGGCATCGAGGCCGCGGCGATTGTGGCGAGGCGGGTGTCCGCCACGTCGGTGCGGGCCTGCGACTGCGGCCGCTGTACGCCGGCCGGCAGGCCGGCGCAGCCCACCAGCAGCGCGGCCAGCACGAGGCCGACCCAGTGGGCGATCAGCAGGGTGCAGCGCGTGAAGGAGAAGGCGGTCATGGCGAGCTCCGTAGGGCGGGGCGGCCAGCGCGTTCTGCTTGCGCTGGTCATGGCGCTAATTTAGGCAGAAGCCCCCTTCGTCACGAGTGCGCAGTTCGCCGCGCGAAAGTGACATTGGTCACAGCCGGCGGCGCGTTCGATAATTGCCGGGTACCTCTGCGGGCACCGAGTGACCATGAAATCCGCCGCCGACGAAGCCAGCGACCGCCTGCCGCAAGCCCTGCTCGACGCCATCGCGCCGCACGGGCTGACGCGCTCGTTCGCGGCCCAGGCGATCCTGATCAACGAGGGCGATACCACCGATTCGCTCTACATCCTGCTGAGCGGGCGGGTGAAGGTCTACGCCAGTTCGGACGATGGCCGCGAGGTGGTGCTCGCCGAGTACGGCCCCGGCGAGTATTTCGGCGAGCTCTCGATTGACGGCGAGCGGCGCTCGGCTTCGATCAAGGCGCTGGAGCCCTGCAGCTGCCGCGTGGTCCAGGGCTCGGAACTGCGCCAGTTCCTGGCGGAGCACCCCGACTTCGCGGTGCACCTGACCCGCAAGCTGATCCGCATGGTGCGGCGCCTGACCGAGCAGGTTCGCAGCATTGCGCTGCAGGACGTCTACGGTCGCCTGGTGCGCGTGCTGACCGAGCTCTCGGAGCCGGCCGGCGAGGAGCGCGTGCTGCGCCACAAGTTGACGCAGCAGGACATCGCCGACCGCATCGGCTCTTCGCGCGAGATGGTGAACCGGGTGATGAAGGAGCTCAGCGCCGGCGGCTACGTCGCGCAGCGCGGCGGCCGGCTGGTGATCCTGCGCAAGCTGCCGGCCGCCTGGTAGGCCGGCGGCTCAACAGGGCTCAGCCCACCACCACTTCGCTGATCTGCATCACCGGCTTCAGGTCGGTGTAGTTCGGGATGTCGCCCAGGATTTCCTTCGCATGCGGGCCGAAGGCGCCCTGGAAGGCTTCGACCGAGTCGCAGAAGACGTGGCACATGCCGACGTACGGGGCCGGTTCGCCGGGGGCTCCGCCGGCGATCCCCTTGTCGATGCTGTAGGACCTGCACGCGTCGCCCATGCGGCTCTTGAGCAGCGGCATGTGCTTGTCGCGGTAGTAGTCGTGGTCGAACCGCGCGCCGGGCGTGTTGGGATACATCACGCTGACCTTGATCATTGTTCATCTCCTTGTGGTGGGGTGGCGAGCATAGGAGAACGCGCAGCCGGAAACAAGGGCGGCGCCCTCAGCGCCCGCGCGACTCCCAGAAGCCGCGGTGGGTGGCGACCATCTCATCGGCGAGCTCGGGCACCGGCCCGATCACCTCGATGGTCTTCTGCCCGCGCGCGAACACTTCGCGGCAGGGCAGCGCGAGCGTCGGGTTCTCGGGATGGTTGCCGGTGAGCGCGAGCAGTGCGCTTTCTTCCGCGCCGTAGACCACGCGGCCGATGTTGGCCCAGTAGACGGTGCCGGCGCACATCGCGCACGGCTCGAAGGTGGTGACCAGCGTGCACTGCGCGAGGTAGTCGGCCGGGTACTCGAGCGAGGCCGCGCGCGCGAGCGTGGCCTCGGCATGCTGCACGGTGTCGATGTTGCCCTGCTCGGCCAGCACCGTGTCGCCGTCGGGCGCGACGAGCACGGCGCCGAAGGGATGGCGGCCCATCGCCATCGCGCGCCGCGCGACCTGGTCGGCGCGTCGCAGGGCGCGGACGATCTGCGCGTCATTCATTTTGAGAACCGCGGTGCGCCCAGGCTGTCGTGTGCTTTTCGATCGCACTGAAGAGCTCGTACATGCCCATCGCCATCGCGCCCACCACCATCAGGCCGGCGAAGGCCAGGCCCATCTGCATGGCCGAGCCGGCCGAGATCAGCAGGTAGCCGATGCCTTCGTTGGCGGCCGTCATCTCGCTCACCGTGGTGCCGACGAAGGCCAGCGTGATCGCGACCTTGAGCGAGCCGTAGAAGTAGGGCATGGAGCGCGGCAGGCCGATCTTGACCAGCACGTCCCAGCGCTTGGCGCCCAGCACGCGCAGCACGTCCTCGAGCTCGGGTTCGAGCGTGGCGAGGCCGGTCGCGATGTTGACCATGATCGGGAAGAAGCTGATCAGGAAGGCCGTGAGGATCGCCGGCCCGATGCCGATGCCGAACCACACGACGAGGATCGGCACGAAGGCCGCCTTGGGCAGCGCGTTGAAGGCGGTCATCAGCGGATACACCGCGGCGTAGGCCAGGCGCGAGCTGCCGATCACGAAGCCCATCAGCACGCCGACCACGATCGCCAGGCCGAAGCCCGCCATCGTGACCCAGAAGGTGCGCCAGGCATGGCCGGCGATGATTGCCTTGAACTCCCAGAACTGGGTCCAGATGCGCCACGGGCTCGGAAAGATGAACTCCGAGACGCCGAAGCCGGCGCAGATGATCTGCCACAGCACGATCACCGCGACCAGCAGCAGCCAGGGCGACCAGCGTTCCATCAGCTTGCTGTTCTTCATGCGGCACTCTCTGCGGCGGCGGCGGCCGCGATGGCGTTGCTGCGGATGGCGCCGATGTGGCCGCGCAGCTCCAGCACGATGTCGGTGAACTCCTTGGTGTAGGTGAGCTCCAGCTCGCGCGGGCGCGGCAATTCGATCTCACGCTTGACGACGAAGCGCCCCGGGCTCTTGCTCATCACGTAGACCGTGTCGGCCAGGAACACCGATTCGCGCAGGTCGTGCGTCACCAGGATCACGTTGAATTGCTGCTCGGTCCAGAGGTCGCGCAGGATGCACCAGAGCTCCTCGCGCGTGAAGGCGTCGAGCGCGCCGAAGGGCTCGTCGAGCAGCAGCATCTTGGGCTCGTGGATGAGCGCGCGGCAGATGCTCGCGCGCTGCTGCATGCCGCCCGAGAGCTGCCACGGGAACTTGTCCTCATAGCCGCCGAGGCCCACCTTTTGGAGCAGCTTGCGCGCGCGCTCGACGTACTCCTTGCGCCTGGCCTTGAAGGTGGAGCGGTAGGGCTCGACGATCTCCAGCGGCAGCAGCACGTTGTCGACCGTGCTGCGCCAGGGCAGGAGCGAGGGCGCCTGGAAGGCCATGCCGGAGATCTTGAGCGGCCCGGCCACGGGCTGGCCGTCGATGCGAATCCTGCCCATCGAGGGCATCTTCAGGCCCGTGGTGAGCTTCATGAAGGTCGACTTGCCGCAGCCCGAAGGCCCGACGATGGCGATGAATTCGCCGCGTTGCACCTTCAGGTCGATGCCTTCGACCGCGAAGTGGTTCTGCGCTAGCAGTTCCTCGTTGTAGGCGAGCCAGACGTCCTGGAAATCGACGAAGGGGGCGCTCTCCGTTTCCGCCATCACTTGCGGAGAATGTTGAGTTCGGCCGTAGGGGGCAGCATCGAACCGTTCCAGATCGCATCGGGATTCACACGGGTCTTGGTCGCGAACGCATCCGACACCTGCGAGGCCATGAGCGACAGCCGCCCGGCGTTGACCTGGCCGAAGCCCTCGGCGTGCGCGTCGGGTGTGTTGATCACGGTGTCGATCGCGAGCTTGAGGCGACGCGTCTCGAGCTGGCTGTTGACGATGCCGTCGCGGGCCTTGATGGATTCGATGGCGACTGCGGGATTGGCAATCACCTCCTTCGCGCCCTTGGCGAAAGCCGAGAGGAAGGCCTTGACGGCCGCCGGGTTCTCCTTGACGAGCTTGGGCGAGGCGATGATCGCGTTGCCGTAGAGCTTCACGCCGAAGTCGGGGTAGGGCAGGATCACGACGTCCGAGGCCTTGGCGCCGCGCGCCTCGAGGTTGAGCAGCGAGGTGAAGGTGAAGCCGGTGATGGCGTCGATGTCGCCGCGTATCAGCATGGTTTCGCGCAAGGTCGGATCCATCGCGGTCCAGTTGACAGCGCCCACGTTGTTGGCCTTCGCGAAGATCGGGAACGAGCGGCGGCCCGCATCGAACACCGGCGCGCCGAGCTTCTTGCCCGTGAGGTCCGCCGGCTTGGTGATGCCGCTCTTCTTGAGCGCCATGACCGAGGCGGGCGTGTTGTTGTAGACCATCATCACGGCGATCGGCTTGTTCGGGCTGTCGGGATTGTTGGCATGGAATTCCATCAGCGCTGCGAGGTCGGCGAAGCCCATGTCGTAGGCGCCCGATGCGACGCGCGTGACCGCGCCGCCGGACCCGTTGCCGGCGTCGACCGTGACGTCGAGGCCGGCGGCCTTGAAATAACCTTTGGCGGCGGGATGGGTAAAGAAGGCGCCGGGGCCTTCGAAACGCCAGTCGAGCTGGAACTTGATCGGAGTGGTCTGGGCGTGCGCGATACCGAAGCTGAGTGCCGAGGCGGCAAGAAAAGTCTGGAGCAGGTGGCGCTTGTTCATGCGGGATTCCGTGAAGGGTGAATGCACGGGATTCAAGCAAAAACGGTGCCGGCACGCACTTGGTGCGAACCCTCCCGATGAGCCAAGCGGGTGCATGGACGAGGGCGTCGCCCCAGGGAGCGGATGTGAAAACGCCCCGGCGCCTGCACCGCGCCGGGGCGCCTGTTGTGGTGCGCAGGCTACTTGGGCGAGCTGACCGGCGAGATGGCGTGCGAGGTGGCGTTGGCGACGGCGAGCGCCGTCATGTTGAGCACGCGCCGCACGGTGGCCGAGGGCGTGAGGATGTGGGCCGAGCCGGCCGCGCCCATGAGGATCGGGCCGACCGTCACGCCGTTGCCGCCGGTCATCTTCAGCACGTTGAACAGGATGTTGGCGGCATCGAGGTTCGGGCAGATCAGGAGGTTGGCCTCGCCGGTCAGCGTGGTCTCGGGCAGCGCGTTGTGCCGCACCGTGCCCGACAGCGCCGCGTCGCCGTGCATCTCGCCGTCGCACTCGATGTCGGGCGCCATCTTCGAGAACAGGTCGCGCGCCAGCCGCATCTTGCGTGCCGAGCCGCGCTCGGAGGAGCCGAAGTTGGAATGCGAGAGGAAGGCCACCTTGGGCGGCAGGCCGAAACGGCGTACTTCCTCGGCCGCCATGAGCGCGATCTCGGCCAGCGTCTCGGCGCTCGGGTCCTCGTGCACGTTGGTGTCGGCGATGAAGAGCGTGTACTTCTCGAGCGTGAGCGCGTTGAGCGTCGCGAAACCCGGCGCGCCGCGCTTCAGGCCCAGCACGTTGTGCAGGATCCGCAGGTGGCTGTCGAAGCGGCCGACCAGGCCGCAAAGCATCGCGTCGGCATCGCCCAGTTGGACCATCAGCGAGCCGATGGTGGTGTTGGAGCGCCGCACCATCGCCTTCGAGGCCTCGGGCGTGATGCCGCGGCGGCCCATGAGCCGGTGGTAGGCCTCCCAATAGATACGGAAGCGCGGATCGTCCTCGGGGTCGACGGTGTCCACGTCCACGCCGAGCTTGATGCGCAGGCCGGCCTTCTTGATGCGCGTCTCGATCACCGCGGGGCGGCCGATCAGGATCGGCTTGGCCAGGCCTTCGTCGACCGCCAGCTGGGCGGCGCGCAGGACGCGGTCGTCCTCGCCCTCGCAGTAGGCGACGCGCTTGGCGCTCGCCAGCTTGGCGGCGGTGAACACCGGCCGCATGAACATGCCGGTCTGGTAGACGAAGCGCGTGAGGTGCTGGCGGTAGGCCTCGAGGTCCTCGATGGGCCGCGCGGCCACGCCCGAAGCCTCGGCCGCCTTGGCCACGGCCGGCGCGATGCGCAGGATCAGGCGCGAGTCGAAGGGCTTGGGGATGATGTAGTCGGGGCCGAAGGCGAGCTCCTGGCCGGCGTAGGCGGTGGCCACTTCCTCGCTGATGTCGGCCTTGGTGAGGTCGGCGATCTCGCGCACGCAGGCCAGCTTCATCTCTTCCGTGATCTTGCTCGCGCCGCAGTCGAGCGCGCCGCGGAAGATGTAAGGGAAGCACAGGACGTTGTTGACCTGGTTCGGGTAGTCCGAGCGGCCGGTCGCGATGATGCAGTCGGGGCGCACTTCCTTGGCGAGCTCGGGCCGGATCTCCGGCTCGGGGTTGGCCAGCGCCAGGATGATCGGCTGGCTGCCCATGCTCTTGACCATGTCCTGCGAGACCACGCCGGGCGCCGAGCAGCCGAGAAAGACGTCGGCGCCCTTCATCACGTCGGCCAGGGTGCGGGCCCCGGTGTCCTTCTGCGCATAGCGCGACTTCGAATCGTCGAAGCCGCCCGGGCGGCCGATGTAGATCAGGCCCTTGGAGTCGACCGCATAGATGTTGGCGTGCTTCGCGCCCAGCCCGGTCATCACGTCGAGGCAGGCGATGGCGGCGGCGCCGGCGCCCGAGACCGCGATCTTCACTTCCTCGATCTTCTTGCCGACCAGCTCGAGCCCGTTCAGCAGCGCGGCCGCCGAGATGATGGCCGTGCCGTGCTGGTCGTCATGGAACACCGGGATGTTCATGCGCTCGCGCAGCTTCTTCTCGATGTAGAAGCACTCGGGCGCCTTGATGTCCTCGAGGTTGATGCCGCCCAGCGTCGGCTCCAGCGCCGCGATGATGTCGACCAGCTTGTCGGGGTCGGTTTCGGCCAGCTCGATGTCGAACACGTCGATGCCCGCGAACTTCTTGAACAGGCAGCCCTTGCCTTCCATCACCGGCTTGGCGGCCAGCGGCCCGATGTTGCCCAGGCCCAGCACCGCGGTGCCGTTGGTGACCACGCCCACCAGGTTGCCGCGCGAGGTGTACTCGGCCGCCTTCGAGGGGTCGGCCTCGATGTCCAGGCAGGGGTAGGCCACGCCGGGCGAGTAGGCCAGCGAGAGATCGCGCTGGTTCAAAAGCGGCTTGGTGGGGGAAATCGAGATCTTGCCCTTGACGGGCGAGCGGTGGTATTCGCGGGCGGCGTCGCGCAACGCCTCTTCTGCGGGGGAAAGTGCCTGGGCCATCGGGGTCTCCTTGCTGTTCTGGGCTCAAGAACAGAGGCTACCCCAAAGTGATGCGCCGGTCGTCGGTGAAAGCGCGCTCTCGCGCGCTCCCGAAATTCAAGCCGCGTCGGGCGCCACCGGATGCTGCGCCAGCGCCTCCAGCGCGCGCACCAGCGCCGAATGATCGTCCTGGCCGTGGCCGAGCGCGGCGCAGGCGTTCATCAGCTGCGCGGCGCCCGCGGTCTGCGGCAGCGCGACGCCGAGCGAACGCGCGCTCTGCATCGCGAGGTTCAGGTCCTTCTGGTGCAGCGCGATGCGGAAGCCCGGCGCGAAGGTGCGCTTGATCATGCGCTCGCCATGCACTTCGAGAATGCGCGAGGAAGCGAAGCCGCCCATCAGCGCCTGCCGCACCTTGGCCGGATCGGCGCCGGCCTTGCTGGCGAACACCAGCGCCTCGCCGACGGCCGCGATGTTGAGCGCCACGATGATCTGGTTGGCCACCTTGCAGACCTGGCCGTCGCCGGCGCCGCCGACCAGCGTGACGTTCTTGCCCATCTTCTCGAGCAGCGGCCGCACGCGCCCGAAGGTGCCTTCGTCGCCGCCGCACATGATGGTGAGGCTGGCCGCCTTGGCGCCCACTTCGCCGCCCGAGACCGGCGCGTCGACATAACCGCAGCCGAGCTCGACGATCTTCTTCGCGAAGCCCTTGGTCGCGATCGGGTCGATCGAACTGCAGTCGACCACGGTCTTACCCTTGGTCAGCGCCGCGGCGACGCCGTTCTCGCCGAACAGCACTTTCTCCACGTCGGGCGTGTCGGGCACCATGATGAAGACGATGTCGGCCAGCTTCGTCACCTCGGCAGCCGACGCGCAGACCGTGGCCTTGGCGACGAAGAGCTCGGGCATGGGCCCCTGGGTGTGGACGAAGAGCTGATGGCCGGCGTCGAGCAGGTGGCCCGCCATGGGCGCGCCCATGATGCCGAGGCCGATGAAGCCGATCTTTTGCGATGCGTTGGACATGTGTCGTCTGTTCCTTATTGCGTGAGGGCGGTGCGCCATCCGAGGCCATTCACCGTGTCGCTGCGCGGCTTGTATTCGCAGCCGATCCAGCCGGTGTAGCCGATGGCGTCGATGTGCTTGAAGAGCCACGGGTAGTTGATCTCGCCGGTGCCGGGCTCGCCGCGGCCGGGGTTGTCGGCCAGCTGGATGTGGCCGATCTTCGCCATGTTCTTCGCGATCGTGGCGCCGAGCTCGCCTTCCATGCGCTGCGCGTGGTAGATGTCGTACTGCAGCAGCAGGTTGGTCGATGCGACCTCCTCGATCAGCGCCAGTGCCTGGTCGGTGCGCGTGAGAAAGAAGCCGGGAATGTCGAAGTGGTTGATCGGCTCGATCAGGAGGCGGATGCCCGCGCCTTCGAGCTCCTTCGCGGCGAAGCGCAGGTTCTCGACCGCCACCTTGTTCGCCTCGGCCGGGCTCAGGCCCTGAGGCAGCTTGCCCAGCAGGCAATTGACTTTGGGGCAGCCCAACGCCGTCGCGTAGTCGATCGCCATGCCGACGCCTTCGCGGAACTCGCTCACGCGCTCCGGATGGCAGGCGATGCCGCGCTCGCCGCTCTCCCAGTTGCCGGCGGGCAGGTTGTGCAGCACCTGCTGCAGGCCGTTGGCACGCAGCGCGGCGGTCAGTTCCTTCTTGTCGTAGGCATAGGGGAACAGGTATTCGACGGCCTTGAAGCCGGCCTTGGCAGCGGCCTCGAAGCGTTCCATGAAAGGCAGCTCGGTGAAGAGCATCGTGAGATTGGCAGCGAATCGGGGCATGTGTCTTGTCTCCTCGAAATCAGTCCAGCAGGGCGACGCCGACGGCGGTCGGTGCGTCTTCCGGGCTTTCGGCCAGCGCCTCGAATTCGTTGATGGCATCGATCTCGGTGCCCATGGCGATGTTGGTCACGCGCTCCAGCATCACCTCGATCACCACCGGCACGCCGAACTCGGCCATCAACTCCTCGGCGCGCTGGATGGCGGGCGTCATCTGTTCCTGCTTGTAGACGCGCAGCGCCTTGCAGCCCAGGCCCTCGACCACCTTCAGATGGTCCACGCCGTAGCTGCGCTCGACGCCGCTGTCCTCTGTCGCATTGATGTTCTCGAAGCCGAGCTGCACGCAGTAGTCCATCTCGAAGCCGCGCTGCGCCTGGCGGATCAGCCCGAGGTAGGAGTTGTTGACCACGATGTGGATGTAGGGCAGCTTGAACTGCGCGCCCACGGCCAGCTCCTCGATCATGAACTGGAAGTCGTAGTCGCCCGAGAGCGCGACGATCTTGCGCGTCGGGTCCGCGGCGCGCACGCCGAGCGCGGCAGGGATGGTCCAGCCCAGCGGGCCGGCCTGGCCGCAGTTGATCCAGTGGCGCGGGTTGTAGACGTGCAGGAACTGCGCTGCCGCGATCTGCGACAGCCCGATGGTGCTCACGTAGCAGGTGTCGTGGCTGAAGTTGCGATTCATGCACTGGAAGACGCGCTGCGGCTTCATCGGCACGTCCTCGAAGTTGGTCTTGCGCAGCATGGTCTTCTTGCGGCCGCGGCATTCGCCGACCCATTCGCCGCGATCCGGCAACTGGCCCTTGGCCTTCATCTCCTCGGCCACTTCGACGAAGAGTTCGAGCGCGGCCTTGGCGTCCGAGACGATGCCGAAGTCGGGCGTGAAGACGCGGCCGATCTGCGTCGGCTCGATGTCGACGTGCACGAAGGTGCGGCCCTTGGTGTAGACCTCGACCGAGCCGGTGTGGCGATTGGCCCAGCGGTTGCCGATGCCGAGCACGAAGTCGGAGGCCAGCATGGTCGCGTTGCCGTAGCGGTGGCTGGTCTGCAGGCCGCACATGCCGGCCATCAGCGGATGGTCGTCGGGGATGATGCCCCAGCCCATCAGCGTCGGGATCACCGGCACGCCGGCGGCCTCGGCGAAGCGCACCAGCAGATCGCAGGCGTCGGCGTTGATGATGCCGCCGCCGGCCACGATCAGCGGGCGCTCGGCCGCGTTCAGCATCGCGATGGCCTTTTCGATCTGGGCCCGCGTGGCGGCCGGCTTGTACGGTGTGAGCGGCTGGTAGGTGTCGATGTCGAATTCGATCTGCGCCATCTGCACGTCGAAGGGCAGGTCGATCAGCACCGGGCCCGGGCGGCCCGAGCGCATCAGGTGAAAAGCCTGCTGGAACACCTGCGGCACCTGGCCCGGCTCGCGCACCGTGACCGACCACTTGGTGACCGGCTTGGAGATCGACTCGATGTCCACCGCCTGGAAGTCTTCCTTGTAGAGCCGCGCGCGCGGCGCCTGGCCGGTGATGCAGAGGATCGGGATCGAATCGGCCCAGGCCGAGTAGAGCCCGGTGATCATGTCGGTGCCGGCCGGCCCCGAGGTGCCGATGCATACGCCGATGTTGCCGGCCACGGCGCGCGTGTAACCCTCGGCCATGTGCGAGGCGCCCTCGACGTGGCGCGCCAGGATGTGGGCGATGCTGCCGTGCTTGCGCAGCGCCGAGTAGAGCGGATTGATGGCGGCGCCGGGCACGCCGAAGGCCTGCGTCACGCCTTCTTTTTCCATCACCAGAACGGCGGCCTGGGCCGCGGTCATCTTTGCCATGTTGAGTCTCCTTGGGATGCACCGACTGTAGGAATTCGAGGCCTCCGGCAGAAGGCGGCGCGGGACCATAAAAGCTATTCCAGGGTGGAATAACTGGCTACGATTCGGGGCATGGACAGACTGTTGGCAATGGAGATGTTCGTGCGCGTGGTGGAGACCGGCAGCTTCTCCAAGGCGGCGCGCGAATTCAACACCACCCAGCCCACCGTGACCAAGCAGGTCGCGGCCACCGAGGCGCGGCTCAAGGTGCGCCTGCTCAACCGCAACACGCGCGGCGTGAGCCTCACCGAATCGGGGGCGCTCTACTACGAGAAGTGCAAGACCATCGTGCGCGAGACCGAAGAGGCCGAGAGCGTGGTGCGGCTGCGCGAATCGCAGGCGCAAGGCCTGCTGCGCGTCGGCACCTCGGTCGCCTTCGGACGGCGCGCGGTGGTGCCGCTCGCGCTGGAGTACATGGCGCGCCATCCGCAGGTGCAGATCGACCTCAGCTTCGAGGACCGCTACGTCGACCTGATCGCCCAGGGCATCGACGTCGCGGTGCGCATGGGCAAGTTGGCCGATTCATCGCTGGGCGCGCGCTTTCTCGGCATGAACCCCTGGGTCATGGTCGCGGCGCCGGGCTATCTGAAGAAGCACGGCACGCCGAAGCGCGCGCAGGACCTGAGCGCGCACGTGGCGCTGATCTACAGCAGCGTCGTGGGCGACGACGTCTGGCGCATGCACACGCCCAAGGGCGAGCCGGTCACGGTGCCGGTCACGGGCCGGTTGCGCTCCAACAACCTCTCGGCCGTGCTGGCGGCGGCGCGCGAGGGGCTCGGCATCGCGCTGATGCCGCGCTACGTGGCGAGCGATTCGCTGGCCGCGGGCAAGGTGGTGGAGGTGCTGCCGGGGCATGCGCTGCCGGAGCAGGAGATCCACGCCGTGTTCCCGTCGCCGAAACTGGTGCCGGGGAAGGTATCGACCTTCGTGGCCTTCTTGCAGGGGCGGTTCGGGGAAGGGTGGTGGGAGCGCTGAGGCGGCACTCTTGGACGTCGCACCCGTCATCCTAGGGCTTGCGCCAACCGCATCTCGGCCGAGCTCGGCACACAATCGACAGGCCAGAGAACGCAGGAGATCTCCGCATGAATCTACCTATGCCGCCTGCTCCGCCGCGCCCGCCCGAGAGTCAGGCCGAGAAAGCATCTTCGGCTCCGGCGGGCGCACCGCTGACGCCCGAGTGGCTGCGCTGGGTCACCGAGCAGTTGCTGCGCGGCTGCACGCCGGAATCGATGCTGGCGGTCATGACCGCTGCCGGTGTCGACGCGCAAGCCAGCGCGGAGTTGATCGCACAGGTGCCCGTCAACGCGGTCTACATCGCGGCCGAGGGTCGGGCGCAGCAACTGCGCAAGCTCGAGTCGACGCTGGCCAACCTGCAGCTGCTCTGGGAGATCGATCCGATGTACGGCATCGTGGAGAAGCGCGTGTCGGTCAGCGAGGAGGAATTCATCGATCGCTACGTGCGGGGCTGCCGGCCCCTGGTGCTCACGGGCCATACGCGGGACTGGCCGGCGATGCGGCGCTGGTCGCCGGACGACCTGAAGACGCGCTTCGGCCATCTCGAGGTCGACGTCCAGGCCGAACGCCAGGCGAATCCACGCTACGAGGAAGACAAGGCTTCGCATCGGCGGACGGTCCGCCTGGGCGATTTCGTCGATCAGGTGCTCGCCGGCGGCGAAAGCAACGACTATTACCTCACCGCCAACAACGAAGCGTTGCGGCGACCCGACTTCGCGCCTCTGCTCGATGACATCGGCAGCCTGCCGCCGTGCTGCGATCGCGCGGAGCTGGCCTGGCGTTCCTCGTTCTGGTTCGGGCCGGGAGGCACCGTGACCCCCTTGCACCACGACACGCTGATGCTGTTCCACACGCAGGTCGTCGGGCGCAAGCGCTGGCGCCTCGTCTCGCCGCTGCAGGGGCAGCGCCTGTACAACACGAACGGCGTCTTCAGCCCCATCGACCTGGATGCGATCGACCTGAGACAGTTTCCCTTGTTCGAAGGCGTGCGCGTACTCGAAGTCGTGGTCTGGCCGGGCGAGACGATGTTCCTGCCGCTGGGCTGGTGGCACCAGGTGCGCGCGCTGGACGTCAGCTTGTCTTTCTCGTACTCGAATCTGGCCTTGCCGGTCTCGAACCAGTTCATCTACTTCGACCCGGCGCCGCGCGCCGTCCCCTCCCCGGACGCCTGATCAAGCATGCTCCCGGCGCGGCCGCACCATCGACTGCTTCGACGGATGAAGCCTTGGCTCAGGCGACGCGGCACGACTTGACGACGTAGGGCGCCGGGTCGGTGCCGAAGAAGGCATTGGTGCAGGGCACCGTGCCGTTGACCGTCTTCTGCACCCAGCGCGTGTCGGCGCCGTATCTCACCACCGTCGGTGCCGACACGGTGAAGCTTTGTCCTTCGTTGGCCAGGAATGCGCCCGAGGGTGGCGGCGCTGGTGCGGGCGCCGGTGCCGGTGCGGGTGCAGGCGCAGGCGCAGGCGCAGGTGCAGGTGCTGGTGCTGGTGCAGGTGCAGGTGCAGGTGCAGGTGCAGGTGCAGGTGCAGGTGCCGGTGCAGGTGCCGGTGCGGGTGCGGGTGCAGGCGCAGGCGCGGACGCCAGCCTGCAGGACTTCACCACGAAAGGCGCCGGGTCGGTGCCGAAGAACGCGTTGGTGCAAGGCACGGTGCCGTTGACCGTCTTCTGCACCCAGCGAGTGTCGGCACCGTAAGCCACCAGCGTCGGGCTCGACACCGTGAAGGAGCCGCCTTCAGTGGCCAGCGTCGCTCCGGACGGCGGCGGCGCAGGTGCAGGCGCGGGCGAAGGTGCGGGCGAAGGTGCGGGCGCGGGCGCAGGCGCGGGCGCAGGTGCAGGTGCAGGTGCAGGTGCAGGTGCAGGTGCGGGTGCGGGTGCGGGTGCGGGTGCGGTCGCCTGCTTGCAGGACTTCACGACGAAGGGCGCCGGGTCGCTGCCGAAGAACTCGTTGGTGCAGGGCACCGTGCCGTTGACCGTCTTCTGCACCCAGCGCGTGTCGGCGCCGTAGGCCACCGGGGTCGGGCTCGACACCGTGAAGGTGCCGCCTTCCGTGGCCAGCGTCGGTCCGGAGGGCACCGGTGCAGGTGCAGGTGCCGGTGCCGGTGCAGGTGCCGGTGCCGGTGCCGGTGCCGGTGCCGGTGCCGGTGCCGGTGCCGGTGCCGGTGCCGGTGCAGGCGCAGGCGCAGGCGCAGGCGCGCTGACGCCCGAGTCCGCCACGCAGGACTTGGTCACCGACGGCGCCGGATCGGTGCCGAAGAAGGTCGTCGTGCAAGCGGCGGCGCCGGTCACGACCTTGTGCACCCAGCGGTTGTCGACGCCGTAGCTCACCAGCGTCGCGGTCGACATGTTGAAGGTGCCGCCTTGAGCGGCGACGGTGCGGTCGGTGGTCGTTTGCGTGCTGCTCAGGGTCACGCCGGAGGCCTTGGTCGCCAGCACCTGGCAGGCCTTGGTGACGGTGGGGGAAGGATTGATGCCGAAGAAGTCGCTCTTGCAGCTCACGTTGCCGGTGACGGTCTTCGGTGTCCAGTTTCCTCCCACGCCGAATTGCACGACGGTCGGCGCAGGCAGGGTGAAAGTCTGGCCCTGGTCGGCGACCTTCGTCATGCTGCCGTCCACCTTGAGGATCTTCCCGATCGAGGGCACGCCGGCGTCGTCGATCGCGAACAGCAGGTAGTGGCCGATCGGCAGGATGTTCGGGCTCTCGTTGAAGGTGACGTCGACGTTGGCGCCGCCCTGGGTGAAGGGCAACTCGAGGAAGCGCTGCCCGAAAT
The DNA here is from genome assembly GCF_018614915.1 of Variovorax paradoxus. Taxonomy (GTDB): domain Bacteria; phylum Pseudomonadota; class Gammaproteobacteria; order Burkholderiales; family Burkholderiaceae_C; genus Variovorax; species Variovorax paradoxus_K. The sequence goes on along the minus strand of NZ_JAGGNU010000033.1, from coordinate 36,390 downwards.
CGGTGGAGTGCGTCACCGCGCCGGTGCGGATCAGCGTGACGCGCCGGATCGGCCGCGATGAGGCGACGGTGATGCGGAAGTTGGTGCCCAGCGTCAGCTGGGCCGGCGTCTGGTCGATGATGGGCCGCGGCCGGCGCTGGCCGTTGCTGTCGAACAGGTAGGGCGGCGAGTAGATCTCGGCATTGAGGTTGATCACCGGGCCGGGCGAGCCGCCACCGGCCGACAGCACCGTGCCGTCCGGCAGCAGCATCGCCGTCGAGTGATAGAGGCGAGGCTTCGTCGCCTCGGCGCCGGTGCTCCACTGGCCCGTGGCCGGGTCCCAGATCATCGCGGTGAAGGCGGTATTGACGAGCTCGTTGTAGGTCCCCGAGCCGCCGGTGACCAGCACCTTGCCGTCGGCCATCACGGTTGCGCTGGCCCAGATGCGGTTGGTGCCGGGTCCGGGGATGGAAGTCGCGACCGGGACGTTGCCATTGAAGTCCACCACCATCGCGGTGCCGTCGTCCGCGATCAGCAGGACCTTGCCGCGGTCGAACATGGTCCAGGGCATGGACCAGTTGGCCCCCTTGGGCAGGGTGCCGATCTGCATGATGAAGGGTGTCTCGGTGTTCATGGTGAACAGCCGGTTGCTGCTGGTCACCAGCACGCGCCCGTTGGGCGCCAGCACGGCGCGCGGATAGAACCAGTCCGCCGGCCAGTCGGTGATGCCGGAGAGCGTCTGCCAGCCGAGCGTGGGCCGGTAGATCTCGGGAACGCCAGAGCCCGCGCCGCCGGCGTCGATGCCGGCCATGACGAGCTGGCGTCCGTCGGCCAGCGGCACCAGCGTTCCGTACCAGCGCGCATAGGCCATCGGCGGCCCCGGCGAGATCGTGGCCGCGGCCGGGTCGTACAGGTTGACGTCGCGAACGCCCCCGTTGACCTGGTTCGGCGTGATCCCGCGCGTGTCCCCGCCGGCCAGCAGCACCAGCCCGGAGGGCAGCGTGGACTGGGCGGTGCAGAAGAGGTCGGTGCGCGTGGTGTGCTGCAGCAGGCTGTGAGCGTTGGTGGCCGGCGTCCACACGTCGTAGTAGAGCTGCGCTCCCTGCGCGCCGCTCGGGTCGGTGCCGTAGCTCATGACCTTGCCGTCCGACGTCAGCACGGCGTGGATGGCGTTGATCGGCCAGCTGATCGGGGCCGACCACTGGCCGCCGGCGCTGGGGTCCACGGCGGCTGCTGCCGCTGCCGCGGAGGGCTGGCCCGGTGCACCCGGGCCGCGATCGATGGGCGCCGCACGATCCCGCTCCAGCTGGCGCAGCTGGGCGATGTCTTCCAGCGTCCTGACCGGCTTGCTGATGGGCGAAGTGGTGGCCGGGGGCTCGGTCGCCGCAGGGGCCGGCGCGGGTGCCGGAGCACCGCTGGCGCCCGCCGGCGCCTCGGCGACACCCGGACCTGCGCCGTTGCCGCCGCCACAAGCGGTGATCACCAGCGGGGCCCAGAGGGAGATCCACTTGAAGCCCGAAGCACGCGGGTCCGGCGAGGCGCTTGGCATATCCCACTCCCGGTGTGAGAACTTTGAGGGTATACATCGGACCTAATCCGACGTCTTCCACCAATGTGGGTACATCCAAAGAACTAAGAAGCATCCGCTGCGGCGCAGCGTAGCCGCCCGCGTCCGACGGGTGGCGGCACATGGTTCATAATGAGAATGAATCTCATTTGCCACCATCGCCAAAGTCGATTCGTGCTCGAGCGCTACTACCAGGAACTGCTGAATTTCTGCTCCCGCACGGCGCGCAGCCGCGATGCCGCGGCAGACCTCGTGCAGGAAAGCTATGCGCGCGTGCTGGCGGTGCAGCGCTCGGGCCAGCCGGTGTCGGAGCCGCGGGCGCTGCTCTACCGCACGGCGCGCAACCTGCAGATCGACCAGTACCGGCGCAGCGAGGTGCGCGGCGAGGCGCTGCAGCCGGACGCCGAAGACGCCGCCCTCGGCCTCGAGGAATTGGCGGCGCCGCCGGCCTTCGAGCCCGACACGGCCGCCGCGTCCGGCCAGGCGGTGAATGCCATGCTCGCCACCATCGATGCGTTGCCGCTGCGTTGCCGCGAGGCCTTCATCCTGCACAAGTTCGACGGCCTGCCGCATGCGGAGGTGGCCGAGCGCATGGGCATTTCGCGCAAGATGGTCGAGCAGCACATCCAGTCGGCCATGCAGGCCTGTCGGCGCTGCCGGGATGCTCGATGACCGGACCTAGGGTTTGGTGGCGCTCGTGCGTCTACATGAAGGAGCCGAATACTGCGCCATGACCACACAGCCGCCAGCCGAATCGCCAGCCGCGTCATCCGCAGAGTCCGAAAGCACGGCCCTGGACTGGCTCGTGCGCCGCAGTGGCGGGAGCTTCACGGCCGCCGATGAAGCCTCGTTCCAGGCTTGGCTGGCTGCGGATGCGGCCCACGGCAGGGCTTTCGCGCGCTGGCAGCGCGACTGGCGCGCGCTCGATGCGCTGCCGGCGCATGGCGTGCGCGGCTTGCAGAAGAAGCTGGCGCGCGACAAGGCCGCGGCTGAGGCGCCTTCGCCTCGGCGCGGCGGGTGGCTGGCCGCCCTGGCGCTGCGCGGCGCGGCCGTTGCGCTGGTGCTCCTGGTGGGCGGCGGCTACCTGGCCTGGAGCCAATGGCAGCAGCAGCCCGTGTTCGTCCAGAGCTACGCGACCGCGCGTGGCCAGCAACTGGCGCTCGGCTTGCCCGACCACACGCAGCTGCAGCTCGACACCGCAAGCCGCGCCGAGGTGATCTTCCATCGCCGGCGCCGCGAGCTGCGCCTGCCCGAGGGCCAGGCCGTGCTGCAGGTCGCGGCCGATCCCTCGCGACCCTTCGACGTCCGGGCCGGGCCGCTCAGCATCACGGTCGTCGGCACCCGTTTCTCGGTGCGCCACACGCCCGGCGTCCCTGGCAACGAGAAGGTGCGCGTGGCGGTGGAGGAGGGCCGCGTGCGCGTCGCCGGCGCTGGCGGTGCTGTGGTGGAACTCCGGGCCGGCCAGCAGATTGCCGGCGATGCGGCGGGCGTGCTCGGTGCCGTGTCGGCCGTGCCCGTCGCCGGCATCGCGCCCTGGCGCGACAGCCGCGTCAGCTTCGACAACGCGTCGCTGGCAGAGGCGCTGGCCGAGTTCGAGCGCTACGGCCCCACGAACCTGGTCGTGCGTGACCCGGCCGTGGCCGCGCTGCGCGTCACTGGCACCTTCGATCCGCGCCGGCTCGACAACTTCTCGCGCGCGCTGCCGCAGGTGCTGCCGGTGCGACTGCGCGAGCACGACGGCGTGACGGAGATCGTCCCCGGCAAGTAGGCCGGCAAGCAAAAAAATTTCTTCGGCCCCACCTGGGGTTTTGCCAAGGCGGCGCGTCTACATGGGAAGGATTCTTATTCAACTTCCCGGAAAACAAGACGCATGCCCCGCCCCCGCTTCCCGCTCGCCCCGCTGGCCCTGTACCTGATGCTGGCCTTTGCCGGCAATGCCGCCTATTCGCAATCAGGGCAATCGGTCCCGACCGCCGGCAGCGAGCTGTCCTCCACCCCCGTGCCGATCCAGATCGCGGCGCAGCCGCTGGCGCAGGCACTCAACGATCTGGCGCGGCAGACGCGGCTCGAACTGATGGTGCCGGCCGCGCTGGTGGCCGGCAAGACGGCGCCCGCGGTCTCCGGCCGCTTCACGCCCCGGCAGGCGCTGGACCGCCTGCTGGCCGGCAGCGGACTGGCGGCGGCCATCGACGGCAATGCCGTCGTCGTCAAGGCTGCCACGGCATCGGAGGGCGCCGGATTGCCGGTGGTGACAGTGAGCGCCAGCGCCGAACAGGAGGGCGCATCGGGCGTGAGTGGCTACGTCGCGAAGCGCAGCGCAGCGGGCTCCAAGACCGATACGCCCATCGTCGAGACGCCCCAATCCATCTCGGTGCTGACCAAGCAGCAGCTCGAAGACCAGAAGCCGCGCGGCATCTCCGAGGCGCTGAACTACACGCCCGGCGCCTTCACCGGGCTGGTGGGCTCTTCCAACCGCTACGACTACGTGGCCCTGCGCGGCTTCAAGGACAGCAGCGTCGACAGCACCTTGCTCGACGGGCTGCGCATGCTGAGCGACCAGGGCAGCTACACATCGATGCAGGTCGATCCGTACTTCCTCGAGCGCATCGACGTCGTGAGAGGGCCGGCCTCGGTGCTCTACGGGCGCGCCTCGCCGGGCGGGCTCGTGGCCCTGACCAGCATGACGCCGCAGTTCGAGCCGCAGCGCGAAGTGCAGCTCACCGTCGGCAACCGCAACCGCGTGGAAGGCGCGGTCGATCTCACCGGGCCGATCGATGCCAATGGCGTCGCAGCGTTCCGCGTGACCGGTCTCGCACGCAAGCTGGACTCGCAGTTCGACCACGTGAAGGAAGAGCGGCAGGCCATCGCGCCCTCGCTGCTGATCAAGCCCTCGAAGGACACGCGCCTCTTGCTGCAGGCCTACCTGCAGGACGACCCCGAGGGCAGCTACCACAGCGGCGTGCCGGCCGACGGCAGCATCAACGCGAACCACAACGGACGGCGGATCTCGCGCTACTTCTTCGATGGCGATCCGAGCATCGAGAAATACCACCGCACCCAGCGCTTCGTCGGCTACCAGTTCGAGCATGCCTTCAGCGACAGTCTGAAGTTCCGGCAGAACTTCCGCTACGTCTCGGCCGACACCACGCTGCGCCAGGTCTACGGCTACGGCTGGGCGAGCGCCGACGAGCTGACGCGCTACTACGCCGGCGCCCGCGAATCCTCGCGCGGCCACACGGTCGACAACCAGATCGAGGCACGCTTCCAGACCGGCGCGCTCGAGCACACGCTGCTGGCCGGCCTCGACTACCAGAAGCGCCACGTCGACGGCAGCTGGGAGTCGGGCGCGGCCTTGCCGATCAACGTGTTCGCGCCGGCCTACGGCTTCCCTGGTCTCAGCGACGTGACGAGCACGCCGATCGACCGCCGCCTGGAACAGACCGGCCTCTACCTGCAGGACCAGATCGCGCTCGGCCGCTGGCGCGTCACGCTGGGCGGCCGCCAGGACCATGCCAGTGCATCGAACCAGATGGGCACCGACAGCCCGGCGCGATGGAGCGGCTCCAAGTTCACCAAGCGCCTGGGCGCCGTCTACCTGTTCGACAACGGCATCGCGCCTTACGTGGGCTATTCGGACGGCTTCAATCCGAGCCTGCGCAACGACCGGCAGGGCAATCTGCTGCCGCCGGCGGAGACCAAGCAGCTGGAGGCCGGCGTTCGCTACCAGCCCAAGGGCTCCAGCACGCTGCTCTCCGCAGCCGTGTACGACCTGGAGCAGAAGAACGTCGCCACGCGTCCCGTGGGCGCCTTCTACTACGAGGCCGCCGGCAAGGTGCGCTCGCGCGGGCTGGAGCTGGAGGCGCGTTCGCAGCTGACGCGCGACGTGTCGCTGCTGGCGAGCTACACCTTCACCGACATGAAGTACGTCGAATCGCCCGACGGCTTCACCGGCCGCACGCCTTTCCAGGCGCCGCGCCACATGGCCTCGGTGTGGAGCGACTGGAACTTCGCACCCGGCTACACGGTGGGCGGCGGCGTGCGCTACGTCGGCACCAGCTGGGTCGACAACGCCAACACCTTGAAGGTGCCCTCGTACCTGCTGGTGGACCTGATGCTGCGCGTCGACCTCGGGCGCCTGAGCCCTTCGCTCAAGGGCTCCAACCTGCGCCTCGCCGCCAACAACCTTTTCAACAAGAGCTACGTGGCGTCGTGCCTGAGCCAGGAGTACTGCTACTGGGGCGACGCGCGCAACGTGAGCGCAACCTTCACCTACCAGTGGTAGGAGAAACAGGAGATGTCGTGCGATGAGACAAGAGATTCATGAATTCATCGGGATCGGGCTCGGGCCCTTCAACCTGAGCCTGGCCTGCCTGGCGCAGCCGATCGACGGCATCGACGGCATCTTCCTCGAGCGCAACGCGGAGTTCAGCTGGCATCCGGGCATGCTGATCGACAACACCACGCTGCAGAACCCCTTCCTGGCCGACCTCGTGAGCCTGGCGGACCCGAAGAGCTGCTTCAGCTTCCTCAACTACTGCAAGGAAGAAGGGAAGATCTACTCGTACTACTTCCGCGAGAGCTTCTATCTGACGCGCGCCGAGTACAACCGCTACTGCCGGTGGGCCGCGGCGCGCCTTCGCAACGTGCGCTTCGAGCACGAGGTGCAGGAAGTCGTGCACGACGCCGAGCGCAACTGCTACGTGGTCACCGGGGTGCGCGGGCCCGAGCGCGAGCCCTTCGTGCTGCGCGGCCGCAAGCTGGTGCTGGGCGTGGGCTCCAAGCCGCAGTTCCCGCAGTGCTGCAAGCCGGGCGAACACCGCTATCTGCACACCGCCGACTACATCGAGAGCAAGGCGCAGCTGCAGCAGAAACGCTCCATCACCATCGTCGGCAGCGGCCAGAGCGCGGCGGAGGTCTACCACGACCTGCTGAAGGAAGCCGACGCGCACGACTACAGCCTGACCTGGATCACGCGCTCGCCGCGCTTCTTCCAGATGGAGACCACCAAGCTCACGCTGGAGATGTTCTCGCCGGACTACATCGACTACTTCTACGAGCTCGACGAGGAGAAGAAGGAGCGCATCGTCCGCACCCAGGACAGCCTCTACAAGGGCGTCAACGCCAGCCTGATCAACCAGATCTACGACCTGCTCGACGACCGCCGCACGCGCGGACGGCTGCGCACGCACCTCATCACCAACTGCGAGCTGCAGGACTGCCGCTACGACGCTGCCGGCGGCAACTACCGGATCGAGTTCCGCCAGCTCGACTGCGAGGCGCGCTATGCGCACAGCACCGAGGGCCTGGTCTTCGCCACCGGCTACCGCGAGAACATCCCGCCCTTCATCGATGGCATCCGCCATCGCCTGCGCTGGGACGACAAGGGCCGCTACCGGCTGGCACGCAACTACGCGGCGGACTTCAACGGCAACGAGATCTTCGTCCAGAACGCCGGCCAGCACACCCACGGCATGACCAACCAGGACCTCGGCATGAGCTGCTGGCGCAACTCGCTCATCCTGCGCGAGCTGACGGGCGTGGAGCACTACCGCATCGAGCGCCGCATCGCGCTGCAGGACTTCGCGATCCCGACCGATGCCGATTTCGTCAGGCTCTGACACAGGACCCCATGAACCTGCGAAACTACATCATCACGATGACGGTGCTGGCCGTCATCAGCGATGCGATCCTGATTCCCTTCTATCCGCAGTTCTTCAGCGAGCGCTACGGGCTGGACAGCGCGGTCCACGTGGGCGCGTACGTCGCGGCCATCTCGATCGCCGTGATGTGCACGCTGCCGATCTGGGCGCGGGTGGCGCGCCGCGTCGAGCCGCTCCACCTGCTGGTCTACACGCAGTTCGCCGCCGGCAGCTTCAGCCTGCTGAGCGACTGGGCGCCCAACGTCGAAACGTACTGGGTGCTCTCGATGCTGATGTTCATGTGCAAGAGCAGCTACCTGCTGATGTACCCGTACATGATGCGGCTCACGCCCAAGGAGCAGCACGCAGCCACCATCGGCGTGCTGTCGGTAGTGGTGCACTTCGGCGCCATCTTCGGCGCCGTGGCCGGCGGCCTCGTGCTCGAGGCCTGGGGCCCGCGCGCCAGCATCTACGCCATGGCCGCCGGCGACTTCTTCCAGATGGCGGTCTGTATGTACCTGATCAGGAGCGGCAAGATCGTGCGCGTCAACAGCGGCGAGCATGCAGAGGCGGCCGAGGCCGCGCCGCGCCGCCCGCGCCTGGTCGAGCGCCTGCCGATCCTGCGGCTGGCACTGGTGATGCTGCTGTTCGACTTCAGCGCCTACCTGATCCGGCCCTTCTTCTCGGTCTACTGGCAGAAGGTGTCGGGCCACGACAGCGAGCTTCTCTCGGGCATGGCCTTCGCCATCCCCGGCGTGGTCGCCATCGTCGCGCTGCGCCTGCATGCCCGCATCCGCGCGCGCGGCGGACAACTGCCCGACCACACCGTCGGCAACCTGCTGCTGGGCACCGTGGGCCTGCTGCTGCACGCGGCGCCCGAGCCTTGGCTCATCGTGCTGGGCCGCGTGCTGTATGGCTGGGCGCTGTTCCAGATCATCGTCAAGCTCGAGGTCAACCTGTTCCGGCTGTCGACGCCCGGGCGCTATGCGCACGACTACAGCATCACCAACTTCTTCCAGAACCTGGGCGTGCTGCTGTCCTCCTTTGCGGCCGGCGCCATCGTGGAGCGCTACGGGCTGCATGTGCCTTTCGTGCTGGCGGCCTGCGGCTTCGTGCTGACCGCGCTGCTCGATCGCCTGATTCTCAAAGTGCCCAGCGCCGGCCACGTGGCCGCGGACACCGCCGAACTGGAGGCGCCGGCCCATGCCAGCTGAGACCATCCACCGCCGCGCCGAAGCCGCGCTGGCAGCGTACCGCGACGCGCAGGGCTTCGTGTTCCGGCTGCTGCGCATTCCCGACGACGTCGCGATGCTGCACCGCTGGTTCACGCAGGAGCGCGCCGCCTTCTGGCTGATGCAGGACAAGAGCGTGGACGAAGTCCGGCAGGCCTACCAGCGCATGATGGAGTCCGGCCACGCCACTGCCTACATCGGCCTGCACGAGGGACGGCCGGCCTTCCTGGCCGAGTGCTACGACCCCGCGCACGACCGCATCCGGCGCTTCTACGAAGTGCGTGCCGGCGACCTGGGCATGCACGTCTTCGTCGGGCCGTCGGAGGTGCGCATTCCCGGCTTCACGCGCGCCGTGTTCCACGCGCTGATGCGCTTCATGTTCGCGCACCTGGGCGCTCGGCGCATCGTGGTGGAGCCGGACGCCACCAACCACAGGATCCATGCACTCAACCGGTCGGCAGGCTTCGTCTACGACCGCGACGTCGTCTTCACCGAGAAGATCGCCAGCCTCGCCTTCTGCACCCGGCGAGATTTTGAACAGGCCACGGCCGCCACCCTGGAGGAAATCCATCCATGAACCTCACCCTCGTGAACCAGCTCTCGCAACACCCGGCCGAGGCCGCCGCCCACCTGACGCCGGAAGCCTGGGCCGAGGCCAACCGCCTGCTGCTGCGCAAGGCGATCGCCGAATATGCGCACGAGCTGATCGTCGAGCCGGAGCAGCTGAGCCCGACGACCGGCGGCTTCGCGCACTACCAGCTGCTGTCTGACGACGGCGCCGTGCGCTACCTGTTCGAAGCGCAGCGCCTGGCGCTGCGCCACTGGCACATCCTGCCGGCCTCGATCCGCAAGCTGGTCGACGGCACCGAAGCGCCGCTGGACGCGCTGCAGTTCATCATCGAATGCCGCCAGCGCCTGGGGATCCGCGAGGAACTGCTGCCGATCTACCTCGACGAGATCAGCAGCACCTTGTTCGGCAGCGCCTACAAGCGCATGAAGGCCGATGCGCCCAGCAGCGCCCAGCTCGCCGAGGCCACCGACTTCCAGACCATCGAGGTCGGCATGACCGAAGGCCATCCGGGCTTCGTCGCCAACAACGGGCGGCTGGGCTTCAATGCCGTCGACTACCGCGCCTATGCGCCCGAGGCCGGCTCCGAGATCCGCGTGGTCTGGCTGGCCGTGCACAAGGACAACGCCGCCTTCGCCAGCATCTCGACGCTGAGCTACGAGCAACTGCTGGCCGAGGAGCTGGGCGCCGAGACGCTCGGGCGCTTCAGCGCCCGGCTGCGCGAGCTGGGCGTCGAGGCGGCCGACTACTACTTCATGCCGGCGCATCCGTGGCAATGGTTCAACAAGCTGTCGATCGCCTTCGCCGGCTACGTGGCGCGGCGCAAGATCATCTGCCTGGACTACGGCGACGACCGCTACCTCGCGCAGCAGTCGATCCGCACCTTCTTCAACACCAGCGACCGTTCCAGGCGCTACGTGAAGACCTCGCTGTCGATCCTCAACATGGGCTTCATGCGCGGCCTCTCGCCTTACTACATGTCGGGCACGCCGGCCATCAACGAGTTCATCAAGGCGCTGGTGTCGGGCGACGAATTCCTGCGCGCGAACGGATTCACCATCCTGCAGGAAGTCGCGTCGATGGGATTCCGCAACCACTACTACGAAGCCGCGATCCCGGCCGACACGCCCTACAAGAAGATGTTCTCTGCGCTGTGGCGCGAGAGCCCGCTGCCGCTGCTCGCGCCGGGCGAGCGCCTGATGACCATGGCCGCGCTGCTGCACGTCGACAAGGACGGCCACGCGCTCCTGCCGGAGCTGATCCGCCGCTCCGGGCTCGGCACCGTGGCCTGGCTGCACCGCTACCTGCAGGCCTACCTGACGCCGCTCCTGCATTGCTTCTACGCGCACGATCTCACGTTCATGCCGCACGGCGAGAACCTGATCCTGGTGCTCGATGGCCACGTGCCGGTGCGCGCCATCATGAAGGACATCGCCGAGGAGTGCGCCATCCTCGACATCGCAGCCAAGGCGCACCTGCCCGAGCGCGTCGACCGCATCGCCGTGGACGTGCCGGACCACTTCAAGCTGCTCGGCATCTTCATCGACGTCTTCGACGGCGTGCTGCGCCACGTCAACCAGGTGCTGGTGGAGAACGGCTGCTGCGAGGAAGACGATTTCTGGCGCGCCGTGGCCGACTGCGTGCACGACTACCAGGATGCGCACCCGGAGCGGGCCGCCAAGTACGCGCACTACGACATGTTCGTGCCCGAGTTCCTGCACTCCTGCCTGAACCGCCTGCAGCTCGGCAACAACGTGCAGATGGTGAACCTGGCCGATCCGGCCTCCAGCCTCAAGATGGCGGGCCATCTCGCGAACCCGATCGCGAAGTTCCGCCGCGCGGCGGCGCCGGCCGACGCCCGCGCCGTGGCGGAAAGCGTGGCGTGAGCCTCGGCATGCGGGTGTCGGCCGTGCAGCCCGATGCGGACCTCGCCCGCGTGCTGTGCCTGGCGCAGCAGCTCGTTCCCGGACTGTGCGGCGTGCAGGGCGGCGAAGCCTTGCCCGGCGCATTGCATCCGGAGGACGAGACCGGCCTGCGCGCGCTTTGCCGCCACTGGGCCGAGGCCTACCCCGAGGCCGGTGCGCACTACCTGGCGCTGCGCTGCTGGGGGCTGGCCATCTGGCAGCCGATCTATCTGAGCGTGGTCGCCGCGCATCTGGACACGCATGTTCCGCGGCTCGCCGGGCTCGTGCAGCCGGTGGCCGAGGGCTTCCCGCGCGGCTTCCGGCTGCCCGTCCATGCGCCGGCCAAGGGGAGCCTGCCGGCGCGCATGGATGGCGCCTGCGCCGAACTGCGCGCGTTCTGCGATCCCATGCGCGCGGCGCTCTCGCGCTGCGTGGCGCTGCATGCGCGTGCGGCCGATCGGCTGCAGGCCGAATGCGTGCTCGGCGCCTTGTTGCTGGTGCATCGTCATGCGTCCACGTGGAGCGACAAGGAAGTCTGCGCACTGGGCTCGGCCTGGCTCGCGCGGCTCGGCATCGGCGGCGGCTGCGGCTTCTTCGCCTACCGCGCGCGCGACGGCACTCGCGCGCTGGCGCTCGAGCGCAAGGTGTGCTGCCACCACTTCCGCCGCCGCGACGGCGAGAAGTGCAGCACCTGTCCCAAGCTCCCGCTCGACACGCGAATCGTCCGCCTGCTGGCCGATTCCTGATCCATTCCCGCGATGCGCCGCCGCCGGCTTGGCCCGGCGCGTCCCGTCATGCCTTGGAGAATCCGATTGAACGATGTCGCACGCCTCTCGCATGTTCTGCCGGCGTCCACGCAGCTGCCCGTCGGCGCCTACTTCGATCAAGCCCTGTTCGCGCGCGAGCAGGAACTGATCTTCGACCGCTCGGCCCGTTACGTCGGGTACGAGAAGAGCGTCCCGCAACCCGGCGACTGGCGCCGTCTCGCACAGGAGGGCGGAGGCCGCGTGCTGGTGCGCAATGCCGAGGGCGTGGCGCTGATGTCCAACGTCTGCCGGCACCGACAGGCGCTGATCCTCGGCGGCGAGACCGGCGACGTGCGCGGGCTCGCCAACCCGAGTGGAAACCTGGTTTCCACCGGCGGCCACATCGTCTGCCCGCTGCACCGGTGGACCTACGACGACCGCGGCGAGCTGCTGGGCGCGCCGCAGTTCGAGCAGAAGCCGTGCAAGAACCTGCAGCGCTTTGCGCTGCGCAACTGCCACGGCCTGCTGTTCGAGGGCGCGCGCGATCCGGCGGAAGACCTGGCGCCGCTGTTCGCGCGGCCGGAGTTCGATTTCTCGGACTACGTGCTCGACCACGTCGAGGTCCACCAGTGCAACTACAACTGGAAGACCTTCATCGAGGTGTACCTGGAGGACTACCACGTCGCGCCCTTCCACCCGGGGCTCGGCGCCTTCGTCAGCTGCAGCGAGCTGCACTGGGACTTCGCCGACTGGTACAGCATGCAGCAGGTCGGCGTGCACCAATCGCTCGGCCAGCCCGGCTCTGAGGTCTACCGCGCCTGGCACGAACGCCTGCTGGATTACCGCACCGGCGCCGCGCCCGACTTCGGCGCGGTGTGGGTGACCTATTTCCCGACCCACATGATCGAGCTGTATCCGCACGTGCTGGTGCTGTCCACGCTCTATCCGAAGGGGCCGCAGGACACCGTCAACGTGGTCGAGTTCTACTACCCGGAGGAGATCGCCGCCTTCGAGCCCGCGTTCGTCCGGGCGCATCGCGCCGCCTACATGGAGACCGCCAGGGAAGACGACGAGATCGGCGAGCGCATGGATGCGGGCCGCCGCGCGCTGCTCGAACGCGGCGTCTCGGACGTGGGGCCCTACCAGTCGCCGCTGGAAGACGGCATGTGGCACTTCCATGCCTGGTACCGGCAAATGATGGGCCCCGAACTCCTTCAGGCCGGCACGAAGGCGCCGTGCAGCCCGAGCGGCAAGGCGTAGGGCAGCGACGCCTGTGCCACCGGTCCGGCGGCCAGCCGGTCGGCCGCGAAGCAGGACAGCAGCGTTCGCTTCCTTGCCGTATCGAGCACGGTGCCGAGGACCCAGCCCGGGCCCGTGCCGTCGGGCACGAACAGGTGTTCCTCCACGATCGCGTTGGCGCCGTAGGCGAAGCGCTGGCTGCGGCCCGTTTCGACGTCGGTGCGCGCGATGGCGCCGAAGCCGGGCGGGTCTCGCATGCCTTCTGTCGCATGCACCACGCTGCGATGCCGCAGGCCGACGCGGCGCGGGTCGATGCGCGGGAACTCGGCATCCAGCTCGAGCACCGTCTGCGTGGCCTCGCCGCTTCCGAGCTGCAGCGTGGCGACGGTCAGGCGAGGGTCGGTGCTCTTCACGCGGCGTCCCCGCATCAGCTCGCGGTTGGTAGTGAACACCGCGCTCGCGTTCTCCGAGCGCACATAGTCGATGTGGATCCGCGTGCCGCGCCGCGTCTCTTCTTCCCACGCATTGCCGACGTGGAACAGGAAGCCGGCCGGCAGCGTCAGCAGCTGGCGCCGGTCCCAGTCCTTCTTGTCGACGACCAAGGCGCGCATGCCGAGTTCGGGTCGCCACACGTGGGCGTCCAGGAAGTTCGCGCCGGCCTCTTTGCGCTTGGCATCGTAGACCAGCGGCGGCATCAGGAAGACCAGGTGCCGCTCGGTCACGGCGAAGTCGTGGACCATCGGCAGATCGGCCACCGGCACTGCAGCCGCGCGGCGCAGTGCGCCCTCGGGCGCGATCTCGTACAGCGCCAGCAGCCCCCGGCCGGCGCCCACGCCGAAATTCCATACGGTGCCGTCCGGGTCCACCTTGGGATGGGCCGAGAAGGGCATGCCGGCAAGGTCGGGGCGCCAGGTCTTCACGCCGAGGGTGGCCAGCGTGCGTGCGTCGAGGCGCGTGGCCGATCCGCCCTCCCACAGCGCGAGCACCTCGCCCGCCAGCGGGAGCACGCTGATGTTGGCGACGTTGATGCTGTCGGGCGAGTCGGGGGGCTCGACGCCGGGCGGAATGGTGCCGAAAGCCTCGGTCAGCCGGCGGCCGGCGCGTACTTCGGCCACGCGCTTGGGTGTCGCGACGTAGCGGCCCTGGTGGTGGACCTGCGTGCCTTCGATGACGAAGCGCTGCACCATGCCGTCGCCGTCGAACCAGTGGTGGTAGCGCTCGCCGCCGAGCGCATGGCCCGCCGGGCCATTGCGATAGAGGGTGCCGGCCACCGCATCGGGAAAGCGCCCGCGCACCGCGGCGCGTGCGAGGGGCAGGTCGGCCGGCGGGGCGGCGAAGCCGATCTTCCACGCTGCGTCGGAGGCTTCGAAGTCGGCCTGCCAGCCGCCGCTGTCGGCGGCCTGCGCGAGGGAGCTCAGCAGCGGTGTCGCGCCGGCCGCTGCGAGGAGGCGCAGGAGTTCGCGTCTTTGCATGGCGGCCTCAACGCAGGTGGACGACCGTCTTCAGGTCGGCATCGACGCTGAACGCCGCGGCATCGAAGCCGGGCGCGCCACGGTTGCCCTTGGCATCGTTCGAGAAGCCGTAGCGCTCGACGGGCAGGCCCATCGGATTGGTGTCGAGCTTGCCGTTGCCGTTCTCGTCCGCGAACACCCGCAGCGCATAGCGTCCGGGCGCCAGGCCGGCAAAGGCGAGCCGGGCCGCGCCGGCGCGCATCGGCACCGTCTGGGCGGCCAGCGCCTTGCTGCCGGCAAAGCCTTCGGCGCTGTCGTAGAGCGCGACGTAGAGCGTGGCCTCTGCGGCCGGCCCGTCGACGACGTTCAGCTGCAGGTCGGCGGCGAGCGCGCCCAGCGGGGCGAGCAGGGCGGCGGCGCACAGGATGCGCGCGCCGGGGCGGGGCAGGAGAGAAGACGGCATGGGGACCTCGTTGGAAGTGGAGGCCCGGACGATCGCGCAGGCGCCGGGCCTTGCCCAGCGCGATGCGACGGAATGCAGGAAGGCGCGCGCGAAATGCGCGTGCAGCGGGCGAAGCGCGGCGCCCCGACTCAGACCGGCGGCTCGTCCCGGTACTCGTTCGACGAGGCGAACAGGTCCCAGGCCGCCATGAACAGCGCCGCGATCACTGGCCCGATCACGAAGCCGTTGACGCCGAACAGCGCCATGCCGCCGATGGTGGACATCAGCACGATGTAGTCGGGCATCTGGGTGTCCTTGCCCACCAGCACCGGCCGCAGCACGTTGTCGACCAGCCCGATCACGACGACGCCGAAGACGACCAGGAACACGCCCTGCCAGATCTCGCCGGTGGCGAGGAAATAGAGCGCCACCGGCAGCCAGATCAGCGCCGCGCCCACCGCCGGCAGCAGCGAAAGAAAAGCCATCAGAACGGCCCACAGCAGCGCGCCCTGCACGTCCAGGAACCAGAACGCGAGCCCGCCCAGCGCACCCTGGACGATCGCGACCGCCACGTTGCCCTTGATGGTGGCGCGGATCACGGTGGTGAACTTGTTGAGCAGGTAGTGCGTGTGCGGCCGCGCCATCGGCAAGGCCTCGCGCACCGTCTTCGACAGCTCGGTGCCATCGCGCAGCAGGAAGTACAGCAGGTACAGCATGACGAAGAAGCTGACCAGGAACTCGAAGGTGTTCTGCCCGATGTTCACCGCCTGCGCCGCGATCGCCTGGCTGCCCTGGGCCGCGCCCTGCGAGATCCTGGCCAGCAGCGCCTCCATGTTGCCGAGGCCGAAGCGGTCGAGCAGGTTCAGGAGCCATTGCGGAAGGGCGGCGACGATCTGCTGGAAGTAGCGCACGAAGCTGATCTCGCCCGAGCGGATCTTCTGCGTCACCAGCGACACCTCCTGCACCAGCGAGGCCGTGACCATCGAGACCGGGATGATCACGATCACCAGGCAGATCGTGAGCGTGGCCAGCGCAGCGAGGTTGCGCCGCTTGGGCATCGTCCGCAGCAGCCGCTTGTAGAGCGGCGTGAAGAGAATGGCGAGTGCCACGCCCCAGAGCACGGCGCCGAAGAAGGGCATCAGCACGCCGAAGAAGGCGACCGTGACAATCGCCAGCAGGCACAGGAAGACGCCGCGCTGGAGTTCGGGTGAATTCATAGGCAGGCGACTGTAGCCGACCTGCCCCAGGCTTCCCTGTCAGCGCGAGGCGCGTGGCAGCGCCAGCGGCGACAGGGTCGCGCGCAGGCGTTCGCCGGCGGCCGGCGCAGCCTCACCGTCGACCTGCAGCGCCTCTTCGACGTTGCCGATGTGATCGAGCATCAGCTGCCGTGCACGCCGCGTATCGCCGGCCTCGAGCGCGGCCACGATCGCCGCATGCTCGGCGCAGGACTGCCCGGCCTCGTGCTTGGACTGGAACAGCGTGGCCGCGAGCGTGGTGCGGGCCGTGAGATCGCGCAGCACGTCGACCAGCAGGCGGTGGCCCATCTGGTCGGCCAGGCAGACGTGGAAGTCGGCCAGCAGGAAGGCGCGCGTCGCGGCGTCGGCGCCGGCGATGGCGCGCTTCTCGTCGGCGATGTGCTCGCGCAGCTTGCGGATCACCTTCGAAAGCGGCCGGCCCGCTTCGGCCAGGATGCCGGCCTCGACGATGCGGCGGGCGGCGAAGGCATCGCGGGCCTCCTCGGCCGAGGGTTCCACCACGTACCAGCCGCGCCGCGACTGCACCTCGACGAAGCCGCGCGCCTGCAGCTGCATCAGCGCCTCGCGCACCATGGTGCGGCTGACGCCGAAGTTCTCCGCCAGCTTCTGCTCGCCGAGCCGCTCGCCGGGCGCGAGCTTCTGCGCCAGGATGGCCTCGACCACGCGCTCGGCGATCGTGGTCGGCGTGACATCGGTCATTAGTGAACAGCCTGCGCGGCCTGCGCAGCGGCGACGGGGGAGTCGGGCTCGGCCAGCGGTTCGTCTTCCGGCGAGTGGGTGCCGTTCAGCACTGCATGGGCGCGCTCGCGGTCGATGTCGCCTTCCCAGGCCGCGATCGCGACGGTGGCGACGCAGTTGCCGATCAGGTTGCCGAGGGCGCGCGCGATGCCCATGAACCAGTCGACCGAGAGCACCAGCACCAGTCCGATCGCCGGGATCGCCGGAATCGCGTGCAGCGTGGCGGCCAGCACCACGATGGCCGAGCCCGGCACGCCGTGCGCGCCCTTGGACGTGACCAGGGCGATCGCCAGGATGGTCAGGAGGTCGGACATCGAGATCGGCGTGTTCGTCGCCTGCGCGATGAACACGGCCGCCAGCGTGATGTAGATCGAGAAGGCGTCGAGATTGAAGGAGTAGCCGGTCGGGATCACCAGGCCGACGGTCGAGTCGCGGATGCCCATGTGGCGCAGCTTGGCCATGATCTGCGGCAGCACGCTGTCGGACGAGGTGGTGGCGAACACGATGGTCAGCTCCTCGCGCAGGTAGCGCAGCAGCTTGATCAGGCTGAAGCCGGAGATCTTCATCACGAAGCCCAGCACCACGAACACGAAGACGATCACCGAGGCGTAGAACAACGCCACCAGCATGCCCAGCTGCTTGAGCGAGCCGATGCCGTACTTGCCGACCGTGAAGGCGATGGCGCCCAGCACGCCCAGCGGCGCCAGCTTGATGATGATGCCCATGATCTTGAACAGCACCAGCGAGAGCGCGTCCACCACCGTGGCCACCGGCTTGCCGCGATCGCCCAGGAGCGCCAGCGCGCAGCCGAACAGCACCGCGAACAGCAGCACCTGCAGCACGTCGCCGGTGGCGAAGGCGTTGACCACCGTGGTCGGGATCAGCTTCATGAGGAAGTCGACCGTGCCGCCGCTGGTGAGCTTGTCGGCGTTCGAGGCATAGGCGCTCATCGCCGCGGCATCGAGCGCGCCGGGGTCGACGTTCATGCCCACGCCCGGCTTGAACACGAAGGCCAGCACCAGGCCCATGGCCAGCGCGATGGTGGTCAGCACCTCGAAGTAGATCAGCGACTTGACGCCGACCCGGCCCACGCGCTTCAGGTCGCCCGCGCCGGCGATGCCGTGCACCACGACGCAGAAGACCAGCACCGGGATGATCATCTTGATCAGCTTGATGAAGCCGTCGCCCAGCGGCTTGAGCTTGACGGCGAAGTCGGGAAAGAACAGGCCAGCCACCACGCCGAGCACCAGCGCGATAACCACCTGACCGAAGAGCGATTTGGCGAAACGGGGCATGGAGGTCTCCGTGTTTGGTTGCATGCAAGCAAACAGTAATCTTGCATACAAGCAATGTAGGCAAGTTTTGGGAATTTTCTGTGCGGGTATTCCCGGGTCTTCGGCCAGAGGGTTTCGAGCTGACGCCGATGTGCGGTCCCGCCGCTGCCAGGGTGATGGTCGTGAAGACTTCATTCGCCGTGTCACCTCATCGCGCACACCGCCACCTCCGCGCTGCGCCCCTTGACGCGCACCGCTGGAAGCGCTTCGAGTCCGACAGTCGACGATAGCCTGGCACGCGTCGCTCCACTGACCAGCATGTGAGTGCCGAAATCCTTGTTCAGCGCCTGGATGCGCGACGCGAGGTTCACCGCGTCACCGACCAGTGCGTAGGACATGCGTTCAGTGTTGCCGATGTTGCCGGCGATCACGGTGCCGGTGTGGATGCCTATGCCGTGGCGCAACTCGGTCTTGCATGCCGAGCGCCGCACGCTGTTCCAGGCGTCGAGGCGCTGTCCCATCTCGCGTGCCGCGGCCACGGCGGCATCGGCATGGCGTACGTCTTCGATGGGCGCTCCGAACCCGGCCTCGATCTCATCGCCAATGAACTGCAGCACCAAGCCGCCGTGCGCGCGAATCGCGGCGTCCATCTCACTGAATAAGCGTTCAGATCGGCCACCACCTCGGCCGGCGGGCTGGCCTCGACCCAGGGCGTGAAGTCGCGCAGGTCGGCGAAGAGGATCGTCACGTCGCGCTGCACGCCGGCTCCGCTCACCCGGCCGGCGAGGATCTCGTCGCGCACTTCGGGGCTGACGTACCTGCCAAATGTCTCGCGGATCGGCTCGCGTTCGCGCAGGCCTCGGACCATGGCGTTGAAACCTTCGGCAACGGCGCCGATCTCGTCGTTTGAGACCACCCCGCAGCGGCGCAGGATAGGTGCGGCAATCGACGCGCGCGGGTTCGAGATCGCGGGCGGCATGGGGTGCGTGCCGGCTGCTTGGACAAGCAGGACCTTCCGCTGCCCTGTGGATGGCGTCAGAATTGCGGCGAACGCTCGCTTCCAGGCGATGCGGTTCGGAACTGAAGCCATGAGACGCTGGTTGACCGCCCTCTTCGTACTGCTGCTCGCCGGCTGCACAACGCTGCCGCCGCGCATCGCGCAGCCTGCCAGCAGCGCCATCGCCGATACCGGCGACACGCCTCTCGGGCGCATTGCTGCGGCGAGTCTGGCTGAGGCGCCCGGTGGCAATTCGGGCTTCATGCTGTTGCCGAGCGGCGAAATGGCCTTCGATGCGCGCCTCGCGCTGGCCGAGGCCGCCACACGCTCGATCGACGCGCAGTACTACCACATCCATGACGATACCGCCGGCGCAGCCTTCCTGAGGGCGCTGCGGGATGCCGCGGTGCGCGGCGTTCGTGTGCGGCTGCTGGTGGACGACTACCACGCCGGCGATCTGTACCCCATGCTGCGGGGCCTGGCCGCGTTTCCGAACGTCGAAGTGCGCCTGTTCAACCCGCTGCCCGAGCGCTACGGCACGCCGATCCGTCGCTTGCTGCTGTCGCTGCACGAATTCACGCGCGTCAACCGTCGCATGCACAACAAGCTCTTCGTCGCCGACAACCAGTTTGCCGTCTATGGCGGGCGCAATATCGCCGACGAATATTTCACGCGCCACGGCGAGGCCAACTTCATCGACCTCGACGTCCTCTCCGCCGGCACCGTCGTGCGCGAGCTGTCGGCAAGCTTCGACCGCTACTGGAACAGCGAACAGGTGTGGGCGCTGGAGCAGAGGCTGCACGCTTTGGAACGCGCCTCCAAACCCGCCGAGCGGCGCGCCGACTTTGACGTGCAGCTGAAAAGAATCGCCGGCCCACCGCCGGACGTGCCACCGCTGGACTACCTGGGCCAGAGCACGGTTCGCGTGCAGATCGCGCAGGGCCGGGTGCGACTGCTGGCCGGCAGTGCCCGCGTGCACGACGACCCGCCCGACAAGGTGCTCCAACCCGTGGACCCGAACAAAGCCAGCCCGGCGATGCGCGCCAAGCTCGACGTGATCGCCGCCGGGCGCGAGGAAGTGGTCATCGTCAATCCTTACTTCCTGCCTGGCCCGGTGGGCCTGCGCATGATGGGCGAGGCCCAAAAGCGCGGCACGCGTGTGTTGATCGTCACCAACTCGCTCGGCTCCACCGACGAACCTCTGGTGTACCGCGCCTACTCACGCTACCGCGCCGACATGCTGCGGCTGGGCGTGCAGGTGTACGAGTTCGGTCCCGACCTGGTGCGGCGGTCGAACACCTTCGGGGTCTTCGGCAAATCCACGCCGCGCCTGCACGCCAAGGTGGTGGGCGTGGACCGGCGCTGGATGGTGGTGGGCTCGGTCAACCTCGATCTTCGCTCGGCGGTGCTGAACACCGAGTTGGGCGTCACCATCGACTGCGCGGCGCTCACGCGTCAGGCGCTCGGCCTGCTGCGCGCCGATGCCTTCGCCAGCATGTACCGGCTCCAGCTTGGTGAAGACGGCCAGACGGTCGAATGGCATCTGCGCGACGACAGCGGCAAGACGCAGGTGCGGCACGACGAGCCGCACGCGAGCCTATGGCAAGGCATTTCGCTGTGGCTGCAATCGTTGTTCGTGTCCGAGAACGACCTGTAGCCGGCCCCGGCCAGAGTCCCTTGAATCCGAGGTTCATCAACGCGCGATGCGCACGATGCGCGCCGCGCCAATGGCCGTCACTGCCATCGCCTGCTTCGTATCGAAGAAGGCGGGCGCGCGCACGACGGTCGATGTGCCAACCTGCTCGACCTGCACGGTGCCCAGCAGCACGAGCAAGAGCTCGTCGGCGCTCACCTCGGCGCGCTCGCCGGCGGCCAGCGGCCGGTGCTGCCCCGCGTCGACGACCGCCAGCCGCGCCGTGCGCTCCATCGTCTTCCACGTCGGCAGGCCACGCACGCAGTCGTCGAAGCGCCGCGCCGCGAAGTTCTTCCAGAGGATCTCGCTCAGTTTCGGGTGCGCTTCGAGGATGGAGAACAACGCCGCGCGCGAAATCTGGATGAGCAGCGTGGCGGTGGCGGTGCGCAGCGAGGCACTGCGCCGTTCGCCGCTGAGCATGGCGATCTCGCCGAACATGTCGCCGCTGGCCAGCTCGTCGATGATGGCGTCTTCGCCTTCGCCTGCGCCCTCGCGATCGGCCAGCACATAGACGGCGCCGCGCGCAATCACGTAGAGCTCGTCGCCGGGGTCGCCGGCACGAAAGACGGTCCTTCCCGCGGGAAGCGCAACGATTTGCGCGCTGCGTGCCAGCGTGGCCAGGCTGGGTGCGTCGAATGAGCCGAACAGTGCGGTCGCTTCGAGGCGCCGGACGATCTCGGCCGGGCGCAGCAACTGGCCGCCGATGGGCAGGCGGTACAGCATCGCCGTCAATCCCTCCCTGCGCCGCGCGTAGCGCTCGGCGAAGAAGGTCGAGATCATGTGCCAGAGGTTGTGCCGGTCGATCCTGACGAGGGTGACGAGTCCGTCGCCTTTGCCGTAGCCGGGGTTGGCTTCGATGAAGAAGCGCGCCGCGGGCTTGTCGCATTGGCGCCAGTAGTAGCGCTCGACCTCGGAGTCGCGCGTGATCCAGTGCACCTGGCGAGTAAGCGGGTTGTCGGAGGTCACGCGCTCGAGGCCGAACGAGTTCGCCAACTCGTCCATGACGTCGACCACGGCCGGCGGCGGCGGATGCCGGGTGCTCGGCCAGATCACGTCGAAGTGCTTGGCAAACAGGCAATAGCTCGAAGGGTGCACCAGCGAGCCGAGGTAGTAGACGCGCCGCCCGGGGTAGCGCAGCAGGTAAGGCACGCCGAGCTTGAGGCCGAAGCGTGTGTTGGTATTGCCACCCCGGTAAGCGCGCAGCGTACCGGCCTCGGCACGAAAGATGGCGCTCGCCTTGCCGGCCAGTTCACGCTCGAAGATGTGCAGCGCGAAGTAGCCGACGATCTCGCCTGCGTGGTTGCGGTGCACGTTGATCCAGGTGTGCTCGGCCGGGGACTCGACCACGTACTTCGCGAACGAGTCGCGGCTGACGCCGTCAAACACCTCGCAATGCACCTTGTAGAGCGCATCGATGAACTCTTGCCGCGCGGCGGGGTCGAGCTTGCTCGGGACGACGATGGCGGATTTGGCGATCTTCGGCATGGGTGTCGGGCGCGCTGCGGACCACCCGTCGAACCGCCGGAAATCCGAAGGCCGGCGGGTTGCACGCGTGGGGGATGGGACGAACGATTTTGCCTCACGGCACGCCCGACCCGATCACCGAGGCGCCCTCGCGCCGCGGCATACTGGCGGCCATGCTCGCCGAACCGCCGCCCCTTTGCAGCCGCCGGACGCTTCCGGCCGAGGCGCTCGCAGTCCTCGCCGAAGGTTGCGGGTTCCTGCTGCTCGGCGTGCTTGCCGCGCCGATTGCCCTGCCGATCGAGAACGTCGCGCGCCGGCACGCCCTGGTGCCCGGCCTGGCGCGATGACGCCTGCGCTCGCCCTGCACCCGCTGTTCGCCGGCATTTCGTCCGAGGCGCTCGCCTCCCTTGAACGATACCTGCAAACGCGTCGCTTCGAAGCGGGCGACATCATCCTGCGCGCCGGCGTGCCGTCGGCCGAGCTGTTCGGGCTGATCGACGGCGCTGTGCGCGTCGAGCTGGCCGGGGGTGGCCGGCGGCTGCTGCTGTTGCCGCCCCAGTGCTTCGGCGAGCTGTCGGCGCTGACCGGCGATCCGGTCTCGGCCAACGTCGTCGCCCAGCGCGATGTGCGAACCTGGGTCCTCTCGGCCCCCGTTCTCTTAGAGGCGATGGCGCAGGAGGTCGCGTTCTTCCGCAACGTCGCGACCTTGCTGGGGCTGCGCCTTCGCGAGCGGACGCGCCGGGTGCCGGCGGCGCGGCCGCGCGTCGTGCTGGTGCCGACGGGGGAGGAAGGCGACCCGATCCTGCTGGCGGCGCTTGCCCGCGGTTTGCAGCACTACGCGCCCGGCTCCGAGCACGACGAGTCGCGCGACGACGCGGCAAGCGGCGCGCAGCGCATTCGCCGGTGGCGGGACGTTGGGCCGAGCGACGCAGTGCTGCTGCTCGGTACCGGCCAGGCCGGCAGCGCGGCGTTGCTGGCGGAGCTCGATGCCGATGACGCGTTGCTGGTCACCGCAGACGATCTGCGCCGCCTCCCGGATACGCACGCCGCCCCCGTCGTCTGGCGCCCGGGTGCGCTCTCCGGGGCGGCGGCACTGCAGCGCTGGTGCCACGCGGTGCCGCGCGACGAGATCGACGCTGCGGCATCGGGCGGCGACTGGTCGCGGGCGCGCCAGCCGGCCCTCGATCACCTCGTGCGGCGGCTTTGCGGCCGGGAGGTGGGCGTGGCCATGAGCGTGGGCGCGGCTGCCGGGCTGGCGCACCTGGGGGTGCTCGAGGTCCTGGAAAGCGACGGGCTGCCGATCGACTTCCTTTGCGGCTCGAGCATGGGGGGTGCCGCGGCACTGGCCTTTGCCCGATTCGGCAGCGCGCGCGCGGCGACCGAGAACGTCCTGCGCGTGGTCGCGGACTTCGCGCGCGCCAGGGGCATGCAATGGCTGCCACGCGCCTCGCTCATCTCCGCATCGCGCATGACGACGCTCACCCGCGAGCTGTATGGCGATGCCACGTTTGCGCAGTTGCGGTTGCCGGTCGCGGTCGTCGCGGCCGACCTGACGATGGGCAAGCGTGCCGTGCTCGACAGCGGCGCCGTGGCGCCGGCGGCACGGGCCACGGCGGCGATCCCGGGGGTGTTCGCCGCGGTCCGGCTCGGCGACTCGGTACTCGTCGACGGTGCGGTCGTGTCGCGCCTGCCGGTCGACCTGCTCGCCGCGCGCGGCTGCGGCTTCAGGCTCGCCGCGCTGGTCCGACCCACCTATCCCGAGGCGCCCCCCGATGCTGCGCGCGCCGCCGATCGCTTCGAACAGCGACTGCGTCGCCCGTTCGGCCTGCGCGCCGCGATGGGCGGTGCCTGGCGCTTGCAGGGCTGGTGGGACGCCGCCGCCCAGGCCGATCGCGCCGACCTGTCGCTGACCGTTCCGATCCCGGTGGGCGAAGGCTTCAACTTTGCGGCGGCCGAGGCCATGGTCGACTGTGGCCGGCGCACGGCGCTGGAGCGTCTGCCGCAGATCCGCCTGGCGATGCAGCAGGTGCTGGCGCCAGGGGTGCCTTGACAATACGCAGCCGGGCGTGGGTCACCGGCACCCAGTAGTTGACCTGCGCCATAGACCGGTCAACCTCAACAAAGCTTCCGGGCAAAGTTGCCTTGATCGCCGGCAGGCAAGCCGGAGCAAACAGTAGCCGACGGCAGTGAGCGTCCATAGGTCGTCTGTAGACGATGTCGACCTTGAGGGCCGGCTCAATGGGCAGGGATCCAAGGTGCGCGTAGGCCAGGTCCAGGCCGTCCACGGATCGAAGCGCGCGGCCGACGAGCGCAAGCTGCTCGAGGTTCCGGGGATAGCTCAGGTTCAGGCCGATGCGGTGGGCGGGCCAGGCGGCGACGCGATGTGCGCCAGCCCGTTCGGAACGATCCTTTGACCATGCATCCAGTGCGCGGTTGTCTGAACGTGGTTGGCGCGAACGACCTTCGCTACGCAGGTTCTGAACTGCGCGTAGCTGATCGGTTCAGCCAGGGTGATCACGTATCCCTCGCTGCGCGCCCAGTCGAGCTTGCTGTCGTACAGCGCGCGAATCAGGCGCTCGTCATCAGTACGCAGTCGGCAGTGCTGTGAACCAGGCCACACGCCAGATCGGATCGGTACTCGGTGTCGCAATCACTGTGCTGCTGCTATCGAACGGCGAATTGGGGCACAACACGTTCGTTCCTCTATACGTGGCTCACATACTGCTCGCATTGCTGACCGCACTTCTATGCATTCCGATGCGTACTAAGCCTTCCCAGTAAGACGCTCGTCAGAGCCGCGCGGCATGCGAACGCCTCTGCTTTTTTTCAAGAGGAGCGGCTGAGCGTCCGCTGATGGCCCACAACCGGTCGTCGCGAGTCATGCCAGGTAGCGGTCCTTCAGTGTCGCTCTCGACCCAAAGGCGAAGTTCGCGAAGACGAGGAGCGGCCCTTCGCCGCCGTCCTCGCGGGCGGCACGACGACTATCCCTTAGATGCCTCGCCATGCAACCACGAAAGGAATGCCTCAACGGGTGGTCGGCTGGCATGGCGAGCCGGATAAACGGCGAAATGCGCTTTCACCTTGACGGCCCTTTCGAGGCCGAACACCGGCCGCAGCTTGCGCTCTGCGATGTGTCGGCCGGCGATGGTCGTGCTTTCGAGTGCGACGCCGAGCCCTTGCATCGCCGCATCGAGTGACATCTGGGCTCGGTCGAAGCGCACCGAAAAGTGGTCCGGCGCGCGCTTGTCGGCGAAAGCTGCGAACCAGTCTGACCATTGCACGACGCTGACATTGCTCTGAATCAGTTTGACGCCGAGCAGGTGCTCGGGCCGCTTCAGGCGATGCTCCTGAATGAAGGCCGGACTCGCGAGCGGAACGACACGCTCCTCGAACAGCGGCTCGACCACCAGACCCGGCCAATTCGGCACCCCGTAGCGAAGATCAATATCGGCTTGCCCGAGTTCAAAGTCGCTCGGCGTGTGCGCTGCCGACAGGTTCAGCGAGATGTCGGGGTACGCCTGCGCAAAAGCTTGCAGGCGCGCCATCAACCACAGGCTCGCAATGCTGGGCGCCGAGTGAACGTACAGGCTGTTGCTGACCCCCTGCCTCAGGTCCTCCGTGGCCGCCGCAATGGCGGACAGCGCGCCGCCGACGCGCGAGAGGTACAGCTCACCGGCGGGGCTGATGCGCACGCCGTGCGCACTGCGCTCGAACAGGCGCACGCCGAGATGCGATTCAAGTCGTGAAACCTGGTGGCTAATCGCCGAGGCCGTGAGGTGAAGCTCCGCCGCGGCGAGCGTGAAACTGCGCCGGCGCGCCACGGCTTCGAAGGCTTGGAGGTTGATGACTGGAGGAAGAGAGGCCATGGGTGAACCCTGCCATTGAATGACGAACCGTCATCTTAGGTTGAAAACACTTCGCTTGCTGTCATGCAACGCTGCGACGACCATTCATCCCGCCAACACCGAGACAAGCCTTGAGTCCTAGCCGAGGCATCAAAGAGGGTCATCAGACCCCAGGGCGCTGCGACGTCGAACTTGTCTCTCGTGTGTGTTCTCCCCGAACCCTCACTCCACAGGAGACGAAAGACATGCTGCTCAAAGATAAAGTTGCCGTCATCACAGGCGGTGCCGGCCTCAATGGCCTCGGATTCGCTACCGCGCGTTTGATGGCGTCCCATGGCGCCCGCGTGGTCGTGCTCGATCTCGCTCGCACCGAGCCTGCCGTTGCGGCACAAAAACTGGGCGCAGGTCACGTCGGACTCGTCGCGGACGTGACCGACAAGGCCTCCTGCGATGCCGCAGCAGCCGAGGTGCTGAAGGCCTTCGGCCGCATCGACGTCCTGGTCAACAACGCCGGCATCACGCAGCCGGCGAAGACTTGCGACATCACCGGCGCCGACTACGACCGCATCCTCGACGTGAGCCTGCGCGGCACGCTGTACATGTCGCAGGCCGTGTTGCCGGCCATGCAGGCGCAGCAGAGCGGCTCGATCGTCTGTATCTCGTCGGTCTCGGCGCAGCGTGGCGGCGGCATCCTCGGCGGCCCGCACTACTCGGCGGCGAAGGCTGGCGTGCTCGGCCTGGCGCGCGCGATGGCGCGTGAGTTCGGCCCCGACGGAATCCGCATCAACAGCATCACACCGGGCCTGATCGGCACCGACATTATCAAGGGCAAGCTCACCGAAGAGAAGAAGGCTGAGATCGCCGAGACGATCCCGCTCGCACGTCTCGGCCGCGCCGATGACATCGGCGGCGCCTGCGTCTTCCTGGCCAGCGACCTTTCCACCTACTGCACCGGGATCACGCTCGACGTGAACGGCGGCATGTTGATTCACTGATCCGCGCAACGACGAGTGCCAACCCCAAGGAGACAAACCATCATGCAACGCAAGACTTTCATTTACAGCCTGCTGGCCACTGCGGCCGCCGCACTGGTCCCGATGGCTGCCCAAGCGCAGGCTATCAAACTGACGCTCGGCCACGGAGCCGCACCGGGCAACCCGCGCCATGAGGCCTCGGTCAAGTTCGCCGAGGTGCTCAAGGCCAAGAGCGGGGGGCGCATCGAGGTGCAGGTGGCCCCTTCAGCGCAACTGGGCGATGACTCGGCCATGGTGACAGCGCTGCGCACCGGCGCACTCGACCTGTCGGCCAACTCACAGGGTGCCGTGGCCAACGCCGTGCCCGAATACGCGGCCTTCGGCATGCCCTTCATGTTCGCCAACGCGGCGGCGGCCTTCAAGCTGCTCGACGGCCCCTTGGGCAAGGAACTCGCCGACAAGTCGGCCGAGAAAGGCATGGTGCTGCTCGGCGCCTGGGACAACGGCATCCGCCAAATGAGCAACAGCAAGCGCCCAATCGTCAAGGTCGAGGACATGAAGGGCCTGAAGATGCGTGTGCCGCCTGACGCGACGCTGGTCGACATCATGAAGGCGCTGGGCGCGGAGTCGCAGCAAGTCAAGTTCGCCGAGCTGTACGTGGCATTGCAGCAGGGCGTGGTCGATGGCCAGGAGAACCCGCTGGTCAACTTCCACGCCAGCAAGCTGTACGAGGTGCAGAAGTACCTGGCGCTGACCAACCACCAGTTCCAGATGACGCCGTTCGTGATGAGCAAGCGAAGCTGGGACAAGCTGTCTGAGGTCGACAAAAAGGCTGTGCAGGAGGCCGCAACAGAAGCGACGGCACTGCAGCGCAAGCTGTCCAAGGAGGCTGACGACAAGCTGTTGGCCGACCTGAAGTCCAAGGGCGTGCAGGTCAACACGCCGGACAAGGCGGGCTTCGCGAAAGCTACCGCCGAGGTCGACGCCAAGTGGATGGCCGGGCCGATCGGCCCGTACGTGAAGAAGGTCATTGCGGCCGCCCGCGCTGGATGACTCGCCCGTGGCGAGCCGGCCATCACCCGGCACGCCGCCTGATCGAAAGGAAACAACCGTGACTGCATCCGAACCCAACGCGATCGAGCGTGCCATTGGCAGCGCTTGCCGCGGCGTGCTCTGGCTTTCCACTCTGGTGATCTTCGTCATCCTGTGCGCGAACACCGTTCTGCGGTACGCCACGGGAACCAGCCTGCAGTGGGGAAACGAAGTGCCGGAGCTGCTATTCCCCTGGCTGGTGATGGCCGGCGTCGTGCTGGCTGCGCTGCAGGGTGCGCATATCGCCACCACCTTCTTGATGGAAGCGCTGCCGGCGGCGGCCAAGCGCTTCGTCTCGACCTTCAGCTGGCTCGTCGTGACCGGGCTGTACGCCACGCTCGCAGTGCAGACCCTGCGCATGCTGGAGGTGGTGCACGACGAGAAGTCGCCGATCCTGCAGCTGCCCGGGTCGATCACCTATGCGTGCGTGATGCTCGGCATGGCGCTGCTGTCCGTACTGGCCCTGCAGTCGGCCTGGCGAGCCTGGTTCGCCCCGCCGGCCGTCAATGCCGACGCTGAACCGCAGGTGCCTGCGGCCCATTGGTAATCCAAGCTGGAAGGAACACCCATGAGTGCACTCATTCTCATCGTCTTCATGGCTGCGGCCGTGATCGCGATGCCCATTGCCCACGCCTTGCTGGTGGCGGCCATGTCCGCGGCGGCCGTCTCCGACAAGGTGCCGCTCGACCTGCTAGTCCAGCAGATGGTGGCCCAGGTGCAAAGCTTCCCGCTGATCGCCATTCCCTTCTTCATGCTCACCGGGACGCTCATGATGGGCGGCAAGCTCGGGGAGGCGCTGGTCGGCGTGCTGTCCACGCTGATTGGCCGTTTCCACGGCGGCCCGGCGCAGGTGGGCGTGCTGTCTTCCACGCTGTTCGGCGGCGTCTCGGGCTCGGCCGTGGCCGACGCATCGGCGATCGGGTCGCTGCTGATCCCCTGGCACAAGCGCCTGGGCTATCCGGCAGCCTTCTCGGCAGCCACGCTGGCGTCGGCGGCGACGATCGACATCCTGATTCCGCCGTCGATCCCGATGATCTTGTTTGCGCTGAGCTCCAACGCGTCGATCGCAGCGCTGTTCGTCGCCGGCGTACTGCCGGGCCTGCTGATGTGCGGCGGCTTCATGGCTGGTTGCTGGTGGGTTGGCCGCCGCCGCAACTTCCCGCGCGATACCACGCCGTTCGACGGCCCGGCCTTCCGCAAACACCTGGCCTACGCGCTGCCGGCCATCGTGCTGCCGGTGCTCATCATCATCTTCCTTCGCTTCGGCATCGCCACGCCCACCGAGGTGGCAGTGCTGTCCACGCTCTATGCGGGGGTGGTGTCGGCACTGATCTACCGCGACCTGGGCTGGAAGCGCCTGAACGACGCCATCGTGCACGCCGGTCTGGCCACCGGGGTGGTGCTGCTGGTGATCATGGCCTCGGCCGCAATCGGCTGGCTGCTCACCTTCGACCAGATGCCGCAGGGCATGGCGCAGTGGGTGCAGGCCAACGTCCACGCCAAGTGGCTGGTGATCCTGCTGATGAACCTGCTGATGCTGTTCCTCGGCATGTTCATCGACCTGCCCGCCGCCGTGCTGCTACTGACTCCAGTGTTCGTGCCGATGGCGCAGAGCATCGGCATGGACATGACCCAGCTCGGGGTCATGATGGTTGTCAACCTCGCCATCGGCCTGTACACGCCGCCGGTTGGCACGACGCTGTTCATCACAAGCGCGCTCGCCAAGGTGAAGGTGGGCCAGACCGTACGCGAACTGGGCCCGTTCTACCTGGTCGCATTTTCCGTGCTGGCGCTGGTGTCCTACGTGCCTGCAAGCATCCTGAAGTGACCCCCTTTTACCGCACTCTCAATCAAGGAAATCCGATGACTACATCGAACACCGCGCTCGCCTCCCTCGCGCAACGAGCCTACCGAATTCGACGCTATGCGCTGCGTATGGGAGAGGTCCAGGGCCAAGGCTACATTGGCCAGGCCCTAGGCTGGGCCGATGTGCTCGCCGTAGCGTACTGCCACGCGATGAAGCTGCGCCCCGATGAGCCTGAATGGGAAAGACGTGATCGCTTCCTGTTGTCGCACGGCCATTACGCGATTGCGGCTTACGCCGCGCTGATCGAGGTCGGCATCATCCCCGAGAGCGAGCTTGAGACTTACGGCAGCGATGACAGCCGCCTGCCGATGTCCGGCATGGCGACGTACACGCCGGGCATGGAGATCTCGGGCGGCTCGCTGGGCCATGGCCTGCCAATCGCGGTCGGCATGGCGCTCGCGCTGTTGCAGAAGAAGAACCCGGCCTTCGTCTACAACTCGATGTCCGACGGCGAGCTCGACGAGGGCTCCACCTGGGAAGCGGCGATGGGCGCCGCCCACCATGGTCTGGGCAACCTGATCTGCTTAGTGGACATCAACAACCAGCAGGCCGACGGGCCTTCGGGCAAGGTCATGGGCTTCGAGCCGCTGGCCGACAAGTGGGCCGCCTTTGGCTGGCATGTGCAACGCATGAATGGCAACGACCTGACGGCGGTCGTCGAGGCCTTCGACGCCGCCCGCGCGCTGAGCGACGCCAAGCCTCGCGTGATCCTGTTCGACACGCTGATGGGCAAGGGCGTGCCCTTCCTCGAGCAGCGCGAGAAAAATCACTTCATCCGCGTCGATCCACCGGAGTGGCAGGAGGCGATCGCGCACCTCGACCAGTCTCAGCCCTACGTACAGCCCGAAGGAGCCCCAGCATGAACGCCACCGCCGAAGTGAAGAAGCCGCGCCTCACGACGTCTGCAATGATCGCCTCGATCGCGTCCGAGGGCCAGCGGGTCAAGGCCGCGCCGTTCGGCAAGGCCCTGGTCGAGTACGCAGCTAGTCATCCTGAGGTTGTCGGTCTCACGGCCGATCTCGCCAAGTACACCGACTTGCACCTCTTCGCGCAGGCCTACCCCGACCGCTTCTATCAGATGGGGATGGCCGAGCAACTGCTGATGGCTGCAGCCGGTGGCATGGCCAAGGAAGGCATGGTCCCGTTCGCGACAACCTACGCGGTGTTCGGCACGCGCCGCGCTTATGACTTCATCCACCAGGTGATCGCCGAGGAGAATCTGAATGTCAAGATCTGCTGCGCATTACCCGGCCTGACCACTGGCTACGGGCCGAGCCACCAGGCGACGGAAGACATCGCGATGATGCGCGGCATTCCGGGGTTGACTATCGTTGACCCCTGCGACGCGCTGGAGCTGGAGCAGGCAGTGCCCCAGATCGCTGTACACAAGGGGCCGGTCTACATGCGGATCTCGCGCGGCAATGTGCCGCTGGTGCTTGAGGAGTACGACTACAAATTCGAACTCGGCAAGGCCAAGGTCCTGCGCGAGGGCCACGAGGTGCTCGTGATCTCAAGCGGGTTCATGACGATGCGCGCCCTGGAAGTGGCGCAGGCGCTGGAGGCCGACAACATCGGCGTGGCGGTGATGCACTGCCCAACGATCAAGCCGCTCGACGAGGCCGCGATCGTCGAGGCCGTGAAGTACAAGCATCGGCTCGTCGTCGTCGCGGAAAACCACTCGGTGATCGGTGGACTGGGTGAAGCGGTGGCGAGCGCGCTGCTGCGCCATCGCGTGCAGCCGGCTGGTTTCCAGCTCGCCGGACTGCCCGACGCGTATCTCGACGCCGGTGCGCTTCCAACGTTGCACGACCGATATGGCATCAGCCGCGATGCGCTGGCGGGTCGCATCAAGGGGTGGCTGGGCTAGGCTCAGCCTGGAAACGCGATTGGGTTCGTCGCGCCGCTCGTATCTGGGGCGCTGGCGCGGTGCGGCCATCGGATCTGCATGCTGGCTCGCGCCTGCAGCGTCAACGGCCGCTTGTGGCGCGGTCTAGTGATCACGTGTGAACGACGCCGAAGTCAACGACGGCTTGCTTCGTTGAACGCTAGCCGACAGCAAAAAGCACGGCGCGACCATTCGCCCTCAATGCGCGCTTTCTCCGCGCCCGAAGGTCCGAAGGGACCCGTTCCGGCCCTTGAGCTTAAGCGGCCGCTTTGGGTAAGGCCCGGTGACCGCAATGGGTCGAGAGCGGCGACGAGCAGCCGCTATCTGCACCGACATCGACCGGCCGGATTTGGCCGGCCTGAGTCATTCTGCTAACCAGAATGAGCACCGGCTTCGCGCCCAATCCGGTCAACCGAGGCGACGAATTCGCTGCCAGAAAGCGGTCCCTCAATGTCGTGTCATCTTCCGGTTCGCGCGAGCCACCGATGTAGGGCCGTGGCTGGCCGAATCCACACGCCTTGCTGTTGATCTTGTCGTCGTGGCGAGCCGGTCCGGCGGCGCGCGCCGTGATGACCGCCAGTCCCACGACACCCGTTGTGACGGTGGCTAAACCCGGCGCGGTGCGTGCCGGCCTCGTTGCCAGCCTGGCGCGGCCGGGCGGGCGGCGCGCGCTGCAGGGGTGACACGGCCCCATGCGAGGACTACGATGCTGCTCCGCATACGGGCGGGGGGTGCCTCGTGAACGATTCGGGCTTGCGGCATCGGTTGATGGCGATTCTCTGCGCCGACGCGTCGGGGTATTCGCGCCGGATGGCGCAGGACGAGCTCGCCACGGTGGCCGAGCTCGATGCGGCCCGCCAGGTCTTTCGCAAGCGCGTCGCCGAACATGGCGGGCGCATCGTCGACACGGCAGGCGACTCGGTGCTGGCGGTGTTCGAGACAGTCGCCGGTGCAGTGGATGCGGCCGCGGCCATACAGCGACAGCTTGCGCACGCGGGCACTGGCCAACCCGAGGCTGCACATCTGCGCTTTCGCATCGGCATCCACCTGGGCGACGTCATCGAGAAGCCCGACGGCTCGGTCTACGGCCACGGGGTGAACGTCGCAGCGCGCCTGCAGGCGCTGGCGCTCGAGGGCGGCATCTCGGTATCGGACTCGGTGCGCAACACGCTGGGCGAGCCGACCGCTCATCGCTTCGTGGACCAGGGCCAGCATGCGGTGCGCAACATCGGGCAGCCGCTGCATGCGTTTGGACTCCCCATCGAAGGGGCGGTGGCGCCGGACTCAGGAACAGCGAGGGAAGCGCCTCACTCGGCAACCACATCGGCCCCGGCCTTGGGCAATCTGCCGGCGCAGCTGCCACCGTTGTATGGACGCGCGGAGGACGTCGCGGCGCTGGCCCGGCTGTTGGAGCTTCATCGCGTGGTGAGCGTGGTGGGCCCTGGAGGTATCGGCAAGACCCGGGCGGCGCAGGCGGTGGCCCACACCGTGCGCGGCAGCTATGCCGACGGCGCCTGGCTTGTGGAACTGGCTCCGCTGGCAAATGCGCAGTTGGTGGTGCCCACGGTGGCGCGGGTGCTCGGGCACCCCATGGCGGTGAAGGAGACCGCGCTCGCGTCCCTGGTGCAGGTGCTCAGGGACCAGCGGCTGCTGCTGCTGCTGGACAACTGTGAGCACCTGCTTGAAGCGGTTGCCGAACTGGCCGCGCAGATCGTGGCGGGCGCCCCGGGCGTGCGGCTGCTCGTCACGAGCCAGGAACCGCTGCACATTGCTCAAGAGCAGATCAGTCGGCTCAATGCCCTGGCGGTGCCCCCGAGCGCTGACGCGAGTGCAGCGCTCAGCTACGGCGCGGTGCAGCTGTTTGTCGCGCGCGCCCAGGCCGTCGATTTAAGCTTCGCCGTGGACTCCGGGAACGTGGACGACGTGGTCGAGATCTGCCGGCGGCTCGATGGGATGGCACTCGCGATCGAGCTGGCCGCGGCGCGGGTGTCGCTGCTGGGGGTGCGCGGGGTGCGTCAGCGGCTGGACGAGCGGTTGAAGCTGCTGGCGGCGGGCAGCCGCACAGCGCTGCCGCGGCATCAGACGCTGCGGGCGGCGCTGCAGTGGAGCCACGGGCTGCTGACGGCAGCGGAGCAGACGGTGTTCGATCGGCTCGGCGTGTTCATGGGCACGTTCTCGCTGGAGGCGGCACAGCTCGTGGCGGCCGACGAGGCGATCGATACCTGGGCGGTGCTCGATCAGCTGGCCTCCCTGGTGGACAAGTCGCTGGTCCTCGTTGAGGTTGGGGAGATAAAGCGCTATCGGCTGCTCGAGAGCAGCCGGGCTTTTGCGCTGGAGCGGCTGGCCGCGGCAGGGTCGCTCGAAGCGATCCGCAGGCGCCATGCACAGGCGATCGCCGACACCTTGACCGGTGACGATCCCTTCGAGGAGACGCTGGCGCGGATGCGCCGCATTGCGCCCGATCTGGACAACGTCCGCGCGGCCGCAATCTGGGTGATGGGAGACGGTGGCGATCGTCAGATCGCCGTGGCGCTCGCCGCTGCCACCGAGAGGCTCTGGGATGCTCAGGGCTGCAACGACGAAGGTGCGCGCTTGTACCGGGCCGTCGAGCCCTGGGTGGACGAAGCGACGCCGCCTCGACTGGCGGCACGTTTCTGGTTCGTTGTCGCAAATCTGCGAATGTGGACCGACGCGAAGCGTCAGGCCGAGGCGGGACTCAGGGCCGCCGAGTTGTTTCGCAGCCTGGGCGATCGATTCTGGGTGTTCAGGTCATTGGCAACAACCGTGCCCTCATTCGCATTTCTCGCCGACGGTGTTGCGGCGGAAAGAGCGCTGGCCGAGATGGAGGCGCTGCTTGATCCGGCTTGGCCGTCGTGGCTGCAATTTCTCATCGCCCTTTGCAAGGCATTCTGCGAATACCTCATCGAGCGCAGGCCGGAGGAGGCACGAAAACTCGTCAACGCTGTCCTGCAGAGCCATCGTCGAGGGGACAGCTTTTTCGGGGACGCGTGTGAAAGCATGCTTCCACTTTACGACCTAGCGGCGGGCGACTTTGCGTCCGCATTGCATCGATGTGACGATCTTCTTGGCGGGTCAACGGTGATTGAAAGCACCTACAACCGCGCATATATCCTCGCTTGGCGGAGTATCGCGCTCGTTGGTCTCGGCAATCTCGAAGCGGCTGAGATCTCGTTGAGGACCGCGACGACCATGATCACGCACACGACAGGTCCGACTCCCGGGTTGTTTTGCCAGATCGCGCAGCTGCTCGCGCGTCAGGGCCGGTTCGTCGAAGCAGCGAAGACGATTGCCTACATTGACAACTGCTTGGGGTCCGACCACGAACGCTTGCCCCCTGTGCCAGAGCGCTGCTACGAAGACGCCCTCGCCATCATCAAGACGGGTCTCGACACCGAGGCGCTCGGACGCCTTCGCAACGAGGGTTCCCGGCTCAGCGCGGACGAAGTGATCGCCATGGCCTTCCCGGCCCGGACGTAGCGACACGAACAGTGAACAGTCCGCTTTGCGACGTAGGCACCGTCGGTAAGCGGCCAGGGGTGAATGACCGGTCATGGCCGAGTTGAGACTATGGCCCCCGCGTGACGAGCGACCGCGTCCGCTGCAAAGCCGAAATTCGGGCTGTGAGATTGAGGGCCGACGAGAGAGGCCCGAAGCGGACTTTACGTCCCCGCGCTCAGCAGTTGGAACAGGTCAGGATGCGAGCTCGTCGCCGTCTGGCGGTTGCAACTTCGTTGCGATGCCGTAAAGCGCAAGCATGCCCAACACGTGCCCGATCGCGACGCCTGGTTTACCTGATTCAATCCGGGCGATCGTCTGGACGTGCACGCCCAATCACAATCGAACCGTGCCTCGAACCCTGCCTGACCCGTCGACGCCCCCCTACTGGCTCTACCTCCTGGAATGCGAGGGCGGCGTGTACTACGCGGGGATCGCGCTCGACGTGGAGCAGCGGTTCTTTCAGCATGTCTTCGGACTGGGCGCCAAATTCACACGCGCGCGTCCTCCGGTGCGGGTGCTTGCAGCCCGCGAGTATGCGAACAAGGGTGATGCATTGCGGGCGGAATTCAGGCTCAAGGCAT
The DNA here is from genome assembly GCF_018614915.1 of Variovorax paradoxus. Lineage (GTDB taxonomy): Bacteria > Pseudomonadota > Gammaproteobacteria > Burkholderiales > Burkholderiaceae_C > Variovorax > Variovorax paradoxus_K. The sequence continues at coordinate 438 of NZ_JAGGNU010000033.1, read as the reverse complement.
TGCCGCGCGCTGGGAAGCTTGCCTTCTTCGAGGTCGGGGCGTAGGCAGGCTTGCGACCTTCCTGAATCAGGCAGTCATCTCGTCAAGAGTCTTCCCAGCATCCAACGCTTCCTTCAACCAACGTGGCCGTGGGCCCATCCCCGACCAGGTATTGCCGGCCTGATCGCGATAGACGACCTTCGACTCTTTCTTCTTCGACGCCTTGAGTTTCGTGCTCTTCGGTTTCGAAGACACGCCCGCAGTCGCGAATTCTTCGAGCGTCCTGCCGGCAGCGAGTGCGTCACGCAGCCAGTACGGTCGCTTCCCCATGCCTGACCATGAATTGCCTTGGCCGTCGCTGTACTTCGCCGACCGCGTGGGAGCCGCCTTTCCCGCATTCGGCATCGTCTTCACACCGTTGGCTGTTGCTCCCAAGCCTAGTACAGTGACACGTAAATA
>NZ_JAGGNU010000032.1 GCF_018614915.1 Variovorax paradoxus | reverse complement strand
ACTTGCGTGTTGATGTACTAGTACTCCCAAAAGATTCTTTGCAGCTGCTTGGAATCGTTGGTCTTGGTGAGCGCCACCATCGCCAGGATGCGCGCCTTCTGCGGCTTCAGGTCATGCGCGACCACCCAGTCGTACTTGTCGTCGGGCTGCTCGGCATTGCGGATCACGAAGCCGTCGGACACGCGCGAGCTGCGGATGATCTGCATGCCGTCGGCGCGCAGCTTCTGCAGCGTCGGCACGATGCGGTCGGCCACCGAGCCGTTGCCGGTGCCGGCGTAGACGAGCGCCTTCACGCCGCTCTTGGCGAACGCGTCGATCGCGGTGGCGGGCACGCTGCCGTAGCCGTAGGCGATGTCGACCGCGGGCAGCGCTGTGATCTCGTCGATGTTGAACTCCGACTGCATCGTGTGGCGCTTGACCGGCGCGCGGAACCAGTAGTTCCGGCCCTCGACGATCATGCCCAGCGGCCCCCACTGGCTCTTGAAGGCCTCGGTCTTGATGTTGACCACCTTGCTGACGTCGCGGCCGCTCTGGATCTCGTCGTTCATCGTCACCAGCACGCCCTTGCCGCCGGCATCCTTGCTGGCGGCGACGTTGACGGCGTCGAACAGGTTCAGCGCGCCGTCGGCCGAAAGCGCCGTGCCCGGGCGCATCGAGCCGACCACGATGATCGGCTTGGCGGTGCGCACCACCAGGCTCAGGAAGTAGGCGGTCTCTTCGAGCGTATCGGTGCCGTGGGTGATCACGATGCCGTCGACGTCGGCCTGCTTGGCGAGCGCCGAGACGCGCTTGGCCAACACCAGCAGGTTGTCGTTGGTGAAGCTTTCGGAGGCGATCTGGAACACCTGCTCGCCGCGCACGTTGGCGACCTTGGAGATCTCCGGCAGCCCGGCGATCAGCTTGTCGACCGGCACCTTGGCGGCGGCATAGGTGGCGCTGTTGGCGGCCGAGGCGCCGGCGCCGGCGATGGTGCCGCCGGTCGCAAGGATCACGACGTTGGGCAGGGCCTGCTGGGCCTGCGCGATGGCGCTGGCCGCGGCCAGTGCAGCGACGGCCGCGAAGGCGCGGAATCGGGGGGCGAAAAACATGGGAGCTCCTGTTGGGGTGTGACTAATTTCACGAAGCGGCGAAACGATACAGGAAGCACGCCCGGGCGTCCCGGGCCTGAAATGCCTTGTATGCATGCGGCGATGCATGCTGCCCGCCGGTGTGCGGGCCGGCAGGTCGGGGCGAAGCGCTACCATCGCTTGGGCGGCAATGCCCGCCCCAGCGATGACGAGCCCCACCCTTTCCCCCGCGCCCGTGGCGGCGCAGCAGATGCCGGCCCCGGAGGGCCCGCTGTCGCGTGCCCGGCCGGGCCGCGAGCGCATCCTGGCCGCGATCCGCAGCGCCGCCATCGCCGAATTCAGCCTGCGTGGCCTCAAGGGCGCCTCCACCCAGGCCATCGCGGCACGCGCCGGCCTCACCAAGCCGCAGCTGCACTACTACATCGCAGGCAAGGAAGAGCTCTACGAAGAACTGCTGATGCAGGTGCTGCACGACTGGAAGGTGGTGTTCTCCTTCGAGGAGCATGCGAACGACCCGGCCGCCGTGCTGGGCGACTACATCCGCAAGAAGCTGGACCACGCCTTCGACAACCCCGAGATCTCGCGCATCTTCACGCGCGAGGTGCTCGACGGCGGGCGCAACCTCGAGCGCTACTGGCCGAACGCACGCGCCTGGACGCAGAAGAAGATCGACATCATCAACGGCTGGATCGCGCGCGGGCAGATGCGGCCGCTGGATGCGCGCCTCTTGCTGATGCACATTTGGGCCATGACCCAGAGCTACGCCGACTACGCGCTGCAGACGCGCGTGATGCTCGGCCTGCCGCCGGATGCGCCGATCGAGCGCGAGCCGATCGCGCGCGAGCTGGTGGCCTTCGTGCTGGGCGGCTGCGGCATCAAGGCGTAGGGCCCTCGGGCTCCGGCAGGTCGGCCCGCGGCAGCACGAGCCGGAAGGCACTGCCCTGTGCTGGTGCGCTGTCGAGCAGCACCCTGCCGCCATGCCGTTGCGCCACGGTCTTGACGAGCGCGAGGCCGAGGCCCGCCCCATCGATGTCGGCGCTGGTCCGCCCCCTGGCAAAGGGCTCGAACAGGCGGTGCCGGAGGTCTTCGCCGATGCCCGGCCCTTCATCCTGCACGAGCACGGCCCATTCGTGCGCAAGCGACTCGATCGCGCAGACGATCGACGATCCGGCCGGCGAGAACTTGAGCGCGTTGCCGAGGAGATTGCCGATCGCGCGGGCGACGAGCTCCCGGTCGATCAGGCTGTGGGCCACCTCCGGCGAAGGCGCCATCGTGACGCGTATGCCATGTCGCCGGGTTGCCTCCCAGGCATCGTCGACGCACTCGAGCAGCACATCCACCAGGTTGTAGCGCTCGAACTGGTAGTTGTGCGACTGGGCTCTGACCAGCTGCGTGAAATCGTCCGAGAGGCCCAGCGCCTTCCTCGCATGACGCTCGATGCGCTCATGGAACTGCTGCTGCGTCATGGCGGACGGATCCTGCCGTTGCAAGCTCAGCAGCGTGAGCACGGACGCCAGCGGTGCGCGCATGTCATGGCTCAGGAAGCGCATGGCATGGTCCCGATGGCGCTGCGCCTCGCGGATCTGCGTCACGTCGACGAGCGAGACGATCCAGCCGAGGTGCTCGCCCTTGCCGCTGAACGAGGGCGCATGCTTGATGAGCAGGTCGCGCTCCGAGCCGTCGCGCGCGGCGGCAGAGACGGCACCGGGCGGCGCGGCAAAGCTCTCGGCGCTGACGACGGGTTGTTGATCCGCCTGCGACAGAACGTCCTTCATCAATGCCGGGGCCTGTGCGCCATGCAGCTTTGCGCCGGATTCGACACCGAAGTGCCGGGCCGCCGCCGCATTGGCCAGCAGCACCTTTCCTTCGCGGTCGCAGACGAGGGTCGCATCGGGCAGGCCCTCCAGGCTGTCGCTCACGAAGCGGTGCAGGTTTCTCAATTGCTCTGCAATCTGCCCGAGCGCATCGATGCGACGCCCGAGGAAATCGCCCGTACCGACCGTGCTGCCCGGCACGGCGCCGAAGCGGCCGTCGCTCTGCAGCCGGCCGAACTCGTCCATGAGATAGCGCGTGGCCGTGTGGAGCTTTCTCCAGCTCCACAACGCATAGCTCAGGCCCACGCCGAGCATTCCCGCTGCCGGTGCGAACTGAATGCCGAAGCACGCCGCAGCCGCGGCGGCGGCTGCCGGCAGGGCCACCAGCCCGGCGGTCAACAGCAGCGCCGGGAAAGGGCCGACGAAGGCCATGCCCAGAAGAGCCAGCAGCACGGGAACGACGTTGAGCGCCGCGTCGAGCCATGCGGGCAGCGTCGTCAGGCTGCGCCCTTCCACCAGGCTGTCGAGCACGTTGGCAGAGAACTCGACGCCCGACATCAGCTTCGCGCCACGCGAGACCGGCGTGGCGTACAGGTCGCCCAGCCCGGCGGCGGTGGCCCCGATCAGCACCTGCTTGCCCTTGAACGTACCCGCAGGCACGGCGCCGTCCAGCACGTCCACGTAGGACACCTGCCGAAAATGCCCGGGCGGCCCCGCGAAGGGCACGATCATCCTGCGCGAGCGCTGCCAGGCGGCAAGCCCGTCCGAACTGTTCCCCTGCGCGCCGGGCTCGCCTTCCCTGGCCCCGGGCACGGCATTGCCGGTCTTCAGCATGGCAAGGCTGAAGTGATCCCACATCTGGCCGGCAAATCCCTCCTGCAGGTAGACGCTACGGACCAGGCCGTCGTCGTCGACTTCGAGGTGCACATGCCCGAGTGCTCTTGCCGTGCGCCGCAGCGCGGGAATCGGCTCGACGACGAAAGGCTCCGCATTGTGGGTTTGCATCATCAGCGGGAGCACCACCTTGCCGCTGCGCGACAACGCGGCTGCGAGCGCGGCATCGTCGGCGGGGGAGGCCTGCGCAGGCTCGACCAAGAGCAGGTCCATGCCGATCGCGGCGGGAGCGTCCTTGTCGATGTTGTCGATCAAGCGTGCATGAAAGGATCGCCGCCACGGCCATTTCCCGATGGCGGCAATGCTCTTGTCGTCGATGGTGACGATGATGACGTCGCTGCGATCGGCCGCGCGGGCCTGCAAGGGCATCAGCATGTCCTGCAGCGATCGGTTGGGCCCCAGCAGCCAACCCGACCACTCCAGCGCAAGGACGAGGCTCACCGCGATGACCGCCAGCGACAACCACTCGAGCCGGCGCCGCGGCAGGCGAAGGCGTGCAGCGGTGATTCGATCGCTCAGCATGACATGCGGGACCACGCCGCTGGCGGCGCCTACTGCCGGCCGACGGGTTGGCCGTCTGCGTCACGGACGGTGCCGCCGCTGGCGTCGCGAAGAACCGTGCCGATGCGCACCACCTGCGCCGGAGAGAAGGCGCTGGCCTCGCCCTCGCGCGCGATCGCCCGCATCCGCACGTGGTAGGTGCCGGGGCTGAGATTCTTCAGATGCAGGAAGGGCTCGGAGCGGTTCTCGGCGTGCACGATCTCGCCGAAGCTGGCGTCGCGTGCAACCTCCACGCGGTACTGGTAGCCGGCTGCCGCAGACCAGTAGATCTGCAGGGTTCCGTCGTCGTTGCCCACTTTGGGCGGCGCTGGCGTCGGGGGCGGCTCGACCATCTCGAAGCGCCGGCTTCCGCTGAAGGGCCCTGGGTCCGGCGTCCCATCCGGCGCCACGCCGACGGATGCCACGCGCCATAGATAGTGCCCGGCGGGCAGCTGGGCCGAACGCCGGCATTCCTCGAGTGCGGGATCGTCGACGAGCAGTGTCTGGAAGGACTCGTCGCGCGCGATCTGCAGTCGGAAGCGCCGAACGCCGGCCGGCTGCGCGCAGCTGAACTCGACCCCGCTCCCCACGATCTTCTCTCCGGGCGCTGGGCGCTGGGAGAGCGGCGCCACCGGCCGCGCCTTGACGCGCAGCGCACGCGTGCTCTCCGGGCCCGAAAGACCTTCCTCGTCCATCGCGCGCACGCCGACCGTGTAGTTGCCATCGTCGAGGCCGGCGAGCTGCACCTCGGCGCCCGCCGACACGCCGTTGCGCAGCACCTGCTCCAGCGCTTCGTCGCTGGAAATCCGGACGCGGTAGCCGGCGACACCGCGCACGACGGGCAGCGGCAAGCGAACGAAATCCACATCGGTCACGGTGGCGGGCAGGCCGCTCAGATCCGGTGCCTGCGGCAGCTTTCGCACCGGCCCCATCACGCCCGTGCTGCTCACGCGCGCGCCCTCTCCCGCCTGAAGCCGTTGCGGCCGGTGGCCGCGCCGCGCCGCATCGCGCCCCTGGCCTTTCAGTTCCACAGCGCCGTGCGTCACTTCACCGACGACACCGGCGTCGGGCCGAATCGCCACGCCGAACTCCGTGCCGCGTACGCTGGCGACCGCCAGCGGCGTGCGAATCTCGAAGCGGCTGGACTTGCTGCGCTGCGGTTGCGCCGATGCGTCCACGCGGCCCGCTTCCAGCTGGATGAGGATGTCGCTCGTCTGCGCGGCAAGCTGCTCTCGAACGCTGACCAGGCGCACCTGCGAGTTCGCGGGAATGCGCACGATCGAGCCGTCGGCCATCTGAAGCCGCACGTAGCCGTCGGCGCCGGCCTGGATGCGCGTGCCCTCCGCCAGACGCGCGCCCGCCTGCAAGGGAAGTGCTTGCGTGTCCTGCGGTAGGAGCTGGCTGACATCGCCCGCCACAGACGCCACCGTCGCGAAGCTCGGGGTGGGCGCCAGCAGCACGGCCGGAATGCGCACCCGGGTACCCGGCGCGATGCGATACGGGTCCGCAATGCCGTTGTGCTGCTGCAGCACGAGCCAGCGATCGGATCGGCCGGTGTAGCGCTCGGCCAATGCGTGGAGCGTCTCGCCGGCCTGCACCGCATGCACGAGGTCGGGCATCGTGGCCGGCGACTGCGCCAAGGCCAGGGCGGCATGCAGCGCCAGCTGCGCGCCGGCGACGCAGCGCCCGACGCGGCGCACCGCCTCGCGGACTGCGGCCCGCGCCGCCCGCTCAGACCCCACTGCTCTCATCGGTCGCGAGCATCTCGAACCGATACCCCTGTCCATAGATCGAGGCCAGCCGATAGCCGCTGTCGGGGCGCAAGCCGAGCATCGTTCGCACGCGAGAGATGTGCGTGTCCAGCGAACGCGACATCAGTTCGGTTCCCGGCGGGTTGCTCGGGCCCCAGATCATCTCCAGCAGGTGCTTGCGCGAAATGAGCCGCCCCGCATTGCGAAACAGGAACAAGGCGAGATCGAACTCCTTTTGCGTCAGCGCGACGAGCTTGCCGTCGATTTCCAGTTGCCGGCTCGCCAGCACGAAGCGGTAGCGCCCCCACACTTGCTCGTCGGGCTGCGCCTCTGCATAGGCTCGCCGCAGCAGCGCGCGCACGCGGGCAGCCAGTTCACCGACACGCATGGGCTTGACCATGAAGTCGTCCGCCCCCGCGGCCAGGCCCTCGACCACGTCGCGCTCTTCGTGGCGGTTGGTCACGAAAAGAATGGGGATGCGGGCCTGCAGGTTGGCGCGGACCCAGCGCACGATCTCCGGCCCCGTGATGTCGGGCAGATGCCAGTCCAGGACGAGCAGGTCGAAGGTCTCGCGCTGCAGCTCCCGCCGCAGCGCAGCGCCTTCGGCGAAGACATGGCAGTCATGCCCGATCGCCTGCAGCGTGCACCTGACGAGGTCGAGCTGATCGACGTCGTCGTCCAGTGCGGCAACTCGCATTAGTGATATTCCTCAAGTGAGTGCCCGGTGATGGCGGCCGGGCGCCGATTAGCAACAAAGTGTACAAGGGGCGACCAGCTCTTGCGGCCGGCGATTGTCAAGCAATGTCAATTCGAGCCCAACTTTTGTAGGACCGGTCCGCTTTCGGGCGTGCCTCTTGGCCTGCATGGCTTCGCCCTTCGATCGCTTCAATTCTTAGGCTTTGTCAATTCGATTGCGAAGCGCAGTTCGCCTCTCTACATTCGCGCTCCGCACTTCAAGGTATTCATCACATGTACATGTCCCACAAGACAGCGGGGACCGAAGCTCCGCACGGGTCTTTCCCGCGGCCTATCGACCTGCTGCAGCGCCTGGCCGACACGCGGCTGCCGATCCGACTCGCCGACCAGGGCGACATCGAGACCTTGAGGATCCTGAAACTCGGCGGCTGCATCAAGGCGGCGATTCCGGAGCCGGCGCGGCTGCCGGGCGGGCTCGATCGAAGCCCCGGACAATCGCGGGCGACGGTCGACGAGATCACGAAGCTCGGGCGAAGCCTGCTGGCCCTTTTTGCAAAGCCTTCCACCGCAAGAGCACTGGCGCATCCACGCGCCCAGTGTCTCTGACCCCCACTCGATAGATCGACCATGACCAGTGTTTTCAACCAGCCGGCCGCTTCCGGCCGCGCGCCCACGACGATGGATCTGCTGGACATGGCACTCGAAAAAGACAATCTGCGCGCGTGGGCGCGCAGGCTCGAATTGTCCGAAGAAGCACTGCGCACCGCGCGCAGCAGAGGCCGGCTCTCGCCGGTCATCGCCGGGGCCCTGGCAGAGGACCTGGAGCTGGATCCTGCGAAATGGATCGTCATCGCTGTGCTCGAGACCGATCGCGAGAGCGCATGCAAGACACGGATGGTCCAGCGCTTCAGGAAGTCGTGGCCCTGTCTGCGCGAAGCGCGCGACACCAAGAAGCCCTGAGGTCCTGAACGCCGGCCCCGCCGGTTTCAGAACTTTCCGAGCACATTGACGAAGAAGCCACGGCTGCGATAGCTCGGGTCAGGGTGTCGGAGAAGTCGATGAAGTTGTAGCCACGCCGACCTTGCGCTCCCGCTTTCGGTGCAGGCCTGCTGGCACATCGCTTGCATAAGCTGACCACTTGCTCTGATTAAGCGGTCAAAAATCCCCATGCGCGTGCTCGTCGTCTACTGCCACCCGGTCGAAACCAGCTTTCACGCCGCTCTGCACCAGGAAGTGCTGCGCAACCTGCGGGCGGCAGGGCATGAGGTGGACGACTGCGATCTCTATGCCGAAGGCTTCGATCCGGTGCTCTCGCGCGAGGAGCGCCTGGGCTACCACGAGGTGCCGAACAACCAGCTGCCGCTCAGGCCCTACGTCGAGCGGCTGCAATGGGCCGAGGGCATCGTGTTCTGCTTTCCGACCTGGTGCTTCGGCCTGCCGGCGATGCTCAAGGGCTACTTCGACCGCCTCTTCATGCCCGGCGTGGCCTTCGACCTCAGCGATCCGGCCAAGGTCAAGCCGATGCTGACGAACATCAAGCGGGTGTCGGCGGTGGTCACCTACGGCCGCCCCCGCTGGGTGGCCTGGTACATGGGCGACCCGCCGCGCAAGATCGTCACGCGCTACATGCTGCGCCTCACTGGCAGGCAGGCGCGCGTCGACTACCACGCGCATTACCACATGAACGTGGCGACCGAACCCCAGCTGAAAAGCTTCATGCAGCGCGTCGGCCGCGCGATGGCGCGCTTCGCCTGAGCGCGCCGCCCTTCTTCTCACACAGGACGCCCCATGCTCCACGGCTACATCCCGCCCCACCGCTTCCTGCCCTATCTGAGCTGGACCGAGATCGACGCGCTGCCCGACCGCGAGAACACGGTGATCGTGCTGCCCTGCGGCGCGATCGAGCAGCACGGGCCGCACCTGCCATGCTCGGTCGACAGCGTGATTTCCTCGGGCGTGATGGGCAAGGCGCTCGAACGCCTGCCGCCCGAGGTGCGCGCCTTCGCACTGCCGACCATCACCTACGGCAAGTCGGAAGAGCATCTGCACTTTCCCGGCACCATGACGCTGACCGGCACCACCTTGCTCGCGACGGTGACCGAGATCGGCGAGTCGGTCTATCGCGCGGGCTTTCGCAAGCTGCTGTTCGCCAACGGCCACGGCGGCCAGCCGCAGGTGCTGGAGATGGCGGCGCGCGAACTGCGGCTGCGCCACGGCGACTTCGTGGTCGTACCGCATGGCGTCTCGCGGCTGCCCAATGCGTCGAGCCGGCAGATCAGCGAGCAGGAGAAGAAGCTCTCGATGCACGCCGGCCATTCCGAGACCGCGCTGATGCTCGCGCTGGCGCCCGACACGGTGCACATGGAACGCGCCGCGGCCAACTTCCCACCGCCCTTCCCGATCAAGCTGCTGTCGCCCGACGGTCGCCCGGCCTGCGCCTGGACCGCGCGCGACTTCGGCCCGAGCGGCGTGATCGGCGACCCGACCAGTGCCACGCGCGAACAGGGCGAGGAGATCCTCGACACGCTCGCCGCCAGCTGGGTTCAGGCGCTGACCGAACTTTATGAGTTGCGCTGGGTGGTGCGCGAGGAAGCCACCTGGGAGCGCGGCCACCAGCAGGGCTTCATCCAGTCTGCCGCGCGAGGCCCACTACTTGCATAGGGCAGGCCCGTTTTCATTGTTCTTTTTTTACCGAGAGAGGTCCACACCATGCGCAAGCGCTTCGTTCTCCGCACCGGTCATCTGGCGGCAGCCGCTGCACTCGCCTTCGCTGCCACGGCGCAGGCCCAGGACAAGTTCACCTACATGACGAACTGGTACGCGCAGGCCGAGCACGGCGGCTTCTACCAGGCGGTTGCGCAGGGCATCTACAAGAAGCACGGCCTGGACGTCACCATCAAGATGGGCGGGCCGCAGGTCAACATCACGCAGATGATGGCCGCGGGCCAGGCCGACTGCATCATGGGCTCGAGCGACATCCAGATGATGCAGGTGCGCGAAGGCGGCGTGCCGGTGGTCAACGTGGCGGCTTTCTTCCAGAAGGACCCGCAGGTGCTGATTGCGCACGACGACGTCAAGAAGTTCGAGGACCTCAAGGGCAAGACCATCCTGATCGGCGCGCAAGCCAACCGCGGCTACTGGCCCTGGCTGAAAGCCAAGTTCGGCCTCACCGACGAGCAGACCCGGCCTTACACCTTCAACATCCAGCCCTTCGTCGCCGACAAGAACACCGCGCAGCAGGGCTACCTGACCTCGGAGCCCTACGCGATCCAGAAGGCCGGCGTGAAGAGCACGGTGCTGATGTTCAGCGACCACGGCTTCCCGGCCTACGCGACCACGGTGTCGTGCATGGACAAGACGGTGAAGGAGCGCAGCAAGCAGGTGGCCGCCTTCGTCAAGGCCTCGGCCGAGGGCTGGAAAAGCTACCTGGCGGATCCGGCGCCGGCCAATGCGCTGATCAAGAAGGACAACCCCAACATGACCGACGAGCAGCTGGCCTACAGCGTCGCGAAGCTCAAGGAGATGGGCATGGTCACCGGCGGCGACGCCGCGACCATGGGCATCGGCGTGATCACCGATGCGCGCGCCAAGGCGAGCTACGACTTCCTCGTCACGGCCAAGCTGCTCGACCCGGCCAAGGTCGAGATCGCGAAAACCTACACGACCGAGTTCGTGAAGGACGCGAAGGTTCTGCCCTGACGCCATGAATCGCATCGAAGCCACCGTCCTCGCGCCGCCCGCCATGCCTGCCGTCGAGATCCTGTCGGCAGAGAAGACCTACCCCAACGGCACGCAAGCGCTGCTGCCGGTGGACCTCGCCATCGCCGAAGGCGAGTTCGTCACCCTGCTCGGCCCCTCGGGCTGCGGCAAGAGCACCTTGCTCAAGATGGTGGCGGGCCTGCTGGCGCCGAGCGACGGCCGCCTTCTGCTGTGGCGCAAGCCGGTGGCCGAGCTGCACCGCTGCGCCCACAAGATGGCCTTCGTGTTCCAGTCGCCGACGCTGATGCCGTGGGCCAGCGTGCGCAGCAACGTGCGCCTGCCGCTGGACCTGGCCGGCGTGGCGCGCAAGGAGGCCGATGCCCGCGTCGCGGAGGCGCTGGCGTTGGTGGGCCTGGACAAGTTCGCAACGGCGCTGCCGCGCGCGCTCTCCGGCGGGATGCAGATGCGCGTCTCGATCGCGCGCGGGCTCGTGACCCAGCCCGACCTGCTGCTGATGGACGAGCCTTTCGGTGCGCTCGACGAGATCACGCGCCACAAGCTCGATGCCGAGCTGCTCGAGCTCTGGCGCAAGAAGAAGCTCACCGTGATCTTCGTCACCCACTCCATCCACGAGGCGGTGTTCCTGTCGAACCGCGTGATCATGATGGCGGCGCGGCCCGGCCGCGTGGTGGAGCAGTTCGTGATCGACGAGCCCTATCCGCGCAACGCCGACTTCATGGTCTCGCCGCAATTCAGCCGCTACGCAAAGCGGCTGCAGGACAGCCTGCTGCGTGCCAGCGGTGCACACGACGAGGTCGCAGCTTGAGCACGCGCCTCCCCCTGCTGCAGCAGCCGCGTGCGCAGCGCGTGCTGTACCCGGTGCTGGTCGGCGTGGTGCTGGTCGCGCTGTGGCAGGGGCTGGTCACGGCGATGGAGCTGCCGCCCTATCTCGTGCCCTCGCCCTACCTGATGATGAAGACGCTCATCGCCGACTGGGTGCCGCTGGGCATGGCGCTCCTGGTCACGCTCAAGATCACGGTGTTGTCCTTCGTGGCGGCCACGGTGGCCGGCGTGCTGATCTCCTTCCTTTTCGTGCAGAGCAAGCGCATCGAGACCGCGCTCTTTCCCTATGCCGTGCTGCTGCAGGTGACGCCGATCGTCGCGGTGGCGCCGCTCATCATCATCTGGGTGAAGAACCCGACGGCGGCGATGGTGGTGTGCGCGGCGCTGGTCGCGCTGTTTCCGATCATCAGCAACACCACGCTCGGCCTGCGCAGCATCGAGCCCGACCTGCAGAGCTACTTCAAGCTCAACCGCGCAACGCGCTGGCAGCAGCTGGTGCGCCTGCGCATTCCGAGCGCGCTGCCCTACTTCTTCGGCGGGCTGCGGATCTCGAGCGGCCTGGCGCTGATCGGCGCCGTGGTGGCCGAGTTCGTCGCGGGCACCGGCGGCTCGGGGGCGGGGCTGGCCTATCAGATCCTGCAGGCCGGCTTCCAGCTCAACATCCCGCGCATGTTCGCGGCCCTTCTGCTGATCTCGTTGACCGGCGTCGCGCTGTTCGTGCTGATGGCCTGGCTCACCAAGCTTGCGCTCGGCTCCTGGCACACGAGCGAACTCTCGCAAGACTGATTTCTCTTCCCCATGAACGCCTCCGCCTCCGCCATCGAGCAGCTGCACCTCGAACTGCCCGAACTCGACTGGATCACCGACGAGAGCCGCATCGCCCGCCTCTCGCAAGACTTCTCCTGGTTCAGCCCCGTGCTGCAGCGCCAACTGAAGGACAAGCGCGCCGATGCCGTGGTGCGCCCTCGTACCGAGGACGAGATCCGCTTGGTGGTGAGCGCCTGCGCGCGCCGCAGCGTGCCGATCACCATCCGCGGCAGCGGCACCGGCAACTACGGCCAGACCACGCCGCTGGCGGGCGGCGTGGTGCTCGACATGACGGGCTACAACGCCATGCAATGGGTGCACCCCGGCATCGCGCGCGCGCAAGCGGGCATCCGACTGGGCGAGCTCGAAAAGCACACGCGGCCCTCGGGGCAGGAGCTGCGCTGCGTTCCTTCCACCTACCGCAGCGCCACGCTCGGCGGCCTGTTCGGTGGCGGCTTCGGCGGCGTGGGCTCGATCAACTACGGGCCGCTGGGCGCCACCGGCAACGTGCTGGGGCTGCGCGCGATGACGATCGAGGCCGAACCGCAAGTCTTCGAGCTGCGCGGCGCGGAAGCCCTGCGCATGCATCATCTGTGGGGCACCAACGGCCTGGTGCTCGAGCTCGAAGTAGCGCTGGCGCCGGCCCATCCGTGGCTCGAGAGCCTGGTGGTCTTCGAGGCCTTCGACGATGCCCTGGCCTTTGCCGACGCACTGGCGCATGCGCCGGGCATCGTCAAGCGCGAGATCGCCTTCTTCGGCAGCCCGGTGCCGGACCACCTGGCGCAACTGGCCGAGCATCTGCCTCCAGGCTGCCATGCAGTACTTTCGCTGGTGGCCGAGTCCTGCGAGGCGCCGATGCTGGAATTGATCGCAGCGCACGGCGGCCGCATGAGCTACCGCAAGACGGCCGAAGAGGTGCAGAAAAGCAACCGCACGCTGATGGAGTTCACCTGGAACCACACCACCTTGCATGCGCTCAAGGTAGACAAGACGCTCACCTATCTGCAGAGCGGCTTCACGCCCGGCGAGCATGTGCGGCAGGTCACCGAGATGGAGAAGCTGTTCGCGGGCGAAGTCATGATGCACCTCGAATTCCTGCGCAATGCTGCAGGCCTGATGACCTGCAGCGGACTGCAGCTGGTGCGCTTCACGACCGAGGAGCGGCTCGCCGAGATCATCCGCCTGCACCGCGAGCGCGGCGTGCACATCAACAACCCGCACGTCAACATCGTCGAGGACGGCAAGGCCGGCGGCGCGCTGCCGGCCGAAGTCATCGAGATGAAGAGACGCTTCGACCCGCAGGGCCTGCTCAACCCCGGGAAGCTGCGCGACTGGCCCGTCGCCGCCTGAACAGCAGCAGCGTCGCCGCCACGATCAGCACGGCCAGGCTCCACAACGGCCACAAGCCGAAGCGCGAGACCCAGAACGCATAGGGGGTGATGCCGGCACGGCCTTCGACCTCGGCCACCAGCACGCCGCGCGTGAGGCGCGGCAGCGCGTGCGTGACGCGGCCGCGGTGGTCGATGACGACGGTGGCGCCGGTGTTGGTCGCGCGCACCATCGGCCGCTGGAACTCGAGGGCGCGCATGCGGGAGATGGCCAGGTGCTGGTCGATCGCGATGCTGTTGCCGAACCACGCGATGTTGCTCACGTTGAGCAGCACGGTGGGCGCATTCGCCTCGTCGCGAAAATTGGCACCGATCTCGTCGCCGAACAAATCCTCGTAGCAGATGTTGGGCGCGATGCGCTGGCCTTGCCAGGCGAAGGGCGCCTGCGCGAGGCCGCCGGCTTTGAAGTCGCCGAGCGGGATGTTCATCATCTCGGTGAACCAGCGGAACATGCCCGGAATGAATTCGCCGAAAGGCACCAGGTGGTGTTTGTCGTAGCGATAGGGCGTGCGCTGGCCTGGGCCGAAGCCCAGCACGGTGTTGGTATAGAGCCGGCCGTCGCCGAGCGGCAGGCCGACGATGGCCGCTTGCTGGCCGCTCGCGTAGCGTGCGGCGATGGCATCGAGGTAGCCGGGCGGCAATTGCGAAGGCAGCAAGGGCAACGCGGTCTCGGGCGTGATCACCAGCGGTGCGCTGGTTTTTTGTAGTTGCTCGCCGTACCACTGCAGCGCGGTCGCGATGCCGCCGCCCGGAATGAATTTCTCGTCCTGCGGGATGTTGCCCTGCAGCAGCGCGAGCTCTATACGGCCGCGCGACTGCGCCGCGTCGTCGGCGTCGCCGCGTGCCGCGCCGATGAGGGCAGGCACGCAAAGCAGCACCAGCGCCACGCCGACCGGCGCCGCCCATGCTCGGTTGCGTGCGTGGCGAATCACCAGGGCCGCCAGCGTGGCGATGCCCGCGGCCAGCGCGCCGACGCCGTAGACGCCCAGCCAGGGCACATAGGCGGCCAGCGGGCCGTCGACATGCGCATAGCCGCCGGCGCCCCATGGGAACCCGGTGAACAGGCTGTTGCGCAACAGCTCGGCCAAGGTCCACAGGGCGGCGAACAGCAGCGTCGCATGGAGCCGGCCCGCCGGCGAGAAGGCCACGAAGAAGGCGCATGCCAGCGCGTAATACAGCGCCAGCGCCGCAGCGAGCGCGAACACGGCCAGCGCGGCGAGCGGCGCGGCGAGCCCGCCGTAGGTGTGCATCGAGATGAAGAGCCACCAGAAGGTGCCGCAGAGCCAGGCGGTGGCGAACAGCCAGCCGTGGAAGGCGGCGCTGCGCCACGAAGGGCGCAATGCGTCGAGTTGCCAGACCAGTGCGGCGAGCGAGAGCAACTGCAGCCACCAGAGCGGCTGTCCGTTCCACGGGGCCGCGATGGCCGCGGCCTGCGCGAGCCCCGCCCCTCCGACGCCCAGCGCGCGCGCGAGCGTTTTCAATCGGTGGCGTCGTCGCCGCGTGCGGGCGAGACCTTGAACCAGCGCACCGCGCCGCCCTTCGTGTGCAGCACGACGAAGTCGAAGGCGCCCAGGGCATAGTGCTCGCCGCGCTTGGGCACATGGCCCATCTCGTGCGCGATCAGGCCGCCGATGGTGTCGAAGTCCTCGCTCAGCACCTCTTCGTCGAAAATGATGCCGAAGGCCTCCGCCACGCGTTCGATCGGCGTGTCGCCCGAGACGCGGTAGGTGCGGTCGGCCAGGCCGAAGATGTCGCCTTCGTCCTCGGCGATATCGAACTCGTCCTCGATCTCGCCGACGATCTGCTCCAGTACATCCTCGATGGTGATGAGGCCAGCCACGCGGCCGAACTCGTCGATCACGATCGCGAGGTGGTTGCGGTTGCCGCGAAATTCGCGCAGCAGGTCGTTCAGGCCCTTGCTCTCGGGCACGAAGGTGGCGGGGCGCAGCAGCGCGCGGATGTTGAGGCCCGGCGCGCGCTGCAGCTTGAGCAGGTCCTTCGCGAGCAGGATGCCGATGATGTTTTCCTTCTCGCCCTCGTAGACCGGAAAGCGCGAGTGCGCGGTGTCGATCACGACATTGAGCAACGCATCGAAGGGCGCGTCGATGTTGACCAGGTCCATCCGCGGTGCCGCCACCATCACGTCGCCGGCGCTCATGTCGGCCATGCGGAGCACGCCTTCGAGCATCACGCGCGATTCGGCGCCGATCACGTCGTTGTCTTCGGCGTCGGCGAGCGTTTCGATCAGCTCGTCGCGCGAATCGGGCCCTGGATGGATGAATTCGGCGAGCTTCTGCAGGAAACTGCGCTTGTCTTCGCGTTCGACGGGCACGCGTTCAGGGTGAGGGTCGGCCACTGCAGGAGGGCGGAGTTGGGGAATCACAAGGATACCGGAAGTGGCACCGGCCCCTGGTATGGATCGATTCAGGGCGAGGACCGGTCGCGGGCGGCGCGCACGCCGCTGCGGATTTCCTGCACGCTGGCAAGAAAGGCCCAGAACTGCTTGGCGCGCGTCTTGAGCTGGAAGTCGACTTCCGCGTAATGCTCGAGCGCGATCTCGCTCATGCGGCTGTCGAAAGTGGCATCGGGCAGTTCCAGATGTGCTTCGGATTCCGACCCGCTGCGCGCCACCGTGGCGCCGGCATTGCGCGCGATCTTGAGCATGGCGGCGTTCTCGCTCAGCGCATGGATGAACAGCATGCGCACACCCTCGTTGCGGGCCACCACGGCCGCGCGCTCGAACAGCCGGGCACCGTAGCCGCGCCCGCGCGCATGCTCGGCCACCGAGACGCCGAATTCGGCGCAGCCCTTGTCCTGGTCGGCGGGAGCGAACGCAAGGTGGGCCATTGCGATCAAGTCGAGGCGGCGGTTGTAGATGCCGAACAGTTCGTCGCGTTCGAAGTCCATGCCCTCGACGTAGCGCCGAACCTGTTCATCGGAGGCTGCATAGCCGAAGCGCAGGTAGCGGTCGTGCGGCTTGAGCGCAAGAAGATGCCGTGCGATGCGCTCGCGCTCGCGCGGGCCGATCGAGCGGATCGGCACCATGACGGGGGCAGGCGCGGCGGCGCGCGGTTGGGTCTCAACCATCGGCGCTTTCAGAAAGGAGCCGAGGCCAAGCGAGGCTTTGAGGAGTGCCTTGGCGGTAAGCATGCGTCCAATATAAGGGTTTTCCCTTGATCGACAAGGCCACAGGGTCGACGAGGCAGAACATTGGTCGCCCAACACCAGATCCCGTGCGATATACACAACCCATCGTTGTTACACGGGCACAGCAGTGGTTGCCTTGACACGGTCGAGCACGAAGCTGGTCTTGCAGTCCTGCACGCTGGGGTGCTTGAGCAAGGTGTCCATGATGAAGCGGCTGTAATGCGCCATGTCGGCGACCACCACGCGCAGCAGGTAGTCCATTTCGCCCGTCAACGCCGCGCATTCGACCACTTCGGGCCAGGTCTGGACACTCGCACGAAACAGATCCATGGGGTTGCGCTTGTGGCTTTCGGTGTGCTTTTCAAGCCGGACATTGAGGTAGGCCGTGAGGCCGAGGCCGACCGCTTCGGGCTTCACGAGCGCCACGTAGCGGTCGATCACCCGGCTTTCTTCCAAACGCTTCACCCGCCGCAGCACCGCGCTGGGCGAGAGGCTCACCTCTTCGGCGAGTTGATCGTAAGTGGCGCGGCCGTCGATCTGCAGGGTGCGCAAAATTAGTCGATCCAGCTTGTCGAGTGCATCCATGAGTTGATTCTCGCAGTTTTCCTGCGTTTAGTCTGCAACATAGGCCTGATAACGCTGAAATCATGAGGCTCTGCGCTCTTACAGTTCAACACGAACGCCGCACACCTCGGCGCGACACTGAATCCCCACTTCTCTCCCTTTTTTCCGCCTTCCACTGGAGACAGCCATGAGCAGCGCCGACGCCCCCGCCTTCACCCCTTGGGAGAATCCCATGGGCACCGACGGCTTCGAATTCATCGAATACGCCGCACCCGATCCGGCCGCCATGGGCGAGGTGTTCGAGCGCATGGGCTTCAAGGCGGTGGCCAAGCACCGCCACAAGAACGTGCTGCTGTACCGGCAAGGCACGATCAACTTCATCGTCAATGCGGAACCCGATTCCTTCGCACAACGCTTCGCGCGCCAGCACGGTCCCAGTGTCTGCGCGATCGCATTCCGCGTGCAGGACGCCAAAGCGGCTTACGAGCGAGCGATATCGCTCGGCGCCTGGGGCTTTGCCGACAAGGCCGGTCCGGGCGAGCTCAACATCCCCGCGATCAAGGGCATCGGCGACAGCCTGATCTACCTGGTCGACCGCTGGCGCGGCAAGAACGGTGCGCAGCCTGGCGACATCGGCAACATCGGCTTCTATGACGTCGATTTCGAAGCCCTGCCCGGCCTCAGCGCGGTCGAAGCGCTGGCGCCCGAGGGCAACGGCCTGACCTACATCGACCACCTGACGCACAACGTGCATCGCGGCCGCATGAACGAATGGGCGGACTTCTACGAGCGCCTGTTCAACTTCCGCGAGGTCAAGTACTTCGACATCGAGGGCCAGGTGACCGGCGTGAAGAGCAAGGCGATGACCAGCCCGTGCGGAAAGATCCGCATCCCGATCAACGAGGAGGGCAAGGAGCAGGCCGGTCAGATCCAGGAGTACCTCGATCTCTACCGCGGCGAAGGCATCCAGCACATCGCGATGGGCTCGGACAACCTCTACAAGACGGTCGACGCGCTGCGCGCCAGCGGCGTCAAGCTGCTCGACACCATCGACACCTACTACGAACTGGTAGACAAGCGCATTCCGGGCCACGGCGAGAACGTCGAGGACCTGCACAAGCGCAAGATCCTGATCGACGGCAAGAAGGATGCGCTGCTGCTGCAGATCTTCAGCGAGAACCAGCTCGGCCCGATCTTCTTCGAGTTCATCCAGCGCAAGGGCGACGACGGCTTCGGCAACGGCAACTTCAAGGCGCTGTTCGAGAGCATCGAGCTCGACCAGATACGCCGGGGCGTGCTGGCCGCCGCGCAGTAGTCCCGCACACGGAGCGACGCATGAACATCAGCACCGAAGCTGCAGTGACGCCGGCCGTCTATGGCGAGTCGGATCGCCCGCCGCGCGGCGACTATTCGCGCGGCGGCGCCGTTCTTGCGGACTACACCTGCCCGCAGGATTGGGCGAGCTACACCCCTGCCGACCACGACACCTACCGGCGTCTCTACGAGCGGCAGGCGGCACAGCTGCCGGGGCTGGCCTGCGATGCCTTCATCGCGTCGCTGCCATCGCTCGGCGTCAAAAACCGCATTCCGCGCTTCGACGAAATCAACGAGCGGCTCTACAAGGCGACGCGCTGGGAAATCGTCGCGGTGCCAGGACTGATTCCCGAACTGCCTTTCTTCACGCTGCTCGCGAACCGCAAATTCCCGGTCACGGATTGGATCCGCAAGCCCGAAGAGTTCGACTACATCGTCGAGCCGGATGTGTTCCACGACCTGTTCGGCCATGTGCCGATGCTCTTCGATCCGACCTTCGCCGACTACGTGCAACGCTACGGCCAGGGCGGGATCAAGGCGCACGCGCTGGGCGCCGGCGAAAAGCTCGCACGACTGTACTGGTACACGGTCGAATTCGGGCTCATTCGCCAGCCGGATGGCCTGCGCGCTTACGGCGCCGGCATCCTGAGCTCGGTCGGCGAACTGCAGCACGCAGTGCGCAGTTCCGAGCCGTACCGGCTGCCGCTCGATCTGCTGCGCACCATGCGCACGCGCTACAAGATCGACAGCTACCAGAGCACCTACTTCGTCATCGATAGCTTCTCGCAGCTGTTCGACCTGACCGCGCCGGACTTCACGCCGCTGTACAACGCGCTCGCCACGCAGCCCGATATCGAGGCTGGAACGCTGCTGCCAGGAGAATCCGTCGCCTGACCCCTGGACCTGCGCGCTTCAGCGTTCGAGCAGGGCCAAGGTCTCGCGCCGGACACGAGGGTCGAAGGCCATCTCGACATGGCCGCGGCCTGCGGCGAGCCGATTGTCGGCACCTGGCATGGTGGCCGTCGAAATCGGAAACGCGATGTTGTCGCAGTTCGAATACCAGCAGGTAAAGAGCACTTGCTGCGTGCTGGCATGCTCGCTCTCGATGCCTTGCATCCACTCGGCTTCCACACGCATCTGGCGACCATTGACGGTGTGCCCGAAGCGCGCGAGCCAGGTACCGCGGTGTGGCGTGCCGATGGTGACGATGCGGTGCACGCGTTCGGCATCGAAGTCGCGCAGCCAGGCCCGGGCGGCGAGACCGCCCATGCTGTGACAGATCAGCATGGGTGGTTGCGAGGTCGCGGCAGTCACTTGCGCAATGGCGTCTTCGATGGTTTGCGCATAGTGATCGATCGAACCGAAGACCGGCTCGAGATTGACTGCGACGAAGGCGCGGTCATCGGCGTGCAGTTCACGCAACCAGGGATTCCAGAAGCCTCGGTTGCATAGGAAACCGTGGACCAGCACCACGCCGCGGCGCCCATCGGCCGGTAGACGATCGGGCACGGCGCGCGAGCGAAACGGCTGGTACCAGCAGAAGACCCGGGGCGCAGCCCAGCTCTCGGCCAGCCAGGCCTTGACCCACTGCAAGGCGCTGGCGCGGGGAATGGGGTCCCGGGCGCTGATGCGGTAGGCCGCGGCGAACTCCATCGCGAGAACGGTCGCGTGGGTACAGGTCAACGCCAAGAGGCTGAGCACGGCCACCAGCGGCCACCGGCTCCACCACCAGCTCGTCCAGGCGATCGCTGCCAGGAGGCCGCCAAGCACGAGGCATTGCTGGAGACGCGCGATCATGCGATCGACTATCGCATGCGTGACAGATCGCGCGCCACCCTAGGACAAGCCCGCTGGCGGCACGGGCGCGCCCCCTTCGACAATCCGCGCCAAAGGAGATCGCATGCAATCATCCGTGTTGAAGAACTATCCGGCCGGCGTGCCGCACGAAGTCCATCCCGAGCAGTACCGCTCGCTCGGCCATCTGTTCGAGGAGTCGTTTCAGCGCTATGCCGAGCGGCCGTTTTCGGTGTGCATGGAGCGGTGGATGTCGTACCGGGAGCTCGACGAGCTGTCCAGGGCGCTGGGTGCATGGCTGCAGTCGCGCGGCCTCGAGCCCGGTGCGCGGGTGGCCATCATGCTGCCCAACGTGCCGCAGTTCGCCGTCACGATGAGCGGCGTACTGCGCGCAGGCTACACCTGTGTCAACGTGAACCCGCTGTACACGGCGCGCGAGCTCGAACATCAGCTGAAGGATTCGGGCGCGACCGCGATCGTCATTCTCGAGAACTTTGCGGCAACGCTCGAGCAGGTGATCGACCGGACGCCCTTGAAGCACGTGGTGGTCACATCGTTGGGGGATCTGCTCGGCGGCCTCTATGGCGCCTGGATCACGGTCGCCGTGCGGCATCTCGCCAAGATGGTTCCGCCCTACAAGCTTCCGCTGGACAACGGCCGCACCGTCACGCCCTTTCCTCAGGTCATTGCCGAAGGCAAGGGGCGTACGTTGGCACCGGACCCGAGTACGCTCGACTCGATTGCATTCCTCCAGTACACCGGCGGGACCACCGGGCTGTCGAAAGGCGCGGTACTGACCCATCGCAACATCGTCGCGGCGACACTGCAGGCGGAGGCCTGGTTCACGCCCGCACTGGCGCGCGCGGGCGACCTGTCCAAGGTCAACAGCATCGCGGCGCTGCCGCTGTACCACATCTTTGCGCTGACGCTGTGCCTGCTCGCGATCCGCCAGGGCTCGCATCTGACGCTGATCCCTAATCCACGCGACTTCGACAAGTTCATCGCCGTGCTCAAGAAGCGGCCCTTCCACATGCTGCCGGCGGTGAACACCCTGTTCAATGCCTTGCTGATGCATCCGCAGTTCAAGAGCATCGATTTCTCGACACTCTTCGTCTCCCAGGCCGGGGGTATGGCGGCGTCCGAAGGCACCGCCCGCAAGTGGTTCGAGGCCACTGGCTGTCCGATGATCGAGGGTTGGGGCATGAGCGAGACTTGCGCGATCGGTACCAACAATCCGGTCTCCAACACCGCGTTCACCGGCACCATCGGGCTGCCGCTGCCTGGCATCGAGATCGCGATCAAGGATGACGAGGGCCGCTCCTTGCCGCCGGGAGAAGCGGGAGAGCTCTGCATCAAGGGGCCGAACGTGATGACGGGCTACTACAACCAGCCGGCCGAGACCGCGGCGGCGTTCACCGCCGACGGCTTCATGCGCACTGGCGACATCGCGGTGATGCAGGAAGACGGCTACAGTCGCATCGTCGACCGCAAGAAGGACATGATTCTGGTGAGCGGATTCAACGTATTTCCCAACGAGTTGGAGAACGTCATCTCCTTGTGCCCGGGCGTTGTCGAATGCGCGGCGATCGGTGTGCCGGACGAGAAGCAGGGCGAGGCGATCAAGGTCTTCGTCGTCCGCAAGGACCCCACGCTGACCGAGGAAACCGTGATGCGCTATTGCAATGACCAATTGACCGGCTACAAGCGGCCCAAGCACATCGAGTTCAGAGAGAGCTTGCCGAAGACGAACGTCGGGAAGATCCTCCGGCGCCAGCTGCGGCCGGGCGCGACGGCTTGACAGTGGCCGCTGGTTTGCCGGCGCAGCTCCAGGTTTTCGAGCGCGGATGGCTTTCGTCCAACAACATCCTCCTGGTGGGCGATCAGGAGACGGCGTTGGTCGACACCGGCTACGCCTCTCATTCAGATCAGACCCTGGCGCTCGTCGAGGCCGCACTCGGCGGCCGTCCACTCGATCTTGTGCTGAACACGCATTTGCACAGCGACCACTGCGGCGGCAACGCGGCGCTGCAGCGGCGCCATCCGATGGCACGCACCCTGATTCCGCCGGGAGAGGCAGCCCAGGTGCGGAGCTGGAACGAAGAGGCGCTGAGTTTTCGCGCCACCGGCCAGCAGTGTCCACGCTTTCGTTTCGACGGGCTTCTTGCGCCTGCTCAAGATATTGCGCTGGGTGACCTGGCTTGGCAGGTGCATGCTGCACCGGGACACGACCCGCATTCGATCATCCTGTTCGAGCCCAGCTCACGTACCCTGATCTCAGCCGATGCACTGTGGGAAAGCGGCTTCGGCATCGTGTTTCCCGAACTGGCAGGAGAGCCGTCCTTCGATGAGGTGGCAGCCACCCTCGATTTGATCGAAGCGCTCGATCCGATTTGCGTGATCCCGGGCCACGGGAGTACCTTCAACGAGGTCACGACGGCGCTTTCAGTGGCGCGGCGCAGGCTTGAAGCGCTGTCGCGCGATCCGGTCAGGCATGCCCGACACGCACTCAAGGTGCTGATTAAATTCAAGCTGCTAGAACTGCAGACGACGAGCGTCGGCGAATGGAAAGCCTGGGTGCGAAACACTCCCTACTTCGATGCCATTCGTGCGCGCTTCTTTGCCTCGTCGTCCCTCGACGCATTGAGCGCTGAAATCCTTGCGGAACTGGTTGAGGCCGGCGCCGCTTTTGCCGACGACGCGCAGGTCCGGAACCGATAGCCACATCCCGGCTATTAAGGGACCCCGCAAAGCAAAAAG
>NZ_JAGGNU010000031.1 GCF_018614915.1 Variovorax paradoxus | reverse complement strand
CCAGGACATGGTGAAGAAGATCGCGAAGCTGGTGCCGGACTACATGGTGATGGGCGAACGCGGCATGGCCGACATGACCGAGATGGAGATGCCGCTGCCCGACAACACCGCGCCGATGATGGGCGGCGAAGGGCCTTTCGGCTCGGTCGAGATGGGCGGCATGTTCAGCGTCGTCAAGGTGCGCAAGGAACAAAAGCCCGGCGACTACGCCAATCCCGGCTGGTTCAAGCACCCGCAAGGCACGGTGGCCTACGAGTTCGACGGGCAGCTGCCCGAGGCGCCGCGCGCACGCGGCGCCGGCGCGGCTGCCATGCCCGCGCGAAACACGCCGGCCCGGAACATCGAAGTGCAGATTCGCAAACCCGCCCACGGCCATTCGGGCCATTGATCTTTTGTTCACCCTTCACCCCCAAGGAAACTCATGAAGAACCTCGTTGGCAGTACCGCCTTCGCAGCACTGATCGCCCTGGCCTGTACGGGCGCCTGGGCCGCCGGCACCCATGCCGGCGGCCACGGCGACGCGATCGGCAAGCCCGGCGTCGCGGCCCAGGCGACACGCACCGTCCATGTCGACATGACGGACAACATGCGCTTCAACCCCTCCAGCATCAACGTGAAGCGCGGCGAGACCGTGCGCCTCGTGGTCACCAACTCCGGCAAGCTCAAGCACGAGCTGGTGCTCGGCACGGAGAAGGAACTGAAGGAGCACTACGAGCTGATGAAGAAGAACCCGGAGATGGAGCACGCCGATCCGAACATGGTGACGCTCGAAGCCGGCAAGACCGGCGAAGTCGTCTGGCAATTCACGAGCGCCGGCAAGGTCGACTTCGCCTGCCTGCAGCCGGGCCACTACGACGCCGGCATGAAAGGCGCCGTGCACATCGCCAGGTAACTTCGAAAGGATTCACATGATCGACATTCGCACTGCTTTCATCGCCTGCTGCGCCGCGCTGGCGCTTTCGGGCACGGCCCTGGCCCAGTCCGGCAAGGATGCGGAATTCGCCGAGGGCGAAGTCCGCAAGATCGACAAGGACAGCAGGAAGCTCACGCTCAAGCACGGCCCCCTGAAGAAGCTCGACATGCCCGGCATGACGATGGTTTTTCAGGTGAAGGACGACACCCTGCTCGACAAGGTGCAGGCCGGCGACAAGGTCCGCTTCCAGGCCGAGAAGATCGACGGAAAGTTCACCATCACCCAGATCGAGGCGGCCCGCTAGACGGGCCGCCCAGGAGCACGCCCTGCTTGGCCCGGGCCTGCAAGGCCGAGCGGTACCTCCGCCTGTTGCCGCGGCCGCGGCGCCGGCCATCATCTGGCAAGCGGCGTATTCCGGAATGCCGCACCGATCTGCTCGCCGAGCGCCAGCAGGGGTGCACTCAGTTCGAGCGCGACCTCGTTCGCCGGCTCGGTCGTGGACACGCTGGCATTGAGCACGTGCACGCGCGCGTTCTCCAGCACCAGCGGCGTGGCCACCGCGACGATCTCGGGTTGCCACGAGGCCGCGCACCAGCCGCGCCGGCGCACGTTCTCGATGGCCTTGCCGATCTCCTTGCTAAGACGCGGCCAATCGCTGCGGCGCGCTTCGAACTCGGCGAACAGTTCGGCGCGCCGCGCCTCGGACGCCACGGCCAGCCAGGCACGGCCGAGCGAGGTGAGCTCGATCGGCACGCGCTGGCCGCTCACCACGCTGCGCAGCGCGGCCTTCTTGTTGTAGCGGATCGATTCGAGGTACAGCATCTCGCCGCGATCGGCGACCGCCAGGCCGACATTGATGCGCAGCTTCTCCGCGAGCGCACGCATCCGCGGCGCGGCCACCTGCAGCACGGTGGAGCCGGTGCGCATGGCATGCGCAAAGCTCAGCACCGGCGCCGCCAGCCGGTAGGCGCGGGCCGGCCGGTCGTGTTCGAGCAGGCCGGCGCCCACCAGCGTCTGCGTGAGCCGGCTCACGGTGGCCGGCGCCAGGCCGGTGCGCTCCGCGAGCTCGCCATTGCCGAGCAGCGCGGAGCCGGGCCGGAAGGCCCGCAGGATCTCGATGCCGCGCTCGAGGGAGCGGTTGGGTGCTGTCGCCATTCGAAGTCTCCTTGCACCCGGCGATTCAATTCCATTCAGTGGAATTGGCGGGGTGCGCCCGCGGAGTATGCGTCCTAAGCTGCGGGCCTGTCGGTTCACCAGAAAGAGAGAGACATTCATGCGTGGATTCCTTCGCCTCGCCACAGCGCTCGCGCTGGCGGCGCTCGCTGCATCGCCGGCCCTCGCCGCCTTTCCCGACAAGCCGCTGCGCATCATCGTGCCCTTCGCGCCCGGCGGCGGCACCGATGCCATCACGCGCTCGCTCGGCATCGGCATGGCCGAAGCGCTGGGCCAGCCCGTCATCGTCGACAACAAGCCGGGTGCCGGCACCATCATCGGCACCGACGCGGTCGCCAAGAGCGCGCCCGACGGCTACATGCTGGTGATGGCCACCTTCGCGCACGCCGTCAATCCGGCGCTGCAGCCGAAGCTGCCCTACGACACCGACCGCGCCTTCGCGCCGGTCGCGCTGATCGGCATCTCGCCCAACGTGCTGGTGGTGCGCGCCGACCGGCCCTACAAGACGGTGGCGGAGCTGGTCGCCGCGGCCAAGGCCAAGCCCGGCACGCTGACCTTCGCCTCGCAAGGCAACGGCACCTCGGCGCACTTGGCGGGCGAGCTGTTCAAGAGCCTGGCCAAGGTGGACATCACCCACGTGCCGTACCGCGGCGCAGGGCCGGCGATGACCGATCTGCTCGGCGGCCAGGTCGACATGATGTTCGCCACCGCAGCCGCCGCGCGGCCCTTCGTCAGCGCGGGAAAGATGCGGGCGCTGGCGGTGACCACGGCGCACCGCTCGCCGGCCTATGCAGGCGTTCCCACGCTCGCCGAAGCCGGCGTGCCCGGCTACGCGGCGGAGAGCTGGTACGGCCTCTATGCCGCGGCCGGCACGCCGAAGGAGGTGGTCGAGCGCCTGAACGCCGCGGTGCGCCGCGCGGTGAAGGCCGAGGCCTTCGTGAAGCAAACCCAGTCGGAAGGCCTGGCCGTCGACGTCGGCGCGCCGGAGGAGCTCGCGCGCTATGTGAGGGCCGAGGAAGTGCGTTGGCGCAAGGTCGTCAAGGACGGAAACATCACAGCGGATTGAAGAGAGCAGCATGAACACCACCACCCCTACACCCACCCAGATCGAACTGAAGGTCGAGGCCGGCATCGCCATCCTCACGCTGAATCGCCCCGAGAAGCGCAACGCCATCAGCGACGCGATGCGCAGCGATCTCATCACCGCGCTCGAGCAGGTGGCCGCGGACGCGAAGATCCGCGCGCTCGTCCTGACTGGCAAGGGCAAGGGCTTCTGCGCTGGCGGCGACGTGGCCGGCATGCAGCGGCGCATGGACGCGCCGGCCGGCGAGATCGGCTTCAACGGCTGGACGCGGCAGCAGCGCGTGCACCACTCGATCGCGCTGCTGCACACGATGCCGAAGCCGGTGATCGCGGCGGTCAACGGCTCGGCCAACGGACTGGGCGCCGACATGGCGCTGGCCTGCGATTTCGTCATCGCGTCGGAAGAGGCCAGCTTTGCCTGGAGCTACATCAAGCGCGGGCTGATTCCCGATGGCGGCGGCATGTACTTCCTGCCGCGGCGCGTGGGCCTGTCGCGCGCCAAGCAATTGATCTTCACCGGTCGCAAGGTCGAGGCGGCCGAGGCGCTGCAGCTCGGTATCGCCGATCGGCTCGCCCGGCCCGGGGCGCTGCTGGACGAAGCCACGGCCTGGGCGTGCGAGCTGTCGCAGGGCTCGGCGGCTGCGCTCGCGCTCGGCAAGTCGATCATCGACCAGAGCTTCGAGCTGCCGGCCGAGCAGGTCTTCGCGCAGGGCAGCCAGGCGCAGGGCATCTGCTACACGACGCAGGAACATCGCGATGCGGTGCTGGCCTTCCTGAACGCCGGCAGCAAGGAGAAATCGGCATGAACGACGCGATCGCGCGCCTCCTCAAGCCGCGCAGTGTCGCGGTGATCGGCGCCTCGGCCGATCCGGCCAAGACCGCCGGCCGGCCGGTCGCCTACCTTACCAAGCACGGCTTCAAGGGCGTGATCTATCCGGTGAATCCGCGTGCCGCCGAGATAGGCGGCTTGAAGAGCTATCCCGACGTGCAATCGCTGCCCGAGGCACCCGAAGTCGGCATCGTGCTGCTGGGCGCGGAGCGTGCGCACGAGGCCGTGCGCGAACTCGCGGCGCGCGGCACCTCGGCCGCCATCGTGCTGGCCAGCGGCTACACCGAGGTCGGCGAAGAAGGCGCGCGCCGCCAGCAGCAGCTGCTGGAGGCTGCGGGCAGCATGCGCATCCTCGGCCCCAACACCATCGGCCTGGTCAACCTCACCGACAACATCACGCTATCGGCGACCGGTGCGCTCGAGATGGAAGGCTTCGAGGCCGGTCATATCGGCGTGGTCTCGCAAAGCGGCGGCATCCTGGGCGCCCTGCTCTCGCGTGCGGCGGCGCGCGGCATCGGCCTGTCGAAACTCGTCTCCACCAGCAACGAGGTCGACCTGGACCTGGCGGATTTCGTCGATCACCTCGCCGATGACGAGGCGACTTCGGTGATCGCGCTCTACATGGAGGGCCTGCGAAATCCCGCGAAGTTCCGCGCGGCGGCATTGAAGGCGGCGCAGAAGGGCAAGCCGGTGGTGGTGTTCAAGGTCGGCCGCTCCGAGGCCGGCGCCACGGCAGCCGTGTCGCACACCGGCGCGCTGGCCGGCGCGGACCGCATGTACGACGCGCTGTTCCGCGAGGTCGGCGCGATCCGCGCGCAGAGCTTTGCCGACCTGCTCGACATTCCGGCGGCGCTGGCGACGGCGCGCGTGCCGCACGGGCGCCGCGTGGCGGTGCTCACCTCGACCGGCGGCGCCGGCACGCTGGTGGCCGACAGCCTCGGCACTGCGGGCTTCGAGACACCGGCACCGGATGCGGCGACGGCCGCGGCCTTGCGCGCGCTCCAGTCGGGCGAGCATGCGGTGCTCGACCGCAATCCGATCGACGTCACGCTCGCCGGCCTGCAGCCCGCACTGTTGCGCGGCGCGATCAAGGCGCTGCTCGCGAGCCCGTCCTACGACGCGGTGGTCGTGATCGTCGGCTCCTCGGGCCTCGCGATGCCGGATTTGATGGCCGACGCGATCCATGCAAGCCTGCCCGGCAGCGACAAGCCCCTGCTCGCTTTCGTGAGCCCGCATGCGCCCGGCATCGCGAGCCTGCTCAACCAGCGCGGCGTGCCGGCCTTCATGGCGCCCGAGAGCTGCACCAGTGCGCTGGCCGCGATGCGCGAGCGCGCGCTGTGGGTCGCACCCGCCGCCGCTTCCGCGCTGTCCGCGCCGATACCTGTCGACGACCTGCCCCGCGGATCGCTCGACGAAGCGCAGGCCAAGCAGCTGTTCGCACGCTTCGGCGTGCCCTGCGTGCGCGAGCACATCGTTTCCGGCGCGGAACAAGCGGTGCAGGCGGCAGAAGAACTCGGCGGCGCGGTGGTGCTGAAGATCCTGTCGTCCGAGATCACGCACAAGAGCGATGTCGGGGGCGTGGCCGTCGACGTCGGCGCCGAGCAGATCGGCGCGCGACTCGAATGCATGGTCGGCGAGGTCGAGTCGCGCACCGGCATGCGGCCTCGGCAGTTCCTGGTGCAGGAGATGGTGCGCGGCGGCGTCGAGCTCATCCTGGGCTTTCATCGCGACCCGCTCGGCTGCGCCGTGCTGCTCGGCATGGGCGGCGTCACGGCCGAGCTGCTGAAGGACACGACGCTCCGGATGCTGCCGCCCGGCGGCCTGTCGCGCGAAGAGGCCCTGGCACTGGTGCGCGAGCTCAAGACCTGGCCGCTGCTCGACGGTTTTCGGGGCCGTCCCATGTGCGACGTCGAGGCGCTGGTCTCGGCCATCGTCTGCTTCTCGCAGATGGCGGCGGCGCTCGGCGACCGGCTGCTCGAAGCGGAGATCAATCCGATCTTCGTGCTGCCGCGCGGCCAGGGCGTGCGCGCCGCCGACGGCGTGGCCGTGCTGGCCCCCTGATCGAATCGACAACAAAGGAGACAACATGGACCGCATCTCGCGCCGCCACTTCACCGCCGGCCTCGCGCTCGCCGCGCTGCCGCCGCTCGCCGGCGCGCAGGCCTTTCCCTCCAAGCCCATCCGCATCGTCGTACCCTTCGCGGCCGGTGGCCCGACCGACCTGATGGCGCGCGCCATCGGCAAGAACATGACGGCCAGCCTGGGGCAGCCGGTGATCGTCGACAACAAGCCCGGCGGCGGTGGCGTGATCGGCATGAGCGAAGTCGCGCGCGGGCCGGCCGACGGCTACACGATGGTGTTTCCCTCGATTCTTGCGGTCACCAATCCGGCGCTGATGGCCAATTACCCTTTCGACACGCTGCGCGACTTCGCGCCGCTCACGGTCGTGGGCTTCATCCCGCACGCCGTGGTGGTGCGGCCGGACTTCCCCGCGAAGACTTTGCAGGACTTGGTCTCGATGGCCAAGGCGAAGCCCGACAGCCTCTCCTACGGCTCCTCGGGCAACGGCACCTCGGCGCACCTGGGCGGCGCGCTGTTCGCGCAGCGCGCCGGCATCCGCGCGACCCACGTGCCCTACCGCGGCGCCGGCCCGGCGGTGCAGGACCTGCTCGGCGGCCAGATCCAGTTCATGTTCCTCGACATGAGTTCGGCGCTCGCACAGATCAAGGCAGGCAAGCTGCGCGCGCTCGCGGTGGCGCCCAAGTCGCGCTTCGCGGGCCTGCCCGAGGTACCGACCGTGGCCGAGCAAGGCTATCCCGGCTTCGACGTGCATGGCTGGTATGGCCTGCTGCTGAAGGGCGGCACGCCGGCGCCGGTCATGCAGCGGCTCTACACGGAAGTGAAGCGCGCGCTCGACACGCAGGAGGTGCGCGAGATCTTCGAGGCCCAGGGCATCGAGCCCGGCGGCATGCCGCCGGCCGAATTCGCGGCACTGGTGCGCGACGACCTGGCGCTGTGGAAGCGCACCGTTTTGCAACTGAACATCACGCTGCAGTGAAGGACCGGCCCGCCATGCGCATCGTGATCCCCGACGACTACCAGGACTGCGTTCGCACGCTGGCCTGCTTCGCCAAGCTCGACGGCCACGAGGTCCGCATCTTCAACGACACGGTGAAGAGCACCGACGAACTCACCGCCCGTTTTGCCGATGCCGAGGCGATCGTGCTCACGCGCGAGCGCACGCGCATCGACGCCGCGCTGCTCGACCGCCTGCCGAAGCTGCGCCTCATCAGCCAGACCGGCAAGCTGGCGGGCCACGTGGACCTCGCGGCCTGCGCGGCCCGCGGCGTGGTGGTGGCGGAAGGCAGCGGCGCCGGTTCCGCCACGGCCGAGCTGACCTGGGCGCTGACCTTGGCCAGCCGCCGCCACCTGGTCGACGAAGCCACGCGCCTGCGCCAGGGCCGGTGGCAAGGCCACCTGGGCCAGCAGCTCGGCGGACAGCGCCTGGGCGTGTGGAGCTATGGGCGCATCGGCCGCCAGGTGGCTGCCTACGGCCGCGTGTTCGGCATGAAGGTCTGGGTGTGGGGGCGCGAAGGCTCGACAGCGGCGGCCCGCGCCGACGGTTTCGAGGTGGCGCCTTCGCGCGAAGCCTTCTTCGCCGAGAGCGACGTCGTCAGCCTGCATGTACGGCTCAGCGAGCACACCTGGGGTGTGGTCACGGACGAGGACCTCGGCCGCATGAAGACCAGCGCCTTGCTCGTGAACACCAGCCGTGCCGAGCTGGTCGCCGCCGGTGCGCTCGAGCGCGCGCTGATGCTGGGCCGCCCCGGCTTCGCGGCCATCGACGTGTTCGAGGAAGAACCCGTGCGCGGCGCCGAACATCCGCTGCTGCACCTGCCGAACGCGCTGTGCACGCCGCACATCGGCTATGTCGAGCGCGACAACTACGAGCGCTATTTCGGCATTGCCTTCGACAACATCAACCGGTTTGCCGCGGGGACGCTGACGCTCGGCTCGTGAAGCCTGCGCGGCGTTCCGTCAGTCAGTCCACGCCACCCCGCGCGGGGAACTCGCCGGCCAGGTACCTTTTGGCGGCCTCTTGCCTGCGTACCTTGCCGCTTGAAGTCTTTGGGACCTGGCCCGGCGCGAGCAAAACGATGTTGCCGAGAGTGATGTCCAACTCGATGAAGACGGCGCGGCGAATGGCCTGCACCACACCGGAATTGTCTTCGCGGCGCGCGACGCGCTCCACCTCTTGAATGAGAGTGACCACCTCGCCGCCATCATGCTGCACCGCAAATGCGGCGTTCGCGTTCAAGCGCAGACCAGGCGCCGCGTGCTGCGCAATGGCTTCGACGTCCTGTGGGTAGATGTTGCGGCCACGCACGATGAACATGTCTTTCAGCCGCCCGGTGATGAAAAGCTCGCCGTCGTCGAGGAAGCCGAGATCGCCCGTACGAAGGAAGCGCGCCCCCGGGAAATCGGCCAGTTGCCCACCAAAAGCTGCTTCGCAGACCGCGGCGGATGCGCCCCAATAGCGAGATGGCACGTGGGGCCCGGCAACCCAGACTTCCCCAATGTGGCCTTCGGCCAGGCGCTTGCCGGCCGTGTCGACAATGACGACGGTCTCGCCCGCAAGTGCGCTGCCTGCACCCACCAGCTCCCTGCGGTCCGCGTCACTTCGAGGCAAGCTTGCATGGCCGATCTCCAGGCCCGCCTTGCTGAAGCACCTGATGACCGGCGGTTCCTCCACCTGCCCGCCGGTCACCAGGAGCGTAGCGTCCGCGAGGCCATAGCATGGATAGAGGCTTCTGCGGTCGAATCCTGCGGACCGGAAACTTTCGGCGAATGCGGAAAGCGTCTGCGCATGCACGGGCTCGGCGCTGTTGAAGGCCACCTTCCATGAGCTCAGGTCCAGGGGCTCCGAGAGTGCACGCCGTCCACGCTGCACGCAAAGATCGTAGGCGAAATTGGGCCCTCCGCTGACGCGCGCCCGGTAGTCGCTGATAGCACGCAACCAGAGCCACGGCTCTTGGGAAAATCGCCTGGGCGACATGAGCACGCACAAGGCGCCCACGTCAAACGGGTGCAGCACATTGGCGATAAGGCCCATGTCGTGGTACAGCGGAGCCCAGCCGACATGAGCGGATCCCGCGTCGCTGCGAAACGCCGCGGCGATCATGGCGAGATTCGCCTGCAGGTTGCGGTGCGTGACCACCACGCCCTTCGGTGCCGAGGTCGATCCCGAGGTGTACTGAATGAACGCGACGTCGTCCGGCGACGACTCCCGTATCGCAGGCAGCCCCCTGGCCGAGGGTGCGCCGCGCTGTTGCCATGGCGCGAGGTCCAGTGTCAAGAGTTGAGGCGCCGGCAACGGCGCTTCGCCGGACGAGAAAAAGACACGGCACTGGCTTTCGAACTGGGAAGAGGTCAATGCGACGGCAGGTTTGCATCCGCCGCACACCGAGGCAACGGCTTCCCGCACCCGTCTTCCGGAAGGCGGCACGACAGGCACGGGAATCTGCCCCGCGTACTGGCAGGCGAAGAAGGCCACGACAAACGAGAGGCCGGATGGAAACACAAGCAGCACGCGTGCACCGCGAGGCGCAAGCTCCAGCAGTTGCGCTGCCACGACGCGCGCAAGCTGGTCCAACTGCGAGTTGGACAGCACTTCATCCTCCCGGTTGCCTTCCCCGAGGTAGACGAAGCTGCGACCTCCGGGATCGCGGTCCGCCCTCTGGTGCAACCGGCGCGCCAGGGTCATGACCATCTCAGTGACCCATCACGCCATCGCGTGACCCGACGCATGAAACCGGCGCGACCCGATACCAGGGATACCTCGGAAGCGGCTCTGCCGGGCCGCCGGTATCGCCCCTTGAGGGGGAGGCGCCGCAGGCGCTTCGGGGGTGTTTCATCCTAGCCGCAACGCGCGCACGATGGCGTGCTGCACGTGGGCCAGGCCCTGGGCATCGAAGAAATGGGCACCGCTCACGACGTCCATCGTGAACGTGCCGTCCGTCTCGGATCGCCACGCGGCAAGCTCGTCATCATCAAGGATGGGATCGTCCGCACCCTTGAACGCGTAGAGGGGGCACGTGAGCGGCGGGCGCGGCGTGTAGGCGTAGAAGTCGGAGAGTGCGAGTTCCTCTCGAAGGTCCTCCTGCATCGCATCGAACCAATGTGGATGGGCGAGTATGGGATCCGGCATGCCCTTGAACCGCTTGAGCTCTGCAATGAGCATCTCACGAGGCAAGTCGCACAGAGGTGCATAACGCAAGGCGCATGCGGGCGCACGCCGGCCCGAAACGAAGAGCGCAGCCGGCTCGCCGACACCGCGCTGCTTCAGGTGATGGGCCAGTTCGTAGGCGACCAGCGCGCCGAGACTGTGTCCATACAGGACGTACGTGGGCGCTCCGACTGCGGCAGCCAATGCGCATTCCACGCCCTCGGCCAAGCCGGGAATCAAGTCCTGGACACGGCCGCCGAGACGATGCGACGCCTCGCGCGAGCGCTTCGGCAATTCTCCGCGATGGAGTCCGACGGCCGGTGGCAAACACTTCCGCCAGGCGGCGAAGCTGGACGCACTGCCTCCCGCGTGGGGGAAGCAGAACAGGTGAGCCGCCTTCTCCACACCTTTCGCATCGCTTCGAACATGGCGAAGTTCTGACGAACGCCGCAGCGGCAGGCTTGCCAAGGCACGCAGGATCAGGCTGTCCGCCTGCCAGACGGCATCGGCCGCGCGCTGAAGATGTGGATAGCGCTCGACGATCGCCGTTACCGCCACCTGGGCCTGAAGACGGGCGAGCGCACCGCCGAGGCAGGCATGCATCCCGTGCCCAAAGCCCACGTTCGGCGGCCCCTTGCGCGTGATGTCGAAGGCATCGGGAGCGCTGAACGCCTCCGGATCGCGGTTCGCTCCCCCCAGGCACAGCAGGACTTGCTCGCCCGGTCGCACATGCTCTCCTCCGATATCGACAGCCTCGACGGCCAGCCGCTTGGTCAGCTGAAGCGGGGTCTCGTGACGGATCGCTTCCTCGACCGCAGAAGAAGTCCAGCGGCTCGCGTCATCGCGTAACAGCCGCCATTGCTCCGGGTTATCCACGAGGAGATGGACGACATTGCCGATCAGCCCTTGCGTGGTCTCGCCCCCGGCGACAAAACACATGGTGCAGGCAAACGCAATCTCCTCCTCGCTGAGGCCCTCGCCTTCGTACCGCGCCGAGGACAACCCGGCGACCAGCGAACGGTCACTGCCTCCGGCGCGCACGCGCTCAACATGGTGGAGGAAGTAGCCGGTGAGATGGGATAGTGAATCGAACGCGGCCTTCAATGAAACCCGAGAGCTCAGGCCGGGATCCAGCAGCAAGCGCACCAAATGGACGTGCCGGGCAATGGCCGGCGCGTCCTCGTCAGGAATCGACATCCATCGGCACAGCAGTTCGATCGGCAAGGGTGCCGCCAAGCCATGGATCAGGTCGAAGTTTCCCGCAGGAAGCCGGTCGAGTCGACCTCGCACGGCAGCTTCGATCATGGGTTTGAGGCCGATGAGTGCCTCCTGTGTGAAGACCTGGTTCAACAGCCGGCGCAGCCGCACGTGCGCAGGGTTGTCGGTGAACACGAGGGAGTTGCGGATGAAGCGCTGCGCAAGAGCGGTATCTGCAATGCCGAGCTTCGCGGCATGACGCTCGATCGCTTGCGGGATCAGGTCGACCCCGAATGCCCGAGTCTTCAGCGCCGCAACCACATCGCCGTACCGCGCGAGCACGAGCGTGCCCAATGTACGGAGGCACCCCGCACGGCGAACCAGATCGTATGCAGGATATGGGTTGCGCCGAAACTCCGGCGTGAAGGGATTGAATCGGGGGGCGACAGTCATGGCTTGGCAAGCGTCGACCACTTGCGTGAGACCAGCCGCAGCGCAAGCCGCAGCAGGCCGATCTTGCCCATCATGAAACCGACTGAGGACTGCGTGAGGTAGCGCTCGTAGCGTCGGGTTAGCTCCTCGCCGACCACGGCCACGGCTTCGTCGTGTCTGCGTCTAAGGTTTTCGGCCCACGCGGCAAACGTCCGGGCATAGTGGAGACGGTCATTCCACACCGTCGTGATCTCGAACACCCCTTCCGCCGCCTGAACAATCTCCCCCAGGGTAGGCAAGTCGGCGCTGGGGAATATCTCGGTGTTGATGAACTCGCTCGCTTCTTCGCGCTTCATCGTCCCGTAGGCAATGGTCTGCAGCGACATGCGGCCCTCCGGTGCCAACCAGTCACTGCAGCGACGGAAAAAATCGCGGTACATGGCGACCTTCTTCTCTATCGTGTCGTCCGGCTTGGCGAAATGCTCCAGAGCGCCAACTGAAATGATGGCGTCGTACGGTGCGCTCGGCGTGTGGTGCGTCCAGCTCTCCAGCCTGATCTCCGCACCGGGCAGCTTCATCGACCGCACATAGGCCGCCTGATCGACGCTCAACGTGAGGCCGACGATCCGCTTGCCAGTTCCGCAGGCGCTCAGTTGCCGCAGCAGACCGCCCCACCCGCAGCCGATGTCGAGAACGCTGTCGGCAGACGCCGCCCGGGCCGCCTCGATGTGGAGCGCAATCTTTCGCTGTTGCGCGAGTTGCAAGGTGTCGTCTTCGCCATGCGTCCATAGGGCGCATGAATAGGTCAGGCTCTCATCGAGCCACAGCTGATAGAACGCGCGCCCGACGTCATAGTGATACTGGACGGCCTGCGCGGAGCCGCCGTATTCGGCGACCGCTGTTGCGGCATCCATGCCTAGGCTCCTCCGAGCTGCCGCGCCACCGCGCGGCTGAGGCGGTTGAGCGTCGGCTCCTCGAAAACAAGGGATGGCGACAGTTCCACACCCAGCCATTCCTCCAGGTCGATGAGCATTGTGGTGACGAGCGCCGAGTCCAGACCGAAATCATCGAACTCCACGTCAGCGCCGATGCCCGATACCGGAACGTGAATCTGCTCGGCAATGAATGATGCGCAGCGCGCAAAGATCTCGTTCGTACTGGCCATGCATTTGCTCATGTTCGGGAGTCCTTCTGCAACAGGTTTAGATTCGGTCGTGGCGCGCGGTCGTGCGGGTCATTCGAATGTCGATCTGGTCGCGACGCGGTACCTTCACATCCCGGGCCAGTCCGGCGAGCTTCATCAACACAATCAGCCAGTACCCCGGATCGATCCGGTACCAACGCAACGCAAAGAATGCGGATCCAGGAAAGGCGTGATGGTTGTGGTGCCAGGATTCGCCGAAGATGAAAGGTGCCAGCCAGCCGATGTTCCTGCTGTGGTCGCGCGTGCTGAAGTCGCGGCGGCCCCACAGATGACAAAACGAGTTCAGCGACCAAATACCCTGCTCGAGCACGAACATCCTGACCATCCCGCCCCAAAGCACGCCAGTCAACAACCCCGTCAAGGACTGCGTGATCGCCGCGCAGGCCATGGCCGGCACGATGAAACCAGCGAAGGCGATTGGGTAATAGTTGCGGCTGATCCAGACCAGCCGCTTTGACTGCAGAACGTCGGGGGCGTAGTGGGCCACGTTGGGATAGGCGTGCGCCGCCATCCAGGTGAAATGCGCGTGCACGAAGCCACGAAATCGGCCTGCGAACCCGGCACCGTGCAGTTGCGGCGAATGAACGTCGCCCTCCTTGTCGGCACACTCGTGGTGGCGCCGGTGCATCGCGACCCACGAGATCACCCCGCCTTGCCCTGCCATGGATCCGGCGACCGCGAACGCCGCCTTGACCGCTTCGCTGGTCTTGAATGAACGGTGTGCCAGCAGACGGTGATAGCCCACCGAGATGCCGAACCCCGTGATCAGCCACATGACCAGAAGAACACCGGCCTCGGCCCAGCCGAACCCGATTACGGGGATGGAGGCAAATGCCGTCAGCGTGCCAAAAAAAGGCGCGACATCGAACAGCAGGAAGTGCCGGCGCTGCCTGCGGTGCAGGTACGGACTGTCGATGGCCTTGCGCTTGGTGCCCGCAGGATCAGGCGCGGTGAACAGCGACTGGTATTCATGCTCGAAGTTCATTTGTTCACGTCCTGATAAAACCGAGGTTGTTGTGTTGCCGCAGGGTCGCAGGCCAGGACCGCTCGCGCGCGCTCTGCAACAGCATGCGAGCCCAGATGACCCAGCCCTGCCAGGACACGCGCTTGTCCCATTGCGCTCCCCACGTGCACAGCAGCCGATAGCCTTCGCGCGCACTCGCGCCCGCTTCGTCGAAACGTCCATCGATGAGTGCAAGCTGCGACAGCAGCAGCCGCGGTTCGGCCACCCAGGGATTGAGCCGGATGGCCTCCGTAAGCAGGGCCAGCACGGCCCGCGAGGAAATCAGAGGCACGTTCAGCATCGCGGCCTGCCAATACAGTGCACAGGCTGCGGCCTCGTCAACCGGCGCCAGCGTGCAAGTACAACGCGAAAAGATTGGCGGAACGGGCAGATCGAATGCAGGAAGGTGTCGTGCCAGCCTGGACACGAGCGAAAGGCCGCTGGAGCCCGGACGGAGCGGGCCGGGCCACAAGGACGCGGCCCAGTGGGGCGCGGTAGGAACTTGGCCTGTCGCCGGATAGCCCGACATGGTGTCTTCCTGCCAGCTGTACCACTGCTCCGCGAAGTCCGCGACCGTGATCACCAGGAACGTCGCCACCTGCTGCGGACTGAGGCGGACTTCGGTTCCGCGCCCATCGCTCAACAGCATGCCTTGCCGCGGCGTCTTCTCGGACTGCACCAGTTCGGCGACGAACTGGTTGCGCGGCATGGTGCAGAAGAGGTACACCATTTCTTCGATCTCGGCACCGACCCGGCCACGCAGCAAGGGACGCCCCTCCCCTGGATCGAACAAGGCGAGATCGACGTACTCGTTCGAATAGACACTGTGCAGGAGTCCGCAGTATTGGATCTCGCGCGGCTGCCCCCACAAGTGCAGCATCCGGAATGTCCCGTACAAGTGCTCCTTGAAAGATCCGTGCTTATGCCAGGACCTTCCCGCGCGACGCTCGGCCATCGTGCGAAGGACGTCAGGCAGATCGGGGTCTATGGACGCATGATCCTCTTCGAGGAAGCTGTCGACCAACCGGTCGAGAGCGCAGGATTCGAGGTCGCTTCCATCAGGCATTTCCGACTCCGGCGATCAGGGCTGTCAGCACCCGCCGCTCCCCCACGAAACTCTTGCGGCCGTGCCCGGTCAGCACGTTGTCAAGGATGAGCAGGTCGCCGCGCTGCCAATGCAACGGTTCGGCCAAGCGATCCAGCACCTCGTACACGTGCAGCGCGTCCTCATCCGGAATGTCGCTTCCGTCGGCGAACACGAAACAGTCCAATTGATGCGGCGTGTCCCGCATGGCACGCTCGAGGCGGTCCGCCATGTCCAGGCGGCCGTCGTGCTTGGCCCAGGCCATCGCCGCCGCCGGCGCGAAGATGTGTACCTGGTTGAACCACACCTCGTCGCCAGTGCCAGGATGGCGCTTGAGCGCAGGCCGGATCTCCTGCCACAAGGTCATCGAACCGTCGGACTGCCACTCGAAACGCCAGCCACGCGCGCGTGCCTGACTCTGTGCTTCGACAGGATCTTGCGTATTGAATACCTCGGGCCACGACTTCGGCACGCCGGGGCGTTTGTCGACGTGTTGCGGAAGCGGCAGGTTGCGGCGCAGTTGAAGTCCCCCGTGCGAAAGGAAGCGATCCACTACCGACGGGTCGATGGCGCGGGTGATGGCGCGCATGTCGCCGACGGTGGTACAGCCGTCGCTCGACGCAGGTGTCTCGCAGAAGAAAGCGATCCTGCACGGTGCACCATCCGTATAGGACATCTCCTGATGCAGCGGGATGGAGTAGCTGCCAGGCACTTCGGTGGCCGTGAGGATGCGTCCGGTCACCTTCTTGCGCGGAGACGTGCCGCCGACGTAGTCCATCAGCTGCGATCCGGTGGCATGCAGCGCCTGCGCGAAGGCCTCGGCGTCGCCAAGTGCGTCGAAGCCGCGAACCAGGACACCTCCGTGCGCGGCCACATCGGCATCGAGGGCCTCCCGGTACTCGATGAGCCAGGCGCATACCGAGGACAGATCGTCCTGCGCACCCTGGCGTGGCTGCCAGGCAACGACGGACATTCCATCGACAGGCAACACCTCGTGACGGATCATGCCAAGCCTTCTCAACGAGTTGGCGCCAGCCACAGCAGAACCGCGGCGGCGCTGCCAATCGATGCAATCGTGGAGATCAGCATCGTGGACGCTGTCTGCTGCACGTGAATCCCATAACGCTGCGCGATCACGAACACGGTCGTTGCGGGCGGCAGCGCGGCGAGCAGTACCGCAATGGCAGTCCAGCGCCCATCGAGCGGAAACACATAAAAGATCAGCAGCCAGGTCACCAAGGGGTGCACCACGAGCTTCAAGACGGTCAGGACATTGACCTCGCTCAGGCCAGTCAGGAGCGAATGACCGGCGAAGAACAGGCCAAGCGTGACGAGCGAACAGGGGATCGCTGCGCCGCCGACTATTTCGCAAAGTCGCGAGACCGCTGCCGGCAGGTGCAGCCCCGAGACCGAGAACGCAATGCCCAGCGCGCTGCCGATCATCAGCGGATTCTTCGCGAGCGCCTTGGCGATGTTGGCAACGATGGCGAGTGTCTTGCCCTGCGCATTGCGCTCGGTCTCGATCAGCAAGATCGAGGCGCTCAGGTCGAAGATGGCGAGCAGTGTGGTGGCGAGCACGGCCGGAAACGCCGCATCCTTGCCGAATGCCGCTGTGCACAGGGGGATACCGATGAAGGCGGTACTCGCGCAGGTGGTGTTCAGTCCTCGCATGCCGAGCTTCGCCAGGCCATCTCTGTAGAACACGAGACTGATGACTGCAGTGAGCAGATAGACGACGGCAAGACCGCCGATCCACGCGCCGAAAAAGGGCCAGTAGAAGATTTCAGCGGGAGGAGTCTTCGCCACCACCACGAAAAGCAGCGCAGGGAAAGAGACGAAGTAGACGAAGCCGTTCATGCCCGCGGAGGCTTCCGGGCCAAGAATCTTTTTGCGGCCCAGCACGTAGCCGCAAAGGATGATGGCGAAGACAGGAGTCAAGACGTCAATCAGCATGGGATCTCTGAACTGAACGCGCGTGAGCGGCGGGGGTGGATTCGAACGCAGTAATTGCGCGGTGCGCGAGGTTATGCCTGCGCCGATGCTCATGAGAAATAGAGAATTGGCATGGCGATATCGGGATTCGATATATGTGTGCACTGGCACTGGACATGTGGTGGCCTTCGCCGTTCCAATTCACTCGCAACCACGATGAGGATCACCATGAGCCAAGCAGCAAAGATCGCCGGCTCCGTCGCACCCCCACCAGCCGGCATGACGCGCGATGAACTCGAGGCCGTGATTGCACAAACGGCGTTCGCCTCGCTGGTCGGCGCCAGGCTCGACAGCTTCGCGCCGGGCAGCGTGTCTCTATCGGTACCGCTGTGGCCCGAACTGACCATGCACCTTGGAAACGCCCACGGTGCGGTGTTGGGCTTCCTGGCAGACAGTGCGTGCGCGTGGGCGGCGGCATCCGTCGCTGGACAGGTGGTCACCGCCGAATACAAGCTGAACCTGCTCGCTCCTGGCGTCGGCGAGCTGCTTCATGCGCAAGGTGACGTGCTCAAGTCCTCAGGCCGGGTCGTCACATGCCGGGCAGACGTATTTGCCTTTGCTTCCGGACGCAGGTCGCTGATCGCGACCGCGCTCGCCACGCTCATGAAGGTACCCTAGTTTCGTCCCTCATCTCCGTCGACCAGAACCACCTTCCCCGGATTGAGGATGTTGATCGGATCCAGCGCCCTCTTGATGCGCCGCATGAGCTCGACGGCGCCCGCGCCGTGCTCTTCTTCGAGATACGGAATCTTGTGCAGGCCAACACCGTGCTCGCCGGTGCAAGTGCCGTCAAAGCGGATCGCGCGCTGCATGAGACGGTGGCTCAATCCTTCTGCCTCGCGGACTTCCTCCAGATTGCCGGGATCGACCAGCAGCAGGCAATGGAAATTGCCATCCCCCACATGACCGAATACGGGAGCGACCAGGCCAGTGGCCTGAATGTCGGCCACCGTTTCGCTCAGGCATTCCGCGAGGCCGGAGATCGGCACGCATGCGTCCGTGGTGAAAGATCTGCAGCCTGGCCGGAGCTGGATGCAGGCGAAGTAGGCGTGGTGGCGGGGGGTCCAAAGGCGACTCCGCTCCTCGGGCCGGGTGGCCCACTGGAAATCGCCACCGCCCTGCTCTTCGGCAAGCGCCTGCAACGTGCCGCTCTGCTCCTGCACCTGCGCGGGTGAACCGCTGAATTCGAGGAACAGCGTGGGCGCCTCCACCAGGGTCGTCCGGCTGTGTGCATTGATGGCCTTGATCGTCAGCGAGTCCAGCATCTCTGCCCTTGCCAGTGCGATGCCCATCTGCATCGCCAGGATCACGGTATTCACTGCACTCTTGACGTCGGGAAAGTTCACCACGGCGGCGGCAACGGCTTCCGGCTGCGGATGCAATTTGACTGTCACTTCCGTGATGATCCCGAGCGTGCCCTCCGAGCCCGTGAAGAGCTGCGTCAGGTTGTAGCCCGCCGAGGTCTTGCGCGCACGGCGCGCTGTGCGGATGACTTGCCCATCAGCCGTGACGACCTGCAGCGAGAGCACGTTGTCCCGCATGGTGCCGTAGCGCACGGTGTTCGTGCCGGAAGCAGCGGTCGCGACCATGCCGCCTATCGTCGCATTCGCGCCCGGATCGACCGAGAAAAAGAATCCCGTATGCGCCAGTTCCCGGTTCAATCCTTCCCGCGTGACACCCGCCTGGACCGTGGCCGTCAGGTCTTGCGCCCGGATATCGAGTACCTTGCCCATGCGCGTCATGTCGATGGATACGCCGCCTCGCACGGCGAGAAGGTGGCCCTCGATCGAGGAGCCTACGCCGAACGGGATAACCGGAATCCGGTAGGCACTGCACGCCGCGACCGCCTTCGCGACCTCCTCTGTCGACTCCGGGAAGATCACCGCGTCCGGCGGGACCGGCGCATAGGCGGACTCGTCGGTCCCGTGCTGCAGGCAGACGGCCGTGCTGACGGTGAAACGGCCCCGAACATCGCGGCCAGCGTGTCTTTCAATTCCCTGGGCAGGTCTTGGCGAAGGCTCGAACCGAGCGGGCGCTCACTGGTTGCGGTGGTCATCGTGCGTGTCTCCTTGTCTTTTGTTGCGCCTGGTGACGCAAGCTGAAAAAGTCTATGGACCGTGCACCCGACAAGGAAATACTTTGTTCGCCTGGGGCTATCCAGAAAAACGATAGCGGCCGCACTTGCGCTCTGTTCACAACAGCGCGACGCCCTGCCATTCGCCGCTCTGCACGCGTCGGCGTGTCACCTCGATCAGCAGCTCTCGCACGGCATCGCCGGCCAGCGAGAGCCGGACGTCCTTGGCAGAACAGACGTGCACGCGCCGCGTGAGCTTCGGTTCGAGGGGGGTCGCACGGATGGTGCCGGCCTTGATCTCGTCGCAAACCGCGCCCCAGGGCATCACGCTGCAAGCCGTGCCTGCCTCGACCGCGCGGCGCATGATGCTCATCGAGTTCGCGACGATCGCCGGCGTCGGAAGCGTCGCGCCGTGTGCGCGGACCGCAGCCTCCACCAGCGCGCGGACGCCATGATGCATGCCGGGAAGCGCCAGCGGCACCGTAACCAAGTCCACGATGGGAAGCCGCGTGCCGAAATCCTGCGTTGCCGATGAGGTAAGGAACAGCTCTTCGTCCATGAGTGGAATCGTGTTCGCCAGCAACGCATCCTGGTCGCTGACGACGACGGCGATGTCGAGCCGTCCGGAACTCAGATCGCGCAACAGATTGCCGCTGATCTCGTCGAACAACTCCAGGCCCACCCCGGCGAAGCGCCTGCGCTTCTCGTCCAGCAGCGGCATGGCGTACTGCAGGGCAGTGCTTTGGGGCAACCCGACCGACACGGTTCCGCGCAGCTGTTCCGAAGACCGGTTCACCACATTCGGAAGGTCGTCGATGTCCTTCAGGATGCGCTGCGCCTGGATGTATAGAGCCTGCCCCTGTTCGGTCATCTGTACGCCGTTGTGCCGACGATGCAGCAGGACATGGCCGAGTTCCGCTTCCAGCCGCGCGATCT
The DNA here is from genome assembly GCF_018614915.1 of Variovorax paradoxus. GTDB lineage: Bacteria > Pseudomonadota > Gammaproteobacteria > Burkholderiales > Burkholderiaceae_C > Variovorax > Variovorax paradoxus_K. The sequence goes on along the minus strand of NZ_JAGGNU010000031.1, from coordinate 25,466 downwards.
GGTGGCTCAATGCGGGCTGGGCGATGTGCAATGCGAGCGAGGCACGGGAAAAGCCGCCCAACTCTGCAATTCTTTGGAAATATCGAAGCTGCCTGATGTCCATCCCTCTGCTCCCTTGTGAACCGCCGAATGCAGCCCCAGTCTTCGCCGCAGTCTAGTTCGGCCGTGCAAGCGCGCGACTCAGTGGAATCTCGCAGGAGCGCCGAGCGCTCCGAGCTCAAGCTGCCTCGGGCGCGAGACCGCCGCGGGTGAGGCGCGCGTCATCCCAGGCTTGTATGCACGCGAGCAGCGCCTGAGGGCCGGCCGGCTTGACGAAGTGATGATGGAACCCGGCTTCCTGCGCGGTCCGCCGATCGAGGATCTCGCGCTGCATGACGGGTCAGTCCCAAACAAAAAGCCTCTGTTGCAGAGAACTGCAACAGAGGCTTGGGTTTGGCGGAGTGGACGGGACTCGAACCCGCGACCCCCGGCGTGACAGGCCGGTATTCTAACCAACTGAACTACCACTCCTGGTAGACAACGTTCGCTCCATGGAGCCAAGTGCTGCGACTTGTGCCTGCCCTACCTTGCGGTGAGAACTGGCGACCCTACGGGGATTCGAACCCCGGTAGCCACCGTGAAAGGGTGGTGTCCTAGGCCTCTAGACGATAGGGTCAAAACCTTCGGAACCGCGTTGCGATCAACGCTTGCTTTCTCGACGCCCTGATGGTGGAGGTAAGCGGGATCGAACCGCTGACCTCTTGCATGCCATGCAAGCGCTCTCCCAGCTGAGCTATACCCCCTTGGGTGTCGAGCCTCAAATTATAGCCTGAAAAATCAGGCTTCCTTCAACCTCGCGATGACTGTTTCGCGAGAAAAGAGCGCCAGCACCGCATCGAGCGACGGCGTCTGTGGCGTTCCCATGACGAGCACGCGCACCGGCATCGCCAGCGCGGGCATCTTGAGGCCATGTGCGGCCAGCACGTCCTTGATGGCGGCCGCGATCGCCGCCTTGTCCCAGGCGACGCTCGCGAGCTTGTCGGCCAGCGTCGCGAGCGCGGGGCGCACGGCATCGGTCACGTGCTGCGCGCGATCGGCCTCGCTCGGTGCGACATCCGTGTAGAAGGCCTGAGCCCAGTTCGCGAGCGCAACCGTGGTGTCGCAACGATCCTTGAAGAGGCCGCAAAGCGCAGGCAGGCGTTCATCGGCCGCGATGCCACGCTTGTGCAGCTGGGCCGCGACCAGCGGCGCCAGCGCATCGTCTGCCATCGCCTTCAGGTGCTGCGCGTTGACCCAGCGCAGCTTGGCCTCGTCGAACTGCGCCGCGCTGCGGCCGAGATGGTCGAGGTTGAACCACTCGATGAACTGCGCGCGCGTGAAGATCTCGTCGTCGCCGTGGCTCCAGCCGAGGCGCGCGAGGTAGTTGACCATCGCATCGGGCAGGAAGCCTTCGTCGCGGAACTGCGTCACGGGCTTGGCACCGTTGCGCTTGCTCATCTTCTCGCCCTGCTCGTTCAGCACGGTCGGCAGGTGCGCGTAGACCGGCGGCTCCTTGCCGAGCGCACGGAAGATGTTGATCTGGCGCGGCGTGTTGTTGACGTGGTCGTCGCCGCGGATCACGTGCGTGATGGCCATGTCGATGTCGTCGACCACCACGCAGAAGTTGTAGGTGGGCGTGCCGTCGGGGCGCGCGATCACGAGGTCGTCGAGCTCATCGTTGCCGATCTCGATGCGGCCCTTGACCTTGTCGTCCCAGGCCACCACGCCGCCCTGCGGATTGCGAAAGCGCAGCACCGGCTGCACGCCTTCGGGCACGGGCGGCAGCGTCTTGCCGGGCTCGGGGCGCCAGGTGCCGTCGTAGCGGGGCTTCTCCTTGGCCTCCATCTGCTTCTCGCGCAGTGCATCGAGCTCGGCCACGCTCATGTAGCAGGGATAGAGCTGGCCGGCGGCCTGCAGTTCGGCAAGCACCGCCTTGTAGCGCTCCATGCGCTGCATCTGGTAGTACGGGCCCTCGTCGTGGTCGAGGCTGAGCCACGCCATGCTTTCGAGGATCACGTCGACGGCGGCCTGCGACGAACGCTCGAGATCGGTGTCCTCGATGCGCAGGATGAAGTCGCCGCCGGTGGAGCGCGCGAAGGCCCATGGATAGAGCGCCGAGCGGATGTTGCCGAGGTGGATGAAGCCGGTCGGCGAAGGAGCGAAGCGGGTACGGGTCTTTTGCGTCATGCGAGAGTGCCGAGGCCTCGAAGGAGGTCGGCCTTGATGTCGTCGATGTGGTCGAGCCCGACCGCCACACGGACCAGACCCTGGCCGATGCCGGCCGCCTGGCGTTGCGCCTCGGTGAGGCGGCCGTGGGAGGTGGTGGCCGGATGGGTGATGGTGGTCTTGGTGTCGCCGAGGTTGGCCGTGATGCTCAGCACGCGCGTGCTGTCGATCACGTGGAAGGCGTTGGCACGCGCCGCCTCCGGCCCATCGCCCACCACGTCGAAGGAGACCACCGCGCCGCCCTGCCCCGACTGCTGGCGCATCGCAAGCTCGTGCTGCGGATGCGAGGCCAGGCCCGGGTAGTAGACGCGCGTGATGCCCGGCTGCGTTTCGAGCCACTGCGCGAGCGCGAGCGCCGCCGCGCAATGGGCCTGCATGCGGATGCCCAGCGTTTCGAGCCCCTTGAGAACGATCCAGGCGTTGAAGGGCGACAGCGCCATGCCGGCGGTGCGCACGACGGGGCCGAACACGTCGTTCACGAGCTTGGCGGAGCCGCAGATCGCGCCGGCCAGCACGCGGCCCTGGCCTTCGAGGTACTTGGTGCCCGAATGGATCACGAGATCGGCGCCCAGCTCGGTCGGCCGCTGCAGCGCCGGCGAGCAGAAGCAGTTGTCGACCGCGAGCAGAGCGCCTGCATCGTGCGCCAGATCGGCCAGCGCGCGGATGTCGCAGACGTCGGTCAGCGGGTTGGTCGGCGTCTCGGCGAACAGCAGCTTGGTGCTCGGCCGCATGGCCGCCTTCCACTCCGCGACCTCGGTCTGCGAGACGAAGCTGGTCTCGACGCCGAACTTGCCGAACTCGCGTCCGATCAGGTTGAGCGTGGAACCGAATACCGAGCGCGAGCACACGACGTGGTCGCCGGCCTTCAGCAGCCCCATGCACATCATGAGGATCGCGCCCATGCCGCTGGAAGCGCCGATGGCGGCCTCGGTGCCTTCGAGCGCGGCCAGGCGCTGCTCGAAACTCGCGACCGTCGGGTTCGAGGTGCGCGTGTAGGTGAAGCCTTCCTCGGTGCCCGCGAAGCGGCGCGCCGAGGTCTCGGCATCGGGCTGCACGAAGCTGCTCGTGAGGAACAGCGCCTCCGAGTTCTCGCCGTACTGGCTGCGCTCGAGCGCCGTGCGCACCGCGAGCGTGTCGCGGTGCAGGCCCGGTGGCAAGGATCGATCGGTCACGTCGTGCTTCTTCTATTCACTGAAATTGGGCAATGCGAGGCGCGACGAATCTTCTTCGGTTTCCTCGATGCGGGGACGGTTGCCGTTCATGCGCGAGATGGCCTCGGTGTCGATGTCGCCGGTCACGTAGACGCCGTCGAAGCACGAGGCGTCGAAGCCGTCGAGCTTCAGCGTCCCCGCCGTGCCCGGCAGGGCCTTCAGGATGGCGCGCTTCATGCCTTCGACGTCCTGGTAGATCAGCGCGTCGCAGCCAATCAGCTCGCGGATCTCTTCGATGGTGCGATCGTGCGCGACCAGTTCGTCCTTGGTCGGCATGTCGATGCCGTAGACGTTCGGGTAGCGCACCGGTGGCGCGGCGCTCGCGAGGTAGACCTTGCGCGCGCCGGCCTCGCGCGCCATCTGCACGATCTCGCGGCTGGTGGTGCCGCGCACGATCGAGTCGTCGACCAGGAGCACGTTGCGGCCCTTGAATTCGCTGGCGATCACATTGAGCTTCTGGCGCACCGACTTCTTGCGCACGCCCTGCCCCGGCATGATGAAGGTGCGGCCCACGTAGCGATTCTTCACGAAGCCCTCGCGGTACGGGATGCCCAGCAGGTGCGCGAGTTGCGTCGCGCTCGGGCGGCTCGATTCGGGAATCGGGATGATCACGTCGATCTCGTTCGGCGGCACCGTCGAGACCACGCGCTTGGCCAGCGTCTCGCCGAGGTTCAGCCGCGCCTGGTAGACCGAGATGCCGTCGAGCACCGAGTCGGGCCGCGCCAGGTAGACGAATTCGAAGATGCACGGGTTCAGCGTCGGCGCCTCGGCACACTGCTCGGCATGCACCTGGCCCTGCAGGTCGATGAACACCGCCTCGCCGGGCGCGATGTTGCGCTCGAACACATGGCCCGAACCCTCGAGCGCCACCGACTCGCTGGCCACCATGACGGTTCCGTCGGCGTTGCGCCCCATCGCCAGCGGCCGAATGCCGTACGGGTCGCGGAAAGCGAGCAGCCCATGGCCGGAGATGAGCGCCACCACGGCATAGGAGCCGCGCAGCCGGCGGTGCACGTTGCGCACCGCGGCGAACAGGGTCTCGGAGTTGAGCATGCCGTCGCGCGTCGCGCGGTCGAGCTCGTGCGCCAGCACGTTGAGCAGCACTTCGGAATCGCTCTCCGTGTTGGTATGCCGATGGTCGGTGGAGAACAATTCGGCGCGCAGCGCATGCGCATTGGTGAGGTTGCCGTTGTGCACCAGCACGATGCCGAAAGGCGCGTTCACGTAGAAGGGCTGCGCCTCTTCCTCGCTGTAGGCGTTGCCGGCGGTCGGATAGCGCACCTGCCCCAGCCCGACGCTGCCCGGCAGCGCGCGCATGTTGCGCGTGCGGAACACGTCGCGCACCATGCCCTTGGCCTTGTGCATGAAGAACTTGCGCTCCAGCAGGGTGACGATGCCGGCTGCATCCTGGCCGCGGTGCTGCAGCAGCAACAGCGCGTCATAGAGCAGCTGGTTGACGGGTGCGTTGCTGACAACGCCGACGATTCCACACATGAAGCGATCCTCTTAGAAGCTGTGAATGAATCCGACGCGCCCGAGCAAGCCGCCCAGGCGGCTCCAATCAAGGCGCAAAGCGCAGCCGTAGCTCGGGCTACGGCGAGCATTTGCAACGCAGAGTGGGGCCGCCTGGGCGGGATGAGCGGGGGTGGCGGGTTCGTTCATAGCTTCTTAAGGCAGGTAGCTTGCCAACTTTTCAGGCAGCGCGGGTTTCAGGCCCTGCAATGCCGCATCGAGAACAATGGCGCTGCGCGATTCCTGCCACCAGGCACTGTCGCTCAACGCCAGCAAATGAACCACGACCGCCATGGCCAGCAGGGCGACCGCCCCGCGTGCCGCGCCGAAGGCCGCGCCCAGCACACGGTCGACCGGCCGCAGACCGACGGCGGCGATCAGCTTGCGCGTGATCGCTGCCACGAGCCCCACGCCGAAAGCCACCGCCACGAACACCAGGACGAATCCCGCCGCGTAGCGCCAGGTGGCGGCCGGATCGCCGAAGGGCAGCCAGGCGCCCACATCGTCCGCCAGCCACTGCGCGCAAAGGAAGGCTGCCACCCAGCCTGCCAGCGATATCACCTCGAACACCAGCCCGCGCACCAGGCCGAACAGCATCGACAGCACCAAGAGCGCAATGGCGATCCAGTCGAGCAGCGCCACGTCAGCTCTACAAGCTGAGGACGGCTGCCGACAAAGACAAGCCCTTGACGCGGCTCGCCGCCTTGTCCGCCTCGGCGCGCGTGCCGAAGGGACCGACGCGCACGCGCGTGCGCTCGCCGTCGGACGTCTTCGCGACGTGCATGTAAGTCTTGAGGCCGGCCTTTTCGAGCTTCTGCCGCACCTCGCGCGCCTTGTCGGCATCGGCGAAGGCACCGACCTGGACGACGAAGCGGCCGCTTTCGTCGGACGCGACGGACTTGGCGGCCGCGGCGGCAGCGGCCTTGCCGTCGAGCAAGGCGCGAGCGCGGTTGCCGTCGTCGGCCGACTTGGCCGGGGCCGGCTTTTCAGGCTTGGCCTCGGCCTTCGTTTCGGGCTTCGGTTCCGGTCTGGGCTTGGGCTCGGGCCTGGGTTCGGGCTTCGCCTCGGCGACCGGTGCCGCCGGCCTGGTTTCCGCGGGCGGCGCGGCCGGCGCCGGCTTGCTGGCCGGAATTTCGTTGCCGTCCGCCGACTCGGTGATCATGCCGCCGCTGGAGGGTGCCGGCGCGGTGCTGCTGGAGGTGGGTGGCGGCGTGGAAGGCAGGGCCAGCGGCTTGGCCTTGTTGCGGTCGGGAATCTCGATCGGAATGTCGACCGAGACGGGGCGCGGCTGGGTGTCGAACAGCAGTGGGAAGCCGATCACGCCGACCAGCACCAGCACCGCCGCGCCCAGCAGCCGGTGCCGCGCGCGCCGGCGCATCGCCTCGACGCTCTCCGCCGGCGCCGCTGCGGCGCTGGCGTTTCGCCCTTCGTTGGCCTGCGGACCGCGGGTGCGGAACTTGAAGAACGCCATGAAATTCGTTTCCCTGATGGAGTGCAGCGTGAGTTGGAAATGGCGCCGGAGATCAGGCCGATCAGGAGCCCGGCGACAGGTGCTTGGCCCTGAGACGCGGTGTTCCGTGCTCGAGCACACCACCCACTGTGAAGAACGATCCGAAGACGACGATTCTATCAGCGGGGTCCGCGCGATCGATGGCCGCCTGCAGGGCTTCCATCGGTGCGGCATGCACGCTGGCCGAGGCATCGGCGCGCGTGTTCTGCGCCTGCCATCGGGCCAGCAGATCGGCGCCCCTGGCCGCGCGCGGGGTCGGCAGATCGGTGAAGTACCAGCGGTCGATCAGCGGCCCGATGCGCGCGAACATGGGCGCCAGGTCCTTGTCGGCCATCACGCCGAACACGGCATGGGTGGTCGGGTAGAAGCCCATCGCATCGAGGTTCTCCGTGAGCGCCGCGACCGCGTGCGGGTTGTGCGCGACGTCGAGCACCAGCGCCGGCTCGCCCGGAACGATCTGGAAACGCCCCGGCAGCTCGACCATTGCGAGGCCGGTGCGCACCGCCTGCGCCGTCACCGGCAGCCGCTGCCGCAGCGCCTCCAGCGCGGCCAGCACGCCGGCCGCGTTGATCAGCTGGTTGGCGCCGCGCAGCGCCGGATAGGCCAGCCCGCTGTAGCGACGGCCGCGCCCGCTCCAGCCCCACTGCTGCTTGTCGCCCGCGACCTTGAAGTCGCGGCCCACGCGCCAGAGGTCGGCGCCGATGGCCTCTGCGTGGTCGATCACGCTCTGCGGCGGCACCGGGTCGCTGACGATCGCGGGGCGGCCGGGGCGCATCACGCCGGCCTTCTCGAAGCCGATGCTTTCGCGATCCGGCCCGAGGAAATCCATGTGGTCCAGGTCGATGCTGGTGATCACCGCGCAGTCGGCGTCGATGATGTTGACCGCGTCCAGGCGCCCCCCGAGGCCGACTTCGAGGATCGCGACCTCAGGCTTGCTGGCTGCCGTGCACAGCAGGATGGCCAGCGTGGTGAACTCGAAGTAGGTTAGCGCGACATCGCCACGCGCCTGTTCGACCGCTTCGAAATGCGCCGCGAGGGCGTTGCCGTCGACCGCTTCGCCCGAGAGCCGCAGCCGCTCCTCGAAGTGCACCAGGTGCGGCGAAGTGAACACGGCCGTGCGATAGCCGGCATGCGTGAGGATGGCCTCGAGCATCGCGCAGGTCGAGCCCTTGCCGTTGGTGCCGGCCACGGTGATCACCGGGCAGTCGAAGGCGAGGCCGAGCTTCAGGGCGACGGCGCGCACGCGGTCCAGGCCGAGCTCGATGTTCTTGGGATGCAGGTGCTCGGCGTGCGCGAGCCAGTCGGCCAGGGTTTTCATGGAGCCCGGAATTGTCGCCGACCGCCGCGCGGGCATCATCGCAGGATGACAACGCTCTATGGAATCACGAACTGCGACACCGTCAAACGCGCCCGCGCCTGGCTCGACGAGCACGGCGTGCCCTACCGCTTCCATGATTTCAAGAAGGAAGGCGTGCCCGAGGCCGAACTCGACCATTGGCTGCGCGCGCCCGGCTGGGAGGCCCTGGTCAACCGCCGCGGCACCACCTGGCGCCGCCTCGACGACGCAACGCGCGAGTCGGTGGTCGATGCCGACTCGGCGCGCGCGGTGCTGCTGGCCAATCCCAGCCTGATCAAGCGCCCGGTGGTCAACTGGGGCCCGCGAAGCGGCGTTAGCACGGGGTTCGACGCCGCTCAATGGAAGAAAGACCACGCCGTGTAAACGGTTGAACCCCGGCCATTGGCCGGCGTCCAACCAGGTTCAGGGGCCCGCCCCCACCCTTCAGGAGTTTCGACATGCGCACGCAAAAAACCATTCGCAACATCACGGCCCTTTCGCTCTTGGCAGCCCTGGCCGGCACCGCCAGCCTGGCACAGGCGGAGCAGGTCTGGGCCCGCGTGATCTCGGCCACCCCCTCGCACGAAACCACCGGCAACACGCGCTACAACGTCACCTACGAGTACGACGGCCGGCACTACACGACGGTCACCGACACCCGGCCGGGCGCCAGCATCCCGATCGAGGTCGGCGATTACGGCGTTGCGCAGTCGTCGCCCGTCGCGCCACAGCCACAGCTGGCAGAACGCCCGCCCGAGGCCGGCCGGCCCGACTGGAACAACGTGACGCCCGAACCCGGCGTGGTCATCTCGGGTGGCGGCGCGCCGGTCTATACCCAGCCGGTTCCGGTCTACACGCAGCCCGCGCCGATCTACTACGCCCCGGCACCGGTCTACGTGGGGCCGGCCTACTACCCGCAGCCCTACATCTACCCGCCGGTAGGCATTTCCCTCAACCTCGGCTACTCGCGGGGATGGGGTGGCGGCTGGCGCGGCCACGGCCACGGCCGCTGGCGCTGAGCCCCGGCCCGAAGGGCCTGCGCGCAAAGCCTAAAATCACGGGCTTTCATCGGCGCCAGGCCCTTCTTTCATGACAACAACCGAATCCCTCCAGAGCGCCGCGGTATCGACCAAGGCCAACGTGTACTTCGACGGCAAGTGCGTGAGCCATAGCCTGACGCTCGCCGACGGCAGCAAGAAGTCGGTCGGCGTGATCCTGCCGTCCACCCTCACCTTCAGCACCGGCGCACCCGAAATCATGGAAGGCACCGGCGGCCGCTGCGAATACCAGCTCTCCGGCAGCAGCGAGTGGCTGCCCTCGGGCCCGGGCAAAAAATTCAGCGTGCCGGGCAACTCGAGCTTCCAGATCCGCGTGAGCGGCGAACCTTACAGCTACATCTGCCATTTCGGCTGAACCGGGATTTCCTGCATGTCGACCATTCTTCAGAACGTTCCCGCCGGCCAGAAGGTCGGCATCGCCTTTTCCGGCGGCCTCGACACCAGCGCCGCGCTGCACTGGATGCGCAACAAGGGCGCCATTCCCTACGCCTACACCGCCAACCTGGGCCAGCCCGACGAGCCCGACTACGACGAGATTCCGCGCAAGGCCATGCTCTACGGCGCCGAGAAAGCCCGCCTGATCGATTGCCGCGCCCAGCTCGCCGCCGAAGGCCTCGCCGCACTGCAGGCCGGCGCCTTCCACGTCACGACGGCCGGCGTCACCTACTTCAACACCACGCCGCTGGGTCGCGCGGTCACCGGCACCATGCTGGTGTCGGCGATGAAGGAAGACGACGTCAACATCTGGGGCGACGGCAGCACCTACAAGGGCAACGACATCGAGCGCTTCTATCGCTACGGCCTGCTCACCAATCCGGCGCTGAAGATCTACAAGCCCTGGCTGGACCAGGTCTTCATCGACGAGCTGGGCGGCCGCGCCGAGATGTCCGAGTTCATGCAGAAGGCCGGCTTCGCCTACAAGATGTCGGCCGAGAAGGCCTACTCGACCGACTCGAACATGCTCGGCGCCACGCACGAGGCGAAAGACCTGGAGCACCTGAACAGCGGCATGAAGATCGTGCAGCCGATCATGGGCGTGGCGTTCTGGAAGGACGAGGTCGCAGTCGCCCGCGAAGAGGTCACGGTCCGCTTCGCCGAAGGCCGCCCGGTCGCGATCAACGGGGTCGAGTATCCGAACCTGGTCGACTTGCTGCTGGAAGCCAACCGTATCGGCGGCCGCCATGGCCTGGGCATGAGCGACCAGATCGAGAACCGCATCATCGAGGCCAAGAGCCGCGGCATCTACGAGGCTCCGGGCCTGGCGCTGCTGTTCATCGCCTACGAGCGCCTGATCACCGGCATCCACAACGAAGACACCATCGAGCAGTACCGCGACCACGGCCGCCGCCTGGGCCGCCTGCTCTACCAGGGGCGCTGGTTCGATCCGCAGGCCATCATGCTGCGCGAGACCGCACAGCGCTGGGTGGCGCGTGCGGTCACCGGCGAGGTTACGGTCGAGCTGCGCCGCGGCAACGACTACTCGATCCTCGACACCATATCCCCCAACCTCACCTACAAGCCCGAGCGGCTGACGATGGAAAAAGGCGAGTCGAGCTTCTCGCCGGCCGACCGCATCGGCCAGCTCACGATGCGCAACCTCGACATCGTCGACACGCGCGACAAGCTGGCCATCTACACGCAGGCCGGGCTGCTGTCCTCGGGCCAGGGCGCCTCGCTGCCCCAGCTGAAGAACGACGAACGCGAGTGAAACTGCCGGGGGCGGCGCTCAGTCGCCGCCTCCGCCGCAACCGCCGCCGCAGCCCGAACCCGAATCGCCGCTGCCGCCATCCCCGCCGCCCGACTCGCTGCCGCCAAAGCCCCCGGCATCGCCCGAGCCGCTGTCCGATTCGCTGAAGCTGCTGCCGCAGTGGGTGCCCGAGCCGGCCTGCCGGTCGATCGCCTTGCAGTCCGGCACGTACTCGAATCCGCCCGCCACACCGAACTTCGCATCCAGCGCGAAGATCAAGGGCAGCCGCATCGGCTGGCGCGGATCGATGCTTTCCTCCTTGCAGGCCCAGTACCAGGTGCGGCGCAGGCCGTCGTTGCGGCGCGCATCCCGGCCCAGCACTTCGGCCGGCGTGTGGTGCAGCAGCTTGCCGAAGGCGGCGACGCACCAGCGCTGGTAGCCCTGCGTGTGCAGGATGAACTCGTGCCAGGCGGCATCGACCACCTTCGACGGCATGGCCACGAACTTGCGGTCGCTGCGCAGGTGCGCCATGAAGAACTGGCGCAGGCCGCGCAGCACCAGGTCGGTGTCGCGCTCCTGGAGCTGCGGGTAGGCGGCGCGCAGCTTGGCGCCCAGGAAGCGCGGGAAAGTGGCCTCGCGCACGAACTGGCGCCGCGCGCTCAGTTCCCATGCCTTCAACGCGCCGCCGAGCACCAGCCCGACGATGACCGAGGCGATCAGCGACGCGCCGGTGCGCCAGTAAGCCACGACCACGATTCCCACCAGCCACAGGAGGCGGCGCCCCCACAGAAGCACCTGGATGCGCCGCCGGAAATTCAGCTGCAGCAGCTCCGTCACACGACCACCGGCTCGGGCTCGAGCCGGATGCCGAAGCGCTCGTAGACGCTGGTCTGGATCGCCTTGGCCAGCGTCATGACCTCGCCGCCGGTCACCGGATGCGCCGCGCCGCCGCGGTTGACCAGCACCAGCGCCTGTCTCTCGTAGACGCCGGCATTGCCGACCGACTTGCCCTTCCAGCCGCAGGCGTCGATCAGCCAGCCGGCCGCGAGCTTGATGCTGCCGTCGGCCATCGGGTAGTGCACGATCTTCGGATCGCGCGCGATGATGTCGGCGCACTGCTCGGGCGTGACGGTCGGGTTCTTGAAGAAGCTGCCGGCGTTGCCGAGCACGCGCCAGTCGGGCAGCTTGGCCGTGCGGATGGCGCAGACCCAGTCGAAGATCTCCGTGGCGCTGGGCGAGAAGTTGCCGGTTTCGGCCATCTTGCGGTCCAGGTCCAGGTAGCCGAGCACCGGCTTCCACGGCCTGGGCAGCCGAAAGCGCACGCGCGTGATCAGCGCCCGCCCGGCCAGCCCGAAATCGTTCTCGCCGCTGGCCGCGTGCTTGAACACCGAGTCGCGGTAGCCGAAGGCGCATTGCGCGGCGTCGAGGCTGAAGCTGCGGCCTGTTACCAGGTCGATGGCGTCCAGCGCTTCGAAGCGGTCTTGCAGCTCGACGCCGTAGGCGCCGATGTTCTGCACCGGGGCGCCGCCCACGGTGCCAGGGATCAGCGCCAGGTTCTCGAGACCGGGAAAGCCCTGCTCCAGCGTCCAGCGCACGACCTCATGCCAGTTCTCGCCGGCACCGGCTTCCACAATCCAGGCGCGCGGCGTCTCTTCGACCAGCCGGCGGCCCTTGATCTCGACCTTGAGCACCAGCGGCTTGACGTCGCCGGTCAGGACGATGTTGCTGCCGCCGCCCAGCACGAACTTGGGCGCGTCGCGCCACGTCGCGTCGGCCAGCAGCGCCGTCACGTCGGCCTCGCCCGCCACCCGCACCAGGTGCTGGGCGCGCGCGACGATGCCGAAGCTGTTGTGCTGCTGCAGCGGTACGTTGTGCTCCACGATCATGGGAGAATTGTCGCATTCACACAGCGCGATCCGAGGAGAGTTCATGCCGTCTTTCGACACCGTCTGCGAGCCCAATCTGCCCGAGGTCAAGAATGCCGTGGAGAACACGGCCAAGGAAATCGCCACGCGCTTCGACTTCAAGGGCACCGCGGCCGCCATCGAGCTCAAGGAGAAGGAAATCACGCTGATCGGCGACGCCGAGTTCCAGCTGGTGCAGGTCGAGGACATCCTGCGCGGCAAGCTCACCAAGCGCAGCGTCGACGTGCGCTTTCTCGACAAGGGCGACGTGCAGAAGATCGGCGGCGACAAGGTCAAGCAGGTGATCAAGGTCAAGAGCGGCATCGAGAGCGAGACCGCCAAGAAGATCCAGCGCCTCATCAAGGACAGCAAGCTCAAGGTCCAGGCCGCGATCCAGGGCGACGCGGTGCGCGTGACCGGCGCCAAGCGCGACGACCTGCAGGCTGCGATGGCGCTGATCAAGAAGGACGTGCCCGACATGCCGCTGTCCTTCGACAACTTCCGAGACTGACTAGTGGCTCACCCCCAGGTTGGCTCACTTCGTGTAGCCGCCCACCCCCTCACCGGGGGCAACACCAGCGGCCCGGCAAAGCCGGATCCGCGGTGTTCCTGGCATAACGCACCGCTGCTGACGGTCGCGTTGTTCGCACTCAGCTGCACTTTCGCGCATGCCCAATCGGTCATGCTCACCGGCACCATCGGCAGCCGCGCCATCCTGATCGTCAACGGCGGCGCACCGAAGACGGTGGCGGTCGGCGAAACCTGGCAGGGCGTCAAGCTGGTGTCGCTGGCCGCCGAGCAGGCCACTGTCGAGGCCGAGGGCAAGCGCGTCGCGCTGCGGATGGATACGCCGGTCAGCATCGGCGGCGGCGGTCCGGGCGGTGGCGGCGGCAAACGCATCGTGCTGCCGGCCGACAGCCGCGGGCACTTCATGACGCAGGGCACGATCAACGGCCGCACCGTCTACTTCATGCTCGATACCGGCGCCACCAGCATCGCCCTCTCGGCCGCCGACGCGCAGCGCATCGGGCTCGATTTCAGCAAGGGGCAGCCGATCCGCATGAACACGGCCAACGGCACTGCGCTCGGCTACCGCGTGCGCCTCAACTCCGTGCGCGTCGGCGACGTCGAGGTGTACGACGTCGAGGCCGTGGTCTCGGAGCAGCCGATGCCCTACGTGCTGCTGGGCAACAGCTTCATCAACCGCTTCTCGATGCGGCGCGACGCGGACCAGATGGTCCTCGAAAAACGGTTCTAGACGGCCGCCGCGGTTACCACGATCTCGATCTTGTAGGCCGGCTTGGCCATCGCCGCCTGCACCGTCGCGCGCGGCGGCGTGTGGCCGGCCGGGATCCATGAATCCCACACCTCGTTCATCGCCGTGATGTCGCCGATGTCGGCCAGGAAGATCTGCATCATGAGGATGCGCGACTTGTCGCTGCCGGCCTCGGCCAGCAGGCGGTCGACCATCGCGAGCACCTGCGAGGTCTGGCCGCGGATGTCCTGCGTGGTGTCGTCGGGCACCTGGCCCGCGAGGTAGATGGTGCCGTTGTGAACTGCCGTCTCGCTGAGGCGCGGGCCGACGTGAAAGCGCTGGATGGTGCCCATGGCTGATTACTCCTGTGTCTTGGTCTTGGTCTTCGAACCGAGCCGGGACTCGGTGCCGGCCGCGAGCCGGCGGATGTTTTCGCGGTGCCGCCAGATCAGGAGCAGGCTGATCGCGACCAGCGCCAGCAGCGCCGTGCGATCCAGCGGCCAGGCGATGCCGCCGCCGATCAGGTAGTAGGCCGGCGCGAAGAAGGCCGCCACCAGCGAGGCCAGCGACGAATAGCGGAAGAAGACGGCAATGATCAGCCAGGTGGTGCCGGTCGCGAGCCCCAGCAGCCACTCGATGCCGAGCAGCGCACCGGCCGCGGTCGCGACGCCCTTGCCGCCCTGGAAACCGAAGAACACCGGGTAGAGATGTCCCAGAAAGGCCGCCAGCCCGGCCAGCGCCGCCGTGCCCGCCCCCATGCCGAAATCGTCGCCGAACTGCTTGACCAGGAACACCGGCACCCAGCCCTTGAGCGCATCGAGCAGCAGCGTCGCGAGCGCGGCGCCCTTGTTGCCCGAACGCAGCACGTTGGTGGCGCCCGGGTTCTTGCTGCCGTAGCTGCGGGGGTCGGCCATGCCGAGCGATTTGCTGACGATCACCGCGAAGGACAGCGAACCGAGCAGATAGGACAGAACGATCGCGACAAGCGAAGGAAGGTAGGAACTCAAGATGTCTCCAGGCGGGGGCCGGCTATTCTGCCAGCGCGCCTTGCCACCGGCTCAGATGGCGGGGTCCCGCATTTCCCAGCGCAGCTTGTCGACTTCCGCCAGCACCTCGGGCGCCAAGGTCTTGCCCCAGGTGTCGATGTTCTCGTCGAGCTGCGCCACCGAGGTCACGCCGATGATGGTGCTCGCGACCTGCCACTTGGTGTGGCAGAAGGCCAGCGCGAACTGCACTGGCGTCATGCCGATGTCGCGCGCCAGCGCGTTGTAGCGGCGCCCCGCAACGAGCGCCTCGGGCCGGCCCCAGCGCAGCTTGCGCACCGATTCGTAGCGCGTGATGCGCGCACCGGCGGGCGCTTCCGGGCCGATGATGCCGCCCTGGTCGTACTTGCCGGTGAGCAGCCCGTAGGCCAGCGGCGAATAGGCCAGCAGCGACACGCCGAGGCGATGCAGGCTTTCGTCCAGCGCGTTCTCGACCGCGCGGCTCAGCAGGTTGTAGACGTTCTGTACCGAGGCCACGCGCGGCAGCCCGTGCGCTTCGGCCAGGCGAACGAACTCGTGCACGCCGTAGGGCGTCTCGTTCGACAGGCCGATGGCGCGCACCTTGCCCGCCTTCACCAGGCCCGCCAGCGCTTCGAGCTGCTCGCGGATCGGGGTCTGCGAAGTTTCCCTGGCGGGGTCGTAGTACATGTTCCCGAAGGCCGGCACATGCCGCTCGGGCCAGTGGATCTGGTAGAGGTCGATCACGTCCGTCTGCAGGCGCCGCAGGCTCGCCTCGCAGGAAGCGACGATGTCCGCCGCCGTCATGCCCGTGCCCTTGCGCACCCAGGGCGTGGCGCGTGAGGGGCCCGCGGCCTTGGTCGCCAGCACGGTCTTCGCCCGCGTGCCGGGGTTCTTGGCGAACCAGTTGCCGATGATGGTTTCGGTGGCGCCGTAAGTCTCCTGGCGCGTCGGCACCGCGTACATCTCGGCGGTGTCGATGAAGTCGACCCCGCGTTCGAGCGAGCGGTTCAGGATGGCGTGGGCGGTGGGCTCGTCCACCTGTTCGCCGAAAGTCATGGTGCCGAGGCAGATCGGCGTGACGCGAAGGTTGCTTTGACCGAGTTGGATTTTTTGCATGCGCCAAATGCTACAGCGGGTGCCTGTCCTGTGCCGGACTGCGCGGCTTGCATCGCGTCCTTATCATCGAGCGGCCATGTACCAAGCCACCCGCCCCTCTCGCAGCGAATTCATCCCCGTCCGCAATCTCAGCTACCACGTGCGCGTCTGGGGCCGGCCCTCCTCCGGCCGCCCGCCGCTGGTGCTGCTGCACGGCTGGATGGACGTCGGCGCCTCCTGGCAGTTCGTGGTCGACGCGCTGGCGGCCGAGCGCCACGTGATCGCACCCGACTGGCGCGGCTTCGGCCTCACCGATGGCGGCGAGGTCGACAACTACTGGATGCCCGACTACCTGGCCGACCTGGACTGGCTGCTCGACCACTACGCCGGCGACACGCCCGTCGACCTCGTCGGCCACAGCATGGGCGGCAACATCTCAATGCAGTACGGCGGCGTGCGGCCACAGCGGGTGCGCCGGCTGGTCAACCTCGAAGGTTTCGGCATGCCGCCGCTGCGGCCGGACGAAGCGCCCCAGCGCTACGGCAAGTGGATCGACGAGCTGAAGCGCCTGTACCGCGGCGAGATGGCGCTGGCCGGCTACGCCGCGCCGGAAGGCGTCGCGCGGCGGCTCATGAAGACCAATCCGCGCCTCACGCAGGACAAGGCCGACTGGCTGGCCGGCCACTGGTCGGCCGCCCGCCACCTGCCCGAGGGCGGCGAGCGCTGGGAGATCCTCGGCGACCCGGCGCACAAGATCATCAACGCCAACCTCTTCCGCGTCGACGAGGCGCTGGCGCTCTACGCCTGCATCGCCGCGCCGGTGCTGGCCGTGGTGGCGTCGGACGACAGCCTGGGCACATGGTGGAAGGGCCGCTACAGCCTGGCCGACTACCAGGAGCGCCTGAAATCCGTGCCCGACGCCCGCCTCGCGCGCGTCGAGGACGCCGGCCACATGCTGCACCACGACCAGCCCGCGCGGGTGGCCGCGCTGATCGAAGAGTTCCTCGCCTGAAACGGGTCTTGACGGGCATGAGAAAATGCGCGGTTTCCCCCCGAACACCGTCAGGACACCCCATGGATGCAGAGCAAATCAACCAAATCGGCGCAACCCTCGCGGACCTGAGCGTCAGGACGGTCGATCTACGGAGGTATCTTTGACTACGATGCCAAAGCCGAACGTCTGAGGACGGTCAACGCATCGCTCGAAGATCCCAAGGTCTGGAACGACCCGAAGAAGGCCCAGGAGCTGGGCCGCGAGAAGAAGTCGCTCGACGACGTGGTCGTCACGCTCGACCGGCTCACCAGCGGCCTGTCGGACAACACCGAGCTCTACGAGATGTCGAAGGAAGACGGCGACATGGACGGCCTGCAGGCCATTGCCGATGACGCCGCCAAGCTCGAAGCCGACATCAAGCAACTCGAGTTCCGCCGGATGTTCAACAACCCGGCCGACCCGCTGAACGCCTTCGTCGACATCCAGGCCGGCGCCGGCGGCACCGAGGCCTGCGACTGGGCCAGCATGCTGCTGCGCCAGTACCTGAAGTACGCCGAGCGCAAGGGCTTCAAGACCCAGATCGAGGACGAAACCCCCGGCGACACCGCCGGCATCAAGGGCGCCACCATCAAGGTCGAGGGCGACTACGCCTTCGGCCTCTTGCGCACCGAGACCGGCGTGCACCGCCTGGTGCGCAAATCGCCCTTCGACTCCTCGGGCGGGCGCCACACCAGCTTTGCCAGCATCTTCGTCTACCCGGAGATCGACGACTCGATCGAGATCGACATCAATCCGTCCGACGTGCGCACCGACACCTTCCGCGCCAGCGGCGCCGGCGGCCAGCACATCAACAAGACCGACTCGGCCGTGCGGCTCACGCACATCCCGACCGGCATCGTGGTGCAGTGCCAGGACGGCCGCAGCCAGCACAGCAACCGCGACGTGGCCTGGAAGCGCCTGCGCTCGCGCCTGTACGACCACGAAATGCGCAAGCGCCAGGAAGAGCAGCAGAAGCTGGAAGACAGCAAGACCGACGTCGGCTGGGGCCACCAGATCCGCAGCTACGTGCTGGACAACAGCCGCATCAAGGACCTGCGAACCAACGTCGAAATCTCGGCCACGCAGAAGGTGCTGGACGGCGACCTCGATGTCTTCATCGAAGCATCGCTGAAGCAAGGCGTCTGATGCGGGGCGCGGCGCACACGGCAGAAGCCCTGATCTTCGACATGGACGGCACCATGATCGACTCCATGCCCTGGCACGCCAAGGCATGGGTCGAGTACGGCCGGCGCAAGGGCCTCGCCATCGACATCCCGCACTTCATGCGCCGCACCACCGGCCGCACCGCCTTCGAATGCGCCTGCGAGCTCATGGGCCGCGAGGTGAGCGAGGCCGAGAGCGCGGAGATCACGCACACCAAGGAGTCGATCTACCGCGAGCTCTTCGGTGCCGCCTTCAGTGAAGTCGCGGGCTTCAGCAGCTTTGCCAAGGCGGCTGTTGCACGCGGCTACAAGATCGCGGTCGGCACCGCGGGCGACAGGCACAACATCGCCTTCACCATGTCGAACCTCAAGCTGGACCCGCCCCCGCTCGCCATCGTCGGCGGCGACGAAGGCCTGCCCGGCAAGCCGCAGCCCGCGATCTTTCTCGAAGCCGCGCGCCGCATCGGCGTGCCGCCGGCGCGCTGCATCGTCTTCGAAGATGCCCCTTTCGGCATCGAGGCCGCACGCCGCGGCGGCATGCGCGCCGTGGCAGTCTGCAGTACCCATTCAGCCTCCGAACTCGCAGGGCCACACGTGATTGCGGCCGTGCGCGACTACAACGAACTCGCAAAATCAAACTTTCTGGAGACGCTCGATGCTGTTGCGTGATGCCCAAGGCGAACCCGTGGCGATCCGCCGCGAGGACTACCGCGCCCCCGCCTACTGGATCGACACCGTCGATCTGACCTTCGACCTCGACCCGGCCAAGACGCGCGTGCTCAACCGCATGCGCCTGCGCCGCAACCCCGACGTCCTGCTGGAGCCGCTGCGCCTGGACGGCGACGAGCTCAACCTGGCGCGCGTGCTGGTCGACGGCCAGGGCGCATCCTTCCGCATGGAGGCCGAGCAGCTCGTCATCGACAACCTGCCCGACAGCTTCGAGCTCGAGATCTTCACCACCTGCTCGCCCGCGAAGAACACCAAGCTCATGGGCCTGTTCGTGAGCGAGGACACCTTCTTTACCCAGTGCGAGGCCGAGGGCTTCCGCCGCATCACCTACTTCCTCGACCGCCCCGACGTGATGGCGAGCTACACGGTGACCCTCCGCGCCGCCAAGGCCGCCTACCCCGTGCTGCTGTCGAACGGCAACCTGGTCGAGCAAGGCGACTTGCCCGAGGGCCGCCATTTCGCCAAGTGGGTCGACCCCTTCAAGAAGCCCTGCTACCTGTTCGCACTGGTGGCCGGCAAGCTGGTGGCGCGCGAGCAGCGCATCAAGGCGCGCAACGGCAAGGAACACCTGCTGCAGGTCTACGTGCGCGCCGGCGACCTCGACAAGACCGAGCACGCGATGAACTCGCTGGTCAACTCCATGACCTGGGACGAGGCCCGCTTCGGCCTGCCGCTCGACCTCGACCGCTTCATGATCGTCGCCACCAGCGACTTCAACATGGGCGCGATGGAGAACAAGGGCCTGAACATCTTCAACACGAAGTACGTTCTGGCCAACCAGGCCACCGCCACCGATGCCGACTACGGCAACATCGAAAGCGTGGTCGGCCACGAGTACTTCCACAACTGGACCGGCGACCGCGTCACCTGCCGCGACTGGTTCCAGCTCTCGCTGAAGGAAGGCCTCACCGTCTTCCGCGACCAGGAGTTCAGCCAGGACCTGTGCGCCGACGCCTCGGCGCGCGCCGTCAAGCGCATCGAGGACGTGCGCGTGCTGCGCACCGCCCAGTTCCCCGAAGACGCGGGCCCCATGGCGCACCCGGTGCGGCCCGACAGCTACATCGAGATCAGCAACTTCTACACCGTCACCATCTACGAGAAGGGTGCCGAGGTGGTGCGCATGATGCAGACGCTGGTCGGTCGCAAGGGCTTCGAGCGCGGCATCACGCTGTACTTCGAGCGCCACGACGGCCAGGCCGTGACCTGCGACGACTTCGCGCAGGCCATTGCCGACGCCAACCCCGAGTCCGACCTCGCGCGCCTCTTGCCGCAGTTCAAGCGCTGGTACAGCCAGGCCGGCACGCCGCGCCTTGCCGCCCACGGCGTTTACGACGCCGCCACGCGCAGCTACACGCTGAGCTTCGTGCAGAGCTGCGCGCCGACGCCGGGCCAGCCGGTGAAGGACCCCTTCGTGATCCCGGTGAACATCGGCCTGCTGGGCGCCGACGGCCGCGAGCTGCCGCTGCAGCTGGCCGGCGAAGAGAGCGCCACGCCAGGCACGCGCACCCTGGTGCTCACGCGCCCCGGCGAGCAGTTCACCTTCACCAACATCGACGCCGAGCCGGTGCCCTCGATCTTGCGCGGCTTCAGCGCGCCGGTGATCCTCGACCACGAGTACAGCGACGCCCAGCTGCTCACGCTGCTCGCCAACGACCCCGACCCCTTCAACCGCTGGGAAGCCGGCCAGCGCCTGGCGCTGCGCGCGGCCATCCACGCGATCGGCACGCCGGGCGTCAGCGCCAGCGAAGCGCCGCTCAACGAGGCCTACCTCGAAGCCATGCGCCGCGTGCTGCGCGACCCCAAGCTCGACGCCGCCTTCAAGGAACTGGTGCTCACCCTGCCCTCGGAAACCTACATCGCCGAGCAGCTCGAGGTGGTCGACCCGCAGCGCGTGCACGCCGTGCGCGAAGCCATGCGCACGCAGCTGGCCGGCGGCCTCTTCGCCGACTGGGAGCAGGCCTACGAGCAGAACCGCGACACCGGCGCCTACACGCCCGACCCCGTGTCCTCGGGCCGCCGCGCGCTGGCGGGCCTCGCCCTCGCCTACCTGTGCCTTGCGGCGCGCGACGGCAGCAGCGACAGCATCTGGCCCGGCAAGACGCTGCAGCGCTTCAAGGACGCGGGCAACATGACCGACCGCTTCAACGCGCTCAACGCCCTGGTCTCGTCGAAGCATGCGCTCGCGGCGCAGGCGCTGGCGCGCTTCCATGCCATCTTCAAGGACGAGGCGCTGGTCATCGACAAGTGGTTCTCGCTGCAGGCCGGCGCGCCCGACCACGGCGGCGACGTCCTGCCGCTGGTCAAGCAGTTGATGAAGCACCCGGACTTCTCGCTCAAGAACCCGAACCGCGCGCGCAGCGTGATCTTCAGCTACTGCAGCGCCAACCCCGGCGCCCTGCACCGCCCCGATGCCGCCGGCTACGTGTTCTGGAGCGAGCGCGTGATCGAGCTCGACGCCATCAACCCGCAGGTCGCGGCCCGCCTCGCGCGCGCGCTCGACCGCTGGAGCAAGCTGGCCGAGCCCTACCGCAGCGCGGCCCGCGAAGCCATCGTGCGCGTGGCCGCCAAGCCGGACCTCAGCAAGGACACGCACGAGGTCGTCACCCGCGCCCTTGCTGGATAAAAGCTCTCCCCCAGGCTTCGCGCACTTCGTGTCGCTTTCGCCAACCCCCTTCCGGGGGCAACACCAGCGGCCCGGCAAAGCCGGTTCCGCGGTGTTCCACGAACAGACAGTGCAATCGATCAAACCACGCCGACCCGTCAATTCCTCGTCCACCATGGCTCAACAACAGAAGATCTCCCTCACCCGCTACCTGGTCGAACAACAGCGCGCCGACGGCCTGATCCCCGGCCAGCTGCGCCTCTTGCTCGAAGTGGTGGCACGTGCCTGCAAGACCATCAGCCAGGCCGTCAACAAGGGCGCGCTCGGCGGCGTGCTCGGCAGTGCCGAGAGCGAGAACGTGCAGGGCGAGATCCAGAAGAAGCTGGACATCATTGCCAACGAAGTGCTCATCGAGGCCAACGAATGGGGCGGCCACCTCGCCGCCATGGCCAGCGAGGAGATGGACAGCATTCACGTGGTGCCCAACCGCTACCCGCAGGGCGAATACCTGCTCTTGTTCGACCCGCTCGACGGCTCGAGCAACATCGACGTCAACGTCAGCATCGGCACCATCTTCAGCGTGCTGAAGAAGCCCGAAGACACGCCCGGCGTGCAGGAGGCCGACTTCCTGCAGGCCGGCAGCAGGCAGGTGGCCGCCGGCTACTGCATCTACGGCCCGCAGACCACGCTGGTGCTCACCGTGGGCAGCGGCGTCGCCATGTTCACGCTCGACCGCGAGCAGGGTTCCTTCATGCTCACGCAGGAGGACATCCAGATCCCGGCCGACACCAAGGAATTCGCCGTCAACATGAGCAACATGCGCCACTGGGACGCCCCGGTGAAGCGCTACATCGACGAATGCCTGGCCGGCAGGGAAGGCCCGCGCGGCAAGGACTTCAACATGCGCTGGATAGCCAGCATGGTGGCCGACGTGCACCGCATCCTGATGCGCGGCGGCGTCTTCATGTACCCCTGGGACAAGCGCGAGCCCGAGAAGGCCGGCAAGCTGCGCCTGATGTACGAGGCCAACCCCATGAGCTGGCTGGTCGAACAGGCCGGCGGCGCCGCCACCAACGGCAAGAAGCGCATCCTCGACCTGGAGCCCACCAAGCTGCACGAGCGCGTGGCTGTGGTTTTGGGATCGAAGAACGAGGTCGAGCGGCTGACCGGGTATCACGAACCGCTATAATCGCGGGCTTAGCCGGTGTAGCTCAGTCGGTAGAGCAGCTCATTCGTAATGAGAAGGTCGGGTGTTCGATTCATCTCTCCGGCACCAAAAATCAGTAAAGGGCCCGCTATCGAAAAGATAGCGGGCCTTTTGTTTGCATCTGAGCTGGGAAAGTAATCGGAATATTCGAACCCACATCGACGTTCACAGCGTCGCTGCAACTTCCGCTCAAGACTGATCTCGGACATTCGAATGAGACGGGCGAGGGGCGGCAAAGCGCCCATACCTGCCGGTCAGAATCTCAAGTTGCAAGGCAAGAAGCAGTCGCTCAGGGGTGAGGCCACGCCGCCGCAAAATCCTCGAACGGAGGGCTGGAGGCACGTCACACCCCGAAAGCTGCTTCCGTTATGTGGAGGATGGCTAGGCTATGGAAGAGCGAGAGTTGGGGCTCAGGAGCCGTGCGGCCACACTCAACGCCAGAGCCGTCGAGGCGATGGCCGACAAAAGCCACCCTCGACCGGTGGCCTTGTCACTTGCGCCAGCGCCGCGAAAGATGCACGCTCGCGGCATGAAGCGTTGCTTCGAGCTGATCCTCAAATTCAAGGCCGCAAGCGCGATCAGGAGCACTCTTTCGCAGGCGCTGCCAGTACGTGCCGACGGCTGATCCAGTAGATGAGCAACACGCCCGAAACCCGATACGCCAAGAGCGGGGACTTCCACATCGCCTACCAGGTGATCGGCAACGGACCGTTCGACCTGGTCTTCATTCCAGGCTTCATCTCGACCGTCGAGTACTGCTGGGAAGACCCGCGCCTCGCGCACTTCTACCGTCGCCTCGCCTCATTCGCGCGCCTCATCCTGTTCGACAAGCGCGGTACCGGCATGTCCGACCCGGTGCCGGTCGACCAGCTGCCCACGCTCGAACAGCGCATGGACGACGTGCGCGCCGTGATGGATGCTGTAGGTTCAAAGCGGGCTGCGCTGGTCGGCGTCTCCGAAGGCGGGCCACTCGGCGTCATGTTCAGCGCCACCCACCCTGACCGCGTGTCGGCAATGGTCATCATCGCCGGCTTCGCGCGCATCGCCTGGGCGCCGGACCACCCTTTCGGTGCCCCGGCCGACCTCTACGACGGCATGCTGAAGCGGATGGCGGAGGGGTGGGGCCAGGGCGTACTGATCTCAGCGTTCGCGCCGTCGCTCAAGGAGGACGCCGCGGCGCGCGAGTTGTGGGGGCGAATGCAGCGCAGGGCTTCGAGCCCGGGTGCGGCCGTTGCGGTGATGCGCATGGCTTACGAGATCGACTGCCGCGCCATCCTGTCCGCGGTGCGTGTGCCAACGCTGATCCTGCATCGCCGCGAGGACCGGATGATCAGCATCGAGCATGGACGCTACCTGGCACGGGAGATACCGGGCGCCCAGTACGTCGAGCTGCCAGGCATCGACCACTTCTTCTTCACGGGCGACTCAGATGCCTACCTCGACCACGTCGAGGAGTTCCTGACCGGCGAGCGGCACGCCAGCGAGTCCGACCGTGTGCTTGCGACGATCGTGTTCGCCGACATCGTTGGATCCACCGAACGTGCCGCGGAACTTGGCGACGCGCGATGGCACGCGCTCCTGGATAGTTATTACGGCGTGGTGCGCCGGCAATTGGCGCGCTTCAAAGGACGCGAAATCGACACCGCTGGCGACGGCTTCTTCGCCTCCTTTGACGGTCCGGCGCGGGCGATCCGCTGCGCCGCCGCTGTCATCAGCGGCGCGCGGTTGCTGGGGCTCGAATTGCGCGTCGGTGTACACACCGGCGAATGCGAAGTGATGGGGGAGAAGATCGGCGGTATCGCGGTGCACACTGGCGCGCGCGTGGCGGCGCAGGCGCATCCGGGCGAGGTACTGGTGTCAAGCACGGTAAAGGACTTGGTGGCTGGCTCCGGCCTTGCGTTCCAAGACCGCGGCAGACACACGCTGAAGGGCGTGCCGGGCGAATGGCGACTCTACGCCTTCGAGTCGGAGACGTCGTAGTGCCTGAGGCGGGGCATGCGGCTTGTCAACCGCATCTTGGCAAAACCGCACAAGAGAACTTTCATCAAAACCTGGTTGGTACCCTGCCTGCGATTCCTGAGCGACATTTGCCCTCGCCGATTCTCAAAGTGCCTGCAGTGGCGAACTGGTTCCCGGTGTTCTCTCGTCAAATGCTGCCGTTCGTCAATACCCGCTCATGGCCGAGTTGAGACTATGGCCCCCGCGTGACGAGCGACCGCTTCCGTTAAGGGTTGTGGGACATCTGCCCGACAGACGCACAGCGTATAGGCCGACCACAACCTGAGGGCAGGTGTCGCACAAGCCTCGAGGGAGGAAACCGCGGAGCACAGGCGCGGCGGTTGCTAGGTCCGTGGCGCTATGGCGATAGTGGCGAGCGCATAGCCGTTGAGCATGACGCGCAAGAGTCGCGCGTATGCGCTGGGCGAAGGCGCAGGTCCTTCTTCAGCGCCGCTGAATGCAGTGATGAGCGTGTGGCAAGCAGTCGCTGCGCCGAAGGGCCGCATGGAGCGCACGGCGGCCCCGTCGACTCTCTGGCTGATCGACTTCAACGATGCAGGGAATGCACTTGTTGTCATGGTGGTGCGCGAATCGCTTCGCCGCGGGTGAAGACCTTCACGATGGTCATGGCGTGGCCACAGTGCCGGCAGATGAAGGTCGGGAGCTCGGCGTCCATATCGGCGTTCGGCGCGTCGTTGTGTGCACACAGCGATGGCACGTGCGTCGCATGCAACAACTCGCGTGCGGTGGCCAGACACGCCGTGCGTGCGCCGTTGGCCAGGAGGCCGTAGTGGCGGATGCGGTGGAAGCCCGCGGGCAGCACATGCAGCAGGAACCGGCGCATGAACTCCTGCGGTGAGAGCGTCATGACCTTGTGTCGCGTGTGGCCCTTGGCGCGGTAGATGCTATGTGGGACTA
>NZ_JAGGNU010000030.1 GCF_018614915.1 Variovorax paradoxus | reverse complement strand
CTCTACAGGTGAAATTTCCGGGTTAGTTCTTGGTGCGTGCCAATCTGAAGAATTGTTGCAATCCCGCGCCGCCTCCGCAGAGCGTCGGCACCATCCCTCCCTCGTGAATAACAAGAGTGCGCATGCAATGAGTGCACGGCTTGTGCATGTGTGCGGCTTCGCTGCTGCTCTGCAACTCATTGCGGCACTCAGGTTGAAAACAGGATGAACAAGTCATATCGCAGCGTGTGGAACGAAGCGCTGGGAACCTGGGTCGCGGCTTCGGAAACCGTCAGCGCGCGCGGAAGGAAGAGCCGTTCGGGCAGCGTGGCCGCGGCGGTGCTGGCCCTGGTCGCCGTGGCGGGCAGCCAGGGCGCGCAGGCGCAGGCCTACAACGGGAACGCAACGCCCGGCAGCACCGCCATCTCGGACACCGCGGCCAACTGCACCAGCGTGGGTCTGTGCGTTGCTTCCGCCTTGGCTGTTGGCTCGGTCGCCGTCGGCTGCGGGGCGTCTGCCAACACGACGGTGACGGACGCGACAGCGCTTGGCGTGAACGCAGTCGTCACCGTGGTGGGCGGCGTCGCGCTGGGTGAAAGCTCCCGGGCCACCGTTGCTGCGACGCCATCGAAAGGCATCACCTTCTTCGTCAGCCAGAAATACGACTATGCAGGTGCAACGCCGATCTCGGTGGTCAGCATTGGCGGCGTGGCCGGCCCGCGGCAACTGCAGAACGTGGCGGCCGGCCAGGTCAGCCCCAACAGCACCGACGGCATCAACGGCAGCCAGCTCTCTGCCGCGCATCAAGCCATCGAGCTCACCCACACCGGCGTGGCGAACCTGGCCAGCACGGTCAACAACATCGCAGGCGACACCAACGCGACCAACACCGACGTCAACGGCATAGGCATCCGCTAGGCGCGGGTGCTGGCGCTGGCGGTAATACCGGCATTGCACTGGGTGCCGGCGCAAGGTCAGGGCTTCCATTGGCTGCCGGCCGACTGTGCGGATCAATTGAAGACGGCAGCGCCCGTGGAGCGCGTGATCGAGAAGCCGGTGACTGCAGCAAAGCCGGTTCCGCCTGCCCCGCGGCGCATCGAGCTATCGGCGGACGCGCTCTTCGCCTTTGGCCGCTCGGGTACGGCCGATCTGCTGCCGCAAGGCGGTCGCGAACTCGACGCGCTCGCCGCCAGCCTGCGCGGCGCGCAGAACCTGAGCAAGCTGCGCATCACGGGCCACTCGGACCGCCTGGGGTCGAACGCGCTCAACGAGCGGCTGTCGCTGGCGCGCGCTGTCACCGTGCGCGAGTACCTCGTGCGCTCTGGCGTAGCTGCCGCGGGCGTTGAGGTGCAGGGCCGGGGCAAGACCGAGCCGAAGGTGCACTGCGAGCAGAAGAACCGCGAGGCGCTGATCGCGTGCCTGGCACCGAACCGTCGCGTCGAGATCGAGGTCTCGGGCGAGCAGTAAGCCAGCAGAGAAGGGCGGTGCTGGCGCTCAGGCGGCCAGCGCGGCCTCGACGTCGCGCGTCATCGAGGCCGGCGTTTCGAGCGGCGCGTAGCGCTTGATCACCCGCCCGTCCTTGCCGACCAGGAACTTGGTGAAGTTCCACTTGATCGCCGTGCTGCCCAGCAGGCCGGGCGCCTCCTTGGTGAGCCACTTGTAGAGCGGCGTCGCGCCCGGGCCGTTGACCTCGATCTTCTCCATCATCGGAAAGCTCACGCCGTAGTTCTGGACGCAGAAGGCGCCGATCTCCTCGTTGCTGCCCGGATCCTGGTTGGCGAACTGGTTCGAGGGAAAGCCCAGCACCGCGAGACCCTTGTCCGCGTACTTTTCATGCAGCGCCTCCAACCCCTCGAACTGCGGGGTGAAGCCGCACTTGCTGGCGGTGTTGACGATCAGCAGCACCTTGCCCTTGTACTGGGAGAGCGGCACGGCCTTGCCGTCGATCTGCCGGGCTTCGAAGTCGTAGACGCTGGTCATGTCGAGTCCTTCAGGAGGGAAGAGCGTCGATCATCCTCGCCGTTGGGCGTTCGCGCAAACGAGGACCACAGCGCCGCCAGCACGATCAGCGCGCCGCCAATCCAGATGCGCGTGTCCATGCTGCCTGCGCCCAGCGCGACCGACGAGACGCTCGCGAACAGCACTTCCGACAGCATGATGACCGAGGTGGTGCTGGCCGCCAGGCGCGCGGCGCCGTACTGCAGGCAGATGTTGGCGAAGACGAATCCCGCACCCAGCAGGACGGCCCAGCCCAGCCAGCCGGGCGCGGCCAGCGGCGGCGCTGCGATGGCGCCGAGCGCGGTGCCGCACAGCGCAGTCGCGACAGCCACCAGCGCGCAGCCGCCGAACATGGCGAGCGCGCGCGATTCGCCGGGCGCAGCGCGCAGCCGGCGCAGCAGGATGTTGGTCACCGCGAAGGCGAAGCCGGCCGCGACGGCCAGCCAGTCCGGCAAGCTCGCGGGCACCGGCCAGTCGACCTCGGGCGTCTTGAGCACCACCGCCACGCCCACCAGTGCCAGCGCGACACGCGCGAGCGCCGCGGGCGTCGGGCGCTCGCCAAGAAAGATCCAGGCCAAGAGCACGCTCCACAGCGGCATCAGATAGAAGAGCAGCACCACGCGCACCACGTCGCCCTGCGTCACCGCCCAGTTGAAGCCTACGTTGGTGAAGCCGGCCGCCAGCCCCAGCAGCACCAGCGCCGGATGAACGGCGAAGGCGCGCCACGCGTGCCGGCGCAGCCATCCCATGGCGAGGAAGATCACCGCATAGACCAGCCCGGTCGCCCAGACCGGATGCAGGCCATGGGCCTCGATCTGCCGGAACGGAAACCAGGAGACGCCCCAGACGAAGGCGTTAATAACTAGCGCAACTGCAGCCAAGGCGATCGGTGCTCAGTGATGCTTGTCGCTGCGGGCAATGGCGAGCAGATGCTCGACCTCCTCGGGGTACTTGACGTAGTTGTGGCTGTGCCAGCGCTTGATGAGCCACATGAAGCCTGCCACCACGATTCCGAAGGCGCTGATGGCCGAGTAGGCGGAGAGGCCGAGCCCGGTGCAGGCGCTGTAGAAGGCGCCGAGGATCAGGATGCAGGCCTGCTCGTTGAAGTTCTGCACCGCGATCGACCGGCCGGCGCCCATCAGGTTGTGGCCGCGGTGCTGCAGCAGCGCGTTCATCGGCACCACGAGAAAACCGCCGAGGCCGCCGAGCAGGATCAGGAAGGGCACCGCGATCCAGATGTTGCCGATGAAGTTCATCCCGATCACCAGGATGCCCATGCCGATGCCCAGCGGGATCACGCGGGTCGCCATGTCGAGCCGCATGCGCACCGACGCGACGATCGCGCCCACCGCGGTGCCGATCGCGACCACGCCGGTCAGCGAAGAGGCCTGCGCGGTGTTGTAGCCGAGCGCGAGCGAGGCCCAGGCCAGCACGATGTACTTGAGGTTGCCGCCCGCGCCCCAGAACAAGGTGGTGGTGGCCAGCGAGATCTGGCCCAGCTTGTCGCGCCAGAGCCGCGAGTTGCAGTGCCAAAAATCGGGCAGGAGCGCCGCCATGTTGCGCACGAAGCCGTGCTGCGGATTGGCGCGCAGCGGCCGCATCTCGACACCGGTGTCGGGGATGCGGGTGTTGAACCACGCGGCCAGCATGTAAACGAAGATCAGCGCGGCGATGGCGGCCTCGGGCGGCGTGTCGATGCCGGTGTTGACGACCGGCAGGTCGATGGCGAGCAAGTGGGTAGACAGCGCATGCCCCACCAGCTGCCCGCCGAGCACGATGCCGAGGATGATGGAAGCGATGGTCAGGCCTTCGATCCAGCCGTTGGCCTTCACCAGCTGCGAGGCCGGCAGCAGCTCGGTCAGGATGCCGTACTTGGCAGGCGAGTAGGCTGCAGCGCCCAGGCCGACGACTGCATAGGCCAGGAGCGGATGCGTGCCGAACAGCATCATCAGGCAGCCGACCACCTTGATCGCGTTGCTGATGAACATGACCCGGCCCTTGGGCAAGGCGTCGGCGAAGGCACCCACCAGCGGCGCCAGCGCCACGTAGAAGATGGTGAAGATCGGTACCAGCGCGGCGCGCGCCCACTCGGGCGAGCCGTTGCTTCGCATCAGTTCCACCGCAGCAACGAAAAGCGCGTTGTCGGCCAGTGACGAGAAGAACTGGGCCGACATGATGGTGTAGAAACCGCGCTTCATCGATGGGCTGGCTGGCCAGAATGGGGCTGCTGGCGATAGTGGAAAAAGGCCGCGGTACTGGCGGAATGCGCGGTTATAGCATGGGGGTGCGGTGTCAAAATGACGCCACACGCCGCCTTTGACGGCGTGTTCGTGCGAATGTTTTCAGCTTAGCCATCGGGTTCACGCCGTGCCTCGTCCCATCCTCGCCACCATCCATACCCAAGCCCTGCGCCACAACCTCGATCGCGCCCGTCGCGCAGCGCTCGAAGCGCGCGTCTGGGCGGTCGTCAAGGCCAATGCCTACGGGCACGGCATCGAGCGCGTGTTCGATGCCTTTCGCGGTGCCGACGGCTTCGCGCTGCTCGACCTGGCCGAGGCCGAACGGGTGCGCGCCCTCGGCTGGCGCGGGCCGGTGCTGCTGCTCGAAGGCGTGTTCGAGCCGCGCGATCTCGAGCTGTGCTCGCGGCTCGATCTCTGGCACACCGTGCACTGCGATGCGCAGATCGACATGCTGGCCGCGCACAAGACGCAGGCGCCGCACCGTGTCTTCCTGAAGATGAATTCGGGCATGAACCGGCTGGGCTTCACGCCCGAGCGCTTCCGCTCGGCGTGGACGCGACTGAACGCGCTGCCGCAGGTCGACGAGATTTCGCTGATGACGCACTTCAGCGACGCCGACGGCAGCCGCGGCATCGACCACCAGCTCGCGCTCTTCGAGCGCACCACCAAAGACCTGCCGGGCGAACGCTCGATCGCCAACAGCGCCGCCACCCTGCGCCATTCGGCTGCCACGCGCGCCGACTGGGTGCGGCCCGGCATCCTGCTCTATGGCAGCGCGCCGGACTTTCCCGAGCACGATGCGGCGCACTGGCAGCTGCAGCCGGCGATGACGCTGTCGACGCGGCTGATCTCGGTGCAGACCTTGAAGGCCGGCGACACCATCGGCTACGGCTCCCGCTTCACCGCCGAGGGCCCTCTCACCGTCGGCGTGGCCGCGGTCGGCTATGCCGACGGTTATCCGCGGCATTGCGATACCGGCACGCCGGTGCTGGTGAACGGCGTGCGCACGCGCATGGTGGGCCGGGTGAGCATGGACATGATTGCAGTCGATCTCACGCCCGTGCCCGATGCCGCATTCGGCAGCGAGGTCACGCTCTGGGGCCGCGCTTCGAACAGCGCCGTGCTGCCGATCGACGAGGTCGCGCAAGCCGCCGGCACCATCGGCTACGAACTCATGTGCGCGGTCGCGCCACGCGTGCCGGTAGTAATCGATTGAACCGTCAGTAGAGCCCGAGCTGCCGCGCCTGCAGCCGCGCCAGGCCCAGCAGCGCGTCGGTGAACGGAGTCTTCACGCCGGCGAGCTGCCCGAGCTCGCGCACCACCGACACCAGCGCATCGAGCTCGACCGCGCGGCCAGCTTCGACGTCCTGCAGCATCGAGGTCTTGAAGGCGCCCAGCTTGCGCGTGACGGCGTGCCGGTCTTCGGGGCTCTGGTCGATGGGGATGCCGATGCGCTCGCCGATCTCCCTGGCCTCGAGCATGATGGTCGAGATCAAGCCGCGCACCAGCTCGTCGGCGAGGATCAGGTCGGTGGTGGCGCCGGTCAGCGCGCTGATCGGGTTGACCGTCATGTTGCCCCAGAGCTTGTACCAGACGTCCTTCTGGATCTGCGCGGAGAGGCGGGCCTCGAAGCCGGCCTGCTTCAGCAGGGCCTCGAGCTCGGTCGCGCGCGGCGTCGCCTCGCCCGAGGGCTCGCCGATGATGAGGCCGTTGCCGAAGTGGTGCCGCACCACGCCGGGCGCGTCGAGCGAACAGCTCGCATGCACCACGCAGCCGATCACGTGCCGCGCGGGAATCGCGGCGCCGATGATTCCCTCCGGGTCCACGGCCTGCAGTTGTCGGCCAGCCAGGCCGCCGCCGAAGCCGCCCTGCAGGAACCACCAGGGCACGCCGTTCATCGCGGTCAGCACGATGGTGTCGGGGCCGACGAGCGGCGCGATCTGTTGCGCCACGGCTTGCAGTGCGGGCGCCTTGACGGCAATCACAACCAGGTCCTGCTCGCCCAGTGCCGCGGGATCGGCCACCGCATTCACCGGCACGCGCGTGCGCTGCTCGCCGCGCATCAGCGAAAGGCCGTCGCGCTGAAGCGCTTCGAGCGTCGCGCCGCGCGCGACCACGTTGAGACGGTTGCCGGCCTGCGCCAAGCCGGCGCCGATCCATCCACCGATCGCGCCGGCACCGTAGATGCAGACTTTCATGGCTCAGTGCCTGTAGGAGTCGTCGATGCGGTCGACTTGCCGAACCAGGGCGTCGAACACGTCCTGCCCGCCGCCGTGCTTGGGATTGAACTGCAGCGCGTCGCGCGTGCACTTGCGCGCGATGTCTTCCGCCACCGGAATCGCCGCACCCATGGAGAGCGTCGCCATCTGGATCTCGCAGGCGCGCTGCAGCGTCCAGAGGATCGCGAAGGTCTGCGGCAGTGTCTGGCCCCAGGCCAGGAGACCGTGGTTGCGCAGGATCACCGCCTTCCGGTCGCCGATGCTCTTCAAGAGCCGCGGCCCTTCGTCGGCATGGATCGTGATGCCTTCGAAGTCGTGGTACGCCACCATGCCGTGCAGCTGCGCGGAGTAGAAGTTGGTCTGCGCGAGGCCGCCCTGCAGGCAGGCCACGGCGACGCCGGCCGTCGTGTGGGTGTGCATCACGCAATGCGCATCGGGCAGGCCGTCGTGGATCGCGGCATGCACCGTGAAGCCAGCCGGGTTCACCGGGTGCGGCGAGCCGTCGAGCACCTTGCCTTGCAGGTCGATCTTGACGAGATTGCTCGCCGTGACCTCGCTGTAGTGCAGGCCGAAGGGGTTGATCAGGAACTGCTTCTCGCCACCCGTCACGCTGTCGGGCAGCCGCACCGTGATGTGGTTGTAGATCATCTCGGTCCAGCCCAGCATCGCGAACACGCGGTAGCAGGCGGCGAGCTGCAGGCGCGCCTCCTGCTCGTCGGGGTGGATGGCGGGGCGGGCCGGCGCAACGGCCGGTGCGGCGAGAGGGGTGTTCATCGGCAGTTCCTTTTCATGTCTAGCCTTCCGCGGTGAAGCCGACCTGCTTGACGATCGGCGCCCACTTGGCGGTGTCTTTCTTGATCAGCTCGGTCAGCTCGCCCGGCGTCGACGACATCGCCTCCAGCCCGAAGGTCGAGAGGCCGTCGATCACTTCCTTCTGCGCCAGCGCAGTCTTCATCGCGGAGTTCAGCCGCGCCACCACCTCGGGCGATGCCTTGGCAGGCAGCAGGAAGGCGAACCATTCGCTGTGCGCCATGTCCTTGATGCCCTGCTCGCCGAAGGTCGGCACCTCGGGCGCGAAGCGGCTGCGCTTGCTGCCCGAGACACCGAGGATGCGCACCTTGCCCGAAGCCAGGTGCTGCGTGATGTCGCCGATCGGCCCCGACACCGCGGAGATGTTGCCGCCGAGCAGGTCGAGCATCGCGGGTTGGGTGCCGCGGTAGGCCGCATGCTTGAGTTCGACGCCGGCGCTCTTGCCCAGCAGGGCGCCGATGAAATGCGGCGTCGAGCCGGCCGCCGGCGAGCCGTAGTTGGCGCCGGTCGGGTTGGCCTTGGCCCAGGCGAGGAACTCGGGCACCGTCTTCACGCTGGCCGGCACGGCCGGGCCGACGGCGAAGCCGAAGTCGAAGATGCAGGCGACCGTGACCGGCGTCAGGTCCACCAGCGGGTCGTAGGGCAGCTTCTTGTAGATGTGCGGGTAGATCGTGAGGATCGAGGTCGGCGTCTGCAGGATGGTCGTTCCGTCGGCCGGCTGGCTCTTCACGTAGGTCACGGCGATCTGGCCGCCGGCGCCGGTGCGGTTCTCGACCACCGCCGTGTTGGCGTAGCCGGGCGCCAGCTTGGTGGCGACGCGGCGGCACAGCGTGTCGGAGGTGCCGCCGGCGGCAAAGCCGGTGATGATCTTGGCGGTCTCGATCTGCGCTTGCGCGAAGGCCTGCTGGCCGATGCCGGCAAGCAGCGCCGAGGCACCGGTGGTTTGCAGCAGATGGCGGCGGGTGAAGTTCATGATGGGCGATGTCTCCAGGGTGAGTGGTGCTTCAGGGTCGAAGCGCACGGGGAGCGCGTATTTTTCCAGCAAGTCGCAGTGCCGCCCCTCCGCGTTTACCTCCAATCAGTAGGTCTTGCTCGCCGGCAGCGCCAGCGTGCCGTCCTTGAAGCGCGCGGCCAGCGCGCTGGTGCTGCGCACCAGCAGGTTGGTGTCGAGTCCGACGGCGACGAAGAGCGCGCCCAGCTCGAGGTACTTGCGTGCCTGCGCCTCGTCGGGCGTCAGGATGCCGGCGGCCTTGCCTGCACGCTGGATGCGTGCAATCGCATCCTCGATGGCCGCCTGCACCTCGGGATGGTTGGGGTTGCCGATGTGCCCCAGCGAGGCCGACAGGTCGGCCGGCCCGATGAAGACGCCGTCGACCCCTTCGACGGCCGCGATCGCGTCCAGGTTGGCCAGCGCCTCGCGCGTTTCCGCCTGCACCAGCAGGCAGACCTGCGCGTTGGCCTCCCTGGCATAGGCCGGGTAGCGGCCCCAGCGCGAGGCGCGTGCGCCGCCCATGCCGCGGATGCCCTGGGGCGGATAGCGCATGGCGCGAACGATGGCCTTTGCCTGCTCGGGCGTGTCGACCATCGGCACCAGGATGGTCTGCACGCCCAGGTCGAGGTACTGCTTGATCAGCGCCGTGCCGACGTCGCCGTGGCCGACCGGCACGCGGGCGATCGCGTTGGCGCCCGGATACGCGGCGATCGCCTGCGCCTGCTGCAGCACGCTGCGCAGGCCGTTGGGCGAATGCTCGCCGTCGATCAGCAGCCAGTCGAAGCCGGCGCCGGCACAGATCTCCGCACAGTACGAATCGGCGAGGCCGAGCCAGAGGCCGATCTGCGTGCGCTTTTCGGCGAGGGCTTGCTTGAAGGGGTTCGTGGGAGTTTGCATGGTCGGTCAGTTTGAGGAGATGCGACGAATGTCGGCGGCGAGCGAAGCGAAGGCCGTTCGGGAGGCACCGCGGAACCGGCTTCGCCGGGCCGCTGGTGCCGCCCCCTTGAGGGGGGAGGCGGCTACACGAAGTGAGCAAGCAACGGGGGTGTTCATGTAAATCGGAAGGAGATGGACCCTAGCGGGCCATAGTCGGCGTGAAAGGTGTCGCCCGGCAGTCCGGTGGTCGGCCGCGTGAACGAGCCGCCCAGCACCACCTCGCCGGGCTCGAGGCATTCGCCCCAGGGAGCGAGCTTGTTGGCGAGCCAGGCGACGCCGGTGGCCGGGTGGTTGAGCACGGCCGCGGCCACGCCCGATTCCTCGATCACGCCGTTCTTGTAGAGCAGGGCGCTGACCCAGCGCAGGTCGACCGCGTCGGGCTTGACCGGCCGGCCGCCGGTCACGATGCCGGCGTTGGCCGCGTTGTCGGCGATGGTGTCGAAGACGCGGCGCGGCGCCTTGGTCTCGCGGTCGAATTGCTCGATGCGCGCATCGATGATCTCGAGCGCCGGCACCACGTAGTCGGTGGCCGCCAGTACATCGAAGATGCTCAGGTTCGGCCCCTGCAGCCGCTTGCCGAGCACGAAGGCCAGCTCGACCTCGATGCGCGGCGCGATGAAGCGGGTGAACGGGATGTCGCCGCCCTGCTCGAAGAACATGTCGTCCAGGAGCGTGCCGTAGTCGGGCTCGCTGATCTGGCTGGACAGCTGCATCGCCCGCGAGGTGAGGCCGATCTTGTGGCCCTTGACCACGCGGCCCTCGGCCAGCTTGGTCTTCACCCACTCGCGCGAGATCGCGTAGCCATCCTCGATCGTCATCTCGGGAAAACGCTGCGAGAAGTGCCGCAGCTGCACGCGCGACTTCTCGCTCTCGTGCAGCTCGGCGGCGAGCTGCTGGATGACGCTTCTATCCAGCATGGCTATTTGTTGAACAGGGGATGCAGGTTGCCGAGCTTGCCGTCGTAGACCTGGCCGGGCGCTTCGTCGATCTGCAGCGTGATGCCGATGTGCCGTTTCGCGACCAACGGCTCGAAGTGCTGCCTGGCCTCGGCGAGCAGGGCATCGCCGATGCGCTTCTTGACTGCTTCGCTGCGCCCTGCCGCCATGCGCACGTTGAGATAGACGAAGGCGTAGTCGCCCTTGCCGTCGGCCACCGCGTAGTGCGCGGCCGGAAAGGCCAGCACGCGGGTGCCGCCGGTCGGATAGACCTGCCTGCCTTCGTCGTCGCGCTGTTCGAGCATGGCATCGGCCATCGTGCGGCACAGCGCCGGCATGTCGGTTTCGAGCTCGATGTTGGGGGTGTAGAGGATCACGAGATGCGGCATGGTTCTTTCCTCAGGGCAGCGGTGTGACCGGGAAGATCGCATTGATCTGCCCCGTGCCCGAGCTGCCGAAATAGGGCGTGACGATTTCCACCGGCGCCGTGTAGCGGTCCCACCCGAGCAGGCCGAGCAGCATGGCGGTGTCGTGCATGTCGCCCTCGCCCCAGCACTTGTCGGCGTACATCGGCAGCATGCCGACGAAGGTCTTCCATTCGCCGGCCTGCCAGAGCTCGACCACGCGGCGATCGACCTGCTCGAGGAAGGGGTCGTAGACCTTGTGCATGAACTCGGGCGCGCGGCCGTTGTCGGCGAAGTGGTGCGACAGCGAGCCGCTCGCGAACACCGCCACCGTGCCCTCGTAGCGCTCCTCGATGGCGCGCCGCACCGCGAGGCCGAAGCGGCCGGATTCGGTGAGGTCGTGCCAGTCGCACCAGCCGCTGATGCTGATCACCTTGTAGTGCTGGTCGGGGTTCATGTAGCGCATCGGCACCAGGGTGCCGTATTCGAGTTCGAGCGTGGTGTCGCTGTGCGCACGGCTCTTGACGCCCATTTCGTTGGCCACGTCGGCGATCAGGTGGCCCAGCGCCGGGTTGCCCGGGTAGGCGTAGGGCATGTTCTTGATGAAGTGCGGCAGCTCGTTGCTGGTGTAGGTGCCGCCGAACTCGGGGCCGCAGTTGATGTGGTATTCGCTGTTGACCTGCCAGTGCACGTCGAAGACCACGATGGTGTCGACGCCGAGCGCGCGGCAACGGCGGTCGATTTCCTTGTGGCCGTTGATCGCCGCGTCGCGGCAGCCGAAGTTCGGACCCGGGAACTCCGACAGGTACATCGACGGCACATGCGTGATCTTGGCGGCGAGTGCGAGCTTGCCCATGGTCAGGCTCCCCAGTGCGGAATGTGATGCGAACCCAGCGAGACGGCCACGTTCTTCGGCTCGCAGAACACGTCGTAGCTCCAGGTGCCG
This sequence comes from Variovorax paradoxus, assembly GCF_018614915.1. GTDB lineage: Bacteria > Pseudomonadota > Gammaproteobacteria > Burkholderiales > Burkholderiaceae_C > Variovorax > Variovorax paradoxus_K. The sequence goes on along the minus strand of NZ_JAGGNU010000030.1, from coordinate 83,737 downwards.
CCCTCGCGGCCCGTGCCCGAGGCCTTGGTGCCGCCGAAGGGCTGGCGCAGGTCACGCACGTTCTGGCTGTTGACGAAGCACATGCCGGCCTCGACCGCGGCGGCCACGCGGTGCGCGCGGCCGATGTTCTCGGTCCACACGTAGCTGGAAAGGCCGTACTGGATGTCGTTGGCGAGCCGGATCGCATCGGCCTCGTCCTTGAAGGGGATCAGGCAGGCGACCGGGCCGAAGATCTCGTCCTGCGCGATCTTCATGCGGTTGTCGACGTCGGCGAAGACGGTGGGCATGACGTAGTTTCCTTTCCTCACGCGCTCCGGCAGTTGCGGCGTTTCGAGCCCGCCGCACAGCAGCGTCGCGCCTTCCTTCGGCCCGAGCTCGATGTAGCTGCGCACCTTGGCGAGATGCGCCTGCGAGATCATCGGCCCGACGATGGTCTTCTCGTCGAGCGGGTCGCCGACCGCGATGCGCTTCGCGCGCTCGGCGAACTTCGCTGCGAAATCGGCATAGATCGACTGCTGCACCAGGATGCGAGAGCCCGCGGTGCAGCGCTCGCCGTTGTTGCTGAAGATCATGAACACAGCCGCGTCGAGCGCGCGCTCGAGGTTCGCGTCGTCGAAGACCACGAAGGGGCTCTTGCCGCCGAGCTCCATGCTGAACTTCTTCAGCCCCGCGCTCTTGACGATGCGGTTGCCAGTCGCGGTGGAGCCGGTGAAGGAGATGGCGCGCACGTCGGGATGCGCGACCAGCGGTTCGCCCGCGTCCTTGCCGAATCCGTGCACCAGGTTCAGCACGCCGGGCGGAATGCCGGCTTCGAGCGCCAGCTCGCCCAGCCGCGCGGCCGTGAGCGGCGAGAGCTCGCTCATCTTGAGCACCGCGGTGTTGCCGAAGGCCAGGCAGGGTGCGACCTTCCAGGTGGCGGTCATGAAAGGCACGTTCCACGGCGAGATCAGCGCACACACGCCGACCGGATGGAACAGCGTGTAGTTGAGATGCGTCTCGGTCGGGTAGGTGTGGCCGTCGACCCGCGTGCACATCTCGGCGAAGTAGTAGAAGTTGTCGGCCGCGCGCGGCACCAGCTGCTTGCCGGTCTGCGCGATGACCTGGCCGCAGTCGTTGGTCTCGGTCAGCGCGATCTCGGGCACGTGCGCCGCGATCAGGTCGCCGAGCTTGCGGATCAGCTTGGCGCGCTGCGGCGCGGGCATGCCGGCCCATTTCGGAAAGGCTTCCTTCGCCGCCGCAACGGCCGCGTTCACCTCGGCTTCGCCGCCCGCGGCGACCTCGGCCAGCACTTCCTGCGTGGCCGGGTTGACGGTCTGGAAATAGTCGGTGCCGGCGACCGGCTTGCCGTCGATGAGGTGGTCGATCTTCATGGGGCCTTCAATCCAATTTGATGTCGCGCGCCTTGATCAGCGCATGCCACTTCTTGCGCTCGGCCTCGGTGTAGCGCGTCATCGCGGCCGCATCGGCGGGGGTGGTATCCCATCCGGCGTCGGCGAGCTTCTGCTTCACGCCGGGATCGTTCACCGCCTTCTGCAGCTCGGCGCCGAGGCGGGCCTGCACGTCCTTCGGCGTAGCCGCCGGCGCCACGAGGCCTTGCCACGCATAGGCCTCGACGTTCGCATAGCCGAGCTCCTTGGCCGTCACGACGTTCGGCAATTGCGGCATCCGCTCGGCGGACATGGCAATCAGCGGCACCGCCTTGCCGGCCTTGACGGCGCTCACGCCGCTGGGCAGGTCGAGCACCATCAGCGGCACCTGGCCGCCCATCAGGTCCTGCAGGGCCGGTGCGCCGCCCTTGTAGGGCACGTGCAGCAGCGAGACGCCCGCTTCGCGCTGGAACAGCTCGATCGCCAAATGGTGCGGGCTGCCGAGGCCCGGGGTCGCGATGCTGTACTTGCCCGGCGAGCGCTTGAGCTCGGCGATCAAGGCCTTCGCGTCGGTGAAGCCGGACTGCGGCGACGCAGTGATGACGAGCGACGAGCGACCCATCATGCCGAGCAGCGCGAAATCCTTCTCGGGGTCGTAGGGCAGCTTCTTGTAGAGCGCCGGGTTGTAGACCAGCACGCCGTTGTCGGCCGAGAACACCGTGTAGCCGTCGGCCGTCGAACGAGCCACGTGCTCCGACGCGATGATGGCGCCGGCGCCGGGGCGGTTGTCGATGACGACGGGCTGCCCGAGTTGCTGCGAGAGCTGGGCGCCGGTCGTGCGCGCGAGGAAGTCGGTGCCGCCGCCGGCCGGATAGCCGACCACCCAGCGCACCTGCCGGGTCGGATAGGACTGCGCGGGCGCATCGAGCGCGAACATCGAAACGCCGAGGGCCACCAGGGCCGCCGCGAAGCTTGAAGTCTTGGTCATGGGTTGTCTCCTTGTTGTCGTGCTCGCTCTCAGCCCGCCGCAATGGTGTTGACCAGCGCGCCGATGCGCTCGATCTCGGTCACGACCACGTCGCCCGGCCGGCAGTCGACCACGCCGTCGGGCGTGCCCGTCAGGATCAGGTCGCCGGGCGACAGGGTCATGAAGCTGGAGAAATACTCGATCAGGAAAGGCACGTCGAAGATCATGTCCTTCGTGTTGCCCGACTGCGTCAGCTTGCCGTTGACGGTGGTCTGCAGGGCGAGCGCCATCGGGTCGGGCACGTCCTTGGCGTCGACCCGCCAGGGCCCGATCGGCGTGCAGGTGTCGCGGTTCTTGACGCGCAGGTTGGGGCGGTACCAGTTCTCGAGGTAGTCGCGGATGGCGTAGTCGTTGGCCACCGTGTAGCCGCCGATGAAGTCGTAGGCGTCGTCGCGCCTCACCTTGCGGGCCGTGCGGCCGACCACGATGACCAGTTCGCACTCGTAGTGCATGAAGGACACGCCGGCCGGGCGCTGCGTGCGCTGGCGATGGCCGATGAGCGTGCTCTGGCCCTTGACGAAGACCAGCGGCTCCTCCGGTGCCTTGAACTGGAGCTCCTTGGCATGGTCGGCATAGTTGAGGCCCAGCGCGAGGATGGTGCGCGGGCGCGCCACGGGTGCCAGCGGCGGCAGCCACAGCACGTCGTCGAAATCCACCAGGCGGCCGTCGGCCAGCTGCAGGCGGCCATCGCGTTCGGTCGCCTGCTGCTCCAGTCCTTCGAAGGCAATGCGCGCGTGCTTCATGCCGCCTCTCCCACCAGCGTGTTGACCAGCGTCTCGAAGCCGGGCGCGCTGATCTCCACGCGATCGCCAGGCCTGGCGAGCGGCCGCCCCGCGTCGCAACCCAGCATCAGCACGTCGCCGTGCGCGAGCGTCATGAATTCGCTCACGTCGGCCAGCAGCTGCGCCGCAGGGCGTACCAGCTGCGAGAAGTCGACCGACTGGCGCAGCGCGCCGTTGATGCGCACTTCGAGCCTGAACTCGGCCGGATCGGCCACCTCCTGCGCATCGCGCATCGCGGCACCGATGCCCAGGAAGCCGTCGAGGCACTTGAACTTGACCGGCGGGCGGAAGAAGCTCGCATGCGGGATGGACAGGTCGCTCATCAGCACGAAGCCTTCGACGTCGCCATCGGGGCCGATCACCATCGCGACGGTGGCGCCGATCTCGACCTCGGGCACGCGCTCCGGCACGGCAATCGCGCTGCCGTGCGTGCTCCAGGTGTTGGCCGTCTTCACGTACAGCACCGGCGCCTGCGGCGGCGCCTTGTAGGGCGGCTGGCTCATCTGCGGCGCCAATGCCTCGACTTCCGCGCGGAAGTTGAGCAGCACGCCGTAGACGGTGCCGGTGGGCAGGAAGCTCATGGCTGCTCCAGTTCGATCACTTGGTCCAGCAGCACGTAGAGCTGCGAAAGCTTCTGCTTGCCCAGGGATTTTTCCATCCAGTCGTAGTGCGCCTCGATCGCGCGTGAGAGCTTGCTCACCATGCGCGTGCCCTTGGCCGTGGCCTCGACCACGGTGCGGCGCTGGTCTGCCGGATCGCGCGCGCGGCGGATCAGGCCGTCGCGCTCCATGCGCGCGAGCACGCCGGTCAGGCTCGGGCCGAGGATGAAGGCTTCGCGCGCCACGCGGCCGGTCTCGACCACGCCATGCTCGCCCAGCACGCGCAGCACGCGCCATTGCTGGTCGCTCAGGCCGTGCTCGCGCAGGCTGGGCCGCGTGTGCGCCATGACGGACTCGCGCGCCTGAAGCAGGAGGCGCGGCAGATTGCGGTGGACGAAGGGCGTGCTCATGAAGTCTCGATTATTTAACATGTTAAATTTAATGCAAGTGCTCCGGGCGCCTTGATCGCGCGGGTTTTCCCTGGGTTCGGACGGAACCGGCCGAGCGCCCTCCCTACACTCGGGCAATGGCCAAGGAAAAAACTCTTTATGTCTGCTCCGAATGCGGCGGCACCAGCCCGAAGTGGCTCGGCCGCTGTCCGAGCTGCGGCGCCTGGAACACGCTGATCGAACAGGTGGCGGGGCCGGCGAATGGCACTGCCAACAACCGCTTCGGCACGCAGTTCGCGGCGCTCGCCGGTTCGGCCGAGCTGTCCACGCTGTCGGAGATCGAGGCCACCGACATCGAGCGCACGCCCACCGGGCTGGACGAGCTCGATCGTGTGCTGGGCGGCGGCATCGTCGATGGCGGCGTCACGCTGATCGGCGGCGATCCGGGCATCGGCAAGTCGACGCTGCTGCTGCAGGCGGTCGATGCGCTGCAGCGCGCCGGGCGCAATGCGATCTACGTCACCGGCGAAGAGAGCGGCGCCCAGGTGGCGCTGCGCTCGCGGCGGCTGGGCCTGCCGCAATCGCAGGTGCAGGTGCTGGCCGAGATCCAGCTGGAGAAGATCCTCGCCACGCTCGATGCCACGCGGCCCGCGATCGCGGTGATCGATTCGATCCAGACCGTCTACTCCGACCAGCTCACCTCGGCGCCGGGCTCGGTGGCGCAGGTGCGCGAGTGCGCGGCGCATCTCACGCGCTTCGCCAAGGCCAGCGGCACGGCGGTGGTGCTGGTGGGCCATGTGACCAAGGAAGGCGCGCTGGCCGGCCCGCGCGTGCTGGAGCACATGGTCGACACGGTGCTCTACTTCGAAGGCGACACGCATTCGAGCTTCCGCCTGGTGCGCGCCATCAAGAACCGCTTCGGCGCGGTCAACGAGATCGGCGTGTTCGCGATGACCGAGCGCGGCCTGAAGGGCGTGGCCAATCCGAGCGCGATCTTCCTGAGCCAGCATGCCGAGCCGGTGCCCGGCAGCGTGGTGCTGGTCACGCTCGAGGGCACGCGGCCGATGCTGGTCGAGATCCAGGCGCTGGTCGACAACGGCGGGCCGAGTCCGCGGCGCCTTTCCGTGGGTCTGGACCGCGACCGGCTCGCGATGCTGCTCGCGGTGCTGCACCGCCATGCGGGCGTGGCCTGCATGGACCAGGACGTGTTCGTCAACGCGGTCGGCGGCGTGCGCATCAGCGAGCCGGCGGCCGACCTGGCCGTGATGCTGGCCATCACCTCCAGCCTGCGCGGCAAGCCGCTGCCCAAGGGCTTCATCGCTTTCGGCGAAGTGGGACTCGCGGGCGAGGTGCGCCCTGCGCCGCGAGGGCAGGAGCGGCTGCGCGAAGCCGCCAAGCTCGGCTTCAGCGTGGCCGTGGTGCCCAAGGCGAACGCGCCGCGCAAGGGCGCCAAGGAGATCGAGGGCCTGACCATCCACGTGGTGGAGCGCATCGAGGAAGCGATGGATGTGGTGCGGCAGTTGCATTAGCGCGGCACGCGACAATACCGCCATGAACTTCGGAAAAGTCCTCGTGCCGATCGCCGGCCTCGCGCTGCTCGGCCTGTCCTACCGCGCCTATGGCTGGGCCGGCGTCGCGCTCGCGGGCGGCGCCATCGTGATGTTCCTGCTGATGCACTTCAACCGCACCATGCAGGTCCTGAAACGCGCGGCCGACCGGCCCATCGGCACGGTCGCGAGCGCAGTGATGCTCAACGCGAAGTTGAAGCCCAAGGTGACCTTGCTGCACGTGATCGCGATGACGCGCGCGCTCGGCGAGCAGCGTTCGCCGAAGGACGAGCAGCCCGAAGTCTTTCGCTGGATGGACGGCGGCGGTTCCTGGGTCGACGCCACCTTCTCGAACGGCAAGCTGACCGAATGGACGCTGGTGCGGCCCGAGGTGCCCGACGAGGAGGCGTCGGCCCAGGCCGACGCGCCGAGCGCCGATGCCGTCAAGCCCGGCGCTGCCGACGCCCTGCGGCCGCCGGTCTAGAACGGCGCCGATTCGTCGGCGAGTTCCTCGGTCTTCGGTTCGGCGGCCGGCACCGGCGCCGCATCGGCCGCCGCCGCGCCCAGCTGCATCTCCCCGCCCAGCGCCTCGATCAGCTCCGGTACCAGCTGGCCGAGCTCGCCGGTCGCGATCGCCGCATCGGCATCGAAGTTGTCTTCCTTGCCCGAAGCCGGCGCATCGTCGAGCGTGCCTTCGAGGAACACGATCTTGCGCAGCTGCATCCCCTCGGTCAGCTCGAAGGACACGCGATCGTCCCAGGTCATCGCGAGCCGGGTGGGGCGCTTGCCGTCGGCGATGTGCTGGCGCACCTCCTCGATGTCCAGCGGGTGCTTGGCGTAGCGCACCACGGCCTTCGACTCATCGCTGGCCTTGAGCTCGCATTCGCGGTCGATGGTGAAGCCGGCGGGCGGCTCCTGGGTCGAGAGCCAGTTCGACATGGCGGCCGCCGGCTCCATCTGCGTGTTGATCTGCGCCACCGCGAAGCCATCGAGCGCCTTCACCAGGCTGGTCACCACCTCGTCGGCGCGCGCCACGTTGCTGGCATTGACCACCAGACGGCGCGCCGCCGGGTCGATCCACACCGCGATGCGCGCATGGCGCGTGAAGGCCAGCGGCAGCAGCTCGTGCGTGATGTCTTCCTTGAGCTCCTTCTTTTCCTTCTTGCCCGGCTTGCGGCCGGTGGTGGCCTCGATCTGCGCGGCGCGCTCCTCGACCTTGCGGCGCACCACCGAAGCGGGCAGGGTCTTGCTTTCGATCATGTATTCGAGCAGCCACTGGCCGCCGATCGATTCGACCAGCGGGCCATGCTCTTCGCCGCGGGGCTCGACCCAGCCGGCGGACTTTTCCTGCGAGGGGCTGCAGGGGACGAAACGCAGCGGGTCGAGGGCCTGCTCGACCTGGCCGTGCGACTGCGACCACGATGCTTCGATGCGGTAGACGATGACGTTCTTGAAGACGGACACTGAAACGAACCCTTTTCTGGCTGGTTGGCAAAGCCGTGCATTGTCGGCGGGACGAAGTCGCTCGCCGCCGTAAAATCGCAAGCTTTTGCGACATTCCCCTTCCCCAAAGGACAAAGAACATGAGCGCGCTCCCCGCATTGGACGATCGTGACGGCAAGATCTGGATGGACGGTGATCTCGTGGACTGGCGCGACGCCAAGATCCACGTGCTGAGCCACACGCTGCACTACGGCTGCGGCGCCTTCGAGGGGGTGCGGGCTTACAAGACGGTTAACGGCACCGCGATCTTCCGCCTGGCCGAGCACACCGAGCGGCTGTTCAACAGCGCCAAGATCCTGCGCATGAAGATCCCGTTTTCGCCCGAGCAGCTCAACGAGGCGCAGAAGCAGGTGGTGCGCGAGAACAAGCTCGAGAGCTGCTATCTGCGCCCGCTGGTGTGGATCGGCTCCGAGAAGCTGGGCGTGAGCCCCAAGGGCAACCGCATCCACGCCATGGTCGCGGCCTGGGCCTGGGGCGCCTACCTCGGCGACGAAGGCCTGAAGCGCGGCATCCGCGTCAAGACCTCGAGCTACACGCGCCACCACGTCAACATCACGATGACGCAGGCCAAGGCGGTCAGCAACTACAGCAACTCGATCCTCGCCAACATGGAAGCGCTGGACGACGGCTACGACGAGGCGCTGCTGCTCGACGCGAGCGGCTTCGTGTCCGAGGGCGCGGGCGAGAACATCTTCGTGGTCAAGGGCGGCGTGGTCTACACGCCCGACCTGTCGGCCGGCGCGCTCAACGGCATCACGCGCAACACCATCCTGCACATCTGCAAGGATCTCGGCATCGAGGTGGTGCAGAAGCGCATCACGCGCGACGAGGTCTACATCGCCGAGGAAGCCTTCTTCACCGGCACCGCGGCCGAAGTCACGCCGATCCGCGAACTCGACCGCATCGAGATCGGCATCGGCTCGCGCGGCCCCGTCACCGAGAAGATCCAGAGCGCCTTCTTCGACATCGTGAACGGCCGCAATCCCAAATACGCCCACTGGCTCACGAAAGTCTGATGATGTCCAACGCCGTGATCGAACTGCTGGCCACAGACCTGAACCACCAGGGCGGCGTGTTCTGCCCGAGCCCCAAGGCCGACATGAAGCTGTGGAACGCGCACCCCAAGGTGTACCTCGACGTGGCGCGCCTGGGCGAGGCGAAGTGTCCCTATTGCGGCACGGTCTACCGGCTCAAAGCGGGCGAGGCCGTGGCGCATCGCCACTGACGGCCGCCGAGATTCGGCGCGGTAGCAGGCCGCGCCATGAATCCCCCGGCTCTTGCGCCAGCCGCAGGTAGATGGTCGCCACCCAGAGCAGGCTGAGCCCGATCTGCGCATCGCGCAGCGCCGAGTTGGCGTTGGCCGCGATCAATAGGATCAGCTGCGCCACGAAGGCGCAGCGCCCGACCAGGTCGTGGCGGCGCCAGCCCAGCCAGACGCCGATCAGGAGGATGAGGAGCAGGCTCAGCGCGCCGGGGATGCCGGCCTGCGAGCCCATCCACAGGAAGTCGTTGTGCGGCATGTTGTAGTCGGCCAGGAGCTTGGGCCCCCGCAGGTGCCACTGCTCGGTCCAGCCACCGATGCCCCAGCCGGCGAAGGGCCGGTCGATGATCATGCGGGCCGTGTCGCGGTACATGTAGTAGCGCACCACCCAGCTGCCTTCCGATACTGCGCCGCCCTGCGCCGCCTCGATTTCCTGTACGCCGAGCGCGAACTTCTGCTGCACCGCCGGTGAACTCCACAGGCCCGCGGCCACCACGGCCCCGCCCAGGATCATCGAAAGCACGAGCACGCCGAGCCTGCGCCGCCACTGGTGCAGGCAAGCGGCCGGAATGACCAGCAGCATCGCCAGCAGCGAGGTGCGCGAATCCAGCTTGAAGAAGATGATCACCACCACGGCCAGCGTGATCGCGAACGCGGGCACGGACTGCCAGCGGTGACGTTCCGACAGCGCCGCGAGCCCGAAGACCGCCGCCGTCGCGCCCACGATGGTGAACAGCAAGGCGTTGCTGATGGACTTGTTGCCGACCGGCATCACCACGCCGCGCCAGGCCTCTACGATCTGGAAGCCGAGCGCATGGTGCGCCAAGATGACCGCGATGTTCACCAGCGCCATCAGCAGAAATCCGCGCAGCGCCCAGATGGCTTCCTCGCGTGTGAGGGCCAACGCCATCAGGAGCGTGGCCGCGATGCGCAGCCCGTGCACCAGGTTCGACGGCGTCTGCGGATAGAAGGGCCCGAGCGCGAGCACCACCAGGGTCCACACCACGTAGGCCATCACCGGCCACCACAGCGGGCTGTTGCGCAGCCGCGTGGCGCGTTCGCGCCAGCCGCCGGCCGCGAGCAGCGCGAAGAGCAGCAGGAAGAAGGCGAGATAGGGGACGCCGACCGGCATGAACACCGTCAGCCCCCAGAACATGGCTGCGGGGCGGACGAGTTGCGATCTCTGCATGGGGGCGGATTTTAGGGGCCGCCCGGACCCCGTTTCCTGACCTGGACGGTCAGCTTCCTAGTTCGGCAAGGCGATCACGAAGCTGGCGCCGCCGCCGGGCCGGTCCTCGCAGCGCACGCTGCCGCCATGGCGCTCGGTGATCGACTTGACCAGCGCCAGCCCGAGGCCGACGCCGCCGTTGCGCTCGCTCGCGCCCGGCAGGCGATAGAAGGGTTCGAAGATGCGTTCGCGCAGCGCCGCCGGCACGCCCGGGCCGCGATCGTTGACACGAATCTCGGCGGCGTTGCTGGTGCTGTCGAGCTGCACACTGATCTCGCCGGCGCCATAGCGCCTCGCGTTCTCGAGCAGGTTGCGAATCGCGCGGCGCAGCAGGCGCGGCACGCCGCGCACCGTCAGCGCATCGCTGCTGGCGTCTTGGGCCACGTCGAGCTCGGCATCGATGCGCGCGCACTCTTCGGCCGCGAGGCCGGTGAGGTCGACCGTTTCGATCGTGCCCATGTCGGCTTCCTTGGCGTCGAGCCGGCTCGCGAGCAGGATCTCGTCGATCAGCTGGTCGAGTTCGGCGATGTTGCGCGCAATCTCCTCGCGCGCGGCCTCGCTCGGCCGCTCGCCCATCAGCTCCAGCCCCATGCGGATGCGCGTGAGCGGCGAGCGCAGTTCGTGCGAGGCGTTGGCCAGCAGCGACTTGTGGGAGCGCACCAGCTCCTCGATGCGGGCGGCCGCCGCGTTGAAGTGATTGGAAAGATCTGCCACTTCGTCCTGTCCTTCCTCGGCGATGCGCACCGACAAGTCTCCCTCGCCCCAGCGCTGCACGCCGCGCTGCAGCGCCTCCAGGCGTTTGGTGAGCCGGCGCACGATGGGGTAGACGCCGAGCGCCACGGCGATGCCGACCAGCGCGATCATCCAGCCCAGCCCGAAGGGTGTGCGCCAGGGCGCGAATCCGGTGGTGCCGCTCGGGCGCGGGCGTGGCGCCACGCGCAGCGAGAGCGCGCGGCCGTCTTCGAGGGTGACATCGAATTCGAGCCCCTGTCCGGGCACGCGCACCGCGCTGCCCGAGCCGATGGCGCGGTCCTGGGGGTTGAGCACCACCACTTCGCGCGGCACCGCCGACAGCCGCTCGCGCTCGTTCTCGGCGGCCTGGCGCACGATCCAGTTGGCCATGAGCGTGAGGATGACGACGCCGGCCACCACCGCCAGCCAGATGCGGACGTAAAGGTGGCGGCTATAGAGATTGCGCAACATGCGGCAGCCCTAGTCCTGTTGTTTGGCGAACACGTAGCCGACGCCGCGCACGGTAAGGATGCGCTTGGGGTTCTTGGGGTCGACCTCAATTGCCGCGCGGATGCGGCCCATGTGCACGTCGATCGAGCGGTCGAAGGCCTCGAGTTCGCGGCCGCGCACGGCTTCCATGATCTGGTCGCGCGTGAGCACGCGGCCGGCGCGCTCGGCCATCGCGACCAGCAGGTCGAACTGGTAGGAGGTGAGGTCCGCGGGCGCGCCGCCGACCGTGACGGTGCGCGCGTTGCGGTCGATCTCCAGCGAGCCGAAGCGCATCGAGACGGCCGTTGCCGCCGCGCTGGTGCTCTCGCTGCGGCGGCGCAGCACGGCGCGGATGCGCGCCAGCAGTTCGCGCGGCTCGAAGGGCTTGGGCAGGTAGTCGTCGGCGCCGATCTCCAGGCCGATGATGCGGTCCATCGGGTCGCCCTTGGCCGTCAGCATGAGCACCGAGACCTTGGCCAGCCCGTTGGGCAGCGCCCGGATTCGGCGGCAGACCTCGAGGCCGTCGGTGTCCGGCAGCATCAGGTCGAGGATGACGAGGTCGGGCTGGCGCTGCTGCAGCAGCTCGAGCCCGCTGGCGCCGTCGGCGGCGTGGCTGAAGCCGAAGCCCGACTGCGTGAGGTACTCGCCGACCATCTGCGCCAGGCGGGCATCGTCTTCGATCATCAGGATTTGGGGGGTGCTCATGGTGGCGAGGGTCCGTTGATAGATGAATCACCTCCACGCCAGGGCGGCAAGGGGTGCACGGAGGTTCTTCCTCTGGCGCCAAGCAGGCTTGAACGCTCCGTAAAGTTGGCGTAAACGTGGCAGCGGCGCGTTTCCGTCAGCCCGTCGCAAAGAGCATGGGCGCGGTGGCGCAGCCGGGCGGGGCCAAGGCCATTTTCTCCGCCATCAGCGCGCGCAGCGCGGCGGCATCGAGCGCCGGGTGCTCCGCCGTGGCGCGCGCCAGGATCTCGCCGGCCAGCACGCGCAGCTGCTCGACCGAGGCCCGCATGCGGGCCCGGAAGGCCTCGTCGTCGAGCCGGTCGTTGAGGCTGCGGTTGAGTTCGGCAAACCAGGGCAGCGCGGCCTGGTCCAGCATGGCGGCCCGGTTCCGCTTTTCGCTCACCGCCGACCAGGCACGCAGGAAGTCCTGCATCGCGACGTTGAGCCGCTGGCAATGCTGGAGCTCGTCGCGCAGGCTGCCGAGCAGCGCCAGGTCGGTCAGGCGCTGCTGGAAGAAGATCTGCGAGAGCACGCCCCAGTAGTAGGTGTAGTCCCAGATCACCTTCACCGGCAGCACCTCCGGGTCGCCGAAGAGCGGGTACTGGTCGGTGTAGAGCGCCAGCGTGCTTTCGTAGAAGGAGTGGTAGATCTGGTCGTAGAGCTGGGCGCGCGCCGCCACCGAATGCCCGGCGCTGTCGTGCGCGATCAGGTCGGTGATGTAGGTGTTGCTCATGGCAATGAAATCGCTGCCCGGCGAATAGAAGGGGTCGAGGAAGAGCCCTGCCTCGCCGGTGAGCGCCCAGCGCTGGCCCGAGAACACCTGCTTGCAGCCGTACGAAAAATCGCGGAAGAAGGCGAAGTCCTGCAGCAGGTGGCGCTTGCCGTCGAGCTCGTCGTACAGGCGCGGCTGCCAGGTGCGGAACCACTGCATCGCCTTGTCGAAGCTGTCGATGGTGTGAAGCGGGTGCAGCCGCGGGTCGGCCACGATACCCACCGAGTGCGAGCCCGAGGCCAGCGGGATCAGCCAGACCCAGTAGCCGGCGCCGACCAGGTGGTTGGTCGAGAGCCAGCGCGCCTGCGGCTCGCAGCGCGCGCGCCACGCGGCGTTGTCGGACCAGTCGTCGATGGTGATGCGATCGCCGATGCGGAACCACACGGCGTTGCACTCGTGCGCGTTGGGCTCGGCCAGTCCGAGCTTGCGCTTGAGCACGCCGGCGCGCCCGCAGGCGTCGACCAGCCAGCGCGCATGGACGAGGTGGGTTTCGCCGTCCTGCGTCCAGCGCAGCCGGTGCGGCTGGTGCGGTTCTTCGGCCAGCTCGATGCTGCGCACCAGCGCGTCGTCGATGAAGTGCACGCCGCTGCGCAGGGCTTCCTCGGCCAGGTAGTTCTCGAAGATGCCGCGGTCGATCTGGTAGCTCGGCACCGCGAGGTAGCGGCTGGCGCCGATCTCGGTCACCTGGTCGATGTCGCGGCGGCCTTCGCTGAAGAAGAAGCGGAAGCCGAACTTGCGCAGCTGGGCGCCGTGCATGTGCGCCTTCAGGCCGAGCACCGTGTCGAAGTAGTGCGCGCCGATCTCGACCGAGGATTCGCCCACCTTGTGCGTCGCATGCGGCACCGGATGGGCGCGGCGCTCCAGCACCACGATGTCGACGTCGTCGAAGCGCCGCTTGAGCTGCAGCGCGAGCGTGAGCCCCGCGAGTCCCCCGCCCATGATCACGACATCGTGCTGGCGGGGGATCGGGTCCATGGCAGCTTCAGCCCTGCGGTTCGAGCCGCAACTGCAGCGACAGCGTGGCCGACAACGGCAGGGCGAGCGCCTCGGGGTTGCCGCGCGCCAGGCTTTCGAACAGGGGCAGCGCGTCGGCCATCGCGTTGGCCTTCAGTGCGCATGCCGCATCGGAAGGCGTCCACGGCGCGGCCGGCGCGCCGCTCGCGAGCGACCATTCGAAGGAGGCGACCGTGCGTTCGGTGCGCGCCGGCGCGAGCACCAGCGCCACCGCCAGCAGCCCGCGGCTGGTCGTGATCGAGGCGAGCGCGCCGACGGCCGGGATGTCGAAGCCGGCCAGCAGCACCGCCTCCTGGTCGGCCGCACATTGCGCCGCGGCCTCGAGCAGGGCGGTCGCAAAGCTGCTTTCGTAGGCCGACACCGAATTGCTCGCCGCCATGCAGCCGGTGCCGATGGTCCAGTAGCCCACGGCCGCGTTGTGCACCGAGTTGTGGAACTTGATCGGCGACAGCAGCTTGGGGTCGCTGGCGAGCGTGCTGGACATGTAGTCGTTGATGCCGAGGTCGCCGTGTGCCGAGGCGAACACGCAGGGCAGCTGCGCGGCGTCGCGCCCCGACGCGGCGATCGCGGCCGCCGCGACCTCGAGCGCAAGCGCCACCGTGTCGGGCGCGCGCCGCCGCTCGGCCGGTGCCAGCAACTGGGGCGAAGGCCGCTTGGCCGGCGGGTCGGCCGGCTCGGCTTCGCCGCGGAACACGGCGCGTGCGGTCTCCCAGCCCGGCAAGGTCGGGGCCCAGAAGGCCGGGCCTTCGATGTAGAGGGTCGGCGTCTTCATGCGCCGGCTCCCTTGCCGAACACCAGCGAGCAGTTGTTGCCGCCGAAGCCGAAGGAGTTGGAGAGCGCATAGCGCACCTCGCCGTGCGCCGGCTGCAGCCTGATCTGCGGGCCGCAGCCGGCATCGAGCGCGGTGGTGTTGACGGTGCCCGGCATCAGCCCGCGTTCGATGGCCAGCAGGCTGATCACGGCCTCGACGATGCCGGCCGCACCGAGCGTATGGCCGGTGAAGCCCTTGGTCGAGCTGGCATGCGTGCCCGCGGGAAAGCGGCGCGCCACCAGCGCGCCCTCGACCTCGTCGTTCTTCATGCTGGCCGTGCCGTGCATGTTGATGTAGTCGATGGCGTCGGGCGCGAGGCCGGCGCGCGCCAGGGCCTCGTCGAGCGCGCGCTCTGCGCCCAGGCCCTCGGGATGGGGCGTGGACATGTGGTGGGCGTCGCTCGCCTCGCCGTAGCCCCGCAGTTCGAGCCGGCCGGCGCCGCGTTCGAGCAGCGCGAAGCCGGCGGCCTCGCCCAGGCTGATGCCGTTGCGGGCCGGATCGAAGGGCCGGCACGGCGCGGGCGAGACCAGTTCGAGCGAGTTGAAGCCGAACAGCACGCTGCCGCACAGCGTGTCCACGCCGCCGACCACCGCCGCGTCGACCAGGCCGAGCCGGATCAGCCGCTCGGCCGAGGCGAAGACCTTGGCGCTCGACGAGCAGGCGGTCGAGATGGTCTCGGCCGGGCCCTCGAGCCCGAGCGCCTGCTGCACGAACATCGAAAGCGAATGGGGCGTGTGGACCTGGGGCCGTCGCTGGTCGGCCGGAAAGCCGCCGTCGGCATCGAGCTGCGTGTAGGCCAGTTCGGTCTCGCCGATGCTCGAGGTGGAGGTGCCGAGCACCAGCGCGATGCGCGCCGGGCCGTAGCGCTTGCGCGCCGAAGCCACCGCTTCGATGAAGCCATCGGCCTGCAGCCCGAGCCAGGCGAGGCGGTTGTTGCGGCAATCCCAGGCGGCCAGTTCTTCCGGCAGCCGGGCTTCTTCGAGGCCGTCGACGCGGCCGATCCAGGTCGGCAGCGGCGCGGCGCCGAAATCGTTGGCGCGCAGGCCGCTCTTCGATTGCTCGAGGGCAGCGACGAGGGATTCCTTGCCGACGCCGACGGCCGAGGTCGCGGTGAAGGCGCTGATCTGGAGAGGTGAAATGCGGGCGGGCACGGTGCTGCGGATGTGTGAGGGGAGCGGGAAGAGCGGCAAGCCTACCAGTTCGCTTGCCGGTCGCGAGTCGGTCAATCCCCCGGTTCAGGGCAGGCTACCGAGGTGCTTCTGCGCGGCAGCGCCGAGCTTCGGATCGAAGGTGGCGAGCGGCGCCTTGAGTTCGGCGGCCAGCCACAGATAGGCCGCGTCGCAGGCCGAGATCTCATAGCGCGCTGCCAGCTCGTACTGGGCGATGAAGTCGACCGGATGCAGCTCGATGGCGTAAGCGCAATAGTCGGCCAGCGCCAGTGCGAGCGAGTTCGCAGGCCAGCCCTGCTGCCGCTTCCGGAGCGCGACGCCGGCGATCTCGTGATCGAGCAGGTTCGGCGCGTGCAGGCTGTAGCCGGCCAGCCGGGCCACTGCGTCTTCGCGCGCCGGCTCATCGAACAGGATGGCGCAGACCGCGCTGCAATCCACCACCATCGGCGGACGCACGTGGAAGCCGGGCGGCGGCTCGGCGACGCGCAGCGCGGGCTTGGACGTGCTCATCGGGCGTCGCGCTCGGCGCGCACGATGTCGACGGCGGAAGGACCGGCCGCGATCGGCTCGGGAAAGCGCATCCGGTGCTCGGCCGCGATCTGTTCGGTGGACTTGCTGCCCCGCTGGAGCACCGGCCGGCCGGCCCAGCCGGTGCCCGAGACGCTTGCCCGCCACGGCGGCGCCGCATCCGTCGCGGCCTGCTCGATGATGGCCATCAGCTCGCCCTGCAAGGAACGGTGGTTGCGCGCCGCGCGCTGGCGCAGCCGTTCGGCCAGTTCCTCAGGAACGTCCTTGATCGAGAAATTCACCATGGCGCCTCCAGAATGGTTCCATTATGGCTCCACTTTCTGCGCCCTGGCCGCCAGCGCCACCAGCAGCAGGACCGGCACCCCCAGCGCCGCCGTGGCGATGAAGAAGGCGCTGTAGCCGTAGTGGTCGACGAAAAGGCCCGAGTAGCCGGCGATGAACTTGGGCAAGAGCAGCATCAGCGAGCTGAACAGCGCGTACTGCGTGGCCGAGTAGCTGATGTTGGTCAGGCTCGAGAGGTAGGCGATGAAGGCGGCGGATGCGATGCCGCCGGCCAGGTTGTCGGCTGACACCACCAGCACCAACGCCGTGAGGTCATGCCCGCGCGAGGCCAGCGCGGCGAACAGCAGGTTGCTCGCGGCGCTCAGCACCGCGCCCAGCATCAGCACGCGCATCACGCCGAAGCGCATCGAGAGCACGCCGCCGACGAAGGCGCCGACCAGCGTCATCACCACGCCGTAGATCTTGCTGACGGTGGCCACCTCGTCCTTGGTGAAGCCCATGTCGACGTAGAAGGGGTTGGCCATGATGCCCATCACCACGTCGCTGATGCGGTAGACCGCGATCAGCGCGAGGATCAGCGCGGCCTGCCACTTGTAGCGGCGGATGAAATCGGCAAAGGGCTCGATCAGTGCGCCTTGCAGCCACTCGGCCGCGTTCTTCGCCTTCGGCAGCGCGACGCGCGCCGGCTCGGGCGACAAGAGAACCGTGATCACGCCCACCGCCATCGAGGCCGCCATCACGAGGTAGGCGGCTTTCCAGGCGCCGTTCTGGTAGCCCGCGGTGCCGGCGATCTCGGCCCAGGCCGCGATCCACAGCACGCCGGCGCCGGCCCAGATCATCGCCAGCCGGTAGCCGGTCTGGTAGGCCGCCGCCAGCGCGGCCTGCTTGCGCGTGGCGGCCGATTCGATGCGAAAGGCGTCGAGCGCGATGTCCTGCGTGGCCGAGCCGAAGGCCACCAGCAGCGCGCACCAGACCAGCGGCGCGAGCCCGGCGCGCGGGTCGTTGAAGGCCATGCCCGCGAGCCCGGCGACCACGGTCAGCTGGGCCAGCAGCAGCCAGCCGCGGCGCCGACCGAGCAGCGTGGTCAGCGGCGGGATGGGCAGGCGGTCCACCAGCGGCGCCCAGACCCACTTGAAACCGTAGGCCAGGCCGACCCAGCTCAGATAGCCGATGGTGGTGCGGTCGACACCCGCTTCGCGCAGCCGGAAGCTCAGGGTGCCCAGCACCAGCAGCAGAGGCAGGCCCGCGGAGAAGCCCAGCGCGAGCATGCGCAGGGTGGCGGGTTCGAGATACACCCTGAGCGCGTCGCGCCAGGGCAGGGCAGGGGAGGCTTCGTCAGCCGGGGGTGCGGACATGAAAGAGGATCTGTGGGGCTCTCTTATTATTCCTGCATGTGTTTGCTCTGCGCCTCGCGATCCGGAACCTGGCAGGCCCGCCGTGCATTTCTGCTGGCCGCCGGCGCGGCCGCGCTCACGCCGGCGCTCGCGCAGGTCGATGTCGGCAAGTCCTCGGTGGCGCGCAACCTGGTGCCGGCCGAGAACGTCGAGCAGGCCGGCGTGCAGCAGTACGGCCAACTGATGGCGCAGGCCAGGGCCAAGGGTGCGCTGGCGCCGCCCGGGCACCCGCAGCTGCAGCGCCTGCATGCGATCTCGGTGCGCATCATCCCGTTCGCGGTGCGCTGGAACGAGCGTGCGGCGGGCTGGAAGTGGGAGCTCAACCTCATCGGCAGCAAGCAGATCAATGCCTTCTGCCTGCCCGGCGGCAAGATCGCCTTCTTCACCGGCATCCTCGACCAGCTCAAGCTCTCGGACGACGAGGCCGCGATGGTCCTGGGCCACGAGATGGCGCATGCGCTGCGCGAACATGCGCGGGCCCGGCTGGCCAAGAGCGCGGGCGCCGGCGCTGCGCTGTCGATCACGGCGCAATTGCTGGGCCTCGGCCAGGCCGGCGACCTGGCGGCGCGGGCCGGCACGCAACTGCTGACGCTCAAGTTCAGCCGCAGCGACGAGACCGACGCCGACCTGGTCGGGCTCGAACTCGCCGCGCGCGCGGGCTACGACCCGAAAGCCGCGGTGTCGCTGTGGAAGAAGATGGCGCAGGCCTCGAAAAACCAGGGCGCGCTGAGCTTCCTGTCGACGCACCCGAGCGGGCCCGACCGCATCGCCAAGCTCGAGGCCAACGTGCCCAAGGTCGAAGGGCTGTACCGCGCGGCTCGCTAGGGCCTGTTAACAGGCCCTAATTCACCGGATAGGGTCCCTGGTCGAAGACGGTCGCGTGGTAGCCCTTGGCGCCGATCGCCTGTGCCAGCGCACTGCGATGGTCGCCACCGTCGCGCAATCGATCGATCACCGCGGCGAAGTCGTGGCGCGGCCGCCAGCCCAGTTCGGCGCGTGCGCGCTCGTTGACGTAGACGCGGTCGATCTCCGGGAACATCGTCCAGCCGCGGCGCGCGTACTCGGCCTCGAACGACGGCACGCGACGCGCGACCACCGCGTGCGCGCCGGTGCGCAGCGCCTGCAGGTCCTCGGGCCTGAAGGGCGAGGTCGCGCTGATGATGTAGCGGCCGAAGCCGATGGCGGCCGCGCGCTCGATCGCCAGCAGGTGCGCATCCACCACGTCCTCGATATCGACCCTGCGGTGCAGGAACTCGTTGACCTTGGCGTTGGCATCGTCGTAGCGTTCGCGCACCTGCGCCTGGTCGTCGGCTTCGGGGAAGAAGCGCGAGGTCCGCAGCACGATGCAGGGCAGCCCGTGGTCGCGCTGGAACAGGGCGCACAGGTCTTCGGCCGCGACCTTGGTGACGCCATAGATGTTCTTCGGCACCGGCGCCACGTCTTCCGTCACCCAGGCGGCCGGCGCGCCCGGCGGCGGTGTCAGCGCGCGGCCGAAGGCGCTGGTCGTGCTGGTGAAGACGAAGGCGCCGACGCCTGCGGCCGCTGCTTCTTCCAGCAGGTTCAGCGTGCCCGTGATGTTGGTGTCGACGAAGTCCCGGCGGCCGTGCGTGGCCACGTGCGGCTTGTGCAGCGTCGCGGTGTGCAGCACGGTATCGACGCCCCGCATGCAGCGCGCGACAAAGGCACGATCGGCAATCGAGCCGACATGGCCGGTGAAGGGCGATGCCAGCACGTCGAGGCCGAGCGCCTCGTGCGTCGAATGTCGAAAGCGGCGCATCAACGCTTCTCCGAGATGGCCGGAACTGCCGGTCACAAGAATCCTCACGCTGGACCTTTCATGGCTTGTCTTGGAATCGGATGATGATGTCCGGATATGGCCGGACAACGGGCACCGTGCGCCGGGATCATCGCTTCGTCATCACCACAACGAGAGCGAGCCGATCCATGACGGATGCAGAAGTCCGGACCTTCGTCGTCCAGTTTGCCGCAGCTTGGGCTGCGAGGGACGGCGAGGCCTTTCTCGCGCTCTGGCACCCGGACGGGGTGCTGCGCACGCCGCTGGTCGATCGCCCCATCGCCGGCGCCGAACTCGCACGCTTGAACGAGGTGCAGCGGGAGGCCGCGCCCGATCTGGTCTGGCAGTTGCTCGACTGGAGCTCGCGCGACGACATCGTGATGATCGAGTGGCAGAGCACGCGCCTGGTCGGCGGCCGGCGCTTCGACTGGCGCGGCGTCGACAAGTTTCGGCTCAAGGACGGGAAGATCGCCGAAGAGCGCGTCTACATGGACACCGCGCTCCTGCGCGCGCTGCGCGCCGGTATCGACCTGGAGCCGATCAGGCGGGCCGCCGCGCAGGGCATTGCTGTGGAGCCGCTGTCCGTGCTTTGAGGCTGCGCATTGCAGGATCAGGCAAGAAGCCCAGGCGAATCGGCTACCGCTTCGGGGCCTTGCGTTCCTAGACTTTGTTTCATCCCCGCGGCAGTCCTGCGGCAGGGTGCAACCGGACACTTCAAGGAACGCAACATGTCAGGCATCGAAGGAAAAGTCGTCGCCATCACCGGCGCCAGCGGCGGCATCGGCGAAGCCACGGCCCGGCTCCTGGCACAGCGCGGCGCGCGCGTGCTGCTCGGCGCCCGGCGCATCGGCAAGCTGCACACGCTCGCCAACGAGATCATCGAAGCCGGCGGCTCGGCGCGCTTTCAGGCGCTCGACGTCACGCTGCGCGCGAGCATGCAGGCATTCATCGACGAGGCGACCGCGGCCTTCGGCCGCGTCGACGTGATCGTCAACAACGCCGGCGTGGATCTCGAAGAGCGAAAGCACGACGGATGGGGCCGCATGTTCGACGTCGACGGCCTTCGCATCACCGTGATCTCGCCGTGCGTGAGCGAGTCCGAGCTGGCCGAGAGCATCTCCCCCGCCGCCGTTGCGCGCGCCATTGCCTTCGCGATCGAGCAGCCGGAGGATGTGGAAAAGCGCGAAATCATGGTGCGGCCGACGGCCGGCGCTTGCTGACCTGGCGTCCGATCATGCACAGCCATCTGCTCCTGCTCGGCCTGTACCGCAAGAACAAGCGCTAGCCCAAACAGAAGGGGCCTTGCGCTGCGACGCCTGGCACGCGGCTTGTACACAAGACAGGATGCTTGATGATGGTGCATGACCCAGCCTCGCTTCGCGCTGAGGCGCTAGAGCAACGGGACCGGTGGGCCGCGCAGGCGTGGATCACGCGGCTCGATGCGCCGTTGGCCGGCGCTGCCGCGGGGCCGCTCGCGGGACTCTGCTTCGCCGCCAAGGACAACATCGACGCCGCCGGCGTGCCGACCACGGCGGCCTGTCCCGCCTTTGCCTACACGCCGGCCGCCCACGCGCATGTGGTGCAGCGGCTGCTCGATGCCGGTGCAAGCCTGGCCGGCAAGACCAATCTCGACCAGTTCGCCTGCGGGCTCAACGGCACGCGTTCGCCCTACGGCGCCGTGCCCAACAGCTTCGATGCGCGCTACGTGTCGGGCGGCTCGAGCTCCGGCTCGGCCTACGTGGTCGCCACCGGGCAGGTCGACTTCGCGCTGGGCACCGACACCGCCGGCTCGGGCCGCGTGCCGGCCGGGCTCAACAACATCGTCGGCATCAAGCCCTCGCGCGGGCTGATCAGCGCGCGCGGCGTGGTGCCGGCGGCGCAGAGCGTCGATTGCGTGTCGATCTTCGCAGCGACCGTGGGCCTGGCCGCACGCGTGCTGCAGGCGGCCATGGGCTTCGATGCCGAAGACCCCTATTCGCGTCAACTGAAGCTCGCCACCGAAGCCTTGCCCGCGCGCTTCCGCTTCGGCGTGCCTCAGGCGCCGCGCTTCTTCGGCGATGCGCTGTCGGCGGCCGCCTTCGAGCACGCCATTCAACGGATGCAGGCCCTGGGCGGTACGCCGGTGGCCATCGACTACGCGCCGCTGGCTGAAGCGGCCGCGCTGCTCTACGACAGTGCGCTGGTGGCCGAGCGCTACGCCGCCGTTCGCACCTTTTTCGACGCGCACGAGGCCGAGGTGGTCGCGCCGGTGCGTGGCATCCTGGCCGCGGGCCGCCGCTACGGCGCGGCCGATTTCGTCGAGGCGCGCACCCGGCTGCACGCGCTGGCCCAGCGCGCCGACGCGATGTGGCGCGACATCGAAGTGCTGCTGGTGCCCACCGCGCCCACGCACTACACGATCGACGCGATGCAGGCCGCGCCGGTCGTGCTCAACCGCAACCTGGGCGAATACACCAACTTCGTGAACCTGCTCGACTACGCGGCGATCTCGGTGCCGAGCAGCCTGCGCGACGACGGCCTGCCCTTCGGCATCACCCTGATCGGCCGCGCCGGCAGCGATTTCCAGTTGGCCGAGCTGGGCCAGCGCTTCCATCATGCGACGGGCCTGACGCTGGGCGCGGCCGGCGCGCCGCTGCCCGCGCCGGAGGCACTGCCGCTGATCGCGGCCGAGCCCATGGTCCGGCTCGCGGTGGTCGGCGCCCACCTGTCGGGCATGCCGCTCAATACGCAGCTGACCGAGCGCGGCGCCACGCTGGTGGCAAAGACCGCGACCGCAGCGCACTACCGCCTGTACGCCCTGCCCGGCACCGTGCCACCCAAGCCCGGCCTGGTGCGCGTGGCGGGCACGGAAGGTGCAGAGATCGCGGTCGAGGTCTGGCAGCTGCCGCTCGCGCACTACGGCTCCTTCGTCTCGCTCATTCCGGCGCCGCTCGGCATCGGCACCCTCGCGCTCGCCGACGGCAGCAGCGTGCAGGGCTTTCTCTGCGAGGCGCTGGCGCTCGAAGGCGCGGAGGACATCACGCATCTGGGCGGCTGGCGCCGCTACATCGAATCCCGCAAGGCAACGACAAGGAGTGTTCCATGAGCATCGCGAACCCGATTCCCGCCGCGTCGCGACGGCGTGTCCTGCAAGCCGGCGCCGCGGGACTCGCCGCGCTCGCGGCGCCCTCGCTGGTGCTGGCCCAGGCCGCGCCGAAGATCCGCATCGGCTTCTGGCCGGTGGCGGCCGGCCTGCCTTTCTTCGCGGCCATCGACCGCGGCTACTTCAAGGAAGCGGGGCTGGAGGTCGAGCCGCTCAAGTTCGCCGGCGCCCAGCAGGTGATGGAGGCGATGCTCTCGGGCCGCTCCGACGGCAGCGCCAACGGCACCGGCTCGGCCAACCTCGCCATCGGCGAGATCGCGCAGCCCGGCCTGTTCAAGATCTTCTGCACCAACCCGAGCAATGCCAAGTTCGTGCTCGACGAATTCATCGTCGCCAAGGACAGCCCGATCAAGACCATGGCCGAGCTCAAGGGCAAGAAGATCGCTTCCGGTCCCGGCATCCAGAACGTGACCTTGTGCAAGACCATGCTGGAGCGCGCGGGCGCCACCGGTGCGATGGTCTCCGAACTGCCGATCGGCCAGCACGTCGCCTCGCTGGTGGCGGGCCAGGTCGACGCCTGCTACACGCTCGAGCCCACCGGCACGGTCGGCCGCATGAACGGCACCACGCGCGTGATCGAGGCCGGCGTGGTCGCGAAGTACATCCTCGGCGACCCGATGGCGCCGTGGCACGGCGGCGCCGCCAGCCTGACCACCGAGTTCATCAAGAAGAACCCCGACGCCGCGAAGAAGTTCATCGCCGCCTACGCGCGCGGCGTGGAGCTGGTGCGCAGCAAGCCCGAGGACGCACGGCAGCACATGAAGGGCTACACCGCGATCGATGGCGCGCTCACGGCCGAGGTGCCGCTGGCTTCCTACATGCTCTACAACGAGTTCAAGCCCAGCGACGTCGCCTACTTCCAGCGCTTCTACGACCTGTTCACCGAAAAAGGCATCTTCGAGAAGAAGGTGCCGGTGGACGGCCTGCTCTACAAGGGCTGAGCATGGCCGACACCAGCACCAGCACCAGCATCGGCACCGCGGCCGCCGCGCCCTGGACCGCATCCGCCGGCGCCGCCGCCGCCGCGCCGAAGCAGCCGTCGTGGAGCAAGTGGCTGCCCGCCATCGGCCCCATTGCGCTGTTCATCCTCTGGGACCTGGTGGTGCGGCTCGGATTCATCAAGCCGATCCTGCTGCCGACGCCGGCCGACACCCTCGTGGCGCTGGTCACGGGCCTGGCGGGCGGCCCGCTGCTGATGGACTTCGCCGTCACGGTCTGGCGCACGCTGCAAGCCTTCGTGATCGCGGCCGCCATCGGCGTGCCGCTGGGCGTGCTGCTCGGCAGCAACGAAAAGGCCTATCGCAGCGTCGAGTTCCTGATCGACTTCTTTCGCTCCACGCCGTCTTCTGCGCTGATCCCGCTGTTCCTGCTGATCTTCGGCGTGTCCGACGTCAACAAGGTGGCGATCGCGGCCTTCGGCGCGCTGCTGATCGTGGTCTTCAACAGCGCCTACGGCGTGATCAACGCGCGCAAGCAGCGCGTGATGGCCGCGCGCGTGATGGGCGCCTCGCGCTGGCAGATTTTCAAGGACGTGCTGGTGTGGGAGAGCCTGCAGCCTTCCTTCGTCGGCCTGCGCTCCGCGGTATCGATGGCGCTGGTGATCGTGATCGTGGCCGAGATGTTCATCGGCTCCGACAACGGCCTGGGCCACCGGATCATCGATGCGCAGCAGGTGCTCAACGTCAAGAGCATGTACGCGGCGATCCTCGCGGCCGGCGCGCTGGGCTATGCATTGAACATCCTGTTCCTCGTTGCAGAACGCCGCATCGTGCACTGGAGCGGAAGATGAGAGCCGCCACCGACACCGTCGTGAACGGCCCGGTGTATGCCGACGTGCCGAAGCCCGCCTTCGCGCCCGGCCCCACCGGCACGCACATCACCATCCGCGGCCTCAGCAAATACTTCGCTGGCTGGCCGCTGTACGAGAACTTCGACCTCGACATTCCCAAGCACAAGATCGTCTCGGTCTTCGGCCCCAACGGCTGCGGCAAGTCGACCCTGATCAACATGATCGCGGGGCTGATTCCGATCGATTCGGGCGAAATCCTGTTCGACGGCAAGTCGCTGAAAGACACCAAGATCGGCTACGTGTTCCAGAACTACCGCGAGGCGATGTTCCCGTGGATGCGCACCATCGACAACATCGCCTACCCGCTGCAGCTCGAAGGCCGGTCCAAGGCCGAGGTCGACCGGCGCATGGCGGAGCTGGTGGCTTCCTTCGACGTCAAGTTCGACCTGCATCGCTACCCGTACGAGCTCTCCGGCGGCCAGCAGCAGACGGCCTCGATCATGCGCGCGCTGGCGCCCAGGCCCGAGGTGCTCTTCCTCGACGAGCCCTTCTCCGCACTCGATTTCGAGATGACGCTCTTCATCCGCGAGAAGCTGCAGGAAGTCTTCATGCAGACCGGCACCACGATGCTGCTGGTCTCGCACGACCTGGAAGAGGCGGTGTACCTGGCCGACCAGGTGCTGCTCTTGACCAAGCGGCCCACGCGGGTGGCCGAGATCCTCGACTACGCCGATGCGCGCCCGCGCATGCTGGAGACGCTGAGCGCGCCGAGCTTCATCGGCACCAAGAAGCTGAGCCTCGAGATCTTCCAGCGCGAAGTGAGGAAATAGGAAATGACACCCAGGCAGATCGAGGCTTACGTCGACGCCGCCGCGGCTGCGCTCGATCTGAAGCTCAGGCCGGACCACCGCGCCGGCGTGTTGCGCTACTTCGCGCTGGCGGCCGAGTTCGCCGCCGTGGTGGAGGCGGTGCCGCTCGACGAACGCGACGAGCCGGCGCTCCACTTCTCGCCGGTCGCGCCAGAGGAGCCGAGGGGATGACGCCGGCCGCCTTGCTGCTGCAGGATGCCGCCGCGATGGCCCAGGCGGTGCGCTCGGGTGCGGTGAGCGCGGTCGCGCTGGTGCAGGCCAGTCTGGACCGCATCGCCGCCACCGATCCCCGCGTCAACGCATTCACGGACGTGGTCCGCGAGCGCGCGCTGCGGCGCGCAGGGCAGGTCGACGCCTCGCTGGCCTCCACGCACGGCGTGCGCACGCGCGAGCTGCCGCTGCTGGGCGTGCCCTTCGCGGTCAAGAACCTGTTCGACATCGCCGGGCTTCCCACGCTGGCCGGCTCGAAGATCGAGCGCGAGCGCGAACCGGCGCGCGGCGACGCGACGCTGGTGCGCCGCCTCGAAAGCGCCGGCGCGGTGCTGGTCGGCGCGCTCAACATGGACGAGTACGCCTACGGCTTCACGACCGAGAACAGCCACGTCGGCGCGACCCACAACCCGCACGACCTCGACCGCATCGCCGGCGGCTCGTCGGGCGGCTCCGGCGCCGCCGTCGCTGCGGGCCAGGTGGCGCTCGCGCTGGGTTCGGACACCAACGGGTCGATCCGCGTGCCGGCCTCGCTCAACGGCGTGTTCGGGCTCAAGCCCACCTTCGGTCGCCTGCCGCGCACCGGCAGCTATCCCTTCGTCTCGAGCCTCGACCATCTCGGCCCCTTCGCGCGCTCGGCGCGCGACCTCGCGCTCGCCTACGACGCGATGCAGGGTCCCGAGCGGCTGGCGCCGCGCGATCCAGGTTGCGCCCAGCGCCCCGGCGAGCCGGTCACGACCCTGCTGTCGCGCGGCGTGCAGGGCTTGCGCATCGGCGTGCTCGGCGGCTATTTCCGCGAGCGCGCGCTGCCCGAGGCGCTCGCCGCGGTCGATGCGGTGGCCCAGGCGCTGGGCGCGAGCCGCACCGTCGAACTGCCGATGGTCGAGGCCGGGCGCGCCGCCGCCTTCCTGATCACCAACTCGGAGGGCGCGGCGCTGCACCTGGCCGACCTGCGCACGCGCGCTCGGGACTTCGAGCCGCTGTCGCGCGACCGTTTCCTGGCCGGCGCGCTGCTGCCGGCCGCCTGGGTGGCGCGTGCGCAGCGCGTGCGGCGCCTCTATGCCGAGCAGGCGGCGCGGGTCTTCGAGCGTTTCGACATCCTGCTTGCCGCCGCCACGCCCTGCGCTGCCACGCCCATCGGCGCCGAGTCCTTCGAGCTCGATGGTCGGCGCCTGCCGCTGCGGCCCAACATGGGCGTATTGACCCAACCCATCTCGTGCATCGGCCTGCCGGTGTGCGCCGTGCCGGTGTGGGGCGCGCATGCGAGCCTGCCGATCGGCGTGCAGCTCATCGCAGCGCCATGGCGCGAAGACCTGGTGCTGCGCGCGGCCGCGGCACTCGAATCGGCCGGCGTCGCACAGGCGCCCGTCGCGCAACTGCAATGAATCACGACATGACGCCCGAGATCAATCTTCCCGAGGTGCTGGCCGAAGTGGCGGCGGCCTGTGCGCGCTACGAAGACGCGCTGGTCCACAACAAGGTCGAGGTGCTCGACGAACTGTTCTGGAACAGCCCGCACACGCTGCGCTACGGTGCGACCGAGAACCTCTACGGCTACGAGGCCATCCAGGCCTTTCGTGCCGCCCGGCCTTCGCAAGGCCTGGCACGCGAGGTGCTGCGCACCGCCATCACCACCTATGGCCGCGACTTTGCCACCGCCCACATCGAGTTCCGCCGCGAAGGCAGCGCGAAGACCGGGCGCCAGAGCCAGACCTGGATGCGCACCGGCCAGGGCTGGCGCGTGGTGGCCGCGCACGTGAGCCTGCTTGCCTGAACCCTTCTTTCCACTCACCACGCCACTTCCAGGAGCACACCATGAGCCAGTTCAACCGCCGCGATTCGATCAAGTCCCTCGCGGCGCTCGCCTCCGCCACCACCCTGGGCACATGGAGCGCGCTCGCCAGCGCACAGAAGCCGCTGACGGTGGGCGTGATCTACGTCGGCCCGCGCGACGACTACGGCTACAACCAGGCGCATGCGCAGGCCGCGGCCGAGCTCAAGAAGATGCCCGGCATCAAGCTGGTGGAGGAAGAGAACGTGCCCGAGACCGCGGCCGTGCAGAAGACCATGACCGGCATGATCGCGCAGGACGGCGCCAAGCTGCTGTTCCCCACCTCCTTCGGCTACTTCGATCCGCACATCCTGGCCGTGGCGCCGAAGAACCCCGACGTGCGCTTCTCCCACTGCGGCGGTCTCTGGTCCGAAGGCAAGCACCCGAAGAACGCCGGCAGCTTCTTCGGCTACATCGACGAGTGCCAGTACCTGAACGGCGTGATCGCCGGCCACATGAGCAAGAGCGGCAAGATCGCCTTCGTCGCCGCCAAGCCGATCCCGCAGGTGCTGCGCAACATCAACGCCTTCACGATGGGCGCGCGCTCGGTCAAGCCCAACATCACCTGCAGCGTGATCTTCACCGGCGACTGGTCGATGGCCGTCAAGGAGGCCGAGGCGACCAACAGCCTGGCCGACCAGGGCTGCGACGTCTTCACCATGCACGTCGACGGCCCGAAGGTGGTGGTCGAGACCGCGGCCAAGCGCGGCAAGATGGTCTGCGGCTACCACGCGAGCCAGGCCAAGCTGGCGCCCAACGCCTACCTCACCGGCGCCGAATGGAACTGGCTCACCGCCTACAAGACCGCGGTCGAGGCGGCGCAGGGCGGCAAGCCGCATCCCAACTTCCTGCGCGGCGGCCTGAAGGAGGGTTACGTGAAGATGTCGGCCTACGGCCCGATGGTGAACGATGCGGCGAAGAAGAACGCCGACGAGATCAAGGCCAGGATGCTCGCGGGCAGCTTCGACATCTTCCAGGGCGGCTTGAAGGACAACAAGGGCACGGTGGTGATTCCGGCCGGCAAGGCCTTGAAGCAGACCGACCTCGAACTGGAAAAGATGAACTACCTGGTCGAAGGCGTGATGGGTTCGATCGCCTGAACCCGCCGAGCGCCGGACCACCATGCCGAAGGTACTGAAGGAAGCCGCGCTCCCGGTGTTCGCCATCGCGGCGGCGCTGCTCTTGTTCGGCGTCTTCGTCTGGTTCGCCGGCGTCAGCCCGCTGGAGGTCTGGGTCATCCTCTTCAAGGGCGCCTTCGGCGACTGGTTCTCGTGGCAGAACACGCTGCAGCGCGCCGCGCCGCTGATGCTCACCGCGCTGTGCGTCGCGATCCCGGCGCGCGCAGGACTCGTCATCATCGGCGGCGAGGGCGCGGTGGTGCTGGGCGGCCTGGCCTGTGCCGCGCTGCCTTACGTGCTGCCGCTGCCGGCCAACATGGCGGGCACCGTCACGCTGTGCATCGCGGGCGCCGTGGCCGGCGCGCTGTGGATCATGCTGGCCGGTTGGCTGCGCCAGTACCGCGGCATCAACGAAACCATCAGCAGCCTGCTTTTGGCCTATGTCGCGATCGGGCTCTTCAAGCACCTGGTCGAAGGCGCGCTGCGCGATCCGGCCAGCCTCAACAAGCCGGCCACGCGCTCGCTCGCGGAGGGGCTCGCCATCGGCGGCATCGGCGGCTCGGACGTGCACTGGGGGCTGGCGATCGGCATCGTGGCCTGCCTGGCCTCGGGCCTGTGGCTGCGGGCCACGGCCTCGGGCTTCTCGGTGCGCGTGGTGGGCGGTAATCCGCGCACCGCGCAACTGGTGGGCCTGCCGGCCAACCGGCTGATCCTGGCCGCCTGCGGCATCGGCGGCGCCTGTGCCGGCGTGGCCGGCGCGGTCGAAGTCGCGGCGGTGCACACCAATGCCAACGCCTCGCTGATCGCGGGCTACGGCTATGCCGGCATCCTGGTGTCCTTCATTGCGCGCCACAACCCGGTGGCCGTGATCCCGGTGGCGATCCTGTTCGGCGGCTTCGGCGCGGCCGGCAGCCTGTTGCAGCGGCGGCTCGGCCTGCCCGATGCGTCGGTGCTGGTGCTGCAGGGCATCGCCTTCGTGCTGATCCTCGCGAGCGAGGGGCTGCGCATGGTCGACTGGAACAGCTTGCTCAAGAACCGGATGCCGCAGGCCGCAGCGCCGCAGATGCGCAAGGAGCCGGTATGAGCGCAGACCAGTGGATCGCACTTGTCGCCGGCATCGTCGGCGGCGCCCTGCGCGTCGGCGCGCCCTTTCTCTTCGTGAGCCTCGGCGAATGCCTGACCGAAAAGTCGGGGCGCATCAACCTCGGTCTCGAAGGCGTGCTCGTGCTCTCGGCCATGGCTTCCTTCGGCGGCGCCTGGCTCACCGGCTCGGCCTGGCTCGGCGTGCTGATCGGCGCCGCGGCAGGCGCGCTGCTGGCACTGCTGCATGGCCTCCTGTGCTCGCTCGAGCGCGTCAACGACGTCGCGACCGGCATCGCGCTGATGCTGCTGGGCACCGGGCTCGCGTTCTACCTGGGCAAGCCGCTGATCCAGCCGCAGGCGCCGCAGCTGCCGGCCATTCCGCTCGGCGACTGGAGCGACAACCCGGTGGTGCGCTCGGCGCTGCAGATCAACGCGCTGGTGCCGATCGGCATCGCGCTGGCCTTCGTGCTCTGGTGGGCGTTTGCGCGCACGCGCATCGGCCTCCTGGTGCGTATGGCGGGCGATTCGGCCCAGGCGACGCGCGCGCTCGGCTACTCGGTGGCGGGGCTGCGCATCGCGGCCACCACGGCCGGCGGCTTCATCGCGGGCCTGGGCGGCGCCTCGCTCACGCTCTTCTATCCGGGCAGCTGGAACGAAGGCATCTCGAGCGGGCAGGGGCTGATCGCGGTGGCGCTGGTCATCTTCGCGCGCTGGAGTCCGCTGCGCTGCATCGGCGCGGCGCTGCTGTTCGGCGGCGCCGGCGCGATCGGGCCGGCGCTGCAATCGATCGGCGTGGGCTGGGGTTACCACCTCTTCAACACCGTGCCTTACGTGCTCACGCTCGTGATCCTGGTGCTGACCTGCAGGCCGGGCAGCGTGGCCGCCGGCAGTCCGGGCGAGCTTTCATCGACTCGCTGAAAAAAGGAGATACGCGATGAGCGGTCTGGGTGGTCTCAACAAGTCGGCGCACGGCGTGGTCGTCGGGCTGGTGCAGCTGCAGCTGCCGGTCGTCAAGACCCCCGCCGACCTCGCGGCGCAGACGTGGCGCATCTGCGAGCTGGTGGCCAAGGCACGGCGCAACCAGGGGACGATGGACCTGGTCGTGTTTCCGGAGTATTCGCTGCACGGCCTCTCGATGGACACCGCGCCCGAGATCATGT
This sequence comes from Variovorax paradoxus, assembly GCF_018614915.1. GTDB lineage: Bacteria > Pseudomonadota > Gammaproteobacteria > Burkholderiales > Burkholderiaceae_C > Variovorax > Variovorax paradoxus_K. Next base: position 53,123 of record NZ_JAGGNU010000030.1, on the reverse strand, counting down.
GCTCGCTCGACGGGCCCGAGGTCGCGGCCTTCAAGCAGGCCTGCATCGACAACCGCATCTGGGGCTGCTTCTCGATCATGGAAGCCAACCCGGATGGCAATCCGTACAACAGCGGCCTGGTCATCGACGACCAGGGTGCCACCGCGCTCTACTACCGCAAGATGCATCCCTGGGTGCCGGTCGAGCCCTGGGAGCCGGGCAACGTCGGCGTGCCGGTGTGCGATGGGCCCAACGGCAGCAAGCTGGCCTTGATCATCTGCCACGACGGCATGCTGCCCGAGATGGCACGCGAGGCCGCATACAAGGGCGCCGAGATCATCATCCGCACGGCCGGCTACACGGCGCCGATCCGCCACGCCTGGCGCATCACCAACCAGGCCAATGCCTTCTGCAATCTGGCTTACACCGCGAGCGTCTGCATGTGCGGCAGCGACGGCAGCTTCGACTCGATGGGCGAAGGCATGTTCTGCAACTTCGACGGCACCGTGCTGGCGGAGGGCGGCGGCCGTGCCGACGAGATCGTCACCGCCGAGCTGCGGCCCGACCTGGTGCGCGAGGCGCGCACCGGCTGGGGCGTGGAGAACAACATCTACCAGCTCTACCACCGCGGCTACGTGGCGGTGAAGGGCGGCGCGCAGGACTGCCCCTACACCTACATGCAGGACATGGCGGCCGGCCGCTACAAGCTGCCGTGGAGCGATGCGGTGAAGGTGAAGGACGGCAGCGGCTTCGGCTTCGCGCCGCCGGAGCGCAGCTACCAGGGACCGGAGGCCGCATGAACGAACGCTTCGTCGCTGCCGAGCCCTATCGCTGGCCTTACAACGGCGCGCTCAGGCCCGACAACACCGCCCTGATCGTGATCGACATGCAGATCGACTTCTGCGGCAAGGGCGGCTACGTCGACGTGATGGGCTACGACCTCTCGCTGGTGCAGGCGCCGATCGAGCCGATTGCGCGCACGCTGGCGCGGATGCGTGCGCTCGGCTTCCACATCATCCACACGCGCGAAGGCCATCGGCCCGACCTGGCCGACCTGCCGGCCAACAAGCGCTGGCGCTCGCGCCAGATCGGCGCCGGCGGCGTGGGCATCGGCGACGACGGCCCCTGCGGCCGCATCCTGGTGCGCGGCGAGCCGGGCTGGGAGATCATTCCCGCGCTCGCGCCGATCGAAGGCGAGGTGGTGATCGACAAGCCCGGCAAGGGCTCCTTCTATGCCACCGACCTCGAGCTGGTGCTGCGCACGCGCGGCATCGAGAACCTGATCCTGGCCGGCATCACGACCGACGTGTGCGTGCACACGACGATGCGCGATGCCAACGACCGCGGCTTCGAATGCCTGCTGCTGTCGGATTGCACGGCCGCGACCGACCACGGCAACCACCTCGCGGCGCTGAAGATGATCACCATGCAGGGCGGCGTGTTCGGCGCGCATGCGCCTTCGAGCGCGCTGCGCGCTGCGCTGGATTCGATGTGATGCGGGACATGTCCGATGCCTCCTCCCAGCCCATCGGCGCGCTGCCGGCCGCGACCGGCGCGCTCGCGCTCGACACCTACCAGCTGACCAAGCGCTTCGGCTCCTTCACCGCGATGGACAGCGTCACGATGCGGGTCGAGCCCGGCACGGTGCACGCGCTGTTGGGCGAGAACGGCGCCGGCAAGAGCACGCTGGTCAAGTGCGTGGCCGGCTTCCAGCGCGCGGAAGAGGGCAGCATCCTGATCGATGGGCGCGAGCAGGACATCGCCAACCCGGTGGTGGCGCGTGCGCTCGGCATCGGCATGGTCTACCAGCACTTCACGCTGGCGCCCGGCATGACGGTGGCCGAGAACCTCTTGCTCGCCGGTGGCAAGACGCCGGCACTGATCGACTGGAAGCGCAAGCGCGCCGAGCTGCACGACTTCCTGGCCACCACGCCCTTCAGCCTCGACCTCGACCGCCGTCCTTCGGAACTCGCGGCCGGCGAGAAGCAGAAGCTGGAGCTGCTGAAGCAGCTCTACCTGAAGCCGCGCCTCTTGATCCTCGACGAGCCGACTTCGGTGCTGACGCCGCAGGAAGCCGACGAGGTGCTGGGCCATGTGCGCGCCTTCGCGCAAAGCGGCCGGTGCACGGTGCTCATCATCACGCACAAGTTCCGCGAGGTGATGGCCTACGCCGACAGCGTGACGGTGCTGCGGCGCGGCAAGGCCGTGCACCACTGCCGCGTGGACCGCACCGACCCCGCGCGGCTGGCTGCCGCCATGATGGGCGAAGGCGAGGCGCCGCCGCCCGAGAGCGACACCGCGGCGCCGGTCGGCCGGGCGCTGCATGCGATGAAGGAGACGGCGGCGGATGCACCCATCGCGCTGCGGGTCGAGGGCCTGCAGGCGCAGGGCGACCGCGGCACGCTGGCCGTGCACGACCTGAGCCTTGCCGTGCGCGCCGGCGAGATCCTCGGCGTGGCCGGCGTCTCGGGCAACGGCCAGCGCGAACTGGTCGAGGCGCTGGTCGGCCAGCGGCCGCGGCTCGCCGGCCGCGTCACCGTGATGGGCGAGCCCTACGGCGCGCGGCGCGAGGAGAACCGGCGCCTGAAGGTGCGCAGCCTGCCCGAGGAGCCCTTGCGCAATGCCTGTGTCGGCGATCTCAGCGTGGCGGAGAACATGGCGCTGCGCGACTTCGATCAGCCGCCGCTGGCGCGCGGCGGCGTGCTGAACTTTTCGGCCTGGCGCAGCCGCGCGCGCGAGTGGATCGCCGAATACGGCGTCAAGACGCAGGGCGAGGGCGCGCCCATTCGCAGCCTCTCGGGCGGCAACGTGCAGCGTGCCGTGCTGGCGCGCGAACTGGCCGGCGAGATCAACGTGCTGATCGCCGCCAATCCCGTGTTCGGGCTGGACTTCGCGGCGGTCCGCGAGATCCACGGCCGCATCGTGCAGGTGCGGCAGAAGGGCGGCGGCGTGCTGCTCGTCAGCGAAGACCTCGACGAACTGCTGGAGCTGGCGGACCGGATCGTCGTGATGAGCGAAGGGCGCATCGTGTTCGAGACTTCTGCGGCTGCTGCAGAGAGGCATGTGCTGGGGGCGCACATGGGTGGAGGGCATCACGCATGACGGGGTTCTTTCTCCCTCTCCCTCTGGGGGTGGGTGGGGGTGAGGGCGCCGGGCGCTTGAATCGGCGCTGCGCTTGCGTTGAAGCCGGAGCCGGGAATTCGCCCCGGCGGGCGAGTCACTTTCTTTGTCTCGCCAAAGAAAGTAACCAAAGAAAGGCGACCCCGCTGTCTGCGACCCCCTTCGGGGGCAACCTGCGGTGCTCGCTTTTCGCGGGGTCCGCGCAAACTCGCTGCGCTCAGACAGCGCGCGGCCCTGATCCGCGAAAAGCTGCGCTCCTCGGCGCAGCCAGAGGGGAGTGGCTCCGACCTCGCATCAAGCGCAACGTACAAATCAAAGGCGCGAGTGCCCTCACCCCGACCCTCTCCCGGAGGGAGAGGGAGTAAGAGCAAGACATGCAACTGAACGCCAATCCTTTTCCCTTCGACTTCGCGCTCGACCAAACCGCGTTGGTCATCATCGACATGCAGCGCGACTTCGTCGAACCCGGCGGCTTCGGCGAAACGCTGGGCAACGATGTGTCGCTGCTCCAGGCCATCGTGCCCGCGGCGCAGTCGGTGCTCCATGCGTGGCGACAAAAGGGCGGCCTCGTGATCCACACGCGCGAAGCCCACCGCCCCGATCTCGCCGACTGCCCGCCGGCCAAGCGCAACCGCGGCAACCCCGCGCTGCGCATCGGCGACACCGGCCCGATGGGCCGCATCCTGATCGCCGGCGAGCCGGGCAACCAGATCATCGATGCGCTCGCGCCCATCGACGGCGAGATCGTGATCGACAAGCCGGGCAAGGGCGCCTTCTATGCCACCGGCCTGCAGTCCATGCTGCAGCAGCGCGGCATCCGCAAGCTGATCTTCATGGGCGTCACCACCGAGGTCTGCGTGCAGACCAGCATGCGCGAGGCCAACGACCGCGGCTACGACTGCCTGCTGCTGGAGGACTGCACCGAGAGCTACTTCCCCGCCTTCAAGGCGGCGGCGCTCGAGATGATCCGCGCCCAGGGCGCGATCGTCGGCTGGACCGCGCCGAGCGGACCGCTGCTCGCCGTCCTGGGCGACTAACATCCTGACCGTGGCCACCTCCGTCAAGACTCGCTCCGCTCCCGAAGAAGCCGCGTTCCGCACCCGCGCCGACGAGGTCTACGCGCAGCTCAAGCGCGACGTGGCCGAGTTCAGCCTGGTGCCGGGCGACCGCTTCACCGAGAACGAGATCAGCGAGCGCCTGGGCGTCTCGCGCACGCCGGTGCGCCAGGCGCTTTTCAGGCTGCAGCAGGAGGGCTTCGTCGAGGTGCTGTTCCGAAGCGGCTGGCGCGTGCTGCCCTTCGACTTCGACCAGTTCGAGCAGCTCTACGACTTGCGCATGGTGCTGGAGACCACGGCCGTGCACCGGCTCTGCGAGAGCGACCCGCGCGCGGACCGCAGCCTGCTCGACGCGCTGGCCGGCATCTGGCTCGTTCCGGCGGCGCAGCGCAGTGCCGACGGCGTGGAGGTCGCGCAATGGGACGAGGCCTTCCATTGCACGCTGGTCGCGGCCGCCGGCAACGCCGAAATGGCGCGCGTGCACCGCGACGTGACCGAGCGCATCCGCATCATTCGCCGGCTGGACTTCACCAAGCAGCCGCGCATCGATGCCACCTACGAGGAACACGGAAAGATCCTGAAGGCGATCCGCGCCAACCGCGGCGACCAGGCCGCGATGCTGCTGCGCGCCCACATCGAGACCAGCCAGGCCGAGGCGCGCAAGATCACGCTGCACCAGGTGCACATGGCGCGTCAGGCTCATCGCCGTTAGAACGCGCATTGTTCCGGGGATACGGCGGAATCGGTTTTGCCGAGCCGCTGTTGTCTCCCCGGCGAAGGGGCGGCTATGCGAAGCGAGCAAGCCCGGGGGAGAGCCTATTCAGCGGTAATGCCCCCGCGCTGAACCACCCCCGCCCAGCGCTGCGCATCCTTCGCCATCAGCTCCTTGAACTCGCCCGGTGCCGAGCTCGCCGGCACCATGCCCTGCGACTCGAACGCAGTCGCCACCTCGGGCTGCTTCAGCACCGCGCCGATCTCCTTGTTGAGCCGCGCCACCACGGCGGGTGGCGTCCCCTTGGGCGCCAGCACGCCGTACCACATGTCGACGTTGCCGCCCTGGATGCCGGCCTCGGCCAAAGTGGGCACGTCGGGCAGTTGGGCCAGGCGCTTGTCGCTGCCGGTCGCGATGGCCTTGAGCTTGCCGGCCTGGATGTGCTGCAGCGCCACGTGCACCGGCAGGAACATGTAGTCGATGCGGCCGCCCAGCAGGTCGGTCACCGCGCCGGCCGTGCCCTTGTAGGGCACGTGCAGCATCTCGGTGCCGGTGCTCTGCAGCAGCAGCGCCATCGACAGATGGTGCGGCGTGCCGACGCCGGGCGTCGCATAGGTGAACTTGCCCGGGCTGGCCTTGGCGGCGGCGACCACCTGTGCCACCGAGGTGGTCTTCTGCACGTTCGGGTTGGTCACCAGCAGCAGCGTGCCCCAGGAGGTGAGCGACACCGGCGTGAAGTCGTTGAGCGGGTCGTAGGCGAGCGACTTGTAGAGGCTCTTGTTCATGACCAGCGTGTTGACCTGCACCAAGAGCGTGTAGCCGTCGGGCTTGGCGCGTGCCACTTTTTCGCTGCCGATGTTGCCGCTGGCGCCGGCCACGTTGTCGACCACCACCGGCTGGCCGAGGATGGCCGGCAGCCGCGCCGAGAGCTGGCGCGCGACCAGGTCGATGCCGGTGCCGGGCGTGTAGGGCACCACCAGCGTGATCGGCTGGTCGGGCCAGGCATGGGCGGCTGCGGCGCCGGCGGCCAGCAGCAGGGTGGCAAGAAGCTTCTTCAATGGACGCATGGGTTGTCTCCGGGTGCTTTGTCGTTCAGAGGTAGGAAGGGCGCGCCTTCAGCGCCGCCGGGTCGTAGCCCGCGACACGCTTGTAGTTGTCCGATATCGCCTGCAGTTCGCCGGTGCTCACGATGTCTTCCAGGCGCTCGAAGCGCTGGCCGCCGGAGCGCTGGAACACCTCGCGCAGGATGGTGTCGGGCGGGTTGCTGCGGTTGGTCAGCACCACCTCGGTGGTGGCCTTGACGCGCACCCGGTCGTAGGCCTCGAGCGCCTCCGTGCCTACGCCCAGCTTGTGCAGTGCGCCGGCGAGGAAACGCGCGTCGATGATCGCCTGGCCGGCGCCGTTGGAGCCGCGCGGCACCATCGGGTGCGCCGCATCGCCCAGCAGCGTGAGCCGCCCGTGGGTCCACTTCGGCAGCGGGTCCTGATCCACCATCGGGTACTCGAGGATGGCGTCGGAGGAGCGGATCAGCGCCGGCACATCGAGCCAGTCGAAATGCCAGTTCTCGAAGGCCGGCATGAAGTCTTCCAGCCGGCCCGGGCGGCTCCAGTCCTGCAGCGCCGGCTGCGGCGCGTGGATCTCGGCCACCCAGTTGACCAGCTGGTTGCCGTCGGCATCGACATCGTTGCGGATCGGGTAGATCACCATCTTGCCCTGGTCCAGCCAGCCGGCGCGCACCATGCTCGCGCCCGAGAGAAAGGGCCTGTGCTTCGCGGTGCCGCGCCACATGTTGACGCCCGAATAGCGCGGCGCGCCCTCGTTCGGATAGAGCTGCTTGCGCAGCACCGAGTGAATACCGTCGCAACCCACGGCCAGCGCGGCGCGCATGCTGGGCAGGGCCGTGCCGTCCGGCGCGGCGAAGCGGGCCGTGACGCCGGTCTCGTCCTGGTCCACGCCGGTGGAGCGATGGCCGCAGACCACGCTCTCGGGGCCGAGCCGTTCGCGGACGGCATTCAGCAGCACGGCGTGCAGGTCGCCGCGATGGATCGAGTACTGCGGCCAGTCGTAGCCCGCATCGGTGCCGGCCGCCTCGCGGAACACCAGCTGGCCGTGCGAATTGAAGAACACCGCCTCCCGGGTGCGCACGCCTACCGCGTCCAGCGCCGGCAACAGGCCGAGCTCGCTGAGTTCGCGCGTCGCGTGCGGCAGCAGGTTGATGCCCACGCCGAGCGGCTTGAGTTCGGCCACCGCCTCGTACACGCGGCAGGCAATGCCGGCCTGGTGCAGGCTTAGCGCCAGGGTCAGTCCGCCGATGCCGGCGCCCAGCACGATCACTTGGTCTGTCTTGTCGTCTTTGCTCATGGCCGGATTAGACCGGCGCCGCGGTCATCTGGGAAATTTAGATGTCGTATGGATTTATCATGAATGCATATGAATCTGTCCGTCCGCCAGATGCGCGCCTTCCTGCACGTGGCGCGCATCGGCAACTTCACGCGCGCGGCCGAGCAGGCGCACATGACGCAGGCCGGCCTCAGCACGCTGGTGCGCGAGATGGAGCGCCAGTTGGGCGTGCGTCTGTTCGACCGCACCACGCGCATGGTCGGGCTCACCGCGGCGGGCCGGCGGCTGCTGCCGGTGGTCGAGCGCGTGCTGACCGAGCTCGACGACGTGACCGCCCATCTCGGCGCCGAGGGCGACCAGGCGCGCCAGACGCTGCGCGTCGCGGCCACGCCGCTGGTGTCCTCCAACCTGCTGCCGCAGGTCTTCGGCCGCTTTCGCGAGAGCCATCCGGCGATCCAGCTCAAGCTCTTCGACGCCGCCTTGGGCGACGTCCAGGCGATGGTGGCGAGCGGCGAGGCCGACATGGGGCTGGGCTTCTTCTTCAAGGCGGCGCCGGGGTTGGACCGCAAGCCCGTGGGGCGCTTTCAGCTGATGCGCGTGGCGCCCCTCGGCGCGGAGAAGGCGCCGCCGCTCGGCAGCGCGCCCTGGTCGGCGCTTCGTTCGGCGCCCTTGCTCGGCCTGCCGCAAAGCAATCCGATCCAGAAGATGATCGACGTGCACCTGGGCGCGATCGGCCGCGCCGACGCCGACCGGCCTACCTTCAACTTCTTCGGCACGCTGATCTCGATGGTCGAGGCCGGTTTCGGCACCGCCGTGATGCCAAGCTTCGCGCTGGCCGCCTGCCGGCGGCACCGGGTGCGCACCGACCTGCTGGTCAAGCCCAAGGTGGGCATCGACTTCTACCGCGTTACCCGCCGCGGCACGGCCGAGACGGAAGCGATGCAGGCCTTCACCAAGGCGCTCGCGGAAGCGCTGGCTACAGCGTGAACTCGTAGTCCACCGTGATCGGCGCGTGGTCGCTGAACTTGATGGTCTTGTAGATCTGCTCGCTGCGCGCGAGCCGGGCGGTCGTCGGAGTCGCCAGGTGGTAGTCGAGCCGCCAGCCCACGTTCTTGGCGTAGGCCTGGCCGCGGTTGCTCCACCAGGTGTAGGCCTCGTCGGTGGTGTCGGGCTTGAGCATGCGGTAGACGTCCACCAGCCCTGCGCCGTCCGCGCCGACATCGAGCAGCCGGCTCATCCAGGCGCGCTCCTCGGGCAGGAAGCCGCTGTTCTTCTGGTTGCCGCGCCAGTTCTTGAGGTCGATCTCCTTGTGCGCGATGTTGATGTCGCCGCACAGGACGAACTCGCGCTCGGCCTTGAGGGCGATCAGGTGCGGGAAGAAGCCCCTGAGAAAACGGTATTTCGCCGCCTGGCGCTCCTCGCCCGAGGAGCCGCTCGGGAAGTAGCTGCTGATGACCGAAAACTTGCGCTTCGGCGTGTCGAAGCGCAGTTCGAGGTAGCGGCCCTCGGCATCGAACTCGGTGTCGCCCCAGCCCACCACGATCTCGCTGGGCTCGTGCTTGGTGTAAACCGCAGTGCCGGCGTAACCTTTCTTCTCCGCAAAATGGAAGTGGCCCTTGAGGCCGGCCATGGCCTCGAAGCGGCCCTCGATGTCGCTCGCCTGGACGCGGATTTCCTGCATGCAAATACAATCCGGCGCCAGTTCGGCAACCCAGTCGGCGACGCCCTTGGTCGCGGCCGAGCGCAGGCCATTGAGGTTGAGGCTGGTCAGTTTGAACACAAGGACGTTCCCGATGGCTGAAGTGGTGGCAGAAGATGGAGCAGGAGGCGAGCTGGCGCAGGCCTTCGTGCAGTTCGCGCTCGAATCGGGGGTGCTGCGCTTCGGCCAGTTCAAGACCAAGGCCGGCCGCATGAGCCCCTACTTCTTCAACGCGGGCCTGTTCGACGACGGCGCCAAGCTCGCGCGGCTCGCCGGATTCTATGCAGACCGGCTGATCGCGAGCGGCCTCGACTTCGACATGATCTTCGGCCCGGCCTACAAGGGCATCCCGCTCGGCGCCACGGTGGCGGCCGAACTCGCCCGGCGCGGGCGCAACCTGCCCTTTGCCTACAACCGCAAGGAAGCCAAGGACCATGGCGAAGGCGGCACGCTGGTCGGAGCGCCGCTCAAGGGCCGGGTGCTGATCGTCGACGACGTGATGTCGGCCGGCACCGCGGTGCGCGAGTCGATCGCCGCCATCCGGAGCGCCGGCGCCACGCCGCATGCGGTGGCGATCGCGCTGGACCGGCAGGAAAAGGCAACCGAGAACGGCGTCGATGTCGCGCACAGCGCCGTGCAATATGTCCGCAACCAGCTCGGCATGCAGGTGGTGGCGATCGCCACGCTCGACGACTTGTTACAGTATCTGTCGGGCCGTGCAGACGACGAGCTGAGCGCTCACCGGGACGGCGTATTGGCATACAGGGCGCGTTACGGCGCGGGTTGATTCCACTGTCTGAAGGACCGATGTTGGCGAGCACCTCCACTTGCATTGCTTCTGTGGCCCTCCTGCTGGCGGCGGCCGGCGCGGTGCATGCGCAATCGGCACCGGCCGGGCCGGGCATCTACAGCTGCACCGACGCCCGCGGCCGCACGATCACGGCCGACCGGCCGATCGCCGACTGCATCGATCGCGAACAGCGCGAGCTGAGCCCCAGCGGCACCACGCGGCGCAGGATCGAGCCCACCTACACGGCCCGCGAGCAGGCGGAGCGCGAGGAGCGCGAGCGCCAGGTCCAGCTGCAGGCGGCGCGGCTGCTCGAGGAGCGCCGCCGCGAAAGGGCCTTGCTGAACCGCTATCCCAATGGCGCCGCGCACGACCGCGAACGCGCCGAGGCGCTGGTGCAGATCGACGCGGTGATCCAGGCGGCCAGGAAGCGCCTGGGCGAGCTGGCCGAAGACCGCAAGAAGGTCGACGACGAGCTCGAGTTCTACGCCAAGGATTTGAGCAAGGCGCCCGACTCCCTGCGCCGCAAGGTGGAGGACAGTGCGCGCAGTGCCGCGGTGCAGAACCGCTTCATCGGCGAGCAGGAAGACGAGAAGAAGCGCGTCAATGCGCGCTTCGACGAGGAGCGCGCACGCCTCAAGCCGCTGTGGGCGGGCAATGCGCCGGCGACCTCGTCGCGCTGAGCCGGCGCGCAACCGAGTGGGCACGCCATGGAATCCACCAGGCTCAAAGTAGGCCGGCCCATCACGCCCGACCAATTCGAAGAACTGTCCGACGAGCAACTGGAGCGCCTGGTTCCGCGCGCATACCGGGAGTTCTTCCCGGGCAAGGACTTCTGCACCGACGGTCACTTCTACCTGCACGACGGCACCGCCTGGAGCTTCTACCGGGGCGGCTTTCTCGACGAGTAGGCCGGCGGGCCGGCTCAGCCCAGCTTCGCCTTCAGCAGCGCATTGACCTGCGCCGGGTTGGCCTTGCCCTGGCTGGCCTTCATGACCTGGCCCACCAGCGCGTTGAAGGCACGGTCCTTGCCGGCGCGGTATTCGTCGATGTTCTTCTGGTTGGTGGCCAGCACGCCGTCGACGATCTTCTCGAGCGCGCCGGTGTCGCTCATCTGCTTCAGGCCCTTGGCCTCGATGATGCTGTCGACCTCCTGGCCTTCGCCGGTCCAGAGCGCATCGAAGACCTGGCGCGCCGCGCTGTTCGACACCGTGCCGTCGCTGATGCGTTCGATCAGCTTCGCGAGCTGCCCGGCCGTCACCGGCGCCTCGGTGATCGCGATGTCCTGCAGGTTGAGCCGGCGCGCGATCTCGCCCGTGATCCAGTTGCTCGCGAGCTTGGCGTTGGCGCCGGCGGCCACCGTGCTCTGGAAGTAGTGGGCGAGCGCCGGGCTCTGGGTGAGCTGCGTGGCGTCGTAGTCCGACAGCCCGTGCTCGCGCACGTAGCGCTCGGCCATGGCGCGCGGCAGTTCGGGCATCTGGCTGCGCACGCGCTCGATCCATTCGGCCGCGATCGCCAGTGGCGGCAGGTCGGGGTCGGGGAAATAGCGGTAGTCGGCCGCGTCTTCCTTGGTGCGCATGGCGCGCGTCTCGCCGGTGTCGGGGTCGAACAGCACCGTGGCCTGCTGGATCGCGCGGCCGTCCTCGAGCTCGCCGATCTGCCAGCGGATCTCGTAGTCGATCGCCTGCTGCATGAACTTGAAGCTGTTCAGGTTCTTGATCTCGCGCCGCGTGCCGAGCGGCTGGCCGGGCCGGCGCACCGAGACGTTGGCGTCGCAGCGGAAGCTGCCCTCCTGCATGTTGCCGTCGCAGATGCCGATCCAGGTCACGATCTTGTGCAGCTCGCGCGCATAGGCAACGGCCTCGGCGGTGGAGCGCATGTCGGGCTCGGTCACGATCTCCAGCAGCGGCGTGCCGGCGCGGTTCAGGTCGATGCCCGACTGGCCGACGAAGTCCTCGTGCAGCGACTTGCCGGCGTCTTCCTCGAGGTGGGCGCGCACCAGGCGCACGGTTTTCTTCTCGTCACCCAGGAAAAAGCTCACCGAGCCGCCCTGCACCACCGGGATCTCGTATTGGCTGATCTGGTAGCCCTTGGGCAGGTCGGGGTAGAAGTAGTTCTTGCGCGCGAACACGCTGCGTGGCGCGATGTGCGAGCCGAGCGCCAGGCCGAGCTTGATGGCGCGCTCGACCGCGCCCTTGTTCATCACCGGCAGCGTGCCCGGCAAGGCGAGATCGACCGGCGAAGCCTGGGTGTTGGGCTCGGCGCCGAAGGCGGTGGAGGCGCGGCTGAAGATCTTGCTCGCGGTCGAGAGCTGGGCATGGGTCTCGAAGCCGATGATGACTTCATAGCCCTGCACCAGCGGGCCGGTCGGGCGGCCTTCCTGCATCTGTTCGAAGGTGTTCATTTCAATAGCCCTCGGGGGTGCGCTGGTGCCAGTCCGTCGCCTGCTGGAAGCGGTGGGCGGCATTCAGGAGCTTCGCCTCGCCGAAATAATTGCCGATCAGCTGCAAGCCGACCGGCATGCCGCCGTCGAAGCCCACCGGCAGGCTCATGCCGGGCAGGCCGGCGAGCGAGCCGGGCAGCGTGAAGATGTCGGCCAGGTAGTCGGCCACCGGGTCGCCGCCGTGCTCGCCGAGCTTCCAGGCGACCGTCGGCGCTGCCGGGCCGGCAATCAGGTCGCAGTGCGCGAAGGCCTGCTGGAAGTCGTCGGCGATCATGCGGCGCACCTTCTGCGCCTGCAGGTAGTAGGCGTCGTAGTAGCCGTGCGAGAGCACGTAGGTGCCGATCATGATGCGGCGCTTGACCTCGTCGCCGAAGCCTTCCTCGCGCGTCTTGGCGTACATGTCGGCCAGGTCGCGGTAGTTGCTGGCGCGGTGGCCGAACTTGACGCCGTCGAAGCGGCTCAGGTTGCTCGACGCCTCGGCCGCCGCAAGGACGTAGTAGACCGGGATCGACAGCTCGGTGAGCGGCAGCGAGACCTCGACGCGGCGGGCGCCGAGCTTCTCGTATTCGGCCAGCGCCGCCTCGATGGCCGCGCGCACGCCGGGGGCCACACCGTCGCCGAGGAATTCCTTCGGCACGCCGATGCGCAAGCCTTCGAGCGAAGCGCCCAAGCTGCGCGAGAAGTCTTCGGCCGGTTTGTCGAGCGAGGTCGAATCGCGCTCGGGATCGGGGCCGCACATCGCCGACAGCAGCAGCGCGCAGTCTTCGGCCGAGCGTGCCAGCGGGCCGGCCTGGTCGAGGCTGGAGGCGAAGGCCACCATGCCGTAGCGCGAGGCGCGGCCGTAGGTCGGCTTGATGCCGGTCACGCCGCAGAAGGAAGCCGGCTGGCGGATCGAGCCGCCGGTGTCGGTGCCGGTCGCGGCCGGCACCAGGCGCGCCGCCACCGCAGCGGCGCTGCCGCCCGAGGAGCCGCCGGGAATGCGCGTCGTGTCCCAGGGGTTGCGCACCGGCACGGCATGGTCGAAGCCGACCGCCGGCACGGCGACGTTCTCGTTGGCCGAGCCCATCGCGAACTCGTCGCAGCTCAGCTTGCCGAGCGTCACGGCGCCGGCCTCGGCCAGCTTGCGCACCACGGTGGCATCGAAGGGCGAGCGATAGCCGGCCAGGATGCGCGAACCCGCGGTGGTCGGGAAATCGGTGGTCGCGAAGATGTCCTTGTGCGCGATCGGCACGCCGGCCAGTGCCGGGGCATTGCCGGCGGCGAGCAGCGCATCGGCGTCGCGGGCCCGGGCCAGGGCGGCGTCTTCGTCGAGGGCGACGAAGCTGCCGAGGTCCTGGTGCTGCCGGATGCGCGCCAGGTGATGCTGGGCGGCCTCCACGGCCGACAGCTTGCGCTCGCGCAGGGCGCTGGCCAGCGCCGCCACGCCCATCTGGTGCAGTTCGCCGCTCATTCGATCACCTTCGGCACCAGGAACAGGCCGTTCTCGACCGCCGGTGCGCTGCGCTGGTTGGCCTCGCGCCGGTTCGGCTCGCTCGCCACGTCCTCGGCCAGCCTGAGCGTCACGTCTTCGACGGCGGCCACCGGATGGGCCAGGGGCTCGATGCCGGCGGTGTCGACCGCGCGCATGCGCTCGACCAGTTCGAAGAAGCCGTTGATCTGGCCCAGCATGCGTTCGCTCTCGTCGGGTGCCAGCTGAAGCCTGGCCAGCGAGGCAATGCGCGCAATATCGGAGGAAGTGAGTGACATCGAAAAAAGACGGCCGTCGCACCTCGCAAGGCTGGCGCCGACGCTGGATACAGAGGGGATTCGGTTATTATCCCGCCTTTGCCGCAACCCCCGCGAACGCGCCGGCATTTGCTGCAAAAACGATCCAACCACCCCGTCAAAAACGACCCAAAAAGAGGGCGACGACATGCCCACGCGCATGCCGTGCTCCAGAGGATTCCACAATGTTCGGAGCTTTCCGTCGGTACTTTTCTACCGACCTCGCGATCGACCTCGGCACCGCGAACACCCTGATCTTTGCGCGCAACAAGGGCATCGTTCTCGACGAGCCTTCGGTCGTCGCGATTCGCCATGAAGGCGGCCCGCACGGCAAGAAGGTGATCCAGGCCGTGGGGCGCGAGGCCAAGGCGATGCTCGGCAAGGTGCCCGGCAACATCGAGGCCATCCGCCCGATGAAGGACGGCGTGATCGCCGACTTCGTCATCACCGAGCAGATGATCAAGCAGTTCATCAAGATGGTGCACCCGCGCTCGCTGCTGACGCCCAGCCCGCGCATCATCATCTGCGTGCCCTGCGGCTCGACCCAGGTCGAGCGGCGCGCCATCAAGGACGCGGCCGAAGCCGCCGGCGCCACCTCCGTCTACCTGATCGAGGAACCCATGGCCGCTGCCATCGGCGCCGGCCTGCCGGTGTCGGAAGCCAGCGGCTCGATGGTGGTCGACATCGGCGGCGGCACCACCGAGGTGGGCGTGATCTCGCTCGGCGGCATGGTCTACAAGGGCAGCGTGCGCGTCGGCGGCGACCGCTTCGACGAAGCCATCATCAATTACATCCGTCGCAACTACGGCATGCTGATCGGCGAGCCGACCGCCGAAGTCATCAAGAAGACCATCGGTTCCGCCTTCCCGGGCTCCGAAGTGAAGGAAATGGAAGTCAAGGGCCGCAACCTCAGCGAAGGCGTGCCGCGCAGCTTCACCATCAGCAGCAACGAGGTGCTGGAAGCGCTGACCGACCCGCTCAACAACATCGTCTCGGCGGTCAAGAACGCGCTGGAGCAGACCCCCCCGGAACTGGGCGCCGACATTGCCGAGCGCGGCATGATGCTGACCGGCGGCGGCGCGCTCTTGCGTGACCTCGACCGCCTGCTGGCCGAGGAAACCGGCCTGCCGGTGCTGGTGGCGGAAGACCCGCTGACCTGCGTGGTGCGCGGCTGCGGCATCGCCCTCGAGCGCATGGATCGCTTGGGAAGCATCTTCACCAGCGAATAAAAATGTTGCTCGCCCCCAGGTCGCGCGCCCTTCGTGTCGCGCTCCCACCCCCAACCGGGGGCGGCGCCTGCGGTCCGGCAAAGCCGGTCCCGCGGCACCCCTGAAAAGCGCAGCTCGTGGCATAAAGCAGCAATGCCGCTCGGCACACTCGATCGCACCGCCCCACCCCTGTTCAACCAGGGGCCTTCGGCGCTCAGCAAGCTGATCTTCTTCAGCGCGCTCGCGCTGTTCCTGATGGTGGCCGATGCGCGCTTCAACATCGTGCAGCCGCTGCGCGCGACCATCGGCGCGGTGCTCTATCCGATCCAGTGGCTGGCGCTCAAGCCGGTGCAGCTCGCGCTGGGCGGCGGGCGCTACCTCGAAGACCTGCAGACCGCGCAAGCCAAGGAAGCGGAGGCCCGCAGATCGCTCGCGCTGCAGGCCGAGCGCGCAGGCCAGGCCGACACGCTGGCGCAGGAGAACGCGCGCCTGCGCTCGCTGCTCGAATTGCGCCAGACCACGCAGACGCCGGGCCGGGCCGCCGAGGTGCTCTATGACGCCGCCGATCCCTACACCCGCAAGGTGGTGATCGACCAGGGCCTCACCAACGGCATCGCCGCCGGCTCGCCGGTGATCGACGAGCATGGCGTGGTCGGCCAGGTCACGCAGGTCCAGCCCTTCAGCAGCGAGATCACGCTGGTGATCGACCGCGACCTGTCCATTCCCGTGCAAAACGTGCGTACCGGCGCGCGCAGCGTGGCCTTCGGCGACGCCAGCGCCCATGGCGGCGGGCTCGAGCTGCGTTTCATGGCGGCCAATGCCGACCTGCAGGAGGGCGACCTGCTCACCACCAGCGGCGTCGACGGCGTCTATCCGCCGGGCCTGCCGGTCGCGAAGATCGACCGCATCGAGCGCCGTGCCGACTCCGCCTTCGCGCGCATCCACTGCGTGCCGCTGGCCCACGTGACGGCGGCGCGCTACGTGCTGGTGCTGGCGCCCACGGGCGTGCGAGCGCCGAAGCCCGCGCCGGCGGACAGCGCCGCGGCGGGCAAGAAGAAGGGCGAGAAGAGCGAGAAGAGCGAGAAAAGTGAGAAAAGCGAAAAGGGCGACAAGCCCGCCGTCAAGGCGGACAAGAAGGAGGGCCGCGCCCGATGATCATGCGTCCCGGCCAGCAGCAGCTCCTGCTGCCCGTCAGTCCCCTCTTCATCTGGGCCAGCCTGGTCGCTGCGCTGCTCGTCAACATGATTCCGCTGGGCCGCGCCGCCTGGACGCCGGACCTGCTGGCGCTGGTGATCGTGTTCTGGAGCGTGCACCAGCCCGCGCGCATCGGCATCGGCGCGGCCTTCATGTTCGGCCTCTTGATGGACGTGCACCAGACGGCCATGCTGGGCCAGCATGCGCTGTCCTACACCACGCTCGGCTTCTTCGCGATCATGATCCACCGGCGCCTGCTCTGGTACCCGGTGGTCTCGCAGGCGCTGCAGGTGCTGCCGCTGTTCGCCCTCTCGCACCTGATCGAGGTCGCGATCCGGATGATCGGCGGCGGCATGTTCCCCGGCTGGGCCTTCCTGATCTCGCCTGTCATCGAGACCGTCCTGTGGCCGCTGGCCAGCCTGGCGCTCTTGGCGCCGCAACGCCGCACCCCCGAGCCCGATGCCAACCGGCCCTTGTAGCGTGCCCCCACGCTCGGCACTGCGTGTCCTCGCTGCCCCCCGAGGGGGCCGCGGGCCGGCTTGGGGCGGCCCGGCGCCGTCCCGTCCCTGGCTTGTGGTTCGCTTGCCCGGAGGGTAGGCTCGCGCGCGCCATGACCGAACTCCGCAATGTCGCTGCCGACCTCGCGCGCTTCAAGCGCCGCGTGGTCGTGATCGGCCTGGTGGTGCTCACCGCTTTCGGGCTCCTGTGCACGCGCCTGTTCTTCCTGCAGGTGGTGCGCCACGAAGACCTGGCGGAGCAGGCCGAAAGCAACCGCACGGCCGTCGTGCCCGTGGTGCCGAACCGCGGCCTGATCCTCGACCGCAACGGCATCGTGCTGGCCTCCAACTATTCGGCCTACACCCTCGAGATCACGCCTTCGAAGACCGGCAGCCTGGAAGACACCATCGACAGCCTCGCCGAGGTGGTGGAGATCTCGCCGCGCGACCGCCGCCGCTTCAAGCGACTGCGCGAAGACTCGCGCAGCTTCGACTCGATCCCGATCCGCACGCGCCTGAGCGACGAGGAAGTCGCGCGCTTCGCGGCCCAGCGCTATCGCTTCCCGGGCGTCGAGATCAAGGCCCGGCTGTTCCGCAACTATCCCAACGGCGAGCTCGCAGCCCACGTGCTCGGCTACATCGGCCGCATCAACCAGCGCGAGAAGACCGCGATGGAGGACTGGAGCGAGGAAGACCAGGCCAACTACAAGGGCACCGACTACATCGGCAAGCTGGGCATCGAGCAGAGCTACGAGAAGACGCTGCACGGCCACACCGGTGTCGAGCAGATGGAAACCTCGGCCGGCGGCCGCGCAGTGCGCCGGCTCGCCAGCCACCCGGCGACGCCCGGCAACACGGTAAAGCTTTCGCTCGACATCAAGCTGCAGAAGCTGGTGGAAGACATGTTCGGCGAGCGCCGCGGCGCGCTGGTGGCGATCGACCCCACCACCGGCGAGGTGCTGGCCTTCGTGAGCAAGCCCACTTTCGATCCGAACCTGTTCGTCGAGGGCATCGACAGCGAAAGCTGGCAGGCACTCAGCGAGTCGCTCGACAAGCCGCTCTTGAACCGCGCGCTGCGCGGCACCTACCCGCCGGGCTCCACCTACAAGCCTTTCATGGCGATGGCCGCGCTGCAGCTCGGCAAGCGCGCGCCGAACGTGGTGATCAACGATCCCGGCTTCTACACCTTCGGCGGCCATACCTTCCGCAGCCACGAGGGCGGCCTGGGCGGCGTGGACATGCACCGCGCGATCCAGTTTTCGAGCAACACCTACTTCTATTCGCTTGCGGTCGACATGGGCGTGGACGCCATCCACGACTTCATGAAGCCGCTGGGCTTCGGCCAGATCACCGGCATCGACCTCCAGGGCGAGGTGCGCGGCCTCTTGCCCAGCACGTCTTGGAAGCGCGAGGCCTACAAGCGCCCCGAGATGAAGAAGTGGTTCCCGGGCGAAACCGTCTCGCTCGGCATCGGCCAGGGCTACAACAACTTCACCATGCTGCAGCTTGCGGCGGCCGAGGCCACGCTGGCCAACGGCGGCATCAAGCGCCAGCCGCACGTGGTGAAGGCGATCCAGGACACGATCACGGGCGAGGTGATCGAGCAGGTGCTTCCGCCGGCCGTCGACCTGGGCTTCCTGCCGAAGAACGTCGACATCGTGCGCAATGCGCTGGTGGCGGTGAACAAGGGCGGGACCGGCACGCGGGTGTTCGCGGGCGCCCCCTACAGCTCGGCCGGCAAGACCGGCACCGCGCAGGCCGTGAGCCTGGGCCAGAACGTCAAGTACAACGCCCGGGCGCTCGAGGAGCACCAGCGCGACCACTCGCTGTTCGCGGCCTTCGCGCCGGCCGAAGCGCCGAGGATCGCGATCGCCATCATTGTCGAGAACGCCGGCTTCGGCGCGGCGGCGGCCGCGCCCATCGTGCGCCGCGCGTTCGATTACTGGCTGGCCGACCAGTACCCCAACGAGCAGGACCTGGCTGCGGTGCAGTCCGGCAAGGCCGTGGCGCCGATCGGCAAGCCGCGTGTGGCGAGCGAGCTGCCGTGGCCCATCGTCAGCGGGCCGGCCGCGGCCCCCTGAACAGTCGCTGATGCCGGGTTAACCCCTAGGTCGCCGAGGGGAATTCGCTCCTCCTGTACGCTCCCGCCCTTTGTAAACAATCGTTACAAACGATCGGCGGCAACGCCGGAAAGGTTTCATGGGCATCGGGAATCAAGGCGGGCGCCAGTTCGGGCGCTGGCATCAGGCTTGCGCAGCCTTTGTTTTGTTGGCGAGCGCTCACTGGAGTGCTTTTGCAGCGGGCGAGCCCATCGTGGTCGGGCAGGTGGCGCCGTTCACGGGGCCTCAGGCGGTCACCGGCCGTGCCATCCACGCTGGAGCCAAGCTGTATTTCGACGCCGTCAACGCCAAGGGCGGCGTGCGCGGCCGGCTGATCAAGTTCGTGACGCGGGACGACGCGCAGAAAGCGGAGGAAAGCGTGCGCCTGACGCGGGAGCTCATTGCGGCCGAATCGCCGGTCGCCATGATGGGAACGGTGGGCACCACCAACCTCGATGCGCTCGCCAAGGACGGGGTGCTGGCGCAGAAGGGCGTCGCGATGATCGGTGCGGTCTCGGGCGCGAACAGCGTGGCGCAGGCGCCGGGCATGTACGTTGTGAAGGCGAGCTACCGCGACGAGGTCGCGCGGCTGTTCAGCCAGCTGTCCACCGTCGGCGTGCAGCGCGTGGGCCTGCTCTACCAGGACGACGCCCTGGGCCAGGACGTGCTGGCCGGCGCCGAGGCCGCCGCCAAGGCCCACGGCATGCAGCTGGTCGTGCGAGCCGGCTACCCGCGCAACACGGTGGCGGTCGAGAAGGCCGTGGCCGAGATCGCCAAGGCCAAGGTGCAGGTGGTCTTTCTCGGTGCGACGACGGCGGCGGGAATCGAATTCGTCAAGCAGTACGCGGCGGCCGGCGGGGCCGGCAGCATGCTCTACGGCATGTCGATCATCGACACCGACGCGTTGCTCAAGGCCCTCGGGCCGCAGCGTGCGCGCGGCTACGCCTTCTCGGTCGTGCTGCCGCAGCAGGGCGATCGCGCCGTCGTGCGCGAGTACCTGCAACTGCGCCAGGCCTCGCAAGACCCGGATCTTTCGGGACGCTCGATGGAAGGCTTCATCGCTGCCAAGGCGCTGGTCAAGGTGATGGAGGGCGCCAACCCCCTCAATGCAGCCGGTGTCGCTGCCGCGCTGGCTTCCGCGAAGGCGGTCGACGTCGGCGGCTACCAGCTCGACTTCAGCGCGAGGGGCCAGACGGCGTCGCGCTTCGTCGACTTCGCGATGTTCGGTGCCGGCGGCAAGCTGGTGCAGTAGCAGCAGCGAACGCCCGAGAGAACAGAAAAGAAAAGGCGCCGACCAGCGGCGCCTTGTTCAAGAAAACGGCATCTCGTCCGGATGCCTTGTGTATCACTGTTCTGATTCTTCGAAGCATGTCTCCTCGGTCCCCCGCGCTACGGGCAGGCCCGTTTGCGAGTGGCGAGACTTTAGGTTGCGCACCGTGCCAGTGCATCGGGGATTACCCGCCACTCTGCAACAACCCGAAACATCGCCGGGTCACTGGTCGGCAAGCGCGGCGGCGCGAATGCCTTGCAGCGTGCTGCCGGGGGTGATGGCCTCGGGGTCCAGCAGGCAATGCAGGATGGCCGGCCGGCCACTGGCGCGGGCGCGCGCCAGGGCGGGGGCGAAGTCTTCGGTGCGCAGCACGCGCTCGCCGTGGCCGCCGAACACTTCGGCGTAGCGGCAGAAATCCGGGTTCTTCAATTGCGTGGCACTGACGCGGCCCGGATAGTGGCGTTCCTGGTGCATGCGGATGGTGCCGTACATGGCGTTGTCGAGCAGCACCACCAGGATCGGCAGGCCGTACTGCACGGCCGTCGCGAACTCCTGGCCGTGCATCAGGAAATCGCCGTCGCCGGCGAACACCACCACTTCGCGCTCAGGCCACAGGCGCTTGGCGCCGACGCCGGCGGGCAGGCCGTAGCCCATCGAGCCGCTGGTCGGGGCCAGCTGGCTCGCAAAGGCGCGAAAGGGCCAGAAGCGGTGCACCCAGGTGGCGAAGTTGCCGGCGCCGTTGCAGAAGATGGTGTCGGCGGGTAACACCTCGCGCAGGTGCTGCATTACCGCGCCCATCTGCAGCGGGCCCGGGATGCGGATCGGCGCCGGGTCGCTCCAGCGCAGGAACTCGTCGCGTGCCGCCGCGGTCGCGGCTCCCCAGGCCGGCGGCGTCGCCGGGCGCAGCGCGGCCACCGCTTCGGCGAAGGCCTGCGGCGTCGCGTGGATGGCCTGGGCCGGGCGGTACAGCCGGCCCAGCTCGTCCGCATCGGCGTGCACATGCACCAGGGCCTGCTTCGGCGACGGGATGTCGAGCAGCTCGTAGCCTTGCGACGGCACCTCGGACAAGCGTCCGCCCACCAGCAGGACCAGGTCTGACGCGCGGATGCGCTCCAGCAAGCGCGGATTGGCGCCGAGGCCGAGGTCGCCGGCATAGCAGGGATGGTCGGCGCGAAAGAGCATCTGGCGTCGGAACGAGCAGTAGACCGGGAGGGCGAAGGCGTCGACGAAGGCTTCGAACTGCCGCACCGCCGCTTCGGACCAGCGGCTGCCGCCGAGGATGACCACCGGCCGCTCGGCCGTCGCCAGGCGTTGCTGCAGCTCGGCCAGCTGCGCGGCGCCCGGATGGGTTTCGGCCACGGCATAAGGCTGCGCGTCGGCGACCTCGGCCGCCTCCGTCAGCATGTCTTCGGGCAGCGCGATCACCACCGGGCCCGGCCGGCCCGAAGTGGCGACGTGAAAGGCGCGCGACACCAGCTCGGGCAGGCGCGCCGGGTCGTCGATCTGCACCACCCACTTGGCCATGGTGCCGAACACCGCGCCGTAGTCCAGTTCCTGGAACGCCTCGCGCCCCAGCGCCCCGCGCGCCACCTGGCCGACGAAGAGCAGCAGCGGCGTGGAGTCCTGGTGCGCGATGTGCACGCCGGCCGCCGCGTTGGTGGCGCCGGGGCCGCGCGTCACGAAGCAGACGCCGGGGCGGCCGGTGAGCTTGCCCTGCGCCTCGGCCATCATGGCCGCGCCGCCCTCCTGGCGGCACACGGTGACCTGGATCGAGGCGTCGTGCAGCGCGTCGAGCACGGCGAGGAAGCTTTCGCCGGGCACGCAGAAGAGCTGCTCGACGCCATGGGTGATGAGCTGGTCGACCAGGATCCGGCCGCCGGTGCGTGAAGACGCCATGCGTTCAGCTCCCGATGTCGAAGGTCACGCCCTGTGCCAGCGGCAAGGTGGTGGAATAGTTGATGGTGTTGGTGGCGCGGCGCATGTAGGCCTTCCAGCTGTCGGAGCCGGCCTCGCGGCCGCCGCCGGTCTCCTTCTCCCCGCCGAAGGCGCCGCCGATCTCGGCGCCGCTCGGGCCGATGTTGACGTTGGCGATGCCGCAATCCGAGCCCGCGCTCGACATGAAGCGCTCGGCCTCGCGCATGTTCAGGGTGAAGATGGACGACGACAGGCCGGCGCCGACCTCGTTGTGCCAGGCGATCGCATCGTCGAGCGACTGGTAGCGCATCACGTACAGGATGGGCGCGAAGGTCTCGCGCAGCACCGGGCCGGCGTGCGCGGCCAGTTCCACCAGGGCCGGCCGCACGTAGAAGGCGCCGTCCCCACCGATGCCGTCGACGCGGCCGCCGCCGTGCACCATGGCTCCGGCTTCGCGGCATTCGCCCAGCGCTCTCTGCATGCCGTCGAAGGCGGCACGGTCGATCAGCGGCCCGACCAGCGTGCCCGGGGTGCGCGGATCGCCCACCTGCACGCCGGCGTACACCTTCGCCAGCTTGGGCACCAGCGTGTCGTACACGCTCTCGTGCACGAACAGGCGGCGCAGCGTGGTGCAGCGCTGCCCGGCCGTGCCCATGGCGGCGAAGGCGATGGCGCGCAGCGTGAGATCGAGGTCCGCGGAGGGCGTGACGATGGCGGCGTTGTTGCCGCCCAGTTCGAGGATCGCGCGGGCAAAGCGCGCCGCCAGCCGCGGCGCCACCTGGCGCCCCATGGCGGTGGAGCCGGTGGCCGACAGCACCGCCACGCGGTGGTCGTCCACCAGCACTTCACCCACGTCGCGCTGGCCGATCAGCAGCTCGAGCAGGCCCGGGGGCACGTCGCCGAAGCGCGCCAGCGCGCGCTGCGCGATCGCGTGCGTGGCCAGCGCCGTGAGCGGGGTCTTCTCCGACGGTTTCCAGACCACTGCGTCGCCGCAGACCAGGGCCAGGGTCGCATTCCACGACCACACCGCCACCGGGAAGTTGAAGGCCGAGATGACGCCGCACACGCCCAGCGGATGCCAGGTTTCCATCATCCGGTGCTCGGCGCGCTCGGTGGCCAGCGTCAGGCCATGGAGCTGGCGCGACAGGCCGACGGCGAAGTCGCAGATGTCGATCATCTCCTGCACTTCGCCCGCCCCTTCGGACGGGATCTTGCCGGCCTCCAGCGTGACCAGCCGGCCGAGGTCGGACTTGGCCGCGCGCAGCTCTTCGCCCAGGAGCCGCACCAGCTCGCCGCGGCGCGGCGCCGGCACGTTGCGCCAGGCCAGGTAGGCCGTGTGGGCGCGGGCGATGGCCGCGGTGGCTTCGGCCGGCGAGGTCTCTGCAACGGCGCCGATCGGCTCGCCGGTGATCGGGGAGCGCACCGGCAGCCCGCCGCCTGCGTAGGCAGCGCGGGGCACGCCCAGGCGCTGAAGCAGCTGGTCGACTTCGATGGCGACGGAGGAGGGGGCGAGGGCTTCCGGCATGGCTGGCGTTCCGATGGAAAGAGAAGAAGGGATGAGGGGCATCAATATCCGCCAGGCCGGGCCGCTTGCATAGCAAAAAATCGGAACGACTTGATGCTTGCGGGGAATGAAGCAGCTTCGAAGTGCCGGCGAAAACCTGCGCTATCGTGCGGCCAGATCATTCCCTCAGCGCATGACCATGTTTCGCAAGACCGTGGCGCAGAGCCGGGCCGCCGCCCTCACGCCGGCCCCGGCTGCGCGGGCAGCTCGATCCGCTGCGCGGCCGGCGAGCTCGCCAGGCTCTGCGAAGGCCGGCGCAGCGTGGCGTCGAAGGGGTTGATCCTCGGGCCGATGGCGGCGGCCTCGCGCTTGAGCAGTTCCACCACCGTCGGCAGGCGGTCGGGATTGAGCCGGTCGGCAATGGTGCCCACGCTCAGCGCGGCCACGGCGCGGCCCTCGCGGTCGCAGATGGGCACGGCCACGCCGGCCATGCCTTCGAGCAGCCCGGTGCTGCGGCCCGCATAGCCGATCTGGCGCACGCGCTCGATCTCGGTGCGCAGATAAACCTCGTCGAACACGCCGTATTCGCGCACGCGCGACAGGTTGAAGCGGATCACCTCTTCGCGTTCGGCCTCGGGCAGGAAGGCCAGGATCGCGAGCGCGCCCTGGCCCACGCCGAGCGCGATGCGCCCGCCGACGTCGCCGGTGAAGGAGCGGATCGGAAACGGCCCCTCGCTGCGGTCCAGGCAGACCGCATCGAAACCGCTGCGCGCCAGCAGAAAGATGCTGTCGCCCAGGCTGGCGCACAGGCGCAGCAGCGCGGGGCGGCACAGCGTGCGCAGGTCTCCGGGGTTGCCCGCGTTGGCGGCCAGCGCGAAGAAATCGATGCCCAGCCGGTACAGCTTGCTGCGCGCGTCCTGCTCGGCCATGCCCTCGGCCACCAGCGATTGCAGCAAGCGGTGCGTGGTGGCCTGGGTCAGGCCCACGGTGCGTGCAATCTGGGTCACGCGGCCGCCCTCGGCCTGCACGGCGGCCAGGGCTCGGAGCACCGCGAAGACGCGCGGCACGCCGCTGGTGGAGGGGGAGGGGGTGCTCATGCCTTGCCTGGGCGGAATATTGGTGTGCCAGTCTACGCCAGAAATTCCAATGAACGGAATAAAGAAGAAAAAGATTCTGATTAATGAAATACCCTGTGTGATCTGGCGCACTCATTGCAATAGAGTGAATCGGTTCCGATGAAGACTTCCGCCGCTGCCCCATCGGGGTGCGCCCCACGAAAGGCCCATTCATGTCCTTCCTCAAGCTCACCGAGCTGACCAAGTTCTACGGCAGCACCTGCGCGGTGTCGGCCATGAGCTTGGCGGTGGAGAAGGGCGAATTCGTTTCGCTGCTGGGGCCCTCGGGCTGCGGCAAGACCACGACGCTGCAGATGGTGGCGGGCTTCGAGGCCGTGAGCAGCGGCCGCATCGAACTGGACGGGCGCGAGATCACGCAGGCCAAGGCCAACACGCGCGGGCTGGGCATCGTGTTCCAGACCTATGCGCTGTTTCCGCACATGACGGTGGCCGACAACGTGAGCTTCGGCCTCGAGATGCGCAAGATGCCCAAGGCCGAGCGGCGCGAGCGCGTTGCGCAGGCGCTGGCCCTGGTGCATCTGGAGGCGCATGCCGGCCGCTATCCGCGCGAGTTGTCGGGCGGCCAGCGCCAGCGGGTCGCGTTGGCGCGCGCGCTGGTGATCGAGCCGCCGGTGCTGCTGCTGGACGAGCCGCTGTCCAACCTCGACGCCAAGCTGCGCGAGGAGATGCAGTTCGAGCTGCGCCAGATCCAGCGCAAGGTGGGCACCACCACGGTGATGGTCACGCACGACCAGAGCGAGGCCATGTCGATCAGCGACCGCGTGGTCGTGATGGAAGGCGGCTGCGCCACGCAGATCGACCACCCGCACCGGGTCTACGAACATCCGCGCACCCGTTTCATCTCCACCTTCGTCGGCAAGGCCAACCTGCTGGCCGGGCGCGTGGTGGCGGACGGCGCGCGCACCCGCGTCGACCTCGGTTCGCTCACGGTGGACGTCGACGACACCGGTTTTCGCACCGGCGCGGAGGTCTCGCTCAGCGTCCGGCCGGAAAAGCTGCAGCTGGTGGAAGCCGGCCGCGGGCGTTTCGACGGCACGGTGCGCGAGCGCTTCTTTCTCGGCAGCCAGTGGCTCTACGCGCTCAGCACGCCGCTCGGCGAGCTGATGGTGCTGTCGCCCAACGACGGCCGGCCCGCGCTCGACGAAGGCCATGCCGCCGGCATCGCCTGGCCCGACCACTGCACGCGGCTGCTGCCGGCCGAACCGGTGGCGGCATGAAGAAGAAGGCCACGCCCTGGTGGCTGTCCGGGCCGGCGCTGCTGCTGTTCGCCGTGCTGCTCTTGGTGCCGCTCGCGCTGACGGCGGTGCTGTCCTTCAACGTCTACGACCCGGCCACCGGACCCAAAGCCGGCGAGTTCACGCTCGAGCACTACAGCCACGTGTTCGCCGACTCCTACTACCTCGGCATCTTTTGGCGCACCTTCTGGATCTCGGGCCTGGTGGCGCTGATCTGCGTGCTGGTGGGCACGCCCGAGGCCTATGTGCTGAGCCGCATGCGCGACCCGTGGCGCTCGGTGCTGCTGCTGGTGGTGCTGGCGCCGCTCTTGGTGTCGGTGGTGGTGCGGGCCTTCGGCTGGAGCATGCTGCTGGGGCCGGAAGGCCTGGTCAATAGCATGCTCAAGCTGGTCGGCCTGGGGCCGGTGAAGATGCTCTACACCGAGATCGCGGTGGTGGTCGCGCTGGTGCACGTGATGCTGCCCTTCATGGTGATTCCGGTCTGGACCTCGCTGCAGAAGCTGGACCCGGGCGTGGAGAACGCCGCGCTCTCGCTCAAGGCCTCGCACTTCACCACGCTGCGCCGCGTCGTGCTGCCGCAGGTCATGCCGGGCGTGCTGTCGGGCAGCCTGATCGTGTTCGGCCTGTCTGCCAGCGCGTTCGCCATCCCGGGCCTGCTCGGCGGGCGGCGCCTCAAGATGGTGGCGACCGTGGTCTACGACGAGTACCTGCACGAGCTCAACTGGCCGCTCGGTGCCGCGATCGCGCTCACGCTCCTCGCTGCCAACCTGGTCGTGATGCTGAGCTACAACCGGCTGGTCGAAGGCCGCTACAAAAAAGCGCTGGGGTGACATGACCCCCACGCTCAATCACTTCGTGTATTCGCTGCCCCCCGAGGGGGCGCAGGCCTCCCTTGGGGCGGCCCGGCGGGAGACCTCATGACCCCCACGCTCAATCACTTCGTGTATTCGCTGCCCCCCAAGGGGGCGCAGGCCTCCCTTGGGGCGGCCCGGCGGGAGGCCTCATGAGCAAGAACGGTCCCGTTGCCCTCGCGTTCAACGCCCTCGTCATCGCGTTCATGCTGGCGCCGCTGCTGGTGGTCTGCATCGTCGCCTTCACGCCCGAGAACACGCTCACCATCCCGACCACGCATTTCTCGCTGCGCTGGTTCCACGCGGTGTTCGCGCACCCCGACTTCATGCAGTCGTTCTGGAACAGCCTGTGGCTGGCGCTGGCCTCGGCCACGCTCGCGACCTTGCTGGCGGTGCCGGCCGGCATGGCGATCACGCGCTACGAGTTCGCCGGGCGCGACTTCCTGAACGGCCTGTTCCTCTCGCCGCTGATCATTCCGCACCTGGTGCTCGGCGTGGCCTTGCTGCGCCTGTTCGCGCTGGTCGGCGGCACCGGCAGCTTCGGTTGGCTGGTACTGGCGCATGCGCTGATCGTCACGCCCTACACGCTGCGCCTGGTGGTGGCCGCGCTGGTCGGCTTCGACCGCAGCGCGGAGCAGGCCGCGCTCTCGCTCGGCGCCAGCCAGGCGACGGTGTTCAGGCGCATCACCCTGCCGATGATCCTGCCGGGCGTGACCGGCGGCTGGATGCTGGCCTTCATCAACAGCTTCGACGAGGTGACCATGTCGATCTTCGTGACCGCGCCCAGCACCGTGACGCTGCCGGTGCGCATGTACATGTACGCCACCGAATCCATCGATCCGCTGATGGCGGCGGTGTCGGCGCTGATGGTGGCGGTGACGGCCTGCGCGATGGTGCTGCTCGATCGCGTCTACGGCCTGGACCGCGTGCTGGTGGGACGCAGATGAGCAGCGTGAGCAAGGCGCTTCTGCACCGCGTGGCCGAGGCGGGTCGCGCTGGCGTGGCCTTCACCCTCGACGGCCAGCCGGCCAGCGCCCTCGCCGGCGACACCGTGCTGACCGCCGTGCTGACCCAGTGCGGCCAGTTGCGCCGCAACGAATTCAGTGGCGCCCCGCGCGCCGGCTTCTGCATGATGGGCGCCTGCCAGGATTGCTGGGTCCTGACGGCCGATGGCGCCCGCCTGCGCGCCTGCTCCACCTTCATCGAGCCCGGCATGGCCTTGCTCACCGGCCGGGAGCCTGCATGACGGGATCGGCCACTTTGCAGCCCGTGATCGTCGGCGCCGGCCCGGCGGGCGTGCGCGCCGCCCAGACGCTGGTCGCGCACGGCCTGCGGCCGGTCGTGATCGACGAAGCCGGCCGCTCCGGCGGCCAGATCTACCGCCGGCCGCCGGCGAACTTCCAGCGTTCGCCCAAGACCCTGTATGGCTTCGAAGCCGCGCGCGCCACGGCCGTGCACGCGGCGCTGGACGGGCTCGCGGACCGCATCGACTACCGGCCCGACAGCCTGGTGTGGAACGCGCAGGGCGGCCTGCTCGACGTGCTGCACGGCCGGAGCCGAACGACGCGCAGCGTGCCCTATCGCCAGCTCATCGTGGCCACCGGCGCCACCGATCGCGTGCTGCCCGTGCCGGGCTGGACGCTGCCTGGTGTCTACACCCTCGGCGGCGCCCAGGTGGCGCTCAAGTTCCAGGGCTGCGCGATCGGCCGGCGCGTGGTGTTCATGGGCAGCGGCCCGCTGCTGTACCTGGTGGCCTACCAGTACGCGAAGGCCGGGGTCGATGTGGCGGCCGTGCTCGACACCGCCCGCTTCGCCGACCAATGGGCCGCCGCGCCCGCGATGCTTTCGCAACCGGCCGTGTTCCTCAAGGGCCTGTACTACGTGGGCTGGCTGCGCGCCCGCGGCGTGCTGATGCATGGCGGCGTGCGGCCGCTGCGCGTGCTGGGCGATGCGCGCGCGAGCGCGATCTGCTGGCACGACGGCACACGCGAACAGACGCTCGAATGCGATGCCGTCGGCTTCGGCCATGCGCTGCGCTCCGAGACGCAACTGGCCGACCTGCTGGGCTGCCGCTTCGCCTTCGAGCCGCTGCAGCGCGCGCACCTTCCCGAGCGCGACGGCGCCGGCCGCTCCAGCGTGGACGGCGTCTACCTGGCCGGCGACGGTGCCGGCATCATGGGCGCCGATGCGGCCGAATGGGCGGGCGAACGCGCCGCGCTGGCGCTCTTGGCCGACCACGGCGTGCCGGTCGATGCCGCCCGCGCACGGGCGCTCGAACGCAGGCTCGGCAAGCTCGTCACCTTCCGCCGCGGCCTGGAACGCGCCTTTCCCTTTCCCGAGGACTGGGCCGCCCATGCGAGCGACGAGCTGGTGGTGTGCCGCTGCGAGAACGTCACGGCCGGCGAGCTGCGACGCACCGTGCAGGATTGCGGCGCCGACGAGATGAACCGCTTGAAGGCGCTGTCCCGCGTCGGCATGGGGCGCTGCCAGGGCCGCATGTGCGGCGTCGCGGCGGCGGAAATCCTCGCGCACGCCACCGGCCAGCCGGTGCAGCAGGTGGGCCGCTTGCGCGGACAGGCGCCGATCAAGCCGATCCCGATCCAGCTCGTTTCCGCCGAAGGAGCCGGCGCATGAGCACGATCAGGAGGCTGCAGACCGATGTGGCCATCGTCGGCGGCGGCATCGTCGGTTCTTCGGCGGCCCTCGCCTTGCGCCGCATGGGCCTCGACGTGGTGCTGCTCGAACGCGATCTCTGTGGCTCGCGCTCCAGTGGCGTGAACTTCGGCGGCGTGCGACGCCAAGGCCGGCCCTTGAGCCAGCTGCCGCTCGCGCAGCGCGCACACGCCATCTGGGGCCGGCTGCCCGAGCTGCTCGGCACCGACGGCGAATACATCCGCTCGGGCCATTTCAAGATCGCGCGCAGCGAATCGGACATGGCCTCGCTGGAGCGCTACCGCGCGCTGAGCAGCGACTTCGACCTCGGTCTCGAACTGATCTCGGCCGCGCGCCTGCGCGAACAGTGTCCCTGGCTCGGCACGCGCGCGGTGGGCGGTTCGCTGTGCGTGGAAGACGGTCAGGCCAATCCGCGTCTCGTGTCGCCGGCCTTCGCGCTGGCGGCGCAGCGCGCCGGCGCGCAGATCTTCGAGCGCCACCATGTCGATGAAGTGGCGCACGACGGCGCCGTCTTCATGGTGCGCTCGGGCAACGAACTGGAGGTGCAAGCCCCCGTGCTGCTCAACTGCGCGGGGGCCTGGGCCGGCACCATCGCCAGCCAGTTCGGCGAGGCACCACCGCTGCGCTCGCGCAGCCCCGTCATGGCAGTGACCGAGCCGGTGCCGCACTTCATGACATGGAGCCTCGGCGTGGAGGGCGGCGGCATTTATTGCCGGCAGGTGGCACGCGGCAACCTGGTGCTCGGCGGTGGCACCGGCATTACGCTCGACGCCGACCGCGCACGCGTCGACCGCGACGCCATCGCCACGCTCGCAATGCAGGCCGTCGAGCTGCTGCCCGCGCTGCGCCATGCGCATTTCATCCGCACCTGGGGTGGCACCGAGGGGTACCTGCCCGACCGCCAACCGGTGCTGGGCCCGAGCCGCACCACGCGAGGCCTGTTCCATGGCTTCGGTTTCTCGGGCGCGGGCTTCCAGATCGGCCCGGCCGCCGGCGAGGTGCTGGCCGAGCTCGCCCGCGACGGGCGCAGCAGCACGCCGATCGAGGCTTTCGCCATCGAGCGCTTCGAGCCTGCACCCGCACCTGTTTCCGCTTCCGTTCCTGCCGCCCATCCCCACTGAAAGGAAAACACCATGCCCCGCTCTCGCCGTTCTTTCCACTTCCTCTTCGCGCAGCGGGCCCTTGCCGCCGCAGCCGCCGCAGCCCTGCTTGCCTGCAGCGGCGCCGCCATGGCCCAGACCAAGACGCTGTACATCGGCATGAACGGCGGCACCATGGAGAAGGCGTACACGCAATACGTGTTCCCGGCCTTCGAGAAGGCGAACAACGTGAAGGTGGTGGTGGTGCCCGGCACGTCCTCGGACATCCTGGCCAAGGCCCAGGCCAACAAGGACCGGCCGCAGATGCACGTGATGTTCCTGGACGACGGCATCATGGTCCGCGCCATCGGCATGGGCCTGTGCCAGAAGCAGCACCCGAGCGCGGCGCTCCACGACATCTACCCGGCGGCCCGCTTCAAGGACGACATGGCCAGCGGCGTCAGCCTCGGCATGACCGGGTTGGCCTACAACGCGAAGATGTTCAAGGAAAAGGGCTGGGCGGCGCCCACCTCGTGGATGGACCTGGCCGACCCCAAGTTCAAGGGCAAGGTGGTGTTCCAGTCGATGTCGTCCTCGTCCTTCGGCCTGCACGGCTTCCTGATGTTCAACCGCATCCAGGGCGGCAACGACAAGAACGTGGAACCCGGCTTCAAGGCCTGGCCCACCACCATCGGCCCCAACGTGCTCGAGTACATCCCGAGCTCGGCCAAGATTTCCGAGATGGTCCAGACCGGCGAAGCCGCGCTGTTCCCGCTCACGCCCACCGCGGTGGCGGCGCTCAAGACCAAGGGCATTCCGGTCGAGTACGCGCAGCCGAAGGAGGGCTCGGTGGTGCTGATGGTCGGGCAGTGCGTGATCGCCAACAACAGCGAACCCGAGCTGTCGCAGAAGCTCGCGGAGTTCCTGCTGAGCCCGCTGGCCCAGGCCAACGTGCTTCAGTTCGGCAGCCAGATCCCGACCAACCCCAAGGCACCCGCGGCGGGCGAGGGCGCGGCGCAGGTGGCGGAGATCAACAAGTGGATGAAGAACGCCGTCACCATCGACTGGGACAGCATCAACGCCAACCGGCCGGCGTGGAACGCACGCTGGAACAAGACCATAGAGCGTTGAAGATCAGCGCGCCGACTCGAGGATCCAGCCGGCCGCCTTCTCCGCCATCATTAAGGTCGGGCTGTTGGTGTTGCCGCTCGTGATCGTCGGCATGGCGCCGGCGTCCACCACACGCAAGCCGTCGATGCCGCGCACGCGCAACCTCGAATCGAGCACCGCCATCGGGTCGCCGTCGGCGCCCATCTTGGTGGTGCCGACCGGGTGGAAGATGGTGGTCGCGATGTCGCCGGCCAGGCGCGCGAGCTCCTCGTCGCTCTGGTACTGCAGCCCCGGCTTCCATTCTTCGGGTGCGTACTTCGCGAGCGCCGGCTGGGACGCGATGCGGCGCGTGACGCGCAGCGAGTCGGCCGCCACCTTGCGGTCTTCGTCGGTGCTCAGGTAGTGCGGGGCGATCGCGGGCGCGTCCTCGAAGCGGGGGCTCTTGATGCGCACCGTGCCGCGGCTGGTCGGGTTCAGGTTGCACACGCTCGCGGTGAAGGCCGGAAAGCTGTGCAGCGGGTCGCCGAAGGCATCGAGCGAGAGCGGCTGCACGTGGTATTCGAGATTGGGCCATTCGTGCTCCGGCGAGCTGCGCGTGAAGGCGCCGAGCTGCGAGGGCGCCATGCTCATCGGGCCGCTGCGCTTCAACAGGTACTCGAGGCCGATCTTCGCCTTGCCGTAATAGGAGGAAGCCAGCACGTTGAGCGTGGGCGCGTCCTTGATCTTGAAGACCGCGCGGATCTGCAGATGGTCCTGCAGGTTGGCGCCGACGCCCGGCGCGTCGAGCACGACTTCGATGCTGTGCTGGCGCAGCAGCTCGGCCGGGCCGATGCCGGAGAGCTGCAGGATCTGCGGCGAGCCGATGCTGCCGGCGCACAGGACCACTTCGCGCGTCGCATGGGCCAGCACCATCTGGTGGCCGTCCCATACCTGCGCGCCGGTGCAGCGGCGGCTGCCGTCGGCCTGGGTTTCGACCACGAGCCGCGAGACCTGGGCCCCGGTCCACAGTTCGAAGTTGGGGCGGCCGTAGCAGGTGGGGCGCAGGAAGGCCTTGGCCGTGTTCCAGCGCCAGCCGTTCTTCTGGTTGACCTGGAAGTAGCCCACCCCCTCGTTGCTGCCGCGGTTGAAGTCGGTCGAATGCGGGATGCCGGCCTGCTGCGCAGCCTGCGCGAAGGCATCGAGGATGTCCCAGCGCAGGCGCTGCTTCTCGACCCGCCACTCGCCGCCGGCGCCGTGCAGCGCGTCGGCGCCGAGGTAGTAGTCCTCGTGCTTCTTGAAGGCGGGCAGCACCTGGTCCCAGCGCCAGGCGTCGTCGCCGGTGAGTGCCGCCCATTGGTCGTAGTCGCGCGACTGGCCGCGCATGTAGATCATGCCGTTGATGGACGACGAGCCGCCCAGCGTCTTGCCGCGCGGGTAGCGCAGCGTCCGGCCGTTGAGGCCGGCGTCGGGCTCGGTGCTGTAGAGCCAGTCGGTGCGCGGATTGCCGATGCAGTAGAGATAGCCCACCGGGATGTGGATCCAGTGGTAATCGTCCTTTCGGCCGGCCTCGATCAGGAGCACGCGGCACTGCTTGTCGGCAGACAGGCGGTTGGCCATCAGCGCGCCGGCGGTGCCGGCGCCGATGACGATGTAGTCGAAAGTGGTGTCGCTCATTCGCGCCTTGTATGTCTCTGGTCGTTGTTGTGGAGGATGCCGCCGATTGTGGCAAACGCCCCGCGCAATGCGCGATTGCCTACGCGAACCGGCGTTGATCGGAGGATTCGGCGCAGACGCACGCGGTTACGATGTTGCGTCCTTTCTGTTCATTTCCTCTGCCAGATTGCCTGCTCGCTCCATGCCGACCGCATCGCCGACGCCCGCCGACCCGCAAGACGCAGGCAGCGTGCTGCCGCGCGTCGAGCAGCGCGAACAGGAGGGCCGCTCCTGGATCGTCGCCAGCGGCTGCTGGACGGTGCTCACGATGTCCTCGCGGCCGACCTGGAACGCCCTCGCCGACAAGCTCGAAGCCGTGCCCCCCGGGGACGACCGGGCCTGGGACCTGCGCCCCATCGAGCAGCTCGACCACATCGGCGCCCAGCTGCTCTGGAACCATTGGCGCCAGGCCTGGCCGGCGCAGCTCGAGATGGATTCGCAGCACAAGGCGGTGCTCGACCAGGTGGCGAAGTACACCTGCAGCGCGCCGGCCGAAAGCGGCAAGACGCTGTCCGAGCACCTGAGGGACTTCGCCCACATCGGTCCGCGCATCATGTTCGTGGCGCGCGATTTCCTGCGCCTCATCGGCCAGCTCACGCTCGACATCGGCACCCTGCTGCGCGCGCCGCACCGCGCGCCCTGGCGCGACTTCTCGGGCCATCTCTACCACTTCGGCGCCACCTCGCTGCCGATCACCGCGCTGGTGGGCCTGCTGATCGGCGTGGTGCTGGCCTATCTCACCTCGCAGCAGCTGCGCCAGTACGGCGGCGAGGCCTTCATCGTCAACATCCTGGGCCTGTCGCTGATCCGCGAGCTCGGTCCGGTGCTGGCAGCGGTGCTTATTGCCGGGCGCTCGGGCTCGGCCATCACCGCGCAGATCGGCGTCATGCGCGTGACCGAGGAGCTCGACGCCATGCGCGTGATGGGCATCCCGCACGGCTTCCGGCTGGTGATGCCGCGCGTGCTGGCGCTGGCGATCGCGATGCCGCTGATCAGCATGTGGACCTCGTTGGCGGCGCTGACCGGCGGCATGATCGCGGCCGATCTCACGCTCGACATCTCGCCGGCCTATTTCATGCAGGCGCTGCCGCGCGCGGTGCCGCTGACCAATCTGTGGATCGCGATGGCCAAGTCGGCCGTGTTCGGCGTTCTCATCGCGCTGATCGGCTGCTACTACGGCATGAAGGTCAAGCCCAACACCGAAAGCCTCGGCCGCGGCACCACCTCGTCGGTGGTGGCCTCGATCACCATCGTGATCCTGGTCGATGCGCTGTTCGCGGTGCTCTTCAAGGGCGTGGGGTTTCGCGCATGAGCGATTCTTCCAACGTGGTCGAGATCCGCAAGCTCTGGACGGTGTTCAAGTCGCCCGACGGCGAACAGGTCGTGCATCGCGACCTCGACCTCACGATCCGGCGCGGCGAGGTGCTCTCGCTGGTCGGCGGCTCCGGCACCGGCAAGACCGTGCTGCTGCGCCAGATCCTCGGGCTGGAGCATCCGTCGAAGGGCGAGGTCTCGGTGCTCGGCCACGCCCCCGGGCGGCTCGGCGCGACGGGCGCCGCCAACGTCGGCATGCTGTTCCAGCACGGCGCGCTGTTCTCGGCCTTCAGCGTGCTCGACAACATCGCCTTTCCGCTGCGCGAACTCAAGCTCCTGCCCGACGACCTGATCCGCGATGCCGCGCTGGTCAAGCTGCAGATGGTCGGGCTCGAGCCGCAGCAGGCCACCAAGAGCCCGTCGGACCTGTCGGGCGGCATGATCAAGCGCGTGGCGTTGGCGCGCGCCCTGATCATGGATCCGCCGCTGCTCCTGCTCGACGAACCGACCGCCGGCCTGGACCCCGAGAGCGCCGACGGCTTCTGCGACCTGCTGCGCGGCCTGCACCGCGAGCTGGGACTCACCGTCGTGATGGTCACGCACGACCTGGACACGCTGTTCGATCTCAGCACCCGCATCGCGGTGCTGGCCGACCAGCGCGTGATCGTCGCCGGCACTGCGCGCGACGTGATCGCCCACCCGCATCCCTTCATCCACGAATACTTTCTCGGCGGCCGCGGCCAGCGCGCCATGGAGG
The DNA here is from genome assembly GCF_018614915.1 of Variovorax paradoxus. Lineage (GTDB taxonomy): Bacteria > Pseudomonadota > Gammaproteobacteria > Burkholderiales > Burkholderiaceae_C > Variovorax > Variovorax paradoxus_K. The sequence goes on along the minus strand of NZ_JAGGNU010000030.1, from coordinate 17,691 downwards.
CGCTGCACGAAGGCGTGCATCCTCCGACCGTCTCTTCTGAAAGGTAGGTAGCTGCCATGGAAAACAAGGCCCATGCCCTCGCCGCCGGCGCCTTCGTGCTCGGCCTGCTCGCCGCGCTCATCGCGCTGGTGGTCTGGCTCACGCGCGACAACACGGTGCGCAACACCTACGAACTTTCCACGCGCGACGCGGTGAGCGGCCTGCAGCCGCAGGCCATGGTGCGCTACCGCGGCATCGCCGTCGGCAAGGTCGCATCGATCGATTTCGACCCCAAGGTGAGGGGCAACGTGCGCGTGCGCATCACGGTCGACCAGCGGGTGCCGCTCACGACATCGACCTTCGCCACGCTGAGCTACCAGGGCGTGACCGGCCTGGCCTTCATCGCGCTCGACGACAAGGGCGAGTCGCAGGTGGCGCTCGCGCCCGACGACGACAACCCGCCACGCATTCCGCTCAAGCCCTCGGTGCTGGCGCAGCTGCAGGATCGCGGCGAGGCGATCATCAACCAGATCGACGAGGTGACCAAGAAAGCCAACGTGCTGCTGGGCGACGCCAACCAGAAGCGCGTTGCCGACGCGCTGGAGAACATCTCCGCGGCCACGGCCAGCGCCAACCAGCTGACGCGCTCGCTCGACAACACGGTGAAGAACGGACTCAACCCGACGCTGGCCGCACTGCCGCCGCTGATCGACCGCACGAGGGACACCATGGGCACGGTGAAGACCGCCGCCGGCGACGTTTCGCGCGTGGCGAACAACTTCAACACCACCGTGGGCCGTCTCAATGCCAAGGACGGCCCGATCGATAGGCTGGGCGACGGCACCAAGTCGCTGGCGCAGGCGGTCGATTCCTTCAACAGTGCCACGCTGCCGCGCGTGAACCGCGTCGCCGACGACACCTCGCGCGCGGTGCGGCGGCTCGGGCGCGCGGCCGACGGCATCAACGACAACCCGCAATCGCTGCTGTTCGGCAGCGGCGGCGTGATCGCCGGGCCGGGCGAGCCCGGATTCTCCGCGCCGGCCGCCGCGACGGCGCAGCCCTGAAAATGACGACGATGAACGACGCATTCCAGAACATCGCGACCCGTGCAACACGGGCACGCTGCGCGGCCGTCGCAGGCATTGCCGCCGTGCTGCTCGCGGCGGGCTGCGGCGCCTTGCCCGACAAGCCGGCCCGCGCCACCCTCTACGACTTCGGTCCCAACCTTGCCGCATCCACTGCGCCGGCACCGGCCAACCCGCACGCGCTGCCGCCCATCGCGTTGGCCGAGATCGAGGCCGGCACGCGGCTCGAGGGCACGCAGCTGCTCTATCGCCTCGGCTATGCCGACGCCAACCAATTGCGGCCCTATGGCCAATCGCGCTGGAGCCTGGCGCCGGCGCAGCTGCTGCACGAGCGCCTGCGCGAGGCGCTGGCCGCGCGCCGTACCGTGCTCGGCCCGGAAGAGAGCGCAACCATCGCGCGCAGCGAGGGCAGGGTGCCGGACACGCTCAGGGTATCGCTCGAGGAGTTCAGCCACTACTTCGAATCGCCGACCCGGAGCGTGGGCCTGGTGCGCCTGCGCGCGACCCTGATCCGCAGCCATGCGGGCGGCGACCGCGTGCTCGCGCAGCAGAGCTTCATGGCGCAGCAGCCCGCGCCGAGCGGCGATGCGCCCGGCGGCGTGAAGGGGCTGGCGGCGGCAAGCGAAGCGGCGGTAGCGGCACTGGTGGCGTGGGTGGATCAGCCGCGCTGAGCAGGGCGGCCGCATGCAGCGCATCGGTCTCATCTCGGACACGCATGGGCTGCTGCGGCCCGAGGCGCTCGCATTTCTGCAGGGCTGCGACCACATCGTGCATGGCGGCGACATCGGCGATGCGGGCATTCTCGAAGCGCTGGCCGCGATCGCACCGGTGACGGCGGTGCGCGGCAACAACGACCGGGCGCCGTGGGCCGAGGCGGTGCCCGAGACGGCACTGGTCGAGCTCGGCGGCCTGCGTCTCTACGCGATCCATGATCTGGCCGATCTCGACATCGATCCGTCTGCAGAGGGCATCCGGGTGGTGGTGTCGGGCCACTCGCACCGGCCGCGCACCGAGGAGCGCGGCGGCGTTCTCTACATCAACCCGGGCAGCGCCGGCCCGCGCCGTTTCAGCTTGCCGATCTCCGCGGCGGAGCTGCGTATCGAGAGCGGCACCGTCCTGCCGCGCATCGTCGAGCTGGTGAAACGGTAGACCGGCGCTCAGTGCGGGCGCGCCAGCGCCGGGAACAGCGTGCCGAGCCCGTCGGCCATCACCTCGACCGCCAGCGCCGCGAGGATCAGGCCCATCAGGCGCGTCATCACGTTGATGCCGGTCTTGCCGAGCACGCGCGCGATCGGCTCGGCCAGCGAGAAGGTGACGCCGGTCGCCAGGCCGATCACCACGCCGTAGCCGACCAGCACCGCGAGCTCCCAGAGGTGCTGCGTCTTCTCGGCATAGATGACCACGGTCGACATGGTGGCCGGGCCCGTCAGGAGCGGAATGGTCAGCGGCACCACCGCGATCGAGGCGCCCAGCGAGGCCTTCACCTCCGCGGCGCGGAGCTCCTCCTCGTTGGTCTTGGATTCGGCCGGCTGCGCATTGAGCATGTTGAGCGAGCTGATCAAGAGCAGCATGCCGCCGCCGACCTGGAAGCTCGCGATCGAGATGCCGAAGAAGGACAGCAGCTGAAGCCCCAGCAGCGCGCTGACCGCGATGACCACGAAGGCGCTGAAGGCCGACACCCAGGCGGTGCGCTTGCGCTGGGCCTCGGGATAGCCCTGCGTGTAGTGGATGAAAAAAGGCACGATCGCCAGCGGATTCACGATGGCCAGCAGCGTGATCATCGGCTTGACGAGGTCCATCGTGGGGGTGGCCATCGGTCAGCGTCCGCCCGTAACGTCGAGGAAAGTGGCCGTCACGTAGCTGGCTTCTTCCGACAGCAGCCACACGATGCCGTTGGCGACCTCCTCGGCGCTGCCGGTGCGCTTCATCGGCACGGTCGGTGCGAGCTGGGCGGCGCGGTCCGGCATGCCGCCGGAGGCGTGGATCTCGGTGTCGATCAGCCCGGGCCGCACCGCGTTGACGCGGATGCCCTCATCGGCGACTTCCTTGGCCAGGCCGATCGTGAAGCTGTCGATCGCGCCCTTGCTGGCCGCGTAGTCGACATACTGGCCCGGCGAGCCCAGGCGCGCGGCCGCACTCGAGAGATTGACGATGGCGCCGCCGCTGCCGCCCTGTTTCGTGCTCATGCGCCGCACTGCCTCGCGCGCGCAGACGAAGCTGCCGATGACGTTGATGCGCAGCATGCGCTCGAGCCGCTGCACGCTCATCTGGTCGACGCGCGCCTGTGCGTCGACCACCCCGGCGTTGTTGACCAGCGCCGTGAGGCGGCCGAACTTGGCATCGACCTTCTCGAACATCGCGACCACCTGCGCTTCGTCGCCGACGTCGGCTTGCACGCTGATCGCGCGGCCGCCGCGGTCGCGGATCGTGCGCACCACTTCGTCGGCGGCCAGCGAATTGCTGGCATAGTTGACGGCCACCGCCCAGCCGCGCTGCGCGGCCAGCAATGCGGTGGCCGCGCCGATGCCGCGGCTGCCGCCGGTGATCAAGAGCACCTGGTCCAAATCCCACCTCCTGCACGAAAGCCGTGCCTCAGTTAAAACCGTGCGCACGATTACATCATCGAGGAGAGGCCTGTGACCCGCAGTGTCGACTACTACTTCACGCCCCAGAGCCCGTGGACCTACCTCGGGCATGCGCGCTTTTCCGAGCTCGCCAAGGCCGCCGGCGCCATGGTGCGCGTGCGGCCGATCGATTTCGGCGCCGTGTTCCCGGTGTCCGGCGGCTTGCCGCTCGGAAAGCGCGCGCCGCAGCGCCAGGCCTATCGCCTGGCCGATCTGGCGCGCTTCTCGCGCCACCTGGACATTCCGCTGAACCTCAAGCCGAAGTTCTTCCCGGTCGTCGGCGACGATGCGGCCAAGCTCATCATCGCGGTCGATCTGCATGACGGCATCGAGGCCGCGATGAAGCTCTGCGGCGCGGTGTTCGCGGCGGTCTGGGTGCAGGAGCGCAACATCGCCGACCCCAAGGTGCTCGAGGCGCTGGCCGGCGAATGCGCGCTGCCGGCCAAGCGCATCGAGCAGTCGCTGAGCCAGACGGTGCAGGAACGCTACGAGGACTATACCCAGCAGGCGATCGACGCCAAGGTGTTCGGCGCGCCGAGCTACGTGATCGACGGCGAGATCTTCTGGGGCCAGGACCGGCTGGATTTCGTCCAGCGCGCATTGAATCAACAACCATCCACTTCAGGAGCATGACCTTGGGCCAATTCATCGATCTCACCGCCAAAGACGGCTTCACATTCCCGGCCTACGTGGCGGAACCCGCGGGCAAGCCGAAGGGCGCGATCGTCGTGGTGCCGGAGATATTCGGCGTCAATTCGCACATCCGCTCGGTGGCCGACGGCTACGCGGCCGACGGCTATCTCGCGGTTTCGCCTTCGACCTTTCACCGCGTCAAGCCGGGCGTCGAGCTGGGCTACAGCGAAGAAGACATGAAGGCCGGCTTCGAGCTGAAGACCGCCGTCGAAGCCCTGCCGGCGCCGGGGGTGCTGCAGGACATCCAGGCCGCGGTCGAGTACGCGGCGCGCGGCGGCAAGGTCGGCATCGTCGGCTACTGCTGGGGCGGCCTGCTCACGTGGCGCGCCTCGGCGAAGCTCTCCGGCCTCGCGGCGGTGGTGCCCTACTACGGCGGCGGCATGACCACGCCGGAGGAGAGCGCGATCCAGCCCAAGCTCCCGGTGCTCGCGCATTTCGGCAACAAGGACCACTGGATCCCGCTCGACACCATCGAGGCTTTCAAGAAGGCGCATCCGGAGGTCGAGGTGCATGTCTACGAATCGGGCCACGGCTTCAACTGCGATCAGCGCGGCTCGTACAACGCCGAGGCGGCCAAGCTGGCGCGCGAGCGCACGCTGGCCTTCTTCGCGAAGCACCTCAGCTGAGCGGGCGCCGCGCGTGCGACGGCATCGGATGCGCTGGGTGCCGGCACTGCTGGCGGCCCTTGCCTTCGGCGCGCAGGCGGCTGACTACGCCGGGCCGCTTTTCGATACCCACCTGCACTACAACCAGGAGGCCTGGGACGGCGGCGCGGGCCCGTATCCGCCGGTCGAGGCGCTGGCGCGCATGCAGCGCAACGGCGTGAAGGCCATCATCGCCAACTCGCGTCCCAACGCCGGAACGCAAACGCTCGCCGCGGCGCGCGAGACGCGCGAAGCGGGCGTGACCGTGGTGCCTTTCGTGCGGCTCTATCGCAACCGCGACGACTATGGCAACTGGTTTCGCGACGAGAGCATCTACGAGATGGTGCAGGCCGAGCTCGCGCGCGGCACGGCGAGCGGACCCTACCGCGGCTTGGGAGAGTTCCATCTCTACGACAGCGGCAACGCCAACGGGCCGGTCGCCAGGAAGCTGATCGTTCTCGCGGAAGAGAAGAAGCTGGCCGTGCTGGCGCATGTGGACGACGTCGCGATCGACCTGCTGATGGCGCATGCGCCGTCCAAAGGGAGGGCGGTGCGACTCATCTGGGCCCATACCGGCATCGGCGGCGCGCCGGTGGCGCGCGTGCAGGCGCTCCTGGAGCGCTATCCGCTGCTGATGGGCGAACTGTCCTACCGGCCGGGCCTCACCTGCGAGGGCGGCACGCTGTGCCCCGAGTGGCGCGCGCTGATCCTCAAGTATCCCGAGCGTTTCCTGGTCGGCTCCGACACCTGGGTCAACCAGCGCTGGAGCGCCTACGACGAGATCATGGGCGGCTATCGCCGCTGGCTCGGCGCGCTGCCGCCCGAGGTGGCGCAGCGCATCGCGTGGGGCAACGCGGCGGCGCTGTTCGGGCTGCGCTGAAGCGCGCCTTCAGGCGGTCGCAGGCTGCCGCGCTCGCCTGGCGGGCTTGACGGTGGCGACCGCAGCGGGCACCAGCGGCGCCGCCGTGCCCCGGACGCGGTCCTCGAGAAAATCCAGCAGCGCGCGCAGCGCCGCGCTGTTGTGACGGCGCTGCGAATAAGCCGCATAGAGCCACAGGTCGCGCGGCATGTACTCCCCAAGCACCGGCACCAGCGCACCGCGCTCGACATGCGACTGCGCCATCATCGCCGGCACGCACACGGCGCCGAGTCCGGCGAGCGCGGCATGGATCAGCGGCGCAGCATCGTTGGCGTCCATGCGGCTCGCCACCGGCACGATGTAGGGCTTGCCGTCGACCTCGAAGGGCAGGTGCGGCGCGCCCTCGGCGAGCGAGTAGGTCAGCACGTCGTGGCGCCGCATGTCGTCCGGTTTCTTCGGCAGGCCGCGCCGGGCCCAGTAGGAGGGCGCGGCGCACAGCACCAGGTCCATCTGGCGCAGGCGCCGCACGATCAGGTTCTCGTCGCGGATGCGGCCCAGCCTGAGCGCGATGTCCACGCCTTCCTCCACCAGGTCGATCACGCGGTTGCTCAGGTGCAGGCTCACGTGCACATCGGGATAGGTCTTGATGAACTCGCTCAGGATGTCCGGAAAGGCGCTTTGTGCGAATCCGTGCGGCGCCGTGATGCGAAGCCGCCCGCGCGGATGGCCGGCGTGTTCCTGCAACTCCTTCTGCGTGAGCTCGACCATCTCCATCAGCGGCTTGCTGCGCTCGAGCAGCAGCTGGCCGGCATCGGTCAGGCTCACCGAACGCGTGGAGCGGTTGAGCAGGCGCACGCCGAAGCGCTCCTCGAGCTGCGCGACATATTTGCTAATGGTGGCCTTCGAGGTGCCGAGCGTCTTGGCGGCGCGGGAGAAGCTGCCGCGCTCGGCAACTTCACGAAAGGCTTTCAGCAGGTCCAGGCCATCCATCGAGCTTCCATTGTTTCAATTTCATGAACGCGGTGGTTCAGATGATGTAGGGTTTTTACCTAGGTTCAGGCGCAAACTTCGTTCCGTGCCTCATCCATAAATCATGAAGGAGATTGAAATGAAGACCTCGAAGATCATCGCCGCCGCCGCGCTCTCGATTCTCGCCGCTGCCGGCGCCCAGGCCGAAACCTATGACGGCGTGCACTCGCTGGTGTCGGCGGCGAGCCGCGCCGAAGTGAATGCGCAAGCCGTTGTTGCTGCCCGCACCGCGAATCCGTATGCCGAAGGCTTTGCCGCAGGTCCTGCGACCGTTCTGGCGAGTGCGCGTGACCGCGCCGACGTCCGTGCCGAAGCCGTGGCCCACGCTCACAGGCCAAACCAGAACGTCCGCCGCGAATCCTTCGCCGGCAGCGTGATTCCGTCGCAGTTCTCGAACCCGCGCTTCGTGACGACGCGCCAAGCGGGCCTGTAATTCGCAGGTTGGCGAGCGCGCCAGACCGGGCCATGCGCAAAGCATGAGCCCGGTATTCAATTGTTTCGATCCCGGAAACGCGGTGTCTCTTTTCTAGGTGAATTCCCGAGGGGGTTCCAACTGAAACTTCGGCGCACAGGCCAGCCATCCCGCGAGCCTGGTTAGCAACCACTCCGACGAATTCAAAGGACCTGACATGAAGACCTCTCACATCATCGCCGCCGCCGCGTTCTCCTTGCTGGCCGCCGCCGGCGCGCAAGCCGAGAGCTACGACGGCGTTCAGCAGCCGGTGTCGGCCGTGAGCCGCGCCACCATCGAAGCGGAAGCCGTGCGCGCGGCTTCGGCTCCCAACCAGAACGTGACGCGCGGCTCGCGTGGCGCCGATCCCTTCACCTCGGTGGCCGACTCGGCTGCCGTGCGTGCACAGGCCGTCGCTACCGCGAACGCGCCGGACCAGAACGTGACCAGCGGCTCGCGCGTCAACAGCCGCGTGATCTCGACCATGCCCAACCGCGCCGCCACGCTCCAGCAAGCGCAGCAGCAAGGCAGCCCCGCGGCCAAGTAAATTCGCCGACCCCACCGAAGGACCGGGCAGCGCTAGTGCGCTGCCCGGTTTTTTGTTTATCTGCTTCGCGCCAGGTAGCGCTTGCGCCAGAACACGACGACCAGCAGCAGCGCGATGACGGCCATCGAGGCCATTGCGATCCAGAAACCGTCGGCCTTGTGCACCAGCGGAATGAACTCGAAGTTCATGCCGAAGATGCCGGCGATCAGGTTGAGCGGCAGGAAGATCGCGGTCAGCGCCGTGAGCACTCGCATGATGTCGTTGGCGCGGTGGCTCTGCACGCTGAAATGCATCTGCACGGCGGTTTCGGCGTTCTGCTCGAGCCGCCGCACGTGATGCACCACGCGCTGGATGTGCTCCAGCACGTCGCGGCTGCGCACCATGATCAGTTCGCGTTCGCGCAGCGCGGCCGCGCCTTCGGGCGGCGGCAGGGTTTCGAGCGCATCGATCCAGTCCTGGACCGCCGCACGCTGGTCTTCGCAGATTTCATCCAGGTGGTGCAGCGACTGGCGCGCATCCATCAACGCGCCCCAATTCGTGAAGCGGCTGCGCGGATCGATCAGCTCGGCCTGCCAGTGGTCGAGCTGCCGTGTCAGGTCGCGCCGCAGATCGAGATAGGCATCGACGATCAGGTTCACCACGCGCAGCATCAGGTCGGCAGGGCTCGGCGGCACGCGCGTCGAAACGGCGCGCACGTCGAGGGCGGGCGCGACGGCGGTGCCGCGCGCGTCGGGCGCCGCGGCGGCCAGCAGGCGGGCGGCAAAGGCGTCGCGCACCGCGCCATCTTCCGGATGCACGGACAGCAGGACGCGGTCGAAGACCGCAAAGCCAACTGGCCGCGTGTCGACGCGCCGCAGCACCGGCGGGCCGCCGCGCGTCGGCGCGGACTCGGCGCTTTTCGGCGCCGCGCCGTTGGCGGCCGCGAGCCGGCGGAAGACCAGCACGTCGTACTGCGAGGTGTAGTCGTAGTGCGAAGGCAACTGGTCATTGACTAGGTCGGCCACGTGCAGGTCGACCAGCTGGGTGCTGCAGAGCGACTGCAGGATGCCCTGCACCTCGGCGAGCGCGGTGCGGAATTCGTCCCGCGTGAGGGAAATCCACAAATAGCCGCTGGCGCAGGCGCCGGGCAATGCCAAGGGCGCAAGCGCGTCGTGCTCGGTGATCCGCGAGCCGCTGATTTCGAAGATCCGCATCGGGCCCGATCCGTCCGCTACTGCTTTGGCAGCAGCCGTGCGGCGTCGAGCGCGAAGTAGGTGAGCACGCCGTCGGCACCGGCGCGCTTGAAGGCCAGCAGGCTCTCCAGCACCACGGCATCGTGGTCGAGCCATCCGTTCTGTGCCGCGGCCTTGATCATCGCGTACTCGCCGCTGACCTGGTAGGCGAAGGTCGGCACCTGGAACTCGTCCTTCACCCGGCGCACGATGTCGAGGTAGGGCATGCCGGGCTTGACCATCACCATGTCGGCGCCCTCGGCGATATCGATTCCGACCTCGCGCAGCGCTTCGTCGCTGTTGCCGGGGTCCATCTGGTAGACCTTCTTGTTGCTCTTGCCGAGGTTGGCGGCCGAGCCGACGGCGTCGCGGAAGGGGCCGTAGAAGGCGCTCGCGTACTTGGCGCTGTAGGCCATGATCCGCGTGTGGACCTGGCCGGCCGACTCCAGGGCGTTGCGGATCGCGCCGATGCGGCCGTCCATCATGTCGCTCGGCGCCACGATGTCCACGCCGGCCTGCGACTGGGCGAGCGCCTGCCTGACCAGCACCTCGACGGTCGGATCGTTCTGGATGTAGCCGGTGTCGTCGAGCAGGCCGTCCTGCCCATGGCTGGTGTACGGATCGAGCGCCACGTCGGTCATCACGCCGAGTTCGGGGAAGCGCGACTTGAGGGCGGCCACCACGCGCGGGATCAAGCCCTCGGGGTTGAAGGCCTCGTCCCCTGCCGGCGTCTTGAGGCCGGCATCGATCACCGGGAACAGGGCCATCACCGGAATGCCGGCCGCCACGCACTGCTCGGCGACCGGCAGCAGCAGATCCAAGCTGAGCCGCTCGACGCCGGGCATCGACGCCACGGCGTCACGCCGCTTCTGGCCTTCCTGCACGAACACCGGATAGATCAAGTCGTGGACGCTGAGCGTGTGCTCACGTACGAGATTGCGCGTGAAGGCGTCCCGGCGCAGTCGACGCGGTCGGCCGGAGGGGAAGGGGGCGTAGAGGGTCATGCGGAAAATTGTGCCCGAAGTGTCGGGCGGGCCCCTCGAAATCGGCCATTCGCGGGCTTTTCGCGGATGTGGACAGCTTGTGGCTAGTAATACGTTGGAACTACGTGTTCTGCAAATTCTGGGAAAAAAATTAGAACTGCTTGATAGGTTGTAATCCCTTTGCTAAATTCTGCGGTGGGCGGCTTGCCGCTCCCCGCTTTTCCTCCCTGAGCGGGTGCCTTGATGTGTGACAGCAAAAGGGCTTCCCAGCCCGGCGTTTTGACGCCGGGCTTTTTTTTGCCCCATTGAACCCGCCCCGGGGCAACCAGGGCGCACCACTAAACTGCCGCCATGCTCTGGGTCAAATCACTGCACATCGTGTTCATCGCGAGTTGGTTCGCCGGACTGTTCTATCTGCCGCGCATCTTCGTGAATCTCGCGCTGGTGGCGCCCGAATCCGTGGCTGAGCGCGCGCGGCTCGTTCTCATGGCGCGCAAGCTGTTTCGCTTCACCACTTTCCTGGCCGTGCCGGCGCTCGGCTTCGGCCTCTGGCTCTGGCTCGGCTACGGCATCGGGCGCGGCCCGGGCAACGGCTGGATGCATGCCAAGCTGGCGCTGGTGCTCCTCGTGATCGGCTACCACCATGCCTGCGGCGTGCTGCTGCGCAAGTTCGTGTCGGGCGCGGATCGGCGCGGCGAGCGCTGGTACCGCTGGTTCAACGAGCTGCCGGTGCTTCTGCTGCTCGGGATCGTGGTGCTGGTCGTGGTCAAGCCCTTCTGAGCGCGGTGGCCACGCAGCACAAATCCGCCGCTCTGCCCCTCGCGCTCGCCTACGCGGCGCTGATCGTCTACGCGAGCCTCTACCCGTTCGCCGACTGGCGCGACCAGGGCATCGCACCCTGGGCCTACCTGGCGGCGCCGTGGCCCAAGTACTGGACCGGTTTCGACTTCGGGGTCAACGTCGCAGGCTACCTGCCCTTCGGTTTTCTCGCGGCGATCGAGGTGCTCAGAACGCGGCCCGAGGCCGGCGTGGTGGGCGCGGTGCTGCGCGCCACGGTGGCTGGCGCGGCGATCGCCTTCTCCATGGAGACCTTGCAGAGCTACCTGCCCTCGCGCATTCCCTCCAATGTCGACCTCGGACTGAACAGCGCGGGCGCTCTGGCCGGCGCCGTGCTCGCGGCGGCGCTGGAGCGCCTCGGTGCCGTGGCGCACTGGCACAGGACCCGTTCCAACTGGTTCGTCGAAGACTCGCGCGGCGCGCTGGTGCTGTTGGCGCTGTGGCCGCTGGCGCTGCTGTTTCCGGCTGCCGTCACCTTCGGCCTGGGCCAGGTCTTCGAGCGCCTCGAAGCCGCGATCGCGGAGTGGCTCATCGACACGCCATTTCTCGACTGGATGCCGGTGCGCCAGTTCGAACTCGAGCCCTTGGTGCCCGGCGTCGAACTGCTGTGCGTCATGCTGGGGGCGCTGGTGCCGTGCCTGCTGGCTTTTCTGGTCACGCGCTCGATCGTGCGCCGGGCCATCCTGTTGCCGATCGTGCTCCTGGCCGGGGTCGCGGCCACGGCCTTGTCGGCGGCGCTGAGCTACGGCCCCGAGCACGCCTGGGCTTGGCTGAGCCTGCCGGTGCAGGTCGGCATCGTGGCGTCGCTGGCACTGGGCGTTCTGCTGCTGCCGGTGCCGCGGAGGCTCTGTGCTGCCTTGCTGCTGATTGCGCTCGTGCTCCATCTGAGCCTCTTGAACCAGGCGCCCGAGAGTGCCTATTTCGCCCAGACGCTGGCGACCTGGGAGCAAGGGCGCTTCATCCGCTTTCACGGACTCGCGCAATGGCTCGGCTGGCTCTGGCCCTTCGGCACGCTGACCTATGTGCTGGCCATCCTGTCGCGCCGGGCGAGGCAGGCGTAGTCCATCCATTCCCGGGTGCGGCGCGTTCGCATCGCCCGCTCAATAGAATGATCCGATGTCCAGTTCCAGCACCTCGCCGCCGCGCGGCTACTACGGTCGCCACATCTTCTTCTGTCTGAACGAACGCAGGAACGAGGAAGACTCCTGCTCGAAGCACAATGCCCAGCAAGGCTTCGATCGCTGCAAGGCGCGCGTCAGGGAGGCCGGACTGGCAGGGCCCGGCAAGGTGCGCGTCAACAAGGCCGGCTGTCTCGACCGCTGCGCCGGCGGGCCGGTGGCGGTGGTCTATCCGGAAGCCGTCTGGTACACCTTTGTCGACGAGGAAGACATCGACGAGATCGTCGAGTCGCATTTGAAGAACGGCAAGGTGGTCGAGCGGCTGCTGCTCCCGCCCGGCGTGGGGCGCTGATGAATTCCCGGACGGAAAAAATCCAGCTGAAAGGTGCAGCGGGCGCCATCGAAGTGCTGCGCGACCCGGCGGCCGCAGGCTCGCCGGCGCTCGGCGTGGCGGTGATCGCCCACCCCCATCCGCTCTTCGGCGGCAGCATGGACAACAAGGTGGTGCAGACTTTGACGCGCGCTTTCGTGGCCTGCGGCTGGACCGCCGTGCGCTTCAACTTCCGCGGCGTCGGCGCGAGCGAAGGCGCGCATGACGAAGGGCGCGGCGAGCGCGACGACATGCTGGCCGTCGTCGAGCAGCTGGCGCCCGAGGGGCCGCTGGCCATAGCCGGCTTCTCGTTCGGCGCCTTCGTGGCGAGCTGCGCGGCCGAGAAGCTCTGGGCGGCACGCGACATTCGGCACGTGGTGTTGATCGGCACGGCCGCCGCGCGCTTTTCCGTTGCCGCGCTTCCGGCCGAGGCGCACGAGCGCACGCTGGTCGTGCACGGCGAGCAGGACGACACCGTGCCGCTCTCCGCGGTGATGGATTGGGCGCGGCCCCAGTCACTTCCTGTCACAGTCGTTCCGGGAGGCGGTCATTTCTTTCACGGACAATTGCCGCTGCTCAAAAGTCTGGTCGTCCGCCACCTGCGCGCGGGCTAGTTTTTCGTCTCTTCGCATCCCCATGAATCGTTTTCTCGACGCGCTGCGCGCGTTCGCGGTCGCCGCGGCCGCATCTTTCTGCATGGTCGTCAGCGCGCAGGTGCCGGCACCGCCCGAAGTCGCAGCGCGCAGCTACCTGCTGCTCGACGTCACGGCGAACCAGCTGCTGGCGCAAAAAGACATCGACAGCCCGGTCGAACCCGCCTCGCTCACCAAGCTGATGTCGGCCTACCTGGTGTTCGATGCCCTGAAAGCCAAGAAGATCAGCCTGCAGCAGACCCTGCCGGTCAGCCCGCGCGCCTGGAAGATGCCGGGCTCGCGCATGTTCATCGACCCGAAGATGCAGGTGCCGGTCGAGGATCTGATCAAGGGGCTGATCGTGCAGTCTGGCAACGACGCCACCGTCGCGCTGGCCGAGGGCGTCGGCGGCACGGTCGAGCATTTCGTCGAACTCATGAACGAGCAGGCCAAGGCGCTCGGCATGAAGAACACCAGCTACAAGAATCCCGAGGGCCTCACCGCGCCGGGCCACACCACCACGGCGCGCGACCTCGGCACCCTGGCGACGCGCCTGATGCGCGATTTCCCGGAGTACGTGCACTACTACTCGATCAAGAAGTACCGTTATCCCGGCACGCCCTCGACCAACGACACCAACCGCAATCTGCTGCTGTTCCGCGACCCGACCGTCGATGGCCTGAAGACCGGGCACACCGATGCGGCCGGCTACTGCATGATCGTGACTTCCAAGCGCGATTTCCCGAACCTCGGGAGCGGGCGCCGCCTGCTGTCAATCGTTTTGGGTGCTGCGAGCGAGAACGCACGCGCCAATGAGTCGCAAAAGCTGCTGAACTGGGGCTACACCGCCTACGACGCCGTCCGCCTGTTCGACGCCAACCAGGCGGTGGCGACGCCGGCGGTCTGGAAGGGCAAGGAAAACACCGTCAAGCTGGGGCGTCCCGAGGCCATCGTGGTCGCCGTTCCGGCCGGCTCCGCGAGCAAGATCAAGACCCAGGTGGCGCGGCCGGAGCCGCTGGTGGCGCCGTTCTCCCGCTTCCAGCCGATCGGCTCGCTGAAGATCACGCTGGCCGACCAGCCGGTTGCCGAGGTGCCGCTGGTCGCGCTGGAGCCGGTCGAGCAGGCTGGCGTACTCGGCCGCGCCTGGGACGCCGTACGGCTCTGGATCAAGTGACGCCGGCTTTCTGAAAATTGCGGTGCCTTCGGGGCGCTGCTATACTCGTGGGCTTTTCGGAAAAATCCGAAGGGATTCACGTTTTCGTCATCTCCTGGCCCCTTGTGTCACGACAAGGACTTCTGCCGGAGCGTTTTGGGACTTATTCATTCATGCCAACCATCAATCAACTGGTGCGTCAGGGTCGCGAGGTCGAAAAGATCAAGTCGAAGAGCCCTGCCATGCAGAACTCGCCGCAGCGTCGCGGCGTCTGCACCCGGGTCTACACCACGACCCCCAAGAAGCCGAATTCGGCGCTGCGCAAGGTCGCCAAGGTCCGTCTGACCAACGGCTTCGAAGTCATTTCCTACATCGGCGGCGAAGGCCACAATCTGCAGGAACACAGCGTCGTGCTGGTTCGCGGCGGTCGTGTCAAGGACTTGCCTGGCGTGCGCTACCACATCGTCCGCGGCTCGCTGGACCTGCAGGGCGTGAAGGATCGCAAGCAGTCGCGTTCCAAGTACGGCGCGAAGCGCCCCAAGAAGGCTTAAGGCTTTCTGTATTCAACGGTGTTCGGCGTGCCTTGGCGGGTGCATCGAGCGAAGTGACCCACTGTCGGGTCGAGTAAGTGAGAGTTCTTGTTGGCTCTCGCGGCGCCGAAAACGGTGCCAACTGAAGCAAAGAGGTTAGAAAAATGCCACGTCGTCGCGAAGTCCCCAAACGTGAAATCCTGCCGGATCCCAAGTACGGCAATGTCGAGCTGTCCAAATTCATGAACGTGATCATGGAAGGCGGCAAGAAGGCGGTTGCCGAGCGCATCATCTATGGCGCGCTCGACCAGATCGAGAAGAAGAACCCGGGCAAGGACCCGGTCGAGGCCTTCACCATGGCCATCAACAACGTGAAGCCGATGGTCGAGGTGAAGTCGCGCCGCGTCGGTGGTGCGAACTATCAGGTGCCCGTCGAGGTGCGTCCGGTTCGTCGCCTGGCGCTGTCGATGCGTTGGATCAAGGAAGCCGCCCGCAAGCGCGGCGAGAAGTCGATGGCCCTGCGTCTGGCCAACGAACTCATGGAAGCCACGGAAGGTCGTGGCGGTGCCATGAAGAAGCGCGATGAAGTGCACCGCATGGCCGAAGCCAACAAGGCCTTCAGCCACTTCCGCTTCTAACAACAGCCCACTAGTCAGACAGGCTGGAAGCCCGATCCACCGAATGCGGTGGGCGGGCTTTCATCCGTTAACGGAGTAATTTTCATGTCCCGCAAGACCCCCATCGAGCGCTACCGCAACATCGGTATTTCTGCGCACATCGACGCCGGCAAGACCACCACGACCGAGCGCATCCTGTTCTACACCGGTGTGAACCACAAGATCGGTGAAGTGCACGACGGCGCCGCGACGATGGACTGGATGGAGCAGGAGCAGGAGCGCGGCATCACGATCACGTCTGCCGCCACCACCTGCTTCTGGAAGGGCATGGGCGCCAACTTCGACGAACATCGCATCAATATCATCGACACCCCCGGTCACGTGGACTTCACGATCGAAGTCGAGCGCTCGATGCGCGTGCTCGACGGCGCCGTGATGGTGTACGACGCCGTCGGCGGCGTGCAGCCCCAGTCGGAAACCGTCTGGCGCCAGGCCAACAAGTACAAGGTGCCCCGCCTCGCGTTCGTCAACAAGATGGACCGCACCGGCGCCGACTTCCTGCGCGTGCGCCAGATGATGGTGGACCGCCTGAAGGCCAACCCCGTCGTGATCCAGATCCCGATCGGCGCCGAAGACCGCTTCCAGGGCGTCGTCGACCTCGTCAAGATGAAGTCGATCATCTGGGACGAGGAGAAGGGCGTGACCTTCAAGTACGGCGAGATCCCCGCCGACCTGGCCGCCGTCTGCGCCGAATACCACGAGAAGCTGGTCGAGGCCGCAGCCGAATCGAGCGAAGAGCTCATGAACAAGTACCTCGAAGGCACCGCGCTGACCGAGGTCGAAATCAAGGCCGGCATCCGCCAGCGCACCATCGCCGGCGAAATCCAGCCGATGCTGTGCGGCTCCGCGTTCAAGAACAAGGGCGTGCAGGCGATGCTCGACGCCGTCGTCGAATACATGCCCGCGCCGACCGACATTCCGCCGGTCAAGGGCATGGACGAAGACGAAGTGCCGACGACCCGCAAGGCCGACGACAGCGAAAAGTTCTCGGCGTTGGCCTTCAAGCTCATGACCGACCCGTTCGTGGGTCAGTTGACCTTCGTGCGCGTCTACTCGGGCGTGCTGACCAAGGGCGACAGCGTCTACAACCCGGTGCGCGGCAAGAAGGAGCGCATCGGCCGGATCGTGCAGATGCACGCCAACAACCGCGTGGAAGTCAGCGAAATCCGCGCCGGCGACATTGCCGCATGCATTGGCCTGAAGGAAGTGACCACGGGCGAAACCCTGTGCGACCCGGCGTCCATCTTGACGCTCGAGCGCATGGTGTTCCCGGAGTCGGTGATCTCGCAGGCCGTCGAGCCGAAGACCAAGGTCGACCAGGAAAAGATGGGCATCGCGCTGCAGCGCCTGGCGCAGGAAGATCCGTCTTTCCGCGTCAAGACCGACGAGGAGTCGGGCCAGACCATCATCGCCGGCATGGGCGAACTGCACCTCGAAATCATCGTGGACCGCATGAAGCGCGAGTTCGGCGTGGAAGCCAACGTCGGCAAGCCGCAGGTGGCCTACCGCGAAACCATCCGCAAGACGGTCGAAGAAGCCGAAGGCAAGTTCGTGCGCCAGTCGGGCGGCAAGGGCCAGTACGGCCACGTCGTGCTCAAGCTCGAACCGCAGGAAGCCGGCAAGGGCTTCGAGTTCGTCGATGCGATCAAGGGTGGTGTGGTTCCTCGCGAATACATCCCGGCGGTCGAAAAGGGCGTGATCGAAGCGCTGGGCCAAGGCGTGCTCGCCGGTTATCCGGTGGTCGATGTCAAGGTCACGCTGCACTTCGGTTCGTACCACGACGTGGACTCGAACGAAATGGCGTTCAAGATGGCCGCGATCTTCGGTTTCAAGGAAGGCGCCCGCAAGGCCAGCCCCGTGATCCTCGAGCCGATGATGGCCGTGGAAGTCGAGACGCCTGAAGACTACGCCGGCAACGTGATGGGCGACCTGTCCTCACGCCGCGGCATGGTGCAGGGCATGGAAGACATGATGGGCGGCGGCAAGGCCATCAAGGCCGAGGTCCCGCTGTCGGAAATGTTCGGCTACTCGACCACGCTGCGCTCGATGTCGCAAGGCCGTGCCACCTACACGATGGAGTTCAAGCACTACGCCGAAGCTCCGCGCAACGTGGCCGAAGCCATCGTCGCTTCCCGCGCGAAGTAAGAAGTTCTGTCTGCGACCGTGTGCCTCTCGTTGCCCGTGGCGAGAGAACCAGCAACATGGTGCAGACGTTAAACCATACACGGGCACTGCTCTTTCAAGGATAGAAAATGGCAAAAGGAAAATT
>NZ_JAGGNU010000029.1 GCF_018614915.1 Variovorax paradoxus | reverse complement strand
CGTTTTTCGGGGGCAAGGTCAGCCGACTGATTGTGCCGAGCGACCATAGCGAAGCGCATCAGGCCGCGAACCTACAAGCAGCGAGTTCTTGCGAGTGGCCGGTCTTGGGCCGCATTCTGCCCTTTGGTTCTCAAAGCTTCTTCATCATGAATGCTAGGAAGAACCCGTTGGTGTGATTGTCGACGCGGCCGAACTCCTGATAGCCGCGCTTTGCATAGAAAGCGGGCGCCTGCCATTCGAAGGTGTCGAGCTTGGCGCTGTGCGCGCCCAGGCTCTTTGCTTTCGTTTCGGCCTGTTTGAGGAGCTCGCTACCAAGCCCTCCAGCCCTCGCTGCCTCATCAACCCAAAGCACGTCAATGTGGAGCCAGTACAGGAAGACGTACCCGCGAAGGCCGCCCACCATCCGACCTTCTTCATCCCTGGCGCTAAGAAGTTATCCGTAAATAATGTTTACCGCCAGCGGTACCTTGCGGTAGGCAATGATTGCGGCGGCAAGATGATTGAGTGCGAGGAAGCTGCGTTCGAGCTTCTCGTAGCGCACCAACAGCTTTCGAAAGCGGTTGAACCAACTGTGGCATACCTCGACCACCCAGCGGCGAGCCTTCTTCCACGGCTGGCGCCGTTTGGCCTCAGTCTCCTGTCGACGGTCCACGACATGGGGGATATATCCGTGCGACTCGATGATGCGAAGGGCCTCGGCGCTTCGGTAGCCGGCATCAGCGCACAGGTGTTTGCTGCGTCGAATTGGCGTACGGTCGCGCTCCACCACGATGGCGCTGAGGACCTCATCGATTCGCTTGCCGTCATTCACGTTGGCCCCGGTCACGATGAACGACAACGGGACGCCACGGCCGTCCACCAGCAGGTGACGTTTGCTTCCCTTTTTTTCCCCGGTCCGTCGGGTTCGCACCGACAGTTTCTTGCGCCAATGGGGCCTTGAACATCGCCCCGTCAACGCTCTGCCATCGCCAGGCGATGCCTTGCATCTGGTCATACTCGGCCAGCCCGGCCTTCCACAGCGCCTCGAAGAAGCCGGCCCGTTCCCACTCCAGAAAGCGCTTGTGGATGGCGCTGGCGCTGCCAAAGCGTTCCTTGGGCAGTGCTTTCCATTGGCACCCCGTGCGCAGCACATACACGATGGCCTCAAACACCTGCCGCGCAGGCTTCGGTGGTCGTCCTGCGCCAGGACTTCGAACGTACGCCTTCTTCGGCAATGCGGCGCGCGCCGGAATCAGCGGTTCGACCCGCTGCCAGAACTCATCCGTCACTACCCAGGACTCGACTCGCTTTGCCGTCATCGTCTCGCTCCGACACCGCGCTCAATGCGGCTCGGAGGCGTAGTTTACTATTTACGGATAGTGCGCCGGGAGACCGATAAGGAGTAGGTGGTGCAAGTCCGCCACGATGAAGATATAGCGAATCACATCGGCCCCGAGCCGTGCGCAGACATCCGCGAGGGTGTCGGCGAAGCGTCGGCAGGGGTACGTGTAGGCCAGCCATCGAGCCACGATAGAAATAAAGTTCCAGATGCTGACGCTGTTATCCAAGCGGAAGGCGACACGGCTGGGCGCGCCATCGCAAGCGCCCACCCGATCTGGCGTGGTCTGAGACCCTGGCATGCACGCAAGCTCTTTACACGGGAACCGGGAGATCTCCAGTCTGACCGTCGAGGCTCGTACAGCTCGGCGGCCCGCATCGGGAAGGCGAGGAGCCGAAGCCGATGATGAACGGGCTGGAGAAGTCAGACTCGGCCATAGTAGCTGTGAAGCCTGCGAACAAGGCCGGGCAACCGGCGGCGGAGTGGGTGGAGCCAAGGGCCGGGACCAAGGGGAACACGGGCCAACCGCGCACGCGACGGACTCAGAGCCGCGGTAGCGTGTCACAGGGGCTGGACCGTGTACGGATCGCTGCAAGGCAGCGGAAGAAGGAGAAGTTCACCGCGCTGCTGCACCACGTCACGATCGATCAGCTGAGGGAGTCGTTCCTGGCGCTCAAGCGCCGTGCCGCCCCCGGGGTTGATGGCGTGACATGGGAGGACTACGAGGCGGGACTGGAGGGCAACCTTCAGGACCTGCACGCACGGGTCCATAGTGGTGGTTACCGGGCGCAGCCTGTTCGGCGACGGTTCATACCCAAGCCGGGCAGCGACAAACAGCGCCCGCTCGGTATCGCCGCGCTGGAGGACAAGATCGTCCAGCGCGCGCTCGTCGCGGTGCTCAACGCCATCTATGAGGAAGACTTCCTCGGGTTCTCGTACGGGTTCCGGCCCGGACGAAGCCAGCACGATGCGCTTGATGCACTGTCGGTGGCGATCAGCGGTACCCCGGTGAACTGGATTCTCGACGCGGATATTCGGAGTTTCTTCGACTCGGTCAGCCAGGAATGGCTGGTCCGGTTCCTGGAGCATCGGATTGGCGACGAGCGCGTCATTCGCCTTGTGCGCAAGTGGCTCAAGGCGGGCGTCCTGGAAGAGGGAACTTGGAGCGTCAGTGAAACGGGGACTCCTCAAGGAGCGGTGGTCTCACCACTGCTCGCAAACGTCTACCTGCACTACGTCTTCGACCTCTGGGCCCACCAATGGCGGCGGCGAGAAGCCACCGGCAACGTGATCGTCGTGCGCTACGCCGACGACATCGTGGCCGGCTTCGAGCATGAAGCCGATGCGAGGCGCTTCTGGGATGCGATGCGAACGCGGTTCGAGCAGTTTGGGCTCGAACTGCACGGGGAGAAGACGCGCCTGCTGGAGTTCGGCCGCAATGCGGCTAAACGTAGACAGCGGCGCGGCCTTGGCAGGCCGGAGACCTTCACGTTCTTGGGGTTCACGTTCATCTGCGGCAAGTCCCGGCGTGGAGGCTTCCAGCTCCAGCGCAAGACAAGAGGGGACCGCATGAGGGCCAAGCTCCAGGAGATCAAGGTGCGGCTGCGTGAGCGCATGCACGAAACCATCCCCGAACAGGGCCGATGGCTGAAGGCGGTGGTCACGGGTTTCTTCGCGTACCACGCGGTGCCCACGAACTTCCGGGCACTGGGAGCGTTCCGGTACCACGTCACCAACCTCTGGCGACGCTCGCTTCGGCGGCGAAGCCAGAAGGACCGCATGACGTGGGAGCGGATAACGAAGATCGCCACCGCCTGGCTGCCATCACCCCGAATCCTTCATCCGTGGCCGAGTGAGCGCTTTGCCGTCAAACACCCAAGGTAGGAGCCGTATGCCCGAATCGGGCACGTACGGATCTGTGCGGGGGGCGGAGAGCAATCTCCGTCCCTACCGCGATAGTTCTAAGCCATACCGGCTGCGATTCGGGGTACTCCCCCACGAAACCATAGTTGAAGCGGCGCAGCCGACGACCAAGTTCGCCCGACCTCACCTCCTCTTGCGTCGCTTCGATGATGGTCCAGACTGTCATTCAAGGCTCAGGATGTGAGTGGGCGGTCGATTCTGCCCTTCCCCGATCTGCAGCCACGACCAGCGAGCGCAGTACGACGCAGCCTTGCGCTCGAAGAGATCGCGATGCGGCGTTAACGGGTTCATCGTCAGCAGCCCGTCGTAGACCAACTCCAGGCCGTTGGGGGCGTAGAGCTCGTTGGGGCGAATGCCGACGCAGGTAGCCGGAATAAGAAATCGATCGATACCGTCCCGCGCACTGCACAGTGCTTGGTAGGGTCGACCGAAATACGATTCGTACCAAAGATGGACACGCGCCTGGTTCGACGCCTCGACAGTGACACCGAGATCGCCCAGCACCTGTTCGACACGTGCCTGCACGCTGCGCTCGCCGGCCTCGGTCGTGTCCGATGCGTCAAAGTAGAACAGGTCGTAGTCTTTGATTGCCGCCTCGGGCGCACGGCCCGACTGCAGGTTCCAAACCGTCTGGAACAAGCAGCCAGCGACCAGCCATCCGTCCGGGAGGGCCAATGCACTCCAGCGGTCAAGGATCGAGCGGTTGTGGCCATTCCGGAGAATGTCGGCGAGAAAACGGTCTTGCATGGTGTCGAGGCACTGCATTGATCAAATCTGGTCGGCGCGCTTATTCACTGGGCAGGCCGCGCAAAAGCATCAGCAGTCCCTCTTCCAGATTGTGCTGAAAGTCGTAGCGCAGAGCCGCGAGGTCGTGCCGTGCGATCGCTTCGGCCGCGGCCTCGGCGGGGTGGCTGAGCGGCCACAGCCCGATGAGCAGAGGCAGGGCGAGGTGGATGAAGCCCTCGAACGTGGATGCCGGGATGGACGGGATGCAGCCGTGGAAGTCGAGCGCAGTCTCCTTCCGTACGGCCAGCAGGCCCTGCTTGAACTGAACCATGCGCTCGGCCGAAACGTTGTGCTCCAGGATCGACGGAAAGATACTGGTGAGCCGGCACAACAGCGGACGCGCCGCCACGGTGGCCGAGAACGCCCGCGCGATGTGCTCGATCGTGCCGCTGCGCTTGCCGCCCCGGCTCAAGGCCTTGCGCAGCTCGGCGCGCCAGAGCATGAACTCCTCGACCAGCACATCCAGCAGGACGGCTTCGCTGCTCTCGAAGTATCGATAGACGTTTGACTTGGTCATCTGTGCTTGCCGGGCCAGCTCGTTGATGCCCAGGTCGTGCACGTCCGGAATCTCGAGCAGCAGTGATTTCGCAGTGTCGAGCAGGTGGCGCCGGCGCTCCTCCTTCTGTTCGGGAGAGCGCGCACGCAGATACGGTGATGAATTGCTCATTGGCATGCCGTCGACAGGGGTTTGCACAAGAGACCGATGGTCTGCTACATTAGAGACCATCAGTCTTTTAACGTTTAAGCATAGCAGGGAAATTGCCTCGCCCAGCAGGTCGGGTGGCCATCCTTTCCTTGCGTTCCCTACCCCTTTCACACCACTGACGGAGAAACATCATGAACATGAACAGCAAGACAGCGCTCGTGACGGGCGCCTCGTCGGGCATCGGCAAAGCGACAGCAGAGCGGCTTGCGATGGCCGGCTTCAAGGTCTACGGCACCAGCAGACGCGGCGCCCCGGCGGGCCATCGATCATTCGAGATGCTGCCGCTGGACGTGACCAGCGACGATTCCGTCGCAGCCGCTGTCGCCGAGATGGCTCGGCGGGAGGGCCGTATCGACCTGCTCGTGAACAACGCCGGCTTCAGCACGGCCCCCGCCGGCGCGGAAGAAAGTTCGATGGAACAGGCGCGGTCGATCTTCGAAACGAACTTCTTCGGCATCGTCCGGATGACTCGCGCCGTCGTGCCCCACATGCGACGCACAGGGAGTGGTCGCATCATCAACATCGGCTCCATCTTCGGCTTTCTGCCGATGCCGTATATGGCGCTCTATGCCGCGACCAAGCACGCGGTCGAAGGCTATTCGGAATCGCTCGACCATGAGCTGCGCACGATGGGCATCCGGGTCTCGGTGATCGAGCCCGCCAACACCAAGACGCAGTTCGATGCGAACTTGCTGCAGGCCGACCTCAAGCTGGACGAGTACCGCGAAGTTCGCGCGACCGTGGGCCAGCGGATGACGGAGATGATCGAGGAGGCAGACGAACCCGCCGTTGTGGCCGAAGCCGTGCTGAAGGCTTCCATTGCGGCCAACCCGAAGTTGCGCTACGCGGCAGGCGGCCGCGCGAGCCGCCTGCAATTTCTCCGCACCTTCGCACCTGCGGGCATGGTGGACTCCGCCATTCGGAAGAACCTGCGCCTCGCCACGAACTGATCGCTGCGAGGCCACCAGGCACTGCGGACGATCACTTCTTGGCCTGATCGCCCACCTTCCGGAACGCGGCCTCGCCCGCCGTCGAAATCTCCACCCACTTCGCATCGGGCGCGGCATCGAGGTTGTATGCGTCGTGCCAGTTCCACCATTTGTAGGGCGCGGTTTGCGGATAGCCCTCCGGCGAGTCTTCCCAGGTCTCCTGGCGCCCGAGCGCGGTGAGATCGAGGTAGCTCCAGACGGTCCCCATCGCCTCGTCGCCGCGGTTGTTGATGAAATAAGTGCGGAACACCTTGTCGCCGTCGCGGATGAACACGTTGTGGCCATGCCACTCGTCGACGCCGAAATCGGCGTCGAAGCTGTCGGTGATGGTGTACCAGGGCATCTCCCAGCCCATCCGTGTCTTCAGGCGCGCGATGTCCGCCTGCGGCGCGCGCGAGGCGTAGACGAGCGTCGTATCGCGGGCGTTCAGATGGGCAAGCTGGCCGACCTGATCAGCCCCCAGCGAGCACCCGCGGCAGGCGTGGTCGGGCCAGCCGAACACGCCGGGCTCGAAGAAGGCGCGATAGACGATCAGCTGGCGGCGGCCTTCGAACAGCTCGAGCAGGCTCGCCTTGCCCTTGGGCCCTTCGAATTCGTACGCCTTCTCCACGGCCATCCACGGCATGCGCCGACGCTCCGCGGCGAGCGCATCGCGCGCGTGGGTCTGGGCCTTTTCCTTGACAAGCATCTGTTCGCGCGCGGCTTGCCACGCCTGCGGCGAGACGACCGGCGGCGTCTTCATGGCGGCCTGGCCACGGTTCGGATCATTCTGAGTTGACTTGGTCATATGTGTCGAAGCCTTTCAATGACTGAGAAATTTCCGGGCTTCAGGGCTGAAGCCCGATGGCAACCCCGGCTCCTCGCGCGAGGTCATGGGGCCAGTGTGGCGCGATGCGTTGGACGGTGGGAGTAACAATCGTGGCGCGATGTCGAGCGATGTGACGAGGGGCCTATGCAAAATGTCACGCTTGTCTGGCCCGCCAGACGGCCAGTGGCGGCCCAAGCAAGCGCCCATCGCAGACATTTGCGGAGCCATGCGCAAGGACGACCACCGCGACCCCTGGATGAACCAATCCCGCGAGCCAATGACGAATTGGGAACGTGCGCTGCGTCCGTCGAAGCGGTCGAATCGCGTGCTTTTCCTGCTGGCCGCGTTCGTTGCCCTGGTGGTGGTGCTCGCGCTTGCCAATGGTTGGCGAGATGGGAGTCTCTGGAGTAACCAACTTGCGCCACGCAGCGAGCCAGTCTCGTTCCCGCAGCCAAGCGCAACGCCGGCGCCTGGGAACGAGGTGCGCGGGTCGGA
Organism: Variovorax paradoxus; assembly: GCF_018614915.1. GTDB lineage: Bacteria > Pseudomonadota > Gammaproteobacteria > Burkholderiales > Burkholderiaceae_C > Variovorax > Variovorax paradoxus_K. Next base: position 19,317 of record NZ_JAGGNU010000029.1, on the reverse strand, counting down.
GGTTCAGCCCGCGCCTCGCATCCAGCGTTTCTCCAAATGCGTCTCGCGCACGGGCGCAGCAGCGTATTCCGACGGCCCGTGCCCTGCTGGCACACAGGCAAGCACGGTGTCAGTGAAGCCGGATATCAACCTGGCCGACGGGATGACTCCAGAAGCGCGGGCGGCGTCGATACGCAAGAACAGCGCTGTCGCGCAGACCGTCATTGAGCACGAGCGCAGGGTGGCGATGAACGTCGATGACTCCGGCGTAGAGTGCGCTCAACTGAACTCGCTGGTTGCGGCGATTGACGCTGCGGCCCGGCAGGCGCTGTCAGGGTCTGAGCAGGACCGGCTCAAGGAACAACGCAAACGTGCAAGGGACCGGCAGTTCGCGCTGCGTTGTGGGTGAGTGCGAGAAGGCAGGGGTGGATGTGGTTGGCACGTTCAGGCCATCCGTACGGCGGCTGCAGACTGAGGCCGTGTGCAAACACTCAATGCAGCGACGTGAAGAGATCTATTCGCCGCACGACTGCAGCTCGAGGCCGCGGAGTTGAAGGTTGCGAGAGGGCCCTGTCCGGTCTTTCGGATCCCGAGTCTGCCTGCCCCAAACCGGACGCACGCAAACACCTTTCCTACCCCGCAGCTCCGACTCGCCCGGCTCAGTCAGAGTGACAGCCCGATGTGTTCGGTCGGCCTGATAAGCACAGGTGCAGTCCGACCGCACCGTCACATTGCCGGCATTAGGCTCGGTCGGTATACTGAACCGTAGCGGAGATGGCATTCCTCCCCTAACCGCCCAATCGGGCTGATGATGCCTACCCGGGTCCAGCGTGGACCGGCGTAGGCATTGTTGATGCGCAACTCGCGCGCCATTGCCGCACCGTTCGCTCCGGTCCCTTGAACCCAAGGAGCGACATGAGCGGCTTTTCTTTTCTTGCAGTCTTCGGCGGTGCCGGTTGCGGTGCCTTGCTGCGCTGGTGGCTGGGTGGCTGGCTGAACCCGGTGTTCCCCACGATTCCCTTGGGCACGCTGGCTGCCAATCTCATCGGCGGCCTGCTGGTCGGCGTGGCCAGCGCCTTCTTCACTCACAACAGCGGCCTGGCACCCGAGTGGCGGCTGCTGATCATCACCGGCTTCATGGGCGGCCTGACGACCTTCTCCACCTTTTCGGTCGAGGTCGTGACATTGATCGGCCGGCATGAGCACTGGTGGGCGTTGGGCGCGGCGAGCGTGCACCTCGTCGGCTCACTGATCCTCACCGGGATCGGCATCCTGATCGCCAACGCGCTATTCGTCAGAGCCTAGCGGAGACCGCCATGGAACACACCGCCTGCCCCTTCTGCAACGACAGCGAGGCCGTGCTCGCCAACGAACTGGCGGTCGCGCGCTGGGACGTGTTTCCGGTGACGCCGGGGCACCTCCTCATCGTCACCCGGCGCCATGTCGCGGACTTCTTCGAGACCACCGCCGACGAACGGCAGGCGTTGTTTGCCTTGCTGCAGCTGGCGAAGGATCTGCTGCAGCGCGAGCACCAACCCGACGGCTTCAACGTCGGCATCAACGTCGGCGAGGTGGCCGGGCAGACCATCCCTCATGTCCACATCCACCTGATCCCGCGCTATCGCGGCGACACGCCGCAACCGCGCGGCGGCGTACGCGGTGTCATCCCTCACAAGCAGTCCTATTGAACCGAGTCAGTCGAGCCAAGGAGTCCACCATGCAAGGCATCTACCTCAAGTTCTACGTCCAGGAGAACCGCCGCCACCACGGTATCCTCGCCTACGAATGGCTGCTCGAAGAGGCCAAGAAGGTGGGCATCCATGGCGGTTCGGCCTTTCGCGCCATCGCCGGCTTCGGCCGCCACGGCAGGCTGCACGAAGAGCATTTCTTCGAGCTCGCCGGCGATGTGTCGGTGGAGGTCGGCTTCGCGCTCAGCGAGCAGGAGGCGCAGAGCTTTCTCGCTCACCTGGCCGGCGAGAAGCTCAAGCTGTTCTACGTCCAGGTGCCGCTGGAGATGGGGGTCGTCGGGGGTGAGCCATGACTGCCACCTGGGCGCTGGCCGCACTCTGGCTCGGCTTGGCGCTGGCCGCCACGCTGCTGTCGATCTGGCTGCGGGTCGCCACGGCCTTGTCGGAGATCGTCGTCGGCGCCATCGCCCAACTGCTGATCGGCGCATTCATCGGCGGCGCAGCGCTCGGGGTCGGCGAGTCGTGGGTCATCTTTCTGGCAGGCACCGGCGCCATCGTGCTGACCTTCCTGGCCGGGGCTGAACTCGATCCGCGCGTTCTGCGGGCCAAGTGGAAGGAGGCCTCAGCGATCGGTCTGGTGAGCTTCGCCGTCCCATTCTTCGGCTGTGCCGCGGTCGCCTACTGGGGTCTGGGCTGGTCCGGCCCGGCGAGCTGGCTGGCCGGCATCGCGATGTCCACCACGTCGGTAGCGGTGGTCTATGCCGTGATGCTGGAATTCGGCTTCAACGCGACCGACCACGGCAAGACGGTGCTGGCCGCCTGCTTCATCACCGACCTGGCCACCGTGCTGGCGCTGGGCTTCATCTTCGCGCCGTTCACATTCAAGACGCTCACCTTCTTCGCGGCCTGCGGTGTGGCCGCGGTCGTCCTGCCCTGGCTCACGCCGAGGTTCTTCAGGCGTTTCGGCGGCCGCCCTTCGGAGCTGGAGGCCAAGTTCCTGATGTTCCTGCTGTTCGGGCTCGGCGCGCTGGCGGCCTGGGCGGACAGCGAGGCGGTGCTGCCAGCCTACCTCACCGGCATGGTGCTGGCCGGCTCCGTCGGCAAGGACCACGCCCTGGTGCGGCGGCTGCGCACGCTGACCTTCGGCCTGCTGACGCCGTTCTATTTCATTCGCGCCGGCTCGCTGGTCTCGGTGCCCGCGCTGGTGGCTGCGCCCGGTGCCTTCCTCGTTCTGCTGCTGGCCAAGATGGCGACCAAGGTGGTCGGAGTCTATCCGCTGTCGCGCTGGTACGGCTCGCCGCGCAAGGAGGCCTCCTACACGACGCTGCTGATGTCAACCGGCCTTACCTTCGGCACTATTTCCGCATTGTTCGGTCTATCGCATCAGGTGATCGATCAGGTGCAGTATTCGTATCTGGTGGCGGCCGTGATCGGCAGCGCGGTGGTGCCCACACTCATCGCCAATGCTTTCTTCCTGCCGCGGCACCTGCTGGGCCGGACCGAGGAAGCGCACGCGACGCAGGCCGCAGCGTCGCCAAGGAGCACGCCATGATCAGACGCATCCTGTTGGCCTACGACGGATCGACGGGCGCCGATCGAGCGCTCGGCTTTGCGCTCGACCTGGCACGCAAGTACGCAGCCGAACTGCATGTGCTGGCGGTGGCCCGCCCGCCCGAGTTTGGCGACGACGTGGAGACCCGGGCGGTGATCGAGAACGCGCGCTGGCACTATGACCGCGTGCTCGGCCCGGTGAAGGCGCGGCTGGCGGGAGAGACGATCAAAACCACCTTTCACGTCGCGGTCGGCCATCCGGCCGAACAGATCGTGCGCTACGCCGAGGAACATGCAATCGATCACGTCGTGGTGGGCCACCGCGGCCACACGCTGTTCGAGCGTTGGCTGATCGGCTCGGTGGCGCGGCAGGTGATCGCCCACGCGCATTGCGCGGTGACCGTGCAGCGGTAGGGTCGGGCTCGGAGACCCGGAAACCGGAAAAGGAGGCACGCCATGTTCAGCAAAATTCTCCTCGCGTACGACGGAACCGAGCCCTCGGACCTCGCGTTCGAGCGCGCCGTGGAAGTCGCGCAGCAGGCCCATGCTCCCCTTCACGTCGTGGCCGTCGCATGGTCTGCGGAGGTCGAGACGCACGCCTCGCTCGACAAGGCGCGCGTGCAATGCTGGGAATACCTGAAACGGCTGCGCGACAGGGGTGTGGAGGCAAAGGTCGATCTCGATCTGGAAGTCGTCGAGGGAACCTGTTCCGAACAGATCGTCGCGGCCGCAGATCGACTCGACGCCGACCTGATCGTCATAGGCCATCGCAAGCGCAGGCTGTTGAGTCGTCTGGCCGAGGGGTCGCTGGCCAAGCGCGTCATCGATCATGCGCATTGCTGTGTACTGGTCGCGGGTTGAGGCCTTGCTCGAATGGAAGAAGAATCAAGAGATGCCTGAGGTCGACGGATCCGAGAACATGCCTTCGAGCAATGCACCCGGCCGGGACGCTGACGCTCAACCCACAAACTGGCTCAACCGCACAGTGGCTGGTGCGGGCCTGACCAGCGCCCTGGGTGACTTCTGCTACGAGACCACCACCGTGATCTTGCCGGGCTTCCTCGCCGTCCTGGGAATCCCGGCGGCAGTGCTGGGCATCGTTGAAGGCGTCGCCGACGCCGTGGCCAGCTTCACCAAGATGGTTTCGGGCTACGTTGCCGACAAGCTCGGGCATCGCAAGCTGTTGGTGCTGGTGGGCTACGGACTGACGCCGCTCGGGCAGGTGCTGATCGCGCTGGCGGCGGGCTGGCCGCTGCTCTTGCTCGGGCGCGTCGTTTCCTGGTTCGGCAAAGGCCTGCGTGGGCCCTTGCGCGACGCCATCGTGATCCAGGCCGTGAGCGCGCAGACGCGCGGGCGCGCCTTCGGGTTCCATCGCGCGATGGACACGGTGGGCGCCGTCGTGGGTCCGCTGCTCGGCGTGGCGTTGCTCGGCTGGGCGCAGACCTGGCACTGGGACGATGCGGCCGGACCGTTTCGCCTGGTACTGTGGCTGAGTGTGATCCCAGGTGTGCTCGCTGTGCTGGCGTTCCTGACGCTAGTGCAGGACCCGCAGCACTCGCCCAATCCGGCACTGAAGTTCTTCAGTGCGCTGCGCGAGCTCCCCGTACGCTTCAAGCGCTACCTGGGTGCCGTGGGTTTGTTTGGCATCGGCGACTTCTCGCACAGTTTGCTCATCCTTGCGGCGACCCAACTGCTGACTTCGTCGATGGGTGTCGTGCATGCGGCGCAGGTGGCCGGGCTGCTCTATGTGGGTCGCAACATCGTGCAGGTCGCGGTGTCGTACCCGGTCGGCGTGCTTGCCGATCGCTTCGGCTCGCAGGTGGTGCTGATCGTCGGCTATGTACTGGGATCGATCACAGCCGCCCTGGTCGCGCTAGCGTTCTGGCTCGGCGTCGACAGTGTTGCGCCGCTAGCGGCTATTTTCTTCATCGCCGGCTTGTACGTCGCAGTACAGGAAGCGCTCGAATCGACGGTGACAGCCGAGATGGTCATTGAAGACACCTTGAACATCAGCTACGGTGCACTTGGTACCGTCAATGGAATGGCCAAATTCGTGTCGAGCTCTGCCGTCGGACTCCTGTGGACGGCTGTGTCGCCGGTGGTGGGCTTCGGTGCAGCGGCGCTACTTATGGTTGCCGGAACGTGGGCGCTTGCACGGGTGCGCGGTCGTTCATGAAGTTCGAAGCTCAGTTGCAAATCGAGCTTAGACGCTGAGTGGAAGTAGATGTTGCCAGTACTGATAGTTGCTAGCTGATGCGCGGCTTCGGGGGCGCCGTCGTTAGCACAATGCGCACGGGGCATCCAAAGAGCAGTCATGGCGTACTACCGCTTCTGGCCGATCTGAGACGAAGCTCGGCGCGCCGCGGAGGACCGCTTCCGCTGCTTATCTGCCGCAGCGAACATCACGAGCGCCGTAGAGAACCCTGCTTGGACTTTGACGTGGCGCCCCTGGTTGGAGACATTCGCCCGCCCCCGAATTGGAGAGGTACAACGGCCCGCCTTGAACTCGCCGGTAACTGACCGTCAGTAACACCTGGGCAGCGAATGCCGTTGGTTCGCAGACCGCGTTGTTTCACAATCGTTGGCTGCAGCAAACGGAAGTACTAACATGCAGGAATCCTCCGACAGTGTGGCAGTTGCTCTGTTGAACGAGCGCCGTCGCGTATTGCGCCGTATGTGGGCGCTTGCAACGGTCAGCGTGGCATCTGGAGGTGCATTGCTCACGGCCTGCGGCGGTGGTGGCGGCGGCGGAGGAGGCTTCGGCGCCCAGACAGCAGTGGCTGCAGCTGGTCCTGCTCCGGCCCCTGCTCCTCCACCTGCCCCTGCCCCGGCGCCTGCGCCCGCACCTGCACCTGCACCTGCACCTGCTTCAACGGCACCGGCCCTCGGCGCCCACGCGCTCGACTTCAACCTTGACGGCGTGACGTCCTCATCGCTGTCCACTTCCGGCATCTCCACGCGCACCACCGGAAGCACCCTGTTGGCCTGCGTCGGGCGGGGTTTGCTTGCTGGCAGTGCGCCGACGGACAACGCGGGCAATGCCTTCGTTCAGCTCGGTGTGGCGCACACCTACACCCTCTGGCCCAACTCCGGGACGGCCTTGTATGCCTGTGAGCGGGCACAAGGCAGGGTCGGCCACGCGGTCACCGTGCCGAAGCCCAAAGACACCGACGAAACGACCCTGAGCATTGTCGAGATCGCCAATGGCGGCTCCGTGCGCGATGTGCAGTGGCGCGAGGTGCTGTCGGGCAATCCCCTGACCAGCGCCAGCGTCACCACCACCGGCCCTGCGCTGCTCGTCGCATGGTGGTGGGGCGATGCGGGTGTCGACCTGGACAAGACGGCCGTTCCCGACAACGACTTCACGGTGATCGATTCGGTATTGGCTTCTGGTGCATTGGTGCAGTGCGCCGCGGCTACCAGGCAGGTCAGCGCGGCCGGTACCTACAACGTGACCTGGACTTCGACGCCGCCGCAAGGAGCGCAGCTCTGGCTCGTTGCCGTGCAGGCAGCCTGAGCGTTCACTGGTTGTCCCTTCCGGCGGGTAGTGTCTCCAGCATCCGCCACCCCAGCCGAGTGATCTCTGTCACCACCATCCCCGGCTGAGGACCGCCGCCCCGGGGGTCGAAGACCACCTGCATGGCGGCTTTCACATGGCCCGCGAGGACAAGGATGCTCGCGGCCTCGACGTCTTCGTTGCTCGTGAGGATGAGCGGCAGGCGTTCGCAAGCGATACGGTGAAGCAGCGCGAGGGGCATTGCCGCTCAGCCCATGCGAAACAGGCAGCTGTCGAACATCGCTGCCGCATCAAGTTGGATACGTGAAACCATTCTTCGATGGTCGATGAATGGAGATTCGCTTTCTCTACGAATAACGTAGAGCGGGGGCGTGGCGAGATGTGCCAGGCGAAGGGTGCGAAGCGGGCGCACCTCCATGCCGCCGATGCCTATTTGCAACATGTCATTGCATCTCCACGGCGTAGTACTAAACTATTCACCGCTTCAGCCCGCAAGGAGACAAGCCATGGGTACCCTCACCGAGATTGCGAAGCAAGGCTATGCAGCATTCGCCAGCCGCGATATTCCGGCGCTGCTCGCTCTCCTTGCTGGCGACGTGGAATGGCGATTCCTGGGCAGTCCGGAAACCGGTACGCCCTATGGCGAAAGCTGCAGGGGCAAGCAGCAGGTGGGCGAGTTCTTCGAAAAGCTGGCGCAGGCCGATGAGATCCTGGAGTTCGAGCCGCGCGAGTTCCTCGAAGGGCCCATGCACGTCACGGTGCTCGGCCGCATCAAGGGCAGGGCGCTGCCGGACGGCAAGGTGCACGAGAGCGAATGGGTACACGTCTTTGCGTGGAAAGACGACACCAAGATCAGCCGCTGGATCGGCACAGGGGATACGGCCGCCAGGCTCAATGCAAAGTAGCCCGTGCGCGCGGCGATCCCGGCGCCTCCATCCGGGCGAAGGAGCAGCTGATGACTTTGCGCAAAAGCTTCGTTCCCAAGGGAATGCGCGATATGCCCCACGGCATTCTCGCGTTCATGACGCCGCCGTCGGATGCCGAGCTGTGCGAACGCGCGGTGCTGGCCATCTGGAAAAGCCTGGATGAGCACGACCTCGTCAACGAGGAGATCCGAGACGAGTTGGCCACGGTGCTCGAGCCGCTGACCGCTCTTCCCCTGGGGGACCGGCCGCAACGGTTGATCAATACGCTGCGCTTGCCGGACCCGATCGACCCCGCCCACCTCTATTGGCTCACTCGCCGCCTGCTGACCCTCGTCCCCGAGCTGCAGGCCCTGGCGAACGCGCGCACGAAGGCGGGCGTCAACTAGGCGGCGCTCTCGCCCGCCGCCAATCCGGATCAGCTTCCGAGGGCCCCTCGTCGAGGGGCCCGGGCGTCTGGGGCATCGTCAACAACGCCAATCCTGCGGAGTTCGGCCGCTTCGCGATGGCGCTGCTCGGCGACCAGAAGATTTATCTGTCGGCCGGCTCGGCGCCCTCGACGCCCGGCATGCTGGTCTGGCGCCTTGCCGTGCAGGACACGCCCGTCTGGGCGGCAGCGGCCGGCCGCGGCGGCTCGACCAAGGGAAGCTGGGGCACGATCGACATGACGGCGACCGGCACGCGAACCGCGATCAACGCCGACGGAACGACGGCCACGTCCGCGAACGCCTATAGCGGCATGGGCCCCCTGGGTCCGGCCGGCATGCGGCAGTTCCCGGACGGCCTGGGTTCTACCTACTTCGCCACCTACAACACGAAGCTGCTGCTCACGCTCGTCGGGGCATCCAACGCGACCACCGGCGGGTATGTGCAGTTGAATCTTCTCGACTGAGCGATTCCGCTCGGCCCCAGGCAGTCCAGCGGCCCCCGCCTCTCGAGGCCTGGGGCTTTTTTCTTCTCGCGCGAACTTCGCGGATGCGAAAAGAAGATGGCCTCCTACGGTTGCTCGCGCAGCCGGAATGGAGCCTGCGCCCACGTCTCTTTTCGTTGTGGTGTGTTGGACATGCGCGCAACCATGCCAGACAAGCCCGGGGCCGGCACCGACGCGACAGCGGCAGCGCCGCCGCTGCGCAAGCCCGCCCTTCTGCTGCTGCCCGGTTGGGAAGAAAGCAGCTGCGACCCACACTACAGCGTGCTCCTCGCCGAACTCCGCGACATGGGCTGGGCCTGCCGCTGCGTCGATCTTTCTGACCCCTCGGCGCCGAATCGACCGCGAGAAACGGCGACCCGCGACGACCACCTGCAAGAGGCGCTGGCGGCCTGCGACGCACTGGCCGGCGACCCGGCCGTCGACCTCGGCGCGCTGGCTGTCGTGGGCATCAGCTATGGAGGCTACCTGGCCGCCCTGCTCAGTGCGATGCGGCCGGTGCAACGGCTGGCGATGCGCGCACCGGCGCTCTACCGCGACGAGGATTGGCACACGCCGAAGACGCAGCTCGACAAGGAAGACCTGAGCGTCTATCGCCTGAAGCGACTGCGCGCCCAGGACAACCGCGCACTCGCTGCCTGTGCCGCATTTCAGGGCGATGCGCTGGTGGTCGAGTCCGGGCACGACACCCTCATTGCGCACCCTGTCATCGAGAACTATCTGTCGGCGCTCGGGCGCGCCAGCTCGCTCACCTATCGCGTGGTGCCCGGCGCCAACCACGGGCTGTCGCGGCCTGAATGGGCCGATGCCTTCCGGTCGCTGCTGGTCGGCTGGCTCGTCAAAACTCCTGCGACACCGGCCGCAGCACCACCTCGTTGATGTCCACGTTCGCCGGCTGCTCCACCGCATAGACGACGGCGCGCGCCACCGAGTCGGCCGGGATCTGGTTGGCGTCGTAGAAGGCCTTCACGCCGGCCGCAGCTTCGGCATCGGTGCTGCCGAACTTGAGCTCCGACTCGACCGCGCCGGGCGACACGATGGTCACGCGCACGCCGCTGTTGCCCACTTCGACGCGCAAGCCTTCGGAGATGGCGCGCACCGCGTGCTTGGTGGCGCTGTAGACCGTGCCGATCGGCGTGAACACCTTCAGCCCCGCGATGGATGCGACGTTGACGATGTGGCCGCTGCCCTGCGCCTGCATGCGCGGCAGCACGGCGGCGATGCCGTAGAGCACGCCCTTGATGTTGACGTCGATGGTGCGGTCCCACTCGTCGACCTTGAGCCGGTCCAGTGGCGACAGCGGCATCACGCCCGCGTTGTTGACCAGCACGTCGATACGGCCGAAGGCTCGGACGGTGGCCTCGGCCAGTTGCTCGAGATCGGCGCGCTTCGAGACGTCGGTCGCGACGGCGATGGCCTCGCCGCCGGCCTCGCGGATTTCGGCGACCACCTGTTCGAGCCGGTCGGTGCGGCGTGCCGCGAGCACGACCTTGGCGCCGCGCGCGGCCAGGTGGCGCGCGGTCGATTCGCCAAGCCCGCTGCTGGCGCCGGTGACGATGGCGACTTTGCCCCGGATGTTGTCTTGAACGGATGTCATGGTGCTTTCCTTTGCTGAGTGGGTTGAAGAGACGCCCTCAGTGTGGAAAATTCAGGCGTTCCCGTAAATGAAACTCTTGCGAGTTCAGAATTCCTCGATTCGGAACACTGAAGGAGTGCCGCCATGTCCAACCGCCTCGAAGCCCTGCGCGTGTTTTGCACTGCCGCCGATGCCGCGAACTTCCGCGACGCGGCGATCCGCCTGTCGGTGTCGCCGCAGGTCGTGACGCGCGCCGTGCGCGAGCTCGAGGAAGAGCTGGGCGAGCCGCTGTTCCACCGCAGCACGCGCGGCGTGCAGCTCAGCGATTTCGGCCGCCAGCTGGCCGAGCGGGCGCGCGCGGCGGTGGGTGGCGTGGACCGGCTCTTCCATCGCACCGACCGCCGCGCGCTGTCGCAGCACGCCGGCACGGTGCGCGTGACGGCGCCCAACGTGCTGGGCCGGCGGCTGATCCCGCAGGCGCTGGCACCGATGCTCGCCGCGCATCCCGGCCTCACGCTGGACTTGCGGCTGTCGGAGCAGCACGCCGAGGTGGTCGACCAGCAGATCGACGTCGGGGTGCGCGTCGGCCGGCTGCGCGACAGCCGCTTCGTCGCCCGGCCGGTGGGCCGGATGGCGCTGCGCGTGGTGGCCGCGCCTGCGCTCATCGCGCGCACCGGCATGCCGCAGAGCATCGACGAACTCTCGCGCCTGCCGCTCACGGCCCTGATCGATCGCAGCTCGGGCCGGCCGTGGCCCTGGCCTTTCAGCAGGAAGCGGCAGTTGACGCTGTCCGCGCCGGTCTTCATCACCGACGACGTCGATGCCGAGTGCGCGGCCGTGCTCGCCGGCCTCGGCTTCAGTCAGCTGGTCGCGCCGCTGGCCGAGCCGGCGCTGCAGACGGGAGCGCTGGTGGAGGTGCTCCAGGCCGAGGCGGTGGAACCCTGGCCGGTCTACGTCTATCGCTCTCAGCGCTCGCCGGTGCCGGCGCGGGTGCGGCTGGTGTACGACGAGCTGGTGCGGGTGCTGGGCAGCGCGCCGAGGCTGTAGCGGGCTCGGCGACACGCGGGGTGGGCGCTCGCCTACCGCAGCATGCAAGCTTCACGCACGCCGCCGCACCCCGGTGCAAGGAACATCGTGTTCACAGCATTCGCAGCGCCATGAAACCCAAGCAGCTCTTCGACTTGTGCCGCAAGGCCGTCATGGCTTGGGTCGACGACTACGCGCCGAGCATGGGCGCGGCGATCTCCTACTACACGATCTTCTCGCTGGCGCCCTTGCTGGTGATCGTCATCGCGATCGCCGGCGCGATCTTCGGGCGCGAGGCGGCCCAGGGCCAGATCGTCGAGCAGATCTCGGGCCTGGTGGGGCGCGATGGCGCCGTCGCGGTCGAATCCATGCTGCGCAGCGTCGACGAGCCCGGCAAGGGGCTCATCGCGGGGCTGGCCAGCCTCGTGGTGCTGCTGATCGGCGCCACCACCGTCTTCGCCGAGCTGCAGAGTGCGCTCGACCGCATCTGGCACGTGCCCGAGCGTGAGAAGCCCTCGGGCGTGTGGGCCGTGCTGCGTGCGCGGCTGCTCTCCTTCGGGCTGATCCTCGGCCTGGCCTTCCTGCTGATGGTGTCGCTGATCGTGAGCGCGGCGCTGGCCGCGTTCGGCAGCTGGTTCGGCGGCCTGCTGCCCGGGTCGGAGGCGATGCTGCAGCTGCTCAGCGTGGCCATTTCGCTCGTCATCGTCACCGTCCTGTTCGCGATGATCTTCAAGCTCATGCCCACGGCGCGGATCGCATGGCGCGACGTCTGGATCGGCGCCGGCGTCACGGCGGTGCTGTTCGAACTCGGCAAGCTCGGCATCGGGCTCTACCTGGGCAAGAGCGGCGTCAACGAATCCTTCGCCGCCGCTGGCTCACTGGTGGTTTTGGTGGCCTGGGTCTACTACGCCGCGCAGATCTTCCTGCTCGGCGCCGAGTTCACCAAGGTCTACGCCAACGAGCATGGCTCCGTCTACGGCGCCAAGGCCGTGGCGGCCACCGAAGCGAAGGCGGCGGAGGACGAGGCCGGAACCGATCTCGTGGAGGGCGGCGCAGCGGTGGCGTCCGCCGCGGTCGAAGCGCCGCCGGACTACTCGGGCATCGGCCGCACGGCCGATACGCAGGCCGAGATCGACCGGCGCGTCGAGCGCGCCACCGCCAGGCTGCTGCGCCAGGTGCTGCTGCTCGGCGCCGTGACGCTGGGCAACGTGCTGGCGTCGCGCTGGTACAAGCGCCAGCGGCGCGCACGTGTGCACGCTAAACCGCGCCCACGCTCCCGGTGACCGGCAGCACGATGCCGGTGATGTAGCTCGCGCAGCTCGGCGCCGCGAGGAACACGTAGGCCGGCGAGAGCTCCTCCGGCTGGGCCGGCCGCTTCATGTCGGTGTGCTTGCCGAAGTCCTGAACTTCCTCGGCCTGCCGGTCGGCCGGGTTCAGCGGTGTCCACACCGGGCCCGGTGCCACCGCGTTGACGCGGATGCCCTTGTCCAGCAGGTTGCTCGCCAGTGACTTGGTGAAGGCATGGATCGCGCCCTTGGTGGTCGAGTAGTCCAAAAGCTGCGGGCTGCCCTCCAGCCCGGTGACCGAGCCGGTGTTGATGATCGATCCGCCCTGCCGCAGGTGCGGCACCGCGGCGCGCGCCATCTGGAAGTAGCCGTAGATGTTGGTGCGGAAGGTAAGGTCGAGGCGCTCGTCGGTGATGTCCTCGATGCTGGCCGCGTGCAGCTGGAAGGCGGCGTTGTTGACCAGGATGTCGAGCTTGCCGAAGGCCTGCACGGTCTCGTCGACCGCGCGCTTGCAGAAGGCCGGGTCGCGCACGTCGCCGGGGATCAGCACGCAGTGCTTGCCCTTGCCCTCGGACTCGACGCAGCGCTTGGTCTCCTCGGCGTCGACCTGTTCCTCGGGGAGGTACACGATCGCAACCTCCGCGCCTTCGCGCGCATAGAGCAGCGCCACCGCGCGGCCGATGCCCGAGTCGCCACCGGTCACCAGCGCCACCATGCCGTCGAGCTTGCCGCTGCCGAGGTAGCCCGAGGCCTTGAAGCGCGGCTGCAGATCCATGTCGGCTTCGAGGCCGGGCTTCTTCAGGTGCTGGGCCGGCATCGGGTTCTCGGGCTCGGGCCGGTGGCCGGCCTGCACGGCCTTCTTGCTGCTGGGCTTGCTGGGGGCGGCGCGGTCCTTGGCGTCCTGCTCGCGCTGCACCTTGCGCTGCTGCACGGCGACGCCGCCGCTGTCGGAAGAAGAGGTCATGGCTGTGTGCTCCTGCGTGATGACGAATGGATGCGATCCACCGTAGACAGCGCCCGCCGCGCGCCTTGTCATCCAAGACCTCGTCCACCGCGCAGACTCGACGAAGTCCCACACCATGGTGCGGCCATGGCCGGCGGGGCGGCACACCCGGCCGGGCGAACGTGCGGGCCATCGTTCTTCGAAGAAGCCGACCCATGAGCACACCCACTTCCGCGCTGACCCCGGCCGACCCCGACCAGAAGCAGCGCTGGTGGGCCAGGCTCGGGCCGGGCCTGATCACCGGCGCCGCGGACGACGATCCGAGCGGCATCGCGACCTACTCGCAAGCCGGAGCACAAATGGGCTACGGCGCGGGCAGCCTGATGCTCTTCACCTATCCGCTGATGGTGGGCATCCAGCTCGCGAGTGCGCGCATCGGCCGCGTCACGGGCAAGGGGCTGGTCGGGGCCTTCGAACGCTTCTGCCCAAAATGGCTGCTGGCTTCGCTGGTCCTGCTGCTGGTCGTGGCCAACGTCATCAACCTCGGCGCCGACCTCAATGCCATGGGCGACGCCGCCTCCCTGGTGCTGCCGGGCGCGCCGGGGTGGTACGCGGTGGGCTTCGGCATCGTGTCGCTGATGCTGCAGGTGTTCCTGCCCTACGAGCGCTACGTGCGCGTGCTCAAGTGGCTGACGCTCTCGCTCTTCGCCTACGTGGGCGTGGTCTGCGTGGTGGGGGTGGACTGGCTCGCCGCCACAAAGGAGATCGTCGCGCCGTCGTTCCGATGGAACAGGGAGAACGTGACCACGGTGGTCGCGATCCTCGGCACCACCATCAGCCCCTACCTCTTCTTCTGGCAGGCCACGCAGGAATGCGAGGAGATCCGGCGCGTGCCCGAAGACCACCCGCTGCGCAAGGCGCCCGAGCAGGCGCGGCGCCAGCTGCGGCGCTTGCGCATCGACACCGCGGTCGGCATGGGCTTCTCGAACCTGGTCGCCTTCTTCATGATCGTCGCCACCGCCGCGACGCTGCACGTCAACGGCAATACCAACATCCAGACCACGGCACAGGCCGCCGCGGCGCTGCGCCCGATCGCGGGCGATGCGGCCTTCGCGCTGTTCGCGCTGGGCATCATCGGCACCGGCCTGCTGGCGCTGCCGGTGCTCGCCGGCTCGGCCGCCGACGCGGTCGCAAGCTATTTCCATCTGCGCCACGGACTCGACCTGCCGCCGGCCAAGGGCCGCGCCTTCTACGGCATCCTCGCCGCGGCCATGGTGTTCGGCATCGGCATCGGACTGTCGGGCGTGAATCCGATCTCCGCGCTCTACTGGTCGGCGGTGATCAATGCGGTGATCTCGGTGCCGATGATGGTGGCCGTGATGATCGCGGCGTCCAGCCGCAAGGTGATGGGAGAGATGGTGCTGCCGCGCAAATGGAAACTGCTCGGCTGGCTCGCCACCGCCGCGATGGCGGCCGCCTCGCTCGCGCTGCTGGTCGTCTCCGTGGGCTGAGCGGGCAATTTTCATTTCAGTTTTCCACCGCACTGTCGCGTGACCGGCGACCCATCGAAGCGCGCAGCCCGATACCAGGGATACCGCGGAACCGGCTTTGCCGGGCCGCTGGTATCGCCCCCTTGAGGGGGAGCGCCGCAGGCGCTTCGGGGGTGGTTATTTCAGGCGGTCGTGGTAGTGCGCGATGCGCTGCAGCGCGTAGTCCGCCGCGGCCTCGCGGATCTCGTTGCGGTTGCCGGCGAAATGCTGCGTTTCGGTGAAGACCTGCGTGCGCTTGCCTTGGCGAAAGGCCCACGCGAAACACTGGGTGCCGGGCTTGATCGCCGGGTCGGAATCGTCGGCCACGCCGGTGTTGGCGATGGCCAGGTCGGCGTCGCTGTGATCGAGCGCGCCGCGGGCCATCTCCAGCGCCACCGGTTCGCTCGTGAGGTTGTAGCGAGCGATGGTCTCGGCGCTGACGCCCAGGTGGCGCTGCTTGGCCTTGGGGTCGTACACCACGAAGGCCGACTCCAGCACCCGGCCCGCACCCGGCACCGCGGCCAGGCGCGAGGCGATCAGCCCCGCGGTGCAGGACTCGGCCGTCACCAGCACCAGCCCCTGGTCTGCGAGGTACTGCGCGGCGGCCTTCGCTGCCGCGCTGCCGTCAGCGCTCGGCATGGCCCGCGCGCTCGGGCTCGCGCGCGCTTCCCGGTTCGGCCAGCTTGCGATGCTGCTCGGCCAGCGTGTCAGAGGGTGTGACGTGGGCGAGCGCGACCTGCATCTTGTTCTTCCAGCCGGCGATCACGTCGGCCTCGCCCTTCATCATGGCTTCGAAGCCGATGCGCGCGACCTCGGCCGGATCGGCCTTGTTCTCCTGTTGGCCCAGCTTGGTGTCGAGCATGTGGGCGCGCGCGAAGAAGTGCGTGTCGGTCACGCCCGGCATCAGGCAACTGACCGTGACGCCCGTGTCCTTGAGTTCGTTGCGCAGCGCCAGCGCAAAGGAATCGATGAAGGCCTTGGAGGCGTTGTAGACGGCCTGGAAGCTGCCGGGCTGGAAGCCCGCGATCGAGCCGGTGATCAGGATGCGGCCCTTGCCGCGCGCCTTCATGTGGCGCGCCACGCGCTGCAGCAGGTAGATGGTGCCGGTGATGTTGGTGTGGATCACATGCTGGACCGCGGTGAAATCCTGGTCGAGGAAGGCACCGCCCAGGCCGTGTCCCGCATTGGCGAAGAGCGCATCGACGCCGCGCTCCCCGGCAGCGGCCAGCAGCCTGTCGACGCCCTCGCGCATCGCGAAGTCCGCCTGCATGCTGGTCACCTCGGCGCCCAGCATGCGCAACTCGGCCTCCGCCTGCTCGAGCGGCTCGTCGGCGCCGATCACCAGGTCGAAGCCGTTCTGCGCCGCCTGCTTGGCCAACTGCAGCCCGATGCCGGAAGAGGCGCCTGTCACGAGCGCAAGCGGGCGGAGTGCGGAGGGTTCCATGGTGCTTGTCTCCGAGATGTGGTGGCGGTCTCAGGGACGCTAGGCAGCGGCTGTGCCCTTCGGTGTCGGACGGCATCGGGTTCGGCCGCAGCGCCGGCTGACATCGGCATGGCGGCCGCGCGCAGCACTTGGGCAGCGCCCTAGGGCGCCATCGGATTTCGCTTCTGCTCTTCGAGCTGCTGCTGGCGGCGCACCGTCTCGCATTGCGGATGCGCCTTGAACTCCGGCTTCAGGCATTGCGCGGCCATGCAGCGTGCTTGCGAGATGAGGTTCATGTTCGTGCAAGCCGCATCAGGCGCGCTCGATGTGCCGGTGCGCGCCGCGAAGGTCGACTTGGGTTTCGATGCCGGGGCCGCGGACGGCGTCGCTTTTTCGGTGAGGGGCATGGCCACGGGTTCGGCCTGTGCCGGCGCGGCGGGACTCGCCACAGGCGCGCTCGCCGGCACGGCGGCCGCGGCGGGCTCGACCGCTGCCTCCGGTCGCACGGGATGCACCTGCGTCTTGCCGGCGGTATAGAGGTACCAGCCGCCGGCGCCCGCCACCAGCCAGCCGGCGGCGCCGATGATCAACGCGATGCTGAGGCCTGCGATGCTGACCCACAGGCCCTTGGAAAAGGGCACCGCGGCCGGCCTTGTGGCCTCGCCGCTGCGCACGGTGGACGCGAAGTTGCCGTCGGCGAAGGCGGTGGGCAGGGTGCCGATGCACTCGATGCAGAACTTGGCGGCAGACCGGTTCTTCGTCTTGCACTGCGGGCAGATCACTGGCATGGCGTTTCCGCTTGCAATGGCGCGGTCTTCGGCCGGGCGTCGATGCGCGCGGCCTGCGCGGTGACGAGGTTCCGCTGCTCCGCCATGACGAGTGCGCCGCGATAGGCCGAGCGGCTCGCCTCCTTCGTCAGCACGATCAGCGTCTTCCACTCTCGTTCCAGGTCCTCCGCGGCGCGGGCCTCGGCGGGACGCGACAGCGACCGGCTCACGTCGAGCAGCGCGGCGGCTGCATGAAGACAGATGCGCAGGCTCGTGTGCGCGGAACTGCCCGCGTTCTCGTCGCTGCGCGAGGCGGAGGCGGCGGATGCAGGGGGTCGAAGCGGCCCAGGAGTGTCTCGACGGCGCGCAGCGCACTCTCTAGCAGATCGACATCGGCAGGTGAATTGAGCATGCGCCGAGATTGGCATGGCGGCCCCCGAAATGCCCCGTGAAAATCTCACGAACAGATACAAAAGATTACACCGGACTGCACACCGGCGAAACCGATTTCGCCATCCACTTGGATGGTGCTAGGATGGCGAAAATGCCCCGTAAAAGCAGCTCCCTCAGCGCCGCCGCGAAACCGGCGGACGAAAAGATCACGATCAATGTCGGTTGCGTAGACCTTGGCCAGATCGATCTGCTCGTGCAGGAGGGCTTCTATGCCAATCGCACCGATCTGATCCGCACCGCCATCCGCAACCAACTGGCCACGCAGGTCGACGTGGTGCGCCAGGTCGTCGCGCGCAAGGCGCTGGTGCTCGGCATCCAGTACTACAGCGCGGCCGACCTGCAAGCCGTGGAGGCGGGCGGCGAAACCCTACAGATACGGGTGCTCGGCCTGGCCACGATCGCGCCGGATGTCACGCCGAAGCTGGCCCTGGCCACCATCGAATCCATCACCGTGCTCGGCGCCTTGCACGCCAGCCCCGCAGTGAAGGCCGCGCTCGCCGGCCGACTGCGTTGACCCACAACCCCACCGAAAGACCCCCGATGAACTCCGAATTCCAGCAATTGATGGCCGAAGCGACGCGGCTGACCCGGACCGGCAAGCTGCAGGCGGCGACCAGCGCGATCCAGGCCGCGCTGAAAGGCATCGGTCGCGCCGGTCCACCGGCAAACCCGCCCGGCGACGTGCTCGAGGTCGAAGCGCGCATGTTGCGCGAGCGCACGGGCGCCGGCGACGAAGCGGTGGAACAGGTCATTGACGCCGACCTCCCCGTCGCCGGCGAATTCGTTGCGGGCAGCTTTGCGGATGCGGCGGCCGGCCGGCGCGAGTACAAGCTCTTCGTCCCGCCCCAGGCCGGCGAGCGCCCGCTGCCGTTGGTGGTGATGCTGCATGGCTGCACCCAGGACCCGGACGATTTCGCGGCCGGCACGGCGATGAACGAAGCGGCGCTGGCGCAGGGTTTCTTCGTGCTGTATCCGGCCCAGTCGCGCCAGGCCAATCCGCAAGGCTGCTGGAATTGGTTCAAGCACAACCACCAGCAGCGCGGCCGGGGCGAGCCGGCGCTCCTGGCCGGGATGACGCGCGAGGTGATGGCGCAGCACGCGATCGATCCGCGCCGCGTCTATGTGGCAGGGCTGTCGGCCGGCGGTGCGATGGCGGCCATCCTGGGCGAGGCCTATCCCGAGCTGTACGCGGCGGCGGGGGTCCATTCGGGCCTGGCGGCCGGCGCGGCATCCGATCTTCCTGGCGCGCTGATGGCCATGCGGGGCGGCGCCGGCCCGCGCGGCGAAGGGGCCAGCGGCATTCCGACCATCGTCTTCCATGGCGATGCCGACAGCACCGTGCATGCAAGCAACGGCGACCAGATCATTGCGGCGAGCGTTGGCGGCACAGGTGCCATGGACGTCGAGCACGTGCCGGGCGGATCGGGTGGCCGCGGCGCAACCCGCCGCCTGCATCGCTCGCCCGACGGCGAAGTGCTGGCCGAGCACTGGGTCGTGCATGGCGGTCCCCACGCGTGGTCCGGCGGCAGCGGCGCGGGCTCCTATACCGACGGCCGGGGGCCGGACGCCAGCGCGGAGATGCTGCGCTTCTTCTTCGAACATCCGCGGCCGTCGGCGCACTGAGCCGGACTCGGCCGCATTCGGGCAGCGGGCGCGATGGCCCGCTCCATGGAAGGTTCATGGGAAGTCGCGGCAACTGTATATTCATAAGGGGTATCCCCTTAGCTC
>NZ_JAGGNU010000002.1 GCF_018614915.1 Variovorax paradoxus | reverse complement strand
TGCCGATACAGGCTCAAGCCTGTGGTCGCATAGCTGTAGGAGATCTCCGCGCCCTCCTCCGGCTCGTTGAACTCAAAGCATCCTTGTGCGTGTGGGCGCCCCGCGTAGCAAAGCGGGCCCAGTCGTCCGGCTTGCAGCCCCTCTGAACTGCCTCCGCTTCTGCGGACGCTAGGATCTTTGACCCTAGCCCGGTCCCTCGGTGTTCGGGATGCACCCAAAGGCGTCACCCTGCTGCCTGATGCCGGCCCCTATGTCACGTTCCAGCATCCTGGTCTGAAGTTCGTGCATGTGCTTTCCGGCAGGGTGCGGTTTCAATACGGCCAAACGACCGCCGACGTCGCCGCCGGCGACTCGCTGCTCTTCGAAGCGTCAGCTCTTCACGGGGTGGCCGGCCATCGAGGAAGGGCCAGTGTCGTATCTGTCCGTGGTCTTCACACTGCGCAGATGGCAGCCGGCATCCTGCGCGGGAATGCTCAGGCGGCAGGTTTCTCGCGAGTGATGGCCTTGGCCGGCTTGTCGGTGCGCAGGCCCTTGAACGATAGGTGCCGGATGCGCCCGTCCGGCGTCCATTCCGTGAACACCACCTCGGCCACGAGCTTCGGCTCGACCCAATGCGAGCGCCGGTCGTTCTCCGTCGGATCTTTGAACGGCCGCTGGTCCGTGGCCAGGGCCTGCATGCGCTTCAGGAGATCGCGCAGCATCTGCTCGTTGAACCCGGTGCCAACCTTCCCCGTGTAGATGAGTGCGCCGTCATCGTAGTAGCTCACCAGCAACCCGCCGAAGCCGTGCGCGAGCCCTGCGGGTCCGTGTAGCCGCCAATGACGAACTCCTGCCGCAGGCTGCACTTCAGCTTGATCCAGTCCGGCGATCGGCGCGAAGAGTAGCGGCTCGCCTTGCGCTTGCCGATGATGCCCTCGAGCCCGAGCTCGCAAGCCGCGGCGATGATGTCCTGCGGCGGCGCATCGAATGTCTCGCTGAAGCGGATGGGCGCCTGCGGCTTGGCCAAGATCGCCTGCAGCAGGGCCCTGCGTTCGAGCAGAGGCACGGCGCGCAGGTCGAAGCCGTCACAGAACGGCACGTCGAAGAGGAAGTAGATGATCCGCTGCGTGCGCGAGTTGTCGAAGGCGTTCTGCAGGGCGTTGAAGTCCGTGAGCCCGCGCTCGTTCAGCGTCACGACCTCGCCATCGAGCCAGCCAGGCCGCAGCTTCATGCCTTCCAGCGCGCGCACCAGGTGCGGCATCTTCGAGCTCCAGTTGAGGCCGTTGCGGCTGATCAGGCGCACGCCCGCGGCATCGATGCGCGCCAGCATGAGGTAGCCGTCGAACTTGATCTCGTAGATCGTTGGCCGCGCAAGCGGCCTGGAGGCGTGAGCCGTCTCGCTTGGTGGTTGGGGGAATCGGTCTCGCGATGCTTTAGAGAGGTCGCGGGCAGGGACTGGGCTTCAATCGATTCTCCGGCTAGCTGCCACCCTGGCGCTGATCTTCTTGTCGGTTCGTCGCTTCGTCGCGTCAGCCCTTTCGAATCCTTCGCATGAGACGCTTCTCCCAGACCTTATCTAGGATGTACTCGATGGTCCTGCGGATGCGGTCTCTTGCGCTCCATGCGTCGTAGGGGGAACAGAAATCCGCCCCGAACTTCCGCGCACGCACGCTAAGGAGTGTCTCGGACAAACAGCAGCGCGCCTTCATTCGAAGGTCGTCGAAGGTGTGGGCATTGAGAGAGCTCCTGTTGTGCCACTCGAACGCCCAGCCGAACCTTTTTTTCCGTTGAGGGTCGCTGTCATCTGCGATGAGCCACGCCAGAATGAAGTCGACGTAGCCAGGATCCACGTTGTCGCGGAAGATGCGATGGTCAGGCTCGAAGTGGTCGTGAACCAGCGAATCGAGCAGCGCGTTGCCTGGAGAGAGCTGCCCGAGCCCCTGACGCAGAACCTGGTTCATTGCGAAGCAATAGGTTGGGACGAATCGTATGGAGGGTCCCAGTGGGGTGATCATGGAATGCGGAAAATTGGTGATCTCACCGAAGAGCCACGGCCCGAGATGGTTTTCCAGGCGCCTGATCCCAGCGCCAAAGCGCGCCGCCCTCTGATCGCTCCAGCCATGGTGCGTTGCAAAGGTGTCGTTGGTAAAGATCCAGATGTCGGATTCGCCGCGGCGAGCGACAAGGGCACGGACGCCATGATCCCAACCTGAGAACTCGCGATTGGAGTTGTCTCCGGCGATCACCAGTTCGTCGACGAAGCCTTCGCCGCTGAAATGCTCGTCCCCTTTGATCTTTGCGTTGTCGACGATGACCAGCGAAACCTGGTCATCCTTGCCGGCGAGTGCTGCCTGGAACTTGCGAAGCACCGCCATGGATCGTCCACGGTGTTGACTGCCATGTTCCAGATGCACGAATCCATAGTGCGTCATGGACCCTGGTTCCTTTCAATTGGGGGCAAGCTCCCGTTCCAGCAGCCAAACGGCGTCGGAGCTGGAGCGCGGGATCAGCATTCTCAAGCGACATGGCTATGCCAGAACGACGAAGCCTTGTACTACGCCAATTCGCATCCCACAATCTGTGGGGGGGACGGGCGATCGGATCCAATCTGCTGCCCCGGCAAGCGTGTTGCGACGCTTGAGTGCCATTGACCCTCCTTGTTCAGCTGGGGCTGATCCGTGAAACAGCTCCCGCTTAAGGCGCAGGCCCCGAAAGGGGCCTCGGTAGAGGCGCATGGGATGCGGAGATCAGGTATTGCACTGCAGTTAGATCGTCGAGACGGCCGAGGGTCCAGCGATTCAGCATTGCGAGCTTCGAGTCCGCCGTGCGATGGGCGAGACAGAGCTCGACGCGAAGTTCGGTGCCCGAGGCCAGAGCCTGCGCGCTTTCTCGCGTGAAGAAGCGCAGATGCGTGCGGTCCAGGATGCCCTCTTCCCCGTAGCTCCATTCTCCCCGCAACACCAGGGGAGCCAGGACTCTCAGGCAGCGCACGTTCGGCACGCTGATCACCAATTTGCCCTCAGGCGCGAGGCGATGCTGCAAGGTTTCGATGCAACGCCATGGATCGATCATGTGTTCAAGCACGTCCAGGCACAGGATCAAATCGAACTGCTTGCCGTCGAATGCCCTTTCAACCAAGGACTCGGCGTCGCCCACCAGGACGTCCTCGAAATGGGTGCGTGCCCGGGTCGCAGGCTGTTCGAAGAGTTCGACGCCCCAGCCCTGACCGGCGCGGCCTGTCTCCCTAAGCCAGCGCATCGTCTGACCACTGCCGCAACCGAGCTCTAGCACCCTGGCGGAGAATGCGGGCAGCAGGGGTTCGATCTCGACGCGCGCTGTCGAAAAGTAACTCGCGGATTTGCCGTCATAGTCTTGGAGCATGTTTACCCTCGTCGGTCTCCCAGCCCGAGATGAGCCTGCCTGGTCCGGTTCTGTTGACGATTGCGCCCACCCTGCAGGAGCGAGGGCGTGCGCGGCGTTGCTTCAAGCCCGCCGCAGCAGCCTGCGCAGCATCAACTTGAGCGGGCTGCTGCCGAAGATCAGCCGCGAGTAGGCGACGAACAGGGCCCGGGGCAGGAACAGGCTGCCGTAGTAGTAGATGCGGTACTGCCGCGGCCCTTTGCGCGTGTCCGGATGGCGCAGCACGCGCCACAGCAGTTTCCAGTCGCGTGCCTTGCCGGCCAGCCAGCGCTCGAGGAAGTGCAGCCACAAATGGCCGCCCTGGTCGTCCAGCGGCCGCCACAGCGAGGAAGCGCCGGGCCTGCGGCGTTCCAACTGCGCGCGCAGCCAGGCGTCGAAGCGCACGGCGCGCCGGCGTATCGCCTCGACCTGTTGCATCGACACCATCGAGCCCTTGGTGGCGGAGGCGCCGTGCACGCGGTAGCGCGTCAGCGGCTCGGGGATCCAGACGGTCGGGCTCAGCAGGGCGGCGGCGGTGCACAGCTGCAGGTCCTGGTACATCAGCCGGTCGTCGTCGAGCGGGCCGATGGCCAGCAGCAGGTCGCGCCTGAATGCCAGGCCCGAGGTCAGCGCGAGCACGGGACAGGAGGTCGCCTTCAGCGTCTCGGGCGCCAGCCAGCCCTCGGGGGCGCTCCCGCCAGGCTGGTAAGGCCCGAGGCCCAGGTGGGGCTGCGTGGCCGAGAAGCGCTGCATCACGTTGTGGGTCCAGCCTGGCCAGTACCCGTCCACGCGCCGGCGCAGTGCAGCCAGAACCTTCTCGATGCGCTGCGGCGCGATAGCGTCATCGGCATCGAGCAGCACCACCACGTCGCCGGTGCAGGCCGCGATCGCGGCATTGGTCGCCGCACAGATGCCGCCGTTGGGCTGATGGATGGCACGCACCGTCGGATGGCGCGCGGCGTAAGCGTCCAGCACCTGCGCCGTGTCATCGGTCGAGCCGTCGTTCACCACCACGATCTCGTCGGCGGGCACGGTCTGGGCCAGGCAGCTGTCCAGGCACTCGGGCAGGAAGCGGCCGTAGTTGAAGCAGATCACGGCGATGCTGGTCCGCGGCGCGGCTGGCAATTCTGGCAGCAGCAGGGGCTCGAGCGGCAGAGCGCTCGGCATGAGGAACGGGATGTTTTCTGCTTTCATAGGAACAGTCCCGAAAGCGCCCTGCAGTGCGCGATGAACTCGTTGAACTACGCGCGCAGATTCACGGATCCCTGGGCGGCAGCTTTGATGGCCAGCACATTAAGCACTTAGTTGTACCCGAGCAATATGCCGAACGGAGTAGTGCTATGCGGCGACTGCCGCTACTTCCAATGGCTGGTCAAGAAGCGGCCGGGAACCGATCAATGAGGAGCAACGATCACGCACGCCGACGCCTGAAAACCGCCAATGAGGATCGAAAGCACGCTCGAAGGCAGGCCGCGCTTCGCGAGTATGTTGACGCAGGCGCTTCCTGAAGCGGAAGCCGGCTACTCCCCAAAGGGATGGCAAGTATGAATGCCCCGTTAGCTTGAGGGCACTGCAGGGATATGCGCGCGGACTGCCAGAATCCCTGGCCGTCCATGCCCCACGTCTCCCCGCACTCTTCGCAAGCGCAGCACGGTTCCCAGCGCCACACGCTGCTGGCTTGCGGCGCCGTGGGTGCCACGCTGCTGACGCTGATCGCCTTGGGACATGACGGGCGGCGCGTGATCCAGCTGATGGCGCTCGCCGGACCTGCCCTTGCTTGGTTGGCCTGGCCTGTGCGCAGTCCGCGCGTGCACCGCATTCGAAGCTGCGCCGTCTGGTTGTGGGCCATGGGATTCGCGCTCGATGGCGTGATCCGCGCCTACCTGCTGGATACCTACCAGGCCGCGCCGGACAGTTCGCTGGTCCAATCCGCGGCGGCCAACACGAACAGCCGCGAAAGCGCCGAGTACCTCTCGATGCATTGGCGCTCGATGCTGGTGTGGTCCGGCGCTGTCCTGGCAGCCGCCCTGATCCTCGGCCGGTATGCACGGCGGGGCGCGCGCCAGGGCGCGGCTTGGCCGCAATGGGCGGTGATGCTCCTGTGCGCGGCGCTCGTCGTGAGCGGCATTGCCTATGTGAGCAAACCCTGGCGACGTCTGCACCCGGCACTGTTCTGGGCCGACTGGAGCCGATCGGTGCAGGCACTTCGCGCGGGCTGGGCTGATCAGCAGGTGGAGCGCGAGCGCGCCCTCGAGCGCGCGAGGGCCGCTGCGCCGGTGCTCGTGCAGGACGGCCCCGCGACGCTCGTGCTGGTGATCACCGACAGCATCAATCGCGACAACATGGCGCTCTACGGTTACGGGCGCGCAACGACGCCGCGCCTGCTGGCGCACAAGGCCCAGTTGGGCGATCAGATGCTGGTGATGCGCAATGCCTGGTCAGTCGATGCGAGCACCCTTCCGTCGCTGCGCAACATGTTCAACGTCGGATCGCCGCAAGCGCAGGAACGCCAGCACGTCTTGGCGCTCGCGCGTGCCGCCGGCTACAAGGTCTGGTGGCTGAGCAACCACGACGATGTCGCGATCGAGCAGGAGCATGCCCGGCTTGCCTGTTGGACGATCGCCGACCTATTGAACATCCGTTGGCAAGGCGATCGCATAGATCGGAACGCACTGAGCGACAGCTACCGATGGCAGATTCCGACGCTGCCCGTGCAAGTGCAGTCTTTCGAGCATTGAACGCTTGCGTGACGGCAGGGGCGAATACCATCACAGCACCTCCTCGCGCTCCGAAGACCACCAGGCACTCACGTCGCCGCAACTTGAATCGATGTTGGCGTGGGTACGAGCGTACGACTGCCCTTCGGCAAAGCGGGCATTGGCGAGCGACCGTACATGGACGCCCCCGCTTTGCCAAGCAACTAGTTGATGATGACTTGAAGGTTCGATTGCACTGCCAGCGGAAAACGTCAGAGCTGAATCCGGCGTTCAGCTTGCTTTAACAAACGCCACCTAGAGTGGCGCCATGCCGATCACGCGCCTTCGCCACTTCATTGCGACACACTGCGCGGCGTGGTGTTTTCTCGCTGTTCTGCTCGCCGCGATCCAGCCCTTCATTGCCGTTCACTTTCGTCATGACGGGTGGGAAGACGAGCCCGGATTCCGCATCCGCAGCGCAAGCGCGTCGACACAATTCGAACCCGACAAGCGCCCGGACCATCCGAGCGACCGGGAGACCACACTGTTCGTGTCCTCGGCGGCGAACATCGACCTGCCGGATGCGCTGCAGCACGGCATCAACAACCTGCGAGCGCGGCTGCTCCTGCTGCTGCCCTTGACGGTGGCCGCGGTCCTGGTCGTCGAACCGGCGCAGCGCCTCGTTCCCGAACCGGTGCCCACTGCCGGCGGTGCACCCCCGCCCACCACGCTCTGGCTCAGAAAACCGCCGGAGACCGCACCTCCCCTCGCGCGCTGAGAAGCGACGCCCCGCGGCGTCGTGCGTTCGGCTGTGCGCCGCACAGCCGCCTCTTGTTTCGCCGACCGCGAGAGGTCGTATGAAGACACTGAATTTCGCCCTGTTTCAATGGATGGCTGCCGGCTTCGAGCCCAGTCCGTGGCTTCTGCCCCTGGCGTCGGCCATCGCGGTCGCCGGGGCCTGGGCCGGCATGGCCCTCATGGGAGGGGCCGCCTGGCGGCGGCCGTCGGAACGCGGCTATGTGATGGCCGCGCTGGCCTTTGCGGCGGCCACCGCGATGGTGGCGCACGCCATCGCCGCGGCGCTGAATCTGCCGCGCCCCTTCATGCTGGGCCTGAGCCCTGCCTATATCGCGCATGGCGCGCGCGGATCGCTGCCGAGTGCGCACGCCTCGGTGATGTTCACGGTCGCCCTCGTGTTTCTGCTGCGTGCCCGGCTTCGGGACCTGGGCATCGGAGTGGCGGCCTTGGCGGTGATCACCGGCTGGGCGCGTGTCTACGTCGGGGTTCATTTCCCGGCCGACATCGCGGCAGGGCTCTTGCTGGCCGTCGTGATGATGGGCATCTTCGCCGGGCTCCAGCGGCTCTGCCGTCATGTCGCACTGAGGGTTGCGCGCTGGGGCCAGCCGCTTGCTTGAAGGGAGACCGCCATGAACGGTTCCGTGCAGACGATGGGGGACATCCTCGACATCGAGCGTCCCCTGGACGGCGAGAGTGCCGCTCGCTGCGAGCGCAGGGCGCGCGTGCCGGCGGGACGCAGCATCTCCTGCGTGATCCCCTGTTTCAACGAAGCAGGCAACCTCAATGAACTGCTTGCACGACTCGAAGAGGTCTTGTGGGCCACGCATCTGGACTGGGAAATCATCGTGGTCGACGACGGCAGCACCGACGGCACGGCCGCCGTGGCAGAGGCGTGGTGCCAGCTCTCGGGTTTTCGATACATCGGCCTGTCGCGCAACTTCGGCAAGGAAGCAGCGCTCACTGCCGGCCTGAGGGCGGCGGGCGGGGATGCCGTCGTCGTGCTCGACGGCGACCTGCAGCACCCGCCATCGCTGATCGCGAGCATGCTGGCGCGCTGGCAGAACGGCGCCGACGTGGTCTACACGGTGCGGCAGGAGCGCAGCGACGAGCGCAGGTTCAAGCGGCTGGGTGCGGGCCTTTTCTACCGCCTCGTGAATTCGTCCCGGCGCTTCGAACTGCCCAGGGATGCCGGGGATTTCCGCCTGATGGACCGCAGGGTGGTGGAGGCCTTGCTGAGCTTGCCGGAGCGTACCCGCTTCATGAAAGGCCTGTACGCCTGGGTCGGCTTCGATGCCGTCGCGCTGCCCTACACGCCCGGTCCCCGGGCGCGGGGGGAGAGCAGCTTCAGCGCCATGCGCCTGTTCAGTCTGGCGGTCGACGGGCTGACCTCGTTCACCACCTGGCCTCTGCGGTTGGTCAGCGTGGTCGGCCTCATGCTGGCCGTGCCGGCCTTCGCCTACGGCCTCTACCTGGTCATCGAGCACCTACTGATAGGCAACGACGTCTCAGGCTGGACGACGATCGTGGTGAGTCTCATGTTCTTCATCGGCATCCAGATGATCTCCACCGGCATCGTCGGCGAATACGTGGCGCGCATCTTCGAGGAGGTGAAGGAGCGGCCGCTCTACGTGGTGAAGAAGGATCTGGGCCAGGGCCTGGACGGGCAGCAGTCATGAGGCTGTCGCGCGGCTCCAGGGCCTTTGTGCAGGCCGGTGCCATGCTCGCGGCCATCGTCCTGTGGCTGGCCGTCACGGCCGGCTTCCGGCCCTTGATGGCACCCGACGAAGGGCGCTACGTCGGCGTGGCCTTCGAGATGCTTCAAAGCGGCAACTGGCTGGTGCCGCGGCTCGACGGCTTGCCCTTCTTTCACAAGCCGCCGCTCTTCTACTGGATCAGCGCTGCGGCAATGGCAGTGCTGGGCAGCTCGGAATGGCCGGCACGGCTGCCGTCGATCCTCGGCGCGGCCCTCGCGGCGCTCGGCCTGCTGCTGTTCCTGCGCCGCTGGGCGGATGCGGCGAGCGCGAAGCTTTCCGTGCTGGTGCTGGTCACGATGCCCTTCTTCTACCTCGGGGCGCAGTTCGCCAACCTCGACATGCTGGTGGCCGGCTGCATCAGCGCCACCGTGCTGCTGGCGGCGCATGCGAGCCTGTCCAAGGCGCAGGGCGGAGCGTGGCGCACGGCGCTGGCCGGCGCGTTCTTCTTCGCGGCGCTCGGCATGCTCGCGAAAGGCCTGATCGGCCTGGTGCTGCCCGGCACGGTCTTCCTCGTCTGGTGCGTGGCAACGCGCCGTCCCCGCGCGGCCTGGCTGATGGCTTGGCCCCCGGGGTGGGCCCTGTTGCTGGCGATCGCCGGCCCCTGGTTCGTGTTCATGCAGATGCGCTATCCGGCTTTCTTCGACTACTTCGTCGTGACGCAGCATGTCAGGCGTTTCGCCTCCTCGGGCTTCAACAACGAGCACCCCTTCTGGTTCTACCTGCCGGTGATGGCAGGACTCACGCTGCCGTGGATCGGTTGGCTGGCGCTGGCCCGCCGCGGCGCGCGAGACGGCAGGACGCCGCTGTCCGATGTCGACTGGCTCATGCTGATCTGGTGCCTCTGCATCGTCCTGTTCTTTTCCGTTCCGCGTTCCAAGCTGATCGGGTATGTGCTGCCTGCGCTGCCGCCGCTGGCGTACCTGATCGTGCGGGACGTGCCGGCCGCGATGAAGGGCCCGGGCCCGCTGTCGCCGCCCTTGCGCTGGACGGCCGCGCTGTCCTGTCTGGTCTGCCTGGCATCCGTCGTCGTCGTGGGCGTGTACGTCGTGCAGCCCGGCCATCGCCTGCGCCTTCCCGCAGGCGTTGCCGTGGCGCCGGACGAGCAGGTGCTGATGCTCGATGCCTACTACTACGAACTGCCCTTCAATTGGGCACTGCGACAACCGGTCATGGTTGCGACCGACTGGACGCCCGCCGTCGTGGAGCGGCGCGACGACTGGCGCAAGGAACTTCACGATGCCGCGCGCTTCGAGCCCGAACGCGGATCGACGCTGCTGGTCGACACCTTCCGTCTTCATGAGGCGCTGTGCGTGCCGCGCGCGACGTGGCTGATCGGACCTTCCAATGCCGTGCTGGCCCACCCATGGCTGGCGCAGGCCCGCCTGGTTGCCGTGAGCCAGGAGGCGGCCGTTTGGCGATTTGCCGGAAGCGTGACGCGCGACCGCCGCTGCCTGGACGCGCCCGGAGCCGCAGCGCCGCAATGAACGAACATGCGCCTCGATATCTTTGCGTGTGTGCCGACGACTTCGGCATGACCGAGGGCATCAATGCGGCCGTGCTCGAACTGGCCGGCCGGAAGATTTCCGCCACCTCCTGCATGGTCCGCCGCGACGCGTGGGCCGCGGGCCTGCGCGGCCTGCGCGACATCGATCCGTCCTGCCTCGATGTCGGGCTCCATCTTGATCTGAGTCCTCCGCCCGAGGGCCGGCTGGCCGAACCTGGCCTGGGCGGACTGATCGCCCGAAGCCATCTGGGCCTGCTTCGCCCTTCGGCCGTGCGGGCCGAGATCAGGGGCCAGCTGGCGCGCTTCGAAGATGGGCTCGGCCGTCCGCCCGCCTTCGTGGACGGGCATCGGCATGTCCATCAGCTGCCGGTGGTGGTCGACATGTTGACCGAGGAAATCGCGAGCCGCTACGGCGCGGCCGCGCCATGGCTGCGCAGCACGGCGCCGCCCGCGCCGCGAGCGATCGCGCCCACCAAGTCCGACATCGTCTTTGCACTCGGCGGCGCGAGGCTGCTCGAGCTCGCGGCGCGCCGAGGCATCCCGACCAGCCGCGCCTTGCTCGGCATCTACGATTTCACGGGCACTGCCGATGTCTACCGCGAGCGGCTGCGGCAGTGGATCGACGGTTGCCGCACGGGCGACGTGGTGGTGTGCCATCCCTCGCTCGGCGATGCGCCGTGGGTTCCCCATGGCCCGGCGCGGCGAGACGAATACACGGTGCTGAGCACGATCGCGTTTCCGATGGAGATGAAGTCCGGGGCCGTGTTCCTGCGTCCTCTTTCGCACCTGTGGCGCTCGCGAGCCGACGACCCGGTCCATGCATAGGGCGCAGCTCGTCAAAGCCGCGGTTTTTCTGTGGGCGCTGGTTGTCTTCATGCCGGTTGGCGCCAACTACCTCGGGGCCGTGGTGGTGCTCGCCGCGCTGATGGCAGCCGGTGAGGGGGGCGAACGCATGGCGCGGCTGCGCGTGCATCCGCTTCGCTGGCCGCTCGCGGCCTATGTGGGGTGGACGCTCGTGGTGTTTGCGCTGCGGCCGCACTATCCGGAGACCGCGTCGAATGTCTGGCACGGCCTGCGCATCGCGACCACGATGGCGATCACGCTCGTCCTGTCCGACGAGGAGGCCGTCTGGGCGCTGCGCGGCTTCCTGATCGCGGCCTTCCTCGCACTGCTCGCGCTGGTCTTGACGCACACACTGGTCTTGCCGGATTGGATTCTCTGGCACAACGTCGCGGTGATGAAGGGCAACAAGTCCATCAATGATGCCTTGCTGTTCGCGCTGCTCGGCGCGTCCGCGGCGGTGTGGGGGCTGGCGCAGTTGGGCGACGCGCGCCTGCGCTGGCTCAAGGTCGGTCCTGCGTTCGCACTGGTTGTCGCCATGGCGGTCGTGGTGACGCTGGCGCTGCCGTCGCGCACCTCGTTGCTGGGCCTGCTGGCGGCGGTGTTCGCCGCCTGCGTGCACCAGTGGCGCGGCCGATTGGGCGTGCTGGCGGCGGCGATCTGCGTCGCCGGCGCCGTGGCCGGTGCGCTGGTGTGGCAGGCGCCGTCGGTGCAGCAGAAGTTCAGGCTGGGGGTGCAGGAGATCGAGGCCGCACAGGGCGGCGCGGTGTCGGAGGGCAGCTGGGTGGTGCGCTTCCACATGTACCGAGAAACGACGCGCATGATGCTCGACCAGCCATGGACCGGCTGGGGCATCGGCGGCTGGACCACCCAGTGGCACCGGCGCGGCCCCAAGCTGCTATACGACTACAACATGCCGCACAACGACTTTCTGTGGATGGGGGCGCAGGCGGGCATTCCCGGCTTGCTGACGCTGCTCTTTATCGTGCTCGCCGGCCTGCGGCTCGCGTGGCGGCGGCATGACCTTGCGGGTCGGCTGGCATTCGTCGCGATGCTGATCCTGCTGGTCGCCACCAGCGTCAATTCAGCGATGCGCGACGCCGCGATCGGGCTCAGCCTGCCGTGGATCGCCTTCCTCTACCTGCGCCTAGTCCAGGCGCCGGAGAGCGCCTGGGACAGGGTGCTGCCCTCGTGGCGGCGGCTCGCCTAATACTGTGGGCGCGATGCTGCAGCGCTGGCATGGCCAGGAACTCGCGCAGCGCGAAGCCGCGTTCGAGCACCGACGTGCCTGTCTCGACGCCGCCCCGGCCTCCTCGCAGCAGACGCCCGAGACTCTTGAACGGCGTGAGATGGGCACCTGAGCGGGCAAATGCCTACGGGCCGGTGGGTGCGTTGTCCGGTGCGTCGCTGCGCTCTTCGGATGGTTCCGATGGCACGCCTTCCCGTTGCAGATAGCCGTCCCGTACGAGCAAATACTTGTCCAGCGCCATCTCGTCAACGATACGGGTCAGCGGCAGAAGTTGAGCGCGCCGGCTCGTGGTGTCGAGCCCGGCAACGGCCAGCCGCGCGGCGGGCGCATGCACCCAGCGCACGACCGAGCCCTGACTGTCAAGCGGCAAGGCCACCACGGCGCGAAGCGTCGACGGGCCCAGCAAGGGAAGCACGATGTACGGTCCTGCGGGGACACCCCAGGTCCGCAGCGTGCGGGAGAAGTTCAGGTGATGGCTCTCTATGGACATCTCGGAGGCCACATCGAAGAACCCCAGCAAGCCGATGCTGGTGTTGACACCGAAACGTGTGAGGTCGTCCAGGAAATAATCCATGTGCCCCTGCAGGAGACCATTGATGGCGGACGTCGCATCGCCCGGGTTGGCGCTCATGTTGGCGATGCCGCGGCGCACGGGCTCGGGCACGACTCGGCTGTAGTGCGCTGCAACAGGACGGACAACGGCGTCGTCAAGTGCTTCGTTCAGCGCGAACGCGGCTCGATTCCATTGCTCGAACGGATCTCTCGATGAATGCGCGCATCCAGAGAGAACTGCACAAGCGAGAACCAGGATACTTCGATGTGGTTTCACACGAGTTGATCGACGCCGGTGCGTCGACCAACTCGCCTGCGTAGCAGAGGGATCAAGCTGGGCGTCGTGCTGTGGTCATGCAGTTCTTTATCGTTGCAATCCACTGACCAGCTACTGACGCTGGCTGTCGTGGCGCTGGGGTGCATGCATCAATGGCGACCGCTGCCTTCGGCCCGAAAGATCTGGACGGCATTCGGGCATGGCCGAGGACTACAGCGTCCGCGCTGCGATCAGCACCGCATTGGTGCCGCCGAAGGCGAAGGAGTTGGACAGTACATATCGCAGGTCTCCAGCTTCACGTGCGGACCCGATGACGAAGTCAAGGTCGAAGGCCGCATCGGGCGCGACAAGGTTCGCGGTTGGCGCCAATGCCCCGCGCTCCAGGCATCGCAGCGCGGCGATGAGTTCCACCGCGCCTCCACCCCCCATCAGGTGGCCGTGGATGGCCTTGGTCGCGCTCACGGGCACCGTGCGACCGAATACGGCTTGAATCGAGGCCGCCTCGGCTGCGTCACCCGCTGACGTGGCGGTGCCGTGAGCGTTGATATGTCCGATCTGGCCAGCCCCGAGGCCGGCATCGCGCAAGGCTGCGCGCATGGCACGCGCCTGGCCGTCCGGGCTGGGGTTCGTGATGTGGCTGCCATCGCAGTTGGTCGCGTAGCCAACCAGCGACGCGGACACGGTCGCGCCGCGTGTGCGTGCATGGGACTCGGATTCAAGAACCAGTGCGGCTGCGCCTTCGCCGAGTGCGAAGCCGCTTCGGTCGCCGGAGAACGGGCGGCAGGCCGCCGCAGCCGCGTTCTGCGGCGGCGCCAGCACGCGCATCGCATGCCAGCTGGTCATCAGCCCTGGCGTGAGCATCGCTTCGTGGCCGCCGACGATGGCCACGTCCAGCCATCCGCCCCGGATGGCACGCATGGCTTCGCCAATCGCGACGGCCGACGAGGCGCAGGCGCAGGCATAGCCGATGGCCGAACCCCGGGCGCCGAAGTGCAAGGCGATCTCCGCGACCGCCGCGTTCGGCATCACCGTCAGGACGGTGGTGGGGCGCAAGCGCCGATGCTCGCCGTAGAGCATCGCGGCGGTGGCGTCGAAACTGGCGCAGCCGCCAATGCCGCTGCCCCAGAACACGCCCAGCCGGTCGGGGTCGAGCGCACCGGTCGCGAAGGCGGCTTGTGCGACCGCCTCCTGCGCAACGGTCAACGCCATCGCGGTACCGCGGTCGAGCGGCAGGCGCGACGTGCTGCGCACGTTCGCGGAATTGAAATCGCAAGACGCCACCGCAAGCAGCATGGGGTCGGTTCCCTCGAGCGTCAGCGCTTCCGACCGCACGGCGGAGCGGCCTTCGAATAACGCGTCGTCGAAAGCCTCCACCGTTCGACCCAGCGGCGTGATGAAGCCGATGCCCGACACCGCAACCGGCACGGCATGTGTCCCCGGGTTGCTTCGCTGGCCGGCCCGGGCGCCGGCACTTGCATCGTCTGCCCTCATGGGTGGGCGGGAACAGTGCCCGCCGGTGCGGCTGCCACCTGGTCGATCACCTCGCACAGGCGTTGCAGCGTGATGCCTGCCTCGCGCGGGTCGAGCAGTTCTTCGGGAATGCGCAGGTGGCACGCATCCTCCACTGCAAATACGAACTCCATGAGCGCGAGCGAGTCGAGGTCGAGCTCGGCCAGAGCGGCCTCGGGACGCACGAGCGCGGGCTCGAGATGAAAGTCGGTCACCAGGATCCTTGCGATGTCGTCGAAGGTCATGGAACTCATGGATACGGTCTCCTTTGAAAAAAGCGAAGGCGTTCCGCGCCTTCATGCGGCGCCGTGCGCGAAGGAAGCGGCGAAGGTGACGGTTTCTTGAACCACCTGTTGGCGATCGTTGTCGATGGTGATCATGTGAAAGCTGTTGCCCAGCACAACGAAGCGCAACGTCGAACAGCGCAGGCCGCGCGCAAGGATGTCGAGGTTGGCAACGCTCGCGATCTCGTCGTCGCGAGCGTGCAGCGCCAGCACCTGCCGACAGGTGACGCTGTCAAGCTGGCCACGCACATGGCGGATGAGTCGGGTGTGCTCGCGCAGATGATCGATCCCGATCACAGAGCTGCCCGCACTCGAGATGCGGCGGGTGCGCAACTCACGCTCGATCCATGCACGCACCCGTTCGTTCTTGACGCCATAAGGCGCCCGCTCGCGATAGCGCCAGAAGCGGCCGAGCGGCGTGTAGAGTGCAAGCGGCAGCATGAAGTGCAGCCGCGGGATCGACCATCCGTCGAAGCGCAGCGTGGTCGACATCAGCACCATGCCGTCGATGCGGTCGCCGCAGCGGATCGCAGCTCCAAGTGCGAGCGACGCGCCGGCGGAAATTCCAACGAGCAACACGCGGTCGTGTGTCGTGCGAAGTGCATCGACCTGGCGCTCGATGATGTCGATCCATTCGACCCAGGGCGCTGCGCGCTGGACCTTGGCTTGTACGTCGAAGGAGTAGCCCTCGATCACCAAGGGCTGCACCGCGTAGCCGCGGCTGCGCAGCGAGGACTCGACCGGACGCAATTCGTCGGGCGTGCTGCATAGTCCGTGCAAGAGGAGCACGGCGGTGCGCCGAGCGGCCGGATGGCACGAGTGCAATTCAGCGAAGGAATCCCGCACGCTCATCGGTAGTTTTCAGCAAGGACGAACGTGCGCGCGCTGAAGTCATCCAGGCTTTCGCACGCGCGAGTTAAGAGTCGATGAGCGCGAGGGGCCAGCATCCGAATGATTCTAGTTTTAGGGCGCCGCGCATCCTGACCAATCCCATCAGGTTCGTCCCGATCCGAGCGGACGCTCGATGGCCTGAAGCGCCGCCGATCGGGCCTCTGGGGCGCAGACCGAACTCGTGTTCAGGCGCATGGGCGCAATATCAGTATTGATAGTGTCGTTCATAGGCGCTGACCACTTCGACTCCAATTTTCTCGCAACGTTCCCACGGCTGCCGTGCGAACATGGTCAGGAGCCAGCAAGGCAATGCACTCGACAATGCTGGAGCGAGCATTTGATGATCATCCCATGCAGAGCCACCAAATTTTTGCCGCGCACGGTTCGACATCGCTGCTTGCTTGGCCTTGCCGTCGATCGTTGACAGCGGGTGCGACAGGTCCGTGTCAAGGCACGTTTTTTGGCGGCGACCATTGGTGGCCTTTCACGAAGAGAGCTGGAGAGCGCGGCACTGCAATACGCGACCCGCAAGCTGCCCGCCCTGATCCGCCCGGAGATGGCCGTCAGGATCCAGGAGCACAAGCGCCGCGGCCATCAGCTGGTACTTGTCAGCGCGGCTCCCACGCTTTACCTGACGCGTTGCCGCAGGCGCTGGCTTCGATGCAGTTCTCGCGACCGAGCTGGCGTTCCGAGCTGGCGGTTTCTCCGGCTGCCTGGCCTCGCCGAATTGCTGCGGACCTGAGAAAGTACGACGACTACAACGATGGCCCGCCGACTATCGGCCGCACGTGCTTTTCGCATACGACGATGGTCGAGGCGACCAGCAGATGCTCGCGCTTGCCGACCACGCATGGCAGCGAGGACATGGCGCCATGCCGCCGCTCGAACATGGCCGCACAAAGCGGGAGGGCACTGACAGGGCATTCGGCGCACCTTGACGTCCCTCTCGCCAAACACCCGTGCATCGGCACACCTTACTCGGCACATCGTTCAATCTGACCCAGAGCAGATTTTTTCTATCAGAACTAGCGCCGCACCCGTTGACTGATTCCATGCCGACAAAACCACGCTCAACGCCCCTGCGATCTTTGATGTGTGTGTGCTGCACCTTGCTCGCCTTGCGTGGTGCCGCGGCGGCCGAGCTGGCAACTTACGGGACCGATGGTCTAGCCATCGACACCTGCCACCTGAGATTGGGCCGGGATCATGTTCGTACTTTTTGGCGCGATCCCAATGGCTTGGTGTTTGGCAGTTTTCACCGACTCAGCGCTTGGCTGGCCACGCGCGGCGAAACGCTGGTCTGTGCCACCAATGCAGGCATCTACGGGGAGGACTTACGGCCGATTGGCTTGTATGTCGAAGCCGGCCAAGTGCTGCGCAAGCTCAATGTCCGCAAGCAGGCCTACGGCAACTTTTATTTGCAGCCGAACGGCGCCTTCTTGCTGTCGGACAATGAAGCAAAAATCCTGACGACCGATGAAATTTCTGCAGATACAGAGAAGCAGCTGTCCACGATCCGATACGCCACCCAATCCGGCCCGATCCTGTTGCGGGATACCGAGATCAATCCCTTGTTCACGCCGGGCTCGGAGAACCGCGTGGTGCGCAACGCAGTGTGCGTGATAACCGGTACCGAGATCGTGCTCGCGAGAAGCCGCGCTCCCATCAACTTCCATGACTTCGCCCAACAGCTGCGCGGAAAAATAGGTTGTCGCGATGCCCTCTTTCTGGATGGATCGATTTCTCAGCTCTACCCCTTTGGCAACAACAATTTTGGGCCGAATTTTGCGCCGATGATCGGCGCAACGATACCCGCTAGGCTTTGAACCGGCCGGCAACCTCAGTTCGGCTCTCCGGAGCCGGGCGCAAAGCGAGAAATGGGCAGACGAGCCTTGGCGAAACCTCAAACAGTCACGAGGCCTCGGCAAGTCTTCGGTGAGTCACCGACTGCGATATTCGGGATGGCCGCAACTGGCGTTGCAAGCCCGATGCCGATACGCCGCCCACCATCACGCATGAGATGGCCCACGGTCGGTTCAGGCGATTCTCGCAGACAGAATTGATCGTCAGCACGAAAGAAAGGCACGCAGTGGAAAAGTGGATTCTGTACGCGATCATCTCGATGGCCTTCGCCGGGTTCACGTCAGTGATTGCGAAGCTCGGACTTGTGGGCATCTCGGGTGACCTCGGACTTGCTGTGCGGACGTGCTTCGTCTTTGCATTCGTCCTGATCTTCGCCTCTGTAGTTGTCCCTATCGACCAAGTACGTTCACTCTCTTGGCGCAATCTGATGTGGCTGGGTCTGTCGGGCGTGACGACTGCGGGATCGTGGGTCTTCTACTACAAGGCGATCAAGCTCGGCGAGGTCTCCACCGTAGCCCTGATCGACAAGGCCAGCGTTGTGGTGGCGCTCCTCTTGGCGTGGTTGCTGCTTGGAGAGTCGCTCACCCCTGCGAAGCTGCTCGGCGGCGCGTTGATGATGGGCGGATTGCTGGTGATCGCACGAGGTTAGAGCGCAAAGCCCTTCGCCATTTCCGTTCTCCCTGCTTGTATTGAAACACTCAGCAAGGAATACGCCTCGAGGGCCAGCCGCTGGCGCCAGCTCGAGCTGATGACGATGTGCACGTG
This sequence comes from Variovorax paradoxus, assembly GCF_018614915.1. Lineage (GTDB taxonomy): Bacteria > Pseudomonadota > Gammaproteobacteria > Burkholderiales > Burkholderiaceae_C > Variovorax > Variovorax paradoxus_K. Next base: position 5,305 of record NZ_JAGGNU010000002.1, on the reverse strand, counting down.
CGGGAATTCGCGCAGGAGCGCCTCGAGACTCGGCAGGAAGCAGAAGTCCGTGCCGTCTCTGGGCAAGTGGCCTTCCCCTTCTGGATGCAGCACGCCGTCGAAATCGAGGAATAGGATCATTTCGCACCTTTTTCATCCAATGGCCAACCGAGGTGCGAACCCTTGTCCACGCCGAAGGCGCGAAACGGCGCGGCCCCGTCCATCAGGCCCTCGGCGCGGTGGTCAATGGTCTTTGGTGGCCATGCACCACGAGTCGCGCGCCGAGCGAGATCGCCAGCTCGTCCACCGCGGCAAAGCCGAAGGGGTGCGCCGCCGGCGCCTCGTGCGACACCAGGATGTCCGCCTTGAGCGCGGGCATGGCTTCGTATTCGTCGCAGAAGATGCTCGATCGATGGCGACGGGCGATACCTCCGCGCCATTTCTCTGTGGCGCTCGGCGGCGATCGATGGAGCGCTGCAGGTGCTCGGGCGGCGGGAACGACGCCTGCTCTCTCGGCTCAGCGGGATTCCAGATCTTGCCTCTGAAGATGCCACCCAGGCCGGCCACCCGGTAGCCGGCGATCTCGGCGACGCCCCTGTGCAGGTTGCGGTCGCCGAGTTCTGACCTCCACAGGTTGTCAATGTGTTGCACCGACCGGTTGAATCCGCAAACACTTCTTATCTTTGGCGCCGACCACCAGCCATCGGTTCGCGATGCTCTTGCTCCGTTGAGCTTACCTGCGTGGAGCCTACGGAATTTGGCTTCGTTGCAGCAAAGTGAAGCACGCTTTGGGACGGAAGTACTCGTTGGCGCCGGGCTGAGCAGAGCAGAGCAGAGCAGGTCCATTTGGTCTTGCCGGTGGTCTGTCGATGGGAGCGACGGCGGCCATGGGGACCAGTGTCGTATTTGTCGGTGGTCTTCACACTGCGCAGATGGCAGCCGGCATCCTGCGCGGGAATGCTCAGGCGGCAGGTTTCTCGCGAGTGATGGCCTTGGCCGGCTTGTCGGTGCGCAGGCCCTTGAACGATAGGTGCCGAATGCGCCCGTCCGGCGTCCATTCCGTGAACACCACCTCGGCCACGAGCTTCGGCTCGACCCAATGCGAGCGCCGGTCGTTCTCCGTCGGATCTTTGAACGGCCGCTGGTCCGTGGCCAGGGCCTGCATGCGCTTCAGGAGATCGCGCAGCATCTGCTCGTTGAAGCCGGTACCGACCTTCCCCGCGTAGATGAGCTCGCCGGCCTCATCGTAGTAGCCGACCAGCAGGCCGCCGAAGCCGGTGCGCGATCCCTGCGGGTCGGTGTAGCCGCCGATCACGAACTCCTGGCGCCTGCTGCACTTCAGCTTGATCCAGTCAGGCGAGCGGCGCGAGGGGTAGCGGCTGGCCTTGCGCTTGCCGATGATGCCCTCGAGGCCGAGTTCGCAGGCTGAGGCGATGATGTCCTGCGGCGGCGCGTCGAAAGCCTCGCTGAAGCAGATCGGCTCCGGCGGCTTGGCCAAGATCGACTGCAGCAGGGCTCGGCGCTCGACCAGCGGCACGGCGCGCAGGTCATAGCCGCCATAGAACGGCACGTCGAAGAAGAAGTAGATCATCCGCTGCGTGCGTGCGTTGTCGAAGGCGTTCTGCAGGGCGTTGAAGTCCGTGAGCCCGCGCTCGTTCAGCGTCACGACCTCGCCATCGAGCCAGCCGGGCCGCAGCTTCATGCCCTCGATCGCGCGCACCAGGTGCGGCATCTTCGAGCTCCAGTTCAGGCCGTTGCGGCTGATCAGGCGCACCCGCAGCATCGATTCGCGCCAGCATGCGGTAGCCGTCGAACTTGATCTCGAATAGCCACTCGTCCGGCCGCGGCGGCGGCTTGTCGACCAGCGTGGCCAGGACCGGCGAGAGCTTCGTCGGCATGTCGGCCTTGACGGCCTCCGGCGGCATTCTGGGTGAGGTGCTGCGGGGCCTGGCCATGCGGCAAAACGTACCGTGCAGCAAGCCCTCTTGCAATCCGCCTACGCCCACGTCGAGGAACGGACGCCACCTACATCCGGGAAGCTCGCTCGAAACCAGATTTACATCCCCCTTTTCAAGGAGCAGCAACATGAAAGCATTGCTTAATTTGGCCGTGGTGTTGGCGCTATTCGGGTGCGCTCAGATGCAAAGAACCTTCGGGTTTGGGGAAAGAGCGGAAGCCTGCCCGTCGGGCGGCTCCTGCTGCTGCACAACCCCCGGCGCCAGCGACTGCAGGATTCGATCGGCAGGTTCCGCATGTCCTGCTGAGCGGCCGGTTCCGGTCGCCCAACCCCTCAGGAGATAACTCGCAGCATCCCGCCCATGACCGATCCGAATTGCCCCATCTGCCGAGGCTCCGGCTGTGTCTGTGCTGACCACGAGGATAGACCCACCGACATGCTGACCAACGGCGGATGCAAATGCGGAGCCGAAGGCGCCCCCTGCGTATGCAATCCGGAGGCTCATGTCGTCTTCAAAGCGGTGTTCGCGAGTATCGATCCGGGCTCGGCCAAGACCTGGCTGCAGTAAAGCAAGATGCCGCGCTCTACGCAACGGACGTGTTTCCGAGAGATCCACCGGTTCAAAGCGGTGGATCAAATGGGCGTTGAGCATACGGTGGTCGAGCGCGCACGCGAGATTCGCAAATTCAATTGGACGGTGTCGGTCAACGTGGAACCCGCTGAGGGGCCGCCGCTGTTCTACTCCGCAATAACCGGCGATGTGCTCGTCGAACATCCTGACGGCACGTTGCAGACGGCCGACGGCCGCTTGCGCCTGACGAGGTGTTGATTGGAGCTCGGCAAGCCGCTGCCGGCGCTAGAACAGCGTCGGCTCTGTGGGCGGCTGCTTCGGCTGCGCCCGCTCCGGCTTGGCCTTCGCCAACTTGGCCGGCAGCGGCTCTGGCGTCATCACCAAGCGCTCGGCCGGGAACTGGTTCAGGAAGTCGCGCGAGCGCTCGGCCGGCGCGTCGAGCCGTTCTTCGTACTGCGCCTCCGGCAGGATCACCACCATGCGCTTGTCCTGCATGTGCGGCGGCCGCTTCGGGTCCGGCCGGTGCATCTCCTTGAAAAGCGAATGGGTGTCGGCGTTGATGGTCAGCATGGTGAAGCTGTTGGCCCACTGCCCGTCGCCGGATCCTTCCACCGCGCCCAGAGCCCGGCGTGTTGCGAAGGTCGAACAACAAAAAGGCCTCCTAACTCGTTGCTAGCAGGCCACTTTCGACAAATAAACCATATCGCGGCCTATCTTGAAATTAACCATTACGACGGATTCCGGCACCGTTATGCTTTGTTTCCCAACAGCAGGTGTGACTTAGCGGACGGTTTGGCCGCTCGATTCGCACGAGTTTGGCCAAGCGCACGGCCGTCCCGGAAACTCTCTCCTATGAAGTGAGCCGTTTCATCGACCGAGATTCACAGGCAACTTCGCATGGTTTTGGCCGAGAGTCGGATATTCGCCTTAATCGTGACCGAGAGTTTTTCCCTATTTATCAATCACTTAGCCGGTGACCCCGTGCCACGCTATCGCCTAAATGGCCGAAAGTGGTCGGCTAGGGAGACGCTGATTTATTCGATCCCGCGTCGCCGCTGCGGGGTTGAGATGCGTTGACGATGAAGCCGATGACGAGGAAAGCACGACGATGACCCAACGCAGCTTTGCCAGTGCCGAGTACGCGATGAAGAAGAAGCGCACGCGGCGCGAGAAGTTTCTGGCCGACATGGAACGCGTCGTGCCGTGGTCTCGTTTGATCGCCGTGATCGAGCCGCTGTACCCCACGAGGGGACGCGTCGGCCGACAGCCGATCGGCGTTCCCAGGATGCTGCGCATGTACTGCCTCCAGCAGTGGTACGGCCTGGCCGACGAGGCGCTGGAAGACGCGCTATACGACAGCCAGGCGCTGCGCGACTTCGTGGGCATCGATCTGTCGCGCGAGTCGGTGCCCGATGCCACCACGCTGCTGAAGTTCAGGCGACTGCTGCTGGACAACGACCTCACCAAGGCGCTGTTCGACGAGATCAACACCCATCTTGCCGAGCAGGGGCTTCTGATGCGCGCGGGCACCATCGTGGACGCGACCATCATCGCGGCGCCCAGTTCGACCAAGAACGCGGGCAACACGCGCGATCCCGAGATGCATCAGACCAAGAAGGGAAACGCCTGGCACTTCGGCATGAAGGCCCATGTGGGCGTGGATGCCCAATCGGGCCTCGTACATACGGTGGTGGGCACGGCGGCCAACGTCAACGACGTGACGCAAGCAGGCGCGCTGCTGCACGGCGAGGAGACGGTGGCCTTCGGCGATGCCGGCTACCGGGGCGTGCACAAGCGCGAAGAAGCGCAAGGCCCGCAGTGGCACGTAGCGATGCAGCCGGGCAAGCGCCGGCAGCTGGACCCGAAGCGCAAGTGGGCGCGCCTGCTGGAGAAGGCCGAGAAGCTGAAGGCGAGCGTGAGGGCCAAAGTCGAGCATCCGTTCCATGTGATCAAGAACCTGTTTCGTCACAAGAAGACCCGCTACAAGGGCCTTGCGAAGAACGAGGCGCAGCTGTTCAGCCTGTTCGGACTGGCCAATCTGGTCATCGCCAAGAGGTCGCTATTGGCCGCTCATGCCCGAGGTGCGTCTTGAACGCCGAAAGTGGCCTCGCAAGAGGCGCAAAACGCCCGGCGGGCCGACCTCACGGCGCAAAGTCGACCGGAATCGCAACTGCATCGCGTCGTGATGTCCTGAGATCCGGCGGCATCGTTCATTAATCAGCATCTCCCTAGCTCTCTTTCTAGGGACGCTCTGCATAACCCGGCGCCGAATCTGCTTGCGACCTGATCATTGAAGGAAACCGATCTGGGCATGAACCTGACGACCAAGCGCACGCGCTTGCGCGAGTTCCCAGCGCAAATGGAGCGCGTGGTGGCGGGGCTGCGCTGGTCGAGTTGGTGGCGGGATAAGGGCGCTTTATTGCCCGCTCGACCCCAGCGGTGACTGCCCCACGCGGGGCGCCAGCGTGCACGGCGTCAAGGCCGCGGCCCGGCCCAGGAGCGTTGTCATGGCATCGCGTCAGCGCGTCAATCCTTCCCAGAGGCCCGGCGCCTCGAGGCCCAGGTACGCGCTCGCTGCTCCTTCAACCTCTGCACAGACGCCGGTCCTTTCAGCGGACTTGGGTCGACCACTTTCGGCCGCCCTGTGCGTGACCTGCTCCAGCAAGGGCAATCGTCGAACGTCCAAGGGCCCTACTCCGCCGCGACGCGCTACTGGGGTGTGAAGTTCGGATGCCCCGCTCGCTCGGTGAGCTTCGGCCTGGCCAGCGCGAGTGAATGCCGATACAGGCTCAAGCCTG